>NZ_JARUBP010000001.1:0-1327210 GCF_029626225.1 Asanoa sp. WMMD1127
CCTGTCACCGCCCCCGAAGGACCTCCCATCTCTGGAAGTTTTGCGGTGATGTCAAACCCAGGTAAGGTTCTTCGCGTTGCATCGAATTAATCCGCATGCTCCGCCGCTTGTGCGGGCCCCCGTCAATTCCTTTGAGTTTTAGCCTTGCGGCCGTACTCCCCAGGCGGGGCGCTTAATGCGTTAGCTGCGGCACAGAGAACCGGAGAGGCCCCCCACACCTAGCGCCCAACGTTTACAGCGTGGACTACCAGGGTATCTAATCCTGTTCGCTCCCCACGCTTTCGCTCCTCAGCGTCAGTATCGGCCCAGAGACCCGCCTTCGCCACCGGTGTTCCTCCTGATATCTGCGCATTTCACCGCTACACCAGGAATTCCAGTCTCCCCTACCGAACTCTAGCCTGCCCGTATCGGCTGCAAGCCCGCAGTTGAGCCACGGGATTTCACAGCCGACGCGACAAGCCGCCTACGAGCTCTTTACGCCCAATAAATCCGGACAACGCTCGCGCCCTACGTCTTACCGCGGCTGCTGGCACGTAGTTGGCCGGCGCTTCTTCTGCAGGTACCGTCACTTACGCTTCGTCCCTGCTGAAAGAGGTTTACAACCCGAAGGCCGTCATCCCTCACGCGGCGTCGCTGCATCAGGCTTCCGCCCATTGTGCAATATTCCCCACTGCTGCCTCCCGTAGGAGTCTGGGCCGTGTCTCAGTCCCAGTGTGGCCGGTCGCCCTCTCAGGCCGGCTACCCGTCGTCGCCTTGGTAGGCCATCACCCCACCAACAAGCTGATAGGCCGCGAGCCCATCCCAGACCGAAAAACTTTCCCCAACCAACCATGCGGCCAGAAGGAGGTATCCGGTATTAGCCCCCGTTTCCGAGGGTTATCCCAAAGTCCAGGGCAGGTTACTCACGTGTTACTCACCCGTTCGCCGCTCGAGTACCCCGAAGGGCCTTTCCGCTCGACTTGCATGTGTTAAGCACGCCGCCAGCGTTCGTCCTGAGCCAGGATCAAACTCTCCAACAAAAACTTGAAAAGTGTCCCGGCAACCATTATTAACGGATGCCAAAAACAATCACAATTGGCACTGGCTTATCAAACACCCTGTTGAGTTCTCAAAGAACAAACACACACCGTAGTTCAGGCCCGAATCTCTCGGTCCCGCCCTGCGGGGCACAACTTCTCCAGCTTACTCGGTCGGTTTCGCACCGTCAAGCCCCAACTTTCGGCTTTCTTGCGCTTCGCCCGAGATCCCAGCCGCTCCAGGGCGCGAAGATCCGCTCCCGGTTGTTGCTAGGAATCCTGCAGACCGGCCGGATTCCGCGGCTCCCGTGAAGGGGCTCTCGGATCATCCCGCCCGGCTCCTGCCGGCTTGGATACTTTACCCGGTCGGCTTCGCGATCTCAAATCCGGTCTCGCCGGTCGATCGCACCGCCCGAACCCCCACCAGCCTGTATCCCCTGGTAGCGGCGCTTGCTTCCCCCCGGGCGTTTTGTCCGGTGTTCCGCTTGCAGAGAGAAAGTTACGTGGGATCGCCCTTGGAATGCAAATCAAGGTCGGTCCATGTCTAGATCAGCAGGTCGCGGCACATGTGGCCACCCGGACACCTGTGCAAGAGTGGGGCATGCCCACCGGCGGGACGTTCCTGGCCGAGGACGCGTTGCTCGGGATGCTCTTCCCGTTCTGGCAACTGGTCATCGGCCTCTGCGTGGTGCTCGCCCTGGCCGCGGCGGTCTACCGCCTGGCGGCCCGCGGCCCTTCGCGAATGACCACGGCCCTCCTCGTCACCGGCGGCGCCGTGGTCGGCATCGCCCTCCTGAGCTACCTGACCGGCGGCAACTGAAGGCGACTGCCCCGCCCGCCGCTGCCACGCAAAGACGGCGACGACGAACACCCGCGAGCCGACCCAGTCACACCACCAACGCGGAGACGCCGCCATAGGCAGGGCTGGCACCACAGCACTCACGACTGAGCGGGGCACGCGAGACCTGAAGCGATTGCCCCGCCCGACCACCGTGCGCCCGAGGACGGCGACGACGAACACCCGCGAGCCGACCCAGTCACACCAACCCGCCGAACGCGGAGACGCCGCCACAGGCAGGGCTGGCACCAAAGCACTCCCGACTGAGCGGCGCACGCGAGACCTGAAGCGATCGCCCCGCCCGACCACCGTGCGCCCGAGGACGGCGACGACGAACACCCGCGAGCCGGCCCAGTCACACCAACCCGCCGAACGCGGAGACGTCGGCATGGGCAGCGGCGGCGCCCTCGTTCCTCACGGCCGAAGCGGGCCAACACCAAGCTTCGGCTCTCCGGCGAGGACCCCTTCGGCGACGCGGCGGCCGAGGCGCGCCCCGTCGTGGAAGGCGGAAACCGGCCGCTGAACCCAGCGCGATGCCGTCCACTGCGGCACAGTCACGGCCCACTTGGTCGACGGCGACCATGAGCGCGTGCCTAATCAGCCGGCGGGACCAGACCGACCTCAGGGCGATTCGGATTGGTCAGGTCCGGGTCCTGGGCCGCGAACAGATGCGTAAGCGCCGGCAGACCGCGCGAGCGCACCAGGTCCGCCTCCCTCGTCGTCACCGGAACCAGCAACGTCAACACGATCGGAACAGCCTCGGCGCGACAGACGGCGAACGACTCCGGCAGATAGCCCGGGTTCGTCGCCACCAACGCGGTCATCCGGCTGCCCGGGAAGACCGGCCCGGCCGGCCCCAGCACCTGTCCCTGCCGCAGCCCGGCCTCCCGGCCCACCAGCTCGCCGGCCACCTGGAACAACAACCCCGCTGCCCGAGCCGGATAGTCCTCGTTGGGCACGTGCATCAGGAGCTCCTGGTGCAGCGCCCCGTCCCCGCCCACCGTGAGATGGCGCTGCCACAACCCGACCGTCACCACCGTCATCACGCCGGCGAACGGAGAGTCCGGGCCGAAGAAGCCGACCCGCACCCCCGCCGGCGTCGTCTCGTCGCCCTGGCTACCGCCGGCCATCGTGCCGAGGTACGACTCCAGGTGCTCGATCAGGCCGCTCACGGTCTCGACGCTAACCCGCTGGCCGGTCGCCCCACGCCAGGATCGCCGCCGTCGGCAACGCCAGCCGGCCGTCGGCCGCCGCGAAGGGCGCCGTCAGGCGGTCGAAGGACGACCTCACGCGGGCGCGGGTCGGCTCGTCCTGGGCCGCCAGCACCGCCCCGGTCGCACCGAGACCCGCCGCCGGCCCGTTCCACCACGCCTCCGCATCCGTCTCGTGCACCCAGGCGGGCGCGGAGCCGCCGACCGACACCAGCCCGGCCCGGCGCAGCAACCCGCACAACCCGTCGACGCTCCGCGGGAAGTCGTCCGACGGCGAGAGGCGCGGCAGGCCCTGCGGACGTACGACCCCGGCGGCGGCGAAGATGTCCGACCACAAGGCTTGCGCCGGCGGCGGTGGATGGGGCCAGATCGTCACCGCCACCCGACCGCCCGGCCGGACCACCCGCCGCATCGACGTCAGGGCCGCCAGCGGATCACCCACATGGTTGACCACGAAGTTCGCCACCGCGACGTCGAACGAGCCGGCGGGAAACGGCAGCGACGGCAGCGCAGCCAGGCGGACGTCGGGCACCCGCGCCCGAGCCAGCGCGACCATGCTCGCCGACGCGTCGACCGCGACGACCGAAGCGCCCCGCGCGAGCGCCAGCTCCGCGACCGTCCCCGGGCCCGTGCCCACGTCGAGCAGCGACACCCCGGGAGCTACCCCAGCAGCGTCCAGAAGCGACGAAGCCGCCCCCGCGCACAAGTCGGCCAGGGTGTCCCGATAGACGGCCGCACGATCGGCCCACTGCGCGCGTTCGTGCGCGTCGAAGGTCAGGCTCACCCGACGGTGAACGGACGCCGGTTGGCCAGCGACGGCAGCTCGCTCCTGATCCGCGAGAGCCGCGACAGGTCGAGGTCGGCGACCACGACCGTGACCTCGTCGGGCGCCTGCGCCACGACCGTCCCCCACGGGTCGACGATCATCGAGCGGCCGAAGCAGGAGCGCCCGGGCTCGTGGTCGCCGATCTGACCGGCGGCCACGACGTAGCACTGGTTCTCGATCGCCCGCGCGCGCAGCAGCACCTCCCAGTGGTCGCGCCCGGTGTGCAGCATGAACGCCGCCGGCACGACCAGCACCTGCGCGCCGGAGTCGGCCGCGAGCGACCGGTAGAGCTCGGGGAAGCGCAGGTCGTAGCAGGTCGTCAGGCCGAACGGCACACCGTCCACAGTGGCCACCGCAGTGGTGGTGCCCGGCGCGATCGACGCCGACTCCAGATAGGACACCTTGCCGGGGATCTCGACGTCGTACAGGTGGATCTTGCGGTAGACCGCCGACAGCGCGCCCGTGCGGTCGAAGACCAGCGAGGTGTTGTAGGAGTGCCCCGGCGTCGGACCCGCCTCGTGGAAGGAGCCCGCGTGCACCCACATGCCGAGCTCGCGCGCCGCCGTGGAGAAGAACGAGCCGTATTCGCCGTCGACCGGCTCAGGGGCCGGCAGACCCGACGAGGGCCCGAGGTAGTCGGTGTATTCCGGCAGGACGGCGATGTCAGCCCCGAGCGCGGCGGCCCGCTCCAACAGCGACCGCGCCGTCTTGAGGTTGGACGCGCGGTCGTCCCGCGCGTTGAGCTGGCAAACGGCGACGCGCACCGTCAGGCCGACTTCTCCTCGCGGTCCCGCCGGCGCCGGCCGGCGAACTCGCGGGGCACGATCGTCGGGTTGACGTTTTCGAGGACCACCGCGCGGGTGATCAGCACGCGGGCGGCGTCGGGGTTGCTGGGCACCTCGTACATCACGGAGAGGAGGACCTCTTCCATGATGGCCCGCAGGCCGCGGGCGCCGGTGCCGCGGAGCATGGCCTGGTCGGCGATCGCCTCCAGCGCCGCGGGCTCGAACTCGAGCTCGACGCCGTCGAGCTCGAACAGCCGCTGGTATTGCCGGACCAGCGCGTTGCGCGGCTCGGTCAGGATCTTCACCAGCGCCTCGCGGTCGAGGGACCGCACGTTGGTGATCACCGGGAGCCGGCCGATGAACTCGGGGATCAGGCCGAACTTGAGCATGTCTTCCGGCATGACCTGGCTGAACACGTCGTCGGTCGACCGCTCGGAGACCGCGCGTAGTCGGGCGCCGAAGCCGGTGCCGCCCTGGCCGGTGCGGGACTCGATGATCCGGTCGAGGCCGGCGAACGCGCCACCGCAGATGAACAGCACGTTGGTGGTGTCGATCTGGATGAACTCCTGGTGCGGGTGCTTGCGGCCGCCCTGCGGCGGCACGTTGGCCACCGTGCCCTCGAGGATCTTGAGCAGGGCCTGCTGCACGCCTTCACCGGAGACGTCGCGCGTGATCGACGGGTTCTCCGACTTGCGGGCGATCTTGTCGACCTCGTCGATGTAGATGATGCCGGTCTCGGCGCGCTTGATGTCGTAGTCGGCGGCCTGGATCAGCTTGAGGAGGATGTTCTCGACATCCTCACCGACGTAGCCGGCCTCGGTCAGCGCGGTCGCGTCGGCGATGGCGAACGGCACGTTGAGCATGCGGGCCAGGGTCTGCGCCAGGTGGGTCTTGCCGCAGCCGGTGGGGCCGATGAGCATGATGTTGGACTTGGCCACCTCGACGGCGTCGTTGCCGGAGCCGTGCGACTCGGCCTGGATCCGCTTGTAGTGGTTGTAGACCGCGACGGAGAGCGCCTTCTTGGCCTGGTCCTGGCCGACGACGTAGCCGTTGAGGAACTGGTAGATCTCCATCGGCTTGGGAAGCTCTTCCCACTTCACCTCGCCGGACTCGGCCAGCTCCTCTTCGATGATCTCGTTGCAGAGGTCGATGCACTCGTCGCAGATGTAGACGCCAGGCCCCGCGATGAGCTTCTTGACCTGCTTCTGCGACTTCCCGCAGAAGGAGCACTTGAGTAGGTCGCCACCGTCGCCGATCCGTGCCACCTACGTTCTCCCTGCGCTCGTCGGCCGCGGCGGACCGCATCCGGGTTGTGTGCGAACTCGACGTTACCCGCTCGGGAGGTTATCTCCGACCCCCAAAATGGGTGTGTCAGGGACCAGCCAGTGTCACCAACCCGGCCGATCCCCGACACTTTGCCCAAATCAGCCAGCGGCAGCGGCTGCCAGCAGGCCCTTCTTGCGGCTGGTGAGGATGGTGTCGACCAGCCCGTACTCCCGCGCTTCCTCGGCCGTCATGATCTTGTCACGGTCGACGTCCTTGGAAACCTGCTCGCGGGGCCGGCCCGAGTGCCGGGAGATGATCTCCTCCATCTGGGACCGCATGCGCAGGATCTCGCGCGCCTGGATCTCGATGTCGGAGCCC
This sequence comes from Asanoa sp. WMMD1127, assembly GCF_029626225.1. Taxonomy (NCBI): domain Bacteria; kingdom Bacillati; phylum Actinomycetota; class Actinomycetes; order Micromonosporales; family Micromonosporaceae; genus Asanoa; species Asanoa sp. WMMD1127. The sequence continues at coordinate 6,321 of NZ_JARUBP010000001.1, forward strand.
TGCCCGTAGCCGCCCTCGGTGGCCGGCTGGTGGATGATGATCCGCGAGTTCGGCAGCGCCATCCGCTTGCCCGGCGTGCCGGCGCCCAGCAGCACGGCCGCCGCCGATGCCGCCTGGCCGAGGCAGACCGTCTGGATGTCGGGCCGCACGTACTGCATGGTGTCGTAGATCGCGGTCATCGCCGTGAACGAGCCACCGGGCGAGTTGATGTACATGATGATGTCGCGGTCGGGGTCGGTGCCCTCGAGCGTCAACAGCTGCGCCATCACGTCGTTGGCCGACGCGTCGTCGACCTGGACGCCGAGGAAGATGATCCGGTCCTCGAACAGCTTGTTGTACGGGTTCGACTCCTTGATGCCGTACGAGGTGCGCTCGACGAACGAGGGCAGCACGTAGCGGTTGTGCACCGGAGCGAACTGCGGAGGCAGCGTCAAGTCAGTCATGGTCGGCTCCCTCAGCCCAGAGTCCCGGCGCCCTCCGGAACCTGCGCGGCTCCGGTGATCACCTTGTCGATGAATCCGTAGTCCTTGGCCTCCTGCGCCGTGAACCAGCGGTCCCGGTCGGAGTCGGCCTCGATCTGGTCCTGCGACTGGCCGGTGTGCGCCGCGACCCGCTCCTGGAACATCCGCTTGGTGTAGAGCATCTGCTCCGCCTGGATCGCGATGTCGGAGGCGGTGCCGCCCATCCCGCCGGACGGCTGGTGCATCATGATCCGCGCGTGCGGCAGGGCGTAGCGCTTGCCCTTGGTGCCCGCGCAGAGCAGGAGCTGGCCCATCGACGCGGCCATGCCCATGGCGACCGTGGACACGTCGTTGTCGATGAACTGCATCGTGTCGTAGATCGCCATGCCGGAGTAGACGGAGCCACCCGGCGAGTTGATCCACAGGTTGATGTCGCGGCCCGGGTCCTCCGCCGCCAGCAGCAGCAGCTGCGCGCAGATGCGGTTGGCCACCTGGTCGGTAACCTCACTGCCGAGGAAGATGATGCGTTCCTTGAGCAGCCGGTTGTAGACCGAGTCGTCGAGCCCGCCGGCGAGCTGGTCGCCGCGCGCCTCGTGCGCCCGGATGGGCGACGCTGGAATATGCAGATCGGTCATGGCAGCCTCTCGCTCGTTTCCGTTCTACGCCCGACATTAACCGCTGCCCGAGGCGCTGACTTCCCGCCGACAGCGGTGTTCGCTCTCAGCGCAGGCAGGCGCGATCAGTGGTTGTGTTCGGTGACCTCGCGCACCGCGTCCAGGCTGATCGGGTTGCCGGCCGAGTCCGTGATCTTGACCCGCTCCATCACCAGGGTGAGCGCCTTGCCGCGCCGCACGTCGCCGAAGACCGCGCCGGCCGCGCCGGACCGGACGAGCTGGTCGTAGTACTGCTGCGGCTGCATGCCGGCCCGCTGCGCCCGGTGCATGATCTCGTGCCCGAACTCGTCGTCGGAGATCTGCACGTCCTCGGCGTCGGCCAGGGTGTCGAGCACCAGCTGGATCTTGACGCCCTCGGTCGCCGCCTCGGTGAGCTCGGCGTCGATCTGCTCCTCGGTCTTGTCCTCGGCCGCGAGGTATTCCTCGTAGGAGGCGCCGATGCGCTCGAGCTGGTCGGCCATCGCCTGCTTGCGGTGCTCGACCTCCTCCTTGACGACACCCTCGGGCGCGGGCACCTCGGCGGCCTCGACCACCTGCTGCAGCGCCTTGTCGCGGGCCGCGTAGATCTGCTCGACCTGCTTGGCCTGGGTCACCCGCTTGCGGAGGTCCTCGCGCAGCTCGTCGAGCGTGTCGAACTCGCTGGCCAGCTGGGCGAACTCGTCGTCGAGCTCCGGCAGCTGCTTCTCCTTGACGGTGCGCACGGTGACCGCCACGTCGGCGTCGCGACCCGCGAACTCGCCGCCGACCAGCTGCGTGCTGAACGACGTCTCGTCGCCCGCGGACAGGCCGACCAGCACCTCGTCGAGGCCCGGCAGCAGCTGCTTGCTGCCGACCTCGTGGGAGATGTTGGTGGCCGAGCCGCCCGGCACCTCTTCGCCGTCGACGGTGGCCTTCATGTCGATCTGGACGTAGTCGTCGTCCCGCGCCGCCCGCTCGACCGTCTTGAGGGTCGCGAACCGCTCGCGCAGCGCCTCGATCTGGCTGTCGACCTCGTTGTCACCGATCTGCAGCTCGTCGACCGTGACCTCGATCGTGGACAGGTCGGGCAGGTTGATCTCCGGCCGGACGTCGATCTCGGCGGTGAACCGCAGCGGCTCGCCGTCGCTGAACTCGGTGATCTCGACCTCGGGGCGGCCGAGCGTCTTGACCTCGTGCTCGCGCACGGCGGCGACGATGTTCTCCGGGATCGCCTCCTGCACGGCCTCGTTGAGCACGGCGCCACGGCCGACCCGCTGGTCGATCACCGCGGACGGCACCTTGCCCTTGCGGAAGCCGGGAACGGTCACCTGCTGGGCGATCTCCCGGTACGCCTTGCGGAGGCTCGGTTCGAGCTCGACGAACGGCACCTCGATGGCGAGCCGCACCCGGGTCGGGCTCAGGGTCTCGACGGTGCTCTTCACAGGCGTACTCCTCGGAATGTCTTCATGGGGCGATCAGCCCATCGAGTGTAGGCGCGTCGCTGATGCAGCCGCCGCGCCGGTCACTGTCGGGGTGGCGGGATTTGAACCCACGGCCCCTCGCTCCCAAAGCGAGTGCGCTACCAAGCTGCGCCACACCCCGTGGCGAACCGAAGTCTATGCGGTAGGCGTGCACCGTCCGCGCCCGGCGTCCCATTCCCGCACGGTGGGTGACGGATAAAGCGGACAAACCCTATTGCCCGGGTCCGCGGTGGGCACGACCGTCGCTCCCGCCGGGGACCGCTCGCTGCGCTTCGCTGCCATGTTCGCGCGGGTCAATCGCCGGTACGATGCGCGAAATCGAGCGCGGAAGGAGGCGGAGCCATGCGCATTCTGCTCGTCGAAGACGACCTGCGGGTGGCGTCCGTCATGAAGTCGATGCTCGTGCGCCGGGGATATCAGGTGGAGCACGCCGCGACCGCCAAGGCGGCCGTCGAGGCGGCGCCCTGCGACCTCGTGCTGCTCGACCTGAGCCTGCCCGACGGAGACGGCATCGACGTGTGCCGCGCGTTGCGGACCCGTGACGACAATCTGGCGATCATCGCCGTCACCGCCCGCTCCGACGAGCGCGACAAGGTCAACGGCTTCCGGGTCGGCGCCGACGACTACGTGGTCAAGCCTTTCTCGATGGCCGAGCTCCAGCTGCGGATCGAGGCGCTGCTGCGGCGCGCCGCCCGCGGGGTCGCGGCCCGGCAGACCCGCGAGATCGGGCCGCTGCGGATCGACTTCACGGCCCGGGAGGTCACCGTCGACGGGGTGCCGATCTCGTTGACGCGCAAGGAGTTCGACATCCTGGCCTCGCTGGCGCGTCAGCCCGGCGTGGCCGTCACCCGCGAGCGGATCCTGCTCGACGTCTGGCAGACGACCTGGTCCGGGCGGCACACCCTCGAGGTGCACATCGCCTCCCTGCGCGCCAAGCTCGGCCAGCCCGACCTGGTCCGCACGGTGCGCGGGGTCGGCTACCGGCTGCAGGCGGAGTGACGTGCGTCGCCGGCTCGTCACGACGTACCTGCTGCTGCTCTGTCTGGTCCTGCTGGCGCTGGAGGTGCCGCTGGGGCTGGTGATGAGCGGGCGCACGACGCAGGCGCTGATCGCCGACCGGCTGGCCGACGCGACCCGGTTCGCGGCCCTGGCGGCGCCGGCGATGCGCGGCGGCGAGCTCGAGCCGGTCGCCGCGGAGCTCGGCCGCTACCACGACCTCTACGGGATCGTCGTGATCGTCGTCGACCAGAACCGCCGGGTGGTGACCGCCGCCGGGCCGCACCCGGGCATCGACACCGACCCCGTCGTGCGCGGCGCGCTCGCCGGTCGCCAGGTCAGCTCGCCCGCCAACGTCTGGCCCTGGCAGGAGGTGCCGCTGCTGGTGGCGGTCCCGGTCTACGAGGGCGGCGCGGTGCTCGGCGGCGTGCTGACCGTCTCGTCGACCGAGCGCGCGCGGGGCTCGATGCTGTTCGCCTGGGTGGTGCTGGGCGTGGTCGGGCTGGTCGCGCTGATCGGGTCGGTGGTCGCGGCGGTGCGGCTCGCCCAGTGGGTGCTGCGGCCGGTGCTGTCGCTGGACACCGCCGTCCACGAGATCAACGCCGGTGACAGCACGGCCCGGGTGCCGCACGCGCTCGGCCCGCCCGAGCTGCGGCGGCTGACCACCAGCTTCAACGAGATGGCCGACACGGTCACCGACGCGCTCGAGCGGCAGCGGCTGTTCGTCGCCCACGCCAGCCACCAGCTGCGCAACCCGTTGACCGTGCTGCGGCTGCGGGTCGAGGGCCTCGGCGACATGCTGCCCTCGGACGCCCGGGCCGAGCACCACCTCGCCCTGGAGGAGTCCGACCGGCTGGCCCGGGTGCTGGACAGCCTGCTCGCGCTGGCCAGGGCCGAGTGGGACGGGCGGCCGCCGGTCGCGGTCGACGCCGGCGCTCTGGTCGCGGCCCGGGTCGAGGCCTGGCTGCCGCTGGCCGTGCAGCGGGGTGTGTCGTTGACCGCTGCTCTGCCTGAAACCCCCGTCTGGGCCGAGGCGGCGGACACCGCGGTCGACCAGGCGCTGGACGCGTTGATCGACAACGGGCTGAAGTTCGCCGGCGCCGGTGGGCACGTGGTGGTCTCCGTCGGCACGGTGCCGGGGCGGGTCGTGGTGACGGTCCGCGACGACGGTCCGGGGATGACGGCCGCGGAGTGCCGGCTCGCCACCCGGCGGTTCTGGCGGGCGCCGAACACGCAGAACGTCGACGGGGCCGGGCTCGGCCTGTCGATCGCGACGGTGCTGGTGGAGGCGTCCGGCGGGTCGCTGACCCTGGCCCCGCTGCGGCCGCGCGGGCTGGAGGCGCGGGTGCGGCTACGGCTTCACCGAGCGGAAGTACCGGGCGGCGCCCGGGTGTAGCGGCACCGGCATCGTGCCGATCGCCGAGCGGACGTCGAACCGCTCCCCCGCCGGGTGCGCCCGGGCCAGCGCCTCGTGGCGCTCCATCAGCAGCTTCGTCAGGTCGTACGCCACGTCGTCGGGCATGTCCGTCGGCACGACCAGGTAGTTCGGGACGGCCAGCGTGCTCACCGCCGGCAGGTCGTAGACGGAGTCGTTGACCTCGCGGCGCACGTACACCGTCGAATGGGCTTTTCGCATGGGTTCGACCCAGTCGCCCAGGTCGACGATCCGGATGCCGAGGTCGTTGTTGAGACTTTCGATCGCCTGGACGGGCAGACCGCCGGAGAAGAAGAAGGCGTCGGTACGCCCGTCCCGCAGCGCCGCCGCCGACTCGTCGAGCCCCCAGCGCTGCGACTCGAGGTCGTTCTGGATCCCGGCGACCTGGAGCAGACGCCCCACGGTGATCTCGGTGCCCGAGCCCGGCGCCCCGGTCGCCACCCGCTTGCCGCGCAGGTCGGTCAGCGTCTTGATCGACGAGTCGGTGGGCACGACCAGGTGCAGCAGGTCCTCGTAGACGCGGGCCAGCGCGCGCACCCGCGGGTCCGGCGGCCCCGACCCGGTGACCAGGATGTCCGCCTGCGTGAAGCCGATCTCGGCGCCCCGGCTCTCGACGAGCCGCACGTTCTCGACCGAGGCGGCGGTGACCAGCACCTGGGCGTCGGTGTCGGGCAGGTTGTCGTCGACCAGTTGACCGAGAGCGCGGCCGAACGCGTAGTAGACGGCCGTCTGGCTGCCGGTCGCGATCCGGATGTGGGTGACGGGCGGGTTGCCCTCGCCGTGGAGGCCGGCGCCGACGAGCAGCAGGACGAGCACGGCCAGGCCGGCCCTGGTCGCTCTCACGCTCCTGCTTTTGCCCGTCCGCACGGAGCGCAAGTTTTCCTCAAGGAAGGGGCCGACGCATACCCCCTGAAAGGCCGGACCGCCACGCTGAGTGCGGAGGCGATGCGGAGGCGATGACCATGGCCACACGGCACGAGACCACCGGAGACACGGCCATGCGCGCCCTGCCCGCGATCTTCGAGGCGGCCTGCCTGATCCGCTGCACGGGAGTCGGCCGGTCGCTGCGCCACGAGTTCGAGCCCGGGACCGGGCCGGCACCCGGACCCGTCTCCAGCGGCGCCATCGGGACGTCGGGACATTCGGCGTCCATCCTGTCGGGGGGCGACACGGCGCCGTTGGGCCCCGGCGCCGCACCGGTGATCACCGGTGCGGCGCTCCGGGCCGTAGCCGAGTTCAACCAACCGGAGGCGGCGGAACGGCTGTCGCGGTTGCTGTCTGATCTTGGGGTGCCGGCTTCTTGGGCCACCCTCTCCGGGGGTGGGCGGCGACGTTATTTCGTGCATCGGGTGACGATTCCCTCTTCCTCCTGGCTGTCGACGGCGCAGCAGCTCACGGCCGGGTGGCGGCAGGGGCGGCACTTCCTGCTGCGTACGGACCCGGTCGGGGCGTCGTCGCCGCACAACGCGCGGCGGGAGGCGCTGGCCCGGCGAGCGTGGCAGGCGGCGTCGCTGGCGGCCGGTCGGCAGCGCCGGGGTGGTGGGGTGTTCGGGGTGCGGTTGGCTGATCAGGAGCTGGCCGCTGTATTGGTGCGGAGCGCGCGGCTGCTGGGGGCGACGGCGTCGATGCGGTCGCGGCCCGGGTGCCTGCAGGTGTCGGTCACGTCGCTGGGGCCGTCGCTGTTGGAGATCGCTGCACCCCCGCTACGGGTGGCGGTGTGAGGTAGCCAGTACGCTGTGGTCCGTGCGCCTGGTGCGCACCCGCGGGCGTAGCTCAATGGCAGAGCTTCAGTCTTCCAAACTGACGGTGCGGGTTCGATTCCCGTCGCCCGCTCAATCTCATTACCGCGCTTCGCGGGGTAATGAGATTGAGCCATTCCTATTCCGGGGCCGAGCCCCGGACCCCACGGTGCGGTGGGCGCGGTCGTCGGTAAGCGAGACCTTTCGATCCTCTCGTCCCACGGCATCAGTGATCTCGCGGTGCGTCGGCCGGAGCGATCGGTTGCCAACGCGTCGCCGCGCACACCCGCGTGCCAGCCAGTGGGTTATGACAGTCGATGTCCGACTTCCACGAAGGTGCGTTCGGCTAGATGCACGGCCTCGACCCGCAGCAGGGGCCGAGCGTCGGCGTCGAGGACGACCAGAGGTCGAGACGAGCAGGCATCGACCGCGATGTACCGTCAGCAGCCCCGCCTCGCGGGTGGTCGCTGGCAGGACGGTGAGCCGTTCCGTCACGGCCGCGGGTTATGCCCCGAGCGGTCGAGGAGGGGTGTCCTCAGCGATGGGCGCATTCATCACCAACGCAGACCGCCGAGGGATTTCGTCAGGCAGGTGCACGACCGCGGACACGGGTGGCATGGCCCCGCTGTCGGCGAGCAGCCGGTCGACCCCGAAAGGACCCGGCGGGAGTGGTGTGACCGAGCAGATCGGCGGTGCGGTCCGTCGCCGGCTCGGGGCTGCGCGCAGCAGAGTCACGCGGCTGGAGTCGCTTCATGTACAGGCTTTACTGGCGTCGGAGCGAATAGACAAATGGCTTCAAGACCGGTCCGAGTGATTGGAGTCTCCAGTCGCGAAGCGCCGCCGTTGTCCTATTCTTGAAGGGCTCTCCTCGACAGCCCGAAGCCGAGCCATCCCGCTGGCGCACGAGCGATACAGCTTGCCATATTCGAGGGCCGAGAGGCTCTGGGCCTGCCCTGTTGCGCTATTGCCAAAAATAGTGGCCGCTTTGACGAGCCAACCAGCGTACTTAGAAACTCCGAGGAAGTCCGCTAACGACGACGCCTTACCGCGCGGGTCGGCAGTTAGTGAATCATAGGACAAGTGCAGGAGCCGACTTGAGTCAATCCGGGAGATGGAGTCGACTCCATCGATAACCAACTCTGACCACAGCTCGCCAAACTCGAATATCGGAATGTCCTCATCTATGACCGTGTGCCTTGAGTAGCTATGGTCGGCCACGCCCGCGAGATTCGAAGGCAGCAACGAAGCATGTTCGGCGCTTAGGTCGAAGTCATTGATGCCGAGGAGTTGCGCGGCCTTCCTTCGCAGCATAAGGCAGCGATAACCGACGTGTCGACTCATAGAAAGGGCGCAGTCTGGACCATTCCGGTACAGATGGACGAATCGTGCCTCGGGGAAGTATCCGTTTAACTGCCGTGTCCACGCATAAGAATATCCGGATCTTTCTACTACCGTGGGCCCACCAAACCGAGCACTCAACCACTCAAACAATGAGCGATAGTGCTCGGAGGTCGCGCGGCGCGGCCAGCCTCGAACGACCTCGCCTAAAGAATCATATTCGCGATCGACCTCATCTGTTAGGTGTGGGAGAACCATGAGACAGATGGCTGGAATCGCTTTTAGGACCCCGTCGAAGCGGCCAGGCTTATAAAGAAACTCAGGCATGGGAATCCCGGCCTTCACCATCCCATCGAATTGGGGATGCGGCGACGACAAGATCTCCCAAAATTCGCGGCCAGATATGTCGCCACTCCGAAAAGCGTGCGGACCGTAAAGGGAAGCAAACAATTCATTTAGGCTCAGTATCTCGCGATGCTCCCGGAGCAGTCTTGACATTGCGCTAGAGCCGCTGCGGCCCGTGCCAACGACAAACGCTAACGTCATGACTACTCGGATCCGCCGACTCGCACAGGAGGTTCCTCGTCAGCGGCGGTTTGCTTAATAGCTGGCAAAGCCCGACAACAAACCTCCTTGCAACGATATCGCCGTGCACTCTCAAATAGGCGACGGAGGTCGGGCCAAGGCTCCCACCCTGGGTGCCAGGCCTCCCGTTCCAACAGCATGGCGTCGAAACCTGTTTCCAACTCCCTTAGCCTTCGGTGCCAGTATTCCAAGACCCATCTACGCGGGATGATTCCATGGCGGATATACATTCCACAAACATCAAACATATTAAGTGCTCTCACGGCAGCCGCAAACTCAGCCGAATCAGGTACCGGAAGCTGACCCGTCTGGGAAGCTTTATAGACGAGTTTGCGCCCGACCTTCATCTCGGCAGCCAACATTTGCTGTTGCATTTGCAAAAAGGCATTCAGTCTCTGCTGGCGACGGCTCATGAGTACGGTGAAGAGTGAGACGCCTAAGGCGAGCGACGCGAGCGCGATGCCGATCATGTCCTTGCTGCTCGTAAACCATGCCATCGCCGATCGCCACCAAACCTAAATTTATTATCGAACTACGTGGATCGATTATTGCAGCCTCGTCAAGTGTTACGGCACAGGTCGATCCCCGGCGACCGACCTGCTCGATCGACTCTCAGGTCCGCGGGATCCGAACTAGGGCTAATCCGGGTCGACGTACTCTTCGTCCACGTCTTCCTCGTCATCGATCCCGCCCTCCGCCTCATCTGCCGTCAAGTACTCCGCTCCTTCTGCTGGGACCAGCGGCAATCCCGCGACGAACGAAGCCAGAGCATCTTCTCTGCGGATGCGACGCGCCCGGTCGGTGGCGGCCCGTTCGACCGCAGCTCTATACACGGTCGCCGGATGTGCGTCGTCGGCAAGAGCAGGCCCATCAACAAGCTGCGAGAACTCCTCCAGAGACCTGCGAAGGTTCGCGATGTTCATGGTGGCCGCGTTAATGCGGCCACGAGCAAGCGCGAGGAACAGGGTATAAAAGTCCGACTTCTTGTACCACCGCGTACCAGCCATCCGCGGCTCGGGAAAAAGCTTTGCGATGTACTCGAGAACATCGACAAACCGCAACATTACCTGATCGTGGAACGGAAATGTGGGGCTGTACTGCCGGTAGTAATTGTCGAGGTTTTCTTTCTTATTCTGCGGCCAGTGGAGGTACCCGATCACAAGCTCCGCGACGTACTCAGAATCAAGCATCCGCCGTCGTTGAAGCTTCGTAAAGATTCTGAACTGGTCCCATTCGGCGCGCTCTGCGATCGCCTCCACAACTGGCAACAGGCCGCCGCTGTACATCGAATAGCGCAACTCTTGCGCGTTAAGCGCAACCGTCGACTGATTAAGCCTATGAAACATATGTCTAATTTGGTCGTCGTTAACGTCCTCGAGTTCTCGTACGATTAGCTTGTAGCCACGGAACGCCTCACGCAACTCTGGGCCGAGTTCCGAAAAACGTTTGTCATACCAAGGTGTGTCAGCCAGCGTGTAGAGCGGCTCCACCTTGCTCAAGTCGAAGGTGACGGGAAATTCGTCAGCAAGGAAGCCGAGACAAGCGCGCAGCCGCTGCTGTCCGTCAACAACGTAAGTGTGATCACCTGTGTCGCCGTCCGTCGATCGAGCATAGATATAGATCTCAGGAATTGGATAGCCACGCAAGATCGAGTCCACAAGGTAAGCGTTTTGTTCCGCCGTCCAGACCGGCCGACGCTGAAAGGGCGGTCGAATCGTCAGAAGCCCGAGACTGTTCTGAATGGCGAACCAGCTGATCTTTTGGTGACTGGTGTTCAAAAAGCTTGCTGCTTTCACGTTGGACCTCCCTCACCACTCTCCTTGGTGGAGAGGTAACTTCTGTACGCGGCGAGGCTTGTCATTTGGGCATGACGAAGCGCCTCGTTGTCTTTGTATATTCGGACTCGCTGAACCCGCCCTCGAAGCACGGGCGGTAGGTGTTTCTCACTTCGCTGGAGTTCTTGCATCCAACGCTCACCAAACGGCAGATAACCTAGAAAGTAGTTCGCTGCAATCATGCCATGGAATATGTATTGGTTCTCATGTTGATTGAAGATTCGCAGGCCTTCAGGATCCAAGCGGAGCAGCGTTTTGTCGATGTGTCGGAACCATTGCCAAGCCAGGTCGAAATGTCTTGCCGAAACTACGGCGATGTCGACATCCGATCCCCTGCCAAAGACACCGAAGCGTTTACGTGGGTTTAGACTTCTTCCAGTCGCGGCGCTTCCGACCACCATGATGTCACGGCCATCCACCTGAAGGCCTTCAGCCAACTCGTCTCGCCAGTGAAAGTACTGCTGCTTCGAGTCAAATGTGAACGGAAGCCTATCTAAGATTATCCGTCCCACTAGGACGCGAGGGTGCTCCCCCTGCCTGACGAGATCCATGAATTCGGGGATCTCAATTTTTGCCCAGTCACCAGTTGACAGTGGCGGTCCGCCAGGCTGCGCTCCCGTACCTTGCGGTTCTCCGGATTCGATCGGCGCGCGCACTGGGACAGGCTACGGGACAGTGCTCCGCCACTCCACATGCAATGTTCCACGGTACCGACCTTGCCGAATTGGTCCTTACACGATCAAGGTGCCGCACGCGGCCTGCGTGGCGCCCTGCCTCGGGCCTCCGGCCCGCCGCAGCACCACGCCCGCTGTATCGCCGCGACGGTGGGAGTCCAAACTTCATATGCTGGCGCGACCCACCTCCAAGGTTCGAGGCGACATGCTCTTCACCCTGACCTACGACGGACCGTTGACAGGATCCAAGACGCGAGCACGCGTCAAACACGAGATCCGACGCGCGCTTCATCCCCAGATTCAGGCGGTGTGGCGGTCAGCTCCTCTGAACACCCGAGCACGAGTCGTTGGCGGGCTGTCTGGAAGAGAGGGCGACGGAGCCTTCATCACCTATGTCGATGGCCACTCCTTCGCGGCAGTGGTTCACGATCTGTACCACCTGCGAGCCAGGCTCCGACTCCTGATGCTCCGACGTGACTCGCCGGGCGGCAGCATCATCCACGGTGGCGATGTCGACAACCGGCTCAAGACTCTCTTCGACGCTCTGCAGCGGCCGCAGCGCGCGCAAGAAATCCCTGACGACTGGTCACCGAGTGCGGATGAGGAACCGCTGCACTGCCTACTCGATGATGACAGGCTTGTTACCCGCGTTGACGTAGACACAGCAAGGTGGCTGGCACCGGGCGATCCCGCCGAGGTTCGCCTGATCATCAACGTAGACGTTTGGACCCCCTCGCCCACGATGTGGTCCATTGGCGTTATCAGCTAATCCTGCGCGAGACCCTGCCGTTCTCGTAGGTCAGCGGGCCGATGGGATCTCCTCGATCGTGCACCAGGACGGCTACACAGGAACCTCCGGCCGCGCCAAGGCCGAGCCGCTTCGCGGTTGCCTTCGGCGAGCCTTGACCCAACCGGAGAACCCCGCGCAGGGGTTAAACCTGCCCGACCGAGGAGATCCCGCCGCCGGCCGAGGGTGTGGGAAGAACCAAGATCGCCGTGCCATCCGCGTGCCAGTAGACCGTGCCACAAGGGGTCGTCCCGGGTCACCAGCGGGCGTGACGACTAGGCGGCTGAGCTGCACTTTCGCGCTCAACGGCCTGGCCTGTTGACGTCTTCCAAACCGACAGTATGGGCGCACGATCCCCATCGCCCGCCCTCAGCCTTCTGGCCCTCGGTCGGTTCGCTTTCTGCGGTTCCTCGGCCGGCGCGTTGGCGGGCGCGTCTCGAGTCGGGGTCGAACATGATGGCCGCGCAGGAATGCCTGTGGCAGCATCGGTTCATCCCGACAACCGGCGCGCCGGGGCGCCGGGGCCATGTGCCGAATCGGTGAGAGTAAGAGGCCCCAGGCGGGAGGGCCGCACGCGTGACGTTCGCACGGCGTCCTGAGTGGGCCCCACCGAACCCGGCAGCATGTGTGACCGGGCTCAGCTCTGCTGATATTCGACCGCCGCGAGCCGGCACGGAGCGTGGCGAAGACGTAGTACGCGCCCTCCGTGTATTCGGCGAGGTCCGCACCGATCACGTGGCCGGCGTAGTCCATCGTGGTCCCGCAGGCCGGGCTCCTCGGCGAGCGTCCCGCCCGCGTGTGCCAGCGCCGACAAGTGGTTCGCCACCGCGTCGCCCTTGCCGGAGTGGGCTTCGAGGCCGGCGTCGATCAGGTCGATCTGGCGGGCGCGCACCGTGTCGTCGGCCCCGACGTAGATCGAGGGCACCTCCACGACGCCTCGATCGAGCAGGGCGGCCAGGTGTGGCGTCAGCGCGGACGGATCCCGACCCGCGATCCGCGCCAACTCTTCAAGCAGGTCGTCGGCCGCGCTCCCGTCCGCCTCGGCATGACGGCGCAAAAGATCTTCGATTACGTCCGGCACGATACGAAATCATGCGTGGACCTTCGACCCCAGCACAGCAGGATCGAGGAGTAGCCGTGCGTGGCGGTCCGACCCGTCGGGCGGATTTCGATCTCCAGCGGGTCGAAGTCCGGCGACAGGGCCGCGCGGAGGTCGTCCGCGTTGACGTCGGCACTGGGAAAGCGGTGATCGCCGACCGTGTAGGACGTGCAGTGGTGCAGGGCCGCCGTGATGAAGAGGCCGCCTGGGCGGACCAGGCCGGTGATGTTGTGCATCAGGTCGTGCCACGTCGCCAGGTTGTCGGTGGCTGAGTCCGCGCAGTAGGCGCTGATCACCGTCGCGTACTGGCGGTCCAGGGGACGCGGCTCGCGGGCATCGGCCCGCAACAGGGCAGTGACCTTCTTCCTCGTCAGCTCCTCGCGGTCCGCCACGCCCGCCTCGGAGGCGCCCTCGCAGCGGAGGGTGTGGCGGACGAACGGCCCCCAGTCGTGGGCGTCGGGCGACCCGTCCAGCCACCGCTGGATCTCAGCCAGGTTTGAAGGCAGGTAGTCGGCCAGGTGGATCTCGGAGGCCACCTCCGCCGCCGCGAAGACGTGGTGCAGCGTCGGGCCTACGCCGAAGAAGAGGACCGGTTCGTCGCGAGGCGCCGACCGCAGCGCGGTGACCAGGAAGGCAATGGTCGCGATCTCGTCGGGCTCCACCTCGCGGTAGTAGTCAGCCAGGTATCGCCCCGGCACCCAGTCTCGGTCGAAGGACGCGAAACGGCGGCGGCGGCGAACGATGACGCGGCTCAGGCGGGCCAGGCCGTACTCGTACAGGGCCGCCCCAAGGTTCGCGCCCGCTAGGAAGACCAGCGCGTCCGTCGACGTGACGGCGTCGGTCGACGCAGCGGCGCCGAAGGCCGCCAGGTAGTAGGGCAGCTCCTTCACCACCTCCGTGCCGGCGTACGCAATCGCCGCGGCCACACGTGACGTCCGGGCGCCGCGGCGCCGGGTCGCCTCGTACGCCGCCTTCGAGAGCACGTTGGTGCTCGTGCCCGTCGCGGCCAGCAAGGCGCCGTTCGCCCGCAGGTTCGCGGCCAGCCCGACCGCCCAGATCCCGTAGCTGGCCACTAGGAGCACCAGCGCCGATTCGAACGAGAGCGCGCCGAGGACGCCGGCCGTGACCAGACCGGACGCGGCGGCGACCGCGTCCAGCGCATAAGCCGACACGGCGGTGGCGACCAGGGTGACGATCCAGGACATGGGCGCAAGGATCGGTCCCGCCGCCGCTCATCCTCCACGTCAGAAACTGGCTAATCGCTGTTCAAAGCCGGTCCATCGGCGGGAAGCTATCGGTGTGGGCACGAGCCTCGGCGAGCTTCTCGACACCGCGCGGCGGGCGCGGTTCGTCGGGCGTCGGCAGGAGGTCGCCAGTTTCGACGACGCATTGGCCGGGCGTACGCCGCGGCGGGTGCTCTTCGTGCACGGTCAGGGCGGGATCGGCAAGACCACCTTGCTCGCCGAGTTCCGCGCGCGGGCCCGCAAGGCGGGGCGGCGGGTCGTCGACGTCGATGGCCGCGAGGTCGACCCCTCACCGGAGGGCATGACCACCGCGATTCACGACAACGACGACGCCGCGGTGCTGCTGATCGACGGCTATGAGCAACTGCGTCCGGTCGACGGCTGGCTCCGCGACGAGTTCCTGCCCCGGCTCAGCGCCGACAGCGTCGTCGTGCTGGCCGGGCGGGACGCGCCGCCGGCGCCGTGGCGGGCGGATGCCGGGTGGCGGCAGCTCGTGGCCGTGCACCGCCTCGGCCACCTCGACGACGTCGACAGTGGACAGTTGCTGGCGCAGGCCGGGGTCGACGCCGGCGTGCGCGACCATCTCGTGCGGCTCGGCCAGGGGCATCCGCTGACGCTCGCCCTGCTGGCCGATCTCGCCGCCGCCGACCAGGTGCCCGACGCCCTCGCCGACGCGCCGGACCTCATCTCCGCGCTGCTCGAGTCGTTCCTGCACGACGTGCCGGGCGACGCCCACCTGACCGGTCTCGCCACCTGCGCCATCGCCTGGCTGACGACGGAGGACCTGCTCGCCCGGATGGTCGGCGCCGACGCGCCGCGGGTGTGGGGGTGGCTGGCGGCGCGGCCGTTCGTCGCCCGCGGGCCGCGCGGGCTGTTCGTGCACGACCTGGCACGCGACGTGCTGGACGCCGAGTTCGAGCGTCGGATGCCCGAGCGCTACCACGACCACCGGCGGGCCATCCACGCCCACACGGTGACCGGCCTCCGCGCCACCAGCGGGCCGGACCGGCAGCGGCACGCCCAACAGCTCCTCTTCCTCCAGCGCAACAGCCCGTACGCCGCCGCCTTCTCGGCCTTGCGGGCGGTCGGCTCGGCCGCGGTGGTGCCCGCGCGCGCCGACGACCACGACGAGGTGTGCCGGATCGTCGAGCGGTTCGAGGGGCCCGACAGCGCCGACCTGACCCGGGCCTGGCTTCGCGAGCAACCGGACCGGCTCTACGTCGTGCGTACGCCCGGGGGTGTCGCCGGTTTCGCTCTGCATCTGTTCTGTCCCAGCGGTTCGCCATTGGAACAGCAGGATCCGGCGGTACGGGCGGTCCTCGACCACGTCGCGCGGCACGGTCCCACCCGGCCCGGCGAGCTGGTCAACATCATCCGGGTGATCGCCGGGGCGGGTGAGTACCAGCGGGACCCGTACGCCGTGCTGGCCGGACCTGTCTCAGGCGTGATCGAGTGGCTGACCCGGCCGCTGGCGTGGTCGTTCGGCATCACCGTCGACCCCGAGTTCTGGGCGCCGCGGTTCGCGCACGTGGCGTTCGCACCCTTGGCGGAGGCCGACGTCGGCGGGCGCCGGCACGTCGCGTTCGGCATCGACTGGCGTCGCCTCCCGGTCGACGTCTGGCTCGACCTCACCCGCGAGCGCGGGCACACCGGCGAGACCGGGCCACCGCCGGCCGCGCTGCTCCGCCCGCCGCCGCTGGGCAGGGACGCGTTCGCCGCCGCCGTCAAGGCCGCGCTGCCGGTGCTGCATCGCCCGGACCGCCTCGGCGCCAGCCCGTTGATGGGCTCCGCGCTGGCGACCACCGCGACCGGGCCGACGGCGGCGCGGTTGCGCGCCACCATCGAGGCCGCGGTCGCGTGCCTGGCCGGCGAGGCCAAGGGCGAGCAGCTGCGCGCCGTGCTGGACCGCACCTATCTGCGGCCCGCGCCGACCCAGGAGGCGGCGGCGCAGGTGCTCGACCTGCCGTTGAGCACCTACCGCCGCTATCTCGCCCGGGCCCTCGAACGCCTTACCGACCTGCTCTGGAGCGTCGAGATCGGCGACACGCGCCTACCGTGAGTCGTGCACCGCGGCGAGCAGGTCCGCGCGGCGCGGCCCGGGCAGCGGATAGGTCGGTGCGCCGGCGCCCAGCCGCATGATCTTCTCCGCGAGGCCGGGCTGCGCGACGAGATCGTCGGGGGTGGCCAGCATCGACGCCAGCGACTGGTAGGCGCGGGCGACGTCCGGGTCGACGAGACCGGCGGCGAAGGTGGCCAGGCTGAACGCCCACCGCGGGTCGTCCGGTCGGTAGGGCACGCCGGCGGCGTCGGCGTCGAGCTCCGCGAGGCGGTGGCCGTCGAGCCAGCGGGTGGCCCGGTAGAGCGGCTCCATGACGGTCGTCGTCCATTCGTGGAAGCGCCGCGTCACCTTGTCGTGGTCGGCGGTCTCCCGCAACACGTCGCGCAGGCCGATCGCGTGCAGCAGGCCGATCGTGGCCCCGCGGCCCAGCGAGGGGTTCGTGCACGCCCACGCGTCGCCCACCGCGACCACACCGGTGGCCACCGGGTCGCCGTCGACGACGAAGGTGCGCAACCGATCCTCGATGCCGGCGATCACCTCCACCCCGGTGGTCGGTTCGCCGGCACACCAATGAGCCGCCAGGGGGTACGCCGCCAGGGCCGCATCCCACCGCGAAGGTTCACGCAGGCCGCGCAACGCCCGGTCCCGGGCACTGGTGATCAGCGCGACGCTCCACGTGCCGTTGTCGCCGGGCAGCGTCAGGATCGACGCCGACTCGTAGCGCTGCAGCACGTTGCCCCGGCCCTCGGGCAGGCTGGCGGCACGGAAGTGGCGGCTGTAGTAGACGAAGCCGCAGTCGGCCCGTTCCTCCGCTGGGGGTCGCGCGCCGGCGGCGGAGAGCCAGGATGCGAGGGCCGAGCGGCGGCCACCGCAGTCGACCACGAGGTCGGCGCGCAGGTGGTGGCCGCCCTCGGCCAACACACCGGTCACGCGTGATCCCCGGGTCGCCAGGCCGGTGACCCGCACGCCGCGGCGAACCGTGACACCTGCGGTGCGGGCCGCGGCGGCGGCGAGCACCGCTTCCAGCACCGGCCGGCGGGCGGTGACGGTCTCGAAGCGCTCGTCGCCGGGCTGCCAGGATTGGCGCTGCGGTGCGGGCAGGAGGGCGAGGAGGTTCGTCCGCAGCGCGCCGGCGGCCTCCAGGTCGTCGAGCACCGCCGGCAGTTCGGCTTCCATCTCGGCCCGCCAGCGCGGCAGCATCAGGTGGGGCAGGCGGAACTGGTTGACGCCCGGGCGTTCCCATGCCTGCCACGCTTGGGCGGGCGGCGTGGGCTGCGCCTGGTCGCGTTCGAGGACGGTGACGTCGTGGCCGTCGTGGGCGAGCAGCATCGCGGTCGACAGGCCGCACAGGCCGCCGCCGATGACGAGGATGGTTGACACTGTCTGGCCTCCGGGGTCGGGTGTGTGTGCCGACGATCGGCCCGGAGGCCGTTCAACCGCCAGGTCAGTTCGTGGCCAATCGGTGTTCAATCCCGGGGCGAGCCTGGCGGATTCTTTCGGGTGCCGCCGTCTAGCGGTAGGATATTGACGGACGCCGAAGTGTGGTGAGGAGCCCGTCATGGCCGTACCGCGTCGTGCCCTGCTGCGAAATGCCCTGGTCGTCGGCGCCGCCGGAGCGGTCGGTGGCGCGCTCGGTCCGGCCGGGGTGGCGCGGGCCGCCGTGTGGAAGAAGCGGCTGACGGGTGCGGACCTCGACACCAACAGCCGCTGGCGGGTGGCCGGCACCGACCTCGGCATCCCGTACGTGCTGGAGAACGGGTCCATCGGTTATCTGTTCGGCGACACGTTCAACACGCCGTGGCCGGAGGGTCCGCCGCTGCCCAACGACTGGCGATCGCCGGTCATGTTGCGGTCCAATGTGCACCCCGGCGCGGCGGGCGGCGTGGTCTTCGACAGCGCGGCGCGGGTCGCGGGCAACGGCCGGGCGCCGGAGCTCATGCACAACGGGCATCACGGGGTCGGCATCGACGGGCTGCCGGAGGTCACTGTCATCCCCAACGACGGGATCAGCTTTCCCGAGACCGGGCGGCAGCTCATCTCCTACATGAGCATCGAGAACTGGAACTCGGCCGGGCCGGCGGGGCCACACTGGCGGTCGCGTTACGCAGGCCTGGCCTATTCGGACAACGGCAACGACTTCGTGCGTACGCCGTTGAAGTGGTGGAACAACGCCGGCAACACCGACCCGTTCCAAATGTGGACGCTGCAACGCGACGGCGACTGGGTCTATGTCTTCTCGGTGCGCGCGGGGCGCCAGGAAGGCCCGATGATGCTGCGGCGGGTGCGCTGGGACCGGCTGTTCTATCCCGAGTCCTACGAGGGCTGGGGCTGGAACGGCGCCGACTGGGGCTGGGGCCGCCCGTGCACCCCCATCCTGACGGGCCGCTTCGGCGAGCCGTCGGTGCGCCGCCTGGCCGACGGGACCTGGGTCATGTCCTATTTGAACTGTCGGACGGGCTGCATCGTGACCCGAACGGCGACGGGCCCGGACCGGGTCTGGACCGCGGAGAAGATCCAGGTGACGAGCTTCCAGGAACCGGGTCTGTACGGCGGTTTCATCCACCCGTGGTCGACCACCACGAGCCTGCACCTGCTGGTCTCGAAGTGGACCAGAACCCCGGACGGCCGCAGCACGGCCTACCACGTCAGCCAGTTCGCCGGCTCAGCCTGATCGGTGGCTTTCTGTCCTTGATCGCGCGGTGGCGCGCTGCAACCCTGTCGTGGTGCGGTGCGTCTTCTAGGCGGATCAGGGACCGTTCGGTGCTACCGGTGGGAGAACCGGATGTTGCGGATGGTGTTCACGGGGGACGACCTTGCCCGGACGCGGATCGCGGCCGCGGCCGATCCGTTGTGGGAGCTGGCGCTCGGCATCCAGATGTTGCGGCCGCAGCGAGGCGATGCGCTGTTCGGCGGATGGCGTCGTCAGGCGCGGGCCGCGCTGCGGGAGGCCGATCTCGGGCCGGCCGCCGCCTTGCTGGTCGCGCTGCTGCCCAACGTCGGCTACTTCCCCGACTTCCTCACCCCCGGCGCCGCCGCCGGTGGGATCGACGAGGGGCTCGAGGCCGTTCGGCGTACGCCCAATGCCGCCCTTGCTCGTGAGATCGCTCTGCTGGGCGCGGCACGGAGGTTGCCCGGGGAGGCGCGCCAGCTCGCCGCCGGGGAGCCGCGCACGCTCGACCAGCTGACGGCGGCCATGCGCACCGTCTGGGACACCATCGTCGCGCCGTGCGGGCGTGGCATCGACGCCGCGCTGGCGCAGGAACGGCAGAAGCGGGTCACGGCGATGGCCGAGCACGGCGTCGACGGGCTGCTGAGCAGCCTCGCGCCGACGATGATCTGGCGTGATGGCGAGCTGCGCATCCCGGGTCACCGCGACCAGGTCCTGCACCTCGACGGCCGGGGCATCCGGCTGATCCCCGCGTACTTCTGTGTCAGCGGGCCCCTCACCCTCTTCGACCCGGACCTGCCGCCGGTGCTGGTCTATCCGGTGCGGCCGACCACCGCCGCGCTGCCGGGCAGTGGGCGGGCGCTCGACGCGCTGCTCGGCGCGACCAGGGCCGCGGTGCTCGAATGCCTGCACGACCAGGACGCCACCACCACCGAGCTCGCCCGGCGGCTGGGCATCTCGGCCGGGTCGGCGAGCGAGCACGCCAAGATCCTGCGCCTCTCCGGCCTGGTCACCAGCCGCCGCGACCGCAACCGGGTGCTGCACACGCTGTCGGAGCTGGGCCGGGCGCTGGTGACCCACGGGCGCTGATGTTTCGGCCCCGGCCGAACGTCATTGTGACCGGCCGGCTACTCAACGAACACTCCCCTCGGACGGACTGACCAACGGGGGGACAGGATGAGACGGATCAAGGCCGTGGGTGTCGTACTCACGATGGTGGCGGCGCTGATCGCCGTGGCATCGCCGGCGTCCGCGCGGGCGGTCGCCGAGCCGTGCGAGTGGCAGCAGTTCGGCGTCGTGTCCAACTGCGACAACCAGAGCAACTTCTACCAGGACTGCTACTGGTCGATGGACGTTCCACAGCCCTACAGCCGCTACGACAAGACCTTTACGAGCGGCAACTACCGGATGACCGTGCAGCTCTGATACTCCAGCGAGTGCCGCACGGTGTGGGCGTGGCTGAGCGCCCAGCCCGCGCCACCGCCCGGATCGAACTGCTACGTCAAGATCGAGCGAACCTACGGACCCAGAACCATCCTGTACGCGGGCGCAGTGACCGAGTCGGCGTCGATCGCGTACGCGCAGACCAACATGCTCGACGACCACGGCGTCACGTCGTTCGCCTGGGCGCACTGCCAGTGGGCCGGCGGACCGACGATCCGGGGCGGCACGTCGACGTGGTAGGTGATGGGTGCGCGTCGCGGGGGTACAGGGGGTGTTCTTCGCCTCGCCGGGGCGCGCACCAAGATCTTCGACCACCTTGGGCGGCCCTCGTCTTCTGGGTCGAACAAGCAGCACGCCAGGCCGGCCGGCGAGCGCTTCGGAAACGCCCGTGTCGGGTAGAGCATGGGGATGGAAACGGGGATCCTTTACCGACGATGGGTTCCTTGGCTGTGCGGCGCCCTCGCGGTGTTGCAGGCTCTGGGAATGGTCGACAACCTCCTCGATCCCGACTGGCTGCCGGCGGGCTTCTTCGCGCTGACCACCGCCGGTTTCCTGATCCTGGCGGTCGTCCTGACGCGCCTGCGCCGACGCGCGGGTGGCACCTCGACCTGGTAGGTCAGGCGTAGGCGCCGCGGTATTCGGTGGCGGCTGCTGGTGGGCGACCGCCCCGTTTGCGGGACTGGAACGGCTCGCTCGCGAAGTCGCGGTCGATCACCTCGAGTTCGCGTGCCTGGGTTGAAGCGAGCGCGGAGCCAGCAGATTGTCGCCGAGCCCTACGATGTCGCGATCGGTCACTTCCATCCAGAAACGCTCGGCGGGGCGGTCCACCCACCAGGTGTTCAAGGCCACTGCTCATTTTGCTTCGGGCGCAGCGTCCTTCACCATCGTGCGACCCTTCCGGGTGGTCTAGCCGATGGTGCGGCTTGGGGCCCGTGCGACGTGCAGTCCTGGATCGCGCGCGATCCAGCGAGGTGTTCTCCCACTCGCCAGGGGGCGCTTCGAGATCGTCGAACCATCTGCTCGACGATCCGCCCGAGTCAGGCGAGCGACCTGACCCGATCGGTGTCGCTCGGCGCGGCAAGGCCGCCGTCATCAGGCAGGCCCACCGCGACCGAGAAGATCTCGATCGCGGTGGGCTCCGCCCGGGTGGTCATTTTCGGTTAGAGGCTGAAGGCGCTGATGTCGCCGAGCGTCGTGGTAGCGCGGATGTCCAGCTCGGCGGCGCCGTCGTTCTTGAGGGTGTTGGTCACCCGGCCGAGGGTCGTCCCGGCGTCCAGCGTTGCCGATACGCCCGCGGCGGCGCCGATCGAGATGTTGCCGGAGTTGGTCTTGAGGACGACCGAGCCGCCCGCGGCCTCGGCGATTCGGATGTCGCCCCGGGCCGTGCTGATCTGCGCCGCCCCGCCCAGCCGGCCCACCTCGACGTCGCCGTCGATGGCGGTCAGGCGGAGCGCGGCGACCTCGTCGAGCTTGATCTGGCGGTACGCGCCCTCGACCGTGACGTCGCCGAGGCGGCCGACGACGCGGAACTCGAAGGCGCCGGACTTCGCCTCGACGCGGGAGCCGGCGGGCAGCTCGATGGTCACCTCGACGGATCCGGAGGGGCCGAGGAGCTGGTTCGTCGCCGCGGTCACGACGCGCAGGACGCCGTCGGCGTGCTCGACAGACGTCCGCTCCACCGTCTTCACGTCGCGGCTGCGGGAGGCGTTGGCGGGCTCGACCCGTACCGTCGTGTCGGTCCGCTCGGAAGCGATGAACTGGACGGCTCCGGCCGGGATGTCCAGGACGACGTTGATCGGGGCGGGGGTGGCGAATGCGTGGCTGTTGTTCGTCATGCGTCGACTATCGGCAGCCCGCCTGCCATGGACCTGCCACGGCCCTGACACGGCCACTGACACGAACCCTCAGCGGGTACGGGCGACGCAGTCGATGACGGCGAGGCCGCTCGGGGTCGTGGTGGTGGCCGTCGCCGTCAGGCCGGCCTCGGCCGCCAGCGCGGCGTAGTCCTCGACCGTGCGTTCCCGACCCCCGGCGAGGACCAGCATGCGGAGGCTCATCTCGGCGAACATGGCCGGATCGTCGCCGGCCGTCCCGTGTGACTCGATGATGACCACGTGGCCGCTCGGTCCCGCGGCCTCGGCGCAGCGGCCCAAGATCGCCCTCGCCTGAGCGTCGGACCAGTCGTGGAGGATCGCGCTGAGGAGGTAGACGTCGCCGCCCTGTGGGAGCGGGTCGAAGAAGCTCTGGCCTGCGAACGCGCAGCGGTCGTCGAGGCCGCGCTCGGCCAGCAGCGCACGGCCGCGGGCGACGGTCTCCGGCAGGTCGACCAAGGTGGCGCGCACGTGGGGGTTGGCCCGCAGGATCTCGGCCACCAGCGCCCCGGTGCCGCCGCCGACGTCGACGACGTGGCGCACCGCGGACCAGTCGTACGCGGCCGCCGCCGTCGGACGCGTCGACGACGCCATCGAGTCGTCGAAGGAGGCGGCCAGGGCCGGGTTCGCGGCGAGGTGGTCCCAGTACGGCGCCCCGAAGACCTTCTCCCACGCCGGCTGGCCGGTGCGCACCGTGTGCAGCAGCTCGGTGAAGGCCAGATCCATCTGCCCGCCGAACTCCGTCAGGTCGAACGCCTTCCGCATGCCGGCCGGGTGGTCGTCGCGGAGCAGCTCGGCCGTGTCGTCGAGGGCGAAACGGCCCGGCGCCGGCTCGGTGAAGACGCCGTGCCGGGTGAGGTGACGCAGCATCCGGCCCAGGGCGTCCGCGTCGGTTCCGGTCCGCTCCGCGAGGTCCTCGACGCGGTCGGCCCCGCCGGCGATCAGGTCCGCCAGCCGCAGCGTGGCCGCCACCCGTACGGCCATCGGGGTGATCAGGTCGGTGAGCGGCGCCAACCGCTCCCAGGCTGATGCCGACGTCATGTCGAGATCGCCACCTCGGCCTCGATCTCGACCGGGATGCCGAACGGCAGCTCGGCCAGGCCGACCGCGGACCGGGCGTGGCTGCCGGCCCGCTCTCCCCACAGCTCGACCACGAGATCCGAGAAGCCGTTGACCACCATCGGCGTGTCGGTGAAGCCGGGCGCCGTGTTGACCATGCCGAAGACGCGCAGCCAGGCGGTGACCCGGTCGAGGCTGCCGAGCTCCTGCCGCAGGCTGGCCAGCATGGCGAGGGCGGTCAGCCGGGCCGACGCGTACGCCTGCTCCGGTGTCACGTCGGCGCCGACCTTGCCGAACGGCCCGGCCAGGGAACCGTCGCGGGCCAGCGGGCCGTGCCCCGACACGTACGCCCGATCGCCGTGCACCCGCACCCACGGGAACGGCAGCCGCGCGCCGCCGGGCAGCTTCAGCGGCGCCGGCAGTTCCAGGCCCAGCTCGGCCAGTCGACTCTCGATCCGTTCGCTCACGACCTGGAACACTACGGCTCGTGACGCTCTTCGTCGCCGTCACCGGGGGCACCGGCAGCGGCAAGACGACGCTCGCCGCCGCCCTCGCGGAGCGGTTCGGTGACGAGCTGTCCGTGCTGTCGCTCGACGACCTCGTCATCGGGCGGGCCGCGCTCGCCGCCGCGGGCCGCACGGTCACCGACTGGGACGATCCGGACCTGTGGCGCTGGTCCGATCTCCGGGCCCACCTCGGCGACCTGCGCGCCGGCCGGCCCACCACGGTCGACGCGCGCTCGCGAGAGAGTCGGGCCGCCGGCATCACGACCCGGACGATCCGGCCGCGGCCGGTGTGCGTGCTCGTCGGCCACCTCGCGCTGCACGACGCCGCGATCGCGTGCGGCTTCGACGTCCGCGTCTACCTCGACCTGCCGGAGGACGAGCTGGTCCGCCGCCGCCTGGGCCGGCCGCCGACCGACGACAACCGCGAGCCGTACATCTCCCGCACCCTGCTGCCGGCCCACCGTCGCCTGGTGCTGCCGCAGCGGGCCCGCGCCACCCACGTCGTCGACGCGACCCGTCCGCCGGCCGAGGTGGCGGATGAGGTCGCCGCGATCATCACAGCGAGGTGGTCAGGCCGCCGTCGATGATGTGGTCGGCCCCGGTCACGTTGCCCGGCCGGTCGCTGGCCAGGAAGACGACGAGGTCGGCCACCTCCTGCGGCTGGGTGAACCGGTTCGTCACCGACTCGCCGGCGGCCGAGTCCGCGACCTTGTCGGGTGCGGCGCCCGTCGCCGCGCCCACCGTCCGGGCCATGCCGTGCTCGCCGAGCCACAGGTCGGTGGCGACCGGGCCGGGGCTGACCGTGTTGACCCGGACCCCGCGTGGGCCGACCTCCTTCGACAGCGCCTTGCAGAAGTTGAGCAGGGCGCCCTTGGCCGCGCTGTAGTCCATCACCAGCGGGTCGGGCAGCGTCGCGTTGACCGAGCACACCGTGACGATCACCCCGCGGCTCGCCAGCAGTTGGGGCAGGGCGGCGCGGGTGGCGCGTACGGCGGCGAAGAAGTTGATCGTGAAGGTCTTCAGCCAGTCGTCGTCGCTGATCGAGGCGAAGCCGTCCGGGCGGGCCGGCGTCGCGCCGACGTTGTTGACGAGGATGTCGGCCCCGCCGCGGTCGCGGGCGTCGGCCAGCAGCCGCTCCGGACCGTCCGGCGTCGCGAGGTCGACCGCCGTCGGGAAGACCTGGCCCGCGTCGGCGAGCGCGGCGAGGTCGGGCGTGATGGTGCGCGAGCCGGCGACGACGCGCGCGCCCTCCGCGGCCAGTGTCCGGGTGATCGCGAGCCCGATGCCCTTGCCGGCGCCGGTGACGACCGCGGTCCTGCCCGCGAGACCAAGCTCCATCCGCCGATCATCCCGCGCGGCGGGTCGCGAGGTGGCCGCAATGCGTACGTCTGGTCCGTCGGTCCGCCGCGAGCACCGGTTTGGATCGCGGTCGTGTCGAATCCCTGGCTCGGCTGGTTCCAGCACGACGAACCCGACCCCGCAATCCGGACATTTGCCGTAATGTCTCATCGCGTGCAGCGGGTGCTGTTGCTGTCCGACGGGTTCGGCGGCGCGACGATGGCCGCCTACTGCTGGTTGCGGGACCACGGCATCCAAACGGCGTTCCAGCCGGCCACGTCACCGGAGGCGATGGTCGAGGCGCACCGGTGGTACGGGCCCGACCTGATCATCGCGCCCACCCTGACCAGCCGCGTGCCGCCCGAGCTGTTCGGCCGCGTCGTGATCAACCATCCCGGGCGTCTCGGCGACCGCGGCGCCTCGTCGATCGACTGGGGGCGGTGCCGCCGCGAGCCGTTCGGCGGCAACACGCTGCTGCTCGCCGCCGACGGCTGGGACACCGGCGACATCCTGCACACCACCACGTTCCGCTACCCGACCGGACCGGCCACCAAGAGCTGGATCTACGCGTACGCCCATCGGGCCGCCCTGCTCGACGGTCTCGCGCGGCTCGTGGCCGAGCCCTTGCCGACGCCCCGCCCGCTGGACTACGCGCAGGCCGACGTGCTCGGGCGGTGGAACGACGTGCTGCGCCAGGCGGACTGCACAGTGGACTGGTCGCTGCCGGCCGACGAGATCGTCTGGCGGTGCGCGGCGCGCGACGGCTCCCCGGGCGTGCGCACCGAGCTGCTGGGCCACACCATCCACGTGTACGACGTGCACCCCGCCGGTCCGGCCCACGGCGCGCCGGGCGAGGTGGTCGGGTGGCTGCCGGACGGCGCGATCCGGGTGGTGGCCGGGGCCGACAGCGTCTGGATCGGCTACGTGAAGGCGGCCGGCTGCAAGGTGCCCGCGGCGTGGTGGCTGCGCGACGTGCTGGGTGGCCGCTTCCCCGGCTGGCAGGGCGATCCGCTGCCGTACCGGCCGGTGACCACGACCCTGCTCGGCCCGGTGGCGGTGATCACCGCGTCGGCGTACAACGGGGCCTGGTCGACGGGTTTCTGCCGTGCGGTCTCGGCGAGCATCGCCGCGGCGGCGCGCCGGCCGGAGGTGGACCAGATCGTCCTGCGCGGCGGTGGCGCCGGGCCGTTCTGCAACGGCATCAACCTCAACCACGTGTACGCGGCCCCCGCGTCGCTGCCCGAAGCGCGCGCCAACATCCGCGCGATCAACGACGTAGCGCTGGCGCTGTTCCGCGCCCGCCGCGAGGGCGTCTCGGTCATCGCGCTCCTCGACGGCGACGCGGGCGCGGGCGGGGCGTTCCTGTCGCTGTGCGCGGACGTGGTGGTGGCGGTGCCGGGCCGCACGTTCAACTACCACTACGTGGGCATGGGCGGGCTGACCGGCTCGGAGTTCCACACCCTGACCCTGCCGGGGCGGCTGCCGTCCGAGTCTTCGCGCTCTGCGCTGCTGCACGACTGCCTGCCGCTGAGCGCTTTCCAGGCCCATCAGCAGGGGTTGGTCGACTACCTGGCGCCGGGTTCCTTGTCCGATGAGGACCTGTTGATGTGGGTGCACGAGTTCGCGCTGAACCACCGCGACCAGGGCAAGCGGTCGGACGACCAACGCTGGCGCCCACTCCCGACAGAGGCGGAGCTCGCTTCGACGCAGGCACGCGAGCTCGAGGTGATCGACCGCGACTTCGCGAGCGAGCCGTTCCAGTCCGCGCTGGCGGACTTCGTGCACAAACGGGGCGGCCACCCGCCAGCAGCCGCCACCGAATACCGCGGCGCGTACGACTGAGCTGGTGCTCGGCCCGGTGGCGGAACCTTAGCCGTCGCGCAGGGAGCGGACCATGCTTCGGAGGATCAGCAAGGCTGGTCACGGACGCGCCCCGCGCGAGCCCGGAATTCGACAAGCCCGGCCGCAAAGCAGCGACACCGACCGCGAAAGGCGTCAGGTCAAGCGGCGGGTTGGCCGTCGACGATGTGCACGTGGGCGAGGCTCGGGGAGAACGCTGCGACGTGGGCCGGCGTTCCGTGGTGCGGTCGGCTCGGACGGAAGCTACCCTCGCGAACCGCCAGGTCATAGCAGCCGTCGCCGAGGGTGTACTCCGTCAGCAGGCCGGACACGCCATGGCTGGCGGCCCAGGCCAGGCCGTCGGCTGCGGACGCGAAGACGCCCGCCGCGTAGCGGGCGCCCTCGCCGTGAAAAACCCAGACGGTGGCCATGGAAAGCGATCAGGAAGCGGCGGCGATGTCGCGCGCCCGCGCCCGTAGCGCACGCGCCGTCGTGTCGCGGCCCTCGGCCACCAGCCGGCGCAGCGCCGCCGGCTGGCCCGCCTGGCCCAGCCACGCGTCGGCCGCCGCCACGACCTCGTCGGTGATCGTGTAGGTCGGGTAGCCGTAGACCACGAACTCCTGGCCCGGCTCGCTGTCGCGCATCGCCCACACGGACGCGACCGACTCGAAGAAGCGCAACGCGTAGGGGGCCGTCAGCTCGACCTGGGTCGAGTGCTGGAAGCCCGACAGCAGCGCCCGGTTGCGCCAGTTCGGCAGTTCCTTCGACTCCGTCAGCGCACGCCACACCGACGCCTTGTTGTCGGCCGACGGAATCAGGGCGTGCGCCTCCGCCGCCTCGCGTTCGCCGCTCGACGTGCGGTCCGACGCGAGCTCCGCCTCGATCTCCGGGGCGCCCGCGGCGCCGTTGGCGACCAGGGCGCGCAGCAGCGACCAGCGGAACTCCGTGTCGATCGGCAGGCCCGCCGGCACGTTGTCGCCGGACAGCCAGCCCCGCAGGATGGCCAGGTGCTCGTCGGAGCGCGCCGCCGACGCGAACGCGCGCGCCCATGCCAGCTGGAAGCCCGATCCGGGGGGCGCGGCGAGCATCGCGGTGCGGGCCGTGTCGGCCAGGGCCGCCCAGCCGGTCGGCGCCCACTCCGGGTCGGCGTAGAAGGACAGCGCCCCGGCGGCCTGGCGCA
The DNA here is from genome assembly GCF_029626225.1 of Asanoa sp. WMMD1127. Lineage (NCBI taxonomy): Bacteria > Bacillati > Actinomycetota > Actinomycetes > Micromonosporales > Micromonosporaceae > Asanoa > Asanoa sp. WMMD1127. The sequence goes on from NZ_JARUBP010000001.1 coordinate 34,590, forward strand.
GCGTCGCCGTGACCAGGTTGATGTCGGCCTCGGCCGGCAGGCCCGTCAGGGCCAGCGCGACGTAGTCGCGGGCCGCGAGCTCCGCGTCGCGCAGCATGTCCCAGGCCGCGGCCCAGCACAGGGCGCGCGCCAGTGACGAGTCGAAGCCGTCGATGTGTTGCACCACCGTGGCCATCGAGCGCTCGTCGAGGCGCAGCTTGGCGTAGGTGAGGTCGTCGTCGTTGAGCAACAGCACGTCGGGCGCGCGGACCCCGGCGAGCTGCGGCACCGGCGTACGCTCGCCGGTCACGTCGATCTCCAGCCGCTCGCGGCGCGCCAGCTTGCCGTCGGCGGTCAGGTCGTAGAGGCCGACGCCGATGCGGTGGGTGCGCAGCGTCGGGTAGTCGGCCGGCGCCTCCTGCAGCACCACGACGGACTCGTAGGTCCCGTCCGACGCGATCTCGACCTGCGGCCGCAACGTGTTGACCTGCGCCGTCTCCAGCCACTGGGCCGCGAACTTGCGCAGCTCCCGACCGGACGCCGCCTCGAGCTCGCCGAGCAGGTCGTCGAACGTCGCGTTGCCCCACGCGTGCGCGGCGAAATAGGCGCGCAGCCCCGCCAGGAACGGTTCGATGCCGACGTACGCGACGAGCTGCTTGATGACCGACGCGCCCTTGGCGTACGTGATGCCGTCGAAGTTGACCTCCACGGCTTCGAGGTCGGGCATCTCGCAGTAGACGGGGTGGGTCGAGCTGAGCTGGTCCTGCCGGTAGCCCCAGTTCTTGCGGACCGACAGGAACGTCGTCCAGGCGTCGGTGAAGCGCGTGGCGTTGGTGTTGCACCAGTGGCTCGCCCACTCGGCGAACGACTCGTTGAGCCACAGGTCGTTCCACCAGCGCATGGTGACCAGGTCGCCGAACCACATGTGGGCCAGCTCGTGGAGGATCGTGTTGGCGCGCTGCTCGTACTCGAAGTCCGTGACCTGGGAGCGGTAGACGTAGGCCGACTCGGCGTGAGTGACGCAGCCGAAGTTCTCCATCGCGCCGGCGTTGAAGTCGGGGACCCACAGCTGGTCGTACTTCGGCAGCGGGTAACGCACCCCGAACTGCGCGTGGTAGAAGTCGAAGCCCTGCGTCGTGATCAGGTTCAGCTCGGAGGCGTCGAAATATTGCGCCATGCTCGCCCGGCAGAAGTAGCCGAGGTCGATGCCGTCGTGGGCGAAGCGCTCCTCGTGGTAAGGCCCCGCGCACAGCGCCGTGATGTAGGTCGACATCCGCTCCGACGCAGCGAAGTGGACGGTCTTGACCTCGTCGGAGACGGTGTCCACAGAGGACACCGGCATGTTGGAGACGACCTTCCAGTGCGCCGGCACCGTCGCGTGCCAGGTGTAGACCGACTTGAGGTCGGGCTGGTCGAACGCGGCGTAGACCCGCTGCGCGTCGGCCGTCTCGAACTGGCTGTAGAGGTAGGTCTCGCCGTCGACCGGGTCGACGCTGCGGTGCAGGCCCTGCCCCGAGGTGGAGTAGTTGAAGTCGGCGTCCACGACGAGCTCGTTGACGGCGGCCAGCCCCGGCACCGTGAGCCCCTTGTCGGCGGCCCAGCCGCTGATGTCGACCGGCTGGCCGTTGAGCGTCGCCGAGCGCACCGACGCGGCCGCCAGCTCGACGAACGTGGTGGCGCCGGGCTCGCGGCAGTCGAAGACGACCGTGGTGACGGACCGGAACGTGCGGGCGTCGCCCTGCCCGGCGGAGGCCAGGTCCAGGCTGATGTCGTACGAGGTGACGTCGAGCAGTCGAGCCCGCTCGGCCGCCTCGGCCTGGGTCAGGTTGCGCACACCAGCCACGTTCTGATCTCCCTTTGCGTCCACGGTGACGACACCGGCATTTCGTCGAGTCTTCCACGGTCGCCGGAGCGCATCACGGTAACCCACGTCACGAGCACCGACCGGTGCGGAAGGGTCGGGCGAGGGTGAATATCAGGGTACGTACCCCGAACCCCCCGAAGGACGTAACCATGTCCGAACGTCAGAGTGTCGACATGTGGTTCGACCCGGCCTGCCCCTGGGCCTGGATCACCTCCCGCTGGCTCCTGGAGGTCGAGAAGGTCCGCCCGGTCGACGTGACCTTCCACGTGATGAGCCTGGCGGTGCTCAACGAGGGCCGCGACATGCTCGACGAGAACTACAAGAAATTCCTGCGTACGGCCTGGGCGCCGGTGCGGATCTGCATCGCGGCCGAGCAGAAGTACGGCAACCACGTGCTGCGCGACCTCTACACCGCGCTGGGCACCCGGATCCACCCGGGCCGGCAGGAGCGCGGGCCGGAGCTCTACGAGGCCGCGCTGGCCGAGGCCGGTCTCGACACCGCCCTCGTCGCCGCCGGTGAGAGCACCGAGTTCGACGAGGCGCTGCGGGCCAGCCACGACGCGGGCATGAAGCCGGTCGGGCTCGACGTGGGCACGCCGGTGATCCACGCGCCCGGTCCCGACGGCGAGCCGCTGGCGATCTTCGGCCCGGTGGTCACCCCGGCGCCCAAGGGCGAGGCCGCGGGCCGGCTCTGGGACGGCGTCGTGCTGGTCGCCGGCACCCCCGGGTTCTTCGAGCTGAAGCGGACGCGCGACCTGGGTCCGATTTTCGACTGATCGGGGCCTTTCCATATGCCCGACCCGTTCGTTGCGTAGGGTGACCGCCGTCACCCTACGCAACGATGGGACGAAGACCATGCCCGAGCACCCGGACGACGTCGCGGAGAGCATCGGCGCCGCCTACTGGTCGGTCGACGAAGGTCGGTGGGAGACGCTCGCGCCGAACCTGCCCGACCACTGCGTCGACCTGCTCGCCCCGCCGATCCTCGTCGGCGCCGCGCCGTGCCGGGCCGAGGTGGCGGCCCCCGACTTCGTCCCTCCCTCGGGTGACGACCGCACGCCGACCGCCCTCGACCGGCTCGACATGTTGGTGCCGGCGCCACGGGAGACCACCCGCGCCACAGCCTGAGACGGCGGCCGGGTGTCCGCCGTCACGCGTACGCCCATCGGTAGCGTTTCGGACATGACGATCGTGCACCCGATCGCCCGGGCCTGGATCACCACCGGCGGCACCGGCGCGCAGAACTACGACGAGTTCGCCGACGACAGCGAGATCACCGCGATCATCGCCGACAACCAGCGCAGCGCGCTCGCGATCGAGATGCCGCACCGGGCGCCGGACGCGGGCGGGCGGTCCTTCCTGGACTCGCTGTCCGCGGCCGCGCAGCGCCTCGCCGACGCCAAGGACGACGGCAGCTACACGCCCGCCGACCGGGTGGTCGTGCTCTACCGGATCACGGCGCCCGGCGAGGAGCCCGCGTACGGCATGTTCGCCATGGTCGACACCGACCAGATCTCCACCAGCGCCGACGAGCCCGGCCTCGTGATCCGCAACGAGGACGTGTTCATCGAGAAGGTGCGGGAGCGGGTCGCCCTGGCCGAGGCCGTCGGCCACCTGCTGTCGCCCGTGCTCCTGCTGCAGACCGGGCGCGGCGCGGAGCTGCAGGCCGCCCTCGCGGCGGCCTGCGACGCGGCCGGCGCGCCCGCCGCGACCGACCTCGACCAGGCCGGTCGCACCCACGCGATCTGGCCGCTGGGGCCCGGCGCGACCCAGGACCGGCTGACCGCGCTGGCCGGCGGCGGCGAGCTCGTCGTCGCGGACGGCAACCACCGCAGCCTGGCGGCCCAGCTCGGCGAGCTGCCGCGCTTCCTGGCCGTGATCACCACGCCGGCGTCGGTCGCGATCCAGCCCTACAACCGCCTGATCAGCGAGCTGACCAGCACCCCGGCGGAGCTGCTCGACGCGTTGCGCGCGGCGGGCGCCGAGGTCACGCCGGTCACCGACCTGCGACCCACCTCGGTCGTCGTGTACGCCGCCGGCGCCGCCCACGCCGTCGCGCTCCCCCACGACGCCGCGGTGAGCCGGGTCGACAACCTCGACCACGCGCTGGTCGAGCGGATCATCCTGCGCGACGCCCTCGGGCTGGAGCCGGGCGACAAGCGGATCACCTACGTCGGCGGCGACTACCCGGCGGAGTGGCTCACCGGCGAGGTCGACGCCGGCCGCGCGGAACTGGCGATCCTGGTCGCGCCGGTCACGGTCGACGACTTCGTGGCGGTCAACCTGGCCCGGGCCAAGATGCCGCGCAAGAGCACCTGGTTCACGCCGAAGGCCCGCGGTGGGCTGGTGCTCGCCGAGCTCGGCGCGCACTGAGAGACTGCAGACCATGCGCGTCTACCTCGGCTCCGACCACGCCGGCTTCGAGCTCAAGTCCCACCTGGTCACGCACCTCGCCGCCAAGGGCTACGACGTGGTCGACGTCGGAGCGCACCACTACGACGCCAACGACGACTACCCGTCGTTCTGCCTGCACACCGGCGCCCGCGTGGTCGCCGACAAGGGCAGCCTCGGCATCGTGATCGGCGGCTCCGGCAACGGCGAACAGATCGCGGCCAACAAGATCAAGGGGGTCCGGGCAGCGCTGATCTGGAACCTCGACACGGCCCGCCTGAGCCGCGAGCACAACGACGCCAACGTCGCCGGCGTCGGCGCGCGCCAGCACTCGCTCGAGGAGGCGACGGCGCTGGTCGAGGCGTTCCTCGAAACCTCGTTCTCGGGCGCGGACCGGCACGCCCGCCGGATCTCCGAGGTCGCCGACTACGAGATCTCCCAGGAGCTGCCGGTCCTCCCCGACTAGCGGGGCCTGGCGCCGCCGCGGGGCAGGTCTTCGCGGGGCACCCAGTTGCGGCGGACGACGACCAGGCGGTCCAGAGCCTCCGCCTCCTCCGCCGCGCTGGGGCGGGACGCGTCGCGGGCCCGCATCGCCGCGGCGGTGCCGACCTGGGATGCCCCCGAGCCGACCAGGCCGCGCAGGCCGCGTTCGGCCTCGCGGTCCTCCGCCGGCGGCAGGCCGCCGGGCGAGCGGTGGCCGGCCGGGCGGCGGGGCCGGCTCTCCGACGCGTCGGGCTTGCGCGGGGCCGGGGCCGGCTCGGGGACCGGGTCGTGCACCTCGGCCGTGACGGCCGACGGGTGGCCTTCGTCGTCGACATCGGACGGCGGCGGGGCCGGGGCCGGCCGGGACGCCGGATGGCGCAGGCGCCGCCTACGCCGTTCGTTGTCGCTCATGCGCCCGACCGTACCCGCTGGTCCGTCAGAACACCTCCATCCCGCCGGGGGCCTGGTGCCAGCCGAACGCGGTGTCGCCGGCGACCAGCGCGCCGGGTCGCAGCTCGCGCACCCGGCCGGCGCGGCCGAGCGTCGCCAGCGCCGTGCCGCCGAGGTAGGCGGCGCCGAGCTCGAGCACGTCGCAGGCCAGGTCGGCCGGGTCGGTGGTGGGCTCGCAGGAGGTCGTCGTCCCGTCGGTGGTCAGCCGCCAGCGGCCGGCGTTGGCGGGCAGGAGCGCGTCGGTCACCTCGAGCACGACGTCGAGCGGCGCGCGGTAGGCGCGGGCCCGCAGTGCCGCCGGCACGTCGACCAGGCGCACCCAGAGGCCGTCGGCCAGGGTGGGCTTGAGCCGGCGGGGCTCCGGGACCAGGTGCAGCAGCGGCTCGTCGGGCGTGGCGAGGCCGTAGGTCAGCCGCCGGGTCAGGTCGAGGGAGAACAGGAAGCGCCAGAGTGCCCGGGTGGCGTCCGGGTTGCCGGCGACCACCTCGCTGACCCGTACCTCCGCGTTGGGACCGCCGTCGTCCCAGTCGCCCTTGACGCGCCAGATCGCGTAGCCGTCGACCGCGCCGTCCGGGGTCTCGTGCACGACGGCCTGCCGCTCGGTCGCGCCCTCGCGGTGTGCCTCGATGTCGAGGAGCAGGAAGTTCCACCAGTTGTCGTCGCGGCTCGACCAGCCGGGCCGGTGCGGGCGCAGCTCGTCGTAGAGCTTGGCCAGCTCGATCCGGAGCGTCGCCGGGCTGCCCGCGCGGAGCCGGCCCGGGGCGGGCGCCGGCAGGCCCGTGCCGGTGAGGTCGGCCTGGAGCTGGAGCCGCGGCGCCGCGAAGCCGTAGCCGAACCGCGGGTAGATCGCGGTCTCGCTGGCCCACAGTGCGGCGATCGGCTCGCGCCCGGCCGCGGCCACGTCGCGGAGCTGGCGCTCCATCATGCGGCGCAGGATGCCCTGGCGGCGGTGGGTCGGCAGCACGCCGACGCCGGTCACGTGCGCGCACGGCACGACGCCGCCGGGCACGGCCATCTCGCGGTCGAAGGAGCCCGCCGAGCCGACGATCTGGTCGCCGTCGACGGCGACCAGCCCGCGCGCCGGATCGTGCAAGGGGCGCTCGACGGCGAGGGACTCGGGGTTCTGGGTGTAGTGGAAGACGACGCCGAGCATCGCCGCGATCGCGTCGAAGTCGTCGGGGGTGGCGGTCCGCACCTCGATGTCGGGGGAACTCATGCGTCCTGCGTACCGGATTGTCGGCGATGGGGCGACCGGTTTGTCGGCTCGCTACCCTGACGTCAGGAGGGGGAAGCGATGACCGACCAACGCGAGCCGTGGGCCGAGCGCACCGTCGAAATGCCACCGGAGGACCCGAACCCGTTCCAGCGCGGACGGGCGCAGGTCGGCCCGGGACGGCCGCCGCAACCCGCACAGCCACACATACCGACCGGCACCGGCTGGCCCGGCGACACGGGCTCGATCCCGCGGCCGGTGTTCTCGGAGGAGCTCCGGCTGTTCCGCCGGGGCGCCGGCACGATGCTGTTCGGCGCGCTGTTCGCCTTCGTCTGCTGGGGGCTGTGGGCCATCTCCGACGGCGGCAACCTCGGCACCCCGGTGGCCCTCTTCGTGCTGACGGGCCTGGTCGCGCTCGGCCTCTACGCGCTGGCCCGGGTGGTCGGCCGGGTGGTGCTGGAGAAACAGCTGGGCCGGGTACGCCGCTCCGCGCGCGGCGCGCACCTCGTGACCGCGGTGTTCCTGGTCGGCGTCGGGGTCGCGTACCTCCGGCAGATCGACTGGGTGGTCGACGCCTGGAGCTGGATCGCCCGGCAGTTCTGACCGGTTCTGTCCCACAAACGGGGCAGTCAGCCGTGGCGCTCGAGCCCTACACTGGCCTCCACTTCCCGCCGGGAAGGTCCCCCAGAGGGAGGTCTCTGTTGGCTCTCCTCAGCGTCGTCGTGCCGGTCTACCGGGTCGAGGACTATCTCCCCGCGTGTCTCGACTCGATCCTCGGCCAGGGGTTCGACGACCTCGAGCTGGTCGCGGTCGACGACGCCTCCGACGACGGTTCCGCGGCCATCCTGGCCGACTACGCGGCCCGCGACAGCCGGGTCCGGGTGCTCACGCTGCCGGTCAACCGAGGGCTGGGCGCCGCCCGCAACGCCGGGCTGGCCGCCTCGACGGGTGACTACGTCTGGTTCGTCGACAGCGACGACTGGCTCACCGACGGCACCCTGTGGGCGGTCGCCGACCGGCTCGCCGAGACCAACGCCGACCTGCTGGTGACCGGCTTCGCCCGGGTCTTCCCCAACGGCGCCGTCAAGGAGAACAAGGTGAGCTGGGCCGGCCCGACGCCGGAGACGTTCCGTCTCGCCCAGGTGCCCGGCCTGCTCAAGCTGCTGCACATCGCCTGCAACAAGGTCGTGCGCCGGCAGCTCCTGGTCGACCTCGGTCTCGCGTTCCGCCCCGGCTGGTACGAGGACGTCGCGTTCTCCCTGCCCCTGATGATCGCCGCCGACCGGATCACGCTGCTCGACCGCTACTCCTACGCCTACCGGCAGCGCGCGACCGGCTCGATCACCCGCACCGTCAGCGACCGCCATTTCGAGGTCTTCGACCAGTGGGAGTTCGTGTTCAGGTTCCTGGGCGACCGCGCCGAGGAGCTGCGGGCCCCGGTGTTCGCCCGGGCGGTCTGGCACCTGCTGCAGGTGCTCAACCACGGCGCCCGGGTGCCGCCGGGCCGGCGCCGCGAGTTCTTCGCCCGGCTGGTGGCCTTCCACCGGGCCGAGCGGCCGGCCGGCGGCTACCCGCTGCCGCCCGGCGACGAGGGCGTCAAGCACCGCCTGGTCGCGCACAATGCGTTCCTGCTCTTCGAGGCGCTGCGGGCGGGCCGCAAGATGCAGGTCCAGATGGTCAAGCGGGCCACCCGGCCCGCCGGGGCAAAGCCGCGTGTTTCGGACGCCGTACCCTAGCCCCGTGTCGTCGTCATCGTGGTCGCTGCTCAACTGCCCCGCGCCCAATAGCAAGCTCGCCCGCTTCAAGCGGTGGTTCGGCGTACGCGTGATCCGGCTCCCCCGGCAACGGGTGTGGGTCATCGCGTCCAACCCGGGCCAGGTTCGCGAGCTGCTCGCCGCCCCCGAGTCGGCGCTGCCGGCCCGGTCCGTCCGGATCATGGTCTACTGGCAGGCCATCCGCCCCGGCTGGTCGGGCGCCATCGACCCGCTGCCCCGGCTGCGACGGCACAAGGTCTCGCTCCCGCTGCGCAAGCGCGGTGTGGCGGCCATCACGTTCGCGCTGCACGAGCCGCTGCCGCTGCGCGACATCGTGCGCAGCGGGCTCAACGCGCTGCTGCCGATCCGCCGGATGCCGATGCCGGCCAGCCCCGACATCGCCGCCACCGGCGTGCTGCCGGCGTTCCTGCCGCCGTCGGCGCGCTACGGCCGGCTGCCGTCGCCCGACGAGATCCGTCCGACCGACGTGCTGCTCACCGCCGACGCTGACGCCGACCCGTCGGCCGCCGGTGTCGTGCTGCCCAGCGACACGGCTCAGGCCGGCGGCGCGGTGCTGTTCGACGCGATCCGGATCAACCCGCGCGGCCGCCCCGACAAGACCGCCAAGGGCGAGCTCAAGCTGGTGCTGGGCGACGCCCGCTCGGGGCCCAAGGTGCGCTCCGGCCGGCTCGACGGCATCGGGCTCGACCAGCTGACCATCGAGATCGTCCGGCGCCGGGCCACGGTCGACGCGACCGAGCTGGCCGGCTGGGCCGGCGACCCGGGCCAGGCGGCCGGGATGCTGGTGCAGATCGCCGCCACCGGCGCCGTGCTGCGCGCCCCGGAGCTGCCGCCGGCCGTGTCGAAGCTGCTCTCCCCCGAGCTGGCCGGCATCCTGGCCGAGCCGGCGCCCGACGTCACCGACGCGGTCGCGCTCGAGGTGCACAGCATCCGGCAGCGCCGGGCCGCCCTGCGCGGGCACGCGGCCGAGCTCGTCCTGCCCCGCCTCGCGGCCGACGGCTTCCCGCTGCTGCGCGCGCTGCCGACGGTCAGCGCGATCCTGATGACCCGCCGCCCGGAGATCCTCGGGCCGGTGCTGGACGCGCTGGAGAAGCAGTCCTACCCCGACCTGGAGATCGTGGTCGGCCTGCACGGCTGCCCGCCCACCGACGCGCTCAACGCGTTCGTGGCCCGCTGCGCCCGGCCGATCTCGGTGGTCGAGGTGCCGGCCGGCGTCGACTTCGGCACGGGTCTGGGCATCGTCACCGCGCGGTCCAACGGCAGCCTGGTGACCAAGGTCGACGACGACGACACGTACGGCCCCGAGCACATCTGGGACCTGGTGCTGGCCCGGCACTTCTCCGGCGCGACGATGGTCGGCAAGGCCGCCGAGTTCATCCACCTCGAGGAGCGCAACGAGACGATCCGGCGCAAGTTCGGAAACGCCGAGTCGTACGCCGAGTCGGTGGCCGGCGGCACGATCCTGATCGGCCGGGGCGACCTGGAGAACGCGGGCGGCTGGCGGCCGGTGCCGCGCTCGGTCGACCTGGGCATCATCACGCGGGTCAAGGCCGACGGCGGGCTGATCTACCGGACGCACCCGTTCGGCTACGTCTACCACCGCCGGGCCAAGGGCCACACGTGGGACCCGGGCCAGCAATATTTCCTCGACTCGGCGGTGGTGACCTGGCCGGGCATGCCGCCGTACGCCGAGTTCGGTGCCCCGCTGGGCGCCAGCGCCTGACGCCTGCTCGCCGGCCCGCGCCGGCCGGCGGCGGTGCTTTCGCCTGACCGGGAGCTCAGGCGGGGGCCGGCGCCCGGCGGCGGGTGCGGCTGAGGCTGATCAGCACGGTCAGTGCCAGCAGGCCGACCACCAGCGAGAAGACGCCGCCGGCCCAGCGCAGGTTCGCGTACTCGATGACGATCCCGACGCCGATCGCCGGCAGGGCGAGCACCGTGTAGAGGATCGCGAAGAAGGCCGAGAACGCCTCGCCGCGACGCTCGGCCGGCACGCCGGTCGCGATCGCCCGCAGGCCCGCGCTGACCGCGCTGCCGGTGGCGAGGCCGACCACCACGGCGGCGGCCAGCAGCGCCGGCAGCGAGGCGCCGAGCACCGCCGTGGCGATCAGGGCGGCCGCGATGATCAAGGCGACGCAGGACGCGGGCAGCGACACCCGGGGCGGCAGGCGGCGGTCGATGAGCTGGCCGGTGCCGGTGAAGACGAAGCCGAGGAAGACCACGAAGCCGGTCAGCGCCGGGTCGTGCTTGCCGAGCTCCGTGCCGAGCAGGATGCCGGTGATCGAGGTGAGCACGCCGAGCACGGCGAAGCCCGCGCCGGCCGCCGCCGACGCCCGCACGAACTCGCCACGGATCTCGCGCGGGACGCGCAGGCGCTGGAGGCGGAACGTGGCTCTGCCGCGGCGGACGGTCTCGGCGACCACGGTCAGGCCGAGCAGGGACAGCACGATCAGTCCGAGATGGACGATCCAGCTCAGCCGCAGCGGGTGGCCGGCCCACTCGGCGAGGATGCCGGCGAGCATGGTGCCGGAGGCGAGCCCGCCCATGTTGGCCACGAGCGCCAGCACGGGACCCAGCCACTTGCGGTCGGCCGGGAGCTGCTCGCCGATCGCGGCGGTGCCGGCCCCGGTGGCCAGGGCGGCGGAGAAGCCGGAGAGCACCCGGGCGGCGAGCAGCATGCCGAGGCTGTCGGAGACGAGGAACAGACTGGCCGCGGCCGCGGCCAGCAGCAGCGCGATGGCCAGCACGGGCTTGCGGCCGATCTGGTCGGAGAGCCGGCCGAGGGTGAGCAGGCCGACGACGACGCCGATGGCGTACACGGCGAAGAGGACGGTCACCTCGACGGGAACGATGCCGACGGCGCTCTCGTAGAGCGGATAGAGCGGGGTGGGCACCGTGGTGCCGAGCATGACGGTCCAGAAGACGAAGGCCGTGATTCCGACATTGCGCACGACCGCCAGCCTAACCAGCTCACGATCTTGGCCGGGTGTGCTCTTGCTGACAGGTGCTGGCGCGGCCGCGGCTCGACCGTTCAGCTCCAGCGGGCGCCACGACCTCTAGCCGCCTTCGACCGGCATAAGTCCGTTGCCGCCCAGAGCGCCGCCCCATTCCGAACCTTCAACCAAATGGGTGCATCACAGCTTTGAAGTTGGCGATCAGTGCATGACGGGGAAACGATTGTGGGGTGGCCCAGATCCAAGACCGTCCCCCAGCCAACTTCCAGCTCAAGCCGTATATGGTCGGGGTGGTTGGTGTGGTTGTTCTGGGAATCGGATTATTTCTTGGGTTCAAGCCGTCCACCGTTGACTCCACCGATTGTGGAAGCGTTTTCGTCTCCAAGGAAGACAGCGTCGAGCTCGAGGACAGTCTCGGTCAGCTTGGTGCCCTCTATGGAGGGGGCCAGCCGAGGGCCGGCCACGCCAGCGAGTGCGCAGACCTCGTCGCGGCAAAGCGAACACCAGCCTGGACAAGTCTGGTCATCGGAGGTCTCTTGCTGCTCCTTGTCTATCTCCCAACCGCTCACGCGAGAGAGACAAGACATCGCAGGAAGAGCGAGCCGCAGTAAATGATCACCGAATCAGCACGTCGCCTAAGTTGTGCCAGGTTAGCCACGACCACCTGACGAATTACTCCGAATCCGGCCGGAGGCACGGACGCGATACCGAGGCATTCAATGGCTTCCGTGAAGGTCGTCGACCCGTATGAGGCAACGGCTCAGCTCCGGTTCGCCGACTGAAGCTCAGGGCTGGGCGTGGGCCGGGCGGTGGCTGGAGGGGCCGCGCTGGGCCGGTGGGCGCTCTTCGGCGTCGGCCGGCGGCCGGGACTTGGCCGCTTCGGCGATCGCCACGTCGAACTGTTGCGCGCTCGGCCACTTGCTGACCATGACCAGCATCAGCACGACGCCGCCGATGCTCCAGACGCCGACCACCGGTGGGATGTCGAAGCGTTCGGCCAGGACGCCGGTGACCAGGACCGCGGCACCCTGCATCAGTTGCACGCCCGTGGCCATCACGCCGAATGCGCGGGCACGGTAGCCGTGCGGGAGGGCCTGCACGAACAGGCCGTTGGCGACCGGCATCAGGCCGGCCACGGCGAAGCCGGAGATCGCCGCCAGCAGCGCCACCACGACCGGTGACGGGTTGAACAGCGCCGGCACCAGGACCAGGGGCGACAGCACCGCGAACGGGCGGACCAGGAGCTGGCGGACCGAGGGTGGCACCAGGCGGGCCATCGTCAGGCCGCCGATGATGAAGCCGACCGGGTTGGCCGCCATGATCAGGGCCTGGTAGCCGCCGGCCGCGCCGCCGCCGGCTTTCTCCTGCGCCCAGGCGGCGGCCAGGCCCTCGGGGACGATCGAGAACAGCATCGCGGAGAAGACCAGCAGGGCGATGCCGCGCAGCACGGGCTGGCCGAACACCAGGCGGAAGCCCTCGCCGGTCTCGCGGAGCAGGTTGGACCGGTGCGCGTCGGTCATCGCCGGCGGGCGGTGCCGGGTGCCGAACCAGATCAGCAGGGCCGACGCGAGGAACGTGCAGACGTCGACGAGGATCGCGGCCCGCGGGTTGAAGGCGGCGATGGTCGCGCCCAGCGCGTAGCCGGCGACCTGGGCCGCCTGCCCGGTGCTGTTGTTGAGCGACAGCCCGACGACCAGCTTGTCGCCCGGCAGGATCAGCGGCATCAGCGCCGACCGGGCGGCCTGGCTCGGTGGGTTGGCCAGCGTCGCGACGAACAGGATGACCAGCATGACCGGCACGGGCAGGCCGGGGATCAGGATCAGCGCGATGAGCGCCATCCGCAGCAGGTCACAGGCCACCATGACCGTGCGGTACGGGTAGCGCTCGGCGAGGGTCGCGAGCAGTGGGCCGCCGACGAGCCAGGGGAGGTAGCTGATCGCGAACGCCGCGGCCGACAGGGCCACCGACTGCGACTCGTGGTAGACGATGACCGTGACCGCGGCCTTGGAGATGTAGTCACCCAGCCAGGAGAGCGCACTCGCCGCAAAGACCGCGCGGTATTCGCGCTGGCCGAAAACCTCACGGAAGGTTGCCGGCCGATTGGACGGTCGTGTCTCGTCGGACACTGGCTAAGCCTCCATCGCCCTCGGCCAGCCCACTTGTGGCGGTGCGACCGAGCAACGTTGTCAGACGTCGGGGGTGAAGTGAGCTTGGGACGGATTCTGCCCGATCGTCTGACAACTGGCTAGGGCGAACGGGCAGGGGGTCGCTTGTCCGACTGAACGATCGGACGATACCCGACCGTTCAACCGGGGCGCGACCCCGACTCGCACGTCCTTCGATCTGCGAAAACAGGTCTAACTAGGACCGCCCTCCGGTGCGGAGGGGCGTGGGAGCACCCGGGCCGCGGCGAGCTGGGCCGTGATGCCGGCGCCGGCCAGGGCCTCGGTCAACCGGCGGCGCAGCTCCCGGCCGACGACGTACTGTCCGTCCGCAGTGGTCTTGGCGATGGTCCGGATGACGGTGCCGTCGACGGTCACGCTCTCCACGCCGAGCACCTCCGGCGCCTCCACGAAGTGATCGGTGAGCTCCGGGTCCGCGTAGACCTTGGTCGCCGCCGCCCGCAGCACCTCGGTGGCCTCCTCGGCGTCCGCGAAGCCGATCGGCATGTCGATCATCAGCATGGCCCAGCCCTGGCTCTTGTTGCCGACGCGGATGATCTCGCCGTTGCGGATGTACCAGAGCACCCCGCGGGCGTCCCGGACCGTGGTGATCCGCAACCCGACCGCCTCGACGATGCCGGTCGCCTCGCCCAGGTCGACCGTGTCGCCGACGCCGTACTGGTCCTCCAGCAGCATGAACAGCCCGCCCAGCAGGTCCTTGACGAGGCTCTGGGCGCCGAAGCCGATGGCCAGGCCTAGGATGCCGGCGCTGGCCAGCAGCGGGCCGAGGTTGAAGCTGAGCTCCTCGAGCACCATCAGCAGCGCGATCGAGAAGACGAACGCGGTGACCATGCTGCGCAGCACGGAACCGATCGCCTCGGACCGCTGGCGGCGCCGCTCGGGCATGGTCGCGGCGCTGTCCACCGGGCCCGTGGGCGTCCGGTTGCGCAGCGGCTTGAGGATCGCCGGCACCGAGCCCTCGGAGGTCGACCGGACCAGCCGGCTGATCAGCTTGTGCAGGAGCCAGCGGGCGATCATCGCCAGGAGCAGGATCGCGATGATCCGCAGCGGTTTGACGAGAAAGTAGTAGCTGCCTTCGGCGGCCCAGGTGGAACCGGTCAGGTCGAACATCCAGTCGCAAACGGCGTCGTTGTTGGCGCAACTGGGCGTCGGAGCGGGCGTGGCCGGTGCCTCGGCGAGGTTCATGATCGTGTCGATGGCAGTCACACCTGCGTTCGTACCGCATGGGCCGTGAGCCGGAAAAGCCGGGCTCAGGCCGACCGCAACGGGACGGAACCGACCATCTCACCACAGGAAACCAAAGCTTCACTCACCGACCCCGGATTAGTACGTGCAATCGGGTCCCCCATCAGGGACTATTGCTGCACGGGCGAAGGCAGACCGCCGGCGCCGGTCGTGGCGCACGCCGCTCACGGCCTCACACACACGCAGACCTGTGGAGCGGGCGAGAAACGACCGAGAGGGTGAGCGGGATGCCTGACATACGACCGACCGTGGGCTCCGGGGTATTAGTCCTGAACGCCACCTATGAGCCCCTGTGCGTCGTGTCAGTGCGAAGAGCCGCGATTCTCGTCCTGTCCGCCAAGGCCGTCTGTGTCGCCGACGGCGAGGGGTTCCTGCACAGCGTCCGCCACGAGCTGCCGGTCCCGTCCGTCGTCCGGCTCACCCGCTACGTGCGCGTGCCCTACCGGGCCACCGTCGGGCTCTCCCGCCGCGCGATATTCGCCCGCGACGGCTGGCGCTGCGCCTACTGCAAGGGTCCCGCGGAGACCATCGACCACGTCTTCCCGCGCAGCCGGGGCGGCCGGCACGCCTGGGAGAACGTCGTCGCCGCGTGCGCGAAGTGCAACCACAGCAAGGGCGACAAGACCCCGGCCGAGCTGGGCTGGCGCCTGCACACCAAGCCGGCCGCCCCCAAAGGAGTCGCCTGGCGGGTGCTCGGCCACCGCGCCCCCGACCCGCGCTGGGCGAGCTGGCTCGACCTGCCGGCCGCCGAGGTCGCCGAGGTCGCGGCTTAGAGATCGTGCGCTGAGACCAGCGACGCGAACACGACCACGTTGTCGGCGTAGCCGGTCGCGCCGCCGACCCAGCGCCCGCCACAGGTGATCAGCCGGAGCCCGGGCCGGCTGAAGTCGCCGTGCAGCCGGTCGGCGGGCACGGCCGACTTGTCGAACCGCTCCACCGAGTTGACCTCGAACACCGCCACCGAGCCGTCCCGCCGCCGCACCTCGACCGTGTCGCCCGGGTCCAGGGTGGACAGCTTCGCGAACACCGCCGGCCCGGTCTTCGTGTCGACGTGACCGACGACCACCGCGGGGCCGAACTCACCGGGGGTCGGGCCCTCGTCGTACCAGCCGGTCTCGTTGGGCTCGTCGACCGGTGGCACCTCGATCGTGCCGTCCTTGGCCAAACCCACGTCGTGGATGGGCGCGTCGACGCCGATGGCCGCGATCGTGATCCGGGTGGGCCGGCTGGCCTCCAGCACCGGGAACTCGCGCGGCGGCGGCTTGTCGGCCGGCCCGAACCAGTCCGGCAGCGCGAACCCGCCGCTCGCCTGCCCGAGCCCGAGACCGGTCAGGAACACCCCGAGCAGGACCAGCGTCACCACCCCCGGCACGCCGAGCACCCGCCGCCTCCGCGGCGTTAGGAACGGCCCGTTGCCATCGCTTTCCGCATAGGAACGGCCCGTTCCAAGCGCCGGCTTGCCGGCGGCCGGCCGGCCGGCGGCGGTCGGCACGCGGGCCGGTGAGGCGGGTGAGGCCGGCGGGGCGGAGCGGGCCGGTGGGGGTGGTGCGGTCGCTCCCGGCAGCCGGAGCAGGTCCCGGATGATCGGGATGCGCTCCTCGTCGGGCCGGTCCGGCCCGAGCGGATCAGCGGCCGAGTCCGACATGGTCGCTAGGCCGGTCGCCGGCGGCGGCGCAGCGCGACCGCGAGACCCGCGCCGGCCGCGACCGTGCCCAGTCCACCGACCAGCGCGACCGTCCCGTCACCGCCGGAGCCCGCGAGACCCCCGCCGCCGGTGTGTGGGCCATGGCTCGGCCGGGAGTGTGCGATCACCCGGAGCTTCGTCTCCGCCTTGCCGCTCTTGACGCAGGTGAGCGTCACCTCGTAGTCACCCTCGCGGGTCCCCCACGGCACCGTCGCCTCGCCGACCAGGGCGTCCCACTGCGGCACGAGCATGACCTCGCCGAACGCCTTGGAGTGCGCCTTGGCCTCGTCGACCCGGTCCTTGCAGCTCGCCTTGATCGACACCTGCTCGCCGGCCTGGACGGTGCTCGGGCTGACCTCGATCCAGGTGCCGTGGGCGGCGCCGGCGTCCGGCTGGCCGCCGCCCGGGGGCGCGGAGCGGCCCGGCTCGGCCTGGCCCTGCTGCTGGCGCGGCGGCTCGGTGGGCGGGTCCGCCTGGGCCAGCGCCCCGGCGATGATCACGGTCCCGGCGGCCGCGACCGCCCCAACGGCAACGACCCGCCCAAGCGTGGCAAACGACACGACAGACACGAAAGCCCCCCTCCGCCTGGGGAGACGATAACCCCGCCTATCGGCCCAAAGCCGCGAAAACGGTCAGGTAACCCGAGAACGATTCGCGGAAAACCGCCGCCAGGACTCGGCTTCCATGATCGTGCGCAAGCGGTGGAAGCCTTCGTACACGTCGACGAAGCGGGTGTAGAGCGGCGCGAAGCCCAACCGGAGCCGGTCGGGGGTGCGGTAGTCCGGGATCACCGACGCGTCCCGCAGCGCCTGGCTGACCTGCCACGCGGCCGGGTGGTGCAGCGTCACGTGCGCGCCGCGGCCCGCGCGGGGCGACGCGAGCGCGAAGCCGTGCGGTGCGAGCCACTCGTCGTACAACGTGATCGCGAAGTCTCCCAGCGCCGTGCCCTTGGCGAAGATCCGGTCGATGCCGGCGGCGGCCGAGAGCTGGACGCCGCAGAGCGCCGCGTAGCCGCCCAGCACCGGCGGGGTGCCCACCAGGAAGCGGTCGACCGACGGGGCCGGGTCGTACGCCGGGCCCATCGCGAACTGGTCCCGTTGCCCGAACCAGCCCCAGATCGGCTGCCGCAGCTCGGCCTGCAGCTCCCGCCGCACGAACAGGAACGCCGGGCCGCCGGGACCCGAGTTGAGGTGCTTGTAGGTGCAGCCGACCGCCAGGTCCACCCCGGCCGACCGCAACGGCGCCGGCATCGCGCCGGCCGAGTGGCAGAGGTCCCAGAGCGCCAGCGCGCCGGCCGCGTGGACGGCGGCGGTGATGCCGGCCAGGTCGGCGATGGCGCCCGAGCGGTAGGCCACATGCGACAGCGCGACCAGGGCGACGTCGTCGTCGAGCGCGGCCCGCACGGCGGCCAGCGTGACGCCGGTGTCCAGGTCGGACGGGATCACCCGCAGCGTCATCCCGCGCGCGGCCGCCACACCCTCCAGCACGTACCGGTCGGTCGGGAAGTTGTCGTCGTCGGTGACGATCACGCCGCGGCCGGGGCGGGCGTCGCAGGCGGCGACCGCGAGCTTGTAGAGGTTGACGCTGGTCGAGTCGCCGAGCACCACCTCGCCCGGCTCGGCCTCCAGCAGGCCGCCGGCCAGCGTGTCGCCGACCTCGCGGGCCAGCGCGATCCAGCGGTCCCAGCCGCGCACCAGGTCGACGCCCCACTCCTCGTCGACCACCGTGCGCAGCCGCTCCCGGGTGGCCTTGGGCAGCCGCCCGAGCGAGTTGCCGTCGAGGTAGACCAGGTCGGGCTCGGCGATGACGAACTCGTCGCGGAAGGCGGCCAGCGGGTCCTCGTCGTCGAGACGGCGGGCCTGAGTGAGGCGATCAACGGGCACGCCGCCACCGTAGCCGGGCAGGATGGGAGGCATGGCGGACCTCCACGACCTGACGGCGCTCGACCAGGGCGCGGCGATCGCCCGTGGCGAGCTGACCAGCGCCGAGCTGGTCGAGCACTACCTGACGCGGATCGCCGCGTTCGGTGACCGGGTCGGCGCCTTCGTGACCGTGACCGCGGACCAGGCCCGCGCCGAGGCGGCCACGCTCGACGCCGCTCCCCCGGACGCGCGCGGCCCGCTGCACGGCGTGCCGACCGCGATCAAGGACCTGACCATGACCGCCGGTGTACGCACGACGTTCGGCTCGGCCGCGTTCGCCGACTTCGTGCCGCCGGTCGACGCGGACGTGGTGACCTACCTGCGCGCGGCCGGCACGGTGTCGCTCGGCAAGACGACCACGTCGGAGCTGGGCGCCTCGTGCTACGCCGAGACGTCGGTCGCGCCGCCGGCCCGCAACCCGTGGGGGCTGGGCAACACGGCCGGTGGATCCAGCGGCGGGGCGGCGGCCGCGGTGGCCGCGGGGCTGGTGTCGGTCGCGCAGGGCTCCGACGGCGGCGGCTCGGTGCGGATCCCGGCGGCGATCTGCGGCCTGGTCGGCTACAAGCCCAGCCGGGGCGTGGTCTCCGGCGGCCCGCTCGGGTTCGCCGGGTTCGGCCTGCCCACGCACGGCGCGCTCGCCCGCACGGTGACCGACGCGGCGGCCTTCCTCGACGCCATGGCGGTGCCGACGATCGGCGAGCCCTACCTGGCGCCGCCCGCGCCCGGCGGCGGTTATCTCGGCGCCGCACGCACGGCCGCGCCCGGCCGCCTGCGGATCGGCCGGTTCACCACGCCGATGCTGGTCGACACGCCGGTCGACCCGGCCTGCGTGGCGGCCGTGGACGCCGCCGCGACCGCGCTGGCCGGGGCGGGGCACGAGGTCGACGACGTCGCGGCGCCGTTGACGCCGGCGATGTGGCCGCTGTTCGAGACGATCTGGCACGTGCTCTCGCTGGCGCCGGTCGCGCCGGAGCGGGAGTCGTCGTTGCTGCCGCTGACCGGCTACCTGCGGGCCCGGGGCGCCACGGTGAGCGCCGGCCAGCTGATGGCGGTGCTGGGCGAGCTGCAGACCCGGGTGCGCGAAGGGCTCGCCCGGCTGGCCGCTTACGACCTGCTGCTCTGCCCGCCGCTGGCGACGCCGCAGGCCGCGGTCGGCTGGTTCACCTCCGCGGCGGAACCGGCCGAGGACTTCGACCGGCAGCGCCGCTTCTCGCCGTACTGCGCGGTGTTTAACGTGACTGGTCAACCCTCGGTGACCGTCCCGGTGGGCGCGACCGACGACGATCTCCCGGTCGGTGTCCTGTTGAGCGGGCGCTACGGCGACGACGCGCGGCTGCTGGCCGTCGCGGCACAGCTGGAGCGGCTCGCCGGGCGTGTTGATCGCCACCCGGCGATCTGGACGGATGCGCCCTCCGCTACCGTGAACGGCGTCTGAGCCGGCTGGGCTTGAAGGGGCGTTGGCGTTGTCAGTTACCGAGACGGTGCTCTACTTCGTCGTCATACCGGCGGCCGCCGTACTGGTGATCGCGGGCCTGGCGGCCGCGGGCGGCGGCCCGCGCCCGAAGCGTTACCGGCCGGGCCGGCCCTACGACTTCCGGCCGGTCTGGTTCCTCTCCTCGCCGGAGCTGCTCTCCCACGCGCCCGAGGAGCCGGACTCGCACATGATCGAGGCCGGCGAGACCCGGGCGCTGACCACCGCGGGCTCCGCCTACGGCGGTCCGGCGGGCGCGATCGAGCCGGTGCCGTCCGCGGCCTCGGCGGGCAAGGTTGGAGGCGCAAGTGACCGCTGGTGACCGCGAGCCCGGCCCGCTGCTGGCCCGCGAGCCCGACCCGGCCCCGTCCGACGCCGCGCAGCACCGCGCGGAGCTGATCGAGGAGGACCGCTACGGTCAGCCGGAGGTGCTCGAAGGGCCCTTCAGCACCCGTCAGCTGCTCCGCCTCGACGAGGCGCTGCGGACCGCCGACCAGGCGACCGGCCTGACCTTCTCCGTCTACGTCGGAGAGATGGAGGAGCCGGTCCGCGACCACGCCGAGCGGATGCACCAGCAGCTGCCCAACGTCGCGTCGGCCGTGCTGGTCGCGGTCAGCCCCAACCAGCGCGTGCTCGAGGTGGTCACCGGCGGCGACGCCCGCCGGCGCATCCCGGACCGCGACGCCAAGCTGGCCGCGCTGTCGATGGTGGCCGCGTTCGGTGGCGGCGACCTGGCCGGCGGCATCATCAGCGGCCTCGACCAGCTCGCCTCCCGCGCCGGCCGCGCCTGATCTCACAGTCGGGCGTGAACGGATCTCGCGTACGGGCCTGGCAGGATTGAGGGCGTGACTGCTCCCGGACGCGACCCCGCCCAGCCGACGTTCTTCGAGCTCGTCGGCGGCGAGCCGACCTTCCGCAAGCTCGTGGCCCGGTTCTACGAGGGCGTGGCCGACGACGCGCTGCTGCGGCCGCTCTACCCGGAGGAAGACCTGGGGCCGGCGGAGGAGCGACTGACGTTGTTCCTGATGCAGTATTGGGGCGGTCCCAACACCTATTCGGCCAGCCGCGGGCATCCCCGGTTGCGCATGCGGCACGCGCCGTTCCGGGTCGGGCCCGAGGAGCGCGACGCCTGGCTGCGGCACATGCGCGACGCGGTCGAGTCGCTCGACCTGCCCGACGACCAGCAGCGCACGCTCTGGGACTACCTGGAGCGGGCCGCGTACTTCATGGTCAATACGATGGACGGACCCGGCGCGACAAATCCGACATAAACGCGTCGCGGGGCACTCTCGGTCGTTGATCCGCACGACCATCGCCGCCTCACCTGAGGAGCCCCGCTCGCATGCGCCGCCGTCTGATCGCCGCCGCTGTGCTGCTCGCTGCCGGGATAGCCGGCATCATGCCCGCCGTCGCGGACGTCGCCCACAAGACCGTCGTGTCGTCGAACCCCGTCGACTTCACGCCGCACGCGCTGGACGGCACCGTCCGGGCGATCGCCGTGGTCGGCAACACGGTGGTGGTCGGCGGCACGTTCAGCTCGGTCGCCAACGACGCCGGCAACCGCGCCCTGCGCCGCCCGTACCTGTTCGCGTTCGACGCCAGGAGCGGCGCCCTGCGCTCGACCTTCGCGCCCGCGGTCGACGGGGCGGTCTACGCGCTCGCGGCGGGCCCCGACAACACCGTCTACGTCGGCGGCGCGTTCCGCTCGGTCAACGGCGTCCGCTCCCGGGGCCTGGCCCGCGTCTCGGTGACCAACGGCGCCCGCGTGCCGGCGTTCAAGGCCGAGATCAACTGGGGCGACGTGCGGACCCTGGCGGTGCACGGCAAGCGGGTGTACGCCGGCGGCCCGTTCACGGCGATCAACGGCGTGAACCGGGCGGGGCTGGCCCGCCTGGACGGCTTGAGTGGGAAGGTCGACACCGGATTCGACGCCCGCCTGCAGGCCACCGAGATGGCCCGCGTCCGGGTCGAGGACATGGCCCTGTCCCCCGACGGCCGGCGCCTGGTCGCGGTCGGCGCGATCACCCACGCGGGCGGCCAACCCCGGCACCAGCTGGCGATGCTCGACGTCTCAGGCGCGAAGGCGGTGGTGACGTCCTGGCACACGGACGCGTACCGGTCGCAGTGCGACACCTCGCTCGACACGTACCTGCGCGGCGTCGACTTCGCCCCTGACGGTTCCTACTTCGTAGCCGTCACCACGGGCGCGCTGACCGGCCCGGGCAAGATGTGCGACTCGGCGGCCCGCTTCGAGAGCGCCGGCGCCGGCGCCCACCGCCCGACCTGGGTCAACCACACGGGCGGCAACACGCTGTTCTCGGTGTCGGTGACCGGCGCGGCGGTCTACGTCGGCGGCCACCAGCAGTGGCTCGACAACCCCAAGGGCAAGAAGACCAAGGGCCCGGGCGCGGTCGACCGCCCGGGCATCGGCGCCATCCACCCGAAGACCGGCAAGGCCCTGCCCTGGAACCCGACCCGCGCCCGCGGCGTAGGCGCCCGCGCCATCGTCGCCACCTCGTGGGGCCTCTACGTGGGCTCGGACACGGACAAGCTGGGCGGCGAATACCACGGCCGCATCGGCATGTTCCCACTTGCCTAGCTCTCGGCGCCTGACCGAGGGAGGACTGCGTGGTCGGGCGGCCGCTGCGCTGGAGCGCCTGACGCGCTCCGCGGACCTGGCCGGGACGCACCGCGCACGGGTGCGGAGCGTTGACCGGTCCCACCTCCTACCACCCGACGGGCGTGTCGCCGCATCGGCGTGTCGTCCCGCGGGCGGAGGGGTCATCGAGAGCACACATGTTTTCGCATGTGCCTACATGCCAAAGCATGTCGGCTCTGAGAAGCACTGCCCTGTCCGTGCCGACACGCCGACGCAGCCAGTTGGCGCAAATGGAGGCCGCGGAGGAGTGCGGCGCTGACCGCCCGCCGTCGAAGAGCGGCCGCCGTCACAGACCGCCCGGCGCGGCGCAGACCACCCGCCGTCACAGACCGCCCGGCGCGGCGCAGACCACCCGCCGTCACAGACCGCCCGGCGGCGCGACCGCCCGCCGTCGCAGACCGCCCGGCGGCGCGACCGCCCGCCGTCGCAGACCGCCCGGGGTGGCGCGGCCTGTCGAGGGGCCGCCGGGCGCGGCGGAGACCGCCCACCATGGAGCGGATCGGTTTGCGTGACGTCGTCGCGTGTCGTGCGATGCCGTCGGCGGAGGCGCAGGCAGGGCCACGGCGGGCCCGGCGAGGCTGGTTAGAGCAGCGCACCTTCGTCGTGGAGCCAGTCGACGAAGGTGCTGGAGACGGCGGCGCCGCAGTCGAGCATTTCGACCAGGAGCGCGTCGTGGGCGCCGGCGCCCAGGGGGACCTGGATCTCCGCGTAGATGGGGAGCTGGCCCCGCTCCGTCGGATCACCCACGTAGGCCTTGCAGAAGCGGCGCGTGTGGTTCCACTCGTTGACGACGCGGTAGGCGCGGTCGGCCCAGTCCGGCGGGACCGTCGAGTGTGGACGGGCGCGGACCACCAGGATCTCGTCCTCCGGCCCTTCGAGGGTGAACAGCACCGCGTGTCGTTCCCACATCGCCAGCAGGCTGCCGTCGCCGTCGGCCAGGTAGCGGATGTCGAGCAGGTCGAGCGCGTCGCCGAGGCGGCGGAGGGTGACCGGCTCGACGGCCGCCGGTCGGTCGGACGTCTCCCGCGGCACGGCCAACTGGGCCAGTGGCTCGAGCACTACCGCGTTGGGATCGCGTTGCGGTGGCACTCCCAATCGGACGATGCCATCCTCGGCCCGAAGCTCGGACTCAACCCCACCGGCGTGGCCGGGACGCCATGACCACCAAGGCATCGCTCGCGCACCTCACTCCCCAGCGAATCCGTCCGCGTACGTTGCGTGGGACCCGGGGTGACGGTACCCGGAAGGTCGGCGGAGGGCATCCCCCCAACGCCAGGCCGGACCCGAACGGCCGTCCGTGGATCAGCCGAAAGTACGAGGCGATGCCGGTTTTAGGAGGAATTGCTGGACGGGCGGTAGCCACGCGACCCCGAAGGGTGCAGAGAGGCCGATCCATCTCCCGGATATACGTACGTCGATCGATTCGGTCGAGTCGCCGAGAAAGCCCATCCGAACGACGGCCTGGATCAACCGTTGCGACACATCGACGGTGGACTGTTCGGCTTTGACGACGATCGCCACGTGGTCGAGCAGCGCGTCCCGCAGCGCCCGCTGGCCGACCGCCCGGCCGCCCACGCCCTCGCGGGTCGCGGTGCGCAGCGTGCCGGCCGCGGCGGCGGCGACCCGGCGGATCTCGTCGGCCGGTACGGACTCCACGACCTGGCCACCGGAGGCCGGCGGCAGCGGCCAGCGCCAGTCGGCGTCCCGCCGCGGCGGCAGGTTGGCGCCGCCCCGGGCGACCTCCTCGAACAGGGCCGCGGCCGACACGGTGGCGTCGGCGGCCGCGCCACCGGCCACGGACCGGCCGACCAGCACCCCCCACGGCAGCGGCGCCCAGAGCTGGACATGCCCGTCGGCGGGACGCAGCCGGACCACCGTCGCCGCGTCGAGCCGGACCAGCCGGCTCAGGAACGCGCCCACGTCGGTGCGAGCCGCGAGACCGTGCGTCATGACGGCCCGAACGGCGACAGGAACTCGCGCTCCTCCGCCGAGAGGCGACGGGGCCGGGCCGCGGCCAGGTCGAACGGCACGCACACCGACCGCGCCCGGCTGGCGACCAGGCCGTCGTCGAACAGCTCGTAGCCGATCACGAACCGGGACGGCCGGATCTCCTCGACCCACATCTCGATCCGCACCGCGTCGCCGTAGTCGACCGGGCGCAGGTAGTCGATCTCGTGCCGCGAGATGACCACGCCCTCCTCCAGTGTCGTCAGGCCGTGCTCGCGCGCCGCCACGAACATCAGGGCAACGCGCGCCTCCTCGTAGAGCGTGA
The DNA here is from genome assembly GCF_029626225.1 of Asanoa sp. WMMD1127. Classification (NCBI taxonomy): domain Bacteria; kingdom Bacillati; phylum Actinomycetota; class Actinomycetes; order Micromonosporales; family Micromonosporaceae; genus Asanoa; species Asanoa sp. WMMD1127. The sequence continues at coordinate 59,132 of NZ_JARUBP010000001.1, forward strand.
GGAAGCGCGCGTTGTTCACGTGCCCGTAGACGTCCATGTCGGACCAGCGCAGTGCGGCCTCGTAGACGAACCTGGCCACGACGTCAGTCGCGGGTCAGCTTGCGGTACGTCACCCGATGCGGCCGGGCGGCCTCGGCGCCGAGCCGGTCGATCTTGTTCTTCTCGTACGCCTCGAAGTTGCCCTCGAACCAGAACCACTTCGACGGGTTCTCCTCGTCGCCCTCCCAGGCCAGGATGTGCGTCGCCACGCGGTCGAGGAACATCCGGTCGTGCGAGATGACCACGGCGCAGCCGGGGAACTCCAGCAGCGCGTTCTCCAGCGAGGAGAGCGTCTCGACGTCGAGGTCGTTGGTCGGCTCGTCGAGCAGGATCACGTTGCCGCCGATCTTCAGCGTCAGCGCGAGGTTGAGCCGGTTGCGCTCGCCACCGGACAGCACCTTGGTCGGCTTCTGCTGGTCGGGACCCTTGAAACCGAAGGCGGCGACGTACGCCCGGGACGGCATCTCGACCTTGCCGACCATCAGGTGGTCGAGCCCGTCGGAGACGACCTCCCAGACCGTCTTGTCACCGTTGAGGCCCTCGCGGTTCTGGTCGACGTAGGACAGCGACACCGTGTCGCCGACCTTCACCGAGCCGGCGGTCGGCTCCTCCATGCCCACGATGGTCTTGAACAGCGTGGTCTTGCCGACGCCGTTCGGGCCGATGATGCCCACGATGCCGTTGCGCGGCAGCGAGAACGAGAGGTTGGAGATGAGCGTACGGTCGCCGAAGCCCTTGGTCAGCTCCTTGGCCTCGATCACCGTGTTGCCCAGGCGCGGGCCCGGCGGGATCTGGATCTCCTCGAAGTCGAGCTTGCGGGTCTTCTCGGCCTCGGTGGCCATCTCCTCGTAGCGGTCGAGCCGGGCGCGCGACTTGGTCTGCCGCGCCTTGGCGTTGGACCGCACCCACTCGAGCTCCTCGGATAGGCGCTTCTTCATCTTGGCGTCCTTGCGCCCCTCGACCGCGAGCCGGGCCGCCTTCTTCTCGAGGTACGTCGAGTAGTTGCCCTCGTAGCCGATCGCGCGACCGCGGTCGAGCTCGAGGATCCAGCCGGCCACGTTGTCGAGGAAGTACCGGTCGTGGGTGATCGCCAGGACGGTGCCCGCGTACTTGGCCAGGTGCTGCTCCAGCCACTGCACGCTCTCGGCGTCGAGGTGGTTGGTGGGCTCGTCGAGCAGCAGCAGGTCGGGCGCCTCGAGCAGCAGCTTGCACAGCGCGACCCGGCGGCGCTCACCACCGGAGAGCGTGGTCACGTCGGCGTCCGGCGGCGGGCAGCGCAGCGCGTCCATGGCCAGCTCGAGCTTGGAGTCGATGTCCCACGCGTCGGCGTGGTCGAGCTCCTCCTGGAGCTTGCCCATCTCCTCCATCAGCTCGTCGGAGTAGTCCGTCGCCATCTGCTCGGCGATCTTGTTGAACCGCTCCAGCTTGCTCTTGGTCTCGGTGACCGCCTCCTCGATGTTGCCGAGCACGGTCTTCGCGTCGTTGAGCGGCGGCTCCTGCGCCAGCATGCCGACGGTGTAGCCCGGCATCAGCCGCGCCTCGCCGTTGCTGGCCTGGTCGAGCCCAGCCATGATCTTGAGCAGGCTGGACTTACCGGCGCCGTTGGGACCGACGACCCCGATCTTGGCGCCCGGCAGGAAACTGAGCGTCACGTTGTCGAGCACGACCTTGTCGCCGTGCGCCTTGCGCGCCTTTTCCAGGACGTAGATGTACTGGGCCACGGTGCGGCCTACCTCCGTGTCATTGGTCGATACCGGCAGAACGCCATCGTCAATCCTGACAGGTGACCAGCCGAACGCCCACATCACCCCAGCCCGTCCTGGCTAAGGCCGCCGCTCGACCACCTCGTAGGTCGACTGGTTGCCGTCGTTCGACTGGGTCAGGGCCGTGCTGGTGACGTGGTAGGTCGTGCGCCCGTCGTCCGTTTCGTTGGTGGCCAGGTAGCCGTCGTCGGTGTTCTCGACCGTCGTCAGGAACAGGGCGTTCTCGCCCGGGCGCAGGTCGCCGCCGATCGGGCCCACGTAGCCCTGGTAGAAGATCGTGCCCGCCGTGTCGCGGCAGATCCAGACCTGCCGATCGTCCTCGGTGCGGATGTAGAGGATCTCCACCAGGCCGCCGGGCGAACCGGCCTCCGCCGCGGCCGACTCCGCCGCCGACGGGCATGGATCACCCCGCGGCGGGTCAGGCTCCCGCGTGCCGGTCGCCGAATCGCGCGCGTCGGCCACCCGTACCCCCGCGATCCAGCCGACCGCCGCGCCGATCACCGCGAGCAGCAGCAGCGCGACCAGGAAGGCCCCGACGCGTGGTTTCGACACGCCTACGAGCCTGTCATCCAAGAGCAACCGAACGGAAGGATCATTACCCGGGAGTACGGGTATCCCGTTTATCGGGGTCGGCCAGGCCCGTGAGCGCCGCAACGCCACGAAGGTAGGCTCGACGGCGGACCCGTGATCACCGGAGGTGTGCGGAGAGTGACGGTTCGTAGCTCTTTTGTCGTCGTAGCGAACCGGCTACCGGTTGACGAGGTGACCACCGACGAGGGGCGGCAGTGGCGGCGCAGCCCCGGCGGGCTGGTGACGGCGTTGCACCCGGTGTTGGCGGAACACAAGGGCACCTGGGTCGGGTGGGCGGGCGGCACCAGCGAGGAGGCGCCCGAGCCGTTCGACCTCGAGGGCATCCACATCCACCCGGTGCCGCTGACCGCGCTCGACCTCGAGCGCTACTACGAGGGCATGTCCAACGCCACGATCTGGCCGCTCTATCACGACGCGGTCGAGACGCCGGTCTTCAAGCGCCGCTGGCGCGAGTCCTACCGCCAGGTCAACGCCCGGTTCGCGGAGGCCGCGGCCGAGGTCGCCGCCGAGGGCGCGACGGTCTGGGTCCAGGACTACCAGCTCCAGCTGGTCCCGGCGATGCTGCGGGAGCGGCGGCCCGACCTCAAGATCGGCTTCTTCCTGCACATCCCGTTCCCGCCGATCGAGCTGTTCATGCAGATGCCGTTCCGCGCCGAGATCCTGCGCGGCCTGCTCGGCGCCGACCTGATCGGCTTCCAGCAGCGGCTCGCGGCGCAGAACTTCGTGCGGCTCGCCCGGCACCTGCTCGGCCTGCGCTACGAGGGCCAGGTCATCGACGTCGACGGCCGGCCGGTCAAGGCCGGGGCGTTCCCGATCTCGATCGACGTGGCCGAGATGGAGCGGATGGCCGCCGACCCGGCCGTGCAGAACCGGGCCAAGCAGATCCGCGGCGAGCTGGGCGACCCGAAGACCGTGATCCTCGGCGTCGACCGGCTCGACTACACCAAGGGCATCGAGCTGCGCCTCAAGGCCTTCCGCGAGCTGCTCTCCGACGGCAAGCTCAGCGTGCCCGAGGCGGTCATGGTGCAGGTCGCCACGCCGAGCCGGGAGCGGGTCGAGCACTACCAGACCCTGCGGGTCAAGGTCGAGCGCGAGGTCGGCCGGATCAACGGGGAGTTCGGTCGCGTCGGCGTTCCGGCCGTCCACTACCTTCACCAGTCGTACAGTCGCACCGAGTTGGCCGCGCTCTACTGCGCGGCCGACGTCATGATGGTGACGCCGCTGCGAGACGGGATGAATTTGGTGGCGAAGGAATACGTGGCGGCGCGCGCCGACACGGGTGGGGCGCTGGTGCTGAGCGAGTTCGCCGGCGCCGCCACGGAACTGCGACAGGCGTTCCTGTGCAACCCGCACGACCCCGACGGGGTCAAGGAGGCGCTGCTGCGCGCGGTGCACGTCGAGCACCCGGAGGCCAGGCGCCGGATGCGCCTGATGCAGCGACACCTGCGTACGCACGATGTCGGTCATTGGGCCCGGTCGTTCCTCAACGAGCTCGGCGTGCCTGACGTGGAGGCCGCGTGACCAACCTGGTCGAGGTCGATCAGAAGGCCGCCGGCCAGATCGACCCGGAGCTCCGCGCGGCCATCGGCCGGATCGCGCGGGTTCCGCAGCTCCTGATCGCGTGCGACTACGACGGCACGCTGGCCCCGATCGTGGCCGACCCGACCCAGGCGGTGCCCCTGCCGGAGAGCGTGGCGGCGGTCCGCGCCCTGGCGGCGCTGCCGCAGACCACCGTGGCCGTGGTGTCCGGGCGCGCGCTGCGTGACCTGGCCACGCTGTCGCGGCTGCCGAGCGAGGTGCACCTGGTCGGCAGCCACGGCTCGGAGTTCGACATCGGCTTCGTCGAGCGGCTGACGCCCGAGCTGGTCGAGGTGCGCACCCGGCTGCAGGTGGCGCTGCGCGAGATCGTGGCGGGCAAGCCGGGCGTACGCCTGGAGAACAAGCCGGCCAGCGTCGCCGTGCACTACCGCACCGCGGAGCCGCCGGTCGCCGACGAGGTCAAGGCGCGCGTGGCGGCGGGGCCGGGCACCTGGCCGGAGGTCACCGTCACGCACGGCAAAGAGGTGATCGAGCTGTCCGTGGTGCCGACCCACAAGGGCACCGCGGTCGACCAGCTCCGCACCTCCCTGTCGGCCAGCGCCGTGCTGTTCATCGGCGACGACATCACCGACGAGAACGCGTTCGCCAACCTGCACGGCCCCGACGTCGGCGTGAAGATCGGCCCGGGCGAGACGAAGGCCGGTCACCGGGTGGCCGAGCCGATCGAGGCGGCCCGGCTGCTCGGGCTGCTGCTGCAGACCCGGCAGCACTGGCTGTTCGGCGAGCGGGCGGTGCCGATCGAGCGGCACTCGATGATCTCCAACGGCGAGACGGTCGCGCTGGTCACGCCCGAGGCCAAAGTGACGTGGCTGTGCCACCCGCGGCCGGACTCGTCGGCGATCTTCGCCGACCTGCTCGGCGGCACCCCGGCCGGCCACTTCACGGTGGCGCCGGAGCGCGGCGGCCTGCCGCTGGGCCAGCGCTACCGGCCCGGCACGATGACCGTGGAGACCCGCTGGTCGGGCCTGACGGTCACCGACTGGCTCGACCGTTCCACCACCGAGGGCGGCTCCGTCCTGGTGCGGCGGCTGACCGGCAACGCCAAGGTCAGCCTCGAGTTCGCGCCGCGACCCGAGTTCGGCCAGGTCCAGGTGCGGCTCCAGGCGCTCGGCGACGGCCTGCTGGTGCTGGGCTCCAACGAGCCGGTCGCCCTCCACTCCCCCGGCGTCCGGTGGGAGATCAGCGCGGACGGCGGCTACGACACCGCCCGGGCCACCGTCGACCTGGCCGCCGTGGACGGCGAGCAGCTGCTGGAGCTGCGGTTCGGCACCAGCAGCCTGCAGTCGCACCCGGCGCCCGCCGCCGACCGGCAGGAATCGGCCGAAGACCCATGGAAGGCCTGGGTACGCGGCCTGCGCCTCCCGCCCGAGGGCCGGGAGCTGGTGGCCCGCAGCGCGCTCACGCTCAAGGGCCTGTGCCACGAGCCGACCGGCGCGATCCTGGCCGCCGCGACCACCTCGCTGCCCGAGGAGCTGGGCGGCGTCCGCAACTGGGACTACCGCTACTGCTGGCTGCGCGACGCCGCGATGACCGCGCGGGCCCTGGTCGACCTGGGCTCACTCGACGAGGCCGAGGGGCTGCTGCGCTGGGTCGACGGTTGCGTCGAGCGCACCGGCGGCCACCCGGAGCGGCTCCACCCGCTCTACACGGTCGAGGGCTACGAGCTGGGCGCGGAGGCGGTGATCGACACCCTGCCCGGGTACGCGGGATCGCGTCCCGTGCGGGTCGGCAACCTCGCCAACCACCAGCTCCAGCTCGACGTCTTCGGTCCCGTCGCCGACCTGCTGGCCGCCGTCGCGGACGCCCGCGGCTCGGTCCGCGAGGAGGAGTGGCGGGTCCTGGATGCGATGGTGCAGGCGGTCGAGCGCCGCTGGCACGAGCCCGACCACGGCCTGTGGGAGGCCCGTCTCCAGCCGCGGCACCACGTCTACTCCAAGGTCATGTGCTGGATGACCGTCGACCGGGCGCTGCACGTCGTGCGCAAGCACGCCGGTCAGGACCGGCCGGACTGGGTGGCGCTGCGCGACCGGATCGGCCACAACGTGCTGGAGCACGGCTGGCACGAGCACGCGGGCGCCTACACGGTGGCCTACGGCGACGAGGAGATGGACGCGTCGTCACTCTGGATCGGCCTGTCCGGTCTGCTGGCCGACGACGACCCGCGGTTCCTCGCCACGGTGCTCAAGGTCGAGGCCGACCTGCGCAGCGGCCCGGTCGTCTACCGCTACCGCTGGGACGACGGCCTGCCCGGCCGCGAGGGCGGCTTCCACATCTGCACCGCGTGGCTGGTGGAGGCCTACCTGCGCACCGGGCGCCGGGCCGACGCCGAGGAGCTGTTCGAGCAGATGGTCGCGACGGCGGGCCCGACGGGGCTGCTGCCGGAGCAGTACGACCCGCTGGCCGAGCGCGGGCTGGGCAACCACCCGCAGGCGTACAGCCATTTGGGGCTCATCCGCTGCGCGCTGTTGCTCTCGGGGCTCGTCAAGCCTTAGGGCAAGGAACGGTCCGTTCCTCACGCTTTACGCGGAGGAACGGACCGTTCCTAACGCCGCAGCGCGGTGACCACGTCGCCGACCACGGTGATGGCGGGGGCGCGCAGGCCGGCCCCCGCCACCGCGTCGGCGATCGTCGCGAGCGTGGCGGTGACGCGGCGTTCCGACGCCGTCGTACCCTCCTGGATCACCGCCGCCGGCGTCACACCGGGTCGGCCGTGGGCGATCAGCGTCGCCGCGATCGCCGAGAGGTGGCGCAGGCCCATCAGCACGACGATCGTGCCGGCCTGCTGCGCCACCGCGGGCCAGTTGACCAGCGACTCCGGGTCGTCCGGGGCCAGGTGACCCGAGACGACCGTGAACTCGTGCGCGACGCCGCGGTGGGTGACCGGAATGCCGGCGCCGGCCGGGACCGCGATCGCGCTCGTCACGCCCGGCACGACGGTGACCGGCACACCGGCCTCGGCGCAGGCGATCACCTCCTCGCCGCCGCGCCCGAAGACGAACGGGTCGCCGCCCTTGAGCCGCACCACGGCCTTGCCCTGCCGCGCCCGGTCCACCAGCAGCTGGTTGATCTCCTCCTGGGTGCGGGCCGGGCCGTAGGGGTTCTTGGCCGCGTCGATCAGCTCGGCGTCGGGCCGCAGCTCGTCGAGGAGCAGCCCCGGCGCGAGCCGGTCCGCGACCACCACGTCGGCCTCGGCGAGGAGCCGCCGGCCCATCACGGTGACCAGCTCGGGGTCGCCGGGGCCGGCGCCGACCAGCGCGACCCGGCCACCGGGATGGCCTCCCTCGGGGGCGGTGGCGGCGGTGGCGCTGGCCGCGGCGCCCGTCCAGCCCGACAGGAACGCGGCGATCGCGTCGCGGGTCGCGACCGCGCGGCGGGGGTCGCCGCCGCCGAGCACCGCGACCGTGACCGGGCCGCGTCGGGTGACGGCCGGCGTCCAGGCCGTGGCGGCGGTGCGGTCGTCGGCGCGGACGCAGAAGATCCGCTGCCGCTCGGCCGCCTCGGACACCCGCTGGGCGGCGGCCGGGTCGTCGACCGCGACCTGCACGAGCCACGTGCCGTCCACATCGGACTCCGTGAAGAGGCGCCGTTCCCAGCGGATCCGGCCGGCGTCGGCGAGGCCGTGCAGGGTCGGCGTCAGCTCGGGCGAGACCACGGTGACGTCGGCGCCGGCGGACAGCAGGGCAGGCACGCGCCGCGAGGCCACCGCGCCGCCGCCGACGACCAGCACCGGCCGGCCGTCGAGCCTCAGCGCCAACGGGTAGAGCTCCGTCATTTCTCGGCCACCCCGGCCGAGTCGAAGGTGGCGACGTCGTGCAGGACGCGGGCCGCGCTGGCCACGATCGGCCACGCGAGCACCGCGCCGGTGCCCTCGCCCAGGCGCAGCCCCAGGTCGACGAGGGGCTCCAGGCCGAGGTGGCGCAGCGCGACCGAGGCGCCCGGCTCGGCGGAGCGGTGGCCGGCGACCATCGCGCCGACCGCGTCGGGGGCCAGCGCCGCGGCGGCGAGCGCGGCCGAGTCGGCGATCACCCCGTCCAGGATCACGGGTACGCGCCGCGCGGCCGCCCCGAGCACGAAGCCCGCCAGGGCGGCGTGCTCCAGCCCACCGACCGCGGCCAGGACGGCGACCGGGTCGGTCGGGTCGGGCCGGTGCAGCGCCAGCGCCCGCCGCACGACCGACACCTTCCGGCCGTGGGTCTCGTCGTCGATGCCGGTGCCGCGCCCGGTCACGTCGTCCGCCGCGGCGCCGGTGAACGCCGCGATCAGCGCGGCCGCGGGGGTGGTGTTGCCGATGCCCATGTCGCCGGTGATCAGGCAACCGGCGCCGGCGTCGATGAGCTCACCGGCCAGCCGGATCCCGACCTCCAGCGCCGCGACCGCCTCGTCGCGGCTCATCGCCGGCTCCTGGCTCAGGTCGCCGGTGCCCGCGCGGACCTTGGCGTGGACGAGCCTCGGCTCTCCGGTGCCACGCGGCGCGGCGCCGCCCGCCGCGGCGGGCGCCGCCGGGTCCGCGGCGGGCGTGGGCACGAGCAGCGGCGTGGCCACGCCGACGTCGACCACGACCACGTCGGCGCCGGCCTGGCGGGCGAAGGCGTTGACCACGGCCCCGCCGGCCAGGAAGTTGGCGACCATCTGCGCGGTCACCTCCTGCGGCCACGGGCTGACCGCCTGGGCGTGCACGCCGTGGTCGCCGGCGAACACCGCGACCACCGCCGGCGCCGGCAGCGGTGGCGGGTTGGTCCCGGCCAGCCCCGCGAGGCGTACACCCAGCTCCTCGAGAGACCCGAGCGAGCCCGGCGGTTTCGTCAGGGTGGCGTGCCGCGCGTGCGCGGCCGTCATGGCGACGGCGTCGAGCGGCCGGATCGCGGCAACGGTTTCGGCGAGGGTCGCTGCCGCCGCCTCCCTTCGGTCGGCGGAGCAGGACCCCGGCGGGCTGAGTTGGCTGGGCTCGCTTCGCTCGCTCATTCCTCCATGATCCCGTCAGCGCGAAGCGGGGCCCCGTGCGGGGCCCCGCTCGCTCAGCGCACGATCGCCGGACTCGGTGGCGGGAAGTTCTGGACGGGTTGGCCCTTAAGGGCGTCCCGGAACGTCTGCGCCACGGAGTCGATCGGTTTCTGCGACTGGGCGTCACCCACCGCGTTGAACGGGTTGTCCGGGTCGGCGATGAAGCTCGCCGCCGCCAGCTCGCGGGTGAAGCCGACGAACCAGGCCGACCGGGTGCTGTCCGTCGTACCCGTCTTGCCGCCGACCGGGCGACCCACCGTCGGCGTCACGCTCGGCGCCGTCGACCACTCCTGGCACGAGCCGGTCTGCGCCTTGCCGCCGGTCGGGCACCGGGCGGCGTCGGCCGCGGCGCGGGCCACGTCCTGGGTGACCTCCTGACGGCATCGCGGCTTGGCCACGTCCACCACGTCGCCGTTCGGGTTCTTCCACGTCACCTGCTTGCCGTCCGGCGTCTGGATCGAGGTGACCGGCAGCGGCTCGCAGTAGACGCCGTCGGCGGCCACGGTGGCGTACGCCGTCGCCATCTCCAGCGGCGTCACGTCGGAGACGCCGAGGGTGAACGCGCCCCAGGTCTTGGACCGCGGCGGCTTGGCCATCATCTGGTCGACGTCGGTGCGCCAGCGCAGGCCGAGCCGCTCGGCCATCTCGACCGCCTTGTCGGCGCCGACGGCCTGTTCGAGCTGCACGAAGTACGTGTTGACGGACTTGCCGAAGCCCGACCACATCATGTGCCGGCCGGTCATCGCGCCGGACGCGTTCGACGGGCACCAACGGCCGCCGCACGAGGCGGGCCCTTCACCCGGATACTGCGAGACGAGCTTCATGGGCGAGTTGTACGCCGTGGACAGCGGCATCCCGGCGTCCAGCGCGGCCAGCATCGTGAACATCTTGAACGTCGAACCGGCCTGGTAGCCCGGCATGTCGCCACCGCCGAGCAGCGGCACCACCGTGTTGGGGTAGTTGCCCTTGATCTTCGAGGCCTTGGCCGGGTCGGAGTGGGTGCCGTTCTTGCTCTGGTCCAGCGAGTAGACCCGGTTGACCGCCATCGACTTGACCAGGCCGGTGCCGGGCTGGATCACCACGAGGCCGTGCGCGAACTTGCTGCTGGACTTCTCCTTCTGCATCACGTTCTTCTCGGCGATGTTCTGGATGTTGGGGTCCAGCGACGTCACGATCTTGTAGCCGCCCCGGCGCAGGTTGTCCTCGCGCTGCGAGGCGTTGTCGCCGAACGCCGGCTGCTCGGCCCACCACGCCTTGAGGTAGTCACAGAAGAAGCCCCAGCTGTTGAGGTTCTTCGGCACCGAGACGCAGTCGTTGGCCGGGGTGCTCAGGTGCAGCTGGATCGGCAGCGCCTTGGAGGCCGCGTTGTCCTGCGGGCTCAGGTAGCCCATCTTCTGCATGTTGTCGAGCACGTAGTTGCGCCGGGCCGTCGCCGCGAGCTTGTCCTGCGTGGCCGGGTCGTACTCGGTGGGCGCCTTGACCAGACCCGCGAGCGTGGCCGCCTCGATCAGCGTCAGGTCCTTGGGCGACTTGGAGAAGAAGACCTCCGAGGCGGCGTAGATGCCGTACGCCCGGTGTCCGAAGTAGGCCGAGTTCAGGTAGCGCTCGAGGATCTCCTGCTTGGAGTACTTCTTCTCGACGGCGAGGGCCAGCCGCATCTCGCGCAGCTTGCGGGTGCTGGTCTGCTCGGTGGCCTCCTGGACCTCGAGCGGCGTCTGGGCACCGTCGCGCTGGGCCATCCGGACGTACTGCATCGTGAGCGTGGAGGCGCCCTGCTGGACGCCGTCGCTCTGGTGGTTGGCGACGAACGCGCGCGCGATGCCCTTGGGGTCGACGCCGTTGTGCTCGTAGAAGCGCTGGTCCTCGGACGCCACGATGGCCTGCTGGATGTACGGCGACATGTCGGAGATCGGGACGTACTTGCGATGCTCCTCGTAGAACATCGTCAGCAGGGTCTTGCCGTCGGCCGCGTACACGTAGCTCGTCTGTGCCGGGGGTTTGACGTTGAGGTCGCGCGGCATGTTGTTGAACGCCTCGGCGCCCTTCTTGGCGCCGAGACCGCCGACGGCGACGAGCGGATAGGCGACCGCCGCCACGACGACGCCGGCGATGAGCCCGGCGCGCAGCAACGGAGCGAACCGGCTGGTCGTGGAGAGGGCGCGCTTAATCACTAGCCCAAGTTAGGACATAAGTGGATATGTCCGTACACGAAAGCGAGCAACGTCTACGTCTCATGTTCCCGGGTACGGTCGTCGGCGTGATCGAGTTGGGACATCATGGCGACGCCGAGGTGGGGCCGGGGTTGGTCGACCTGGCGGTGAACGTGCGGCAGGCCCCGTTGCCGCCGTGGCTGTCCGCGCCGGTGGCGGCGTCGCTGGCCTCGCTCGGTGCTTATCCGGACCCGGGGCCGGCGCGCGCGGCCGTGGCGGCGCGCCACGGCCGGTCACCGTCCTCGGTGCTGCTGACCGCCGGCGCCGCACAGGCGTTCGTGTTGATCGCCCAGGCGTACCGCGGGGCTTCGCACGCCGTGGTGGTGCATCCGCAGTTCACGGAGCCCGAGGCCGCCCTGCTGGCCGCGGGGCACACGGTGGACCGGGTGGTGCTGCCGCCGCCGTACACGCTGTCTCCGGCGCTGGTGCCCGATTCCGCGGATCTGGTGTTCGTGGGGAACCCCACGAACCCGACGTCGGTGCTGCACCCCGCCGCGGTGCTGGCTTCCCTGGCCCGGCCCGGTCGCTTGTTGGTGCTGGACGAGGCGTTCGCGGACACGGTCCCCGGTGAGCCGGCGTCGCTGGCCGGTCTTCCTGACGTGCCCGGCCTGGTTGTCGTGCGGAGCCTGACCAAGACATGGGCGCTGGCGGGACTGCGGATCGGGTACGTGCTGGCGCCGCCGCCGGTGATCGCTCGGCTCTCCGCGGTGCAGCCGTTGTGGCCGGTGTCGACGCCGGCCCTGGCCGCGGCGACGGCGTGCGCGTCGCCGGTCGCGGTGGCGGCGGAGCGGTCGATCGCCATTTCGTTGGCCGCGGATAGGGCGCACCTGCTGGCGCGGCTGGCCGACGTGCCCGGGGTCGCGGTGGCAGCGCCGCCGGCGAGCTCGTTCGTGTTGCTGCGGATGCCCAACGCGGACAAGATCCGGCTGGCGCTGCGGGATGCCGGCTACGCGGTCCGCCGGGGGGACACGTTCCCGGGGCTGGGTCCGGACTTCGTCCGGGTCGCGGTCCGCGACCTGGCGACGACGGACGCCTTCGTCGATGCCCTGGCCGCCATCCTGCGGGGTGGGGAGGCCGCCGAACGGCGGCCCTGATCGGAGGGTCGGGCGGTTTCTCGTGGGCCCGTTTCGGCGCTGGCCCAGCCCGGCGGTGCCACGCCTGCCCGGCGTAGGGCGGCCGGTTCGGTCAGCTGAGGTCGGGTGGCCCCGGGTTCAAGCCTGAGCGGCGACGTACGACGCGCCAAGCGGCTGACGCGGCGGTGCCCGGGTCGCCCAGCCCGCCGTGGTTAGTTGAGGTTCGGGTGGTCCGGAGCGGCGAAGCGGGCGACGAAGCGCTTCTGCCAGGGCGTCTCGACCGCGCGACGGTCGTAGTGCTCCCGGACGTAGGCAACCGCCTCCCGAGGCGCGACGCCGTCGATGATCGCGAGACAGGCCAGCGCGGTCCCGGTCCGGCCGCGACCGCCGCGGCAGGCGAGCTCGACCCGATCGCTGGCCGCGCGCTCCCACGCCTCGTGCAACGCATGGGCGGCGTCGGCCGGATCGGACGGCAACCAAAGATCGGGCCAGCGCACCCAACGACTCTCCCAGGCGACGGAAGAAGCCGGCTTCCCGAGCAGATAGATCCCGAACGTCGGCGGCGGCCCCATCGGATAGGCCCGCAACAGACCCCGCCCGCGGATCAGCCGACCCGACGGCAGCCGCAGCACGCCGGGGCCCGCGGGATCCCACGAGTCGATCATGAGCCCACCATAATGGCCACCCAAGAAGCCAAAGCCAATTCGGCCGTTTTGCGCCGCCACCTCAGGCACCCACTCAAGCATGCCGAGGCGCGGCGGCCATCGCGCGCCACCCGGTCCGCGCTCAAACCCGTCGCACGACGCAGGCGCGGAAGCGGCTCGCGCCGCCTCCATTGGTGGCCCGGCCCCCGCCGACGCGCGGAGGCCGCGAAAGCCACCTATCCCTCGCCGTAGCGCACGCCTAGCCGCCGAGGCGCGTGAGGCCCCGCTGCGCGGCAACCCCCGCCGCCGCTCAGGAGCGGCGGGCGGAAGTGCGGAGGAAGGCCCAGTTGATCGCCCACAGGGCCACGCCGCCCAGGAGGAGCCAGAGGGCCAGCACGTAGATCGACGCTTCGCGGACCATGGGGAGCAGGAAGATCAGCGAGACCACGGCGCCCAGGACCAGGACGGCGGTGGGGGCGCGGAAGTGGGGGTGGTCGACCGGGTCGCGGCGCAGCCAGAGGGCGGACAGGTTGACCAGGAGGAAGACCGCTGTCAGGAGCAGGACCGTCGTGTCCGAGAGGTCGCCCAGGTCGTCGACGAAGAAGAGCAGGATGATCGAGATCGCGGTGGTGAAGGCGATCGCGACCCACGGCGTGCGGCGCGGGCTGAGGCTTCCGAAGACACCGGGGAGTACGTCGCGCCGGGCCATCCCGTACAGCAGGCGTGAGGCCATGAGCATGTTGATCAGCATGGTGTTGCTGACCGCGATGATCGAGACGGCGGAGAAGATCTCGCCGACCGGCAGGTCGGGGGTGCCCAGCCGGACCACCTCGAGCAGCGGGGCGCTCGACTCGGTGAGCACGTCGAGCGGCACGGTCATCGCCGCCGTGAACGCGACCAGCAGGTAGACCACCGCGGCCAGGACCAGGCCCGTGATCATCGCGGGCGGGAACGCGCGGCTCGGCTCGTCGGTCTCCTCGGCCAGGTTGACCGAGTCCTCGAAGCCCAGGAACGCGTAGAACGCCGTCGCCGCTCCGGAGAGGACGCCGGTGACGACGCCGAAGCCCGTACCCGAGAAGGTGAATGCCTGTCCCGGGTCGCCGTCGCCGCCGCCGAGCACGACGATGCCGACGCCGATGATGAACAGCAGGCCGGCGAGCTCGATGCAGGTGATCACGACGTTGATCCGGACCGATTCGGCGACGCCCCACAGGTTGACCGCGGCGACCAGCAGGATGGCGACGATTCCGATGAGGACCATCGGTGGGTTCTCGACGCCGAACAGACCCGTGAAGTAGTCGCCGCCGATCCGGCTCGCCGCGAACGTGGCCGAGGTGACGCCGGACGCCATGATCGCGAAGGTGACCAGGAAGCTGAGGAACTTGATCCGGAACGCCCGGTCGCAATAGAGCGCGCCGCCGGCGGCCTGGGGATATTTCGTGACCAGTTCCATGTACGCGAACGCGGTCAGGAACGCCAGCGCGAACGCCACCAGGAACGAGGCCCAGATCGCCCCACCGACATCGCCGCCGACCTCGCCGGTCAGCGAGTAGATGCCCGCGCCGAGGATGTCGCCGATGATGAAGAACGTCAGCATCGGCCGCGAGATCACCCGGCGGAGGCCGTCTTCGCCGGAGGGCCGGGCCGGGTCTGCGGTGCTCGTGTCGGTGGTCATGCGGGCCGCCATACCCAATTGATGGCTGTGGCATGCCTCACAACGCGGCTAGGGCACGCACATAGTTGACCTGCTGGTGCACGTACTGCACGGCCTGCTGGTCCGTGACCGGAATCCGGGCGACGTATTGATGACGGCCATTGACCACCGTGACCTGCACCGTTCCGTTGTAGATGGTCTCCTTGACCAGCAGGAACAGCAGGCTGAACACGGTCAGCAGGCAGAAACCGAAGATCGCCGCGAGCAGCGCCCAGGTCGGCGTCTTCTGCGTGGTCTGCCAGAAGTCGTTGACCTGCCAGGTGGAGCCGGCCAGCGGGAAACTGCCCGCCGGCGTGTGGACCACGGTGGACGTCACGCCGATGTCGCCGATCTGCGCGACGACCGGACCGTCACCGGACGGCGGCGCCGCCGGGCTGCTCGGGCCGACCGGCGGGGCGCTGGTCGGGTAAGGCTGGGGCGTCTGGCCGCCGAGCCCGTGCGGGTCCGAGGTCGGGTCGGGCAGCGGCGCGACCGGGCCCATCGCGGGCGTCGACCATGGATCGGTGGCCGGCGGGAACTGCCCGGGCTCCCCCGCTCCGGGAAGCGGCAGGGTCGGCTCTGTGCCCATCACGCACCCCCAGTCGTGGCGGTTCCTCCCGGCACCCTACTGCCCACCGCCCACAACCACAGGACACGACATCAGCCGGCCGGCAAGTCCCGGCCGAACGGCGAACCAGCGACGCCTGCGCCCACCACGACGCGGCGTCTGAACCCGGCGCGTCGCCCGCCCACGGCCTGGCCCGGCCAAGGCGCTTCACCGGCCCGCGGCGCGTCGCCGCGCCGGCTCACGGCGTGGCTCGCCTAAGGCGCGGCGCCACCCTGCGGCACCGCGTCCGCCTGCGGCGTGTCGTCCGCGCGCGGCGTGTCGTCGGGCTTGCGCGGCCCGCGGGCCTCGCGCCGCGCGGCCCAGCCGAACGCGACCAGCGTCATCGCCGCGAACAGCCACCACTGCACGGAGTAGCCAAGGTTCAACCAGTCGTTCTCGTAGTCAGGCGGAATCGCGGCGAAGCCCGCATCGGCCGCCGGCACCTGGGTGTCGAGCTGGACGAACGCGCCGCGCACCGGATAGGGCAGCTCGGCGGCGAGCTTCGGCACGGAGATCCGCCGCGTCTCGAGCTTGCCCTCGGCGCGGTCGACCGCGGTGCCGCGGCTCTCTGACAGCTTGACCGCGCCGGTGACCGTGACCTGCCCGGACGGGATCGGCGGCACGACCGGCTGGGTGTAGGCCCCGCCGCCCGGCGGCTGCGGCACCCAACCGAGGTCGACGAGGACCGCCGACCCGTCGGGTAGTCGGAGCGGCGTCACGATCTCGAAGCCGACCTTGTTGTCGACGGTGCGGCCGCGTACCAGCACGATGTTGGCCTGGTCGTAGCGACCGCTCACCGTCACCCGCGTCCACTCGGTCGTGGCGCCCGGACCGGGACCCGGCGTGCCCGTGCTGCCACCCGGCGCCACCACGGTGTCGAGCGGCACCGGCGTCGCGGTGCCCGTCACGTCGATCCGGTGGTTGACGTCTTTGCGCAGCTCGTAGCGCCCGTGCTGCCAGTTGCCGAGCAGCACCATCACCGCGGCGGCGACCAGCGCGAGCGCCAGGTAGCCCAGCCAGCGGGGGGTCAGCAGGAACCGGTACACGCCAAGAGGCTACTGCGGGGGTACGACGGGTTTCCTGGCGGTCACCGGACGTACCCGATTCGTCGATGTGTCGTGCGCCTGATGTTGTCGGACCCATTAGGTATCGTCGGACGGCTCACCTTTTTCCGCCGAGGAGTCGCCGATGTCCGCCGTGCCCCGGGTGGTGGTCAGCGCGCCGTCGTCCGGCCATGGCAAGACCGCGTTGGCGGTCGGCCTGCTGGCGGCGTTCGCGGGCCGCGGCCTGTCCGCGGTCGGCTTCAAGGTCGGGCCGGACCACACCGACGCGGCCTACCTCGGCGCCGCCGCCGGCAGCCCAGGCCGCAACCTCGACCCCAGGCTGGTCGGCGCCCACCGCGTGGCGCCGCTGTTCGCCCACGCCGCGCAGGGCCACGACATCGCCGTCGTCGAGGGCACGATGGGCCTGTTCGACAGCCTCGCCGGCCGGGTCGAGACCGACTCCACCGCCGGGGTCGCCGCCGCCCTGCGCGCCCCCGTGATCATGGTGGTCGACGTCGGCGCGATGGGCCAGTCGGTGGCGGCGCTGATGCACGGCTACCGGGCCTACGACGAGCTGACCTGGCTCGGCGGCGTGATCCTCAACCGGGTCGCCTCCGACCGCCACGAGCAGCTGCTGCGCGAGGCGCTCGACGACATCGGCGTCCCCGTCTACGGTGCCCTCCGCCGCCGCGACCTGCCGTCGACGCTGCCACCGCGGCACGAGGGCGTGGTGCCCGTCCTGCATCGCGAGGTCGAGGCGCTGCGCGGCATCCGCCGGCTCGGCGAGTCGATAGCGGCCACCGTCGACCTCGACGGCCTGCTGGCGCTCGCGCACTCCGCGCCCAACCTCCCCGCGACGCCCTGGTCACCGGCCGGCGAGCTGGCCATGGCGCCCGAGGACACGGCCGCCGTCCACCTCGGCCGCCGCCCGGTCGTCGCGCTGGCGGGCGGTCCAGGCCTGTCCTTCGCGTACGCCGAGACCCGTGAGCTCCTCGAAGCCGCCGGCGCCACGGTCGTGGCGGTCGACCCGCTCCGCGACGAGTTGCTGCCCGAGGGCACCGACGCGCTGGTCGTCGGTGGCGCGCTCCCTGAGGCGTACGCCGAGGAGCTGTCCGCCAACCGCCGGCTCTGCGCCGACGTGGCCGACCTGGCCCGCTCCGGCCGCCCGGTGATCGCCGAAGGCGCGGGCCTGTTGTGGCTGGCGCAGGCGTTCGACGGCCGGCCGATGTGCGGGGTGCTCGAGACGACCGGCACGACGGGCGATCAGATGATCGTCGGCTACCGCGACGCGACCGCCCGCGCGACCACCGCCGTGGCCGAGGTCGGCGCGCGGGTGGTCGGCTACAAGCAGCACCGCGGCGTGGTCAGCCCGCGCGCGGGGCAGACACCGGCGTGGACCTGGAACGGCGGCACGCCGGAAGGGTTCGTCTGGCGGCGGGTGCACGCGTCGCAGCTCAGCCTGCACTGGGCCGGTTTCCCCGAGATCGCGCGCCGGCTGGTGCTGGCTTCGCGGCCGGGCGAGGGTCCGGGCGCGGCGCCGGGCGGCGGTTCGTGGGCACAGGCGACCGGGGCTGTTCCGGTTGTCGGTGGGGCGCTGGACTACGGCACGGCCGAGGCGCCGGAGGATGCGCGCCGCTCGCCGACGTCGGGTGGTGGTGGGCTGCGGCTCGTGCCCGGGGGCGGCGAAGGGGCGGCGTCGACTTCGTCCGGCGGCGAGCCGCCGCGGCTCCAGGCAGCGCCGGGTGGCGGCGCGGCGGGCTCCGCGGACCGTGACCGGCCCGCCCCGGAGCGGGGCGGCGGCGCCGCGGGGTCTGCGGACCGCGACCGGGTCGTCCCAGGGTCGGATGGTCGTGCCTCGAGCTCGGCGGACCGGGACTGGGCGGGGCCGCGTGGCGGAGCGGCCAGCTCTGCCGATCGCGACCGGGTCGTGCCCGGGCCGGGCGTCGGCGGCGCGGACGCCCCGGACCGAGACCGGGTGGTCCCCCGGCCGCCGCGACTGCGCGTCGTGCCGCCGTTGGCGAGTGACGACGACCCGACCGACGGCCGCGGGTTCGCGGCGCTGGCCGGTGACGACGGCGAGCAGCGCACCGACGGGTTCGGTTTCGCCGCGGTCCCTGGCGCGCGGGCCGGGGCCGCCATGGGCGACGGCTACGCATATGTGATGCCTCCGCCCGACGACGCGCCGCCGCAGCCGCCGGCGGCGCCGGATGCCCGGGCGACCGCGGAGTTCGGGTTCCCGCTGGGCCGCGGCGAGCAGCCCGCGGCGGGCAGCGGCTTCGGCCGTGCGCGTCCGCCGGGCCAGGCGTCGGCCATTCCGGCCGACCGGCCGGCCGGAAACGCACCGGCGTTCCGGGCGCAAGCGGGCGGCGTCGGCATGTCGCCGGGCCACGGCTCGGCCGTTCCGTTCCTTCCGCCGCCCGCGGGCGGGCAGCCCGTACCCGCTCAGGGTGGCGAGCCGTTGTCGGGACGGACGGTGGCCGACGGGTCGCTGGCGGGCGGCACGGCCGAGGTGCCGGTCCTGCCGGTGCGGGCGCCGCAGCCGCCGCGCGGGCCGGGCAGCGGCGGACGAATGGTGGAAGACGACGGGGGGATCGCGTGAGGGGCCAACTTCCGCTGCGCACGTTTCCGGTGTTGCAGGTGTCGACGCCGCGATTGCACGTGCGCCAGCTGGTCGACGAGGACGCCAAGCCCGTGGCGGAGATCTTCGCCGACAAGCAGGCGCAGCGGTGGCTGCCGTTCCCGCGCGACTTCGGCCAGATCGACGGCACGGCGTGGTGCACGGAGATGGCGCAGGAACGACGCGACAGCGGCGCCGGCGACCACTACGGGATCATCCGGCGGGAGGACGACCGGCTGGTCGGCTGCCTGTGGACCAAGCGCACGGACTGGGGCGCCAAGGTCACCGAGATCTCGTACGCCGTCTCGGCCGAAGCCCGTGGTTTCGGCGTCGCGCCGGAGGCCGTCGACGCGCTCGCGATCGCGCTGATCCTCGAGCACGGCTTCCAGCGCATCGAGCTGCGGGTGGCGCCGGGCAACACCGCGTCGCGGCGGGTGGCGGAGAAGGCGGGCTTCACCTACGAGGGCCTGCTGCGCAACGCCGGCTATGTCCACAGTGGTCGCGTGGACCTCGAGGTCTGGTCGTTCGTCGCCGCCGACCTGCGTTAGCCCTCCTCGGGCGGCGGCGTGAGCGGCTTCCCGGCGTGGATGGCGAGCACCGTGTCGATCGTGTCGGCCTCGTCGGCGGTCTTGTCGTCGCGGTAGCGCAGCACCCGCGCGAACCGCAGCGCCACCCCGCCGGGGTAACGCGGGCTCGTCTGCACGCCGTCGAACGCGATCTCGACGACCTGCTCGGGCCGCACCCGCACGACCCAGTCGCCCTTGTCGACCGCCAGCTCCTGGAACCGCTCGGTCTGCCAGCGCAGCAGCTCGTCGGTCAACCCCTTGAAGGTCTTGCCGAGCATGACGAACCCGCCGGTACGCGGGTCGCGCGCCCCCAGGTGCAGGTTGGACAGCCAGCCGGTGCGCCGGCCGCTCCCCCACTCGACCGCGAGCACCACCAGGTCGAGCGTGTGCCGCGGCTTGACCTTGACCCAGGCCGCCCCGCGCCGCCCCGCGTCGTAGGCGGCGGTCGCCGACTTCACCACCACACCCTCGTGGCCGGCGTCGAGCGCCTTGGCGTAGAACTCGTGCGCGAGCTCCGGGCTGTCGACCATGGTGCGCGGCACGCGCAGCGACTCGGGCAACGCCGCTTCGAGCGCGGCCCAACGCTCGACACCGGGCGCGTCGAGCAGGTCGGCGCCGTCGATGTGCAGCACGTCGAAGAAGTACGGCGTCAGCGTCACCCCGTCGGTCACCGGCGCCGCCTTGGCCGCGCCCCGCCGGGCCCCGCGGGTCGCCGCCCGGCTGGCCGTCTCCTGGAACGGCCGCGGCCGCCCCTCGGCGTCGAGCCCGATCGCCTCCCCGTCGAGCACGAGGTCACGGGCGGGCAGCCCGCGCACCGCGGCGACCACCTCGGGTAGCCGCGACGTGATCTCGTCGAGGCTCCGCGTGAACACGGCCACCTCGTCGCCGCTGCGGTGCACCTGGATGCGGATCCCGTCGAGCTTCACGTCGACCGCGGCCGGCACCCCGGTGGCGTCGAGCGCCTCGTCGACACTGGGCGCGCTGGAGGCCAGCATCGGCGCCAACGGCCGCCCGACCTGCAGGGCGAACTCGGCCAGCGCCCCCACGCCACCTTCGAGCGCGGCGACGGCGACGGTCTTCAGGTCACCGACGAGCAGCAACGCCCGCCGCACGGCCGGCCCCGGCACGTCGGCGGCCCGCGCGATCGCGTCGGCGAGCAACCCGGCCTGCGCCCCCTGCCGCAACTCGCCACTGAACAACCCGCGCAGCATCCGCTGCTCGTCGGTGGTGGCCGCGGCGAACAACCCGGCAACCAGGCCCTTGCGCCGCGCCTGCGACCCACTGCCGCTGACGGTCGAGATCTCAGCGATCGCGGCGTCGACGGCACCCACGGTCAGACTCGGCTGCTCGGCCGGCGCCGGCAGGTCGCGCAGGCTCGCGTAACCGACCCCGGTCTGCCGCTGCCGCAGCTCACCCGCGAGATAGGCGGACCCGGCCTCGACCTCACTCGGATCGAGCCCTCTGAGCGCAGCCGCCAAAAGATCAACCTTGGCAAGCCGCTTCGTGGTGGCGGCCACCGCGCTCGAGGTCGCCGCAAGATCTGCGAACAGCACCTCCACATCCTGACACCCGGGTACGACAACCACGGCCCGGCAAGCCACAACCGCCTGCGCCGACCGCGACCGACTCGGCCTGCTCCTCCCGTGCGCCGACCGCGACCGACTCGCCCTGCTCCTCCCGTGCGCCGACCGCGACCGACTCGCCCTGCTCCTCCCGTGCCGCGTCGGGGACGACCGGCGACGCCGTGCGACCGTCGGCCGGCGACGCCGTGCGACCGTGGGCCGGCGACGCCGTGCGACCGTCGGCCGGCGACGCCGTGCGACCGTGGGCCGGCGACGCCGTGCGACCGTCGGCCAGCGACGGCCGTGCGAACGTAGGCCAGCGACGGCCGTGCGACCGTCGGCTGGCGTCGCCGTGCGACCGTCGGCTGGCGTCGCCGTGCGACCGTGGGCCGGCGACGCCGTGCGACCGTCGGCTGGCGTCGCTGTGCGACCGTGGGCCGGCGGCGCTGTGCGACCGACGCCGTGCGACCGTCGGCCGGCGGCGCTGTGCGACCGTCGGCCGGCGACGCCGTGCGACCGTCGGCCGGCGGCGCTGTGCGACCGTCGGCCGGCGGCGCTGTGCGACCGTCGGCCGGCGACCGCCCGGCCCAGCGCCGGCGACCGGCGCTGGCGACCGGCGCTGGCGGGCGGTGCGTTGGTCAGTCGCGCGGTGGTAGTTGCTGTAGGGCCCAGGTGTTGCCGTCCGGGTCGGCGAAGTAGACGAACGAACCCCATGGCTGCACGTCGACCTCGCTCGCGTCGACGCCCTTGGCGACCAGCTCCTCGCGCGCCTTGGCCGCGTCGGGGATGACCACCTGGAGGCCCTTCTGGGAGCCCGGCGCCATCTCCGTGATGCCCTGGCCCAGCGCGATGGAGCACGCCGAGCCCGGTGGGGTGAGCTGGACGAAGCGGAGGTCGGGTGACACCCGCTGGTCGTGGTCGGCGTTGAAGCCGCACTGGTCAACGTAGAACGCCTTGGCCCGGTCGACGTCGGT
The DNA here is from genome assembly GCF_029626225.1 of Asanoa sp. WMMD1127. Taxonomy (NCBI): domain Bacteria; kingdom Bacillati; phylum Actinomycetota; class Actinomycetes; order Micromonosporales; family Micromonosporaceae; genus Asanoa; species Asanoa sp. WMMD1127. Next base: position 81,114 of record NZ_JARUBP010000001.1, read on the forward strand.
GACCGGGATGTAAACGAGCTCGATCTTCCAGTCCATGGAGCGAAGCTATCGCCCGGGTCTGACACTTTCCCGCCGAAACGCGTGCGGGCCGGCCGTGGAGGCCGGCCCGCACGTCTGACAAATCAGGCGGCCGCCGGCTCCTCGATGCGTAGGCCGCGCGCTCGAACGCCGTCGGCGACCTTGGCGAGCAGGGCGTCGAGGGCACACAGGTTCACCGACAGCTCGCCTAGCTGCTCGCGGAGGGCCTCCTCCGACCACGCGGAGACGTCAACGTCTCCCAGTGCACTGACCGCGGCCCCGAGCCGCGTGATGGCCTCGTTCGTACTCATGTTCGATAGCGTAGGGCATGCCACCGACATTTTCCGCCCAGAGATCGAAGAGTCACCCAACCGAGCCCGCAGAGCCCACAGAGCCGGCAGCGCCGGCAGCGCCCGCGGCCACCTCAGCCACATTGGCGAACAGCAACGCCTCCGCCAGGCAGACCCGCTGGAACTCGGCCAGATGCAGGCTCTCGTTAGGCCCGTGCGCCTTGGAGTTCGGGTCCTCGACACCGGTGACGAGGATCGCGGCCTGCGGGAACATCTCCTGGAAGGTGGCGATGAACGGGATCGACCCGCCGACGCCCATGTCGACCGGCTCGACGCCGTCCCACGCCGCGCGGAAAGCCGAGCGCCCGGCCGCGAACATCGGCCCGCTGGTGTCGATCTCGCACGGCGCGCCGTCGGACTCCAGGACCACCGACACCTGGGCGCCCCACGGGGTGTGCTTCTCGACGTGGGCGACGATCGCCGCGTACGCCCGCTTGGGGTCCTCACCCGGCGCCAGCCGCACGCTGACCTTGGCCTTCGCCGACGGGATCAGCGCGTTGGGCGCGCCCGCGGTCGGCGGGGCGTCGATGCCGAGGATGGAGACGGTGGGCTGGTTCCAGATCCGGTCGGTGAGCCGGCCGGTGCCGATGAACGTGACGCCGTCGAGCATGCCAGCCTCTTCGCGCAGCCGGTCCTCCGGGTAGTCGACCGCCGCCGTGTTCTGCCTGGCCAGCCCGTCGATGACGACGTCGCCGGCCGCGTCGTGGAACGTGGCGATCAGCCGCGACAGGGTCGTCAGCGCGTCCGGCACCGCCCCACCGAACATGCCGCTGTGCACGGCGGCCTCGAGGACGCGTACCTCGACGAAGCAGTTGACCAGGCCGCGCAGCGAGGTGGTGACCGCCGGGACGCCGATGTCCCAGTTGCCGGAGTCCGCGATCACGATGACGTCGGAGCGCAGCGTCTCCTTGTGCTGCTCGAGCAGCCCGCCGAGCGACTCCGAGCCGAACTCCTCCTCACCCTCGACGAACACGACCACGCCGACCGGCAGCGCGTCGCCGAACGCCCGCAGGGCCGCCACGTGCGCCATCACGCCGGCCTTGTCGTCCGCGGCGCCCCGACCGTAGAGGCGGCCGTCGCGCTCGACCGGCTCGAACGGCTCCGACTTCCAGAGCGAGAGATCACCGACGGGCTGCACGTCGTGATGGGCATAGAGGAGTACGGTCGGCGCGCCCGCCGGGGCCGCCCGGTGCCCGATCACCGCGGGCTGCCCACCGTTGCGGACGATCGACACCTCGAGCCCGCACCCGCGCAGCAGCTCCGCCACCGCCTCCGCAGAACGCTCGACGTGGCTGAAGTCGAAGCCGTCGAACGCGATGCCGGGGATGCGGATCAGCCGTTCGAGGTCGGCACGGACGCCGGGCATCTCACGCTCGATCGCAGCGCGCAGCTCGGACTCGGAGAGGATGGGAGCGGTCATCCCGTGATCGTAAGCCGCCCGCCACCAGCACCGACGAGCCCGGCCCGCCAGGCCACGCCCCGCCAGTCAGACGGCGGGATCCGCGTCGTCGCGGCGTTCGTTGCGGCCACGGGCCGCGCGGGAGGCCGCCTCGGCGGCATTGCCCATCCAGGTCCGGGCCCGATTGGCCCCCGTGCCCGCCCAGTCACCGAGGTCGGTCGCACCGTCGCCCAGCCGGCGCAGCAACCCGACCAGCGGATCCTGGCTGCGACCGAAGGCCTCGCGATAAGACGCGGCCGCCGCCTTGATCTCGTCGCTGATCCGCGCTCCGCCGTCGTCGTCGCGGCGCGGGTATTCGCCGCCGACGATCCGCGCATAGTCACCGGCGTCGACCCAGTGACGCAGGTCGGCGGCCCGGGCGACCGGGACCGGGTGGCTGCTCCAGGCGGTCATTCGGATCTTGTGGAAGCTGTCGCGGAGGTCGCCGCCGCCGTCGTAGTCGGCCGCCTGCTCGAGGAACGCCGCCGTGTCGATCTGGCTGAGGTCGCCGCCGCCGGCGAGCTTCATGAGCAGGCGCAGGGAGGCGCCCGGGTCCTGGTTGGCGAGCAGGCCGGCGCGGTCGGCGGACAGCTCGGCCTTGCGCCACCACTCCAGCATCGCGGCGATGATCGCGCGGAGGGCGATCGCGCCGACGGGTAGCCAGCTCAGGTTGGCCGCCCAGCGCGTGAGGATCATCAGGATGGTCTTGTAGACGGCGTGGCCGCTGCGCAGGTGGCCGATCTCGTGGCCGAGCAGGGTGCGCAGCTCCTCGTCGTCGAGCTGCTGCACCGACCCCGAGTCGATCACGATGAACGGCCGGTCGAGCCCGATGGCCCGGCCGCCGAGCGTCGGCGACTGCCGCACGAACAGGTCCGGTAGCTCCGGTAGGTCGAGCGTCTGCGCCGCCTCCGCGTAGAGCCCGAAGACGCGCGGGTATTGCCGGTGGTCGACCCGGATCGACGACGCCAGGTAGCTCAGCCGGAAGCCGCGCTCGTTCCAGATGCCGAAGAAGGCTTTGACCACGTCGTCGAAGCCGCGTAGCTCGCGCAACGCGGTCAGCGCGCCCCGGTCGGCCGGATGCTCCCATGCCCGCGAGCTGATCCCGGTCAGCGCCACCCGCCGTCGGGCGGGAACCGCTGCCTGCTCGTCACTGGTCATGGTGCCCCCCGAGTCGCCGTGGCGTCGTCACCGCTCAGCGTGCCGCACGGCACGGCGTGCGTCTATGCCTGTGGATAACCACTGACCGGTTGGACCACCCGCTCCCCCACGACCAGATCGAAAGCCTGCGGAGGTACGCGAATCGGTCACCCGTCCACGACCACGGGCTCGTCCGACCACACTCCACGCACGACCAGGTCGGCGCGCTCGGCCGTACGCTCCGTGGCGAAATGCCGGTTCTCCCGCCGCCGCCACCGCAGGAGCTCGGACCGCGTCGCCGCGCCGTCCCGCGCCAGTGCCCGCTCCAGCCGCAGCCGAGCCGGCGCCACGACAAAGATCGAGAATGACAGCTCCGACCCGGCCCGCGCCGCCCCGAACCCCTCCAGGATCACCACCGGCGCCGGCGGCACGGGCACCCACGGCCCGACGAACGACGCCCGCTCCCAGTCGTAGCGGCGATGCCGCCCCGGCTCGCCGGCCCGCAACGGCGCCAGCAACGACGCGGCCACGCGATCCCAAGAGGTGAACTGGTCGTCCCACCCGGAGAGAAAGTCGTCAGTGTGCACCAGCGGCACCGGCACGCCGCCGACGGCGACGATCGACGACGCCAGCCGCGCCGCGAACACCGTCTTCCCCGCGCCGCTGGGTCCGTCGACCGCGACCAGCCGGGTACGCCCGATTCGGGGCCGCCGCCGCAGGATCCGCCGCGCCAGGCCGTCGAACGTCGGGGCGCTCACGGCGCGCCGGGCGGCACGAACGGCAGCCCGGCCGGCGCGCCGTCGGTGACCAGCCGCCACAGCGCGCCGGTGTCGAGGTGCTCCTCCACCAGGTCGCCGAGCAGATCGAGCGTGCGCTCACGAACGCTCGCGAACTCGGTCCCGGAAGCCACCGTGAACCCCGACCGCCCGGCCAGCCCCGCCACCGTGCCGAGGAACCACCGCCGGAACTCGTCGGACTCGAACGCACCGTGCCAGTGGGTCCCGAACACGGCCCCGTCCCAGGCGCCCTCCGGCCGACCATCCGAATAGGACAGCATCGGTACGGCCGGCGCGCCCGACGACACGTACCCGTGATGGATCTCGTAGCCCCGGACCGGGATCCCACCGGAAGCCGTCCCGGACGCGAGCGTCACCGTCTTGCGCGTCCCGAACGTGACGTCGATCGGCAGCACGCCGAGCCCCTCGACCGTGCCGCGCCCGCTCTCGACGTCGTCGTGGATGGCCCGCGCGAGCATCTGGTAGCCGCCGCAGATCCCCAGCACCGGCCGCCCCGCCGCCACCCGCGCCGACACCGCGGACGCCAACCCCGTTTCCCGCAACCAGCCCAGGTCATCCACAGTGGACTTGCTGCCGGGCAGCACGACCAGATCGGCCGCGGCCACGTCGGCCGGCTCGATGGTCAGCCGCACCCGCACGCCCGGCTCGGTGGCCAGCGCCTCGGCGTCGGTCGCGTTGGAGATCCGCGGCAGCCGCACCACGGCCACGTCGAGCCACTCGCTGCCGTGCGGCGCGGCCGGCCGCCCGAGCACGCTGCCGTAGGCGAGCGAGTCCTCGGCGTCCAACCACAGATCGAGATGCCAGGGCAGCACGCCGTACGTGGGCCGCCCGGTCACCCGTTCCAGCATGTCGATGCCGGGCTGGAGGAGCCCACGGTCGCCGCGGAACTTGTTGACGACGAAGCCGGCCACGAGGTCCTGGTCGGCCTTGTCGAGCAGGGCGACGGTGCCGAACAGGGCCGCGAACACCCCGCCGCGGTCGATGTCGCCGACGACCACTGTGGGCAGTCGACCGTGCCGGGCGAGGCCGAGGTTGACGAAGTCGGTGTCCCGCAGGTTGATCTCCGCGGGGCTGCCGGCGCCTTCGCAGACCACGACGTCGTACTCGCGGCGCAGTTCGTCGAAGGTCTCGAACACCGTCGCGGCGAGGCGGGACTTGAGCGTGCGGAAGTTGCCGGCGTCGACCCGGTCGACCGCCTCGCCGAGCACGACCACCTGGCTGGAGTGGTCGCTGCCGGGCTTCAGCAGCACCGGGTTGAACCGCACGTCGGCCGGGATCCCACACGCGGCGGCCTGCATCGCCTGGGCGCGCCCGATCTCGCCGCCGCGCCCGTCCGGCCCGACCACCACCGCCGAGTTGTTGGACATGTTCTGGGCCTTGAACGGCGCCACGCGTACGCCCTGCCGGCTCAGCCATCGGCAGATGCCCGCCGTGACAACGCTCTTGCCGGCGTCGGAGGTGGTGCCGGCGACCAGCAGGCCGCCGCTCATCGGCGGGGCCGGGCGTAGGCCGCGACCGCCGCGAGCGCCGCCGCCGCGAGACCCACGGTGCCGGACAGCCGGGCGGCCCGGCCGACGTGCCGGAAGTCGGGGCGCGGACCGTCGCCGAGGTACGGGCGCGTCTCGCTGCGTCCGAAGTAGACATTGCGCCCGCCGAGCCGCACCCCGAGCGCGCCCGCCATCGCCGACTCGCACTGGCCGGCGTTGGGGCTCGGATGGTCGTTGCGGTCACGGCGCCACACCCGCAACGCCTCGGCCCGCCGCCCCCGCACCCGGGGCGCGGCGGCCACGGTGAGCAGCGCGGTCAGCCGGGCCGGCGCGAGGTTGAGCAGGTCGTCGAGGCGGGCGGCGGGGGTGCCGAACCGGGCGTACCGCGGGGACCGGTGGCCCACCATCGCGTCCAGCGTGTTGGCGGCACGGTAGGCCAGCAGCCCCGGCACACCGGCGACCGCGCCCCACCAGAGCGGCGCGACGACGGCGTCGGAGGTGTTCTCGGCGACGGACTCGACGGTGGCGCGGGCGAGCTCGGCCTCGTCGAGCCGCGCCGGGTCGCGGCCGCACAGGTGATTGAGCCGCCGCCGGGCCGCCGGCACATCGCCGCGCCGCAGGTGGCGAGCCATCAGCCGGCCTTCGGCGCGCAGTGTCCGACCGCCGAGCACGGTCCAGGTCGCGGCGGCGGTGACCAGGAAGCGGGCGGCGGGCCGGCCGCGGGTGGCCAGCGCCGCGGCCACGCCGAGCGCCGCGGGAGCGCCGACGGCCACCAGGGTGTACGCCGCCCCGGCGCGCCGGTCGTCGCGGTAGAGACCGCGTTCGAGGCGCTGCGCGAGTGTGCCGAACCCGGCGACGGGATGGAACCGCCGCGGATCACCGAGCCACGCGTCGAGCCCGTAACCGGCGAGGATCCCCGCCGCGTCGGCCGCCCGTTCGCCGGCCACCCGGTCCATCGCCAACCACCCCACGGCGATCACCCTAAGCCGTCGCCTATCGGCGGCCGCCCGGGCCGGGGGAGCGGGCGGCCCGACGCGGCTAGGGGCCGGTGGCCTTCGCGGTGAAGCGGCCCGGCGCGAACTGGTCGATCGTGTGCAGCGTGTGGCCGGTCTGCGCGAGGTCGGCCAGGATCTCGCCCACGACCGGCGCGAACTTGAACCCGTGCCCGGAGAAACCGGCCGCGACCGCGACGTTGGCCGCCTCCGGGTGCGGACCGAGGATGAAATCCTCGTCGGGCGTCATCGTGTAGAGGCAGGCCTTCGCCTCCAGGTATTCGGAGTCGGCCAGCGCCGGCAGCCGCCGCGCCAGCCAGGCGACCACGTCGGCCAGGTCGTCGGGGGTCGCCGACGGCGCGCCGAGCTCGGCGTCGGCCGGGCGATCGCCGGAGTGGAAGGCGGCCTTTACCACGGCGCCGACGCCCGGGCCAAGGTCGTGCAGGTCGGCGGGCGGGGAGAAGGCGGGGATGCCGTACGCCACCGCGTCGTCGGCCGGTTCCCAGATCCAGACCGGGCAGCGGCCGATCGCGAACGGCTCCGACGGCAGCCAGTAGTGCTGGAGCCGGCTCTGCAGCGTCACCGGGTTGCCGCGCATCTGCAGCAGGTCGGCGGCCCACGGCCCCGGGCAGACGATGAGCCGGTCGGCGCTGACCGTGGCGCCGTCGACGTGCACGGTCACCCCATCGGCGTCGGCGTCCCAGCCGGTGACGGCGCCGCCGTAGCGCAGGTCGGCGCCCCAGCCCTCGGCCAGCCGCAGGTGAGCGCTGATCGCGGCCTCGGGCCGGACGACGCCGGCGGCCCGCTCGTAGAGGCCGATCTCGTCGTCGTCGGGCGCGAACGCGGGGAACCGCGCCCGGATCGTCCTGGCGTCGAGCATTTCGTGCTCGAGGCCGTGCGCCTGCGCCGACGCGAGCGCGCCGGCCACCTGCGCGGAGTCGGCCCGGCCGAGCATGAGGCCGCCGGTCGGGGTCATCAGCTCGACGCCGGCGACCTCGCTGAGCTGCTGCCACAGCTCGTAGGCGCGTTGCACGAGGGGCACATAGGCACGGCCTTCCGCGTACGCCTGGCGGATGATCCGTGAACCGCCCGCGTGCTCGCCGCGGGTGTGCGGCGGCCGGAACCGGTCGAGGCCCAGCACCCGGACACCGCGACTGGCCAGGTGGTAGGCGGCGGCCGCGCCCATCGTGCCGAGCCCCACCACGACGACCTCGGGCCGGCTGCCGGTCAGTTCCATTCCGGCAGCCTAGACGCAGGTGGGGGCGACGAAGCGGACAGGAGATGCGTTACCCACCCGTACGCGTGCCGCCCTTTCAGCCCAAGACCGCCGGTTGGTCCACGCATTTGCCCACCGGCCGCCGCAGGCGGCGCGTGACACCGCCGGCGAGCCGGCCGAGGACGTTGGCCGGGCGCAGGTAGTCGTCGTAGCGGGCGGCGCCGGCCAGGACGCCGAGGAACCGCGACGACTCGGCCGGGTCGTCGGCGATCGCGGCGATCAGCAGCCGCTGCGCCAGCGACACCCGCAGCGTCGCGAAGGAGCGGGTCATCCCGTAGACCGGCAGGGCGGCCGCGTCCCGTCGGCGCTGGTAGCCGGCGAGCGCGTCGTCGAGGCCGCCGTGGTCGAGGCCCTCCACGATCGCGGCGGCCAGCAGGTCCGCGTCGCGGAACGCGTTGCTGATCCCCTGGCCGGCGACCGGGTCCATGACCACGCCCGAGTCGCCGACCAGGGCCCAGCCCGGCCCGTGGGCGGCTCGGAAGCCGTTGGGCACGTCGGGCGCCATCCGGTACGGCTCGGCCCGCACGCCGTCGCGGACCCGGTCGCCCAGGTCGCCGCAACGGTCGAGGGCCGCCAGGTAGCCGGCCGCCGGATCGGCTCGGAACCGCTCGAAGTCGGCCAGCGGCGCGAAGATCGCGATCATCGTCAGGCCGTCGTTGGTCGGGAAGGCCGGAACCGTCAGCCCGGGCCGCACGTGGATCTCGCCGATCGGCAGGTCGACGCCCGACCAGTACGTGTAGCAGGCGAACGTCGCCGGCTGGCGGACGTGGTAGGCGGTGGCGCCGACCGCGTCGGCGATCGTCGAGCGCTTGCCGTCGGCCCCGACCACCAGCCGAGCGGTCTCGGCGACGAGGGCGGTGCCAGCAGAGGGGCCCCTCCCCCTCCCCTCCCCGCGTCGTCTGCCGCGGATGCCGGTTACCCGGCCTTCGGTGTCGCGGGTCAGCTCTTCGACCGCGAAACCTTCGCGCACCTCGGCGCCCGCCGCTCGCGCGGCGTCGACCAGGGCGGCGTCGAGCACCGTGCGCCGCGGCCCATAGAGCGCCCCCACACCGTCGACCGCTGGATAGCGCCCTTCCAGCGCGGCCCCCGGCCCGGCGTCGAGCCGCACCACCGGCACCGCCGGCGTGACGGCCGCGATGGGGTCGAGCAGCCCCCACCGCGACAGCCGCGCGATGCCCGGCACCTGCACCTGGTGCGTCGACAGGGTGTCGCTCGGGAAGCGCGCCCGGTCGACGGCGAGCACCCGTAGCCCGGCCCGGGCCAGCAGCATCGCGGTCGCCGCGCCCCCGGCGCGGGTGCCGACGACGATCACGTCATGGTCCATCTCGCCTCCTCCATACGGAACCGTATGGAGAAACCATACGGTAGCGTATGGGGGTGCGTAAACCCCGTCTCGGACCTGACGACTGGACCGCCGCGGCATTGACCGCGATCGGCGAGCAGGGCCTGGCCGGCGTGGCTGTCGAACCGCTCGCCGCCCGGCTCGGCACCACCAAGGGCAGCTTCTACTGGCACTTCCCCAACCGGGAGGCGCTGCTCGAAGCCGCCCTGCGCAGCTGGGACGAGACCTACACCGACGCGATCCTGCGCACCGTCGACGCCGAGCCGGACCCCGTCGCGCGGCTGCAGGCGCTGTTCGTCGCCGTCACCGCCTCCGAGCGGGCGCCGGTCGAGGTGCACCTGCACGCCGCGGCCGACCACCCGGCGGTGGCGCCGGCGATGCGCCGGGCCGTGGCCCGGCGGACCGCCTACATCGCCGCGCAGCTGACCGCGCTCGGCTTCGACCAGGCCGAGGCCGACCGGCGGGCGCTGTTCGTCTACGCCACCTACGTCGGCCACATCCAGCTCGTGGTGCGGATCCCGGACGCGATTCCACAGGGTCCGGCCCGCGACGCCTACCTGGCCACGATCCTGGCCGCCGTCCTCGGGCGGCCCACGGCCGCTCAGACCGGCACCGGCGCCTCCTCCGCGTCGGCAGACGCGCCCTCGAACAACTCCGCGCTGTCGCCGTAGCGGGCCGGCACCTCGCCGTCGGGCACCTCCTCGGTCGGCTCGCCCCGGGCCCGCAGACCGGCGTCGTCGTCCTCGATCTCGCTGGTCGCCCCGGCGGCCCGGAGGCGGACGAAGCGCGCCTTGCCCCGGGACAGGTCGTGGCCGACCGCGACCGCCTCCACCTCGTACGACGTGCGGTTGTTGCCCTCGCCGTCGGCCCAGTCGCGCGTGTAGAGCCGCCCCACCACGACGACCGGGTCACCGGTCATCACCGACGACGCGACCCCTTCCGCGAGCCGCCGCCAACACGTCACCCGTACGCGCAAGCTGTTGCCGTCGACCCACTGGTTGCTGTCGCGGTCGAAGCGGCGCGCCGTCGACGCGACCCGGAAGCTGGCCACGAGCGTGTTGGTGTTGGTCGTGCGCCGCCATTCCGGCGCGGTCAGCACATTGCCGACCATGGTCACATAGGTATCGAACATCATCATCTCCACAGAAAGGCGCGGAACAAAGGGCGAGTCGACTCGGAGCACCAGCCTGACGGCGGGGCGGGCGCGAAGCCACGGCGCGAAGCGCGCCTGTGGATAACCGGGAGCCTGTGGAAATCCCAACGACCCAGTTCGGATGTGCTACGGGAGCGGTAGCGTCTGGGTCGTGGCAGACGTGGAGATAGACGTACTCGGCAAGCCGTACGAACGCCGGGTCATCGACCTCGGGCACGACGACGAGGGACCGCTGGTCGCGACCCTGGTCAGCCGCCGCGCCGAGCGCCCGACGGGCCGCGCCGTCCTCTATTTGCACGGCTTCGTCGACTACTTCTTCCAAACCCATCTCGCCGACTTCTACGTCGACCGCGGCTGGGACTTCCACGCCATCGACCTGCGCCGCTACGGCCGGAGCCTGCTGCCCCACCAGACGCCGAACTTCACCACGGACCTCAGCGAGTACTTCACCGAGCTCGACATCGCCGCCGAGCTGATCGGCGCCGAGACCCTGCTCGTCAACGGCCACTCGACCGGCGGACTGGTCGCGTCGCTCTGGGCGCACGCCCGACGTGACCGAAAAATGATCCATGGTCTTTTCTTGAACAGTCCGTTCTTCGAGTTCAACATGCCCTGGCTGATGCGCCGTCCGGTGCTCGCCGGCGTCGCCCGCCTCGGCCGCCGCCGCCCGCGCCGGGTCGTCCCCCGCGGCCTGGAGAGCCTCTACGGGCAGAGCCTGCACATCAACTACCGCGGCGAATGGGACTACAACCTGGCGTGGAAGCCGATCGAGGCGTTCCCGATCTACGCCGGCTGGATCGGCGCGATCCGCTCCGCGCACCGCCAGCTCTGGTCCGGCCTCGACATCCCCGCGCCGGTGCTCGTCGCCTGTTCGACCCGCACGTTCCGCGGCGCGAAATGGAACGAGAGCATCAACGTGGCGGACGCGGTGCTCGACGTCGAGCACATCGTCCGCTATGCCCCGCGCCTCGGCCAGCACGTCACCCTGGTCCGCGTCGACGGCGGCATCCACGACCTCACGCTCTCGGGCCCGCAGCCCAGAGAGCGCCTGTTCAGCGAGGTGGGGCGCTGGATCGACGCGTACGTGACTCCCAAGGACGGGGGTCCCGCGGTGGCGGAGGTTCTCGACGAGGCGGCGGATAGTCGGAATAGTCCGGTTCTGGCCGCTGACGAGGCGGCTGCCAGCGGCGCTCAACCGGGTCCGGTGCCGAGCTGACCGGCCGCGGCCCCGACCAGGCCGGATCACCGCGCCGGCCGGGCTCCGGCGGCCGCGGACCGGGCGGTGGACGGCGCCCCGGGGTCAACGGCAGCGGCTGCCACATCCCCCGCCGCCAGACCAGCAGCTCACGGCTGAGCGGATGGACGTCACCGGCCATGAACACCCGTTCGACCGCGCGCCGCGCCTTCGACAACCCCGGCGGCGACTCACTCCCGGTGATAATCACGACATCCCGGGCGGGCACCCCGACAACCAGTTCCCCGGGTACGCGCGGCGCCAGCTCGTCCCAGAACTCCTCCGCCAGCAGCACGCTCGACTCGAGCCCCTCGAACGAGAGCATGAGCGTCGGCGGCCGGCCGTGGATCTGGGCGCGGCGCAGGTTGTCGTAGAGGTGGTCGATGGCCAGCCGGCGCAGCGTACGCAGGTTGATGCCCAGTCGGTCGAGATCCGGCCAGCTGACCAACCTCTCACCGAACGGAGGACCGTAGGAGTAGGCGACGGCGATACGCTCCGTGAACTCGTCGAGCACGTGCCCCTCGTGGACCGACCGGTCGGCGGTCGACACCAGGAGCGGTAGAAAGCGGGTGCTCGTCACCTGCACGCGTGGAAACCTAATATGTGCAGGCGAGATCGTCACGCCCTGCCTGTCCGTCAATTTCCCGGACACAGCGCGCGACGATCCAGCCCGGCGCTCGTAGCTCAGTGGATAGAGCAGGGGTCTTCTAAGCCCAGGGTCGCAGGTTCGAATCCTGCCGAGCGCACCAGCAGGACCTGACCTAGGTCTTGAACCAGCAGGCCAGGCGGTGGCCGGACACCACGAAGGGCCTGCGGCCGTCGCGCCGCAGTCGACATCATGGTCGGGCGCTGAAGCTGAAGAGGATCCGACCGCAACTGGTCGACGCACGTCGCGCTAGTCTCAGGCGCCCCGTCGAAGGTATGCGGCGGCGGCGAGTAGGCGGTCCGCGCTGTCTCCCAGCAAGCCGAGCCCAGTGTTACAGCGGGTGCACAACAAGCCCCGTACTCGCCCATCGTCGTGATCGTGATCAACATGGTAGTCATCGTCGAATCGGCGGTTGCAGATGGCGCAGCAACCTTGTTGCTCGCCAAGGAGGTCCAGTACTGCGTCGACCGTAAGCCCGTACAACCTCGCCCACTCGCGTGCTCGCTCTGCGGTACGACATCGCCACGAGGGCCTTGTCGCGTGGACTCGTCGTTCCGTTCGCTTTCGGATCCGTACCGGACCGCAGGCGGCGCAGACCGCAGTCAGTTTGACTGTGTCGATCTCGCTCAAGTCGTGTCGTCGATTAAAGTTCGCCGCGAGTAGGACCGCCATGTCGGGATCGCTGTATCGACATGCTGGTTGACAGTACCGCTTGTTCGATGAGGGGTAGACCTCGAACGAGTTGCTACAGGTGGAGGCCTTACAGACCCGCGTCTCCTTGCCTCTTACCACGCGCCCGGCGCCTTGACCCGGGCGACCGCCGGGAGAGCGGATGACAACTCCCATGTCGCGAAGTCGTTCGGCCATCGCGTGACCGGATCCGAGACCCGCCGCAACGGCCAAAGACGTCAGCGATTCGCCTGACCGATAACGCTTGGCGGCCTCGTCCATCGAGATTGAGGTCTTCGAACGAGGCCGCGCCATGCGAACGATTCTAGTTTTCGCCATCAATCCAAGGCCAGGCGCACCGCGTGCCTGCTTCGAGGAAACCAATCATCCGGAACGCCTGGTCGGTCAGGCCGCCGAAGGTGTGCCGGTTGGCCGAGCCCGACGGCGCGTGGCCCAGGCGGTAGCCCGCCAGGTTCCACGTGTACATCGGCACCGTGGCCGGCACCGCGCGATCGACCAGACCGCCGGCGTACGCCGCCTGCTCGTCGGTGACGACCACGACCCGGTCGTGGCGCGCGTAGTGGCTCCGTAGCGCGCCCGCCGTGTCCGTGCCCTCGCCGTAGAAGTAGCCGTCCGCCTGCCAGCGCTCGATCGCGCGCAGCAGCGACTCGCCGCGCTTGACCGGGAAGGCCTTCGACCCCCACGAGAACGACACCACGTCCGCCGACGCGCACCGCTGCGCGAGGGCGACGCCGAAGATCACCGCGGCGTCCCACCGCCGCAGCGTGCCGTCCTTGCTGAACGTCGCCTGCATCGAGCCGGACGTGTCGACCAACACGAGCGTACGGCCGGCCAGCTCCGGCACCGACGCCAGCGAGTGGCCGATCGCCTGCTCCAGGGCGTACGCCCAACGCAGCGACGGCGCCGCCCGGTAGGCCGACAGGAAGCGCATCGGCAGCTGCCGTGAGCGGGCGACCTCGGCCGGATCCGCGATCCGGGCCGCCACCCGCGCCGCCACCTCGTCCGGAACGCCGGCCTGGTCGAAGTTGCGCAGGTTCCGGATGAGGGCCATGTAACCCATGCCCGGCGCGAGCGCCGACCACAGCTCACCCTTGTCGAGACGGTCGCCGGCCAGCGACAGCGCGTCCTCCCACGTCATGCCCGCGGCACGCAGGCGCTCGGCGTCGAGCAGCGCCCGCGGGTCGGTGGCCGCGGCCCGGCGCAGCGCGGCGTTCGCCGCCACCATCGGCAGCGACTCGCGCACCACCTCGGCCCGCCCGTGCCGGCGCTCCAACGCCAACCGGAACAGGTCGCCCTGCCACGGTGCGGTCGGCGTCGGGTGCACCAGGTCGAGCACGTCGGCGAAGCGGAAACCCCTGCCGGCCGTGTCGTACTTCAGCAGGCCGTACTCCGTGTAGAGCGTGGCCAGCGCGTCGGCGACACCGCGCTTGACCGGCTTGGGGATCGCCCGGCCATGACGCGACATCCAGTACGCCAGCGCCTCACCCGGCTCGTCGGCGCGCCGCAGCACCGACGCGACCAGCTGCCGGCCGCCCGGCTTGCCGGCGTCGACCAGGGCGCGGGTCGCCTCGAGGGCACCGACCAGCGACGCGGAGCGCATGTTGGCGTCGCCGCGCAGCCAGCGGAGGAAACCGGCCGTCCAGGCCGGATCGGCGACGGCGACCTCGCGTACGAGCATGGCGAAACGGCTGTCCCGGTCGCCGGCGGACTCGTAGAACGTGTGCTCACCGACCATGTTGGTCACGGCGAGCAGAAAGAGCTCGGACTTCTGGTCCCGGGCGTAGCCCGGCGCGCCCTCGAACGTCAGCCCGCTCGGCGTCGCCGCCGACTTGACCGGGCTCGCGCCGGTAGCCGTACGCACCTTGAAACGGTTGAACTTGGCCATCCGAACGGCTCCCTTCCGCGCATCGCACCGTCGCAGGCCCCGGTGTCGAACCGGGCGAACCGCCGTTATGAGCAGCGGCCGGACAGCCAACGTCCGCCTGCGAACTCCACAGTGGATGGCGAGGACGACGTACCCGACGTGGAGTGACGCGGTATCGAACCGCGCACGCGAAGCTTGCAAGGCAACGCTGTGCACCAGCACCCACCCCGTGGTTCTAATCGGCGTGCCCGAGATCAAGATCGGTCCGGCGATCGTTAGGTGCTCTACCGCTTGAGCTACACCGGCCAGGGCCGGCGACGGGACTCGAACCCGCAACCACCTGCTCCCAAAGCGAAGAACTCCGAACCTGCGCACCGGGCACTGCCGCCTGCCCGCGCCCTCCCCGAGATCAAGTCGTCGACGGCGTTAGCGGGCTTCGAAACCCGCCGACCTTTACAGGGTCGTCACCAGAGAAGTAGCCGTCGCCTGCGCACCGGGAAGGTGCCGCGGTCGTGCCCCCGGCTGGATTCGAACCAGCGACCTCGGCCTTCGGAGAGCCGCGCTCTTCCGCTGAGCTACAAGGGCAACGTGCGTGGGAGCGGAGGGATTCGAACCCCCTGAGCCATAGGGCAACTGGGTTACAGCCAGCCCCGCCTCTCCATCGGCGGCGCGCTCCCGTGGGGTGATCGCGGGGAGTCGAACCCACGCCCTCCGGATCCACAGTCCGGCGTGCACACCCGTACACCACGAACACCGAGCCCGGACCTGGGATCGAACCAGGGACCCCTGCCGTGTGAAGGCAGTGCTCTCCCGCTGAGCTACCCGGGCGTCGCTTCCCCGGTTGGATTCGAACCAACGACGGCGCGATTAACAGTCGCGTGCTCTGCCAGCTGAGCTACGGGGAAATGGTCGCGCGTGCGGGACTCGAACCCACTTTGCTGGGATGAAAGCCCAGTGGCCTACCCATGACCGAACGCGCGTACGGTGTGTTCCGGGAGGGCCTCGATCCCCCGACCTCCTGCGTGTCGAGCAGGCGCTCCACCAACTGAGCTACCGGAACGTTGGTTCAACGCGTTGAGAACCAACGCATCATGTCCAATGTAGTCCGTTTCACTGCCGTAGGATCTACAGGGTGGCCGGTGCGATTGTGCAGTTGAGGTGCTCGAACTGCGACATCCAATTCTCGCGGCGGGCCAAAGTCTGGCGTCAGGCGGAGAAGCGCGGGCAGCGACTCCACTATTGCTCTATTGCTTGCGCCTCCGCCGCTAGACGGTGCCGACAAGTCGTGTCCGCCACCTGCGTCTGGTGTGGGGACGACTTCAAACGGCCGTCACACGGAAAGCGAGATCGAGCGCTGTTCTGTTCGCGGCGATGCGGAGCTCGCCACAAGTCAGCCAATCGGGTCGGGACTGGTCCAAGATGTCCAGAGTGCGGAAGCGCCAAGAGCTACGCCGGCAAGGTTTGCAGAAGCTGCCGGATCGACGCCCTCGCGAACCGGACCCTGGGCGAACTTCGCGCTACGCACGGCACCTTCGCATTCCACGCCAAGATCAGAGGACTCGCTCGCTCTGCCTACGAGGGCAGCCGCCAATGTGCGGCCTGCGGCTATGCCCTCCACGTCGACATCTGCCATGTCCGTGACATCGCAGATTTCCCGCCGTCCTCGACGCTGCGCGAAGTGAACCACCCATCGAATTTGGTAGCACTGGACAAGCGTTGCCATTGGGAGTTCGATCACGGCTTTCTCACTCGCCAGGGGAACGAGTGGGTGCCGGGTGATGAACCCCGTGTGGGACCACTCCACCACGCCCGCATCGCGCCCCCCAACTCGAGCGGACGACAATCGCGTTGTGTCCCGTGACGGATTCGAACCGCCGGCCGTCGGCTTAAGAGGCCACCGCTCTACCAGGCTGAGCTAACGGGACAGATGCGGAAGGTAGACGAGTCGAACGCCCGCCGTTTCCGGCGCCTCCGGGTTTCGAAGCCGGCTGGCCACCACTGGCCGGTACCTTCCATGGTCGGGCTGCGCCGCAGCCCCGATGTGTGCCCCCAGGAGGAATCGAACCTCCATCCCCGGCTTCGTAGACCGGTGCTCTGTCCGTTGAGCTACAAGGGCTTGGCGGAAGGAGCGGGATTCGAACCCGCGCCGGGGATTTAGCCGGTCCGCATTAGCACTGCGGCGCCTTGGACCGCTCGGCCATCCTTCCGCGTGCGGTGACGGCGGGATTCGAACCCGCGACCTCTTCCGTGACAAGGAAGCGCCCTGGACCTGACTGGGCGACGCCACCCTCGTACCCGCGAAGGGATTCGAACCCCTAACCTCCCGGCCCTGAACCGGGCGCCTCTGCCAATTGGGCTACGCGGGCGTGCGAGCCACCGCTCGGATTCGAACCGAGGACATTTCGCTTACGAGGCGAACGCTCTGGCCAACTGAGCTACGGCGGCAGGTGTTGCTACTCGAGGTCGTACACCGTGACCCGGATGTCGCGGCTGCTGAGCTCCTCGATGATGATCGGCTCTATCTCTTCCCAGCGACCGCCGGCGAGGCCGGCGCCGATGCGTGGCATGTGGACGGACGCGCCCAGCCGGGCCGCCGTGTCGGCCAGGGTGGCCAGGCACTGGCGCAGCGCGTCGTAGCGGATCGGTGGCCGACCGCCGGAGCGACGCAGGCCGTGCTGGCCGACCATGTTGGCGACCCACAGGTCGGCCGCGACCTCGACCACCTGCGTCTCGCCGAGGCCCGCGCCACCGGCACGGTGCCAGTCGCGGTAGGCCCGTTCGGGCTCCGGCCAGCGGCGGGACACGGCGACGACGAACCCGCGGCCCCAGCCGCCGATGTCGTTGCAGACGTGCGCGATGATCTTCGGTCCGGCGCCGCGTGGGGCGGTCGCGTCGCCGACGGCGTACTCGATCGGTGTCATCCTTCGATGATCGCGTGCCCTCGGCGCGATTCGAACGCGCACCACACGGCCCCTCAGACCGTTGCCTCTTCCGTTGGGCTACGAGGGCGTCGTTGCGATCCCGGACAAGGATTCGAACCTCGATCTGCTGGGCCAGAACCAGCCGTCCTGCCGTTGGACGATCCGGGAGAGTGGGTCGGCGAGAGGGAGACTCGCCGACCCGAATCAGCGCAGGGTCAGCGACGCCCACGAGGGGGTCGTCGGCTTGTGCCGCAGGGTCATCCCGGCTTCGGCCGGGGTGCGGTCGCCCTTGCGCTGGTTGCAGCCGTCACAGGCCGCGGTGGTGTTGGTCCAGGTGTTCCGGCCGCCGCGGGAGCGCGGCAGGATGTGGTCGACGGTGCTCGCGTGCCCGCCGCAGTAGCCGCAGGCCCGGCCGTCACGGACCAGGACACCGGACCGGGACCACGCGGGTACGGCGCTGTAGCGCCACTTCGTGACCACGTAACGGACGAGCCGCACGACCGTCGGCACCGGGTAGACGCCGATCAGCCGGTCGGGCCGGGACTCGTGGACCTCGGCGACCTGGCGCACGAGCATCCGCACGGCGTGCCGCAAACTGACCCGGTGGAGCGGGCCGAGGTCGGCGTTGATGACCAGCACGTCCACCGGATCCTCCTTTCGTCTGTCGTTGAAACGGTGAGCGGATGACCGGGTTCGAACCGGCGACCTGCACCTTGGCAAGGTGCCGCGCTGCCAACTGCGCCACATCCGCGGGTACGCCCGAGGGCGTCGTGCCGAGAGCGGGACTCGAACCCGCAACCACGGAGGTTTGAGCTCCGCGCCTCTCCCGATTGGGCCACCTCGGCCGGCGACAAACCACTCCCGTAGGCCGTAGGGGGCTCGAACCCCTGATCTCCGCGCTGAGAACGCGGCGAGCTTTCCAGCTGCTCCGACGGCCCGAAGTCGGGAACCGGGGAGTCGAACCCCGCGCTTCCTGCTCCCAAAGCAGGTCCGGTCACCGAGCCGGTCGTTCCCGATGGTCCTGGCCGCACAGAAAGAGTGCGGGCAGGACCGACAAATGCCATCCACTGTGGAATTCTCAAATCACAAGCCCAACCGCGCCCATAGGCACGGTAGGAGAGCAGGGGTGACAGGACTCGAACCTGCAACCGTCGGATTTGGAAGCCGGTGCGCTACCAATTGCGCCACACCCCTGTGTGGCGAAACGAAAAAAGACGCCGCCCGGTCCCTTGCGGGTGGGCGGCGTCGGCGCTTCAGAAAGAAAGCGCTACGTCAGCCACCGTCCCGCGTGGGCCGGCTTTTCATTGGCGGACAGATAATCGGGTCGCCCGACGCCGGGCATGCCCGCGAGCCCGCGCGGCGTGAACCGCTGCGGTCGCGATAGCTGCTGCCACAACATCGGGATCTCCTTGGTCGTCGGTGTGTCTGTATCAAAGGTAGGCCGGAACATCAGGCGGGGCAACAGATTAACGAGAACTATTCGTTGTGCAGCACCTCGGCAATGCGCAGCCGGGCCGCCCCGCGGGCCGGCAGCAGCGCGCCGAGCAGCGCGATCACCACGCCGGCAACCGCCAGCAGCGCCACCGTCGGCACCTGCCACACGTCGAGCACCGCGGGCGGAATTGCCACCCGCGCGGCGTCCGCGGTCATCGGCAGGATGAGCCGGTGCGCGACCATCCCCAGTGGAATGCCGATCAGCGCGCCCAGCACGCCGACCAGCGTCACCGAGGCCAGCACCATCGTCACGACCTGGCGCGGTGTCATGCCGATCGACTTGAGCATGCCGAGGTCGCGTCGGCGTTCCCGGACGTTGAGCACCACCGTGTTGAAGACGCCGACCGCGGCCACGGCGGAGAGCAGCAGCGCCAGCGCCGACGAGAACCCGACCACCGTCACCAGGTAGTCGCTCAGCTGCGCGCTGTCCCACACGTCCAGGCCGGGATCGGCGGCGAGCACGGCCCGCACGTACGCCGCGACGTCTCCGCCCTCGACCAGCTGCACCTGGTAGCGGACCTCGTGCGGCACCGCCACCCGGTCCGGCGCGAGGCCGGTCAGCACCCGCCAGTCCGTCAGGATGCCCTTCGGCCCGGACGGCCCGTCCATCACCTCGCCGACCACCTGCAGCCGGGCCGAGGCCGCGCCCATGCGCAGGGTCAGCCAGTCGCCGACGGCCAGACCACGGGCCCGCATCAGCTCCGCCGGTACGACGGTCTCCCCCGCACCGGTCATCCAACGGCCTTCGGTGAGCTCGTCCGCGTACCCCATGGTGGTGTAGTCGCCGCGCACGAAGTTGATGTTGAGCGGTTCGGTCTGCCCGTCGACCGACACCGGCAGGTTCAGGATCGCGCTGACCCGCGCCGCGTCGGGCAGGCTCCGCAGCAGGGCTTCGACCTCTCCGTCGGTGCGTTGGGTGACCACCGGCGGGCCGGCCGGGGTCACGCCGTCGGGGGTGAGCCGGATGCGGCCGTTCGACGGTTGCACCGCGATCTGCCCGTCGGAGCGGTCCTCGATCGTCGAGATCCGGACCAGCGTGTCGGCGAGGCCGGTCGCGAACGTCACGGTGGTCACCCCGAGCAGCACGGCGACGACGGTGAACGCGGTGCGCCCCGGCCGGGCGAACGGCAGCCCGAGTCCGAGGGAGATCGAGCGGGGCAGTCGCAGGCCGGCGAGGCGACCCTGCACCCGGGTGGCCCGGCCGGCCCGCGGCGCGCTGCCGGCGCTGATCGCTTCGGCGGCGGAGAGGCGGAAGGCCCGGACCGCGGGTACGAGCGCCGCCAGCAGGACGACCACCGGCACGCCGACCAGCCCCGCGACCCAGATCGCCGGCCCGACACCGATGCCCGGGTCGAGCCCGAGCCCCTGGAAGCCCTCGGTCAGCAGCGGTTGCGCGGCGACGGCGCCCAGCGCGGTGCCGAGCACGGCCCCGACGGCGGCGGGCACCGACACCATCAACAGGTAGACGGCGACCACCTGGCGCGGCGCGAACCCGAGCGCCTTGAGGATCCCGATGTGCCGGTAGCCGGAGACGACCGCGCCGCTGACCACGTTGCCGACGATCACGATGCCCACCACGAGGCCGAGCACGCCGAACGTCGCGAGGAACGGCACATAGGCGCCGACGTCGCCGGAGACCGATTCCTTGACGGCGATGTACGGCTGCGTGGCGAGCAGGGCGTCCGTCGGCAGGCCGGCCGTGGCCGTCGCGAGGCGGGCCTCGACGGCCTCCTTTGTGGACACGTCGCCGGTGAACCGGTAGAGCAGCTGTGAGCCCGTCGGGCCCAGCGCGGCCACCTGCTCCGGCGTCACCCAGGCGTCGGCCGACCCGACCAGGCTGTGCGCCCGGCCGACGATCGTGAAGGTGGTCCCGCCCGCCGTCAATGCGGAGGGCCGCGGCGGTCCCTCGCCGGGGTCCTGCACCGGCTCGTTGAGCACGATCTCACCCGGAGCGGCCGGCCAGCGGCCCTCCCACAGGTCGAGCTTGTCGACCGGACCGGCCGGGTCGGACCGGCCGACGACGGTCATCGGCCCGCGCGGTCCGGGTTCGACGCTCCGGTCGGCCTGCACCGTGGCCAGCCCGAACGGCCCCGCCGAGGCCGCGACGCCCGGCCCACCGGCGGGCACGGTCACGGCCGGCGAGAACACGGCGATCGCGTGCGGGCCGGCCTGCCGGGCGAACGCCTTGTCGAACGGCGCCGAGGTCGCCGACAACAACGCCAGCGCCACCACGATCGTCGTCGTGGACAGCAACACCACCAACCCGATGACGAACGTCTGCACCCGCCGCCGCCGCACCGCCGCCCGAGCGGCCCGCCACACGGCACTCATGCCGCCGCCGCCTCCCTTAGCTCGGCGGAGCAAGAGCGGAGGCGAACGCGCTCGCACACCGCCGCCTCCCTTGGGTCACCGTCGCGAACGGGCCTGCGCGCGTTCATGCCTTCTCCAGCGTTCGCTCGTGGGTGACGCGGCCGTCGGTCAGTTCGACGACGCGGCTCGCGCAGCGGGTGGCCAGGCGTTCGTCGTGGGTGACGATGAGCAGGGTCTGGCCGATCTGGTTGAGGTCGAGCAGCAGGTCCATCACCTGTTCGCCGGCGCGGCTGTCGAGCGCGCCGGTCGGCTCGTCGGCCAGCAGCAGCCCGGGCCGGTTCATCAGGGCCCGCGCGACCGCGACCCGCTGCCGCTCGCCGCCGCTCAGCGCGGCCGGATAGGCATTGCGCCGGTCCGCGATGCCGAGCTCGTCGAGCAGCTCCAAGGCCCGTTGCCGGGCCACGCCGGCGCGGCTGCCGGTGAGTTGGGCCGCCAGCGCCACGTTGTCGAGCGCCGGCAGGTCGTCGAGGAGGTTGAAGAACTGGAAGATCATGCCGATCCGGTGGCGGCGGAACAGCGCCAGCTTCGTCTCGTTGAGGCGGCCCAGGTCCTCGCCGTGTACGCGCACCGTGCCGGACGTCGGGCGGTCCAGCCCCGCGATCATGTTGAGCATCGTGGACTTGCCGCACCCGGACGGGCCCATCACGGCCACCGCCTCGCCGGCCCGGACCTCCAGCGACACCCCGGCGAGCGCGGTCGTGTCGCCGTACTCCTTGCGGACATTCTCCAGCCGTACGACTGTCGTCATGGCAGCAAGCTATCCAGCGACCGGCCGGGACGGCGTCGGCCCGGCGATGCAAACCGGCGACCCCGTCATTCCCGGGATGTAGCCGGCTGGACCCTGCGGATGACGCGGCGCGCGGGCCGTTCTGCGATGGTGGTGGGCATGGGTTGGCTGGTGGCAGCGCTGACGACCGCGGTCGCGCTGGGTGTCGCGGTCGCCTGGTGGAGGGCGAACGCCCGCCACCGCAAGGCGCTCGAGGAACGCGGCTGGCTGCTGGAGCGTGAGCGGGAGAGCGCGGCCCGGTCCGCCGTCGAGGAGGAGCGTGCCCGGATCGCCCGCGAGCTGCACGACATCGTCAGTCACAACGTGAGCCTGATGATCGTGCAGGCGACGGCGGCCCGCGAGGTGCTGACCACACACCCGGACGACGCAAATGCCGCCCTGACCGCCGTGGAGGCCGCGGGCCGCACCACGATGACCGAGCTGCGCCACCTGCTCGGCCTGCTCGCACCACCGGCGGACGGCGACGGCGACGACCAGCCCGACGAGCCGCAGCCGAGCCTGCGCCGGCTCAGCCCGCTGGTCGACCGGATCGCGTTCGCCGGCCTGCCGGTGGAGGTGCGGATCTCCGGTGAACCACGGCCACTGCCGTCGGGCGTCGACGTGACCGCGTACCGCATCGTGCAGGAAGCGTTGACCAACGCCCTCAAGCACGGCCCGGGCAGCGGGGGCAAGGCCGAGGTGACCGTCCGCTACGCGCCGCGGTCGCTGCGGGTCGAGGTGCTCACCACGGGCCCGAGCGCCCTGACGGGTGGCGCGCCGCAGCAGCCGGGCAGGCAGGGAACCGGCCGCGGGCTGATGGGGCTCCGGCAGCGCGTCGCCGTCTACGGCGGTGACCTCGACGCCCGGCGCCGGCTCGGCGGCGGGTACCGGGTCCGGGCCCGCATCCCCGTGGACCAGCCATGACGGCGGGACCGGCCGGGTCAGCGCCGCGCGTGCTGATCGCCGACGACCAGGAGCTGATCCGCACCGGCTTCCGGCTGATCCTGACCGCGCGCGGCATCGACGTCGTCGGCGAGGCCGGTGACGGCGTGGAGGCGGTGGTGGCGACCCGGCGGCTGCGGCCGGACGTGGTGCTGATGGACATTCGCATGCCCACGATGAACGGCCTCGACGCGACCCGGCGCATCCTCGACGACGGCGGCGACTGCCGGGTGCTGATGCTGACCACCTTCGACCTCGACCGGTACGTGTATGCAGCGCTCTCGATCGGCGCCAGCGGCTTCCTGCTCAAGGACGTGACGGCCGACCATCTGGCGGCGGCGGTGCGGCTGGTGAACACCGGCGACGCGCTGCTCGCACCGTCGATCACCCGGCGGCTGGTGCAGCGGTTCGCGGTCGAGGACCGGCAGGGGGCGCAGCCGGCGGTGCACCGCGACCTGACCGCGCTGACGCCGCGCGAGCTGGAGGTGCTGACGCTGCTCGGGCGGGGGCTGTCCAACACGGAGCTCGCCGCGGCGCTGACGCTGAGCGAGGCCACGGTCAAGACCCACGTCGCCCGCATCTTCGCCAAGCTGGACCTGCGGGACCGCGCGCAGGCGGTGGTTCTGGCGTACGAGACGGGGTTGGTCCGGCCGGGCGGCTAGAGACGGTGTCGCGGCTAGAGATAGGCCTGGCGGACGCGGCGCAGCCAGGCTTCGACCGGCGCGATGTCCGGGGTCGTGGGCAGGGGCGTGGTCGTCGTGGCGAAGCCGGCCTCGTGTTCGGCCAGCAGCGAGCGGGCCGCCTCGACGTCGCCGGCCGCCACTCGCGCCCCGAAGTCGTGGTAGGACTGCGGGTCGTCGAGCACGACCGGGATCTCGCCGGTCCGGTAGGCGGCCAGGCCCTGGCGGCAGAGGCGCATCAGGTGGCGGGCGTGCTTCGCGACCCGCGGGTCGGGTCCGCTGCGCCGGTTGGCCAGCAGCCGCAGCTGCTTGCCGGCGTAGCCGAGGTAGGCGGCGCGGACCCGGCCGGCGGAGAGGAAGCAGTGCCGCAGCGCGATCAGTTCGGCGCCGAGCGGCGTACGCACCTCGTAGAGCTGGTCCGGCAGCCACAGCAGCTCGGCGACGGTGGGGTTGCCGGCCAGGGCGAGCCGGCAGAACTTGGCCGCCTCGTGCAGCGTCACGTCGGGCTCGTAGGTCACCGAGCTCTCGGGCGGCCGTTCGAGGCCGTGCAGCTCGACGGTGGGCACGGCGAAGATGCCCAGCCGGTCGACGTCGGAGTCCGGACCCGCCAGGCCGTACGCGGTGGAGCCGATGACGCCCAGCAGCAGAACCGACAACGAATCTTCCCCGTGGGATGCAACCAATGCGCGCGCCGGCGCATCTAATCCAATGTGGACGGACGAGTGGTCAGCGCAGCGCGGTCAGCGGCGCGTGGTCGAGGAAGGGGTCCTCGTCCTTGCGCGGCGCCAGCGCGTGGCTCGTCACCGTGTCGACGCTGGTGCCCCGCCCCTGCGCCGGCCGGTAGCGCACGGTTGCCGCGTGCGGCGACGAGTGCAGCACGATCCCCGGCCGCCAACTGCCCAATGTGTGCACCCAGACCCACGCGCCGGGCTGAAAACCCTCGCTGGGAACGGTCGCGGCTTCCGTGCGGAGGTAGGGGTCGAGCAAAGGCGCGGCCATGTGGATCAACTCCGTCGCGGTTGCGGTGCTGGGGGGCTCGCGGGAGGGGTGTGTGCACATGAGCATCGCAGCCGGCTGATCGCCGTGCAAGATTTCATCCCGATCTTTGACATCCTGAGGACATCCGCTGACGCGGATTTCGGTTACGCTTCGTACGTCGCGGTTTCATGGTGAAAGAAGCAAGCCAGGAGGCGGAGATCCAATATCGGCTACTACCAGGAGAAAGTGGAGCGATGGCAGCGCGAAACCGGCACACGGTGCCGATCTTCGACTACCGAGAGCAATTTCTGGATTGTGGCCGCGCGGGTGTCCGATTCGCCGGAAACCGTGGCAGGCGCCAGTTCCCACGTCAAATGACCAGAAGGGACTAGTCCCATGCCGGACACCACGGGATGGATCATGTCCAGCCGATCTGCGGGCAACGGTGGCAGCTGCGTCGAAGCGCGCCGCCACGAAGGATGGATCGAAGTGCGCAACAGCAAGAACCGGTCCGGTGGTCTGGTGCGGTTCACCACCGAGGAATGGGACTCGTTCCTCTTCGGCGCCAAGGGCGGCGAGTTCGACAAGCTGCTGACCGACTGAGGGCAGCGACAGCAGAAGCGCCGGGCCGGTGGAACCGGCCCGGCGCGCGTGACGTAACGGTCAGCGCACGCGCCCGACCGCGCACAGGCCGCTCACCGTCGGCGAGTCCGCCCCGCGCGGCGAGCGGTCAGAAGCTCTCGAGCGGCACGGACGCCTTGCACACCAGGTCGAAGATCCGGCGGTATTCGGTGACCTCGTGCTCCTCTTCGAGGTAGAGGGCGCCGATCTGGGACTCGAGGTAGACCACGTCCGGGTCGTCGGGATCGTCGAAGTCGAGGATCCGGAAGGCGCCGGCCATCGCGGCGTGCGCGCCGACCGAGAACGGCAGCACGCGGATCTCGACGTTGTCGCGCTTGGCGGTGCGGCGCAGGTGCTCGATCTGGCCGTCGAGCACGGTCCGGCCGCCGACCGGCCGGGTCAGCGCGCTCTCGCCCAGCACCGTCACGAGGCGCGGAGCGCGGGCCAGCAGGGCGCGCTGGCGCTGCATCCGCAGCTTCACGTGGCGGTGGGCGGCCTCGTCGTCAGGGGGCTGGGCGGCGCCGAACACGGCCATCGCGTACTGCTCGGTCTGCAGCTCGCCCGGGATGATCTCGCCGTCGTAGGTGCAGATCTTGGAGGCGCTGGCCTCCAGGCCCAGATAGAGCTTGAACCAGTCGGGGATGACCGGGCTGCCGTCCCACCACTCCTCGCGCGACGTGCCGAGGGCGAGCTCGGCGAGCGCGTCAGTGACGCTCTGGTCGGCCCCGTAGAGCCAGCACAGCGCGCGGACGTTGGCCCCGGTGACGGGCACCTTGCCGGTCTCGATGCGGTGGAGGGTCGGCTCCGAGATGCCGAGCTTGGCCTCCGCGACCTCTCGACGGGACTTGCCGTTGGCCAGCCGCAGCTTGGTCAATCGCCGCCCGAGGGCCCGCCGTACCACCCGCTGGCCCGTGACCGGCACTTCCGACCTCCTGTGCGATGCGCCCCCGCGACGCCTCTCATGTCAACTCCGACACCTTACCGGCCGTACCAGTTCAGTTACACCATCCGAAGGATCAAATTGAAAAGATCGATCCGCGCGGTACGGGTACGGCGCGCGCCACCCTATCGGGGGATACTGCCGTCATGCCGCTCCCCTCCGGCTATGCCGATCTGGTCCAGCAGGCGTCCACCGACATGCGTGGCGGCGCCGACGAAACGGCCGTGCTGCGCCTGTTGCGCGACGGTGGCCTGCAGCTCCTGCCGTCCGCCCGGGCGCTGTGCGAGCTCTACGACATCGACCTCGGCGAGGCGCAACGCCGCATCGACCGCAGCGGCGTCTGGTCCGACGTCCGCGACGACCGCCCGCCGTTCGGCGTCGCCGCGGCCTGAGGAGCGCCGCTACAGTTGCCGTCATGCGGAGATGGCTGTCGATGTCTTGCGTCCTCGTGCTCGCGCTGACGGCCTGCTCCTCCACCGACGACCAGCCACCGCCGGACCTGGCGACGATGGCCAGCCCGTGCGACTTCCTCGACGAGGCGCAGCGGACGGAGCTGCAGCTCGGCCCGGGCCAGCTGTCGACCGCTCCGGGTCTCGCCGGCGGGACCGAGACCACGCTCTGCGTCTACCGCGACGCGGCGCTGGGCGACCGCGGCGGCGACTACGTCGACAGCGTCACGGTCACCTTCCTGCCGACCACGCTCGACGTCGCCCGCCGGGCGCTGGACGAGGTCGAGCAGCGCGGCCTGTTCACGGCGGGCCGGATGTCGGCGTACGCCACCGGACCCGACGGCGTGCTGCGGCGCGCGGGCGTCCGGCTCGGCGAGACCACCTGCGAGCGGCTGTTCGCGGCGTCGCCGACCCGGGCGGTGCAGATCGGCCTCACCGTCGAACGGCCACCGCTGGGCGAAGCGGCCTGCGACGCCGCCGTCCGCCTGGCGCCCTCCATCTTCTCCTAATCCTCTTCGGGGCTGTAGAAGGCGATCGTGTTGGCCACCGCGGTGTTGACGGCCTCGGGGGTCGCGCCGTCGGCGAGCTGCGCCGCGCCCCAGCTCTCGGCGCTGGCCACCATGAAGGACTGCGCCTCCGCCGACTCCTCCCAGCCCTCGGCGTCGTCGAGCCCGCCGCCGGCCAGGTGCAGGCCGAGGCCGAGGAACGACAGGTCCCAGCCGACGCCGGTGGCGCCCGGGCCGTACTGGTCCCACAGGGCCGGGTCGACGACCGCGACGTGGCGCAGCATCAGCTCCGTGCCGCCGTCGGGCTCCGGCGACAGGGTCAGGTGCACCTCGCTGCCCGTCGTCGTGGCGATGTCGGCGCCGAAGACCCAGGTGACCACGAGCTCGGTCGGCCGCTCGCAGCGCAGGATGCGACCGCCGGCGTTGCCCTCGATCTGGTAGAGGCCGCCGACCCGCAGGTCGCCGGCGATCGGCAGGAACCAGCGGCCGAGCCGCTCCGGGCTGGTCAGCGCGTCCCAGAGGTCGTCGGCCGGCGACGGGAAGCTCCGCCGCAGGACCACGGATCGCGCCGGGCCCTCAGGCAGGTTCTGCCGGCCCACCTCACGGGTGGTGGCCTTGATCGCGTCCAGGAAGTCCATGTCGGACATTTTACGACTAGCCCGCCCGGGTACGAGACAGGCGAGGACCGAGGCGCTAGCTCTGCTTTGCGAGATCGGCGCAGCCGGCCGTCTCGTCGGGCAGCAGCGGGCGCAGCAGCACCGACCACTGCTTGCCGCCGGACTCCCACGGCGTGGCGGCGTTGGCCTTGGCCGCCGCGGTCAGCACCGCCGCGGCCTGGTCGCCGGTGGCGGTCACGCAGAACACCTCGACGTTGGGGTTGAGGCGGTCACCGGGCAGCGCCGGGCCGGGCCACGCGACAGGCGCGGGCGGCTGCATCTCCAGCAGCGCCTCCGGCTGCACATAGGGCGTGGC
Organism: Asanoa sp. WMMD1127; assembly: GCF_029626225.1. Lineage (NCBI taxonomy): Bacteria > Bacillati > Actinomycetota > Actinomycetes > Micromonosporales > Micromonosporaceae > Asanoa > Asanoa sp. WMMD1127. Next base: position 109,177 of record NZ_JARUBP010000001.1, read on the forward strand.
GATCCCCGCCACCGACTTCGCCGGGTAGGCGCCCTCCTCCTTGACCGCGCCGGCGCCGAGGGTCTTCGGCAGGTCCTGCAGGGCCGCGAGCAGATCGGAGAGCTTCTTGCGGGCCGTCTTCTGCGCGCCGGTCAGCGCACCGCCGTCGTCGGGCATCTCCAGGGCGTACGCGTCGGTCTGCCGGGTCTGTGCCCCGGTGTTGACCAGGAACCGGGTCGTGGACGCGTCGGCGACGGGCGGCTGGCCCAGGTCGGCGGCCGTGCCGACGCCCGCGTCGAGGGCGCGCTGCACCAGCGCGTCGACGTCGGCCTCGGAGATGCGCGCCTGCTGCAGGTTGGGCAGCGCCGGACCGGGATAGATCGCCGGCACCGGGCCCTCGGTGATCACCCGGCCGTCACCGTAGATCGACAGCGCCGGCACCCGGCCCGGGATCGACTGCGGTGTCACGAACCCGCCGGTGTGCACCACCCGCAGCGCCACCTCGTCGGCGCCGAGCGCGCCGGCGGCCGGTGGGGCCGGTGGAGCGGCGTCCGCGGCCGGTTGTGTCGCACACGCGGAGGCCAGCACCAACAGCGGCACGGCGGCCACAGCCGCCCACGACGAACGTCCCATACCCGATCTGACGATCCAGCGGCCCGTCGGGTTCCGGCTCGGCCGGCCGGGTTCCGGCTTCGGCGTCGCGTTCCGGCTCGGCCGTCGCGTTCGGGCTTTCTTGTCGGAGGGGCGTGGCACGATCGGATGATGGTGCGTGATGATCGACTGGTCGCCCAGGTGCGCGGCCTGATCGGCGCCGATCCGGGGGTCGACGAGCGCCGGATGTTCGGCAGCCTGATCTTCATGGTCGACGGCAACATGGCCTGCGGCGTACGCGAGGACGGCCTGCTCGTGCGGGTCGGGCGCGAGGCGACCGACGAGGCGCTCGGCCGGCCCCACGTGACGCCGTTCGAGATGGGCGGCGGGCGACGCCCGGCGGGCTGGGTGGTGGTCGGCGCCGACGGGCTGGCCACCGAGACCGAGGTGCGGAGCTGGGTCGAGCAGGGCGTGGCCTACGCGCGCACGCTCCCCCCGAAATGAGCGCCACCCCTGCCCGCGAGGCGGGCCGCAGCCAGGCGCCCGGCCCGGGCGTGCTGGCGGTGACCGGGTCGACGGGCGAGCTCGGGCGCCGGGTCGCGCAACGGCTGGCCGACGCGGGCCAGCCGCAGCGCCTGGTGGTGCGCTCCCCCGACCGCGCGCCCACGCTGCCCGGCGCGACCGTGGCGGCGGCCGACTACGCCGACGCCGCCGCGGCCGAGCGCGCACTGTCCGGTGTGGACACGCTGTTCATGGTGTCGGGCGCCGAGGAGGCCGACCGCGTCACCAAGCACCTCACGTTCATCGACGCGGCCGTCGCCGCCGGCGTGAAGCACCTGGTCTACACCTCGTTCCTGGGCGCCGCGCCGGACTCGACGTTCACCCTGGCCCGCCACCACTACGCCACCGAGCAGCACCTGCACGCGAGCGGCATCTCCCACACGATCCTGCGCGACAACCTCTACCTCGACTTCCTGCCGATGCTGGCCGTCGACGGGGTGATCCGGGGGCCGGCCGGCGAGGGCCGGGTCGCCGGCGTCGCCCGCGACGACGTCGCCGATGTCGCGGTCGCCGTGCTCGGTGAGCCGGGGCGGCACGCGGGGCAGGTCTACGACCTGACCGGCCCGTTCGCGCTCACGCTGGAGGAGGCGGCCGCGACGATGACCGCGATCCTCAACCGGCCCTACCGCTACGAGGAGGAGACGGTCGAGCAGGCGTACGCCGCCCGCGCCCACTACGGCGCCCCCGCCTGGCAGGTCGACGGCTGGGTGAGCACCTACACGGCGATCGCCCACGGCGACCTGGCCGAGGTGACCGACACCGTCGAGCGGGTCGCCGGCCACCCACCCGTCGACTTCGCCGAGGTGCTCCGCCGCGCCAACCCGGTGGCCGAGGCCTGAGCGTGTCCGACCTGATCGTCGCCCGGCTGCGGGCCGCCGGGTGCGTGTTCGCCGAGGAGGAGGCCCGGCTCCTGACGGAGGCGGCGCCCGACCCGGCCCGCCTCGACGCGCTGGTCGCCGAACGGGTCCGCGGCGTCCCGCTGGAGCACGTGGTGGGCTGGGCCGAGTTCTGCGGGCTGCGGGTCGCGGTCGGGCCCGGGGTGTTCGTCCCCCGGCACCGCACCGAGCTGCTGGTCCACCTCGCCACCGCCGCGCTGGGCCCGGGCCGCCGCGTGCTGGTCGACCTGGCCTGCGGCTCGGGCGCGATCGCGGCCGCGATCGCCCACCGGCACGGCGACCTCGACATCCACGCGACCGACATCGAACCAGCCGCGGTCGCCGCGGCCCACCGCAACCTGACCCCACTCGCCGGCGCGGTCTACGAAGGGGACCTGTTCGATCCCTTGCCGGCGGGCCTGCGCGGGCAGGTCGACGTGCTGGTGGCCAACGTCCCCTACGTCCCGTCCGGCGCCGTCGGCCTGCTGCCCCCGGAGGCCCGGGAGCACGAGCCGCTGCGCGCCCTGGACGGGGGCGCCGACGGGCTCGACGTGCTGCGCCGGGTCGCCGCCGGCGCGCCCGCCTGGCTGCGGCCGGGCGGCACCCTGCTCAGCGAGATCGGCGTAGGCCAGATCGACGCGGCCAAGACCGCACTGACGGTGGCCGGCCTGGCCCCGGAGGTCGTCACCGACGACGACCTGGACGCCACGGTCATCCTCGGCCGCCGCTGACCAGGGGCCGTGAAGGCTGCCACAGGGTGGGAAACCGGGTCGGTCCGTGGGGTCGGGCTCGGTAGATTCGCGGGCATGAGGATCGGAATCGTGGGTGCCACCGGCCAGGTGGGCGGCGTGATGCGGCGCGTCCTGGCGGAGCGGGAGTTCCCGGTGACCGAGCTGCGGCTGTTCGCCAGCGCGCGCTCGGCCGGCCGGACGCTGCCGTGGCAGGGCGCCGAGGTCACCGTCGAGGACGCCGACACCGCTGACTACCGCGGGCTCGACGTGGTGCTGTTCTCGGCCGGCAAGGGCGCGTCGAAGACGCTCGCGCCCAAGGTCGCCGAGGCCGGCGCCGTGGTGATCGACAACTCGTCGGCCTGGCGGATGGACCCGGCGGTTCCGCTGGTCGTCGCCGAGGTCAACCCCCACGCGATCGCCGAGCGTCCGAGGGGCATCATCGCCAACCCCAACTGCACCACGATGGCGATCATGCCGGTGCTCAAGCCGCTGCACCGCGAGGCCGGGCTGGTCGCCATGGTCGTCGCGACCTACCAGGCGGTCTCCGGCGCCGGGCTGTCCGGCGTCGCCGAGCTCGACGAGCAGGTCCGCAAGGTCGTCGAGCGGGCCGCCGAGCTGACCCACGACGGCGCCGCGGTCGAGTTCCCGGAGCCGCGGCAGTTCGCCGAGCCGATCGCGTTCAACGTGCTGCCGCTGGCCGGCGCCGTGGTCGCCGACGGCTCCGCCGAGACCGAGGAGGAGCAGAAGCTCCGCAACGAGAGCCGCAAGATCCTCGAGATCCCGGGCCTGCGCGTCTCCGGAACCTGCGTCCGCGTGCCCGTCTTCACCGGCCACTCCATGCAGGTCAACGCCCGCTTCGCGAGCGAGCTGAGCCCGGCCCGGGCGGCCGAGCTGCTGGCCGACGCGCCCGGCGTCGCCGTCGACGACGTGCCGACGCCGCTCAAGGCCGCCGGCCGCGACCCGTCCTACGTCGGGCGGCTGCGGGCCGACGAGACCGCCGACAACGGCCTGGCCTTCTTCGTCTCCAACGACAACCTGCGCAAGGGCGCCGCGCTCAACGCGGTCCAGATCGCGGAGCTGGTGGCCCAGGCAGGCTGACGTGGTTGCGCTCCCGCGCCAGCGGTGAATAGGCCGTCGGCGTCAGCCCCGTCAGGGCGCGGAAGTCGTTGACCATGTGCGCCTGGTCGAAATAGCCGACCTCGTGCGCGGCCCGGGCCCAGTCGCGGTCCGGGCCGCCGACCGCGCCGAGCAACCGCTGCAGGCGCGCCACCCCGGCGTACCTCTTCGGCGTCAGCCCCACCCGGGCGAGGAACCGCCGCCGCAGGCTGCCGGTCGTCACGCCGAGCCGGTCACTCACCGCGCCCACGTCGAGCCCGCGACCCAGCCCCACGGCCGCGGCCGCCACGCGCCGGTCGACCGACGACAGCTCCGCCCGCCGGACCAGCTCGGACTGCAACAGCCCGAGCGCGGCCTGCGGTGAGGCCTCGCACAGCCGGTCCCGCAATCCAGACCACCCGAGATCGACGACCGGCTCGTCCAGCGCGTCCACCGGCCCGACGAACGGATATGCCCCTCCGGGCCGGAACACCACGCACACACAACGCCGCTGCTCCGCGGTGGAGATCTCCAGCGGCCCCGCCTGCGGAGGACAGAACCCGACTCCGCCGCGCACGTGTCGCCGCCCACCGGCGTACCAGCTCAGCTCGTCGGACGACAGATTGACCACCAGCTGAGCGTGACCAGTCGGCACCGTCCGCTCGCGCCCCGCCGGCAGGTCACTCTCGTAGTAGCCGATGCTCGAGACGAACGGCGCCAACTCCGGGCGGACAGGCATGACCCCAGTCTGCCGCGCATGATGGAGGCGTGCACGAGGTCTTCCACGAGCTGCTGAGCAGCCGCGACGCGGGCGTGCTGGCGACCATCCAACGCGACGGACGCCCGCACCTGTCCAACGTCAACTACACCTACGACCGGGCGGCGGGCACGATCCGCGTCTCGGTCACCGACCACCGGCAGAAGACGGTGAACCTGCGCCGCGACCCGCGCGCGAGCCTGGAGGTCACGACGCCCGACCTGGGCCGGTACGCGGTGGCCGAGGGCCGGGCCACGCTCTCCCCAGTGGCGGCCGACCCGCACGACGCCACCGTCGACGAGCTGGTCGACATCTATCGCCGCATCGCCGGCGAGCACCCGGACTGGGCCGAGTTCCGCGCCGCGATGGTCACCGACCGCCGCGTCGCCCTGACCCTGCACGTCGAGCGCCTCTACGGCTGGCCCAGAAGCTAGACCGCGGCCACGACCACGTCTCCCAGGCCCGTGGCTTCGAGTTCGGAGCGGATCACGGCCGCGTCGCCCTCGATGACCAGGGTGATGCCGTCGGGGTTGAGGTGGGCGGCGGTGGCGGCGGAGACCTCGTCGACGGTGGCGTGCAGCAGCGACTCCCGCAGCCGCGCGTGATAGTCGTCGGGCAGGTCGTGCACGACCAGCGTCGACAGCGCGCTCGCGTAGGCCCGCGGCGTCTGCAGGCCCACCGACAGCTGCCCGGCCCGCCAATCGCGGGCCACCGCCAGCTCGGGCTCGGTGACCCCTTCGGCCTGCGTACGGGCGATCTCGCCGACCGCGTCGACCAGGGCCGGCGCGGTCACCGCGGTCTGCACGCCGGCGCTGACCACGAACCGGCCGAACCGGCGCGACAGGCCGTATTCCGAGCGGATGCCGTAGGTGTAGCCGCGCACCTCGCGCAGCAGGTGGTTGAGCCGCGAGGTGAACGCGCCGCCGAGCACGATCGCGCCCAGCGTCATCGGCACGTAGTCGGGGTGCGAGCGGTGCGGCGCCGGGTGCCCTAGCCGCAGCGTCGACTGCACCGAGCCGGGCCGGTCGACCAGCACGATCCGGCGGGCCGAGCGCGCCGCGACCGGGAACGGGTCGCCGGCCAGCGGCGCGGCCTCGGTCGCCCCGGCGAACGCCGAGCGGCCCAGCGCGTCGAGGTCGATGCGGGACAGGTCGCCGACGACGAGCAGCGTGCCGGGGGCGGCGAACCAGGCGCGGTGGAAGGAGACCACGTCGTCGACCGAGAGCGCCGCGACGGACCGCGGGTCGCCGGAGAGCGGCCGCCCGTGCCGCACCTCGTTGCCGAACAGGTCGGCCCGCAGCACCGCGTCGGCCCGCGGGCCGGGGTTGGCCCAGTAGAGCCGCAGCGACTCGGCCTCGTCGTCGCGGACCCGTTCGACGTCGGCGGGGTCGAGCCTGGGCCGGCGGACCGCCTCGGCGAGGAGGTCGACCGCGGCCGGCAGCGCCGCGACCGGCACCTGGACGGTCGCCGCGAACGAGTCCCAGTCGACCGAAAGCGACAGGTCGGTGCCGAGCGACTCGAGAGCGACCGCGTAGTCGGCGGCCGACCGCGCGGTCGTGCCCTCCTCCAGCGCCTTGGCCAACACCTCGGCCACGCCCTCGACACCGAGCGACTCCCGCCCGCCACCGGCGTCCAGCAGCAAGGAGGCGACCGCCAGGTTGTGGCCCGGCAGGTCGGCGGCGACGATCGACCCGCCCGCCACCGTGCGCCGCACGACGGTCGGGAACCGGTAGGGCCGCGGCGTCCCCGGCTCCGGCCGCTGCGCAACAAGCTCCGTCATGCGCCTGCCTCGCTTCGCTCGGAGGAGCATGACTTGGCTACTGAGCCAAATGATTCGGTCGCAAGCTCCCTCATGCCACAGCCTCCATCGGCTCGTACACCAGCGTCACTCGGTCTTCGGGGCGCAGCACCCGGCGGGCCACCTCGGCCAGGTCGTCGGCGGTCACGGCGCGCCAGCCCGGCAGGCGGGCGCCGACCAGCGCCGGGTCGCCGAACAGCGTGGCGTAGCGGCTGAGCAGGTCGGCCCGGCCGTCCACGGTGGCCACCGAGGTCCACCAGTCGGTCTCCAGCAACGCCTTGGCCCGGGTCAGCTCGGCCTCGGTGACACCACCCGTGACCAGCTCGTCGACCACCTCGGCGAGCGCGGCGCCGAGCCGGGCGGCGGTGACGCCGGGGCGGGCGGTGGCCGAGACGATCAGCGGCGCGGGGGCATGGGCGAGGTCGACGCCGTACGCGGAGACCGTGTCCGGCTGTGCGAGCCGGGCGCCGTCGGCGAGCAGCCGGTAGAGCCGGCTCCCCCGGCCCTGGCCGAGCACCGTGGCCAGCACGGTGATCGCGTCGTAGTCCGGGGTGCCGTAGGGCGCGGTGCGGTGCGCCAGGTAGACCCGCGGCGCCGGCACCTCGGCCGCCACGACCGACGAGACCGGACCGGCCCACCCGGCCAGCGACCCCGTCGGCGCCGGCGGCCGCCCGTCGCCGGCCGGCACACCGCCGAAGTATTTCGCGGCCAAGGCAAACACCTCGGCCGGGGCCGCGTCGCCGACCACGGTCAGCACCGCGTTGTCGGGCCGGTAGTAGGTGCGGTGGAACGCCTGGAACGTGCCCAGCTCGGCCGCGTTCAGGTCGTCCATCGAGCCGATGGTCGGGTGGTGGTAGGGGTGGCCCTCCGGGTAGAGCAGCGGCAGCAACCGCAGCCAGGCGTCGCCGTAGGGCACGTTCTCGTAGCGCTGGCGCCGCTCGTTCTTGACCACGTCGCGCTGGTTGTCGAGGGTTTCCTGGACCAGCGCCGGCACCAGCCCGCCCATCCGGTCGGCCTCGAGCCAGAGCGCGAGCTCCAGGTGCTCGGCCGGCAGCGTCTCGAAGTAGTTGGTCCGGTCCGGGTTGGTCGTCGCGTTCAGCGAGCCGCCGTTGCCCTGCACCAGTCGCATGTGCTCGGTCTTCGGCACGTTGACCGATCCCTCGAACATCAGGTGCTCGAAGAGGTGCGCGAAGCCGGTCTGCCCGTCGGGCTCGTGCCGCGACCCCACGTCGTACCAGAGGTTGACCGCCACGACCGGCGCGCTGCGGTCCTCGCTGACCACCACGCGCATGCCGTTGGCGAGCCGGGTGGTCTCGATCGGCCAGGGATAACCCGTCTCGGACATGCAGCGACGTTATCCGATCAGCGCACCGGGATACTTGTCCGGTGCACAGCGAGCCGTACCTCCTGGACCCCTCGGCCGACGGCGTGCACGTCCTGTGGCACACCGGCGCGCACGCGACCGGCGCGGTGCTGATCGGCGGGCGGCGCGTCGAAGCGACCAGCTCCGCGCTGGTCACCCTCCACGACGACCAGGATGTACGCACGACCGTGCACCGGCACTGGGCGCTGGTCACCGGGCTCGGGGCGGCCGCCCGCACCCCGTACCGCGTGGTCTCGGACCTCGCCGGCGGCGACCGCGTCGAGTCGGCGACCTACTCACTGGCGCCCGCGGTCCCGCCCGGGCGGCCGGCCCGGCTGCTGCTCTCCAGCGACCACCAGATGTGGCGGATGACCCCGGCCAACATCGAGAAGGTGGCCGAGACGGTCGGGGTGGAGCTCGACGGCGTCCTCTTCGCGGGCGACATGGTCGGTGTGCCGGACCGGGCGGCCGACTGGTTCGACCCGCCGCGGGGGTTCTTCGCCAGCCTGACCGGGCGGGCCGACACGGAGATCGCCGGCCGGCGCTATCGGGGCGCGCCGCTGTTGCAGCACACCCCGCTGTTCCCGGCGATCGGCAACCACGAGGTGATGGGCCGCCGGGCCCGGCACCGCACGCTCCAGGCGCGCTTCGACGACCCGGCGCCGGATGCGTGGGACACGGCCACCTACGAGGCGCTGTTCCCGGTGCCCCGCGGCCCGGACGGCCCCCGCTGGTGGTCCCGCACCGTCGGCGACGTGTTCGTGGTCGCGCTGTTCGTCACCCGGGCGTGGCGGGACGCGGTGGCGACCTACGCCGAGCCGCCCGACCGGGCCGGCGATCCGATGGGCGGGCAGTTCCGCTACGCGCGGGTCGACGCGGGGTCGCCCCAGTACGGCTGGCTGGCCGGTGAGCTGGCGTCGCCGGCGGCCCGGGCGGCCCGCTACCGGGTGGTGCTGTTCCACCACGCCAGCCACGGGCTCGGCGCCCACTGCGTCCCGGCCTACACCGACCCGGTGCCCGACGGGGCGGGCGGCTACGCGTACCCGATCGCGGACGACGTCGTGCTGCGTGACCTGGCGCCGCTGTTCGCCGCCGCCGGGGTCGACCTGGTCGTCAACGGGCACTCGCACCTGTGGAACCGGTTCCGCGACCCGGCCGGCGTCAACTGGCTGGAGACGTCCAACGTCGGCAACTCGTACGGCGCGTTCCCCGACCGTGGCGACCCGGGCGGGCTGGCGGCGGTCATGCCCACCGTCGCGCCGCTGGCCGGCCCCGACGGGGCACCGCTGCCCTACGTCGCCGACAACGACGTCACGGTGTTCTCCGTGCTCGACTCGGGCGCCGGCGTGGTCCGGTCGTACCGCTTCGACACCCGCCACCCCGACGGCCCGGTCGTCCTGTTCGACGAACTGCCGCTTGAAAGGAACGGCCCGTTCCTAACGCTTTCCGCATGGGAACGGGCCGTTCCTAACGCCGAGCTACCGCTGCTCGAGTGATCGTTTGGCCGCGTCGCGGGCGGCCAGGCGGGTGAAGATCCAGACGAAGAGGATCGCCAGGCCGATCTGGATGCCGTGCCGGATCCAGTCGATGCCGCGGGTCTCACCGACCCCCAGGAAGTCCGCGATCACGCCGCCGACCAGCGCGGCGATGAAGCCGATGGTGATCGTGGCCCAGATCGAGATGTTCTGCCGCCCGGGCAGGATCAGCCGGGCGAGCGCGCCGATGATCACGCCACCGATGAGCGCCCAGAGCAAAGTGCCGATCATGCGTGGTCCTCCCTCGGTTCGCCCAGGAGGATCTGGTTGAACACCTCCTGGAGCGTGCTGGCGTCGGGCAGGGCGCCGGCCGGGCTGGCCCGGTCGACGATCTGGGGCAGCAGCTCGGCCAGCGTGTCGGCGGCGTGCTGCGGCGTCAGGCCGGCGTCGTCGGCCGAGGCGTCGAGGTTGGCCGCGCCCAGCGCGTCCTGGATCTGCGTCCCGGTGACCTCCCGGTTGGGCCCGATGTGGATCCACGACTGGACCTGCTGCTGGAGCCCACCCTGCTGGAGCTGGTCGAGCAGGCGGTTGAGGTCGAGATCGTCACCCGTTCGGCTCAGCACGCTGAGCAGCAGCCGGCGCACGCGTTCGTTCTGCGCCAGCTTGGTGATCTGGTCCAGATCCATCCCCCGCTCCATATCTGGCTTTTGCCCGTTTATAGGGAGGTTAAGCGGCGTGTCGGGGCGGTGGTGACCGGATTCACGCATCCCGACCCGCAACCGGGAGGGCGATTGACGCGTCTGGTCCAATACACGCCAAACGACCCGGGGGTCCTATGCACGCGCACGAAAACAGCCGGTTTCGCAATATCGCCACACTGGCCGCGGTCGGTGTGCTCTCCGGCGTGATCGTGGCCGCTGCGGCGTTCCCCCTGGCGGCGGCGTCCGGCCTGATCGCCAAGGCGGGCGCGATCTCCTTCGACGAGCTGCCGGCGAGCTTCACCGTCAAGCAGGCGCCCCAGGCGACCCAGGTGTTCGCCCGCGACGGCAAGACCCCGCTGGCGACGTTCTACGACGAGAACCGCAAGGACGTGCCGCTCTCGGCCATGGCGCCGACGATGGCGCAGGCCCTGGTGGCCGCCGAGGACCAGTCGTTCTACCGGCACAACGGCGTCGACGTGCGCGGCCTGACCCGGGCCGTCGTGGTCAACAAGACCACCGGCGCCCAGCAGGGCGGCTCGACCCTCGACATGCAGCTGGTCCGGATGCTCGCCACCTACTCGGCGACCGAGCCCCAGCAGGTCGTCGACGCGACCGAGAAGAGCACCAGCCGCAAGATCAAGGAGAGCCGGCAGGCCCTCGCGCTCGACAAGGAGCTCGGCAAGAACGGCGTGATCGAGCGCTACCTCAACATGGCGCCGTTCGGGCACAGCACCTACGGCGTCTACGCGGCGTCGAGCTACTACTTCGGCAAGACGCCCGACAAGCTCACCCTGTCGGAGTCGGCGCTGCTGGCCGGCGTGATCCGGGCGCCCAGCGTCTACGACCCGATGGACGAGGGCCAGCGGCCGCAGACCCTCGAACGGCGTGACTGGGTGCTCGACCAGATGGTCAAGACCGGCGCGATCAGCGCGGCGCAGGCTACGGAGGCCAAGCAGGTCGAGCTCAAGTTCGTCGGCAAGACGCCGAGCAACGGCTGCACCGCCACGACGCCCAACGACTTCGGCTTCTTCTGCGACTACTTCCAGCGCTGGTGGCTCGAGCAGGAGGCGTTCGGGAGCACGACGTACGACCGGGAGCGGCGGCTGCGCGGCGGCGGCTACCGGGTCGTGACGTCGCTGGACCCGGCCGTGCAGAAGGCCGCCCACAAGAACGTCACCGAGCAGCTCAGCGTCAACCGCAAGGAGGCGCTGATGGTCGCCGCGGTCGAGCCGGGCACCGGGCGGGTCCGGGCGCTGGCCACCAACCGGACGTTCGGCATCGACAGCTCGTCGAACCCGAAGAACAAGCCGCACAGCAACCCGGCCGAGGCGGAGCGCGGCGTGCGCGGCACGTACCCGGTGACCGCCAACCCCCTGATCACCGGCGGCGGCGGGGTCAACGGCTACCAGGCCGGGTCGACCTTCAAGATCTTCGCGGCGGTGGCGGCCCTGCAGAAGGGCATGCCGCTGGCCACGGAGATCAACGCGCAGCAGGTCTACCGCTCAGGCTACTACGCTCCGCAGGGCGAGCCGGGCAGCTGCAGCGACATCCCGCGCTACTGCCCGACCAACGACAACTCGCGCATGGCCGGCCGGCACGACATGTGGAGCGCGTTCGGCCAGTCGGTCAACACGTACTTCGTGCCGCTCGAGGAGCAGGCCGGCGCGTACAACACGATCCAGGCGGCGAAGGCGCTCGGCATCCGCTTCCTGGCCCCGTCGGAGGCGGCGCACGCCGCCGACAAGGCGGCGGCCGACACGTGGGGCTCGTTCACGCTGGGCGTCTCGGCCACGACGCCGCTCGACCTGGCCAACGCGTACGCGACGCTGGCCGCCGACGGCAAGCACTGTCAGCCGACGCCGGTGGAGCAGATCGTCGACTTCGAAGGCGCCAAGATCGATGTCGGCAACCCGCGCTGCGACCAGGCGGTGCCGACCGAGGTGGCGCGCGGCGCGATCGACATCGCCCGCTGCCCGGTGGGCGACAAGTCGGCGTTCGGCCAGTGCCGGGGCTCGACCGCCGGCGAGGTGCGCGACATCGTCGACCACCCGGTGGCCGGCAAGACCGGCACCACCGACAGCGACCGCACCGCGTCCCTGGTGGTCACCACGACGACGCTGGCCGTGGCCGGCATCATGGCGGACCCGGACTGGCCGGAGACGCCGGAGAACATGGACCACGACAAGATCAACCCGGCGGTGTACGAGACGCTGGCGGACGCGATGAAGGGCAAGCCCAGCGTCGACTTCCCGGCGCCCTCGCGGAACACCGCGTACGGGAACCAGAAGACCATCCCGGACGTGTCCTGCGACTCGGTCGACGAGGCGCGCAACCGCCTGCGGGAGGCCGGCTTCGAGGTCAAGGTCGACGAGGCCCGGGTGCCGTCCAACTGCCCGGAGGGCACGGTCGCCTACAGCGACCCGAACCGCCGCAGCGTCGAGGGCGCCACCGTCACGTTGAAGATCAGCGGTGGCCGGCCGGCGACGAACCCGAGCAACGAGCCGACGAACCCGAACGGCAACAACGCACCACCCGCCGACGGCAACCGCCCGGGCGACAACATCCTGGACGGCATCTTCAACTAGCGTCGCCGCCCGTCCCGCGCAGGCCCACTGCGGTGGTGGGATGGGCGGGTGCGGTGGTTGACGGAGTGCACGGCCGAAGGCGTCACCGCGGCCCTGCGCGAGGTCGTGCCGCGGCTCGGCGACGGACCCGTCGAGCTTCGTGACCGCGCCGTCGAGGACGACCCGCTGTGGTGGTCCTCGACGGCCGTCGTGAGCGGGCGCTACGTGGCCAAGTTCGCCTGGTCGCGACCGGCCGCGCAGCGGGTCGCGCACGAGCTGCGCGTGCTGAGCGCGCTGGCGAGGGAGCCCGCCGTCCCGTGCCTGCCGCAGGTCGTCGCGGCCAGCCTGGACCCGGTGCTGCTGGTCACCGAGCGCGTGCGCGGCCGATCGCTGTTCGCGGTGCTGCCGAGGCTCGACCCGGCGTGCGCCGGCCGGCAGCTGGCCCGGTTCCTCGCGGCGCTGCACGACACTGCGACCCGCGCCCGCGTCGACGACGCCGTCGGCCCACTGCCCCAGGCCCGGCATGGTCCCCAGCACCCCGTCGCGACTAGGGAGCTGCACGACCGGCTCGGCCCCTTCATCCGGCCCGACCAGCGGTCTCAGGTCGGGGATTGGTGCGACTGGGCCGATGCGACGCTGGTGCCACCCCGGCCGAGCGTGCTCGTGCACGCGGACCTGCACGGCGACAACCAGGTCTGGGCGGGCGACCGGCTCCGGCTGGTCGTCGACTTCGAGACCGCCGCCCTGGCCGAGCCCGAGTACGACCTGCGCGCCCTCGGCGGCCCGGGCCTGCTCGGCGCCACCGTCGCCCATTACGAGCGGATCAGCGACCGCCGGCTCGCGGTGGACCGCATCCTGGCCTGGCACCTGCGCACCACGCTCGGCGACGTGCTGTGGCGCGGCGAGGCCGGTCGGCTGACGCGCCGGGCGGCGGCGGACCGGGTCGACGACCTGGCCCGCCGCCTCGCTACCCGAACGTGAAGGCGTAGGCCTCGGCGCCCGGGCCCCCGAAGGCAATCTCGACGATCCGCTCCTCGACCGCCTCCGGCTGGCGGACCAGCTGGTAGAGGCGGCCCTCCCGGAGCACGCCCGCCCCGTCCGCGGCCACGTCGACCCCGTGCGCCGGGCCGGGCGCCGCGCCGTCGAGGAAGACCTGGAACGGGATCGGCTCGCCCGTCGGGTTGGCCAGCACCAGGTGCGCGTCGCGGGCCTGGAAGCGGAACGCGATCCGACCGTCGGGGCCGTCCAGCCGGATCCGCTCCCGGCCGATCGTCCACTCGCCGTCGAGGCCCCACTGGTTGAACGGCAGGAAGCCCGGGAAGGCGTACGCCCGGCTCTGGTCGAGGATCGGGCCCTCGGACGCGAAACCGCCGCCGCGGCCGTAGCCCAGGTAGGTCTCGGGTGTCCGCAGCGTGTCCCAGTCGGCGTCCGCCTCCACGCCCTGGCCCATGATTTCGCCGGCGACCAGCTCGCGCGAGACGCCGAGCAGGCGCTGGATCGACTGCTCCGACTCGACGTAGCGGCCCTCGCCGAAGTGCTGGTCGCGGATCTCCCCAGCACCGTCGACGAAGTAGAGCGCCGGCCAGAAATGGTTGTCGAACTCGGTCCAGATCCCGTAGTCGTCGTCCAGCGCCACAGGGTAGGTGATCTCCCGCTCGGCCGTGGCGAGCCGGACCAGGTCGGCGTCGTGCTCGAACGAGAACTCCGGCGTGTGCACGCCGACCACGAGCAGGCCGTCATCGGCGTACGCCTGGGACCACGCCCGGATCCACGGCTCGGTGCGCAGCCAGTTGATGCAGGTCAGCGTCCAGAAGTCGACGAGCACCACCCGGTCGCGCAGGTCCTCCGGGCGCAGCGGCGCGGTGTTGAGCCAGCCCGTCGCGCCGGCGAAGGTCGGCGGGGCGCTCATCGCAGCGGCCGCAGCCCGTCGCGCACCTCCGCGGCGAACAGCTCCGGCTCCTGCCAGGCCGCGAAGTGGTTGCCCATCTCGACCTCGTGGAAATACACCAGCTCCGGGTACGCCCGCTCGGTCCACGACCGCGGCGCCTGGTAGAGCTCGTGCGGGAAGACGCTGACCGCGGCCGGCGTCTGCACGCCCTTGACGTCGAAGAAGCCGACGGTGCTCTCCCAGTAGAGCCGGGCCGACGAGATGCCGGTGTTGGTGAGCCAGGCGAGCGTGACGTTGTCGAGCACCTCGTCGCGGGTGAGGTGGCCGACGGGCTCCTTCTGCACGAAGGCCGCCGAGATGTCCTCGTAGCTCTGCCTGTCGTGGTCGATCATCCAGGCGGCCAGCGCGACCGGCGAGTCGGCCAGGCCGTACAGCGTCTGCGGGTGCAGGGCCATCTCCAGCGCGTACCCGATGCCCTTGGTGTAGAGGAAGCTCAGCTGGTCGTAGGCGCGGCTCTCCTCCGCCGAGAGATCTGTCGGCTTGGGGTCGCCGGAGCCGAGCACGTTCGAGGTCATCGCCTTGAAGACGTCGGGCGGGACCGTGCCGGGCATGTTGGAGTGGATGCCGATCAGCCCGTCGGGGGCCTGCGCGCCCATGAGGTCCGTGATGATCGCGCCCCAGTCGCCGCCCTGCGCCGCGAAGCGCTGGTAGCCGACGCGGTTCATCAGCGTCACCCAGGCCCGGGCGATGTGGTCGGGTCCCCAGCCGGTGGCGTCCGGGCGCCCCGAGAAGCCGTACCCCGGGATCGACGGCACGACGACGTGGAACGCGTCCTGCGCCCGGCCGCCGTGCGCCTCCGGATCGGTCAGCAGGTCGATGGTCTGGAGGAACTCGACGACGGAGCCCGGCCAGCCGTGGGTGAGGATCAGCGGCAGCGCGTCGTCGTGCCGCGACCGCACGTGGATGAAGTGGATGTCCAGGCCGTCGATCTCGGTCATGAACTGCGGCAGGTCGTTGAGCCGCGACTCGATCCGCCGCAGGTCGTAGTCCGAGATCCAGTACCGGGCGAGTTCCTGCATGGTCTCGAGCTGCACGCCCTGGGTCAGGTCGGGCACGGTCTCGTGCTCGGGCCAGCGAGTGTTGTCGATCCGGTCGTGCAGGTCGTCCAGATCCCGCTGCGGGATGGTGACCGTGAACGGCCGGATCTCGGTGGCGGCGGACATGCGTGCGCTCCTCTCCGTTCCAGGCTCACTGGAGGGGAGCGAGGGCCTTCTGCCCTCTCGTGTGACAAACAGTCCAAGCCCCGACTCGGGCGGGCCACAGGTGTACGGGCCGGCTACCGGCCCACGCACCTCACGCTAGAACGCCCCGCCGGGCGCCGGGCTCAGTTCCCCGATCTGTCGCGCTCCTCGAGGCCGGACCAGCCGTGCGGGCTCTCCGACTCGCCGCGGTCCCGGCCCTCGGTGATCGACTCGTCGACCGCGGTGTCCTCGTGCTCGTTGGCGAAGTCGGCGCCGTCGGTGTCGTCGGTGGTGCCGCCCGGGTCGGCGGCGTCGGGGCCGGGCTCGCCCAGCGCCGGCGGGTCGTCGCGGTCAGCCATGGTCACTCCACCCCCGCGCCGTCGCGCAGGCGGTGCGGGTCGACCTCGCGACCCGGATGCCGGGCGAGGTATTCGGTCTCCAGCTCGGCGGTGCGCCGCAGGTGGTTGGCCAGGGACGGATCGGAGCCGTGCCGGAGCGTGTCCAGCCGGGTCCGGTGCAGGCTGTGCAGCTCGCGCATCAGGTCGTCGTCGGACAGCTCGCTCGGGTCGACGCCCACGTCCTCGCCGACGACCGACACCGTCACGTCGACGGACTCGGTCGGGGAACGGTCGCGCCCAACAGATTCGGTCATGGTTCGATACTGCCCATTTCCGACGCGGGGTAACCAAGATTCGTCCCGGCTACGACGCGCTGTCGGAGTCCTCAGCGAGCGCCGGTACCCTCATTCGACATGAGGCGTCTGGTCACCCCACCGATGCTCGCGAAGCATGTGCTGGCGATCGCGCTGATCGGCGGTTTCCTGGCGCTGGGCTGGTGGCAGATCTCCCGGGCGTCCGCCGGCAACACCTTGAGCTGGGCGTACGCGTTCGAGTGGCCGGTGTTCGCCGCGTTCGTCGGCTTCCTCTGGTACCGGGAGATCCGCGAGGCGCTCAGCACGCCGGCCGTCACCGCTCCGGAGGCGGCCGAACCGGTCAAGGAGGTGCCGGTCCTGCCGCCCGTGCTCGGCACCCGTACGCCCAAGATCGGTTCTGGTTTCCGGCGGCCGGTGCTGGTCCCCCGCCGCGCCACCGCGGGCGCCGCCCCCGCCGCTCCCGACCCGGAGCTGGACGAATACAACGACTATCTCGCCTGGCTCAACGCCAACCCGGGCGCGAAGGCGTCCGCATACCCGGGCCGCCGCCGCGGTCCTGGTTGATCAGGAAGGATCCCCCCGCACCATGCGCGCAGCCCTGACCCGCTACCGCATCATCGCCTACATCGTCGGCGTCGTGCTGATCGTGCTCGTGGTGATCGGCATGCCACTGAAGTACATCGGCGACAACGCGACCGTGGTCGAGACCGTCGGCCCGGCCCACGGCTTCCTCTACATGATCTACCTGATCGCCGTCTTCGACCTGGGCCGGCGGGCCCGCTGGCCCATCGGCCGGATGCTGCTGGTCATGCTGGCGGGCACGATCCCGTTCGTGTCGTTCTACGCGGAGCGCAAGGTGGCCCGCTGGACCCGCGCCCAGGCCGACGCCACGGACCCGGTCGCCGTCACCTCCTGAGCGGATTCCCTCGAAAGAGGCCGTAACCCACCACCCCGGGGCGGGGTTTTCAGCGCAGTGGCGACTCCGGCGCAAGCCGGACTTATGCCCATCAATAGCCTGGTCCACAAAGCAAGGTCACGCTGCGAAGAGTGACCACACCATTGGTGTGCCTACTTACCGTAATCGCAATTTCCCGTACCGGTGATCTTCGCACTCGATTGGGCCAACAAATCGCATCATCCGGGCCCCGACGCTTCCATTGTGGACGTTCGACCGCTAAATTCCTATCCTGGCCGGCCCCTGCGGCAATGTCGCATGCCGTGCTTTTTCTTTCCCAGAAAAGCCCCGAGCCTGCGGAGAACCAGATGTCCGACAGCAAGACGACCTCGCTCGCATTCCGCCGTAGCTCACGCTGCGAAGCGGCGAACTGCGTCGAGGTAGCTACCCTCGGTGACGGCACCGGAGCGGTCCTGCGAAACTCGACCGCCCCTGAGACGCACCTGTCCTTCGACGCTCCTTCTTGGCGTGGCTTCATCGCCGGCGTGGCGGCCGGCGAGTTCGACCTTTCGCGCTGACGCCAGTTCCTAAGCCGGCACGCCGCCGACCCCGGTTGGCGTGCCGGCTTATATATGGCCCTATGCCGATGCCCCGGTGTAGTCTCGATTAGCAAGATGCAAGGTGGCTAAACGCAAGGTTCCGGATGGCCAACCCTGATCATGGTTAATCCCCTTGATCATGGCTTAGCCCAAAAATATCCCCCGACCGGAGGCGGCCGTGACGACGGTCCAGGGGCCGACCGCCAGCCGGCGCAAATTGCGCTCGGCATTGCGGGCAGCCCGGGAAGACGCGAAGCTGACCCAAGATCATGTCGCCGAGGCGATGGACTGGTCCCTGAGCAAGCTCATCCGCATCGAGACCGGCCGGGTGAGCGTTTCCACCAACGACGTCCGCGCGCTGCTCGGCCTTTACGGCATCGACGGCAGCCCTGAGGCGCAGGAGCTCATCGCCCTGGCCCGGGTGGCGCGGCAGAAGCCGTGGTGGCAGGAGGCCCGAGCCTCGATCCAGCCGCAATACGCGCAGTTCATCGGCCTCGAAGCCGAAGCGTCGGCGATGCTGTGCTTCCAGTCGAGCCTGATGCCGGGCCTGGCCCAGACCCGCGACTACGCGCGAGCGGTGATCACCAATCGGGCGCCGGGACAGGTGCGGCTCGACGAGGTCGACACCAAGGTCGAGGTGCGCATGCGCCGCAAGGCGGAGATCCTCGAGCGCGACGACCCACCGCGGTTCGACATCATCCTCGACGAGGCGGTCCTGCACCGCGCGATCGGCGGCGTCGAGGTCCACCGCGAGCAGCTCGACCACCTCACCTCGCTGGCCGCCGCACCCAACATCACCATCCAGGTGGTCCGCTTCGACACGGGCCGGGTGACCGCGGCCGGATCATTCATGATCCTCCAGTTCACCGACGACGCCGACGTGGTCTATCTCGAGAGCGCCAACCTGGAAAACTTCCTCGAGCGCCCGACGGAGACCCAGCCCTACCACATCGAGTTCAACTGGCTGCGCGACAGCGCGCTGAACGAAACCGAGTCGCTGGCGCTGATCAAGCGCATCGCCGACGACCTCTGAGGTGCGGTCAACCCGACGAGCGGTAGCCGCTGTCGGGATCGGCGTCGGCTTCGTTCTCGTTCTGGTCGCGCTATCTCCGCTGGCACTCGTCTGGGCTTCCCACTGGCTGGAGCGATCTCCGGTCCAAACGGCGACCGTCCTGGATGAGGAGCACGAGGCGGCCGTTCACCGCGGCACCGGCGAGAACCCAGGAAAGAAGGTCGCCGGCGAACTCTAGGGAATTCGCCGGCGACCCGCGCCCGCCCGCCGTGCGGGCGCTCTCTATCCGGAAAGTCTTACCAGGGGTAGAGGTTGACCAGCGGCGGTGCGGCGAATCCGCCCATGCGGTCGACCTCCTGGGCGCGGAGCAGAGCCCGGGTCACCTGGCCGTATTCGCGTTCCTCGTCGGAGCTGAACAGCAGCACCGTCATGCCGCGGTAGTCGCCCCACAGCTCGTATGCCCGCGGGCGCATGCGCTGGCCGAAGGAGACCAGGGTGATCGGCACGAACGCCGCCGCGCCCAGCAGGAGGAAGGCCGTCGGGCTCAGCTGTGCGCCGCTGAAGCTCAGCGCGATGCCGACACTGCCCAGGACCGCGCCGGTGACCAGCACCGACCGCATCGTGAGGCGATCGTGCGGGCCGCGCGCCGTGCGGAGGTTGGACAGGTCGCGGACCGGGAACCGCCGGCCGGCCACCACGAACGCCTCGCTGGTGACGAGGATGCCGGGCTGCCGGTAGAGCGGGGTCGGTGCGGGGCTGGCCGAGGTGACGGGTTGCGGGCGGGTTGCGTTCACGGGGTGCCTCCAGCAGCTCCGTGTTGCGGGCTGAGCCAGTGACGTGCCGTTTCCCGATCGGCCCTCTGGTGAAGGCAGGTCGCGTTGATCCGCGGAGAGCCCGCTGCGGGTGCGGCGGAAAGCTCTACTGCCATTGTGCGAAACGCAAGCTAGAAGAGGGAAGTGCCGCAATCGGCCACCTGGCACATCGGGATGCGGCGGGCGGCGGTGTGGCCAGGTGTTTACCCAGGTTGGCGGCGGTATGCCCCCTCACTCCCGTGAGCGGGACCCGGAAATTGCGACAAAGCGGCCGCCGCGTCCGAGGGACGCGACGGCCGCCGAGGGTGGGTCGTCAGAGCTGTTCGAAGCAGGGCTTGTCGAGCGTGAACGCCTTGGCCGTCGGGCCTTCGAAGAGCGGCCGCACCGGCGTGACACCGGTCGGCGCCGTCGCGTCCACCTTGGAGATCTGCGTCTGCTTGAAGATGCCGCTGGGCCCACCGGCGTAGTTGCCGGCGCCCGTCGGCAGCATGCCCTCGTAGTCGACCGAGGAGAGCTGCTTGACCGCCGCCACCACGCCGGCCCGGGTCAGGTCGCCGTTCGAGTTCGCCTTCTCCAGGGCGGCCTTGATCGGGTACGACCAGATCCAGCCGGACGTGTAGCCGTCGGACGGCGTCTTGCCCGGGAGCGCCTCGCGCATCGCCTTGTGACCCGGCGTGTCGCTGCCCCACGAACCCCACGGCCCGCTCTGCTCGTAGAGCGCGGTCAGCGCCGGACCGGCCGGGCTCTGCAGCAGCGCCGGGTTCCAGGTCGGGCTCGTGCCGATGAACCGGCCCGTGAAGTTGCGGGCCGCCGCACCGCCGACCACCGCGGCCGCGTCGGCCGGGCCCATGGTCAGGATGACCACGTCCGGCTTCTGCTGCAGGATGGCGCCGATCGCGCCCGCCTGCTTGTCGGTGCCGGTGTCGGTCTGCACGGCGCTGAACTGGAAGCCGAGCTTCTCGGAGGCCAGCTTGGCGCCGGCCGCCGCGTCGTCGCCGTAGTCACCGGCCAGGTGCACCGCCATGACCTTCTTCGGCTTGTAGGTCTCGTTGGCGTAGTCCAGCGCGTTCATCGACTCGATGCAGTAGTTGGCGCCCGACTCGATGATCACGTCCTCGAACGCGTACGCCGAGGTCCACGCCGCCGGCGAGCCGACCACGTTGCTGGTCTTCATGTCCGGCAGGATCGCCGCGGTGGTCGGCGAGCCCAGCGTCTGCGCCAGGGCCAGGATGTTGGGCTTGATCTCCTGGTAGACCTGGTTGGTCACCTGCGGGTTGTATTTGTTGTCACGGACGTACTTGGTGACGTCGACCTCGTAGTCGCCGATGCCGCCGTTCTGGTTGACGCGCTTCCAGAACGCCTTCTGCGCATCGGTGATCGGCACCGCCAGCGCCCGGAACGGGCCCTCGGTCAGGTCGGAGATGATCCCGAGATAGATGCAGCCCTTGTCTTTGTTGACGGCTTCGGGGCACGGCTCCGCCGTGACACCGACGTCGGTCTTGACGCCGGACTCCCCGGTCTCCGCCTCGCCGCCTCGGCAACCGCCGAGCGCGACGGCGAGAAGGACGACCGCGGCACCGGATGCCAGTCGCTTCATGCGCACCTCTTAGTAGGAGAAGGGCCAGGACTTCCAGTAGTTGCGCGCGCGGACCCACAGGCCGAAGAGCCCGCGCGGTTCGAAAATCAGGAACACGATGATCAGGACGCCGTAGAGGATCGACTCGACCTGCAGCACGTTGGGTACCTCGTTGGCGTCCGTGCTGATGAACGGGAGGAACGCCTGCAGCTCACGGATGATCCGGGGCAGCAGGGTGATGAAGAACGCCCCCGCGATCGCACCCGAGATGGTGCCGGCGCCGCCGATCAACACCATCGCGATGTATTGCACCGACAGCAGCAGGCTGAACGAGCTCGGGTCGATGAACCCGGTCACCGTGAACAGCAGCGCGCCCGCACAGCCGGCGTAGAAGGACGAGACCGCGAACGCGATCGTCTTGTAACGGGCCAGGTTGACGCCGATCACCCCGGCCGCGATGTCGCGGTCGCGGATCGCCGTGAACGCCCGGCCCACCCGCGACCGGGCCAGGTTGCGGGCCGCGAGCGCGAACACCACCAGCAGGCCCGTCATCACCCAGAACAGCTTCTGGTCGCGGGTCGCGGAGGCCGTCGTGGTGGACAGCGAGTAACCGAAGACCTCCAGCGTCGGCGCGGGTCGCCCCACCCCGACGCCACCGGTCACTGTGGACCATTCGTTGAAGATGTGCTGGCCGATGAAGACCAGGCCGAGCGTGACGATCGCGAGGTAGAGACCGCGCAACCGGGTGGCCAGCGGCGCCACGACGACGCCGAAGAGACCCGCGACCAGCCCGGCGGCCGGCAGCCAGACGAGCATGTCGGTGACGCCCAGGCCGAGCGTCCGCCCGTCGGGGTCGCCGCTGATCACCGAAGCCGTGTAGGCGCCGATGCCCAGGAAGAACGCGTGCCCGAGCGACACCTGACCCGCGTACCCGGTGACGAGGCCCAGCCCGATCGCGCCGATCGCGGCGATGGCGCAGGTGGCCAGCAACTGCAGCTCGGCGTCGGCCAGCATGAAGGGCAGGACCGCGGTGACCGCGAGGAGCACGCCGAACGCGACCTTGCGGGTGGTCGTCGGAAAGAGCCCCATCTCGCTGCCGTACGACGTGAACAGCAGCGGCCTTCCGCGCGGGGCCTTGGTGGCAACCGTCATACCCGTTCGACCTCCCGGGTGCCGAACAGCCCGTAGGGGCGGACGAGCAGGACCAGCAGCATCAGCACGTACGGCGTGATCACCGAGACGTTGCCGCCGAGCCAGGGCATGTTGTTCTGGTAGGTGGCGACGAGCTCCTGCGCGACGCCGACGCCCAGCCCGCCGAGCACGGCGCCGGGCAGCGAGTCGAGCCCGCCGAGGATGATCACCGGCAGGGCGACCAGCGCCGTCAGCCAGAGCGTGCCGTCGAAGCTGCCACCCGCGGCCGCGAACGTGCCGCCGACCGCGGCCAGCGCGCCGGCCAGCGCCCAGCTCAGCGCGAACACCGCGCCGACCGAGACGCCCTGGGCCAGCGCCGCCTCCTGGTCGTCGGCGGCCGCCCGCATCGCCAGGCCCATCCGGCTGAACCGGAAGAACGCGAACAGCGCGGTGACCAGCACGGCCGTGGCCAGGAAGGCCGCGATGTGCCGCTGCTGCACCTGCAACGAGCCGAGGTGCCAGCTGGCCAGGCCCCACGGGTCGTGCACCGTGCGCACGTCGAGGCCGATGAAGATGTTGACGACGACCCGGATGGCGACGTCGACGCCGAGCGTGATGATGGCGACGACGAACGCCGGACGGCCCACCATCGGGCGCACCGCTCCGCGTTCGATGCCGAGCGCCAGCGTCGCCGTCAGCAGCGCGGCCAGCGGCAGCGCGACCCAGAAGCCGAGCGGGCCGGCCAGGTGGCTGACCAGCACGACGCCGGCGAGCATCAGGGCCGGCTGGGCGAAGCTGATCACCCGGGTCGCCTTGTAGATGATGACGAAGCCGAGCGCGAGCAGCGCGTAGACGCTCCCGGTCCCCAGCCCTCGCAGGACTCCTTCGAGAAACGCGGTCATGCCTTGACCCGCGCGGTGTAGATGTCGTCGACCAGGTCGCTGAACAGCTCGGCGACCGCGGAGCGGCGGACCTTCTGGGTCGCGGTCAGCTCGCCGTCCTCGTGGTCGAGCTCCTTGGGCAGCATGCGGAACTCGCGCACCTGCTCGACCGGCGCGTGCCGGCGGTTGACGTCGTCGACGACGGACTGCACCAGCGCGCGCACCTCGGCCTTGTCGGACAGGTCGCGATAGGTGGTGTAGCCGATGCCCTTCCGCTGCGCCCACTCGCCGACGGTGTCCCACTCGATGCCGATCAGGGCACCGAGGAACGGCTTGCGGTCGCCGATCAGGATCGCCTCCTTGACGTACGGCGATGCCTTGAGCGCGTTCTCGATCTCGCTCGGCGCGATGTTCTTGCCGCCCGAGGTGATCATGATGTCCTTGGCCCGGTCGGTGATCCGCAGGTGCGTGCGGCCGTCACCCTCCCACTCCCCCACGTCGCCGGTGCGCAGCCAGCCGTCGTCGGTCTTGGCCCGCGCCGTGGCCGCCGGGTCGTTGTAGTAGCCGACGAACACGCCGGGGTGCCGCAGCTGGATCTCGCCGGTGGCCGGGTCGAGCCGGAGCTCGGTGTCGTCCTCGGGCTCGCCGACGGTGCCGAGCCGCACGCGGCGGGGCCGGTTGCCGGTCGCGATCGCCGAGCTCTCGGTCATGCCGTAGACCTCGTACATCGGCACGCCGATGCCCATGAAGAAGCGCAGCACGTCGGGTGCGATCGGGGCGGCGCCGGAGGCCGCGAACCGGACCCGGCCGATGCCGACCCGCTCACGCAGCGCGCGATAGAAGAAGAGCCAACCTATGGCGTACGCCAGCCGGGTGCCCGTGGTGTGCACGCCGCCGGTGCGCACGAGCGTGCCGCCGATCCGGTCGGCCACCTTGAGCCAGAGGCGGGCGTTGGCGCGCTTGATCGGCGACGCGTTGGCCAGCTTGATCTGGACCGTGGCGAGCATCTTCTCCCAGATGCGGGGCACCCCGAACAGGATCGTCGGCTGCACCTCGCGCAGGTTGGCCTGCACGGTGGCGATCGACTCGGCGAAGTTGACCTGGATGCCCGCGCCCGCGTTGAACCAGATCGTGAAGATCCGCTCGGCCACGTGACACAGCGGCAGGTAGGAAACCAGCAGGTCGCGGGGGCCGGGTGGGGCGCCGGCGAAACCGCGGCCGGCGCTGATCGTGCGTACCGCGAAGTCCACATTGGCCACCGACAGCATCGCGCCCTTGGGCGGACCCGTGGTGCCCGAGGTGTAGATCAGCGTCGCGATGTCGTCGGGGGTCGCGGTGGCCATCAGGTCGGCGACCGCGTCCGGGTGCGCGGCGCGGTGCTCGCGGCCGAGGGCCAGCAGGTCGTCCCAGCCGAGCAGCGCCGGGTGGTCGTAGCGGTGCCGGATGCCCCGCGGCTCCAGGTAGATCACCCGTTGCAGGTCGGGGCAGCCGCCGATCACCTCGAGCGCCTTGTCGACCTGCTCCTGGTCTTCGGCGACCAGCACCTTGGCGCCCGAGTGGGCGAGCAGGTAGCCGACCTCGGGCGCGGGGTTGGTCGGGTAGAGGCCGACCGTCATCGCCCGCACCGCCACGGTGGCGATGTCGGTGAACAGCCACTCGGGGCGGTTGTCGGCGTGCACCGCGACCCGGTCGCCGGGCTCGATGCCGAGGGCCAGCAGGCCGTGCGCCACGGTCAGCGCCTGGTCCCAGTAGTCGGACCAGGTGTATTGCCGCCAGATGCCGTGGTGCTTCTCGCGCATCGCGACGCCCTGCGGCGTCTCGGCCGCCCGGTCGCGGATGCGCGACGCGATCGTGGTCACCGTGTCGGTGCGGGCCGGTGCGATCGTCATGCCCGCTCCACCTCCCCCAGGTAGGCGCGGATCACGTCGGGGTCGTGCTGGATCTCGGCGGGGACGCCGGTGGCGACGGGCCGGCCGAAGTCGACGACCATCACCCGGTCGGCCAGGTCCATGACCAGGCCCATGTCGTGCTCGACCAGCAGGATCGGGATGTCGAGCTCGTCGCGGATGTCGAGGATGTAGCGGGCCATGTCCTCGGTCTCCTCGACGTTCATGCCGCCCACCGGCTCGTCGAGGAGGAGCAGCTTGGGCTCCATGGCCAGGGCCCGGCCCAGCTCGACCCGCTTCTGCACGCCGTAGGGCAGCAGGCCGACCGGCAGCCGGCGCCACTGCTCGAGCTCGAGGAAGTCGATGATGTCCTCGACCCGCTCGCGCGCCGCGACCTCGGCCCGGCGCGCCTTGCCCACCCAGGCCAGGGCGGCCAGCGTCCCGTAGCCGATGTGGTGGTGGCGCCCGAGCATCAGGTTGTCGAGCACGGTGAGGTTGGCGAACAGCTCGACGTTCTGGAAGGTGCGGGCCATGCCGCGGGCGGCGATCTGGTGCGGCCGGCGGCCCACGAGGTCCGTGCCGTCGAAGAGCACGCGGCCGCGCTGCGGGCGGTAGACCCCGGAGAGCACGTTGAAGATCGAGGTCTTGCCGGCGCCGTTGGGCCCGATGATCGCGAACAGCTCACGGGCGCCGACGGTGAAGCTGATGCCGTCGATCGCCTTGACGCCCGCGAAGCTGAGGTGCACGTCGTCAAAGACGAGAATGTCTTCGCTCATGACAACCACCGCTTGCGCCGCTTGTAGTGCTTGACCTCGCGGAACGAGCGGCGCGCCGTGCCGGTGTCGGCGGCGCCGAGGCCGAGGTAGAACTCGCGCACGTCGTCGTCGGCCAGCAGCCGGTCGGCGGGCTTGTCGAGGACGACCTTGCCGGTCTCCAGCACGTAGCCGTGGCTCGCGATCGACAGCGCCATCGCCGCGTTCTGCTCGACGAGCAGCACCGCCGTGCCCGACTTGTTGATCTCGACGATGATCTCGCGGACCTGGTCGACCAGGCGCGGCGCGAGACCGAGGCTCGGCTCGTCGAGCAACAGGTAGCGAGGTTTCGCCATCAGCGCCCGCCCCATCGCGAGCATCTGCTGTTCACCTCCGGACAGGTAGCCGGCCACCTTGCGGCGACGCTCCTTGAGCACGGGGAACAGGCCGTAGACGTGGTCGAGCCGCGCACCCACCGCGCCCGGGTTGGTGTGGCCGCCGACCCGGAGGTTGTCCTCCACGCTCAGCTCGCCGAAGATCCGGCGGGCCTCCATCACCTGGCTGATGCCGCGCCGCACGATCGCGGCGGGGCGCAGGCCGTGGATGGGTTGGCCGTCGAGGGTCACCGAGCCTTTGGTCACCGCGCCGTCGTGGACGTCGAGCAGTCCGGTCAGGGCGCGCAGCAGTGTCGTCTTGCCCGCTCCGTTGGCGCCGAGCAGGGCGACGACGGCGCCGCTCGGGACGTCGAGCGAGACACCGCGTAACACAAGCATCACGTCGTCGTAGACGACCTCGAGATTTCGGACTTGCAGCACCGGGGGCGCCCCACTTATGCGGTCAGGCTGGCATGCGGAGATGGTCAGGTGTGGCCTGGGTCACAAGGTGAAACACATTTAACTACGTGGTAACCCGGCGTCGCTAGAGCTGCGACCAAGATTTTTGCACTGCCAATGAAATTTCTTTTGCCCACGGCGTGAGGTGTCCCGCTTTCGGCGCGGATCATTGCCTCGAAAGCCGCAGTTCGCCCCCGCTCGGCTTTGTGCTGGTGGGGCGCGGGGTTACGGTGAGGCGCCGGTGTGGTCCTCAGCCATCCCCCCGGGTGGCTCCGCGCCGGTGCCGCCGAATCGCCGGCCCGTGCCGCGCCCGTCCCCCGGGCGCCCAGACGACCCGGGCCCACGCTGGCGAATCGGGGACCCGACGGAGCACTGGGGTGAATCCGCACCGCGGTAGGGCGTCCTTCTCGTCCGAACCCGACAGCTAACCCGGTAGGCGGCTGCGGAAGAAGGGTCTGCCCTTTGTCGTCAGCACGGATGTCGCTGCGTGCGCTCGTGCTGGTCGCCATGGCGGTAGTCGTCGCGGTGCCCGCGGGCGCCGCGTCGGCCGAACCGTCGGCCAGCGAGCTCACCGCGAAGATCAACAAGTCCTCCGCCGAGCTGGAGAAGGTCGTCGAGGCCTACAACAAGCTCAACGAGGAGACGAAGGCAACCAAGAAGCAGGCGGGCCAGGTGGCCGACCGGCTGGGCCCGCTGCAGCAGCAGCTCGACGCGGCCCAGGCGGACGTCGGTGACATCGCCGTCGCGGCCTACCAGACCGGCCGGCTCGGCCCGGCCAGCGCTCTGCTGGCGGGTGGCGACGACATGCTGGACCGGATGGCGGCGCTGGACTCGCTGGCGCGGGAGCGCCAGACCCAGATCGACGCGTTCCGGAGCACCCGCGAGCAGCTCACGAGCGACCAGCAACGGCTGGCCACGGCCCGGGCGCAGCAGGACGCGCAGGCCAAGGAGCTGCAGGCCCGCAAGAAGAAGATCGAGAACGACCTCGACAAGTTGTACGACCTGCGCAGGCAGGCCTACGGCTCCTCGACGTCGAGCGGCTCATCCTATTCGGGGAAGATCCCGTCGGTCTCCGGCAAGGCGGGTGTCGCGGTCCGGTACGCGTACAACGCGATCGGGACGCCCTATGTCTGGGCCGCCGAAGGACCCAACGGTTACGACTGTTCGGGCCTGACGCTGGCCGCCTGGCGCGCGGCGGGCAAGACGCTGCCGCACAACGCCGCGATGCAATGGGACAAGGTCGCCCACATCTCGCGGAGCCAGCTGGCCGCCGGTGACCTGGTCTTCTATTCGGGGCTGGGGCACGTCGCCCTGTATGTCGGCGGCGGCCAGGTGATCCACGCGCCCACGTTCGGCGAGTCGGTGAAGCTGGCCTCAGTGGACATGATGTCGCCCTACGGCTACGGCCGCGTGCGCTGATCGACCACCCGCATGGGGAGGACCGGTTCGGTCCTCCCCATGCGTCGGTCACCGCGTCAAACGGTCAGGCCCGGACCGGGGTCGGGGTCTCGCACCACGGCAGGGCCGTGCGGGTGACGTAGGCCCACCAGCCGATGTGGCGGCCGTAGCGGGCGCGTAGCTCGTCGGGTGTCGGCGGTGGCGCGCCGTAGACCTGCTCGGCGGCCAGCCGGAACGGGCGCATCTCGAGCGGAACCTCGTCGGGCCGGCCCAGGCCGCGCAGCAGCAGCGCGTCGGCGGTGAACGGGCCCACGCCCGGCAGGGCCAGCAGCGCCGCGCGGGCGTTGGCGTGGGGCGCCGCGCGCAGCCACGTCTCCCCCAGCCCCGCCACGCCGGCGGCCACCTCGCGGACGCGGGCCGCGCGTTGGGCGTTGCCCGTGTAGGCCAGCAATCGGTCGTCGCTCAGGCCGGCCACCACGTCGAGGGCGGGGAACGCGCGGTAGACCACGTCGTCGACCACCATGGACGGGCCGAGGTCGGCCGCCATGCGTCGGCGGCGGGCGCCGGCGAACCACTCGGTGCTGCGGTGGGTGAGCGTGAAGTAGACCGTCGCCTCGGCCAGGGACGGGAAGCGCACCTGGTGGAGGCCCCGGGCGACGCGGAGCAGCGGCGCCATCGCCGGGTCGGCCTCGGCGACCGCGTGGAAACCGGTCAGGTCGTCACGCAGGCCGAGCCAGTCGGCGACGGCCCGCTCGACCGCGGTGGCCTCGTCGGGCGTCAGCGCCGAGGCGGCGTGCACCGCCAGCCGCACGCCGCCGGAGGCGTCGGCCCCGACCTCGGCCACCACGGCCGCCCCCGCGGCGGCCCTGGCGGCGTCGGGATGGGCGAACGCCCGCCGCACCCAGCCGTCGGCGATGCGGTGGTCGCCCGCCATGGGCGTGAAGCCCTCGAGCGCGCGGACGCTGAGGGCGAACTCGTAGACCGGAGCGGCCGGCAGGACCGCCCGATGAACCACGGAAGGTGTCATGGGTGAAGGCTCCCGCGGGGGTACGACAAGAACGGCTGGCGTCCCCCTATCGGACGCCAGCCGTTCGTCGCACTTGTATACCCGCCGTTACGCGGCCTGCAGACCCTCCGCACGGGCCAACTCGCGCAGCCGGCCGAGCGCCTGGATCTCGAGCTGGCGGATCCGCTCCCGGGAGAGCGAGAACCGCGACGCCACCTCGGTCAGCGAGTGCTCGCGACCGTCCTCGAGGCCGTAGCGCGCCCGCATGATGCCGGCCGACCGGTCGTCGAGGTGGTTGAGCAGGCTCTCGATGCGCTGCCGCTCGAGCGTCGACAGGACCACGTCCTCCGGCGACGGCGCGTCGTTGTCGGCGACCAGGTCGCCGAGGTTGGTGTCGCCGTCGTCGCCGACCGGGGTGTCCAGCGACACCGTGTCCTGCGACCAGCGGACCAGCTCGTGGACCCGCTCGACCGGCACGCCGAGCGCCGCCGCGATCTGCTCGGGCTCCGGGTCGGAACCGAGCTCGCGGGTGAGCTGGCGGGCGACGTTGCGCATCCGGTTGACGTCTTCCACGAGGTGCACCGGCAGTCGCACGGTGCGCTCCTGCTGCGCGATGGCCCGGCTGATCGCCTGCCGGATCCACCACGTCGCGTACGTGGAGAACTTGAAGCCGCGCTCGTAGTCGAACTTCTCGACGGCGCGGACCAGGCCCGTGTTGCCCTCCTGGATCAGGTCGAGCATCGGCATGCCGGACCGCACGTAGCGCCGTGCGATCGACACCACGAGCCGCAGGTTGGCGCGGATGAACAGGTCCTTGGCCCGGTCACCCTCGACGACCAGCTGCTTGAGCTCCTCGCGCTCCACTCCGGACGGGATCTTGTCCTCGTCGAGAAGGTATTCCGCGTAGAGGCCGGCCTCGATCGACTTGGAGAGCTCCACCTCCCGGGCCGCGTCGAGCAACGGCGTGCGGGAGATCTCGTGCAGGTAGACGCCGACCAGGTCGCGCTCTTCGGCGACCTCGTCCGTGCGCATCACGATGTTGTTCTCCACGTTGCCCACTGTCCCCTCGGTTACCCCAACGTTCTCGTGCTTCACACCGACCTGCCCCTCCCCGGTAACTCGCGAGGTGCCTCATCGGTGCTGACACCTACACAACAGTTGAGACGCTCCAGGGATTCCGTCTTGCGAGTCGAAACTGTCACGAATGCCTGAGTGGTTCCTGAGAGTGAGTGTCATATTCACTCTGCCAACTCTCAGGGATCTGAAGATCGGGTCGCGGGCCTGCCGCCGTTGGCCATCCGCGCGCCCTATTTATCACACCATTTCCCGCATTGCCGCCGCAGCGACGCAGGCCACTGAGCGCATGGGATTCGCGTCACTGCGTAGTGATACGCACCACAGAGCGCCCTGGTTCACGCCCGAAACAGCTCAGCCGAGCAGTGCGAGCGCTTCCCTGACCCGCTCGTTGGAACGCGCGAGGGCCGCCCGGGCTTCCGGAACGGCGGCGCCTGAGACCAGAGACACCAGTGCGGTCTTGAGATCGCCGGCCGCCGCGGTCAGCGCCCGCGTGCAGTCGGGTTCCGGACAGCCGGTCGCCTCCATCAGGATGGAGATCATCCGGCCGCGCAGCTTCGCGTTGGTGGCGGACAGGTCGATCATCAGGTTCGAGTAGACCCGGCCGAGGCGCACCATCACGGTCGTCGAGAACGCGTGCAACACCAGTTTCTGCGCGCTGGCGGCCTTCATCCGGGTCGAGCCGGTGACCACCTCGGGCCCGGTGTCGAGGCCGATGAACAGGTCGACCTCGGCGGCCGCGGCGGCGTGCGGGTCGGCCGCCACGAGCGCGGTCCGCGCCCCGAGTGACCGGGCCTCCCGCAGGGCGCCCAACACATAGGGCGTGCGCCCGGAGGCCGCGAGGCCCATCACCAGGTCGCCGGGGCGCACGCAGTCGCGCGCCTCCGCGGCGCCACCGAGGACGTCGTCCTCGGCGTCCTCGATCGCGCCCCACATGGCGTCGCGCCCGCCGGCCAGGTGCGGGCAGAACCAGTCGACCGGCGACCCGAACGTCGGTGGCAGCTCGGCCGCGTCGACCACGCCGACCCGACCCGACGTGCCGGCGCCGAAGTAGTGCACACGGCCGCCGGCGCCCAGCGCCTCGACCGCGAAGTCCACCGCGGCCACGACGGGGTCGAGCACGTCGGCCACCGCGCCCGGCACGGCCTGGTCGGCCTCGTTGATCAGCTTCAGCACGTCCCGGGTCGGCAGCAGATCGAGGTCGTACGAGGCCGGGTTGCGGCGTTCGGTCGGGGCCGCGACGCGGACCACCTCGGGTCCGCTCACCCGCGCCGCCGCGCGACCCGGCGGGACCGCACCGCCTCCGCGGTGACCTCCAGTGCCTTTCTGGCCTTGACTCTGTTGCGGGCGGCGACGCCGACGAAGAGACAGTCGACGACGGTGAGCTGGGCCAGCCGGCTGGCGGTGGCGCCGGCGCGGTAGGTCGTCTCCCGGGCGGCCGTGGTCAGCACGTGGTCGGCGACGTCGGCGATCGGCGACCGCGGGAAGTTGGTCAGCGCGACCGTCGTGGCGCCCCGGGAACGGGCCTCCTCCAGCACGTCGAGCACGTCGCCGGTGGTGCCGGTGTGCGAGATGCCCATCGCCACGTCGCCCTTGCCGAGCAGGGCCGCCGAGGTGAGCGCGGAGTGCACGTCGGGCCAGTAGTAGGCGGTGCGGCCGATCCGGTGCAGCTTCTGCTGGAAGTCGGAGGCGACGAAGCCGCTCGCGCCGGCGCCGTAGATCTCGATGCGGCTCGCCGAGTTGAGCGCCTCGACGACGGCCTCGCAGACCTCGGGGTCGAGTTGCTGCGCGGTCTCCTCGACGGCTCGGGCGTCGTTGAACGCGATCGTGGCGATGATCTGCGTGAGGTCGGCGCCGGGCGGGATGTCGCCGCCGACCACCCGGGCGTCGACCGGCTCGACCCGCCGGGCGGCTTCAGCGGCGAGGCGGATCCGCAGCTGGGGGTAGCCTTCGAGGCCGACGGACCGGCAGAACCGGATGACGGTCGCCTCGGAGGTCTCGGCGGCGGTCGCCAGGTCGGTGATGGTGCGCCGGGCCGCGTCGGCCGGGTCGGCCACCACCAGCCGGGCGACCCGCTGCTCGGCGGGAGACAGCGCCGGGAGCAGGCCACTGATCTGCACGATCAGGCCCGGCTCGGGCATCGCAGAAACCTTCGCTGTCTTCGCCACGCATGAAACTTACTTTCACGCGCCGAGCGCCGTCAACTACCCGTCGTGTGCGCCTCCGCCCGACCTGGCGTGCCAGTCGCGCAGCACGGCCGCTTCGTCGTCGACGGTCAGTCCGCCCGCCTTCACCTGGTCGGGCGCGGACTCCATCCAGTGGGCGGTACGCAGGGCGGTCTCGGCAATCGGACGCGCCGCCAGACCGGCCTCCACCGAGCGGGTCGTGTCCCTGGTCAGGAAGCCGCCGTATTCGGGCAACGGCAGCCAGAGCGGCAGTGCCCGCTCGCCCGACCACGGCCGCACGTCGTGCTCCACCAGGAAATCCTGGTCGACCCAGGTGAGCGTCGTGCCGGCGGGCGCGAGCGCGTCCCGCAGCTCGGTCAGGAACCGCTCACGGGACATGGGCAGACCCATCCCGTCGTACGCGCCGGCGAGCCCCGTGACGCCGGCCAGCAGCAGCCACTCGGCCAGGTCGTCGACGTCGACGAACTGCACCGACTCGTCCGGCGCGCCCGGCGCCAGCACCTCGCCGCCCCGGCGCATCCGAGCCACCCAGTAGGGGAACCGGTCGCTGCGGTCCTCGGGCCCCACGATCAGCCCGGCCCGGCAGATGAACACCCGCTCGGCGCCGATCCCGTCGCGGATCGCGTTCTCGCAGGCCACCTTGCACGGCCCGTACATGTCCATCTGGCCGTCGCGCGGGTTGTCGACCTCCGGCGGGGCCGGGTCGTGCAGCTTGGCGGTGTCGGCGCGCTGGCCCGGCGTCGCGTCGTCCGGATAGACGTTGCACGTCGACACGAACGAGTAGTGGCCGACGCGGCCGGCCAGTGCGGCGGCCGCGTTGCGGGCGTGGCTGGGCCGCAGCGTGACGTCGACCACGGCGTCGAAGGTTTCACCGTCCACAGCGGACAGACCGTCGGGCTCGTCGCGGTCGCCGGTCACGAACCGCACCCCCTCGATCGTGCCGCCGGACTCGCCACGGGCCAGACAGGTCACGTCGTGGCCGGCGGCCTGGGCGCGCCGGGCCACGGCGCGGCCGAGGAAGACAGTTCCACCGAGTACGAGTAGTCGCATCGCCCGATCATCCGGGGGGCGTGGCGCGGCTGAACAGAGGCTTTCACTGACAGCGGAACCGTTAGGTTGAGACCATGACTGGTCGGACCGTGGTGGTGACGGGTGCGCACGGCGGGCTCGGCGGCGCCGTCGTCGAGGAGTTCGTCGACGCCGGCTGGCGGGTGGTCGCCCCGGTCCGCACCCCGATGGCCACCGCGCGGCCCGAGGTGGTCGAGGTGGCCGCCGACCTCACCGATCCCGCCGCCGTCAAGGACGCGGTCGACCGGGCCGCGGCCGACCCCGACGCGCCGCTGCGGGCGGTGGTCAACCTCGTCGGCGGCTACGGCGGCGGCACGCTCGTCCACGAGACGCCCGTCGAAGAGGTCGAGCGGCTGCTGGCGCTCAACGTCCGGCCCACTTTCCTGGTCACCCAGGCCGCCCTGCCGCACCTGCTGCGCGACGGCGGCGCGGTGGTCTGCCTCGCCGCCCGGGCCGCCCTGGCGCCGTTCGCCACCGGCAGCGCGTACGCCCTGTCCAAGGCGGCCGTCCTGGCGTTCTCCAACGGGGTCGCGGCCGACTACAAGAACCGCGGGGTGCGCAGCAACACGATTCTGCCCAGCGTGATCGACACCCCGTTCAACCGCCGCGAGCAGCCTGACGCCGACTTCAGCAAGTGGGTCGCGCCGGCCGAGATCGCCCCGGTGATCAGGTTCCTGGCGAGCGACGAGTCGGCGCCGACGAGCGGGGCGGCGATTCCGGTCTACGGGCGGGCGTGACCGGCCCGTCGGGGTCCAGGTCCGGCGGCAGGTGCACCGGCGGCAGCCACGGCCGCAGCGCGGCCAACACGGCGGTGGTCACCTCGTCGGGCGCGCCACCCGCGTCGACGACCAGGAACCGCGGCGACTCGGGCAGCGACCGGAAGGCGGCGTCGGCGGCGCTCAGATAGGCCAGGCTCTCGTGGTCGGTGCCGCGGGCCTCGATCCGGCGGTACGCGTCGCGCGGGTCGACGGCCAGCAGCACGGTCACGTCCGGCGCGGGAAACAGCGCGTAGGCCAGCCGGGCCAGCCACTCGCCCCGGCCACCCGCGTGCGCCCGGATGCTCACGTACTGGTCGACGGCGTGCCGGTCCATCACCGCGATGTCGCGGGCGAAGGCGGAGCGCAGGGTGGTGCGGGCGATCGCCAGCCAGCGCAGCACCGACTCGACCCAGAGCATCCCGACGCGGCCGAAGAGCGCCGGCCCGTCGGCCCGCCCGAGCCGCCGCGCGAGGTGGCCGAACCAGGCCCGGCCGCCGGCGTTCTGGCGGTAGACGGCCGGCACACCCGCGTCGCCGAGCACCATCGCGAGCCGGTTGGCCTGGGTGGTCTTGCCGGAACCGTCGATGCCGACCAGCGCCACCGTGCGCAGCCGCGCGCCGGCCACCGGCCTGCCATCACCCGCCATGCCGGACAACGGTAGCGGGCCGGGTCACCACCGGGGTAGTAAGGGGATGAACCGGTTGGAATCACCCTCGTTACAGGTGTGAGCCCCGGAACCCACGGGTACGGGGATGGTTCCTGACACGACGGGAGAGGCGATATGGCTTCGCACGGGGACGATTCGCTGCTGCTGACCCTGAAGCGGGTCGCCGCCGTCCTCAAACAGTCCGAGATCCCGTTCGCGTTGGCCGGCAGCTTCGCCGTCTACGCGCACGGCGGCCACTCCAGCGACCACGACGTCGACTTCCTCATCAAGGAGGAGGACGCCGAGCGGGCCCTGGCGGCCCTCGTCGAGGCCGGCTTCACCGCCGAGCGGCCGCCGGAGGACTGGCTGGTCAAGGTCTACGACGAGGACGGTCACCTGGTCGACCTGATCCACCGGCCGATCGAGAGCCCGGTCACCGACGAGACGTTCGGCGACACCGTGACCCGCACGGTCGACGCCATCCAGATGCCGGTGGTCTCCGCGACCAGGTTGATGGAGCACAAGCTGCTCAGCTTCTCCCAGCACTACTGCGACTTCGCCCGGGGCCTGCCGCTGGCGCGGTCCCTGCGCGAGCAGATCGACTGGGACCGGGTGCGCAAGGAGACCGCGCAGTCGCCCTACGCGGAGGCGTTCCTGGTGCTGCTCGACCGGCTCGACGTCGTGCCGTACCCCGGCTACCGGAGGGACTCATGAACGACTACACGGAGGCCGAGGTGCAGCGCGCCCTGGCCGAGGATCTCGGCGTGGCCGAGCAGGGCATCACGGTCGTCCGCTCGGACGCCGGCCTGGTGCTCTGCGGCGAGGTGGAGAGCCCGCGGCGGCGGGAGGAGATCGTGCGCCTCGTGCGGGAACGGTTCCCGGGCATCGACATCGCGGCCGACATCGGGGTGACCCGGGCGGCCGCGCCGACCGAGGCGGAGGAGCTCGCGTGATCAGGATCGCTGCCGTCGGCGACGTGCACATCGACCGGGACGTGCTGGGCCGGTTCCGGCCGGCGCTGGAGGAGCTGCCCGACCGGGCCGACGTGCTGCTGCTCGCCGGCGACCTGACCCGGCACGGCACCGAGGCGGAGGCCAAGTGCGTGGCCACCGAGTTCGGCGGGCTGGGCGTACCCGTGATCGCCGTGCTCGGCAACCACGACCACCACTGCGACGAGGTGCCGGGCGTGCTGTCCGCCCTGACGGACGCCGGCATCACGGTGTTGGAGGGCGACAGCACGGTGGTCGACGTCGACGGGGTGCGGCTGGGCGTGGCCGGCGTCAAGGGGTTCGGCGGCGGCTTCGCCGGCCGCTGCGCCAGCGAGTTCGGCGAGCCCGAGATGAAGGCCTTCGTGCGCACGACGGGCGCGGTCGCCGAGCGGCTCGGCGCGGCGCTGCGCGACCTGGAGTGCGACGTGCGGGTGGCGCTGACCCACTACGCCCCGGTGCCGGACACGCTCGCCGGCGAACCGCTGGAGATCTATCCGTTCCTCGGGTCCTACCTGCTCGGCCAGGCGATCGACTCGGCGCCGACCGCGCTGGCGATCCACGGGCACGCGCACCACGGCACCGAGCGCGGGCGCACGCCGGGCGGTGTCCGGGTGCGCAACGTCGCCCATCCCGTCATCAAACAGGCGTACAGCGTGTTCAACCTCGCGGCGGAAAGCGTTTCCCCGTCGGCGGCATCGGGTATTTGATCAGCATGGACCTACTGCTTTGGATCCTCGCCGTGATCCTCGTCGTCGCCGGCATCTTCGCGCTGTTCCGGCGTCAGCTCCTCTGGGGCATCGTGCTCATCATCGTCGGCCTGCTGGTCGGCCCCGGCGGCGTCAGCATCTTCAATTGACGCCACGGCCTCCGGGCCGGTGACGCCGGCCCACGTCTCCATCCCTCCGATCCCGCCGGGGTCGTCACCGCGGTCCACACCGAGTGGACCCCGGTGACGGCCCCGGCGGCCGTTTGTGCCGCGCGTGATTAGCCGGACACTCTGTGCGTTAGTTTTTCGGGCGGCCGTGGGGGGATGGCCGGGTGGCCGAGATTCATCACTTCGCACATGGCGCCTTCAACCCGGTGGCGGCGTTCCTGCTGTCGTTCATCGGCTGTCTGCTCGGGCTGGTCTGCACCGCCCGGGCGCGGGCGACCCGGCAGCGCGGCCGCCGGGCGCGCTGGCTCGTGCTCGCCGCGATCGCGATCGGCGGCGCCGGCATCTGGCTGATGCACTTCATGGCGATCCTCGGGTTCGCCGTGCCGGCCAGTCCGTTGCGCTTCGACCCCTACCTCACCATGTCCAGCCTGGCGCTGTCGGTGCTCACCGTCGGCGGCGGGCTGTTCATCGTCGGCTTCGGCCGGCGCCGGACCCTCCGGGTGCTCGGCGGTGGCGTGGTGACCGGCCTCGGCGTGGTCGCCATGCACTACACCGGCATGCTCGCCATGCGGGTCTACGGCACGATCAACTACAACCCGCGGCTGGTGCTCGCGTCGGTCGGCGTGGCCGTGGTGGCCGCGACCGTCGCCCTCTGGTTCACCGTCACCGTCGGCAGCTGGAGCCGCATCGCGATCGCCTCGGTCGTGATGGCGCTGGCCGTCTGCGGCATGCACTACACCGGCATGGCCGCGATCCAGGTCCGGCTGCACGAGTCGGGCATCCACCACGTCCAGGGCGTCAACCCGATGCAACTGCTCGTGCCCATCGTGCTCATCACCTCGGCGGCGCTGATCGGCATGGCGTTCAGCGGCCTCAAGGCGATGACCGAGGAGGAGTTCGCCGCTCCGCCCATCCCGTCGCCGGGCGGCGGCCGCCACGGCGAAACCCCGTTCACCGTCGCCCTGCGGCCTGGCGGCGACACGTTCTAGTCGCCCCGTTGTCGTTATCGACCGGCTAAATGCCCGCCTGGAGCGTTTCCAGGCGGGCATGCCGTATTTGTCGAGGTCACAACCGTACATTTCTCTCTGTAGGTTTCTCGATTGTTACATCGTCGTGCCTTCCACGATCTGGACGGACTTCCGTGCAAGCGCTTGCATGTGAACACGCCCACATTCGACACCGGCACCGGGCCAGCGCGCCCGCGACCGCCGGCAAGGAAGGAGGACGGCATGGCGGTCTCTTCCAGACCTCGCCAAGCCCTCGTGCTCGCCACCACCCTGGCGCTCGCACTCAGCGCGGCCGCGTGCAGCGGCGACGAAGGTGGCGACAGCGGCAGCGGCAGCTCGGCTGACTGCGCCGCCTACGACGCCTACACCGGCAACGACGGCACCACCGTTTCCATTTACGCATCCATCCGTGACGCCGAGGCCGACCTCCTCGAGGAGTCCTGGAAGCAGTTCGAGGACTGCACCGGCATCACCATCGAATACGAGGGCAGCGGCGAGTTCGAGGCGCAGCTGCCGGTGCGGGTCGACGGCGGCAACGCCCCCGACATCGCCTTCATCCCGCAGCCGGGCCTGCTCAAGCGCTTCGCCGACGCCGGCAAGCTCAAGGAGGCCTCGGCCGACACCAAGACGATGGCGGAGGCCAACTACTCCAAGGAGTGGCTGGACTACGCGACCGTCG
Source organism: Asanoa sp. WMMD1127 (assembly GCF_029626225.1). NCBI lineage: Bacteria > Bacillati > Actinomycetota > Actinomycetes > Micromonosporales > Micromonosporaceae > Asanoa > Asanoa sp. WMMD1127. Next base: position 147,510 of record NZ_JARUBP010000001.1, read on the forward strand.
GCGGCAAGTTCTACGGCGCTCCGATGGGCTCCAACGTCAAGTCCTTCGTGTGGTACTCGCCGAAGCTCTTCGCCGAGAAGGGCTGGAAGGTCCCGACCACCTGGGACGAGATGATGCAGCTGACCGACACCATCGCGGCGGCCGGCATCAAGCCCTGGTGCGCGGGCATCGAGTCCGGTGACGCGACCGGCTGGCCGGCCACCGACTGGATCGAGGACGTCATGCTCCGCGACGCCGGTCCCGAGGCCTACGACCAGTGGGTCGAGCACACGATCCCGTTCAACGACCCCAAGGTCGTGTCGGCGGTCGACCGGGTCGGCAAGATCCTGAAGGACCCGAAGTACGTCAACGGCGGCTTCGGTGACGTCAAGAGCATCACGTCGACCTCGTTCCAGGAGGGCGGCACGCCGATCCTCGAGAACAAGTGCGGCATGTACCGGATGGCGTCCTTCTACGCCAACCAGTGGCCCGAGGGCACCAAGGTGGCCGAGGACGGCGACACGTTCGCCTTCTACCTGCCGCCGGTCGACCCCGCCAAGGGCAAGCCGGTGCTCGGCGGTGGCGAGTTCACCGTCGCGTTCGCCGACCGCCCCGAGGTCCAGAAGGTGCAGACCTACCTGGCTTCCGCCGAGGCCGCCAACAACCGGGCCAAGCTCGGCAACTGGGTCTCGGCCAACAAGAAGCTCGAGGTCTCCAACGTCGAGAACCCGATCGACAAGCTGGCCGTGGAGATCCTCCAGGACCAGAGCGCCGTCTTCCGGTTCGACGGTTCCGACCTGATGCCCGCCGCCGTCGGCGCCGGGACGTTCTGGAAGGGCATGGTCGACTGGATCAACGGCAAGAGCACCAGCGAGGTGCTCAACCAGATCGAGGGCTCCTGGCCCAAGTAAGGCGATGACGGTGGCCGGCCCCCTCAGGGGCCGGCCACCGCTTCGGTTCAACCCCCAATTCGTTCCACGCTCGCATCCCTGGAGGGCGGATGGAGTTCGAAGACTTCGCGCCGAAGCTGACGATGTTGTTGTACGGCGTGATCGGGTTCGTGGTGGTGGTCGGTGGACTGCTGCTGCTGCTCGACGTCGTGCCCAACTACTTCGCGCGGCGCCGCGAGGCCGCCCTCGTCGCGGCCTCCGTCAGCGGGACGTCCGCGCCCACCGGCCGGGGCGTCCGCAAGCACCGTGAGGGGATGCTGGGCCTCGCCTTCCTGCTCCCGGCCCTCCTGCTGCTGCTGATCGGCCTGGTCATCCCGGCGATCCGCACGATCATCCTGTCGCTGTTCAACGGCGACAGCACCGCGTTCGTCGGGCTGCGCAACTACACCTGGATCTTCCAGGAGAACGACATCGTCCGCGTGCTGCTCAACACCGCCGCCTGGGTGGTGCTGGTGCCGCTGCTGGCCACCTCGGTCGGCCTGCTCTACGCGGTGATGGTCGACCGGGCCCGGTTCGAGGCGGTCGCCAAGTCGCTGATCTTCCTGCCGATGGCCATCTCGTTCGTGGGCGCCGGCATCATCTGGCGCTTCGTCTACGCGTACCGCGGCGAGGGCGACCAGATCGGCCTGCTGAACTGGCTCTGGGTCACGGTCGGCGGCACACCGCAGCAGTGGCTCAACAACCCGCCGTTCAACACGTTCCTGCTGATCGTCGTCATGGTCTGGATCCAGGCCGGGTTCGCGATGGTCATCCTGTCCGCGGCCATCAAGGCGATCCCCTCCGACATCGTCGAGGCCGCCCGCCTCGACGGCGTGACGCCGTGGCAGATGTTCTGGCGGGTCACGCTGCCGAGCATCCGGCCCGCCCTGATCGTCGTGGTCGTCACGATCACGATCGCCACGATGAAGATCTTCGACATCGTCCGGACGATGACCAACGGCAACTTCGACACCAACGTCGTCGCGCTCGAGATGTACAACCAGGCCTTCCGCTACCAGCAGAACGGGCAGGGCTCGGCGCTCGCCGTCTTCCTGTTCATCCTGGTCATCCCGATCGTCATCTTCCAGATCCGCAACCTGCGCCGTCAGCGGGAGGGCTGAAAATGCGTGAGCGAAGCGAGCCCAGCCAACTCAGCCACCGGTGGTCATGCTCCGCCGACCGAAGGGAGGCGGCGGCATGACAACCACCACCCCCGTGCTCGCCGGCGAGGCCACCGCCGAGACCCAGCCCCGCACCGCGGCCGGGCGGGTGCGCAAGCGCCTCAACAGCCGCACCGCCACGATCGTCTCGATCGTCATCGCGCTGCTCTGGACGGTGCCGACGTTCGGGCTGCTGCTCTCCTCGTTCCGGCCGGAAGACGAGATCAAGCAGACCGGCTGGTGGACGTTCTTCAGCGACCCGCAGCTGACGTTCCAGAACTACAGCGACGTCCTCTTCGGACGGTCGTCGTCCTCCGGGCAGCTCGCCAACTACTTCGTGAACTCGCTGGTCATCACGATCCCGTCGGTGCTGTTCCCGATCGCGTTCGCCGCGCTGGCCGCGTACGCCCTGTCGTGGATCAACTTCCGCGGCCGGGACTGGCTCTACATCGCGGTCTTCGCGTTGCAGATCGTGCCGCTGCAGATGGCCCTCGTGCCGCTGCTGAGCTTCTTCTCCCGCGGCGTCTCGCTGGGCGGCATCACCATCCTGCCGGCCTGGGACCTCGACAACGAGGCGAAGTTCATCCAGGTCTGGTTCGCGCACACCTGCTTCGCGCTGCCGTTCGCGGTGTTCCTGCTGCACAACTTCATCTCGCAGCTGCCCGGCGAGCTGATGGAGGCGGCCCGGGTCGACGGCGCCGGCCACTCGAAGATCTTCCGGAGTGTGGTGCTGCCGCTGATCACGCCGGCGCTGGCCTCGCTGGCGATCTTCCAGTTCCTCTGGGTCTGGAACGACCTGCTGGTCGCGCTGATCTTCGCGGGTGGCGGGCGACAAACGGCGCCACTGACCGTACGGCTGGCGGAGCTGGCCGGCACGAGAGGCGGCGAGTGGCAACGGCTGACGGCGGGCGCGTTCGTGTCCATCGTCATCCCGATCATCGTGTTCCTGTCGCTGCAGCGCTACTTCGTCCGGGGGCTGTTGACCGGCAGCGTCAAGGGCTGAACCCCGCCGCGACGGTCCTTCCACAGGCGAGGTGACGGACCCGTGACGAGGATCGACGACGTGGCCCGGCTGGCGGGCGTCTCCACCGCCACCGTGTCCCGGGCGCTGCGCGGCCTGCCGACGGTCTCGCAGACGACCCGGGAGCGGGTGCTGGAGGCGGCCGCCCAGCTGGGTTACATCGCCTCGCCCAGCGCCTCCCGGCTGGCCGGTGGCAAGACCCGGGCGGTGGCGGTGGTCGTACCCCGGATCACGCCGTGGTTCTTCAGCACCGTGGTGGAGGCCGCCGAGGAACGGCTGCACCGGTCCGGCTACGACCTGCTGCTGTTCAACCTCGGCGGCAGCGAGCACGCCCGGCAGCGCCTGCTCTACACGAGCACGCTGCACAAGCGGGTCGACGCGCTGATGCTGGTCGCGACGCCGCTGGCCGGGGCCGACTTCGCCGCGGTGGCCAAGCTGGCCCTGCCGGGCGTGACGGTCAGCGCGGGCACCCCGGTGCCCGGCTGGCCCAGCGTGCGGATCGACGACCTGGAGACCGCCTGCACGGCCACCGACCATCTGATCTCGCTGGGGCACCGGCGCATCGCCCACATCTCCGGTGACTCCACCGACGAGCTGGCCATCTCGACCCACCTGGACCGCCGGCTGGGCTACCAGCGGCGGATGCGGGCGCACGGCATCGAACCCGACCCGGCCCTCGACGTCGAGGCGACGTTCACCATCGCCGGGGGCGGTCGGGCCACCGCCGAGCTCCTCCGCCGGGGCGAGCCGCCCACGGCGATCTTCGCCGCGTCAGACGAGATGGCGATGGGCGCGATCGCGGCGCTGCGCTCGGCCGGCCTGCGGGTGCCCGACGACGTCAGCGTGATCGGGGTCGACGACCACGACGTCTCAGGTGTGGTCGGGCTCACCACGGTGGCCCAGCCGGCGGCCGCACAGGGCCGGATCGCCGCGGAAACCCTGCTCGGGCCGCTGCGCGGCACGGACAGCGGCTATGGTGACCGGTCCGTGGTGCTGCCCACCCGGCTGGTCGTCCGTGATTCGACGGCGCCACCGCGGGCACACTAGGACTTTTGCCGGCACGAGCTTTGGAGCACCCCGTGAAGTGGTGGCGCGACGCCGTCATCTACCAGGTCTACCCGCGGTCGTTCGCCGACTCCGACGGGGACGGCATCGGCGACCTGCCCGGTGTGGTGGGCCGCCTCGACCACCTGGCCGCCCTCGGCGTCGACGCGGTCTGGCTCTCGCCGTTCTACCCGTCGCCACAGGCGGACGCGGGCTACGACGTGGCCGACTACCGCGACGTCGACCCGATCTTCGGGCGGCTCTCCGACGCCGACAAGCTGATCACCGAGGCGCACGCCCGGGGGCTGCGGGTGATCGTCGACCTGGTGCCCAACCACACGTCCGCGCAGCACGTCTGGTTCCAGGCGGCGCTGGCGGCCGCGCCGGGCAGCCGGGAGCGCGACCGCTACGTCTTCCGCGACGGCAAGGCCGACGGCGGGCCGCCCAACAGCTGGCAGAGCGTGTTCGGCGGGCCGGCGTGGAGCCAGCTGCCGGACGGTCAGTGGTACCTGCACCTGTTCGACACCGGGCAGCCCGACCTCAACTGGGACAACCCGGAGGTGCGGGCCGAGTTCGAGGACATCCTGCGGTTCTGGCTCGACCGGGGCGTCGACGGCTTCCGGGTCGACGTCGCGCACGGGCTGGTCAAGCAGGCCGACCTGGCCGACTGGCACCTGCCGATGATCCCGCTGACCACCGAGGGCACCGAGGGCGGCGCGCGGCCGCCGATGTGGGACCAGGACGGCGTCCACGAGATCTACCGGCGCTGGCGCAAGATCCTCGACAGCTACCCCGGCGAGCGGATCCTGGTGGCCGAGGCGTGGGTGCAGCCGGCCGAGCGGCTCGCCGCCTACATCCGGCCCGACGAGATGCACCAGGCGTTCAACTTCGAATACCTCGAAGCCGCGTGGACGGCGGCGGCCCAGCGCTCGGTGATCGAGCGGTCCCTGGCGGCCAGCGCGGCGGTCGGCGCACCCACCACCTGGGTGCTGTCCAACCACGACGTGATCCGGCACGCCTCGCGGCTCGGGCTGCCGGTCGGCACGCCCCGGCCCAACGGCATCGGCGCCGGCGACCCGCAGCCCGATGCCGGTTTGGGCCTGCGCCGCGCCCGGGCGGCCACGCTGCTGATGCTGGCGCTGCCCGGCTCGGCCTATCTCTACCAGGGCGAGGAGCTGGGCCTGCCCGAGCACACGACGCTGCCCGACGAGAGCCGCCAGGACCCGACCTGGTTCCGCACCAACGGCGCCTCGGTCGGCCGCGACGGCTGCCGGGTGCCGATCCCGTGGGAAGCCGACGCGCCTTCGTACGGGTTCGGGCCCAGCGATCGCAGCTGGCTTCCCCAGCCGCCGGTCTTCGCGGAGCTCGCCCTCGACCGCCAGGTGGGGGTTCCGGGGTCGACCTACGAGCTCTACGTGGCGGCCCTGCGGCTGCGGCGCGAAACCGGCCTGGGCCACGGCGAACTGTCCTGGGTGGACGTTCCGGGCGAGGTGGTCGCGTTCCGGACGGCTGACCTCCTGGTCCTGACGAACTTCGGCGCGACGCCGGCACAGCTCCCGGAGGGGGCCGAGGTGGTGCTCGCAAGCGGGCCGGTCGCGGGCCGCGAGGTCCCCACCGACGTGACGGTCTGGGCCCGACTGAGCTGACCTGTGGCGGCGCCGGCGGCCTCCACCGCCGGCGCCGGCCACGGCCTCAACCCAACCGCGGCGCCGGCGCAGTGGTTCTGCTCTGAGCGTGACCCGGCGCGAAGGCGGCAGCGGAGCGAAGCGGAGCGGTCCCTGGCGGGAGCTTCGGTCGCGCCCCGGACGAACCCGAGTCAACAGGCTCTTGATCTAGTGATGCGTGTGGTCGGGAGCGTCGTTGGTCGGCGTCCTGGCCGTCTCCTGCGCGCGTTTCTCCAGCAGTTGGTGCAGGCCGCGGATGTCGCGGGGTGAGGTGCGGGAGGCCAGCCAGTACATGATCCCGGTGGGGATGAAGAAGAGCTGGAACGCGGCCAGGCCGATCGAGTAGTTCAGCGGGGACGGGTATTTCGAGGCGAGTACCGCGAACGCGACCGGGATCAGGCCGTTGCCGGCCGCGCGGCCGACGCCGTTGGTGAGGTTGCCGAGGCTGTAGACGGTGCCGCGGTACTCCGGCGGGTTGATGTCGGCGATCAGGGCGAACCAGTTCGGCGAGTTGGCCGACGTGAACGCCAGCGCGACGATCGCGACCAGCAGCGTGAGCCCGACCGTCGGCTCGGTCACGACGCTGGCCAGGGCGGCGGCGAACACGGCGCCGGTGCCGGCGTCGGCGGGCACGTCGATGCGGAACGGCAGGAAGAACAGCACGAGATAGAGCGGCACGGCGGCCAGGATGCCGACGGAGGCGACCAGGGCGCGGCCGCGCAGAGTGCGGCGTTGGAGCTTGTCGCCGAGCAGGCCGCCGAGGATCGACAGGGCGCCGCCGAGCTGGAACAGGGTCGCGAACACGCTGCCGACGACGACCGCGGTGCTGGCCGAGTAGCCCTGGTCGATCGCCCGCTCGCGGAACAGCACCGGCAGCCAGACGAGCGAGCCGAACGCGATCTGGGCCGGCAGTCCCTGGAGCACCAGCCAGACGTTCGTGCGCCGCTGCGTGATGGCGGGCAGGCTCTTGAGGCTGATCCGGTAGTCGTACTCGTGGCCCTCGGCGATGGCCCCCGCGAGCTCCGGGTCGCTCTGGCCGCGCCGGATGTCGTAGGTGAAGAAGTAGGCGACCGTGGCGACCACGCCGACGACGCTGAGCACGAGGAACGGGCGGCGCCAGTCGGCCGCGCCGAGTACGCCGCCGAGCAGCGTGCCGAGGAACGTGCCGACGCCCTGCGACAGGCCCCACAGGCTCATCACCAGTCCCCGGCGTTTCGGCTTGATCAGGTCGCTGACCACGGAGAAGCCGACCGAGCTGACCGCGCCGAGGCCGACCGCGGCGGCGATCTGGGACACGAAGAACAGGAGGTACGTGCCGGCCACCGCGCTGCCGGTCATGCCGGCCGCCCAGAGCAGCGTGCCGATCATCAGCAGCGGCTTGCGGTTGCCCCGGTCGCCGTAATAGGCCCAGGCCACCGAGGCGACGGCGCTGACGAGGAACGACGTCGCGGTCACGGTGCCGATCAGCCCCTGGGCGACGTCGTACGAGTCGGCGATCGAGCCGTAGAGCGGCGGCACCAGGCCGACCGCGACGTTGTCGAGCGACGCCAGGACGATGAACACCACGACGCTGTAGATCCGGTGGAACCGGCCGCCGGTGGTGGTCATGCCGGGAGGCTACATCGGCCGCGGGCCCCGGCGATCTAGGTGCGCTGGGTCGGGATGGGTGTGGCGGATGGGAGCCGCGCGCCCGAGATGCGGTGCGCGCCGCGCTCGAGCGCGCGCACGCCGGCCCGCAGCGCCTCGATCACCGGACGCAGGGCCGCCTGGTGGGCGTCGCGGACGGTCACGCAGGTCTCCAGGCGCAGCGGCACCGTCCCCGCGTCGATCGGCACCCAGCGGAACCGGTCGGCGTCGCCACCGCCGAACACCATGCCCTCCTTGTAGGGCAGGGCGACGTCGGACGGCACGACCAGGACGCGCGCGCGTTCCCGCCCGCCTTGGCGGTGGCGGTGCCGCTCGCTGCGGAGCCTGATCACGCTGGTCGCGGTCTCGTAGGTCTCCATCGCGACGCGGGCGGCCGGGTCCGGGTCGGGGATGCCGGCCGCGGTGATCGCGTCTTCGAGCACGCGGCGGGCGCGCACGTCGCGCGGCTGGAGAAAGGCCGCATAGTCCCGGACGAGATCGGCGAGCGGCAGCCGGTCGTACGGGTAGTCGCGGTCGATCATCGCCTCGAGCCGGGCCTCGTAGAGCAGCGTGCTGCGCAGGCCGGGCCGGCGCACCGGGGGGCCGATGATCAGGTGGAACTCGTTGCGCAGGAGGCGGTCGACGGGGTCGCCGAAGAACTGGTGCTCGGCCCGGTTGTGCTGCGAGAGGTATTCGACGCGGATCTTGTCGCTTTCTTCGGCCGCGCGGAGCTGCTGCTCGGCGAGCGCGATGAACTGGGTGTGGTGGGGTCCGCAGGCCAGCGTCCAGACGGTCGGCTCGGCCGCGGCGGCGCCGATCCGCTCGTGCAGAGCGACGACCTGGCGGGCGATCTGCAGCACCCGCTCCCCCGCCGGCGTCAGCAGGTAGCGGCGGTCGACGTTGCGGCGCACCAGCGGCTCGCCGACGTAGCTCTCGACCTTGGAGATCCGGTGCTGCACGGATTGGCGGCTGTAACCGCCGTGGAGATCGGCCATCCGGCGGGCCGCGTCCTCATAGGAACGCTCTTCGGCGAGCGCGATGAACGCCCGGAAGTCCCACTCATCCAGTGGTTTCGGGCGCTGTTTTGACACTCGCTCAACGTAACGTGACCGGGCTGGCTCCAGAAGTGTCGCATTGACGATATCGAGTGCGCCCGGCCGTCTCCGGGTGGGCCGTCACGCAGAGAAACCGCTCTCCACCAAACTGTGAGCTGGATCACTTTTGGTTTGTCTTCTGTTATGGACTTGTCTGGATTTATCGCCTGGAGAGCCACGTTACGTTCCGTCGCGCATTACCCAGCGCGAATCTACTGCAAGCGCACGTTGCAGTTGCTCAAGGACCGGCCGCTCGCGGACGTCATCACGATGGCGCGAGAGGAGTAGAAAGACAGAACGGCTGCGCCGCCGGGGTTGGCAGCGGCCGTCTGCCCAACCGCCAAGGGAGCCGCCATGCCCAGCCGGAACCCTCCCCTCCTCCTCCGCCGCTGGCGCCGCGCCCTGCGCACCCCAGCCTCACACACCGACGGCCCGGGCAACGCACAGCCGGTGCGGCCGGCGCCGCACCTGGACAGCGCGGTCACGGAGGTACACGCGGCCCGGGTGGCGATGCGCAACGCCCTGCTCGCCCTCGACCAAGCCTTGGACGACGGCGAACGGATGGACGCGAGCTTCCGCCGCGTCATCCACGCGGAGATCAGCGGCACGCGCGAAGAAGCCGCCCTCCTCACCGCCCGCCTGGCCACAACACGCGAAAGGTCTCCAGCGGTGCGCTGAGGCCCGCGGCGTCCGCCTAGGGGTCTCCGGCCGCCCGCACTGTCGGGCCACTGACTCCTGCGGCGCAGTGACGCCCGCAGCATCCGTCCGCGGTTTTCGGCCGGCGCGCTCACGCCTGCAGCCTCCGACCCCGGCCTCCGGCCGGCGCGCTCACGCCTGCACCATCGGGCCGCGGCCTGCCGCGGGCACAGTGACGCCTGCAGCATGCGGCCGCGGTCTTCGGCGGCGTTGCCGCGCAGCGTTGGCTGCGCTCGTGCGTCTGGTCGGTCCGGGTCAGCGCGGCCAGGTCAGGCCGGCTGGTCCGGAGTCAGTCGCTTCGGGACGGACGCTGGACAGGGAGCGCCTTGGTCGGCGAGGCCACCGGTCCGCCCGAGATCGGATGGCGGGCGGCCTCCAGCCGCGCCACCCCGAAACGCAACGCCTCGATCACCGGACGCAAGACGTTGGCATCGTCCTTCCGGATGGTCACGTACGTCGGCAACCGAAGGGCTCCGGTGGCGTCATGGACCGGAACCCAGCGGAACCGGTCCGCGCCGCTGCCGCCAAATTCCATGCCGTCCTTGAATGGCTGAGCCACATCCGACGGGAGGACCATGACGCGGTCGCGGCCGCCGCGGCGGGGACGCTCCGTGCGCAGGCGCATGACGCTGGCGCCGGCCTCGGTGGTCTCCATCGCGATGCGGACGCTGCCGGGATCGACCACCTCCGACCGCCGGATCGCCTCCTCGAGCATCCGGCGGGCGCGGATGTCCTGCGGCTGCAGAAGCGCCTCGTAGCGGGTGACCAGATCCGCGAGTTGAAGTTCGGCGGCGCGATAACGGCGGTCGATCATGACCTCCAGCTGAGCCTGGTAGAGCTCGATCGAGCGAAGCGCCGGGTTCGCCACGCTGGGGCCGATGATCAGCCGGAGTTCCTTGCGCAGGAGCCGATCGACAGGCTCCCCCTGGAACTGGTGTTCCCCGCGATCTGTCCGCTCGAGGTATTCGACCTGGATCTTGTCGTCGCCGCCGTTCCGTTCGCGGAGCCAGTCGGCCGCGAGCGTGACGAACTGGGTGTGGTGCGGCGCGCAGGCCAGCGTCCACACCGTGGGCTGGACCGTGGAAGAGCCGATGCGCTCGTAGAGCGCGACGACCTGCCGCGCGGCGACCAGAAACTCCTCGCCCGCCGCGGTCAGCGAATAGCTGCCGTTGGCCTTGCGCTGCAACAGCGTCTGATTGACCCAGCTTTGCACCTTGCGGATGGCCCGCCCGACGGATTGGCGACTGTAGGTGTCGCGCGCTTCGGTCAATTGCCGCGCGGCCGCGTCGTAGGTGCGGTTTTCGGCGACCGCAATGAACACCCGGAACTCCCAATAGGTGGGTTTCTCCCGGTGCATTTCAGCCACGCGACCAACCTATCGTAATTGATTGGTTACGTAAAGTGTCGCCATGACAGTACGGGTCGGTCACATCCCGGAGCGTGATTACTGCCTGTCATTGTCACGCTCAGAGAACGTGCCGCAGCCAATAAAGTCGAGTCGCGTGCAAACGTCCCCGCAGATGGCCTGATTTATCAGGTTTTAAGGGTAGCAAAAGGTGCAGACTTCTACGTTACGTTCCGTAAGAGCTACCGAGCGCGAATCTTGTGAAAGCGGGCGTTGCGCGCGCTCAGATAACGGAACGTCATAACGACCGTGAAGGTCACCGATTGGCGGTACAAATGCAAGGCGGCTGCTCCGCTTCCACCGGAGCAGCCGCCACACGTCCCGACTGGTTGGAGTCAAAACGTGCTTGTCCCACACCGTACGCCAGAGCACTGGCATTTACCCACCCCCTTCTCCACCGCCGACGGTGGGCCGATCAGCCTGCGTCTTCCTCGGCCGAACCTCTATTGGCTCGTCTTCGTCGTCGGCTGGATCAACGTGGCGGAAGCCGCGCTCACCGCGCTCGAAATGCAGCATCACACACTGGTGAGGATCGCAGCGCACAGCGTGTCCGTCGTGCTGGCGACCATCTCGACCTGGGGCGTCAACCGTGTCGCGGATCCCGGGCGTTTCGCCCGCAGCGGCACCATCATCGCCGCCTTGCCGGCCCTGTACCTGCCGGCGCACCCCGGGCCGCTGCTGGAACCGACGCTCTTCGTCGGAGGCGCCATCCTGCTCACCGCAGCCGGCGAGATCGGCTACCGGCTGAGCAAGGAGTGCGGCTGCGGAGCGCGGTCGTGAGCGGCGGTTACCTGGACATCGCCGTCTCCGAGGTGCACGCAGCCCGCAACGCGCTGCGCGATGCGCTGATCGCCCTCTACGACGCTGTCGGATCCGGCGAATCGCTGGACCCGACGAGCCGGCGGGTCATCTACAGCGAGCTCGCGGGTGCGCGGGAGGAGGCCGCCGTTCTGGTCGCCCTGCTCGCCGACGCCGGCCGCGGGGCACCGCGGCCGCAACCGCTCCGGCCGTCGGCGGATGACCCCGGCACGCGCCGCGCCGCAACCGCCTGGGCCGTCGGCGGATGAGCCCGGCGCCGCGACCGCTCCAATCACCGGCAGACGATCCCGGCACGGTTGGAGCGCCGGCGAACGTCCAGGTCGTCAGGCGGCCCGGACGGGCGCCAGGCCCAGTTCCTCCGCCCGCGCCCAGACCGTTTCCATCGCCCGGTCCGGGTCGCGGTGGAAGAGGCTGGCCCGCAGGCGCACGAAGACGCAGTTGCCGACGCGTTCCAGGACCGCCTGCCGGCGCAGTTCCGCCGCGAAGGCGGCCGCGCCCCGATAACGGTCGTCGCAGGCGATCGCCAGCCGGCGTCCGTCGGGAGCGTTGACCACGAAGTCGATCTGGTAAGCCCCGAGCCGGAACCGCGGAATCGGCCGCAACCCCGCCGCGGTCAGCCGCCGCCACACCTCGCGGGTGAACTCCGTGTCCAACTCGCGCCCGTCGGCCGGTTCCGGCGCCGCCGTCGGCCGGGTGGCGTACGACAGCAGCAACCCCCGCGCGTCGTCCGGGTTCAGCTCGCCCGCGCTCACCGAGTGGAAGAGGAACAGCTGGTCCCGGGCCCGGGAGGCGGCCACATTGACCCGCCGGTGGTAGTCGCGCTTCGTGAACGCGCCGATTCCGCCGTCGGCGGTGGCCACCACCGTCGACACCAGCACCACGTCGCGTTCGTCGCCCTGGAACGTGTAGGGGTCGCCGACCCGCAACGACCGCCGCTCGAGTTCGTCGGTGCCCAGCTCGGCCCGGAGCCGGTGCTGCAGGTAGTCGGCCTGCCCGCTGGTCGAGAGCAGGCTGACCACGCCGATCGTCCTGCCGCGGTAGGCCGGGTCCGCGACGATCTCGGTCACCTTGGCCACCAGCGCCTCGGCCTCGGCGACGTTGACCTCGCCGTGCTCCGGCACCGCCACCCGCCGACCGTCCGGGACGTGGATCGGCACGACGGCGGCGCCCAGCCCGGCCGGCCGGTCGGCGCGCAGCGGCTGGATCTTGCCGTCGTAGTAGGTCTCGCTGGAGAACGCGATGATCGCCGGCACGCTGCGGAAGTGCTCGGTCAGCAGGATCCGCTGCGGCGAGCGGCGCACCGCGTGGTCGTAGAGGCTGCTCTCGGTGTCGAAGTGCACGGCCGAGGGCACGCCGGCCGGGGTCAGGTGGGCGCCGATCAGCGCGTTGACCCGGTCGGCGGGCAGGCCGACGAGCTGCGGGCCGATCTGCTGGTCGTCGCCGACCACGACCGCGCGGTGCGCGAGCCCGAGCACCGGCAGCGCGAAGATGTCGGCCTGCGACGCCTCGTCGACCACGACGACGTCGAACAGCGGCCCGGCGCCGGGGAACTGCTCGAGGGCACGATCAACCGACATGATCCACACGGGTACGGCGGTCGCCGCCTCGGCCATCGCCCGTTGCGCGGCGGCCTGCCAGTGTGCCGCGGTCTTGCCCGTCCCCTTGCCGATCTTGCGGAGCGCGGCGGCCCAGTCGGCGAGGGCGGCCTTGCGCCGGTCGTCGAGGGTACGGGCGACCTCCAGCCACGCCGACCCGACGACCAGCTCGCCGGTCAGCCGGCGCTCCTGGTCACGGGCCCGCTCGAGGCGCCGGCCGAGCTCGTCGTCGCCGACCCCGTCCGCGCCGGTGACCGCGTCGAACCAGGTCTGCGCCTGCCGCCAGGTCCAACCCCGCAGGGCCGCCTCGCCACTCTCGGGCGCCTCGCCCCGGTCGTAGCGGGCCGCCCAGCGCGGCGCCACCCCGGCCAGGCGGGCGTGCAGGGCGGCGTACCGCGTGGCATCCGGTTTGATGCTCCACAGTCGACGGATCTCGGCCAGCGCGCCGTTCCAGGCCAGGGCGTCCTCGGCCGACCAGGCGGCGGCCAGCGCCCGCAGCACGGGCGGCGCGCCGGGCGCCGCCGTGGCGTGGGCCAGCCACCGGGTCATGGCGTCGTGCTCGGCCTCGATCCGGTCGACGGTGAACACGGCCGCCGCGGCCTCGGTCAGGTCGGCCAGGTCGGCCAGCGTGGGCGGGTCGACGGCGCGGGGGCAGGCGGGCACGAGCACGGTGAGGTTGGCGCGGAGGGCGGGCCAGCGGCGGCTGTCCCAGTCGAGCGCGTCGAGGGCCTCGGCGAGCAGCCGCCCGGCCCACAGCTCCGGCTCGACCGCGGCCGGACCGCCGGCGACGGCACCGCCGCCGACCGCACCACCGCCAACCGCACCACCGCCGACCACACCGGGGTATCCCGCGGTCCCGCCGGGCATCGGCGCGTCCAGCCGGACGCACCACTCCGCCCAGCGGGCGGCGAGCTGGGCGCGCAGCTGTTCGCGCTCGACGGTGGCCACCAGCAGGTCGACGTCGTCGGTCGTGCGGGGCTGCTCGCCGTCGACGCGGCAGTCGGCGACGACCTTGGCCAGGTCGCCGTGGGTCAGGCGACGCACCGGCTTGCCGGCCGCGAAGCGCTCGCGGACCTGAGTGAGGTGCGCCAGCAGGCGGCGCGGCTGGGCGGCGTGCTCGGCGCCGATCTCCACACGGTGCCCCGACAGCGCGGCCGTGCGCCGGCCGAGCTCGGTCAGCAGCCGCTGGCTGGCCGCCACCTGCTCGTCCCAGACCGCCTGCCAGCTCGGCTCGCGGATGAGCTGGCCGAGCCGGTCGGTCCAGCTGCCGGCCCGCCGGGCCAGCGTCTCGGCTGCCGCCCGCAGCGCCGCGCCCAGCTCGTCGACCCCGGTCGGGCCCAGGCGGCGGGCCCCGTCGGCGTCGACGCCGCGGTCGCGGGCCTGGTCGAGCACCTTGCCGGCGTCGGCCAGCGCGGTCCGCTGCGCGGCCACCGCCTCACCCGTCGGCAGCTGCCCGTCGGCCGGCAGGTCGGCCAGGGCGTGCGCCCGGTCGGCCGGCGACAGCGTCCGCGCCAGGTCGCCGAGCAGCCCGAACTCGGCCGCGGTGAGCGGCGCCGGGGTGCCCGGCGGCACCGGGTCGGGCACGATCCCGTCGGCCTCGGTGCGGCGTAGCCACTCGCCGACCTCGGCCGGGGACGAGGGCACACCGCGGATCGGGTACGTCGTCGCCTCGCGCTCGGCCACCGCCAGCAGCTCGTCGCGGGCCGCGGTGAACCGGCCCTGCGCGCCGTCGATCTCGGCGGTGATCCGGGCCAGCTCCTCCGCCGCCGCGGAACGGTCGAGCGTGGCGGCCCGGTCGGACAGCTCGCGGGCGGCGATCTGGAGCTGCACGAGCTGGTCCGCCGAGCGGCCGAGCACCGCCAGGCAGAGTGGCTGGATTTCGGCCGGCAGCCCGTCGCGGAGCACCCGCAGCGGGTCCTCCTTCTGCGCGAGCACCAGCACGCGCTTGCCGTGGGCGACCAGATGGCAGATCAGGTTGCGGATGGTGTGCGTCTTGCCGGTGCCGGGCGGGCCTTGCACGGCCACGGTGCGGTGGGCGGCCAGCCGGGCGGCGATCGACTCCTGGGCCTCGTTGGTCGCCATCGGCATGAGCAGGCGCTCGCCCGTACGAGTCCAGGCGTCGGGGTCGTCGTCGGGCATCACCAGCGCGCTCGGCTCGTGCGCGAGGATGCCGGCCAGCGCGCCGACGCCCGCGGCGCCCGAGCCGGCCAGCCGGTCGCGCTCGGCCTCGAGGAACCGGCGGACCATCCGCTGCCGGGGACGCAGGAACAGCACACCGGTGTCGTGCACGTGCGGCTCGTCGAGCGGGTCGGTGCCGTACCGCAGCCGGGGTTCGAAGCCCAGCCGGCGCAGCGCGCGGGAGGCGAACTCCTGCCGCTCGGCGGCGTCCCACGGGTCGACGTCGACCAGACCGCCCGGGCCGGCCAGGTCGAGCAGGTCGCCGACCCGGCGGTTGTCGAGCCCGCCCAGCGCGTCGACCTGCAGCCGGGCCGGACCCTGCGGATGCACGGTGACCGTGGTGGTCTCGGGGTCGTAGTCGATCGCGACCGGCGTCGCCAGCAGCGGGTAGCGGACGGACTCCCCACCGAGCGGCGCGTCGAGGACGGCGTGGCCCCAGACGAGCTCGACCCGGGCCGAGTCGACGTCGACGCGGTAGCGCAGGTCGTAGAGGCGGTCGTGCAGGGCGCGGGCATCCGCGGCGCGGCGGTGGGCGACCGACCACGGCCGCCACTGTTCGTCCAGCCAGCGGGTGAACGCCGCCGCGCGCTGCTCGTCGTCGCCCTGCAACGTCGGTGGCCGGTCGGGCGTCAGGTCCCAGACCAGGTGGCGGAGCAACGGGGTCGGTATCGACGGCGGGGGCGGCGGCGCGGGGCGGCCGACCCGCAGCCAGCCGGCGCCGGGTTGCCGCGGGCCGAGCTCGACCGCCGGATGGGCCGGCAGGTCGTCGTGCCAGAACGCGTCGCCGGTGGGCACCGCGCGGACCGGCTTGTCGAGCAGGGCCCGCACGGCGAGCAGGTACTCCGCGAGCGCTACGGCGCGCGCGCGGATCTCATGTGGCGTGTCGGCCTGCTCCATCGCTGTCCGACGGTAACGCGCGGAGGCGAGTCGGGCGACTTATCCCGCCGGCCGGTCGTGCACCAGCTCGCGGACGGCCGCGTACTGCTCGCAGATCGCCGCCACCGGGCGGGCGTCGTAGCGCTCGGCCCGGCCGGTCGCCCAGGCCGGCGGCGCGGACTGGTCGGAGACCACCCAGGCGGCCTGGCGGGCGGCGCCGTCGGCGACGTATTCGCCCGGCGCCGGCACGACCACGCCGCAGCCGAAGACCTCCGGCGCGATGCGACGGACCGCCTCGCTGCGGGCGCCGCCGCCGATCAGGATCACCCGGTTGACCGCGGCGCCCTCGGCGATCAGCGCGTCGAGGCCGTCGGCGAGCGCGCAGAGCATGCCCTCGACCGCGGCCCGGGCGAAGTGCGCCGGTGTCGAGGTCTTCAGCGTCAGCCCGTGCACCGCGCCCGTCGACAGTGGCCGGTTGGGGGTCCGCTCGCCCTCGAGGTAGGGCACCATGACCAGCCCGTCGGCCCCGGACGGGGCCTGGGCGGCCAGCTCGGCCAGCCGGCTGTGGCTGACGCCGAGCAGCGCCGCCGCGGCGTCGAGCACCCGGGCCGCGTTGAGCGTGCAGACCAGCGGCAGGAACCGGCCGGTGGCGTCGGCGAAGCCGGCCACGATGCCGGTCGGGTCGGCCGCCGGCAGGTCGGCGACGCTGAACACGGTGCCGGAGGTGCCGATCGAGACGACCACGTCGCCGGGCTGGGCGCCGACGCCGAGCGCCGCCGCCGCGTTGTCGCCGGTGCCGGGGCCGAGCACGGCCCCGCCGGGCAGCTGGCCGGCCCGGCCGGTCGGCGCGAGCACGGTCGGCAGCTGGGGCTCCCGGCCGAACGCCAGCGAGAGCAGGTCGGTGCGGTAGACGCCGGTGGCCGGCGACCAGTAGCCGGTGCCGCTCGCGTCGCCGCGGTCGGTGCGCAGGTCGGCCAGCGCCCCGGCCCCGCCCAGCTTCCAGGTCAGCCAGTCGTGCGGCAGGCACACGGCGGCCGTGCGGTCGGCGTTGGCCGGCTCGTGCTCGGCCAGCCAGCGCAGCTTGGTGACGGTGAAGCTGGCCACCGGGACCGAGCCGACGGCGTCGGCCCAGGCCCGGGGGCCACCGAGCTCGGCGGTCAGGTCCGAGGCGGCCTGGGCCGAGCGGGTGTCGTTCCACAGCAGGGCCGGGCGGACCACCTCGCCCGACTCGTCGAGACAGACCATCCCGTGCTGCTGGCCGCCGACAGCGACCGCGGCCACGTCGTCGAGACCGCCGGCCTGGCGGCTGGCCTCGGTCAGGGCGCGCCACCAGGCGTCCGGATGCACCTCGGTGCCCTCCGGATGCGTGGCGCGCCCCTCGCGGACCAGCGCGCCGGTCTCGGCGTCGCGGACCACCACCTTGCACGACTGCGTGGACGAGTCGATGCCGGCGACCAGCGGCATGTTGTCTCTCCTTAGCGGGCGCCGAGCACGTGCTCGACGGCGAGCTGGTTGAGGCGGACGAAGCCGAAGCCCTTGGCGCCGGCGGCGTCGGCGTCGAAGTCCTCGTAGGACGCGCGGTCGGCGAGCAGGTCAGCGTGGCTCTCGCCGGCGCCGACGGTGCTCTCCCGCAGCTCGCCGACCTTGCTGGCGGCCAGCGCCTCCTGCACCTCGGGGTCGGCCCGGAACGCCTGCGCCCGCTCCTTGAGCAGCAGGTACATCCGCATGTTGGCGGCCGCCGAGGCCCACACCCCGTCGAAGTCCTCGGTGCGGGAGGGCTTGTAGTCGAAGTGCCGCGGACCGTCGTAGGCCGGGCCGCCGCCGGGCGCGCCGTGCTCGATCAGGTCGACCAGGGCGAACGCGTTGACCAGGTCACCGTGGCCGAACACCAGGTCCTGGTCGTACTTGATGCCGCGCTGGCCGTTGAGGTCGAGGTGGAAGAGCTTGCCGTGCCAGAGCGCCTGGGCGATGCCGTGCGCGTAGTTGAGGCCGGCCATCTGCTCGTGCCCGACCTCGGGGTTGAGGCCCACCAGCTCGTGGTGCTGGAGGCTCGAGATGAAGGCCAGCGCGTGGCCGACCGTCGGGAGCAGGATGTCGCCGCGCGGCTCGTTGGGCTTGGGCTCCAGGGCGAAGCGGAGGCCGAAACCGCGGTCGATCGAGTATTGCGCGAGGAAGTCGACGGCCTCGCGGTAGCGGTCGAGAGCGGCCTGCACGTCCTTGGCCAGGTCGTATTCCGAGCCCTCGCGGCCGCCCCACATCACGTAGGTCTGCGCGCCGAGCTCGGCGGCCAGCTCCATGTTGCGCATGACCTTGCGCAGCGCGAACCGGCGGACCTCGCGGTCGTTGCTGGTGAAGCCGCCGTCCTTGAAGACGGGGTGGGTGAACAGGTTGGTGGTCACCATCGGCACGACGATGCCGGTCTCGTCGAGCGCCTTGCGGAACCGGGAGATGTGCTCGGCCCGGCTGCTGTCGTCGGCGTCGAACGGGATCACGTCGTCGTCGTGGAACGTCACACCGTAGGCGCCCAGGTCGGAGAGCCGGTGCACGGACTCCACCGGGTCGAGCGGCGGCCGGGTCGCGTCACCGAACGGGTCGCGGGCCTGCCAGCCCACGGTCCAGAGACCGAACGAGAACTTGTCGGCGCGGGTGGGGTCGGCAGCCATGGGAGGGCCTCCTCCAGGAGTGACGTTACGGGCGCGTTAATTTGTTTAGCGGTTGAATTATTTGACTCCGCCGTGGCAGTGTCAAGGGCGTGAACGGCCAGTCCGCGGTGCGCCAGGCCAGTGTCCGGGCGCACAACCTGGCCCTCGTGCTGCGCCAGGTCGCGGCCGCGAGCCGGCCGCCGTCCCGGGCCGACCTGGCCACCCGCACCGGCCTCACCCGGGCCACCGTCTCCGCGCTCGTCGACGACCTGGTCGGCGGCGGGCTGCTGGCCGAGGTGGGTCCGGCGCCGCGGGCGGGCGCCGGGCGGCCGGCGACGGGCCTCGTGCTGCACGGGTACGGCCCGGCCGGGCTGGGCCTGGAGATCAACGTCGACTACCTCGCGGCCTGCGTGGTCGACCTGACCGGAACGGTCCGGCACCGCGCCGTCGTGCACGGCGACCAGCGCCCGCACTCCCCCGAAGCCGTGCTCGCGGCGGTGGCCGACCTCGGCGCCCGCCTGCGCGCGGAGGCCGCCGCGGCCGGCCGCACCGTCGCCGGCGCCGCCCTGGCCGTGCCGGGCCTCGTCTCGCCCACCGGCCTCGTGCACCGGGCACCCAACCTGGCCTGGCACGACGTCGACGCCGCCGGCACGCTGGCCGGCGGTCCGCTGGGCGACCTGCCGCTGACCGTCGACAACGAGGCCAACCTGGCCGCCCTGGCCGAGCTGCACGCCGGCGGCCCCGAGCTGGACAGCTTCGTCTACGTCTCGGGCGAGATCGGCATCGGCGCCGGGATCGTGCTGCACCGCGACCTGTTCCGCGGCGCCCGCGGCTGGAGCGGCGAGCTCGGGCACGTCTGCGTCGAGCCCGCCGGCCCACGCTGCCGGTGCGGGGCGCTGGGCTGCCTGGAGCAGTACGCGGGCCAGGAGGCGCTCCTGCGCGACCTGCCGGCCGGCGAGGCGGGCCTGGCCCGGCTGCGCGACGACACCGCCCTGGCGGGGCTCCGGCTGCCCGCCGCGGGCACCTCGCTCGGGGTCGCCCTGGCCGGCGTGGTCAACATGCTCGACGTGGGGGCCGTGGTGCTCGGCGGGATCTTCGGGCCGCTGGCGCCGTGGCTTGCGCCGGCCGTGGAGGCGGAGCTGTCCCGGCGGGTGCTGACCTCGGCCTGGTCGCCGGTGACGGTGCGGGCGTCGGCGCTCGGCACGGCGGCGGCCGCGGTCGGCGCCGGCGGCGCGGTGATCCGGGCCGTCCTCGCGGACCCGGCCGGTGCCCTCAGGCGCTGAGCACGTCGGAGTCGGGCTTGGCCATCGCGTCACCGAAGCCGCTGAGGCCACTGATCAGCGCCTGCCGGGCGGCGGGGGTCATCTGGCCCAGCACCTCGCTGAGCCGGCGGCGGCGCTCGGACCGCAGCTCGTCGAGGAGCCGCTGACCCGTGCGGGTCAGGTGCAGGGAGATCTCGCGGCGGTCGGTGCGGCCGGGGAAACGCTCGATCATGCCGGCGGCCACCAGGCGGTCGCAGAGTCGGCTGGCCGAGGACAGGATCATGCCGAGGCTGCTGGCCAGACCGCGCAGGTTTATCCCCTCGAACTCCTCCATCACCAGCATCGCGCGCAACTGTGAACCCGAGACACGGTCGGTCGCGCCCTCGCGGGCCGTGTCCCAGACGGACAGCAGCGCCTCGGCCGCGCTGTCGACAGCGGCGGCCTCCGCGGCCACATCGGGTGCATGGTGATCGGGCATGGTGGGAAAACCCTACAACGGCGGCGCCGGTCGCCACCTCGCCGAGGGGACCAACGATGAACGAACGGTTAGTCGATGTCGAACGCGCGCTTTCGCAGGCGGAGGCCGACGCGCTCACGGAGCGTCTCGGTGACGAGCTCGCGAAGCAGTACGGGGTCTCGGACGTGGAGCTCCTGCTGGTCGACTACCGGCTCTCCGCCCTGCTGCCGCTGGGGGGCGGGGAACCCGTGACGCGTCCCGGGCATCCCGCCTGGCGCAGCTTCGATCACCAGTCGGAGGTTCTGGAGGGCGACGTCCTGTTCCTCCCGGTCACGATGCGCGGCGACCGGCTCGGGGTGCTGCGGCTCGCCCCGGTCCGCGGCGACGACGACGAGATGCGCGGAGAGCTGGCACACATCGCCGACTCCCTCGGGCACGAGATCGCCGCCGTGCGCGGGAGCACCGACCGCTACCTGGTGGCCGCCCGCAGCCGCCGGCTGACCCTGGCCGCCGAGATGCAGTGGGAGCTGCTGCCCGGCCGCAGCCGGCACCGTTCGTCGTTCGCGCTCGGTGGCCAGTTGGAGCCGGCGTACGCCGTGCGGGGTGACAGCTTCGACTGGGCCGACGACGGCCACCGCCTGTGGATGTCGGCCGTCAACGGGTCCGGCGAGGGCATCGCCGCCGCAACCCTGACCAGCCTGGCCACCTTCGCCCTGCGCAACGCCCGGCGCGCCGGCCTGGCCCTGGCCGACCAGGTCGCGCTGGCTGACCAGGCCGTCTACGCCCGCTACCGGGGCGAGGAGCACCTCGCCGCGCTGCTGCTGGAGGTCGACCTGGACTCGGGCGTCGTGACCGCGGTCGACGCCGGCTCGCCCCGGCTGCTGCTGCTCCGCGGCGATGAGGTGAGCGACGTCGAGCTGGAGGCCCAGCTGCCGATGGGCATGTTCGACGGCACGATCTATCGCCCGCAGACGTTCGAGCTCGAGGTCGGCGACCGCCTGTTCGTGGTCAGCGACGGCGTCTACGACTCGGAGAGCGAGACCGGCGGCCGCTACGGCGAGACGGCGCTGACCAGGTTCGTCCGGCGCAGCCGGCACCAGGCGCCGCTGGACGCCGTGCGCGGGCTCCTCGGTGACGTGCGCGCGCACGTTTCGACCGACCTCGTCGACGACGCGGTCGCGGTCTGTCTCGACTGGACGGGCCCCAAGACTCAGTAGGCGCCGCGGCTGGCGATCACCGCACCCAGGGTCTTCCAGAGGATGGCCAGGTCGGCGGTGAGGCTCCAGTTCTCCACGTAGTAGAGGTCGAGCCGGATGCCGTCCTCCCAGCTCAGGTCGGACCGGCCGCTGACCTGCCAGAGGCCGGTGATGCCGGGCTTGACCAGCAGCCGGCGGGCGACGTCGCCGTCGTAGCGGGCCACCTCGCGGGGCAGCGGCGGGCGCGGACCGACCAGGCTCATCTGGCCGAGCAGCACGTTGACCAGCTGCGGCAGCTCGTCGAGCGAGTAGCGGCGCAGGAAGCGGCCGACCCGGGTCACCCGCGGGTCGTCGCGCATCTTGAACATCAGGCCGTCGGTCTCGTTGCGCGCCTTGAGCTGTGCCAGCACCTCTTCGGCGTTGACCACCATGGTGCGGAACTTGAAGACGCCGAACTCCTTGCCCGACATGCCGACCCGGATCTGGCGGAAGAACACCGGGCCGCGGCCGTCGAGCTTGATGGCGATCGCGATGGCGACCAGCAGCGGCAGCGCGAGGGTCAGGGCGACCAGCGCGAAGGCCCGGTCGAAGAAGCCCTTCACCAGCTTGCGGCCGCCTCGGAACTCGGGCGCCTCGACGTGGATCAGCGGCAGGCCGGCGACCGGGCGCGTGTGGATCCGCGGGCCGGCGACGTCGGTCAACGCCGGCGCGAGCACCATGTCGACGCCGGTGCCCTCCAGCTGCCAGCCGAGCCGGCGGAGCCGGATCGCGGTCAGCTCGCCGGACGTGGTGACCGCGACGGTGTCGACGCCGGTCGACTCGACCGCCTCGAGGACGGTGCGGAACGAGCCGACCACCGGCACGTCGCCGAGCCGCTGCGGCACCGGGGCGATCAGGGCGTCCGGGATGCACGCGCCGACCACGTGGTAGCCGGCGTAGGGCTCCCGCCGCAGCGTGGCGACGAGCTCGTTGATGTGCACGGCGTCGCCGACCACGAGCACCTGGCGCGACCAGGCGCCGTCGCGCTTGCGGGCGTGGTGCAGCCACTTGCGGGCGCCGTAGCGACCCACCACGAGGCCGACCAGGCCGAGCGCGAACGAGAGCACCAGGAACCAGCGGGCGACGCCGAGGTCGACCACGTAGCCGACGATCGCGATGGCGCCGGCGAGCCGGATCGTCGCAGCCGCCACCCGGCGGTATTCGTCGACGCCGTAGCCCAGCAGCCGCGGGTCGTAGCTGCGCATCAGCTTGAGCGAGACCAGCCAGACCAGGCCCAGACCAACCATGATCAGGGCGTACGGCCGCGAGTCGCGTGGCGCGCCGCCCCCGAACTGCTCGGAGAGGCCGCCGAAGCGGACGAAGTAGCCGCCGAGCACCGCGAGCGTGATCATCGCGATGTCGACCAGGAAAACGGCGCGCACATAAGCGCGTTGTCGGGCCCGCACCAGCGCCGCGTTGACGGCGTGTCGCCCGGAATCCGGGCGCGTGGAAGCAGGGTTGACCAGCGTCGCCGACGTCACCAAGCCCTCCCCAGCTCGTGGGTGTCGACGCACCGGAGAGCGGTGCCTGGACATCTTCGCCCATCACCCGTCCCCCGATGGAGCTGGGACGGAAAACCGTCACTTGCTTGACGGCGGTCGTTCGCCTGGCGAACGACCGCCGTCGCGCGCGGACGTCAGCGGGGCGTGTTCGGCCGCCTGGAGATGGCCTGCAGGAAAATGTCGCCGATCTTCGCCGGGTCCTCGGCGACGAAGACACCGCCGCCGGTGACCTTGGTGATCTGGTCGAGCGGACCGCGGTTCACCTCGTCGCCCAACCCGATGATGATCACCTGCACCGGCTTCTTGTCGTCCTTGATGTCCTTGAGCTGGTTGAGCAGCCCGGCGTGGTCGATGCCGCCGTCCGGGTCGTCGTTGCCGATGCCGTCGGTGAGGAGGACGATCGAGTTGACCCGGCCGTTCTGCCAACCGTTCTGCACGTTCTTGTAGGACGCCAGGATCGTGTCGTAGAGACCGGTGTCGCCGCCCTTCTTGGGCTTGATCGCCGCCAGTTGGCCGAGCAGGTCGGTCCGGCCGCTGGACACTGGCTGGATCGGGACCAGCTCCTTGTAGTCCTTGCCGCCACCCAGGTTGCTGGAGAACACCCAGAGCCCGACCGCCCAGTCGTCGCTGAACAGGCCGAGGCCGCGGGTCGCCGCCGCCTGGGTGAGCTGCATGCGGGTCTTGCCACCGGCGCTGGCCACCTTGCCGCCCATGGTGCCGGAGATGTCGATGACGGCGAGCAGCCGGCCGGGCAGCGTGACGGCGGTCCACGTCGCCAGCGTGCGGTCGACCACGGCCGGGTCGGAGGTGCCGGCGGCGGTGCCACCGGAGTCGCCCGACGGCTTCACCTGCGGGGTGCCGGCCGGGCTCGGCGCGCCGGCCGGGGCCTCGAAGCCGTCGCCCCAGGTGCCGTCGGGGCCGCGCAGGTGCTGTGCGCCGAGCCGGTTCTTGAAGTCGCCGTCCTCCAGCACGCGGAACAGGCCCTCGGCCGCCTTGGCCTTGATGGGGTCGGTGCCGGGCATCACGGCGTACGGGTAGTCGAGCGACGTCGGCGCCGGCTCGAGGTAGAGCGCGGCCAGCGGGATCGGCGGCTTGTTGGTGTTGAAGCCGATCACGTCCTCCTCGGACAGCGGCGCAGCCGAGAGGGCCTGCGCCACGCTCGCGGGGTCGATCGCGCTCGGGAACCGGGCCAGCAGGTCCTGGCGGAGGGCCGACTTGCCGACCGCGAGGGCCCGCAGCACCGCGGTCTGCGCCGACTGGGCCTTGTCGCCCAGCGTCGCGGCCTGCGCGCCGAGCGCCAGCAGGCCGGACAGGCCCGCGGCGTCGCGGGTCGGCTCGACGATGCCGGGCCGCAGCGAGGTGCCCTTGGTCAGCTCACCCAGCAGATCGGTCCACTCGACCTTCCGCTGCGGCCAGCCGATCTGCTGCGCGATCGGCTCGGGCATCGCGATGACGACCGGGCTGCGGGCGATCGACTTGCCGTTGCTCGGCGCGAAGCCGGAGGCGGCGCTCTGCAGGCGCATCAGCCAGGTGGACGAGTCGGGCACCCAGACGTCGGGCATCGTGGCGGTGCCGTTGGCGAGGCCGACGCCCGCGAGGGCGACACCGTGCTTGCCGGCGACCACCGCCGCCACGTCGACGGGCTCCTGCGCCACCACGTTGACCGCGACGCAGACGCCGTCGGCCGAGGCGCCGCCGTCGACCCACGACTGCGCCGCTTTCTGGATGGCGGGCGCTATCTCGCTCGCGGCGGCGACGTTCAACTTCGCCTCGCCTGAACAACCGGGCTGGGATACCTGTCGGTAACCGAAGTAGACGCCAACGGAGACGAGGACAAGCGCCATCGCGGCGGCGATGACGCCAGCCCCGCGAAGCTTCATTCGCATGCGATGCCGGCCAGACACCCGACCATCTTGCGTAGCCGACCGGCGCATCGCCAGGTACGTTCGGCCTAAAGTTACGGAGGAGAAACGAATCGATCGGTTTTCGTCACTTCCCGTGATTGCGTTACTGCGGCGGGTCCACGAAATCGCTTAGCTGACAACCTTTTCCGCGGATCCCGAAATGACGGTCTCGCGGGGCGTTAACACACAAGTCGGACTCCCCATCGCCATCGGTTCGCCTGCCTTCGTGGGGACTCCGGTCCGCGGGTCGAGCGCGAACACCGCGACCGAGTCGCCGAGCTGGTTCGCGACATAGAGGTGGTCGCCGATCAGCGCCAGGTGCCGGGGCCACCGCCCGCCGCAGTCGATCTCGCTGACCAGCCGCGGGGCGGCACCGTCCAACGCGAACACCGTCACGGTGTCGACGCCCCGGGTGGCGACGTAGAGATAACGGCCGTCAGCCCGACAGGCGATCTCGGACGGGAACTTCTCACCGGGCCGGGTGCTCGCCTCGAGCCGGTTGCGCTCACGCCAGTCCGTACCGTCGAGGTCGAAGCTCGTGACCATCGCGTCGAGCTCGCTCGCGAGATAGGCGCGGCGGCCGTCCGGATGCCGGGCGATGTGCCGCGGTCCGGTGCCCGGCGTGAGCCGGACCGGGTCGCCCGCCGGCACCAGCCGCTCGCCGTCGACGCGATAGGGATAGAGGCCGTCGGTGCCCAGGTCGACCGCGATCAGCGGGCCGCCGGCCGGGTCGATCGAGATCATGTGCAGGTGCGGGCCGGCCTGCCGGTCGCGGTCCGGGCCGTGCCCATCGTGGACGACGAGGTCGGTGCGCTCACCCACGATGCCGGTCACGGGGTCGAGCGGGTGCAGCGAGATCGACCCGCTGGCGTAGTTGGCGGCCAGCAGGTGCCATCCGTCGGCCGTGACCGCCACGTGGCACGGCTCCGCGCCGCCGGTGGCGGCGCGCCCGTGCGGCCGCAGCGGCGCGCCGGCGCCGTCCACCGCCCAGCCGCTCACCTCACCCTCGGCCAGCTCGTTGGCCGCGTAGATCACGGGCAGCGTGGGGTGCCAGGCCAGGAAGGACGGCGAGGGGGTGGCCGCGACGACGCCGATGGGGTCGAGCCGCCCCGACCCCGGGTCGCGGGTGGCGGCGACGATCCCGTGCCCCGCACCGCCAGATTCCTTCGTGTAGCAGCCGAGGTAGACGATCTCGTCGGTCACGCGTCGATCCAATCACCAGGACCGGCGGGCTGCGGGCCCCCGGGAAATCCTATAGGATCTTTGATCGTGCAGCCGGCGCGACGGATCACCCTCACCGACGACGTATACGCCGCCGTCCAGACCCTGATCATGGATCACGAGGTGGAGCCCGGTGCCCGCATCAACATCGACGCGCTGGCCCGCCGGCTCGCGGTCTCCCCGACGCCCGTACGCGAGGCCCTGGCCCGGCTCGAGTCCGACGGTCTGGTCAGCAAGCGACCGTTGGTCGGTTACACCGCCACACCGCTGCTGACCCGCGCCGAGTTCGAGGACCTGGTCGAGATGCGGCTGATCCTGGAGCCGACCGCCGCCGCGAAGGCCGCCGGCGCCGGGCTCGACGAGGCCGAGGTGGCCGCGCTGCGGGCCAAGGCCGACCTGCCCGCGGGTCCCGGCGAGATCGCCGCCTTCACCGCCCAGGACGCCCGCTTCCACCACAGCCTGGCCGCGCTGTCCGGCAACCGGATGCTGCACGACGCGGTGGTCCGGCTCCGGGCCCACCTGCACCTGTTCCGGCTGCACTTCCCAACCGCGCACTACGGCGTCAGCGCGAGCGAGCACCACCGGGTCGTCGACGCGGTCTGCGCCGGCGACCCCGACGCGGCCGCCGCCGCGATGCGCGCCCACCTCACGGCGGCCCGCGACCGCCACCTGCCCTTCTTCGAGAGCCGATGAGCATGCGGATCGCCCTCTTCGTCACGTGCGTCAACGACCTGATGTTCCCGGACACCGGCAAGGCGGTGGTGACCGTGCTCGAGCGGCTCGGTCACCGGGTCGAGTTCCCGCTCGACCAGACCTGCTGCGGGCAGATGCACGCCAACAGCGGCTACCGCGCCGAGGCGCTCCCGCTCGTGGCCAACTTCGTCAAGACCTTCGCGCCGTACGACGCGATCGTGGCGCCGTCGGCCTCCTGCGTGGCGATGGTCCGGGAGAGCTATCCGCGGCTGGCGCCGTCGCCGGAGCTGACCGCCGTGGCCGAACGCACCTACGAGCTGTCGGAGTTTCTCGTCGACCGGCTGGAGGTGACCGACGTGGGCGCCCGCTTCCCGCACACGGTGACCTATCACCCGACCTGCCACGGCCTGCGCATGCTGCGGCTCGGAGACCGGCCGCGGCGGCTGCTCGCGGCGGTGGACGGGTTGACGCTGACGCCGCTGGAGGGCGCCGAGGAGTGCTGCGGGTTCGGCGGCACGTTCGCGCTCAAGAACGCGGGCGTCTCGGGGGCGATGCTGGCCGACAAGTGCGCGGCGGTCGCCTCCACCGGCGCCGAATATCTCGCGGCCGCCGACAACTCCTGCCTGACCCACATCGGCGGCGGCCTGTCCCGCTCGGGCGCGGCGGCGACGCCCATCCACTACGCACAGATCCTGGCGGCGCAATGAGGGAGCGGAGCGAGCGAATCAGTCAGCTCAGTGAGCAGCGGTCATACCGCGCCTCGCGAAGCGAGGCTCGCGTATGACTGGCACGGGAAACATCGTCACGCCGTTGCCGTTCCCGACGGCGGCGAAGCGGGAGCTGGGTGACGACCAGCTGCGGCGGAACCTGCGCAAGGCCACCCACACGATCCGCGACAAGCGGCTGCGGGTCGTCGGCGAGGTGGCCGACTGGGAAGAGCTGCGGCTGGCCGGCGCGGGCATCAAGGACGACGTGCTGTCCCGGCTGCCGGAGCTGCTCGAGCAGTTCGAGGCGGCGGCCACGGCGGCCGGCGCGACCGTGCACTGGGCCCGCGACGCGCAGGAGGCCTGCGCGGTGGTGGCTGACCTCGTCAAGGCCACCGGCGCCGCCGAGGTGGTCAAGGTCAAGTCGATGGCCACGCAGGAGATCGGGCTCAACGAGGCGCTGGCCGCGGTCGGCGTCGACGCGGTGGAGACCGACCTGGCCGAGCTGATCGTCCAGCTGGCCGACGACACCCCGTCGCACATCCTGGTGCCGGCGATCCACTACAACCGCACGCAGATCCGCGACATCTTCGCCTCGCGCATGCCCGGGGTCGACGTCGACGCGCTGACCGACGACCCACCGGCCCTCGCCGAGGCGGCCCGGCGGCACCTGCGGTCCCGGTTCCTCTCGACCAAGGTCGGCATCTCCGGCGCCAACTTCGCGATCGCCGCGACCGGCACACTGGCCGTCGTCGAGTCGGAGGGCAACGGGCGGATGTGCCTGACGCTGCCCGAGACACTGATCTCGGTGGTCGGCATCGAGAAGCTGCTGCCGACGTTCGCCGACCTCGAGGTGTTCCTCCAGCTGCTGCCGCGGTCGTCGACCGGCGAGCGGATGAACCCGTACACCTCGCTCTGGACGGGTGTGACGCCCGGCGACGGCCCGCAGACGGTGCACATCGTGCTGGTCGACAACGGCCGCACCGACACGCTGGCGGACCCGGTCGGCCGTCAGGCGCTGCGGTGCATCCGGTGCTCGGCGTGCCTCAACGTGTGCCCGGTCTACGAGCGCGTCGGTGGGCACGCCTACGGGTCGGTCTATCCGGGCCCGATCGGCGCCATCCTGTCGCCGCAGATGAGTGGCGAGGGCGCCAACCGCACCCTGCCGTACGCGTCGACGCTCTGCGGCGCCTGTTTCGACGCGTGCCCGGTGCGGATCGACATCCCCCAGGTGCTGGTCCACCTGCGACAGTCCGGGGTGGACGCCGCGCGCGGCCGGCCGTCGCCGGAACGCACGGCGATGCGCACGATGGCGTTCGTCATGCGCGACCGCCGCCGCTACGCCGCCGCGCTGCGGGCCGCCCGCCGCGGCGCCGCCCCGCTGCGGGTCGGCGGCCGGCGCGCGCTCCGCCGGCTCCCGTGGCCGCTGTCGGCCTGGACCTCGGTGCGCGACGCGCCCCTGCCCCCCAAGCAGACCTTCCGCGAATGGTGGACCCGTGAGCACTCCTCTTGACGCCCGCGCCGAGGTCTTCCACCGCATCCGGGAGGCGCGGGCGAGCCTGCCTCCGGTCCAGGTTCCGCGCGACTACGCGTCCGGGGACGGCCCGGCCGGCGCCGAGGTCGTCGACCTGCTGGTCGACCGCCTGGAGGACTACCGCGCGACGGTCCGCCGCTCCCGGGCCGCCGCCCTCTCGGCCACGGTGGCGGAGTTCCTGACCGGCGTGCCGTCGCTGGTGCTGGCGCCGGGCTGCCCGTCGGTCTGGGTGTCCGCCTTCGGCGGCACGGTGGCCCGCGACGGCGACCCGGCCGTCCTGACGGTGGAGGACCTGGACGCACCGGGCGTGGCGGTGCTGACCGGCTGCGCGGTGGCGGTGGCCCAGACCGGCACGCTGATCCTGGACGCGGGCCCGGACCAGGGCCGCCGGGTGCTGTCGCTGGTGCCCGACCACCACATCTGCGTGGTCCGCGTGGACCAGATCGTCGAACGCCTACCGGCCGCGTTGCGCCGCCTCGACGACCCGACCCGCCCACTCACCATGATCTCGGGCCCGTCGGCCACGAGCGACATCGAGCTCAACCGCGTGGAGGGCGTACACGGCCCCCGCCGCCTGGACGTCGTCATCGTCGACTGACCGCTATCCCGGCGCGAAACGCCAGGTCCTCGACTCAAGGTCGTAGGTGACGAGGAGGTCGAATCGTTCTGGCCGGGGATCCCAGGACCGTGGCGGCGCGCTGACGGCGCTCAGGCCGATCGACACCGTGGTCGGCGACTGCGTCACCCAGAACCCGGCCCAGTACTCGCTCCTTGCGAGCAGGTCCCGCACGGCGGCGTCGTCCGGCTCCGCCACCGCGACCGGATCGACGGTCTCGTGAGCCAAGCCGGCATTGTTGGCCAGCAGCCGGGCCAACAGCGCCGCGCCGAACGCCTCGTCGGTCGACTCGAGCCAGAGGTAGTGGTCGTCGTGGCCGGCATACCAGAACGTCACGTCGGGGAGGGTTGGCAGCAGGCGGCCGTCGCGGTCATCCGTGCCGACGGCCAACGCGATCTCGTCCAACCGCTCTCGGGTCGGTGCGTTCAGCAGCCCGACGAGGGTGAGGTGGTCCGGCGTCCACCCGGTGACAAAGGCGGCCAAGTCCTCGGCGGCCAGCACGAGGCCTTCGCGGCTGATGTTCAGGCCGTCCGCCAACCCGCCGAAGTCGTGCACCGTCGCGCGGACGTCCTGCGCAGCCGCGATCTCGCTGGGCGACCACCGCGTGACGTTGTCGTCGTGGAAGAAGCTGCTGCTCGCCACCCTGACGACCGCGACGGTGCCCCCAGCGGCCGCCAGCAGGTCAGCGATGTCCTGGATCGCGGCCGGGGTGGCATCGACGATCACATGGCCACGGGCCCGCCACAGGCTGAAGGTGAAGTCCACGCCGAAGGATCTTGCCGCAGTCCAATGGAAACGGGTCCCCGCCCCGGCTGTCGTGACCGGAACGGGGACCCGCAGCTATTCAGTTAGGAGAGGGGTGGGTAGGCATTCGCCATCAGCTGGCGGAACTGCGCCGAGAACCAGGCGCCGGAGATCGGGGCGTCGGGTAGGGCGCCGGTCGGGTTGTTGCCGTTGAGACCGTTGCCGCCGTACGTCGGGTCGCACATGCGGTCGAAGCCCTTGCCGTCGTTGTTCGGGATCTCCTTGCTCGAGCCGTCGGACTCACCCGGCGGCTTGACCCACACGTACGCGTCGATGCCGCTGGCCGGCGCCGCGGTCGGACGCTCGCCGAGGCCCGCGCCGCTCTGGTTGCACCAGTTGCCGGCGTGGATACGGCGGTCGATGCGGGACTGGTCGACGAACGTGTTGACGTCGGTCGAGGTGCTCGGGGCGGTGGGCCGCGCCGAGCCGCCCCAGCCGTTGCGGGACGTGTCGATCAGCATGCCGATGTTGGCCGCGAAGCCCTGGCTGACCAGCTCGGTCCGGAACGCCTGGGCGAAGGTCAGCTCGTCGACGTACTGGTTCCAGTCGACCCACTTGGACTGCCGGATCTGCTGGCCGTTGACCGTCGTGCTGATGGTGAAGTGCTCCTCGCGCAGCGCCGAGTAGTTGGCGGTGTTGACGATGAAGCCGTGCACCTTGTCCACCGTCGAGCCCGCCGCGGTCGCGGCCTGCTTGAGCTTCTGGGCCGTCGGGCGGAAGTTGCTGTCCCAGCCGATC
The DNA here is from genome assembly GCF_029626225.1 of Asanoa sp. WMMD1127. Taxonomy (NCBI): domain Bacteria; kingdom Bacillati; phylum Actinomycetota; class Actinomycetes; order Micromonosporales; family Micromonosporaceae; genus Asanoa; species Asanoa sp. WMMD1127. Next base: position 178,908 of record NZ_JARUBP010000001.1, read on the forward strand.
CAGCCGTGGTGGGCGGCGTCGATGTAGTTGTAGACGTTGGGGATCGCGCCGAGCTTGTTGAGCGCGTAGCCGACGCCGTTGACGTAGCCACCGTTGCTCTCCATCGTCGCGCACTTGGCGATGTTGAGGTTGGTGACCAGGTTCGGCAGCGAGTCGATCTCGATGATCGTGACGATCCGCAGGCTGCGGTACTTGGCGTCGCCCAGGATCGCCGCGATCGGGTCGATGTACTCGGCCTGGTAGCGCGGTAGGCCGTCGACGGGCAGCTCGCCGTTGGAGGCGAGGGCGGCGCAGTCGCGACCCGGCAGGTTGTAGATGACGAACTGGATGTAGCCGGCGCCCTGCGCGAGCGCCGCGTCCAGGTGGTCACGGACGCCCATCGGGCCGTTGGACTGGCTGTCCGGGGTGCCTTCGATGGCCGCGATCCGGTCGAGCCAGACGGCGGTCGGCTGGTTCGACACACGGGAGCCACCCGGCTCGGCGGCCGCCTTGGCGGACCACTCCGGGTTGACGTAGCCACGAGCACCGACGTACGGGTTGTCGACGCGCGGGCCGTTGGTGGGCGCGTCGTTGTCGGACTCCGTCGCCGTCACGCTCACGTTGCCGGCCGAGCTGGTCGCGGCGATCGTCGCGGTGCCGTTGGCCTGGTCGCTGTCCTCGGCCGCGCGTACGGTCACCGGCACGCCCGTGCTCCAGTTGCTGCTGGTCAGCGACAGGCTGGTCGGCGTGATGGTGATGTCGGCGTCACCGGTCTTGGCCAGCGACACGGCGACCGCGCTGGTCGGCGCGGCGCTCAGCCGGTAGGTGACCGTGGCGGTGCCACCTTCCGGCACGCTGACGGCGCCGGAGCTGGCCTGCAGGGTCGGCGTGGTGGTGCCGCCGCCGACGGTGAACGGCACGGCGGTGGTCGTGGTGGACAGGCCGCCGCCGTCGACCGCGCGGGCGGCCGCGGTGTGGCTGCCGGACGCGACGCCGGTGGCGCTGTACTCGTACGGCGCGGTGGTGTCGCTGTTGACCACGGTGCCGTCGATCAGGAACTCGACCCGGCTGACCGGCCCCTCGACGTCGCTGGCGGTGGCGGCGAGCGGGATGGCCGCGCCGGCGGCGAACGTGGCGCCGCTGGTCGGGCTCGACAGCGACACGGTCGGCGGCGTGTTGGTCGGCGAGGTGCCGCCGCAGGTCGTGCCGTTGACGGTGAACGAGGTCGGCTTGGGGTTGCTGCCGCTCCACGCGCCGTTGAACCCGATCGACGTGGACGCGCCGGTGGCGAGCGTGCCGTTGTATTCCATGCTCCGCGCGGTGACGTTCTGGCCGCTCTGGGTCCAGGTCGCCGACCAACCCTGCTGTACGCGCTGGCTGGCGTTCGGGAACGCGAAGCCGAGGGTCCAGCCGTTGAGCGGGTCGCCGGTGTTGCGCAAGGTCACGTTGGCGGTGAACCCGCCCGGCCAGTCGTTGGTGGTGTAGGTGACGTCGCAGGCGACAGCCGCCTGAGCCGGCGACGTGGGCGCGACGATGCCCGCGGCGGCGAGCAGGCCGGCCCCGGCGACGGCGAGCAGCCGCCGTCTAGTCGACAGAGTCATTGCCGTGTCTTCTCCTTGGCCAGACCGGGTCCGTACCCGGGGAATGGGGGTGGGTTGAAGCTGTTGTGCTTGGCTTGGCCCGGCCCGGTCAGGCGGCAGCGCGCGGCGTCACACCCGCCGTCCGGAGTGGACAAACTCCGGTGCCCTCGGCGATCATCGGTGCGCCCGCGTAGATGCGGCTCGATGGAGAGTCTGTCATGGGAGCGCTTCCATAGCAAGCGCCGGCTACGGATTCAGAGCAAGCCGGGATCGGCGGCCCGCGCCTCCAGGTAGGCCCGTTCGGCAGCGTTGCCGGCGAGGGCGGCGGCCCGCGAATACTCCACGGCCGCCTCGCCCGGGCGGCCCAGCCGGCGCAGCAGGTCGGCGCGGGCCGCGGGCAGCACGTGGTAGCCCGCGAGGCGCGCGTCCGCGGCCAGCACGTCCAGCTCCGCCAACCCCGCCGACGGCCCGGCCACCTCCGCGTAGGCCATGGTCCGGGCCAATGCCGCGACCGGCGACGGATGCACCGTGAGCAGGTCGTCGTAGAGCCGCACGATCGCCGCCCAGTCAGTGTCGGCGGCCGACGATGCCAGCGCGTGCACCGCCGCGATCGCCGCCTGGATGGCGTAGGGACCCCGCGGCGCCGGCCGCACCAGGGCCAACCCCTCGGCCACGAGCGACCGATCCCAGCGTGACCGGTCCTGGTCGGCCAGCAGGACCGGCGCCCCGGCCTCGTCCACCCGGGCCGGCCGCCGCGCCTCGGTCAGCAACAGCAACGCCAGCAGCCCGACCGCCTCCGGCTCCCCCGGCAGCAACGACGCCAGCACCCGGGCCAGGTCGACGGCTCGCGCGGTCACGTCCGCGGCGGTCAGTTCGAGCCCGCGCGGCGGCGTGTGGCCCTGCACGAAGAACAGGTAGATCGTGGCGAGCACGGCCGGCAGCCGCTCGGCCAGGTCGTCCGGCGACGGCACCCGATAAGGGATGCCGGCCGCCCGGATCTTCCGCTTGGCCCGGGTCACCCGCGCCGCCATCGTCGCCTCGGGCACGAGGAAGATCCGTCCGATGTCGGCAGTGGGCAGTCCACACACGACGTTGAGCGTCAGCGACACCCGGGCCGGCAGGTCGAGCGCCGGGTGACAGCAGGTGAACAGCAGCCGCAGCCGGTCGTCCGGGAACGGGTCGTCGGCCGGCGGCTCGTCGACGACCAGCAGCGGCAGGCGCCGCTCGACCGCCTCGAGATGGCGTCGCGCCGACACCGCCTTGCGCCGCGCCGTCGCCGTCAGCCAGGCGCCGGGGTTGTCCGGGACGCCGCGCACCCGCCACGCCGGCACGGCTGCCGCGAACGCCTCCTGCACCGCGTCCTGGGCGGCGTCGAGGTCGCGGGTCAGGCGCACCACCGTGGCGAGCACCTGGGCCCACTCACGGCGGTACGCCGTCGCCAGCGCGCGGTCGACCTCAGGCGAAATCGGAGATGTCCCAGATCGGGCGGATCTCCGTCGCCGTGCCGGTCGGGCACCGCCTGGCCGCTTCGATCGCCTCGTCGAGATCCTTGGCGTCGATGATGTAGTAGCCGCCGAGGCTCTCCTTGAGCTCCGCGTACGGCCCGTCGGTGACCACCATCTCGTCGCCGACCTTGCGCAGCGTGGTGGCCGTGCTGGGCCCCCGCAGCGCCTCACCGCCGACCTCGGCGATCCCCCGTTCCTTGAGCCAGGCCGAGAACGTGTCGTGCTCGGCCAGGCTCTCCCGCAGCTCGTCGGGGCGGGACTCCCAGTCGGTCTCGGGTTCGAAGAGCATGAGCATGTATTTCATGGCTTCCTCCTTCACCTGACCGACGCGTCGTCCTCCCCATTTTCGACATCGTCGCCGCCGGAGTCGGCGGAGTCGGCGGAAGCCGGCGCTTCCGCCGGAGAGAGCCACTGCCACACGAGGAACAGCAACCCCATGGCCAGCATCGCCAACCCGGCCCAGAGGTTGATCCGCACGCCCTGGGCCTTGTCGATCGCCCCCGAGCCGTCGAAGACGCCGACCAGGCTGACGATCACGCCGTACACCACGAACAACCCGCCGATCACCCGGCGGACGTCGAACATCCGCGCGGCGGCCGACCTGCGCTGTTCCTCGCTGTCGCTGAGCAGTTCTTCGTCACTCATCGCCCTCACCAGACCGGGATGTAGAACAACAGGGACAGGGCGAGCGCGATGCCGCCCAGCAGAAGCGGCGAGCGGTACCAGGCCGTGTCGCCCGCGATCACGTCACCCTTGAGGTCGACGCCGCCGAGCCCGCGGACCAGGCCACGGAGCTCGCTGTCCGGCTTGGGCTGGCCGAACCGGCTGAGCACGAACGCGACCACCAGCACCGTCACGAACGCGAGGCCGGCGCCCCAGAAGCTCTCCTCCAGGTCGGTGTCGAACGGCAGCGCACCCCCGAGATAGAGGAGGTACGTCGCCAGGGCCACCACGGTGCCCGACAGCAACGACCAGAAGCCGGCCGCCGCGGTCATCCGCTTCCAGAACATGCCGACGATGAACGTGGCGAACAGCGGGGCGTTGAAGACCGAGAACAGCGCCTGGATGTAGTTCATGATGTTGCTGAACCCGGCGGCGATGAACGCGGTGCCGATGCCGACCAGGATGCCGCCGACCGTCGCGATCCGGCCGATCCGGATGTAGTAGTCGTCCGAGCGCTCCTTCTTCACGTACGTCTGCCAGATGTCGTAGGTGAAGACGGTGTTGAAGCCGCTGACGTTGGCCGCCATGCCGGCCATGAAGGAGGCCATCAGACCGGTGACCGCGATGCCGAGCACGCCGTTGGGCAACAGGTCGCGCATCAGCAGCGGGATCGCGTTGTTGTAGACCAGGTCACCCTCGTCGGCACCGAGACCCTGGACCGTGACGACCGCGATCATGCCGGGAATCACGGTCACGAGGGGGATCAACAACTTCGGGTACGCGGCGATCAGCGGCGTACGCCGGGCGGCGCTCATGTTTCGGGCCGAGAGCGCCCGCTGCACCTCGGCGAAGTTCGTGGTCCAGTAGCCGAACGAGAGCACGAAGCCGAGGCCGAAGACGATGCCGAGCCAATGCGCGCCCAGCGGGTTGTCGGACGAGCCGGTGTTGGACCACGCGTGCAGGCCGGCCTCGCCGAGGTCGCTCTCCCGTACCTTGTCGAACAGGCCGTTGATGCCGCCGACCTTGACGAGGCCGAGCACCGTGATCGGGATGAGCCCGGCCAGGATGACGAAGAACTGCAGCACCTCGTTGTAGATCGCCGAGGTCAGGCCGCCGATGCTGATGTAGGTCAGCACGATCGCGGCGCCCACGATGATCGAGATCCACAGCGGCCAGCCGAGCAGCGCGTCGAGCACGAGGGCGAGCGCGTACAGGTTGACGCCGGCGATCAGCATCTGGGCGACGGCGAAGGTGATCGCGTTGAGCAGGTGGGCCTTCGTGTTGAACCGCCGGCGCAGGTACTCGGGTACCGAGCGGACCTTGGAGCCGTAGTAGAACGGCATCATCACGATGCCGAGGAAGACCATCGCCGGCACGGCGCCGATCCAGTAGTAGTGCGTGGTCATGATGCCGTACTGGGCGCCGTTGGCGGCCATGCCGATGATCTCGAGGGCGCCGAGGTTGGCGGAGACGAAGGCCAGCCCGGTCACCCAGGCGGGCAGCGAGCGCCCGGAGAGGAAGAAGTCGACGCTGGTCTTGATCGCCCGGCGGGCGGCGAACCCGACACCGAGCACGGTCACGAAGTAGAGCGCCAGTAACGCGTAGTCCAGCCAGTTCAGGTCCAGCCGCAGTCCACCGTCCACACCGTCCCCTTTCGCCCGCCGGTCCGAACGGCTCGGATCGATCCGCGGGCGACGTACCCCGGCTGGTGTTCCCGAAAACTCCTCATGTCGGAACCGGTTCGGCGCGCGGTGCGTGCTTGTCGGTGGACAGCCGGGACGGAAGGCTGTCTCCTGTAGGGAACGCCGTTACGGGGAGTGATCATGAAGCGCTTGGGAACCGCCATCACGCTCGTGGTCGGCCTCGCCGCCGGCGCCGGGCTGTTCGCCGCCAACAACGCCCTCACCGTGGCGCCGAAGCCGGCCGCGGCCGAGGAGGCCAAAGCGCCGCCGCCTGCTCCGTCGCCCACCGCGGCGCCGCCCGCCGACCGGGCCGTCACGCCACCGCCCGCCAAGGCGCAGGCGCAGCAGAAGGTCACGGTGACCTGGGCCGGTTCGGTGCGCGGCGGCGACGCCAGCATCGCGATCGCGGTCAAGGAGGGCGTGGCCATCGCGTACGTGTGTGACGGGAACCGGATCGAGGCCTGGTACCAGGGCACCGCCGTCGACGAGCGACTCGCCCTGGTCGGCAAGGACGGCAAGGTCAGCGGCTCGTTCAGCGAGAAGCGGGCCAAGGGCACGGTGACCGCGGGCCGCACGACCTACTCGTTCGACGTCGGCGCGGTGCGCAAGCCGTCCGGGCTCTACCGGGCGACCGCGTCGGTCCGCAACGCCCAGGTGCGCGGCGGCTGGATCGTGGTCGAGGGCCGGCAGGTCGGCATTCTCCAGGTCGACGGTGTCGCGCGGCCGGCCCCGCCGCTCGACCTGGGCACCGGCACGGTGACGGTCGACGGCGAGCGGGTCGTGCCGGAGCCGTTGGGTTGACGACAGAGGGCCCCCTGCCTCGGCAAGGGGCCCTCTGTCCGACGACGTCAGCTCTGCAGCATGCGGTCCAGGAAGTCGCGGTAGCGGCGGACGACCACCCGCAGGTGCTCGGTGTCGGTGCCCTCGGTGGCCTGCCAGCCGCCGAGGTCGTTGCGCATCGAGTCGAGCGCCGCGACCAGCGCGTCGGCCGCCTCCTCGGCGAGACTCTGCGCCTCGCCGGCGGCACCGCGCGGGTCGTCGACGAACCGGAGCTGGACCTCACGCCAGCGGTCCCGGAAGCCCTGCGCGGCCTCGACGGCGACCAGCGCGGTCACCGGCTCGACGTCGACCTGGCCCGGCATGAGCTCGGTCGGCTCGTCGTCGGCCCGCTCGTCGAGGGCCTCGGCGTCGTCGGGCTCGTCGGCGACCCGGTCCGCCACGTCGCCGAACCGCTCCTCGCGGTCGCCGAACCGGTCGTCCTCGACCCGGTCGTCGACCCCGTCCCGATCCGCGTCGACGCGGTCGGAGTCGGCCCGGTCCGCGTCGACGCGGTCCGAGTCGGCCCGGTCGGCCTGGCTGTCGACGGCCTCGGCGTCGGTGCGGGTGTCGGTGCGGTTGGCGGCCATCGCGGCCGCGGCGGCCGCGCCGCCGGCGGTGGCCGCGCCGAACGCGACCGGCGTCATCGCGCTGTCGGGGAACGTGGGGCCGCCGAACGCGCGGTCGTCGTCGGCGCGGTCCCGGTCGAGCTCGGCGTGGTCGACGCCGCTGCGCTCGGCGTCGGTGTCGACCGGCGAGGCGAGCACCGGGTCGTCGTAGCCGGACCGCTCGTCCTCGGCCTCGTGGTAGACGTCGGTGTCGTCGCGTCCCTCGGTGCTGTCGACGATGCCGTTGTCGTTGCGGTCGACGTCGTCGCGGGCCTCGGCCTCGTCGACCACGCCGTCACCGTCGCGGTCCGCGGCGGGCGCCTCGGCGCTGTCGGCCACACCGTCACCGTCGCGGTCGGCGTCGTCGCGCGCCTCGGCGCTGTCGACCACGCCGTCACCGTCGCGGTCCGCGTCGGCGCCCGTCACCACGTTGTCGTGGTAGCCGGCCTCCGGCGTGGTGCTGTCGTGGTAGCCGGGCTCCGGCGTGGTGCTGTCGTGGTAGCCGTCGTCGACCACGTTGCCCTCGAAGTGGCCCCGCTCGGTCTCGTCGTAGCCGCCGTCCACGGCGTCCGCGGTGCGGTCGGCGTCGTGCTCGTCGTCGGGCGCGGTCCGCTGCACCGGCACCGGGTCGGAACGCACTGCCTCGGGGTGTTCGTCGCTGCGCTGGTCCTGGTAGCTCATGGGGGATCTCCTCGAAGTTAGCGGGCGTCGGTGACCGGGCCGTCGTGGCGCGGGGTGTGCACGGGCTCGTCACCGAGCAGCTCCGCGACCAGGGAGCGGTAGTGGACGACGGCCTGGCGCAGCTGCTCGGTGCTGGCCTCGCCGCGCTCGTTGGCGAGATGGATGTCGTGCGCCTCGCGGTAGTTGCCGAGCGTGCGGGCGTGTTCGACGGAGAGGTGGGCGAGCTGGTCGTCGTAGTTGTCGGTGGGGTAGCCGCGCTCGGCGATCAGCCGGGTGACCAGCTCGTCGGCGGCGCCGACCGCGCGGGCGGGGTCGTCGACGAAGAGGACCTGCAGCTCCTCCCAGGCCTGGGCGTAGCGGGCCCGCGACTCCTCGGTCAACGGCGTGAGCGTCAGCTCGGCGTGCCGGCGCTCCCGCTCGCGCAGTTCGCGCTCCGCGGCGGTCCGGCTCTCCTGTTCTTCGACGACCCGGTCGTACTCCGGGCCGAACTTGCTCTGCAGTGCCCGACGACGCATCGCCTGCCACGCGAATATGCCGACCGCGACGAGCACCACGATGACGATGACGAGAACGACGATCCCTGTGGACGACATGGCGTTCCTCCTTCGGCCACTTATTTCCCAGATGGCAAAGGTCGCCAACCCTGCTGGACGAAACTTGTTTCGCACGCGTACGCCCAGCGACCGGGACATCGACGTCCGGCTGTAGTGTCGCCGGGCCCGGTTGCGTATCCTGCCCAAGGCGCATGCGTCACCGGCGGTGTCGGCTTTCTGGCGGGAGCGGGCAGGACGTGTGTCGTCGATCCTGCCAACCCTCGGGCGAGGACTGATGAATACGCGCAGCTGGTCGATCCGTTCGAAGATCATCTCCCTGGTCGCCGTGCCGATCGCGGCACTCACGGCATTGTGGATCTTCGCGACCACGTTGACGCTGGGTCCCGCGCTCAGCCTGCTGTCGGCGCAGGGGCTGCTCGACGACGTCGGCCGCCCCGGCGAGAACGTCGTCGCCGAGCTGCAGCAGGAACGCCGACTGTCCCTTGTCTACCTCGCCGGCCGGACGAGCCCGGAACGCCTGGCCGCCGCCCGGGTCGAGACCGACAACGCGATCGCCGAGTTCCGCCGCCGGTCCGCCGACGCCGACACCAGCGACGCGCTCGCCGAGCGGCTGGGCCAGCTCGACCAGGCGTTCGCCGTGCTGCCCTCGGGTCGGGACTTCATCGACCGCCGCGACATGGACAAGGCCGGCGCGCTCGGGCTCTACAACGGCGTGATCGACTCCGCCTTCCGGGCGTTCGCGGTGCTGGTCGCGTTGCCCGACGAGCAGCTGGCCCGCGACGCCCGCGCGATCACGTCCCTCGGCCGGGCCCGCGAGGTGCTCGCCCGCGCCGACGCCCTGCTGGCCGGGGTGTTCGCGGGCGGCCGGTTCGCCGCCGACGAGCACAGCCAGCTGGTGCAGATCGTCGGCACCGAGCGCTACCTCTACGAGTCCGCGGTCGCCGACCTGCCGGACGCCGACCGGGCCGCGTACACCCAGCTCACCGAGGGCGCCGCGGCCACCCAGCTCAACGACATGCTCAACACGCTGGTCAGCAAGGGCCGCACCAACGCGCCGCCGCCGATCGCCGCGACCGCCTGGCAGTCCGCCTACGACACGGTGCAGCACAACCTGCGCGAGTTCGAGCTCGCCGCCTCCGACCGGCTCGCCGACCGGTCCATCCCGGTCGCCACGGGCATCCTGGTCCGGCTCGGCCTGGCCGGCATCCTCGGGCTGATCGCCGTCGGTGTCGCCCTCTACATCTCGATCGGCGTGGGCCGCGGGCTGATCCGCCGCCTCGACGGCCTGCGGGCCGCCGCGCTCGAACTGGCCGACGAGCGGCTGCCCGCCCTGATCGGCCGGCTGCGGCGCGGCCAGGAGGTCGACGTCGCGGCCGAGTCGCCCCCGCTGGAGTTCGGCAACGACGAGCTGGGGCAGGTCGGGCAGGCGTTCGCGGCCGTCCAGCGCACCGCGGTCGCGTCCGCCGTCGACGAGGCCACCCTGCGCCGCGGCCTCAGCGACGTCTTCCTCAACATCGCCCGGCGCAGCCAGACGCTGCTGCACCGGCAGCTGGCGCTGCTCGACAAGATGGAGCGGCGCACCACCGACCCCGACGAGCTGGGCGACCTGTTCCGGGTCGACCACCTCGCCACCCGCATGCGCCGCCACGCCGAGGACCTCGTCGTGCTCGCCGGCGCCGCGCCGGGCCGGGGCTGGCGCACGCCGGTCCCGATGATCGACGTGATCCGTGGCGCGGTGTCCGAGGTGGAGGACTACCCGCGGGTCAACATCATGGCCATCGAGCCGGCCGCCGTCGCCGGTCGCGCCGTCGCCGACGTCATCCACCTGCTGGCCGAGCTGATCGAGAACGCGACCTCGTTCTCGCCGCCGCACACCAAGGTGCACGTCGCCGGCCAGAGCGTGCCCAACGGCTACGCCATCGAGATCGAGGACCGCGGCCTCGGCATGTCGCCCGAGGCGATCGACGAGGCCAACCAGCGCCTCTCCGAGCCGCCGGAGTTCGACCCGGCCAACTCCGCGCGCCTCGGCCTGTTCGTGGTGGCCCAGCTCGGCGCCCGGCACGGCGTACGCGTGCGGCTGCGCCCGTCCCCCTACGGCGGTGTGACCGCGGTGGCCCTGCTGCCGACGGCGCTGATCGGCGCCGGCACCGGCGCGCTGGCCCTGCCCGGGCGCGCGCCGGCCGAGGTCGAGGCGCCCGCCGACCTGGCCCTGCCGGCCGGCGAGGCGCAAGCGGTGCTGGTCCCCGCCGACGAGACGCCGATGTGGACGGTGCCGGCCTCGTCGGAGAACACGTCCACGGGCGCCTGGGCATCCTCGCCCGGCGCCAACTGGCCCACCGCACTCTCGGGCGGGCTGACCACGCCTCCCCCGTCCCCCGCCGATGCGTTGGCGGAGCCGACTCCGGTGCTGGGCCTGCCGGTGCAGCGGCGCCGGCGTCCGCCGGAGGAGGCGACCGCCGAGCTCGTGATCGGCGACGACGGCCTGCCCCGCCGCAACCGGCAACGGCACCTGGCGCCACAGCTGCGCCGGCCGGTCGACGAGCCGTCCGGCGGCTTCGCGACCCGGCCGTCCTCGGCCCCACCGGCGCCGCTCGACCCCGACGAGGTGCGGGCCCGGATGTCGGCCCTGCAGGCCGGCACCAACCGCGGCCGCCGCGAAAGCGCCAACCTGACCCCGGCGCCACCGGCCGCCGACGGCGGGTCGAAACCGATGTGGACACCGCCGCCACCCGCGGGCGACGACACCAGGGCGTTGCGGATCACCCGCTACACCTCGCCGACGACATCGGCGCCGGCCGACGGCGCGAGCACCGACGGCAACGGGGCCAACGGCAGCACCGGGCCGCACGACGGCGGTGCGGCCACCGAGGACGACGCGTCGGGTCAACTTCCCGACTCGACCGAGGGAACCGGGTCCACGACGCCGCCCGTACCCTCTGATCAACCACCGGCACCCGCTGCCGAGGGCGCGTCGCAGGTCAAGGATCCATCCGGAAAGGACGCGTAAGTGACGCAGACGACCAGGCCGCAGACCAACCTCGACTGGCTGCTCGAAGACCTCGTCGCCCGCGTGCCCGGGGCGGAGCAGGCGATCGTGCTCTCGGCCGACGGGCTGCTGATGGGTTCGACCCGCGGGTTGGAGCGCGACGACGCCGAGCACCTGGCCGCGATGGCCGCCGGCTTCCAGAGCCTCGCCAAGGGCGCGAGCCGGCACTTCGACGCCGGGCCCGTGCGCCAGACGATGGTGGAGATGGAGCAGGCCTACCTCTTCGTGACCGCCGCCGGGCAGGGCGCCTGCCTCGCGCTGCTGGCCACGTCGGAGACCGACATCGGGCTGGCCGCGTACGAGATGGCCATGCTCGTCACCCGGGTCGGCCAGACGCTGACCGCGCCGGCCCGGATCCCGCCGACCGCCCCGCCGGAGAGCGCCGATGGTGGCTGATCCCCGCACGCCCGGGCCCGACTGGCTCGACATGGAAGCCGGGCCGGTCGTCCGCCCGTACACGGTGACCGGCGGTCGGGTCCGCCCGGCGACTGGCTTCGACCTGGTGGCGTTCGTGGTGGCGGCGCCGCTCGACCGGGTCGACCTGGCGCCCCTGCAACCCGAGCACCGCGCGATCATCGAGGTCGCGCAGCGCCCGGTGGCCGTGGCCGAGCTCGCCGCCCGGGTCGACCTCGCGCTCGGCGTCGTCCGGGTGCTGCTCGGCGACCTGCTCACCGCGGGCCTCGTGGCGTCCTACGAGCCGCAGCCCGCGGCCTCCCTGCCCGACAACGACATACTCCAGGCGGTGGTCAATGGACTCCGTGCACTCTGACCGCTCCGGGGGCCCCGGGGAGGGGCAACACATCCCGATCGCCCTCAAGATCCTGATTGCGGGCGGTTTCGGAGTCGGCAAGACCACGCTGGTCGGCGCGGTGAGCGAGATCCGCCCGCTGCAGACCGAAGAGGTGCTCAGCTCGGCGAGCGAGGAGACCGACGACGTCTCCGGCGTCGAGGGCAAGAACACGACCACGGTCGCCATGGACTTCGGCCGGATCACGATCAACAAGGACCTGCAGGTCTATCTGTTCGGTACGCCCGGCCAGGACCGCTTCTGGTTCCTCTGGGACGAGCTGGCCTTCGGCGCCCTCGGCGCGGTCGTGCTGGCCGACACGCGGCGGCTGGCGGACTGTTTCCCGTCGGTGGACTACTTCGAGACCCGCAACACGCCGTTCGTGGTGGGCGTCAACTGCTTCGACGGCATCCAGAAGCACAGCGCCGACTCCGTCCGCAACGCCCTCGACCTCGACCCGGGCGTCCCGGTGCTGCTCTGCGACGCCCGCGACCGGCAGTCCGGCAAGGCGCTGCTGATCGCCCTGGTCGAGCACGTGGCGAGCCGGCGGGTGCCGACGGGCTGATTTCCTGTCATACCCGGGGTCGAACATGGACCCCATGACCACACGGATGCAGATCACCATCGATTGCGCGGAGCCGACCGCCCTGGCCCGCTTCTGGGCCACGGCACTGCACTACGACCCCGCTCCGCCGCCGTCAGGCTTCGCGAGCTGGCACGCGTGGTACCGCAGCGTCGGCGTGCCCGAGGAGGAGCTCGCGGGCCAGCCCGACGAGCCCGACCGCATCGTCGACCCGGCCGGCGTGGGGCCGAAGTTCTGGTTCCAGCGGGTCCCTGAGCCCAAGACGGTGAAAAACCGGGTCCACCTCGACCTCGACGTCAGCAAGGGCCGCGGCCAGCCGCTCGAGGAGCGACGCGCCGTGGTCGAGTCGGAGGTCGAGCGACTCCGCGCCGCCGGAGCGTCCGTGTTCCGCGTCCTCGACGATCCGGCCAACAGCTACTTCGCGGTGGTTCTGCAGGACCCGGAAGGCAACGAATTCTGCGTGTGCTGAGACCACCGGCGTCGCCGATCGCGGTCGGACGGATAGGGCCACACCTCGCTTTCCGACGCGAACCCCTATCGTTCCAGCATGCTGGATCCGAGCAACGTGGACCTGGATGAGATCGTCGACGCGCTCCAGGATCAAACCGCCGACGAGCACCGCTGGCTGATCAACCCGGCGACGGGCGAGATCGTCTTCTGGACGACGGACGGCGGCATCGACGGGACACGCCGATGGACCTCGACGACCTCGACGGCCTCGACCTGGTCGCGATCGACCCGCTACCGTCCCGCGTCTGGCACCGGGACATGGCCGACTTCGCCGAGGCAATCAGTGACGCCGTCGCCGGCCAGAGACTCGCACGGGCCATCCAGGGCCGTGGTGCGTTCCGTCGGTTCAAAACGAGCTCTACGAGGAGTACCCACACCTCCTACCCGCATGGCACGCCTTCCACGACGCACGCGCGCGGCGCCGGGCCATCGCCTGGCTGATCGACAACTCCCTGGTCGAGGCGGAGTCGGGTGAGCGCCTCGCGGCCCAACACCCTGATCCCGAACTCCCCTGACCTCTCCGGCCGCAGCTGCCATCATCGGACGCCGGGCCGCGGGTTGAGGGTTGGCAGTCACCGGTCGGTCGGCCCGGGCACTCAGCGCAGCGGCGAGCCCAGAGCCGCCGCAACGTTCGCGCACGCTGCCCGTTGGGCACGCACGAAATGCGGTCCGACGGACGGGTCCCTGCTGCTTGCCGACTCGGCCAGACAAGCGGCGATCCCGAACCCACCGCCGCTTCAGCGCGATGTGACCCCGTCACCTGGACGGAGTTTCATGTCCGATCACCTAAGCTGACGGCCATTCGCCGGCATCCGCGGAGGGTTGCGTCCACGGGCGTGGTGTATGACTCGCCCACTTTGGGCGAGATGACGGGGATGGGAACGGCCATCGCTTGATCCTTCGAAACGGCTAAGTCAACGAAGGAGAGATCAAGCGATGGCCGCACCTGTGAGTGTGGATGGTGCCGCGTTTCTACGCGAGCACATCGAGTCCGCGTCACCCGATCTGTTGCGGGCGATGGTCAAGACGTTCGCGGAGGCGTTGATGTCGGCGGAGGCTGACGCGGTCTGCGGCGCTGAGTACGGCGAACGCTGCCAGGATCGGGTGAACTCCCGCAACGGTTACCGGCGTCGGGAGTGGGATACCCGGGCTGGCAGCGTGGAGTTGGCGATCCCGAAGCTGCGTCACGGCTCGTATTTCCCGGAGTGGCTGTTGCAGCACCGCCGGCGTGCGGAGCAGGCCCTGGTGTCGGTGGTGGCCACGGCGTATCTGCTCGGGGTCTCGACCCGGCGGGTGGAGAAACTGGTCGAGCAGCTCGGCATCGCCTCGTTGTCCAAGAGCCAGGTCTCGGAGATGGCCGCGCACCTGGACACGCAGGTCGACGCGTTCCGTAACCGGCCGTTGGACGCGGCGCATTACACGTTCGTGTGGATGGACGCCCTGGTGGTCAAGGTGCGTGAGCACGGCCGGATCGTGAACGTCCACGCCCTGGTCGCGGTCGGGGTCAACGCCGACGGGCAGCGTGAGGTCCTCGGGCTGGACGTCTGCTCGGACGAGGAGGGCTGGTTGGCGTTCCTGCGGTCGCTGACCGCGCGGGGCTTGTCCGGGGTCCGGCTGGTCGTCTCCGACGCCCACCGGGGCCTGGTCGCGGCGATCGGTGCCGCGCTGCCCGGCGCCGGTTGGCAGCGCTGCCGCACCCACTACCTGCGCAACCTGCTGACCAAGGTCCCGAAGTCGGCGCAGCCGTGGGTCGCCACCTTGGTCCGCACCGTCTTCGACCAGCCCGATCCTGACAGTGTCCGAGCGCAGTACGACCGCGCCGTGACCGCGATCGCCGAACGGTTCCCAGCCGCTGCCGAGCACCTCGACGACGCCCGCGGCGAGCTCCTGGCGTTCACCGCGTTCCCGCGAGAGGTTTGGCGCCAGATCTGGTCGAACAATCCCCAGGAACGGTTGAACAAGGAAATCCGCCGCCGCACCGACGTGGTCGGGATCTTCCCGAACCGGGCCGCGATCATCCGCCTGGTCGGCGCGGTCCTGGCCGAACAGACCGACGAATGGATCGAGGGGCGCCGCTACATGGGCCTCGAGATCCTCGCCAAAGCCCGACTAACCGTGATCACGACCGAGGGAACCGACCACGCCACAGCCGCCACGGAGCTAGCAGCCGCCTAACATCAACCCAACTGGATCAAACGCTGGCCGTTCCTACACCACGCCAGCGGACGCGACCTCCGCGGAGCGTTGCCCGGTCGCCTTTCCCGTTCTTCGAAATTGGCATTCTTGATTCGCCCGCCAGGACCCCCGGAGCGCTGAGTTCGAGGATAATGGACACATGCGGCAGCTCCAGATGTTCACCAGCCGTGAATTGGCTGCCATGCGCGACCGGACCAGATCTCGTAACTATTCGCAAGAGGCAGACGAATTCCGTCGCGCACATCAACGCCATCGGGCTTGGGGATTGGCGCAGCGCCACGCCGAAAAGCTACGCCGTGCCAGCAACTCGTGGTCCGACCGGAGGCCGGCCCCAACTGCACCGCAGAGCGAGACCGGCCGTTTGGAGCCTCGCGGCTACGCGTCAGGCGCTAGCGAACCGACCCACCGCGAACCCCTGCCCGGCAGGCCCGAGCCGCCGGCTCTCAGGCGAGAGCCGAACCCGACCCCAGGCTCCAGGCCACTCGAGGTAACCGACCCCAGCCCAACCTCGTCGGTCGGGCCGCGCCCCGCCGGAACCGGCCGGCGCAAGCGCGTCCAGCCCGAGAGCGAGGCGGTCCGAGCGCAACGGTCCACCCAGCCATCTCCGCGACAGAACCGACCCACCTCAACGCAAGCGCGACCAACCACCAAGGCGGTCCGAACGCAACGGTCCACCCAGCCCATCTCCGCGACAGAACCGACCCACCTCAACGCAAGCGCGACCAACCACCAAGGCGGTCCGAACGCAACGGTCCACCCAAACCACCTCCGCAACAGAACCGACCCACCTCAACGCAAGCGCGACCAACCACCGAGGCGATCCGAGCGCAACGGTCCACCCAGCCCACCTCTACGACAGAACCGACCCACCTCAGCGCAAGCGCGACCAACCACCGAGGCGATCCGAGCGCAACGGTCCACCCAGCCCACCTCCGCGACAGAACCGACCCACCTCAACGCAAGCGCGACCAACCGCCCAGGCGATCCGAGCGCAACGGTCCACCCAGCCCACCTCCGCGACAGAACCGACCCACCTCAACGCAAGCGCGACCAACCACCAAGGCGGTCCGAACGCAACGGTCCACCCAGCCCATCTCCGCGACAGAACCGACCCACCTCAACGCAAGCGCGACCAACCACCAAGGCGGTCCGAACGCAACGGTCCACCCAAACCACCTCCGCAACAGAACCGACCCACCTCAACGCAAGCGCGACCAACCACCGAGGCGATCCGAGCGCAACGGTCCACCCAGCCCACCTCTACGACAGAACCGACCCACCTCAGCGCAAGCGCGACCAACCACCGAGGCGATCCGAGCGCAACGGTCCACCCAGCCCACCTCCGCGACAGAACCGACCCACCTCAACGCAAGCGCGACCAACCGCCCAGGCGATCCGAGCGCAACGGTCCACCCAGCCCACCTCCGCGACAGAACCGACCCACCTCAACGCAAGCGCGACCAACCGCCCAGGCGATCCGAGCGCAACGGTCCACCCAGCCCATCTCCGCGACAGAACCGACCCACCTCAGCGCAAGCGCGACCAACCGCCCAGGCGATCCCGCGCCGCCGGCCTCAGCTCAGCCCCACAGCGCAGTGGACGCGAACCCGGCGGGCGGTCAGGAAAAACAGCCGAGGTTGGCTGGCCGGCGACCTGGCGATTCGGCCCGGCACGACCGGCCTGGCCTGGCTGCGGCCATGCGCATTGGGTCTTGGCCGCCGAGCACAGGCAACGCTGGGCGGGCCAGCACGGCAACGAAAATCGCGACCACTCAGATCTCCCGGCGAACAAGGCCGATGCGGTAAGGCAAAGGGCAAGTGACCGAATAGGCGACCCACCAACAAAACGACGAGCCGAGCAGCCGGCTAAGTTGGCGCGCGATTTACCACATGGCGCAGCCACCGCTCCACAGCGTCGTAATAGTAAATTCGCGACAATCGCATTTGTGCGCCAGCTGTCCCGCAACGCGACTGCTGTGCCGGTGGTGCCTTCCGTCATGCCGCAAAGCGCCGAGACGGGATGGGTTCTCGAGTCCCTCAGCCGATGGGGCGGGCGTGGGTAACCAGCCGGATCAACGCTATGAGAATCGAGCGTCGAAGCGCCGGTCACGGAAATAACACGCCAACGTGCGGGCGAGCTCCGCCGCCTCCGCCCGAGCAAACGGCCGACAGGCCAGTCGACACCTAGTTCAGAAGCGACGTCGGGGAACGCACGCGGACAAAAAACCCTATACGGGACCGCAGGCACGGGTGCCGCCATCCCCCCACACCGAGCAAGGCCCGTTCTGGGCGCATCGGTGGTCGGGGTGGGCCCGGCGTGTCAGTCTTACGGTGCGGGTCGACCCGGTTTCTGACGGGGGTGGATCAATGTCGGATGGAGCCTCTAGCGGGCCGCGGCGCGGCGCCGAGACCGTCGAGGTGCTCGGTGGCCGGCTGGTGATCAACGATGGTCCGGCGATCATCGCGGCGGCGAGAGAAGATCGCGTGCGGCTGCTCGGGGGTGGCTACTTCCCGCCGCCCGTGCAGGACGTGCGCTACTGGCTGGACACCGCGACCGTCGACGGCGCCGCCATGCACCAGATGTCCGCCGACGTGAGCGTGCGCGGCGGGCCGACCGCCCGCACGATGTTCGACGCCGCCATGCTCGGGGCCGCCGCGCCGCTCGGCGCCATGCTGGCCCGGCGGTTCGGCAACGACGGGCCCGTGGCCAGCCGCATCGCCCAGGGCGCCGAGGTCATCGCGACCGTGCCCAGCCGGCTGGTCCGCACCATCTGGCCGCCCGACGACTACGGCGAGAAGGTCGACCCGCTGGCCGCCGCCAACGCGGCCGGGCTCAAGGCGACGATCACCTACCCCGGGCCGCCGGCCAGCGCCAAGCCCGGCAACGGCAACCCGTTCTCGGCGGAGGGGCCGCTGCGCAGCGGCCCACGTACGATCGCGATCCGGGCCGCCGTGCCCAGCGCCGAGATGACCACCGACCTGCTGCGCGAGATGACCCTGCTGGTCCTGCGCGTGGTCGGCGAGTTCGCGGGCGGCGAGGCGCCGCTGCGCGGGCGCACCTACGTGATCGGCCGCCGCGAGACCACCCAGCCGCCGCCCAACACCGCCAACCCGAGTGCCGCGTCGCCGGGGCCGACGCGCACCGAGAACGTCACGCTCGACCAGGTCGGCGGGCTCGACAAGATCGTCGGGCAGTTCCGCGAGATCGCGGTCAGCTTCCGCCACCCCGACATCATGGCCCGCTGGGGCGCGCGCCGGCCGCAGGGCATCCTGCTCTACGGGCCGCCCGGCACCGGCAAGACCATGCTGGCCCGGGCGCTGGCCAACGAGATCGGCGCGACGTTCCGCGAGATCCGCACGCCGGAGATCCTCGACAAGTGGCTCGGCGGCTCCGAACGCAACATCAAGACGATCTTCCAGGAGGCGCGGCGCTACCGGCACCCGACGGTGATGCTCTTCGACGAGTTCGACAGCATCATCAGCTACGCGGGTTCGGGCGGCGACGCGGCCAGCCAGGCCGTCAACGCCGTGGCCGGCATCTTCAAGCAGGAGATGAACAACCTGATCGAGGACAACCAGAACGTGATCGTGGTGGCGACGACCAACTTCCCGCACCGGGTCGACGACTCCCTGATCCGCTCCGGCCGCTTCGACGTCAAGCTGTCCATCCCGCTGCCCGACCCGAAGGGCCGCGAGGAGATCTTCAAGATGAAGATCCGCGACCTGGCCGAGCGCCACGAGTACACGGGCTTCACGATGTTCGCCGACGACGTCGACCCGGCCGAGCTCGCGGCGCACAGCCACGGCTTCAGCGGCGCCGACGTCGGCGAGGTGCTGCGCCGCGCCCAGCTGGCCAAGGCGATGCAGGAGGCCCGCGGCGGCAAGGGCGAGCCGATCACCCAGGCCGACCTCATGCAGATCACCACGACGCTGCGGCACTAGTCTCAAGAGCCATGAGCACGGGTACGGCGCTGGTCCGCGCGCCGAGTTCACGGCTGGCCGAGGGCATCGTCACGCACATCGCGCGTACGCCCGTCGACGTCGACCTGGCCCGGCGGCAGCATGACGCCTACCGCGCGGCGCTGGCCGACGCGGGCTGGTCCACCGTCGACGTGCCGCCGGCCGACGACTGCCCGGACAGCGTGTTCGTCGAGGACACGCTCGTCGTCTGCGGCGACCTCGCGATCGTGACCCGCCCCGGCGCGCCCGAACGCCGCGGCGAGATCCCCGGCGCCCGGGCCGCGGCCGAGTCCCTCCTGCTCGACGTGGTCGAGATCGAGGCGCCCGGCACCCTCGACGGCGGCGACGTGCTGCAGGTCGGCGACCGCGTCTACGTCGGCGTCGGCGGCCGCACCAACCAGGCCGGCTTCGACCAGCTCGCGACCCACCTGGCCGGCCGCGGCCGCACCGCGACGCCGGTCGCCCTGCATGGCGTGCTCCACCTCAAGTCGGCCGTCACCGCGCTGCCCGACGGCACCCTGGTCGCGCTGCCCAACCTCGTCGACATCCAGGCGCTGCCACAGCTCCTGCCGGTCGAGGAGGAAGGCGGCGCGCACGTGGTGCTGCTCGGCGAGGAGCGGGTGCTGATCGCCGCGTCGGCGCCGCGCACCGCCGACCTGATCCACCGGCTCGGGTTCGCGCCGGTCGTCGTCGACATCAGCGAGTACGAGAAGCTCGAAGGTTGCGTAACCTGCCTCAGCGTGCTGGTGCCGCCCATAAGCTGAGAACTCGGGCGGGCGTACGGGGGTGCGCGGGTGACGGTCATGACCACGGCAGAGGGCGACGACGTCCGGCCTCGTGAGCTGTCCCGGCGGCAGATCAACGTCATCTACGGCACGGTCGCGCTCGGCCTGCTGCTCGCCGCGATGGACCAGACGGTGGTGGCCACCGCGCTGCCCACGATCGTCGGCGACCTGGGCGGTGCCAACCATCTGTCCTGGGTGGTCACCGCGTACCTGCTCACCCAGACCATCGCCGCCGCCCTCGCCGGCAAGTTCGGTGACCAGTTCGGCCGGAAGCGGATCTTCCAGGTCAGCGCCCTCGTCTTCATCGTCGGCTCGCTGCTCTGCGGCGCCGCGCAGAGCCTGATCTGGCTGGTGTGCTCGCGCGCCGTGCAGGGCATCGGCGCCGGCGGCCTGCTGGTCACCGCGACCGCGCTGATCGGCGACGTGATCCCGCTCCGCGACCGCGGCCGCTACCAGGGCGGCCTCGGCGCCGTGTTCGGCTTGTCCACGGTGGTCGGCCCGCTGATCGGCGGCCTGTTCACCGACAGCGGCCTGGGCTGGCGCTGGGTCTTCTACATCAACGTCCCGCTGGCGGTCCTCGTCATCCTGGTCGCCGCCCGGACCATCCCGGCGATCACGAGCCGCGGCAAGCCGATCATCGACTACCTCGGCATCGTGCTGATCGGCGCCGGCGCGGCCGGCCTCACGCTGGCGACGAGCTGGGGCGGCACGGAGTACGCGTGGACCTCCCCCGTGATCATCGGCCTGTTCGCGGTGTCGGTGGTGCTGCTGGTCGCGTTCGGCTTCGCCGAGCGCCGGGCCCGCGAGCCGGTGCTGCCGATCCGGCTGTTCCAGTCGCGCGTGTTCGTGGTCTCGTCGGCGCTCAGCTTCGTCGTCGGCTTCACCCTGCTCGGCGCGCTCACCTTCCTGCCCACGTACCTGCAATGGGTTCAAGGTGTGTCGGCCACGGTCTCGGGCGTACGCACCCTGCCGCTCGTGATCGGCCTGCTCGTCACCGCCGTCCTGGCCGGCAACACGGTCAGCCGCACCGGCCGCTACAAGGCCTTCCCGATCGCCGGCGGCCTCGTCATGGCGCTCGGCCTCTATCTGCTGTCGCGGATGGGCAGTGACACGTCCACGCTGCTCACGTCGGTCTACATGTTCGTCTTCGGCGTCGGCATCGGCCTGTCCATGCAGATCCTGATCATCATCGTGCAGAACACGGTCGCCTACCGCGACCTCGGCGTCGCCACCTCGGGCGTCACGTTCCTGCGCACCCTCGGCAGCTCCTTCGGCGCGGCGGTGTTCGGCACGATCTTCGCGAACCAGCTCCAGCACCACCTGACCGACGCGTTGCGCCAGACCGGCGTGATCCCACCGCAGGTGCTCGGCCTCCCGACCGCGGTGCACGACCTGCCACCGGCCCAGTCAGGACCCATCATCGAGGCGTACGCCCAGTCGGTGCACAGCCTGTTCCTCTACGCCGTGCCGGTGCCGCTGGTGGCGTTCGCGCTGGCCTGGTTCCTCAAGGAGGTGCCGCTGCGCGACATGGCCCGCGCGGCCGCGCCCGACCTGGGCGAGGGCTTCGGCATGCCGGACGCCCAGAGCTCCGACGGCGAGCTCGAGCGCGCGATCTCCCGGGTCTTCCGCAGCGAGGGCCCGGCCGCGGCGCCGTCGGTGCTGGCCGCCTCGGGCACCAACCTGGGCGCCGCCGACGCGTGGTGCCTGGCCCAAATCCACCTGCGGACCCGTTATGCGGGCCCGATCGACCTGGCCGGCGTGGGCCGCGCCTACCACCTCCCAGGGGCGGTCCTCCGCCCCGCCTTCGCCGCCGCGGCGTGGCGGGGCCTGGTGGCGATCGACGACGACGAGTGCCTGAGCCTGACGGGACCGGGCGAGGAGGCCTACGGCAAGCTCGCCGAGGCCTGGAAGACCTGGCTGCTGACCAAGCTCCCGGAACGCGACGGCCAACGCCCGACCCGGGCCGATCTGGATGCCGCCCTCAGCCGGATCGCCACCCGCCTGGCCGACACGGAGAACACCCAACCCCCGGCCGCGGCCGCCCTCCACCCGGCCGGTTAGGGCACGGCCACGCTGGTCAGCGCGTGGCTGTCGGTCCACAGGTCGTCCGCGCGCACGGTGTCGTAGGACTCGTCCGACGAGCGGACGGCCGTACGCCCGTCGAAGTACCGACCCGTGGTGGTCGCCAGTTCCGGCGCGGTCGCGAGCCAGGCGAGCGCGCTGCCCGACTCGTGCGCGGAGTGGATGTTCGGCGTCACCACCCGGCGCAGAAGCCACGTCAGGTGAGGCAGGACGTGCCGGGAGACGAACCGCACGGGGGCCGGCAGCGAGCGTCCCAGACTCGTGCCCAGGACCATGCCAGGGTTGAAGGCGTTGGCGGTGATGCCATCCGGCAGGCGGCGGGCCAGGGCGTAGGTGAAGTAGACGTTGGCCAGTTTCGACGTGCTGTAGCGGCGCTGACCGGCGACGAATGCGTTGTCGCCGGCGGCCGACGGCGCGAGGGTGCCGCGGGAGAGGGCATCCGCGTTGCTCCACGCGGGGGCCGGGCCGAGCTCCAAGGCCGGGTCGTGGGTGTCGCTCGCGACCACGACGACGCGGGCGGGCGCCCGGAGCACCGGCAGCAGCTCATTGACCAGCACGAAGTGGCCCAGGTGGTTCACGCCGAAGGCGGTCTCGAAGCCGTCGGCGGTGTGGGTCAGGCGGGTCCCGGTCTGCACACCGGCGTTGCACACCAGAGCATGCACATGGGGGATCTCGCCCGACTCCACGCGGGCGGTCAGCCCACTGGCGAACGCCCTGACGGACGCGAGCGACGACAGATCCATCGTCATCGCCTCGACCGTGTTGCCTGGTGCGGCGCGGGCGGTCAGCGCTTCGACGGCGAGTTGGCCCCGGCCCGAGTCACGTACCGGCAACACGAGGTGCCACGGGCCGTTCTCCGACCCCAGGATCGCGGCGGCGGCTGCGAACCCGATGCCGCTGTTTCCGCCGGTGAGGACGATGGTTCGGGATGCGTTCTTGGACATAGTTCGAGGTTGTCACCGCAGATCTGGACGCTGAATAATTGTCGGTCCGCGTTTTTTGCGCGAGAGTGTCAACATGCGCAGTGACCAGCTGTCCGAGGTGTTCGAACTCGTCGAGATTCGAGGTGTCGTGGCCGGCGGGTTCGCCGCGCGTGGCCCCTGGGTGGCGCGGTCGCCCTGCCGGGATTCGCTGAAGCTCGTCGCCATGGTCTCCGGCCACGGCCGGCTGCTCACCGACGGCCTCGACGAGCCCGTCGAGCTCGCGCCGGGCGACGTCGCCATCCTCACCAACCGGTCATGGCTGCAGCACGAGGGCGGCAGCGGCACGGGACCACGCCGCCAGATCGGGCCCGAGGAGAACTTCACCGGCCTCACCGACGCCGACCGCAGCACCGACGACATCGTCCTCGGCACCGCCGTGGACATCAACCCGGCGGGCCGTGAGCTGCTGTTGCGGGCGATGCCACCCGTGGGACACGTCCGGGCGTCGGCCGCGACCAACCTGCGTAGCCTCCTGAACCAGCTGTTCGAGGAGGTCGCCGGCCAGCGCACCGGCTCCACGTTCGCGATCCGGCAGTACGCGCAGCTCCTCGTGCTCCACGCCCTCCGCGCCTACCTCGACCAGGCCGACGTGCCACCCGGATGGCTCCGCGTGCTGACCGACGAACGGCTGCGCCCCGCCTTGGAACTCATGCACTCCGAGCCCGGAAAGCCGTGGGGCCTGGCGGATCTGGCGGGTGCCGCCGCGATGTCACGGTCCTCGTTCGCCCGGCATTTCCGAGATGTGGCCGGTGTCCCACCGTTGACCTACCTCAGCCGCTACCGGATGCTCCTCGCGCAGCGCGCCCTGCGCGGCCAGGACGTACGCGTCGGTGCGCTCGCGGTCGAGCTGGGCTACGGCTCCGAGGCCGCCTTCAGCAACGCGTTCAAGCGAGAGGTCGGAGAGTCGCCCCTGCGTTACCGACATCGCGCCCGCAACGAGCGCCAGATACTCGGTGAGGTGTTTCCGGCCAACGCGCCAACCTCGAACGCGCCTGCGGGCGCGGTGGAAGGATGGGGTCATGACTGAGGCGACGCGGGTGGCGGTCATCGGCACCGGCAACATGGGTGGCGCGATGGTCGGGCGGTTGCGGGCCGCCGGCTTCCCCGTGACCGCGTGGAACCGCACCCGGGAGCGGGCCGACGACGTCGCGGCCCGAAGCGGAGCGACCGTCGCCGGCACACCGCGGGAGGCCACCGGCACCTCCGACGTCGTGATCGTGTCGCTCTCCAACGACGAGGCCGACCTGGCCGCCCACGAAGGGCGCGACGGCATCGTCGCCGGGCTGAGGCGCGGGACCGTCGTCGTCGACACGAGCACCATCGACCCGCGCACCACCCTGCGGCTGGCCGAGATGGTGCGCGGCGCCGGCGGCGTACACGTCGACTGCCCTGTCTCCGGCAGCGTCAGCAGCGTCGAGGCCGGCACCCTGACCGCGCTGGCCGCCGGCGACGCCGGAGACGTCGACCGGGTCCGACCCGTCCTCGAACATCTGAGCGGCAAGATCTTCCACATCGGACCGACCGGCACCGGCGCCACCATGAAGGTCGCGATCAACACCTTGCTGATCGCGATCAACCAGGGGCTTTCCGAGGCGTACGTGCTGGCCGAGGCGGCCGGGATCGACCGGGGCACCGCGTACGACGTGTTCGAGGCCGGTGCGACCGGCGCGCCGTTCCTGAAATACAAGCGGGGCGTGTTCGAGCATCCCGACGACACGCCGGTCGCGTTCACGCTGGGGCTGGTCAACAAGGATGCCGACCTGGTGCTGGCGCTGGCCGAGCGGGTCGGCGTGCCGGTGACGCAGGCGCAGGCCAACAAGGCGGCGATCGCGGCGGCACTGGACGACGGCTACGCCGAGCGGGACATCAGCACGATGGCCAAGCACCTGCGCGAGCTACGGAGCCGCTCCAGCCGCGGCTAGGTTGAGGCCCATGACCACGGTTAAGCAGATGCGACTCGTCGTCCAGGTCGACGACTACGACGCCGCGGTGGCGTTCTTCCGCGACACGCTGGGGCTCACCGAGGAGGCGGCGTTCAGCGGCGGTGACGACGCCCGGGTGATCATCCTCGAGGCCGGCCGGGCCACGCTCGAGCTGGCCAACCCGGCGCACCACCGCTACATCGACGAGGTCGAGGTCGGCCGGCCCGTCGCGCCCCGGTTCCGCCTCGCGTTCGAGGTCGACGACACGGAGGCGACCACGGAGGCGATCAAGACGGCGGCCGCGCCGGTCGCGCCGCCGACGGAGACGCCCTGGCGGTCGCTGAACGCCCGCTTCGACGCCCCCGGCGACCTGCACATCACCCTGTTCCAGGAGCTGGACTAAGAAATCTCCGCCGCGATGTCGATTGCGGCCGAGTCGATCGTCGTGAGGATGAGAGGTGGTCACCGACCACCGCCTGTCTGAGGGAGTAACACACCATGCGCTACCTGCTGCTCATCTACAGCGAGGAAACTCCGGGCGCCCCCGACCCCGCCGAGGCGGAGAAGGTGATGAACGAGTACTGGGCGTACTCCGACGCTGTCCAGAAGGCCGGGGTCAGCAACGCGAGCGACGCCCTGCAGGAGTCCTCGACCGCGACGACGGTGCGGGTCCGCGACGGCCAGCGGACGGTCACCGACGGCCCGTTCGCCGAGACCCGCGAGGTGCTCGGCGGCTTCTACGCGATCGACGTGCCCGACCTGGACGCCGCGATCGAGTGGGCCGAGCGCTGCCCCGGCGCCAAGTACGGGTCGATCGAGATCCGGCCCGTCATGGAGTTCGGCGACTAGCTCGTGCGTACGGGCGCCGCCTCCGTCGAGGCCGTCTTCCGCGAGGAGTGGGGACGGCTGCTGGCGACGCTCGTCCGTAGCCTGGGCGACCTCGACCTGGCCGAGGAGGTCGCGGCCGACGCGGTCGCCTCCGCCGTCGCCCGCTGGCCGAAAGACGGTGTCCCCGACCGCCCGGGGGCGTGGCTGCTCACTGTGGCCCGCCACCGGGCGGTCGACCTGCTCCGCCGCGACAAGGTGTTCGCCGCCAAGCTCGCGCTGCTCCAGGTCGAGGCCGACCGCCGCGACAGCCCGCCGCCGCTCGACCCGGTGTGGAGCGACGACGCGCCCGACGAGCGCCTGCGGCTCTTCTTCACCTGCTGCCACCCGTCCCTCGCGCCCGACGCCCAGCTCGCGCTCACCCTCACCTGCCTGGCCGGGCTGACCACGCCGGAGGCGGCGCGGGCCGTGCTGGTGCCGCCGGCCACGATGGCGCAGCGGGTGGTGCGGGCGAAACGCAAGATCCGCGAGGCCCGGATCCCGTTCCGCGTGCCGGACGCCGCCCAGCTACCCGACCGGCTGCCGGCGGTGCTGCGGGTGATCTACGTGATCTTCACCGAGGGGTACGCCGCCACGGCCGGCCCGCAGCTCGTCCGGGCCGACCTGGCCGAGGAGGCCATCCGTCTCGCCCGGATCCTGCACCGCCTGCTGCCGGCCGAGCGCGAGGTCGCCGGCCTGCTGGCGCTGATGCTGCAGGTCGACGCCCGCCGCCCGGCCCGGGTCGACGCGGCCGGCGACATGGTGCTGCTGGAGGACCAGGACCGCTCACTGTGGACGATCGACAAGATCGTCGAAGGGCGCCGGCTCGTGATCGAGGCGCTGACCGGCGGCCCGCCCGGCCCGTACGCCCTGCAGGCCGCCATCGCCGCGGTGCACAACGAGGCCGCCTCGGTGTCGACCACCGACTGGCCGCAGGTCGTCGCCCTCTACGACGTACTCCGCACGGTCGCGCCCTCGCCCCTCGTCGACCTGAATCGGGCCGTGGCGGTGGCGATGACGGACGGTCCGGCCGCGGGCCTCGCGCTGCTCGACGAGCTCGCCGAGGACCGGCACCTGGCCGCCTACCACCTGCTGCCCGCGGCCCGGGCCGACCTGCTGCGCCGGTTGGGCCGCACCGGTGAGGCGGCCGACGCCTACCGGGCCGCGCTGGCGTTGGTCGGCAACGAGCCCGAGCGCGCGTACCTCACCCGCCGCCTCGAATCGCTACGATCCCCGGATGTTTGAGATCTCCCCGGTCGGGGCCGTCTCGTCCCCGCTCACCGACCGCGCGAGCGCGCCGAAGCAGGGCGACGAGGGCGCGCCGGACGCGTGGCTGGTCTTCGAGCCCGCCGTCGCCGACGCCCTGGCCGACCTCGCGCCCGGCCAGGAGGTGCTGCTGCTCACCTGGTTCGACCGGGCAGCCCGGGACGTGCTGGCCGTGCGCCCGCGCGGCGCCGCCGACCGGCCGCTGACCGGCGTGTTCAGCACCCGCTCCCCCGACCGGCCCAACCCGATCGGCCTGCACCGCGTCACCGTGCTCGAGGTCGACGGGCTCCGGGTCAAGGTCTCCGGCCTCGAGGCGCTCGACGGCACGCCGATCGTCGACGTGAAGCCCGTGCTCGGCGGCGTCTCCGAGCGTTGACCTCAACCGCGGTTGAGGTGTGATCCTTCCGCGTATGCGAGTTGTCTGGTTGACGCGGTTCGGTGACCCGTCGGTGCTGACACCCGGCGAGGCGCCCGACCCGGTGCCCGGCCCCGGTCAGGCGCTGGTCGAGGTGGCCTTCGCCAACATCACCTTCATCGAGACCATGTTCCGCGCGACCGGTTTCGGCCCGTTCCAGGGCGCCCTCCCGATGGTGCCCGGCAACGGCGTCGGCGGCGTCGTCACCGCGGTCGGGGCGGGGGTCGACCCGGCGCTGGTCGGCACGCGGGTCGTGACCTCGACCGGCGGTTCCGGCGGGTACGCGTCGCAGGTGGCCGTCGACGCCACCGCCCTCGTGCCGGTGCCCGACGGTCTGGGCTTGGCCGACGCGGTGGCCCTCCTCGCCGACGGTCGCACCGCCCTGCTGCTCCTGCGCGCGGCCGCCCCCGGGCCCGGCGAGCGGGTCCTCGTCGAGGCGGCCGCCGGCGGCGTCGGCACGCTGCTCGTCCAGCTCGCGAAGGCGGCCGGCGCCACGGTCGTCGGTGCGGCCGGCCCCGGCAAGCTCGACCTCGTCCGCGACCTCGGCGCCGACCGACCGGTCGACTACACCGTCGCGGGCTGGGCCGCCACCGCCGGACCGGTCGACGTCGTGTTCGACGGCGTGGGCGGCGCGGTGGCCCGGCAGGCGTTCGATCTGCTCGAGCGCGGGGGTCGGATGGTCAGCTACGGCCTCTCCAGCGGCGCCTGGTCCGACGTCACCGACGACGAGGCCGCCGCCCGCGGCGTGACCCTGCTCCGCGGCGTCACGGGCCCGCCGGAGGAGCTGCGGGCGCTGACCGCCGAGGCGCTCGCCCGCGCCGCCGCCGGCGAGCTCCGCCCGGTGATCGGCCAGCGCTTCCCGCTGGAGGCGGCCGCCGACGCCCACGCGGCGATCGAGGCCCGCTCCACCGTGGGCAAGACCCTGCTGGTGGTGGCCTAGTGGCTGTCCCGAAGTCATGGCCGGAGCGGGGCAAGGCGTCGGCTGGGTCCGGCGCGGCCCGGTCAGGACCTCGGGACGGACCCTAGCCACTCCGCGAAGGTCGGGCCGCGCAGCACCGCGCCGTCGCCCGGGAGCTGCTCCGGACCGTTCATCGCCCGCCCGGCCCGCCCGGGCAGGCGCACCGGGACGACCGTGCGGCGCTGGCCCCGATGCCGCACCAGCTGCCGGGCCAGGTCGGGCAGGCGCTCGACCCGCGGGCCGCCGATGTCCGGCACTCGACCGGCCGGGCCGGCATCGACCACCTCGGCCAGCGCCTCGCCGACCTCGCCGGCCGCGATCGGCTGGGTGATCATCGCCGGCACCAACGCGAACCGGCCGACCGTCATCCGCTCCATCATCTGGCCGGCGAACTCGTGGAACTGGGTGGCCCGCAGCACCGTCGCCGGCACCGGACCGGTCAGCACGGCGTCCTCCTGCGCCAGCTTCGCGGTGTAGTAGCCGTAGGGCACCTTGTCGATGCCCACGATGCTCAGCACGACGTGGTGCGTGGCGCCCGCGTCGGCCGCGAGACGCCCGAGCCGCGTGGTGGTGTCGGTGAACCAGCGGACCGCCGTGCGGCGGGACATCGTCGTGATGTTGGCGCAGTCGACGACACAGTCCGCACCGGCCAGCGCCCGGTCGAGCCCCGCGCCGGTGGTGAGGTCGCCCTGGAACGCCTCGGTGCCGGCCGGCCCGGCGGTCCCCTGCCGGCTGAGCAGCGCGACCCGGTGGCCGCGCCGGACGAGTGCGCTCACGGTGGGTCGCCCGACCACGCCCGAGCCTCCGATGACTAGTACGCGCATACCGTGACGACGAGACGGCCACCCGGAAACGTGACGGGCGTGTCCGGCGTCACCGTGGAACCGGGCGGCCCGCGCGCGGCTCGTCACCAGCGGAGGTGGCGAACATGTCGAAAATCCTGCGCCACGTGCTGGCGGCGGCCCTGCTCGCGGTGGCCGTCGGTGCGATCGCCGCGCCCGGCCCGGCCCGCGCCGGTGGTTGGGCGTCGGCCGTCCTGGAGCCGATGCCGGCGCAACTGCGGCCCCACCAGACCTACACGGTCGGGCTGTGGGTGCTGCAGCACGGCTTCCATCCCTACGAGGGCGAGCTGGACAAGGTCGCCCTGCGGCTGGTCGACAGCAGGGGCACGGTCACGACGTACGACGCGGTGAAGCTTCCTGAGCCGGGCCACTACGCGGTGTCGATCGTGCTGCCGCACGAGGGCGCGTTCGCGGTCACCGGCATCCAGGGCTGGTTCCCGGAGTACGAGATCGGCACGATCAGCACCGACGGCGGCCTGCGCCAGTTGCCCACCGTCGCCGCGCCGACCGAGCAGCATCTGGCGGAGTACTGGCCGGGCGCGGTCAAGCCGCCGGTCCTGCCCGTCGACCAGAACCGTGACCCGTTCCGGCCCGCGGCCCCGCCACCGGCGGCGCCGGCCGCCTTCGACCCCGCACCGGCCGCCGCGACCGAGCCCGCGCCGGCGTCTTCCTCGCCCTCGCCGTGGCTGGCCGTGCTGGCCGGCGTCGCGGCGCTGTTCCTGGCCGGCTCGGTCCTCTTCGGACGACGGCGGTTCGCGCTGTCCCGCCGCCACCCGTAGCCGGCCGCCGGCCCCGTGGGGGATCATGAAGTCCCCCACGGGAAGGACCGTCGCGTGATCCTCGACTGGCCGGACTGCACCAACGTGCGCGACCTCGGCGGCCTCGCCACCGCCGACGGCCGGCGGATCCGGGCCGACGCACTGCTCCGCTCCGACAGCCACCACCTGTTGACCGCGGCCGCTGTCGAGGCGATCCGGTCCGGCGGCGTCCGGCGGATCGTCGACCTGCGCTGGCCTGCCGAGTGCGTCCTGCGGCCGAGCCCGTTCGCGCAGGACCCGCTCTACGTCAACGTGCCGCTGCTGGGCGAGGCGGATTACGCGTGGGTCCCGGAGAACTATGCCGGGATGCTGGAGTGCAACCGCCCGCAGATCGGCGCCGCGTTCCGGGCCGTCGCGGAGGCGCCGGCGGGCGGCGTCGTGGTGCACTGCCACGCGGGCCAGGACCGCACGGGCGTGCTGGTCGCGCTGGCGCTGCTGGTCGCCGGGGTGGCCGAGGACGACATCGCCGACGACTACGCGCTGACCGCCGAGGCCAGCCGGGACGTCATGGTCAACACCCTCGACCACCTGCGCGAGGCGTACGGCGACGTCACGAAGTACCTGGCCGACTGCGGGGTCGACGCCACCCACGTGGCAGCGATGCGCTCGCGCCTCGTCGAGTAGCCGGTGGGGCGGCCACCGGGCCGGTAGCGTGGCGGCATGGAGACCGCGGCGATGACCAGTGCGTTCCTCGTCGGTGTGGCCGCCGGCGGCCGCAGCATGACCGGCCTGGCGGCGATCGCCCTGACCACCCGGCCGGGCACCGGTTATGCCGTGCTGGACCGTGCGGCCAGCACCCCGGGACGCGCCGCGCTGACCGCGAGCGCCGCCGTCGAGCTCGGCGCCGACAAGCTGCCCCGCACTCCGAGCCGCCTCTCGACGGCCGGGCTGACCAGCCGCATCGCGTCCGGGGCGGCCGGCGGCGCGGCGCTGGCCCTGCGGGCGCGCCGCAACCCGCTGCTAGGTGCGGCGGTCGGCGCGGCGGGCGCGGTGGCGGGCAGCTACGCCGGCGCCTACTGGCGGCGCTGGATCGGCCGGGAGCAGGTCGCGGCCTTCGTCGCCGCGGTCGCCGAGGACTGCCTCACGGCCGCCACCGCCCTGGCCGCCTGCACCCTGGCCCCGCAACGCAACCCCACCGCGGGCGGCAGGCACGCGTGACGGCCGGCCGGCACGGCCCTGACGCCTGCACCCTGGCCCCGCAACGCAACCCCACCACGGGCGGCAGGCACCCATGACGGCCGGCCGCCACGCCGACACCCGCAGTCCGGCGCCACGCCGACGCCCGCGGTCGGCTCCGTTGCGATAGACGCGACCTCGGGTGCCAGAACGTCCTACTAGGGCGCCGGCCGCGCGACTCCGGTGACGCGATCTTGCGCCGCGGGCCTGGCAGGGTCGGGCCCCCAGGGCCCGGCCCGGTGTCCGGCGGGAGCGACGGTCGTGCCCCCGGCGGACCCGGGACAGCCTGCCCTTGATCGCTCAGGCAGCCGGTTGCCAGACGAACTCGCGCGTCGGGACGCTGGTCAGCGACCCGAACCTGTTGTTGACCTCGGCGGCCTCGCGGGCGTTGGGGAACGCGTTGGTGCAGGAGACCGGCGCGCTGCTGCCTGACATCAGGTCGCTGCACAGGCCCGTGCGGCGGTCAGGCAGGCCGAGCAGGTGGCCGAACTCGTGGGTCGAGATGCGCGGCTGGTAGTAGCCCTGGTTGACGGCCTGGCGGCCCATGATCCAGTAGCCGTTGCCGAGTGACTGCGTGTAGGCGCGGGGCCAGCCGTTGTCGGCGTAGACGCGGATGTTGGGCGTGCGGCCGGCCGGGACCGGTTCGAGCCGGACGTTGGTCACGCGGCTGTTCCAGTTGGACGCGCCCTGGCGGGCCACCGACACGAACTCCTGTGCCTGGCTGGTGTCGTAGTAGAGCACCCGGACCGCGGCCTGCGCGACGCCGACGCCGGCCAGTTGGACGCCGACCAGGGCGGCGGCGACGAGGAAGAGAGTGGACAGTCTGCGACGTAGGGCCATTGGGAGCCTCCTCATGGGAGCGAAGGAACTTCGGTTCCGTCACCCTATCGAGCTGCATCGATGAATGGCCATCCCGGCGGGCTCCTACCGCGGCGCGATGGTAGGGCTGGCGCTACCCCGGGTTGGGGTACCTGCGGCAGTGACCCGAACCCTGTCCGGCCGGAAGAGTGGGGTCAACGGTGACCCAGGGGGAGCGGTGATGGGCGGACGATCCACAGTGGGCATGCGGATGGCGGGGTTGCTGCTGCTGGCCCTGATCGGCATGACGATCGGTGGGGTGCTGGGGCGGCTGCCGGCGGTCGCGGACTACACGTCGGTGTCGGTCGTCGAGTGGATGGTGGGCGCGGCCTGGTGAGGCCGGGCGCGGGTTCCGTGACATTTAGGGCATAAGCCGCGTTATTGAATGCGGGCCCATGCCCTGACTGGAACCCACGGAGGCTTTGGTGAAGAGAATTTTGGTCGCGCTGGCCGCGCTCGCCCTGCTCGCGGTGCCGTCGGCGGTGGCCGCCGCCGGGCCCGCGCCGGCCGAGGACGCCTATCCCGTCAAGCCGACGGTCGTGCTGGTGCACGGCGCCTGGGCCGACGGCTCGTCCTGGAGCGCGGTGACGCGACGGCTGCGGGAGGCCGGCTACCCGGTGCGCGTGCCGCCGAACCCGTTGCGCGACCTGGCCGGCGACAGCGCCACCATCGCCGACTTCCTCTCGACCATCTCGGGCCCGATCGTCCTGGTCGGACACTCGTACGGCGGCGCCGTCATCACCAACGTCGTCAGCGCCAAGGTGCGGGCGCTGGTCTATGTGGACGCGTTCGTGCCCGACGAAGGCGAGACCGTGGCGCCGCTGGTCGGCGACGACTCGATCCTGGCCGGCGATCCGGGGCAGGTGTTCGACTTCGTGCCCTACCCGGGCGCGGCGGAGGACGACGCCGACCTCTACCTGAAGGAGCCGGTGTTCGTCACGGGCTTCGCCAGCGGCGTCCCGGCCGACGAGGCCCGCGCCCTGTGGGCGAGCCAGCGACCGCTCGCCGCCCGCGCGAGCAACCAGCCGTCCGGGCCCGCGGCGTGGCGGAGCCTGCCCTCCTGGTACGTGGTCGGCACGCAGGACCAGGTGATCCCCGAGGCGCGGCAGGTCGCGATGGCCGAGCGCGCGGACGCGGCGATCACCAAGGTCGAGGCGGGCCACCTGGCGCCGATCACCGCGCCCGACGAGGTGACGTCGGCGATCCTGGCCGCCGTCAAGAACGTCTCGGCCAACTGAGGTCGGCCGCGGCGCGCTCAGTGCGTGGCCGCGGCCTCCCGGGCCTCGCGCAGGCCGCGGTTGGCCAACCGGTCGGCGCGCTCGTTCTCGGGGTGCCCCGAGTGCCCCTTGACCCAGTGCCAGCTCACCTCGTGCGGCGTCAGCGCCGCCTCCAGGCGTTGCCACAGGTCGACGTTCTTCACCGGCGTCTTCGCGGCCGTCTGCCAACCGTTGGCCTTCCACCGGGGCAGCCACTTGGTGATGCCGTCGCGCACGTAGACGCTGTCGGTGTGCAGCCGGACCACCACCGGCCGGGTGAGACTCTCCAGCGCGCTGATCGGCGCCATGAGCTCCATCCGGTTGTTGGTGGTCGGCGTGGCCTCGCCGCCGCACATCTCCTTCTCGACCGTGCCGTAGCGCAGCACCGCGCCCCAACCGCCCGGCCCAGGGTTGCCGCTGCAGGCGCCGTCCGTCCAGATGTCCACGGTCATGGTCGGCACCCTATCGCCTGTACCATTTGGTACATGATGCTGACCACGAGCACCGAGGCCCGCGCCGACCTGGCCTCGACCTGGGCCGCGTTGCGTGACGTGACCGACTGGCCACGCTGGACGAGGTCCATGACGTCGGTGGAGCGGCTCGACGACGGCCCGCTGCGGTTGGGCAGTCGCGCGCGGGTCAAACAGCCGGGCATGCAACCGCTGGTGTGGGAGGTCACCACGTTCGCCGACGAGGCCGAGTTCTCGTGGACGAACCACTCCCCCGGCGTACGCACGATCGGCCGTCACCTGATCTCGCCCACCGCCGGCGGCGGCACGACGATCACGCTCGAGCTTGCGCAGACCGGCCCGCTGGCCGGGCTCCTCGGCCTGCTGTTCGGCCGGCGCAACCGGCGCTACCTGGCGATGGAGGTGGCGGGCCTGGCAGCCGCGAGCGAAGCCGCCGCCGGCCGGTGAGCGCCGCCCGGGAGGCGCTGCTCGACCGGTGCTTCGAGGTGGTCCGCCGCCACGGCTTCAGCCACCTGAGCCTGCGCGAGATCGCCGCCGAGGCCGGCACCAGCCATCGGATGCTGATCTATCACTTCGGCTCCCGCGACGGGCTGCTGGCCGAGGTGGTGGCCCGGATGGAGGCGGCGCAGCGGGCGTTGCTGGCCGACCTGGTCACCGACGAGGCCGACATCTTCGCCGTCTCGGCGACGTTCTGGGCGCAGCTGACGAGCCCCGAGGTGCTGCCGGCCCAGCGGCTGTTCTTCGAGATCTACGTGCAGGCGTTGTACGGGCGCGACTGGACCGCGGCCTTCCGCGAGTCGGTGATCCGGGCGTGGGAGGAGCCGCTGGCGGAGCTGTTCCGCCGCGCCGGGGTGCCGGATTCACGGGCCCGGGCGTACGCGCGGCTCGGTCTCGCGGTCACCCGCGGGCTCGGGCTCGACCTGCTGATGACCGGCGCCCGGGACGACGTCGACGCCGCGATGGAGCTGTTCGGGGAGCTGGTCCGCGCCGACGTCTGACCGCGCCGGCGCCGGCCGGCCCAGCGCCGCCGGGCCCCGGCCGGCCAGCGCGCGGAAGCTCAGCCCGGCCACGATGCACCCGACACCCTGGACGGTGAGCAGGGTGACCACGTCGTAGCGGTCGCCGAGCGCGCCCGCGATCCCGGCGCCGACGACCGAGGCGATCGACGCGCCCATCCAGATCGCCGAGAACGCGCGGCCGCGCAGCCGGTCCGGCGTCTCCGTCTGGAACAGCGTCCAGATCGCGCCGACGTGGATGCCGACCGGCACGCCGACCGCCACGAACAGGGCGAAGACCGGCCAGAACGAGGTGTCCCAGCGGGGATAGTTGAAGATCACCACGTCGATCACGCCGAACGTGGTCCAGCTCGTGGTGATCAGCGGGACGGGGCGGAAGCGGGCGGCCAGCCGGGTCGCGAACAGGCTGCCGATGATGCCGCCGACCGCCTGGGCCGACATCAACCAGCCGAACTCGCGGCCGCCGGCGTCGAGGGCCCGGGTCACGTACACCGCGAACAGGGTGCCCATCATTCCCTCACCGACCGACGAGACGCCGATGATCACGAAGATCGCCCGGACGATCCGGTTGTGCGCGACGGCGCGGAAGCCCTCGACGAGCTCGCGCCCGAGGTGGCGGTCCGGCGCCCCGTCCGGTGTGGCGCGGTGGGCGCCGCGGATCAGCCCGCACAACGCGGCGGCGACCGCGAACGTCGCCGCGTCGAAGATCGCCGCGCCGGCCAGCCCGCCGGTCACCGCGATGATGCCGCCCACCGCCGGGCCGACCAGCCGGGCGACGTTGTTGTTGAGCGAGTTGAGGGCGTTGGCCGCCGGCAGCTTCTCCGTGGTGACGAGCTGCGGCAGCAGGGCGTTCTCCGCCGGCTGGAAGAACTGCGCGAGCACCTGCGTCGCGAACGCGACCACCACCACGAGCCAGACCTGGTCCTCGGTGCGCACCAGCAGCAACGGGAGCAGCGCGAAGACCTGGAGGACGTTGACGACCACGACGACCCTGCGCCGGTCCCACCGGTCGACGTAGACCCCGGCCACCGCGCTGGCGGCGATGGTGCCGAGCAGCGACGCGGCCACGACGGCGGAGACGGCGGCCGGCGAGCCGGTCAGCCCGAGCACCGCCACGGGCAGGGCGACGTTGAGCACCCAGTTGCCGGTCAGCGAGATCAACCCGGCGGTGAAGAGCAGCGCGAAGTCCCGCTGCCGCAACGGGGTGAGGTCCATCGGCCGACTATTCCAGGCTTGACGCCGGCCGTTTGCTGAATCTATATTCAGTGAATGAGTGTTCACTCAATCGGGGGTACGCGATGCGGGTCGTGGTGATCGGCGGTGGTGTGGCGGGCGTCGTGAGCGCGCTCGCGCTGCGGCGGCGCGGGGCCGAGGTGACGGTCTACGAGGCGCATCCGGATCCGGCCGGCGAGGTCGGGTCGTTCGTGAGCCTGGCGGTCAACGGGCTGCGCGGGCTGGCCGCGGTCGACTGTCTGGAGCGGGTCCAGGCGCGCGGGCTGCCGATCGCCCGCCTGCGCATGTGGTCGGCCAAGGGCCACCGGCTCGCCGACGTGCCGCGCGGCCGCCGGGGCGACGACCCGCTGCACAGCGTGACGCTGATGCGCGGGCACCTGGTCGCCGAGCTGCGGGCGGCAGCGGCGGAGGCGGGCGTGGAGCTGGTCACGGGCGAGCGACTCACCACGGTGGACGCCGACGGCACGGCGCACTTCGCCGGCGGTCTCGAGGCGGCGGGCGACCTGCTGGTCGGCGCGGACGGCCTCCGGTCGGTGGTCCGCGGCGCGCTCGATCGCACGGCGCCGACGCCGCGCTATGCCGGCGTCTGGGTGATCTCGGGCCGCTCGCCGGGTGACGCGGTGGCCGCCGAAGGCACGTCCACCATGAGGGTCCCGGGCCACTCGCCGGGCGGCACCGCCGACGCCGACGGCACCTTCAACATGACCGTCGGCGCACACGGCGCGTTCATCCACGTCGTGCCACCCGGTGGCGGGGAGGTCTGGTGGCAGGCACAGGTCAACGGCCCGGTGCCGGCGGACCTTTCCGGCATCGGGCTGGACCGGCTCGACGACCTCTTCGCCGGTGAGCCGGTGGCCCGCGAGATCATCGCCGCCACGACGCGGCTGCACCGCCCGAGCGTCAACCACGTGCTCGACTCCGTGCGGGTGTGGCACGCCGGGAGGACCGTGCTGGTCGGCGACGCGGCGCACCCGGTCGGCGCGGGCCAGGGCGCCTCGATGGCGATCGAGGACGGCGTCGCCCTGGCCGCGACGCTCGACGGCGCCGCGTCGATCGCGGAAGGGCTCGCCCGCTACGAGGCGGTCCGCCGTCCGCGCGTCGACCGGGTCCTGCGAGCGGCCGACGACAACCGGGAGGTCAAGCAGGCGGGCCCGCTCCGCCGCCGCCTCACGGAGGTCGGCATGTCACTGTTCATGCCCCGCTTCTACGAGCGCGCGACCGGGTGGCTCTACGACTACGACCCGGTGCCTAAGCCCTGACGAACGCACCTCGCGCCCCACCAAACCACGATGTTCGGAGCTTCCCGCGGCCGACAGCGCCGCGAAGCACCGTCCCGCTTGCGACGCGGTTGCCGCGGCCCTACGACCCAGACGAAATGGTGAGCCGCAGTCAGCGGCAGACAGCGCGGCGCGGGCTTGACCGAGGAGGAGGAGGAGGCGGCGGCGGCGACGGTCGGTCACGCGGTTTCCGAGCCGGCTGGTTGCAGGCAGCCGCAGCAGGCTCAGACTGTTCGCGACGAACCCGGCCCGACCCCTCGGAACGCGGCGGCGATGTCCTTGACCGACGCGAGTCGGGTGGAGAAGGCAGGGTCGATCAACATCATCACACTTGCGAATGCCCACAGGCCCGCGATGGTGATAGCGCCGGTATCAAGAGGGGAAGGCAGTTTGATGCCCCGCCATTGCAACACCAGCACCGAGGCCAACGGCAACAGTCCGACCAGCAGCGCACGCGTCGCGTCGATGATCGACCGCGCGCGATGGGGTCGGCTCAACCGCAGTGTCGGATCAGCGGGTAGGGACGCCATTTCGCGTAGTGCAATCGCGCCGTATATACGGGCCAACGCACCCAGCAGATCATTTCGGGTGTTCGAACCAGGTGTCATGATCCAGATCTGATACTCGCGAACATGTTGTCCGACGTTCCGGAAATATTCACGTAGTGCGGCGTTGCTGGAGGCTGCCGGGAGCCACAGAATCCTCGGGAACGCATGTTCGATGATGTCGGCGGCCACTTCCAGGTGGGCCGACGCGTGCCGACGGGACGCGTGGTCGCGATGATGAAGATCGCTTCTTCTCAACCAGGCGATCACCCGCGCCACACGGATTGCGACGACGTCGTCGATAGATTTCAGGAGCAGCAACCTACGAACGGCGCTAAAGCCGAGGACCAAGAACAGGAGAACTGCCGTGGACGCCAGGCTTCCGGTAATACCGGCA
The DNA here is from genome assembly GCF_029626225.1 of Asanoa sp. WMMD1127. Lineage (NCBI taxonomy): Bacteria > Bacillati > Actinomycetota > Actinomycetes > Micromonosporales > Micromonosporaceae > Asanoa > Asanoa sp. WMMD1127. The sequence continues at coordinate 217,220 of NZ_JARUBP010000001.1, forward strand.
GCGATTTGGATCGCGTGTCCCGCCGGACGAGGCTGGCCGAGGTCGACGTACCGGGGGTAGAAGTCGCCACTCGCATGAGCGCCGCCAACGCTCCAGGTGATGACGAGAAGAGACGTGAGAGCCAGTATGTTCAACTGAAACCAGGAGGTGCGCCATTGCATCTTGCTTCGCAGTCGCGGCACCATCAGGGAAAGGATGAAGGTGACGATGTAGGCGGCCGCCGCAGATCCCGCCGGACTGCCACCACTTAAAAACGAGGTCGTCGCAATGCCGGATACGGCAGTCGTGGCCGCAGCCACATAGGCCCATATCGCGAGTGCTTGACGCACCCGCAATTCCCGCTTCGCCAGGACGGCGAACCGTCCACGCACGCAGACTCGGAGTCCTTGGAAGTCCTGCCAGTCCAAGCGTTCCCTCAGGGCCGCATTTGCTTCTTTCTCCAGAGCCCTGAATTGTTTGATCGAGTTTCGAAGAAACTGCCGCGACTCTTTATCGGAGAATAGGCTCAATGGCGATTGCTGCGCTCGTTTAGGCGCCACTTTCCCCCGCTCACTCGCATATGAGAATCGTGCGAAACCGCAGCTTAGCCGAGGTGAAAGAAATATTCTTCCCTTGTAACTCCGACGGGTGACTCCGCCGGCGCAGCTCATGGGACGACGAGCTCGATTGAGCCGGGGACAGCCGTAGCGGCCTGCGCGCAGGGGGAGGCATGCACCAATCCGCCAGGGGTCCAGCGGCACTCATCGCGATGCACGTGGCACCTCGGTGCCTGGTTAAACCGGCGCGGACTCCCGGCGCATCAGGAGCTCATGCAGTTCGGCGCGGGCCGTGGCGACCTGGTCCAGGTGGGCCGTGCGGCCGAGCGACCGCGGGCGTGGGATGTCGATGTCGAGGATCTCGACGATCCGGCCCGGGCGCGGGCTGAGGACGACCACCCGGTCCGCCAGCAGGACGGCCTCGTCGATGGCGTGCGTGACGAACATGATGGTGGCGCGGGTCTCCATGTGGATGCGCTGCAACTCGGTGGACAGGTCCTCGCGGGTCAGCGCGTCCAGGGCCGCGAACGGCTCGTCCATCAGCAGCACGCGGGGCCGGGCCAGCAGCGAACGGCACAGTGCCACCCGCTGTTGCATGCCGCCCGACAGCTCGTGCGGCAGCCGCTTCTCGAAACCGCCCAGGCCGACCATCTCCAGCAGGTCGGCGGCCCGCGCCCGGACCGCCGACCGGTCGAGCTTGAAGATCTCCGCCGGCAGCAGGACGTTGTCGAGGACCGTGCGCCACGGCAGCAGCGCCGGGCGTTGGAACAGCATCGCGATGTCGCGGCGGGGTCGGGTGACCCGCTCGTCGCCCACCTGGATCTCGCCCTCGGTCGGCGGGATCAGCCCGGCCACGAGGCGCAGCAGCGTCGACTTGCCACAGCCGGACCGGCCGACCACGGCCACGAACTCGCCTTCGGCGATCTTCAGGTCGATGTCGCGCAACGCCTCCACCGAGCCGGCCCGGCCGGCGAACACCTGCGACACCCCGAACAGCTGGATCATCGCGCCACCTGCGGCAGGACCTCGGCGGCGAGCAGGTCCAGGTGGTCGAGGTCGGCCAGATCGGCGATCCGCAGGTACGCGCACCCGGCGCCGATCGCCGCGAACTGGCCGAGATGGTCGACGACCTCGTCGACCGAGCCGTAACAGCCGGACCCCGCCCCGCGTACGGGTGGCCGCAGCACCGCCGCCCGCCGCTCCACCGTGGCGGCGTCGCGGCCGACGGCCACCGACACGCACACGGAACGCCGCACCGGCGGTCGCCCCAGCCGGTCGCATTCGGCCTCGACGCGGCCGAACAACTCCTTGGTGTCGACGGGGCTGGCGAACTGCACGTTGTATTCGTCGGCGAACCGGGCGGCCAGCCGCGGCGTGCGCCGTGGCCCCTTGCCACCGACGATGATCGGCGGGTGGGGCCGCTGGGTGGTCCGCAATCCCGGCGCGCCGCTCAGCTGATAGTGCGCGCCGGCGTGGTCGAAGCGGTCCTCCGTCCACAGTCCCCGCACGATGGACAGTTGCTCGGCCAACCGATCGAACCGCTCGCCCAGCGGCGGCAGGGGGATGCCGAACGCCGCGTGCTCAGGCTCGTACCACCCGGTGCCGAGACCGAGCTCCACGCGCCCGCCGCTCATGTCGTCGACCTGGCTGACGGCGACCGCGAGCGCTCCCGGCGACCGGAACGTCGCCGCGCTCATCAGCGAGCCGATCCGGATCCGGCTGGTGTCGCGGGCCAGCCCGGCCAGCGTCGTCCACACGTCGGTCGGCGTGTGGTCGGGCGGGCCGCCCAACGGCAGGTAGTGGTCGGGTCGGAAGAACCCGTCGAAGCCGCAGGTCTCGGCATGCCGGGCCAGCCCGGCGATGTCGGCGTAGCTCGTGCCGCCCTTGGTGGAGGCGAAGATCCGCAGATGCATCGACGCCAGGTTATCCCTTTCCTGCCCGGATCGGATAGGTGTGCGGGCTGTGCCAATCGCCGGGTTTCCCCTAGGGTGGTGCGTCGTCCCACCCTCCCAATGAGTGTCAATACCTCGATGCCACGAAAGGGACTCCGCGTTATGAGAACCCTCCGCGCAGTAGTCGCCGTGGGCGCCGCAGCTCTGCTGCTGGCCACGACGGCCTGCTCCGGCTCCGACGACAAGGCGCCCGCCGGCAACACCCAGAACGCCGCCTCCGGTCCACTGGAGAAGGTCACCTACATGAGCGGCTTCGGCCTGTTCGGCCGCGAGTCCTATGTGTACGCCGCCATCGACAAGGGATACTTCCGGGAGGCCGGCCTCGAGGTCGAGGTCAAGCCGGGCCTGGGCACCAACCCGAACCTCAAGGCGCTGAGCTCCGGCACCGTCCAGTACGCGTCGATCGACCTCACCGGCGCGTTCCTCGAATACGGCCGGCAAGGTGGCATCAAGGACTTCACCATCGTCGGCGCGGTGCAGCAGCGCTCGCTGACCGCGCTGATGGCGCTCGAGGAGAGTGGCATCAGCACGCCGCGCGACCTGGAGAACAAGACGATCGGCGCCCAGCCGGGCTCGGTCAACCAGGTGCTGTTCCCGACCTACGCGCGACTCGCCGGCATCGACGCGGCCAAGGTGAAGTTCCAGAACGTCGCGCCGCAGCAGCAGCCGCAGCTCCTCGCGTCCAAGAAGGTCGACGTCATCACCCAGTTCCCCGTCGGCAAGCCCGGCGTCGAGCGGGCGGCCGGCGGCCGGAAGGCGGTCGTGCTGCCGTACACCGACGTGATCACCGACCTGTTCGGCGGCGCCATCGGCGTTTCCAAGCAGACGGCGCAGGAGAAGCCGGACCAGGTCAAGCGGTTCATGACGGCGCTGCTCAAGGGGCTCTCCGACACGATCAACAACCCGCAGGAAGCGGGCCAGATCTACGCCAAGTTCGAGAAGACGCAGCCGCCACCGGTCGCGTCGGCCGAGATGACGCTGATGCGGCCGTACGTCGACCTCGGCGCCGGCCTCGGCCAGATCGACCAGGCCCGGGCCGCCCGCAGCATCGCGATCCTGCAGGGCGCGGGCGCGATCCCGGACGGCCTCAAGCCGGAGGACGTCATCTCGTTCGACCTGATTCCCAAGCCGTCCGCCTGACCCGCGTCGGGGGCGGTGGCCCACGCCGCCCCCCGACCCAGCCTGGAGGATCGATGCACCGGGTCTACGCGATCGGCCTGCCGGTGGCCGGCACCGTGGCCGCCGTCGCGCTCTGGTGGTTGGCCGTCGTCGCGTTCGAGATCGAGCCCTACCTGGTGCCGACCCCGCCCGAGGTGCTGCGGGTGTTCGCCGACATGCCCGGTGACCTGTTCGCCGAGGCTCGGGTGACGCTGTGGGAAACCTTGGCCGGGTACGGCATCTCGGTGGTCGCCGGGGTGCTGATCGGCGCCCTGATCGCGGGCTCGCGCACGGTCGAGCGGGCCGTCTATCCCATGCTGGTCGCGCTCAACGCGGCGCCCAAGGTGGCGATCGTCCCCCTGCTGATCGTCTGGTTCGGGTTCGACAGCGCGCCGAAGATCGTGATGGCCGTGCTGTTCTGCTTCTTCCCCATCACCCTGGCCACGGCGGCCGGGCTGAGCAGCACGCCGGCCGAGCTCGTCGAGCTGACCCGGTCGCTGGACGCGTCGCGGCTGCAGACGTTCGCGAAGATCCGGTTTCCGGCCGCGCTGCCCCAGATCTTCGTCGGGCTCAAGGTGGCGCTGCCGCTCGCGGTGGTCGGCGCGGTCGTCGGCGAGCTGTTCGCGTCCGACGCCGGCCTGGGCTATCTGATCACCTCGTCCGGCGGCAGCGGCAACACCGCCCTGGCGTTCGCCTGCGTCGTGCTGCTGTCCGCGATGAGCATCGTGCTGTTCTACGCGCTCGCCTCGGTCGAGCGGCTGGTGCTGCCCTGGGTGCGCGGCACCACAGCCTGACTGCCCGTCAGCCGGCCAGGCGCCAGCGGCCGCCGCGGGCGACCAGCATCGTGAGCGACTGGCGCATGAGGCCGGAGTGGTTGTCGGGAGTCAGCCGGATCGCGCCGGAGAGACCGTCCATTTGCGACGTCTCGATCTGGTCCCGGATCGCGGCCCGGTCCGGCGCCTCCGGGTCGGCGTCGACCCGCACGGCCGCGTCGGTCACCAGCTGCAGCGCGTCGGCCGCGAACGACGCGATGCCGTGGTAGCTGCCGAACCGGGCCGTGTAGTCGCGGAACCACTGCTTGCGGGCGGCCTTCGCGGGCGTCGTCGCGATCACGTCGTCGATCACCATGGTCTGCGTGAACACCATCGTGGTGCCGTCGGGAGTGTTGCCGGCGTCGCCGGCGAGGAACAGGTCGCCGGCCGCGCCGGCGTCGAAGTAGAGCCGGCCGCGGTAGTCGTCCTCGGCCAGCGCGGCGCTGGCCTGGGCGGCCTGCTCGGCGCCCGTCCAGACGAGGATCCCGTCGGGCGCCTTGTCGGCGAGCGAGGCGACGCGCTCGTCGAGGTCGTCGTCGGTCGGCTTGACGGCCGTCTTGGCCGCCAGTTTCAGGCCGACCTTGCCCAGCTCCCGGTCGAGCGCCTCGACGCCCTCCGCACCGTAGCCGTCGCGGGTGTGCAGCAGGCCGAGCTTGCGCAACCCGGGCGTGCGGCTCAGCTCGGCGGCGAGCGCGGCGGCGTTGTCGTTGGCGTTGGGACCCACCTTGAACAGGAAGCGGCGCTCGGCGACCGGGCTGGCCACGGCGCCGGCGGCGGCCAGCGAGATCGCCGGGATGCCCTGGTCGTTGAGGGTCTTCGCGGCGTTGACCGCGCACAGGTCGCAGGAGCCGAGGATGATCGCGCTGACCGCCCGGTTCCTGCTGAAGTCGGCGAGGTTCCGCTGGCTCTCCGCCGGATCGGACCGGTTGTCCTTGACCTCCAGCCGGACCGTCCGGCCGCCGGTGAGGCCGGACCCGTTGAGCTGGTCGACCCGCAGCTCGAGCGCGCGCTGGAAGGCCCGGCCCTCGGCCGCGTCGGCGCCCGACAGCTCGAGGTCGGCGGCCACCACGATCGGGCCGCGGACGGTGCCCGCGACCGGGTCGCCACCACCGCAGCCGGCGGCGGTGACCACGAGCGCGGTCGCCACGAACGCGCGGGCCATCGAATTGACGAGCGTCACGGGATGCCTCCTGACCGGAGTTCCTCAGTGGAGAGACGACGACCGGGTGCGGCCCGGCAAGCGTTGAGAAACCTTGCCAAGCTCGCTCACTCCGGTCAAGCGCGAGAAATCCACGCATCTGAGTGTCTCGAATCATGGGAATCAAGTCCGATTGGTGGACATTACTTTGCGTGCGTGGGCGAACACGGAGATCGAGACCCGGCAGCTCAGCGCGTTGTCCGAATGGCCAGGTTGCGGCACCGACTGACCGATCCGCACTTGACGACCGTTTACTGCCCGTCTCCCCCTTCCGTACATCGTCAGACTCTGATGAAATCGCCGCCGTGCCGCGTGAGCCGCGGGGGCGCCGTGACGACCGGTGGCGGACCCGCCACGTAACCCACCACGGAGGCGATGGCGTGAGCACCGGACGGATGACGCTGTCCAACCGCCGCCCGGCAGCCGCCGGGCTGGAGCGCCGCGGGTTCCCGCGGCTCGCCGACGCGCGCATCCGGTCCAAGCTCGGCCTGCTGCTGCTGGTGCCGCTGATCGCCGTCGTCGCGCTCGCCGCGGTCCGGCTGGTCGACGTGTCCCGCCAGGCGTCCGACGCGACGCTCATCCGCTCCCTCAGCGAGCTGTCGATCGACGTATCGGCGTTGACGCAGAACCTGCACAAGGAGCGGATGGCCGCCGCCGCGTTCCTGGCCACGCCGGAGGCCAGGACCGACGCCTACAACCTGCGCGTGCGCGGCACGGACGAGCTGGTGGTGACCTACCGCGCCCGCCGGGCCAACCTGCCCGACCTCCCGGACACGGTCCGCGACCGGCTCGCCGCGATCGACGGCCACCTGGCCGGGCTCGCCGGCATCCGCGAGGAGACGCTGGCCCGCGGGCAGATGTCGGTCGCCGAGGCGGTGCTGCGCTATGGGGTGGTCCTCAACGACCTCGTGGCGTACGGCGAGGCGCTCGGTCAGGTGTCCGGCGAGGGCGACCTCGCGGAGAGCCTGCGGGCCATGGCCGCATTCGCCCGCGCCAAGGTCGCCACCGCCGAGGAGGAGGCGGTCGTCTTCGTCGCGCTGACCTCCGGCGGCCTGAGCGAGGAGCAGTTCTCCGCCTTCGTCGCGACGCTGACGAGCCAGCAGGAGGCGTTCGTCGCGTTCGCCGGCTCGGCGTCGGCCGCGCAGCGGGCGGCGGTCGACCGGACCGTGACCGGCGACGCGTCCCTGCTGGCCGACCAGGTCTCCGCCCAGCTGACCCGCTCGGTCGGCGAGCCGGCGCCGTTCCCGGCCGCGGTCGGCAGCCCCGCGATCGGCGCGGTCACCGACCTGATGCGCTACGCCGAGACCAACCTCGAACGCGACCTGCTCGGCCAGGCCGACGACGCCCGCTCCGCCGCCGTGCGGCAGGCCACCGTCGAGGGCACGCTCGTGCTCACCGTGCTGCTGATCGCGGTGCTGCTGGCGATCGTCATCGCCCGGTCGCTCAACCGCTCGCTGTTCCGCCTGCGCGACGGCGCGCTGACCGTGGCCAACCACAGCCTGCCCGAGAGCGTCGCCCGGCTGCGCGAGCTCGAGAAGGTCGGCGAGGGGGGCGTCGAGGAGATCGTCAGCGAGGTACGCGACCCGATCCAGCTGACCAACCGCGACGAGGTGGGCGAGGTCGCCGTCGCCTTCAACGTGGTGCACCGCGAGGCGGTGCGGATCGCGGCCGAACAGGCGGCGCTGCGCACCAGCGTCTCCGCGATGTTCCTGACGCTCGCCCGGCGCAGCCAGACGCTGGTCGACCGGATCATCGGCGAGCTCGACTCGATCGAGCGCGGCGAGGAGGACCCGAAGCGGCTGGCCAAGCTGTTCGTCCTCGACCACCTGGCGACCCGGATGCGCCGCAACGACGAGAATCTCCTCGTGCTGGCCGGCGCCGACACCGCGCCGCCGCGCCGCGAGGACGCGCTGCTGATCGACGCGCTGCGCGCCGCACAGTCCGAAGTGGAGTTCTACAACCGGATCGAGTTCGGCACCGTCGACCCCGACATCTCCGTGTCGGCGCACGCCGTCAACGACGTCGTGCGGATCCTCTCCGAGCTGCTCGACAACGCCACCCGGTTCTCGCCGCCCAACACGGTGGTGGTGGCCGACGCCCGGCGGATCCGGGACTACGTCGTCGTGCAGGTCGAGGACCGCGGCCTCGGCCTCGACGACGACCAGCTCGAGGTGCTCAACCACCGCCTGCGGTCGCCGTCGCCGGTCGACGTCTCCGCGTTCCGGTTGATGGGCCTGGCCGTGGTGTCCCGGCTCGCGGCCCGCTACCGCATCCTGGTCGAACTGCGCCGCACCCTCGACCAGGGCACGGTCGCGCTGGTCACGCTGCCCGCCGAGATCGTGGTGCTGCCGCAGGCGGGCCGGCCGCCGACGCTGCTGCCCCGCAAGCGGGTGCCGGCCGGGGCGGAGGTCGGCGGCGCGGCCGCCAGCAACGGCCATGTGCCCGGTGGCAGCGCCTGGGCCAACCGCGCGTCGGCCACCACCCTGGCGGAGCCGCCGCCCACGCCGGCGCAGTGGGACGTGCCCCTGCCGCAGCGCCCCGGCTTCGCCACCGACCCACTGCCACCCGCCGCGACGCCGATGGCCGGCGGTGGTTTCCCACGGCCACCCGTCGCGGGTGGCGACTCAGCCCTGCTCGCCGAGCCCAACCGGGAGGCGACCACCGAAATGCCGATCTTCCGGGAGATGGAAGCCGTCTGGTTCCAGTCCCACGGCCACAGCTCGACCCAGATCCTCAACCTCCCGGGCGACGCCTTGCCCCCGCCACGCCCGACCGCCGCTCCGGTTCCGCCGGGCGCCGGGTCCGTCCCGCCGATGGCCGCACCGGTTCCGCCGGGCGCCGGGTCCGTCCCGCCGATGGCCGCACCGGGTCGCGGGCCGCTCTTGCCGGGCGCCGAGCCGGTGGTGCTCGCTCCTGCCGCCGCACCATCGCCGGCGCCCATGCCACCACCCGTACCGCCGCCCGTTCCGCCCACCGTCCCGCCCCAGCGGACCGCCCCCGTCGGGGACCGGTCGGCGGGCGGCGACGATCTCTGGCGTACCGCTGCCGATGAGGGTTGGGACCGGGCGACCAAGGCCGCGAGCCCCTTGGCCGGCGGCACCACCCGCTCCGGCCTGCCGAAGCGGGTGCCGCAGGCCCAGCTCGTCCCCGGCGGCGTGGAGACCCGGCCGAGCCAGGGCGTCAAACGGGCGCCGGAAGAGGTCCGCGGGCTGCTCTCCGCCTACCACCGCGGCGTGCAACGCGGCCGGGTCGCCGGCGCCGAGCTCGACAACACCCCACCGAGCAAGGAGAACCGATGAACAGGGCACCGACCATGGGCGACATGGCCTGGCTGCTGAGCAACTTCGCCGACAGCGTGGCCGGCATCGCCCACGTGGTCGCGGTATCGGCCGACGGTCTCCTGCTCGCCTCCTCCCGGGACCTGCCGGCCGACCGGGCCGACCAGCTCGCCGCGATCACGTCCGGCGTGGTGAGCCTGACCAGCGGCGCCGCCCGGATGTTCGACGGCGGCAACGTGCTGCAAACCGTTATCGAGATGCACAGTGGATACCTGTTCCTGATGTCCATCAGCGACGGTTCGTCGATGGCCGTGCTGGCCGCCCGCAACAGCGACGTCGGCCAGGTCGGCTACGAGATGGCCCTGCTGGTCGAGCGCGTCGGCAAGGCCCTGTCGCCGGAGCGCCGCGAAGCCGCGATCGGCCGCCGGTCCTAGCGCCATGCACAGTGAAGTGCCGCCCCCGCACAGCAGTGAGGAGGTAACCGCGCATGGAACCGCCGCACGGCGATCCCCGCGGCGCGCTGGTGCGCCCGTACGCGGTTACCCGCGGCCGAACCGAGCCGTCCCGGCACATCGCGCTGGAAGCGGTGCTCTCGGCCAGCGAGCGGGCGGTGGTCGAGGCCCGGTTCGCGGGGCACGACAAGTACCGCATCGCGCAGATCTGCCAGTCGACGCCCCAGTCGCTGGCGGAGATCGCCGCGTACACCCGGCTTCCGCTCGGTGTCGCCCGGGTGATCGTCGCCGACATGGTCGCCGAGGGCCTGCTGACGCTGCACAGCGCCGCACCCGCGCAACGGTATGAGGAGCGGATGGAAGTGTTGGAGAGGGTGCTAAGTGGACTACGCAGGCTCTGACCGCGGCCACGGGCCGGGCATCATCTCGGCGAAGATCGTGATCGCCGGGGGCTTCGGCGTGGGCAAGACCACGATGGTCGGCGCCGTCTCCGAGATCACCCCGTTGACCACCGAGGCGCTGCTGACCCAGGCCGGCGAGGGGATCGACGACCGCTCGAAGGTGCCCGGCAAGGAGACCACGACCGTCGCGATGGACTTCGGCCGGATCACCATGGCCGACGACCTCATCCTCTATCTGTTCGGCACGCCCGGCCAGACCCGGTTCTGGTTCATGTGGGACGAGATCATCCGCGGCGCGGTCGGCGCGGTGGTGCTCGTCGACACCCGGCGGATCAGCGACGCGTTCGCGCCCCTCGACTATTTCGAGAACCAGAACCTGCCGTACATGGTGGCGCTCAACTGTTTCGACGGCGCGCCCGTCTACGAGGTCGACGAGGTGCGCGAGGCGCTCGCCATCTCCCCCAGGGTGCCGCTGGTGCTGACCGACGCGCGCCGGCGGGCGGCCGTCAAGGAGACGCTGATCGCGGTCGTGCAGCACGCGATGCAGGCGCTGCGCGAGGAGTTCGGCCGCGGCACGCCGACGCCGGTCGGCTAGCCGCGGCCGAACCCGGCGAGAGCTAGAAGCGCAGGTTGGCCAGGTAGTTGTAGCCCACCCGGGCCGTGTCGATCGCCTGGGCCGGCTGGCGCGGGTCGGTGCCCGCGTCGTCCCGCTCGATGATGAACTCGTCGATGCCCGCCTCGCGCCCGTGCCGGAAGATCCGGGCGAAGTCGATCAGGCCCTGACCGGCGTCCTCGAACGAGCCGTCGGCGTTCATGTCCTTGACGTGGAACTGCTTGATCCGACCGCGGTTCTCGTGGATGACGTCGACCGGGTCGTGCGCGCCCCGGGTGACCCAGAACAGGTCGACCTCGAGGTGCACCAGGTCGGGGTCGGTCTCCTGGGTGATGATGTCGAAGCCGGTGGTGGTGCCACCGTCGAGGCGGAAGAACTCGAAGTGGTGGTTGTGGTAGCCGAAGCGCAGCCCGGCACGCCTGGCCAGCGCGCCGGCCTTGTTGAGGTCGCGGGCGAACGCCCGGTAGGTCGCCGAGTCGCGGATGACGCCGTTGGCGCCCACGCCGAAGAACGGGTGGACGATGTAGCGCTGGCCCAACAGCTTGGCGTCGGCCAACGCGGCCTGCCACGTCGCGGCGTCGAACGGCTGCGGGATGCCGACGTGACCGGAGGTCGCCCGCAGCCCGGCGGCGTCGAGTTCGGCCTTGAACTGCGCGGCGGTGCGGCCGACGAAGCCGGCGTGCTCGACCCGGGTGTAGCCGATGTCGGCCAGCGCCCGCAGCGTGCCCGGCAGGTCGGCGGCCAGCTGGTCGCGCAGGGTGTAGAGCTGCACGCTGATGTGGTCGCGGGGCACCCGGCCGCGGCCGCTGCCGCCGCGCTCGCCCGCGCTGGCCGGGGTGGCGCCGGCGGCCAGCCCGCCCACGGCGCCGACGGCCCCCGCCGCCGCGGCGACGGTCGCGGCCCGCAGCGCGCCGCGCCGGGTCAGGGTGTGCAGCTGCTCCTCCGCCAACGGCGGGACGCTCTGGTGTGCTTCGTTACCGGTGACGCACATGGATGGATGCCTCCTGGCGTTCGGGACGGGAAACTCGACCAGCATCGATGCTCGGTCAAGCTACCGCGCTCCGCCACTCGAGAGGAAGATCTGGATGACCGGAAGGCTTGTCGATGCGGCAGCATCGACAAGGCTGAGGACGGGCGGGGCTGGCACTGCGGTCCGGCGGTTGGCGAGGCAGTATGGGACGCATGTCGGAAACCGCGACCGAGCAGGGCGTCTACGTCAACCCCTCCGGTGAGTTCACCCGCGACCAGCGCTACATCGCCACCCGGATCACCCGCGACGGGCGCGACGGCTACCCGGTGGAGCCCGGCCGCTACCGGCTCGTGGTCAGCCGGGCCTGCCCCTGGGCCAGCCGGGCGGTGATCGTCCGCCGCCTGCTCGGGCTGGAGGACGCGATCTCGATGGCCATCGCCGGCCCGACCCACGACAAGCGGAGCTGGACGTTCGACCTGGCCCCGGGCGGCCGCGACCCGGTGCTCGGCTACGAGCGCCTCCAGGAGGCGTTCTTCAAGCGCTTCCCCGGGTACGAGCGCGGCATCACCGTGCCGGCCGTCGTCGACGTGACCACCGGCGAGGTGGTGACCAACGACTATCCGCAGATCACCATCGACATGTCGCTGGAGTGGCGCGAGTTCCAGCGTGACGGCGCACCGGAGCTCTACCCGGAGGCGCTGCGCGAGGAGATCGACGCGGTCAACCAGGTGGTCTTCAAGGACGTCAACAACGGCGTCTACCGGGCCGGCTTCGCAGGGACACAGGAGGCGTACGAAAAGGCGTACACCCGGCTCTTCGATCGGCTCGACTGGTTGTCGGAGCGGCTGGCCGGCCAGCGCTATCTCGTCGGCGACACGATCACCGAGGCCGATGTGCGGCTGTTCACCACGCTGGTCCGGTTCGACCCGGTCTATCACGGCCACTTCAAGTGCAACCGGCAGAAGCTGACCGAGCTGCCGGTGCTCTGGGCGTACGCGCGGGACCTGTTCACGACTCCCGGCTTCGGCGACACCGTCGACTTCGACCACATCAAGCGCCACTACTACGAGGTGCACCGCGACATCAACCCGACCGGCATCGTGCCGGCAGGTCCCGACCTCGCCGGCTGGCTGACCCCGCACGGCCGCGAGGAGCTGGGCGGCCGGCCGTTCGGCGACGGCACCCCGCCCGGTCCCGTGCGGCCCGACGAGGTGGTCCCCGCGGAGCACACGCCGCTGAAACTCGGTTGACCTGAAGCGGGCTTCAAGTCGGATCATCGTGCGGTGACCGCCACCGCCACCGCGCCCTCCGCCACCCTCTTCGACCGCCGCCACGCGCTGGCCACGACCGGCGCGACCAGCCTGGTCTTCCTGGCCGCGTTCGAGGCGTTGGCGGTCACCACGGTGATGCCGGCGATCACGGACGACCTCGACGGACGCTCGCTCTACGCGCTGGCGTTCGTGGCCACCACCGCGGCCAACGTGGTCGGCAGCGTCGCGGCCGGCGCCTGGGCCGACCGCCGCGGGCCGCGCCGGGCGCTGCTGGTGGCGATCGCCGTCTTCGCGCTCGGCCTGGCCGTGGCGGGCACGGCCACCAGCATGACGGTCTTCGTGGTGGGCCGGTTGCTGCAGGGGTTGGGCGCCGGCGGCATCACGGTCGCGCTGTACGTGGTCGTCGCCGGGCTCTTCCCGGCCGCGCTGCACCCGCGGATCTTCGGGCTGTTCGCCGCGGCCTGGGTGGTGCCGTCGATGGTCGGCCCGTTCGTGGCCGGTCTGGTGGCCGACGCGTGGAGCTGGCACTGGGTGTTCCTCGGCGTGCTGGTGCTGGTCGCGGTCGCGACGCTGGTGATCCTGCCCGTGCTGCGGGTCGCCGTCGCGCCGTCGGGCGACGGCTCGCCCCGGGCCGGCCGGCGGATCGCCGCGGCGGCCGTGGTCGCCGTCGCCGCCGTGGTCGCGGGCGTGTCGAGCGAGCTGCCGGACGCCCGGGGCTGGCTGTTGCTGGCGGTCGCCGGCGCGGTCGTGGTCGCCACCGTCCGCGCGCTGCTGCCGCCCGGCACCCTGCGGGCCCGGCCCGGTCTGCCCGGCGCGGTGCTGCTCAGCGCCGCCGCCGGCGCCACCTTCTTCAGCACCGAGGTCTATCTGCCGCTGCTGCTGCACGACCGCTACGGGTTGCCGAGCTGGCTGTCCGGCTTCACGCTGACCGTCGGCGCGATCGCCTGGGCGACCGGCTCCCACGTGCAGGGCCGGCTCGGTTGGCCCGCGCAGCGCGTGCTCCGGCTCGGCGCCCTGCTCCTGGCCACCGGCGCCGCCGCCGAGCTCGCCACCGCCCTGATCACGCCGCACTGGGTGTTCGTCGGCGCCGGCTGGCTGCTGGCCGGCGGCGGGATGGGCCTGATGTATCCCCGCGTCTCGACCCTGGTGCTGGCCGCCTCGGCGCCGGGCACCCAGGGTTTCAACACAGCCGCCAAGAGCATCGCCGACGTGGTGGGCGCCAGCCTGGCGCTCGCGCTGACGGGCCTGCTCTTCCAGTCACTGGCCGGCGTCGGCGCCTGGTGGTCCTTCGCCGGCACCCTCACCCTCTCGACGCTCTTCGGCGCGGCCGCCGTCACCGTCGCCCGCCGCGTCTAGGACGCGCGGGACCGGTAGGACTCGAGGACGGCTGTCCAGCCGCCGTCGGCGGCGAAGCGGGCGTGGTCGGCGGTCTGGTCCGCGTGCCAGCCGCTGTGTTCGAGGCGCACGTCGGTGGCCGAGCCGTCCGGGGTGAAGCTCACGTCGACCAGGGTCGCGCCCGGGGTACGCAGTCCGTGCGTCCAGCTCAGCGCCACCCGGGCCGACAGCTCCCAGATGCCGACCTCGCCCCAGCCGTGCTCGGCGCCGTCCCGCGCCCGCTCGTAGATCCGACCGCCGACCCGGGACTCGAGCACCACGGCGGCCAGCGCGTCGCCGCTCGCCGTGAACGCGGGCGGCCACCAGTCGCCGATCTTGGCCGTGAACAGGTCGAACGCCTCCGTCGGCCCGACCGGCACGACCAGCTCGCGGACGATCGGCGGCAGCGCCGAATCCTCGTACCCCCGGCTCGTCATGATCCGTTTCTCCCCTGCTTTCGGCTTTCACCAGACTGCCAGTCCGGGGCGTGCGACGCTGGCCAGAGCCAGAGGCCAGCCCCAGGTGGAGGTTCCGATGACCAGAATCGGCGCCAAGGACGAGCTGTTCGGCGCGCACACGCTGCGAACCATGGGGCACGCCCCCTACGGCGGTGCCGACATCGGTGAATGTCTGGCCACGCTGGCCCGGGTCCAGGGCACCGACCTCTCCAGTTGGTACGGCGAGTGGACGCTGACCGCCAACCGCGTGCAGGCGCTGGCCGAGGCGGAGGAGACCGCCGGGCACGTGGAGAGCGCGCGGCTGGCCTACTGGCGGGCGTCGAACTACTTCCGCAACGCCGGGACGATGCTGCTCGGGGCCCCGCTCGACCGGCGGGCCGTCGAGGCCAACCTGCGGCAGACCGATGCCTTCCGGCGCGGCGCCCAGCTGATGCCCTCGCCGCCGCGGCAGGTGGAGATCCCGTGCGGCGACACCACTTTGCCCGGTTACCTGTTCCGGAGCGAGGGCCCGGCGGGCGACCGGCCGATGCTGATCGCGCTCGGCGGCTACGACGGCACGGCCGAGGAGAACTACTTCTTCAACGGGGCGGCCGCGCTGGCCCGCGGCTACGACGTGCTGACCTTCGACGGGCCCGGGCAGGGCGCGGCGCTGCTGCAGCGCGGCATGGTCATGCGGCCGGACTACGAGAACGTGATCACCCCGGTGGTCGACTTCGTGCTGCAGCAGACGGGGGTCGACCCCAACCGGATCGCCCTGGTGGGCCTGAGTCTCGGTGGCTATCTCGCGCCGCGGGCGGCCAGCGGCGAGCACCGGCTGGCGGCGTGCATCGCCGACGGGGGCCAGTACGACCTGTTCGACGCCGTGCTGCAGCGGATGCCGGCTCCGGTCGCGCGCGGGTTCGCCGAGGGACGCTCGTCGTCGGCGGCGATGCTCCGCCGGGTGCTGCGCGGGATGGAGCGGCGGCCGACGGCGGGCTGGTCGCTGCGCCGCGGCCAGCTCGTGCACGGCGCGGCCGACTCGGTGACCTACCTCGACATGCTGCGCGACTACACGCTCAAGGGCCGGGCCGGGCGGATCACCTGCCCGACGCTGGTCTGCCACGCCGAGTCCGACCCGCTGGGCGCCCAGGCCCCGGAGCTCTACGACGCGCTGACCGGTCGCAAGGAGCTGATCACCTTCACGGTGGCGGAGGGCGCGGGCGACCACTGCGAGGCGGGCGCTCGTACGCTCTTCCACGCGCGCGCCTTCGGCTGGCTCGACTCGATCCTGCGCCCGGCCCAGGTGCTGAGCGGCAGCGGCTACTAGGCCGTGTTTCGTAGGGCTCGGAGCCATTGGTTGATGGCCGCGATGGTCAGGGTGGCTTCGTAGCGCACGGCGAGTTTGTCGTACCTGGTGGCCATGGCGCGGTGGTGTTTGAGCTGGTTGATGCCGCACTCGACGGCGTGACGCGCCCGGTAGAGGTTGGGGTCGAAGGCGGGCGGACGGCCGCCCTTGGAGCCCTTGGCCTTACGGTGTTCGTCTTGGTCGGTCTTGCTCGGGATGCAGGCTCGGATGCCGCGGCGGCGCAGGTGGGCGCGGTTGGCTGCGGAGGTGTACGCCTTGTCTGCCAGGACGGTGTCCGGGCGGGTCCGGGGCCGGCCGCCATCGGCGCGCGTGACACGCACTTTGGCCAGCACGGGGATGAACTGAGGGCTGTCGCCGCGTTGGCCGGCGGTGACTATCGCGGCCATTAGTTTGCGGCCCTGCTCGCAGGCCAGATGGGTCTTGGTGGTCCAGCCGCCCCGGGACCGGCCGAGCGCGTGATCTGCCGGCTCGCTCTGCGTTCCGCCGGGCGGCTCCTTCTGCCCGTCACCGTCGCGGCGGGCGCCCGCGGCGTGCTGATGGGCGCGGCTGATGGTGGAGTCCACGCTCACCGTCCAGCCGATCAACCCGGCCGCGTCCGCCCGGGCCTGCAACACCGCCAGAATCTGCGCCCAGACCCCGTCGCGCTGCCAACGGCGGAACCATCGATACAGCGTCTGCCACGGCGGATACACCGCCGGAACGTCTCGCCACGGCGAGCCGGTCCGGACCCGCCACCGGATCCCGTCGATGATCATCCTCATGGTCCATTTGCGGGGCTGATCACGACCGGTTCCCGCCGGCAACGGCGGTTCGAGCACCGCCCACTGCACGTCGGTCAGGTCATGTCGCCTCACTGCCGCTACGCTCGGCACGAGGTCTCCGGTGTGAAGTTCTAGCTTGGTCGCTGAACCAACTACCGGAGACCTCTTCAGTTATCGATCACCGACACGCCGCAGCATCGACGCCCTACGAAACACGACCTAGCCCGGCCCGGCCTCGTGGCCGCGGCGGCCCTTGGTGCGCCGGCGCTCCTTCATCTCCGCCTCGAAGATGTGCTTCCGCCCGTCCGCCAGCTGGTCGCGGGCCCGGGCCTCGAGGTCGCGGAACGTCGCGTAGTAGCCCTCGTCGTAGTCCTCGACGATCTGGTAGGTCCACCGGCCCTCGATGACGTTGCGCCCGATCAGCTCGTCGCGGACGGCGTCGGCGAGCGCGTCGTGGCCCGCCTTGCGCAGCAGGTCGACGGCCTCGTCGAGCATCAGGTCGGCGTGGCCGGTGAGCTGGTGCAGGGAGTAGAGATGGCCGCGGACCCGCTCGACCGTCTCCAGCGCCTCGCTGAGCTTGCCGAGGGCGGCCACGGTGTCGTCGTCGAGTCCGGGCGGACGTTGATGCCGGTCGGTCACGATCTCGTTCCTACCCCACCGAGGCGCCGACAATGCCGGCGGTGGAGCCGCCCGTCGGGGCGACTCCACCTCGGCTGACGCTGGGTCAGGCCGCGTGCTTGCCGCGGCGACGGACACGGGTGGCCGCGACCACCACGGCGCCCCCGGCGAGCAGCACCAGGCCGCCCGCGACGACCGGGACCGGGTCGGGACCCGGGGTGACCGGCAGCTGGCCGCCGGGCACGGTCAGGTTGTCGACCGACGCCACGTCGTTGCCGGCGCCGGGCATGCTCTGCTCCGCGACGATCTTGTAGCGGCCGGGCCGCAGGGCCGGCGAGATCTGGCACGACCACCAGCCGTTCTGGGCCACGGTCGTGGTGCAGCGGCCGGCCGGGCTGGCGTCGCTCTCCGGCTGCTTGTTGTTCCAGTTGCCGTTGTTGGCGGGTCCGTTGCCGGGCCCGTTGCTCGGACCGTTGCCCGGGCCGTTGTTGGCGGGCCCGTTGCCCGGACCGTTGTTGGCCGGGCCGTTGTTGGCCGGGCCGTTGCCGGGACCGTTGTCCCCCGGGCGGCCGTTCCAGTGGTGGTTGCCGTTGTTGCCCTGACTGATCGCCTCGACCGCGACCCGGGCACCCGGCCGGCCCAGGCCCTTGACGGTCGGCGAGTTCGAGATGGTCGCGCCGCTCTGCGGACTGGTGATCTGGAACCCAGTGCCGTCCGCGAAGGCCGGCGCACCCAGCACCAGCCCGACTCCGACCACAGCCGCGCCCAAGCCCACCCTCGTGCGCAGTTTCCCCATTGGTTTCTCCCTTCACAACACTCCCAGGGCCGAATATATGCAGAGAAACTTCGCATAAGTGGGCAAACGCGGAACTTGCCCGAATCGCGGCGGTCCGCCCGGCGTGTCGGGCTTAGCGTTCTAAGCAGGAGGTGATCGCGATGGTGACCGACACCCGGCCCCACGCGCTGACGCGGCGCCAGGCGGCCGACATCGCCGCGACCGAGCTGCGGGCGTTCGGCGCCGCGATGGCCTCCCTCGACGACACCGACTGGGTGCGGGCCACGGACTGCTCCGAGTGGACGGTCAAGGACGTCGTGGCACACGTCTGCGGCCAGTACGAGGAGATCGCCAAGCCGACCGTCCTGCTGCGCCGGCTGCGCGTCGCGAAGCGGCGCTACCCCGACCGGACCGCGCTCGACGGCCACAACCAGGTGCAGCTCGACGACCTGGGCAAGCTGTCCCCACGCGCCCTCTTCGACCGGCTGGCCCGCCTCGGCCCGGTGGCGATCCGCCGGGCCCGGCTGATGCCCGGCCTGTTCCGCCGGATCTCGACGGACCGGTTCTTCCCCGACGGACCGACGATGGTCGAGGCCAACCTCGGCTACCTGGTCGACGTGATCCTGCCGCGGGACACCTGGATGCACCGACTCGAGCTGGCCCGCGCGACCGGACGCGTGTTCGACGTGGACGACCACGACTACGAGATCGTCGGCCAGGTGGTCCGCGACCTCGACCGGGCCTGGCAACGCCCGCCCCTGCGGCTGGAGCTGACCGGACCGGCCGGCGGCCTCTGGGAGCTCGGCGACGGCCCACCGGTCGAGTCGGTCACCGCCGACACGATGGCGATGATGCTGCACCTCTCCGGCCGCGACGGCGTCGACCTGCCGAAGGACAGCCCCCTCGAAGCCGCGCGCGTGGTGTTCTAGGCGATCATCCGCAGGAGCTTCTGGATCTGGGCGCGCACGGTCTCGTCCGTACGCGTGGCCAGCTCCTTGGTGTCCGGGTCCAGGCCGCCCGCGGTCTCCATCCGGGCCAGCTCCACCGCGCCGTGCTGATGGCCGACCAGCATGGTCAGGAACGTGCTGTCGAACTCGGCGCCCGACAGGCCCGCCAGCCGCAGCAGTTCGGCGTCGTCGAGCAGCGGCAGCCCGCCGTGCTCCTCGTGCGCGCCCGCGTGGGCGGTGGAGACCAGCGGTTGCCCCCAGGCCGTGAGCCGCTCGCGGATCGTGTCGGTCTCGCTCGCCTGGCCGGCCGCGAGCTCGCCGGCGACCGCCCGTACCTCCGGTCGGGTCCCCTGCTTCTCCCCCAGGGCCAGCAGCTTCGCCGCCGGTTCGTGGTGGGCGAGCAGCATCTGCAGGAACATCACGTCGGTGTCGTTGTAGGCGGGTGCCGGCGCGGCAACGTGGTCCGGTCCACCACAAGCGGCAAGAAGCAGCGCGGGAAGCGCGAACATCATCTGTCGTCGCCGCACTCCGACACCTCCAGTTCGGCTCACTTGCTCTGCATCCATCTACGCATCGCCTCGGCGGCCGGCCGATTCCCCTATGGATGCAGAGCAAATGCGGGAAGCAGGGCCCGCCCCGCCGGTCCGAGCGATCGGGCGGCGCGGGCCCGTTCAGCGCCTACGAGCAGGCGCCCTGGTCGCGCCAGACGCCCCACTCGCCGGTGGTGCCGGGCGTCTCGCCCTGCGTCCACCACTGGGCCTGCCAGCGCCGGCCGTTGTGGGAGACGATCGCGCCGCCGTTGTAGACCGCGCTCGCGCTCCACGGCGTGCCGCACGACGTGGGCGGCGGCGGGGGCGGCGGGTTGGTCCCACCACCGCCACCGCTGCCGACCTGCAGGTCGACACAGGCGTAGAACGCGTTGTTGGTGTCGGCGACGTTCCAGCGGGCCAGCACGGTCAACCGGCCGGTGCGGCCGCCGAGGCCCACGTTGTGCGACTTGGTGGCGCCGGGCTGCGCGCCGCCGTCGTTGAAGACGGCGATGCGGCTGCCGCCGACGAAGTACTCCCAGGTGCTGGTGGCGTGCCGGGCCGTGATGACCCAGTTGAACGTCACGCTCTGCCCGACCGACGTCGCGGGCCAGTTGCGGCTGTTGTCGTTGAGCACCGAGAACCGGCTGCCGCCGCCGTTGCACTGCATCGAGCCCTTGGGCGCCTCGACGCTCTGCGGCTCGTAGACGATGTCGCCACAGTTGGCCACCCGGCCCTGCGCGCACATCGCCTGCCGGCTGGGCGGTGAGGAGATGTAGCCGTGCGCCTGCGCGGGCGCGGCCAGGAACATCGAGACCAGCACGGCGGCGACTGTCAGCACCGGAAGCATGAAGCGTCTACGCATGAAGTCCTCCTCACTTCATAGAGAAACGCCGATCCGTTTGGTGGCCACCATAAGGTAAAGAAACCTAACAGTAAATAGACCTAACGAAATTTCTCGATGTCTTCGTACGCACGACAGCCCGCCCCCAGGCTCGGGAGCGGGCTGTGGCAGCGGGTCAGGGTCAGCGCCGGGGTTTGTCCTCCGGATACGAGGCCCCACCGTCGGACTCGCGGGTGAACGGCTTGGCGCCACCCTCCGGCGGGCCGGCGATCGACTGGGAGCCCGCGGCCAGCTCCGGGAACTTGGCGTCGAAGGCGGGCCGCTCGGAGCGGATGCGCGGCATGCGGTCGAAGTTGCGCAGCGGCGGCGGCGACGAGGTCGCCCACTCCAGCGAGTTGCCGTGCCCCCACGGGTCGTCGGCCAACACCAGCGGACCGGCCTTGTACGCCTTCCACACGTTGTAGAGGAACGGCAGCGTCGAGGCGCCGAGGATGAACGCGCCGATCGTCGAGATCTCGTTGAGCGTGGTGAACCCGTCGGTCGGCCGGTAGTCCGCGTAGCGCCGAGGCATTCCCTCGTTGCCCAGCCAGTGCTGCACCAGGAACGTGGTGTGGAAGCCGATGAACGTCATCCAGAAGTGGATCTTGCCCAGCCGGTCGTCGAGCATCCGCCCGAACATCTTCGGGAACCAGAAGTACACACCGGAGTAGACGGCGAACACGATGGTGCCGAAGAGCACGTAGTGGAAGTGCGCGACCACGAAGTACGAGTCGGAGACGTGCCAGTCCACCGGCGGGCTGGCCAGGAGCACGCCCGTCAGTCCACCCAGGAGGAACGTGACGAGGAAGCCCACCGCGAACAGCATCGGCGTCTCGAACGTGAGCTGGCCACGCCACATCGTGCCGATCCAGTTGAAGAACTTCATGCCGGTCGGCACCGCGATCAGATAGCTGAGGAAGCTGAAGAACGGCAGCAGCACCTGGCCCGTGGCGAACATGTGGTGCGCCCACACGCTCATGGACAGCGCCGCGATCGCCACGGTGGCGCCGACGAGGCCCTTGTAACCGAACACCGGCTTGCGCGAGAAGACGGGGATGACCTCGGTGACGATGCCGAAGAACGGCAGCGCGACGATGTAGACCTCGGGATGGCCGAAGAACCAGAACAGGTGCTGCCACAGCAGGGGTCCGCCGGTCGACGGCTCGTACACCTTGGCATCGAGGATCCGGTCGGCGCCGAGCGCGAACAGCGTCGCGGCCAGCAGCGGGAACACGAAGATGACCAGCACGCTGGTGATCAGGATGTTCCAGGTGAAGATCGGCATCCGGAACATCGTCATGCCGGGCGCCCGCAGCGTGACGATGGTGGTGATCATGTTCACCGCGCCGAGGATCGTGCCGAGGCCGGAGATGACCAGGCCGATCACCCACATGTTGGGGCCGACGCCGGGGGTGTTCTCGACGTCGCTCAGCGGCGTGTAGGCGAACCAGCCGAAGTCCGCGGCCCCGCTGGGCGTCGCGAAGCTGATCAGCACCATGGTGCCGCCGAACAGATAGAGCCAGTACGCGAACGCGTTGAGCCGTGGGAACGACACGTCCGGCGCGCCGATCTGCAACGGCACCACGAAGTTCGCGAACGCGAACACGATCGGCGTGGCGAACAGCAGCAGCATGATCGTGCCGTGCATCGTGAACAGCTGGTTGTACTGCTCAGGCGAGAGGAACTGCATCCCCGGCCGGGCGAGCTCGGCGCGCATCAGCAGCGCCATGATGCCGCCGGCCACGAAGAACCCGAAGCTCGTCGTCAGGTAGAGGATCCCGATCTGCTTCGCGTCGGTGGTCCGGATCAGGCGGCTGAGCGCGTTGCCCTTCACCTGTTCCCGCACCGGCCATGGACGCGTCACGATCGGCTTTGGAACTACGGACGTCAAAGCGGGCCCCCGGGGTTCGTCTGCCAACCAGCCTTGGGCCTAACGACCCGGCAGGGCCGGCGGACGCGCCCCGATCGGGGGAACCCACGTCGTCACGGGTAGTCGGGCAGGTCGGCCGCGCTGGCCAGGGCGGTCGAACTGCTGACGAGCAGCCGGCGGACGGCGGCGCGGCGGAACATCGTGTTGCGCAGCCACAGCCCCGTCCGGCTGGCCGGCGCCAGGAAATGACCCGGGCTCGCGCCCTTCTGCCAACGCCCGGCGTACGACCGCATCCGGTTCTCGTAGGCCGCGAATGCGGCTGGCACGTCGCCGCCGGTGCGGGCCAGCTCCCCGGCGAGCACATAGGCGCCGACCACGCCGGTGCCGACGCCCATGCCGCCGAGCGTGACGCCCCAGGCCGCGTCGCCGAGCAGCGCGATCCGTCCACTGTGCAAGGTGGGCACGGAGACCCGGCTGATCGCGTCGAAATAGAGGTCGGGGGCGGCGGTCAGCCCGTCCAGCAGCCTGGGCACGTGCCAGCCGAGGCCGGTGAAAGTGGCGGTGACCGCCTGTTTCTGGGCCGCGAGGTCCTGCCAGCCGACCCCGAGGGGGCCCGAGGACCAGACGAACAGCGCGCCGGCCAGCGTCGGGTCGCGGTCGTCGGCTGCCACGCTCGCCATCCGCCCGGGCACGTTGTACTGCTGGGCGACGGGGATCGCGCCGACGTCGTTGGGCATGTCCCAGCCGGCGATGTGATAGCCGAGGTGCTTGACGAACCGGTCCTCGGGACCCATGGCCAGGCGACGGACGGTCGAGTGGATGCCGTCGGCGCCCACCACCGCGTCGTACGTGCCTTCACCGCCGCCGCGGAACCGCACTTCGACGCCGTCGCGGCCGTCGCGCAGCGCGGTGATCGAGTCGCCGAACAGGTAGCGGACCCGGTCGGCGGACCGCCGGTGCAGCACCGCGCTCAGGTCGCGGCGCCGGACCTCGACGTCACCACCGGCGAACTCGGCCGGCAACTCGAAGATCGTGCGCCCGTCGGCGTCGACGGTGCGCATCGCGCCGGCATGGGTCTGCACCGCCTCGAGCTCGTCGAGGATGCCGAGCTTGGCCAGCACCTTCAGATGCGTCGGGCCGCGGAAGTCGACCGCGAAGCCGCTCTCCCGCAGCTTGGGGGCGATCTCGACGACGGTGGTCTCGGCGCCCGCGTCGGCCAGCCGGCAGGCCAGCGCCGGCCCGGCCACCCCGGCGCCGGAGACCAGGACCCGAAACCCGCTCAGTTCGTTGCTCATCGACTCTTCCTTATCTGTGTCTCTTGGATGCTGTTTACGATAGACACAGTTTTGGCAAGCCGGCAAGCCCTTAAGGTGGCGGACGATGGACAAGCTGTTGTGGGAACCACCGGCCAGGCCCCGGCGCGGCCCCCGGCCGGCGTTCACGCTGGACGACATCGCCCGGGCCGGCAGCGCGATCGCCGACGCTGACGGGCTCGCGGCCGTGACCATGCAGCGGATCGCCGACCAGCTCGGCGTCACCAAGATGGCGCTGTACCGCTATGTGCCCGGCAAGGCGGAGCTGGTCGCGCTGATGCTCGACCGCGCGCTGGGCGGCCCGCCGGCCACCGGGGGGCGGGACTGGCGTTCCGCGCTGGATGCCTGGTCCCGCGCGCTCTTCGCGGCGTTCGCCGCACACCCGTGGGCGCTGGAGGCCGCGGTGGGCGCCCGGATGGTCGGACCCAATGAGGTGGCCTGGCTCGAGGAAGCGGTCGCGGCGCTCACCGGCACTGGGCTGCACGGCGCGGAGATGCTCGACGTGGCGGTGACGCTCGTCGGTCACGTGCGCAACCTGGCCCAGCAGACCGCGGGCGGCGACCTGGAGGTGGCGCTCGACGACACGCTCGCGGCGCTCGTCGAGGAGCGGGCGGACCGGTTCCCGGCGTTGCACTCCGCGCTGCGCACCGCGCGGGGCAGCGGCCAGCAGGACCAGGCGCTCGACTTCGGGCTCGCCCGGATCCTGGACGGCGTGGGGGTGCTGATCGCCGAACGCGCGTCCGGCGCCACATCCGCCCATCCCGTCCCGTAACGCGGCGGTAGCTGGCCGGCTCCCGTACTCGGTGAAATAGTGGGAATTGCCCATGTTCTGCCGTTAAGGGGGTCGCGATGACCGACCAGACACCGAACCGGCCGATGGGTGGCCGGCCCGGAGACCCGCGCATGCCATCTCCTGAGCCGGCCTCCGCCGCGTCGGGCGTGCTGGGCGGTGTCGCCGATGCCACGCCGATGGGGTTGGCGGCGTTCGCACTGTCCACATTCCTGCTTTCCGCGTTCAATGCGGGCTGGACCAACGGGACGACGGCCTGGCTGAGCTTCGGCTTCGTCGCCGGCGGTCTCGTGCAGCTGCTCGCGGGCATGTGGGCGTTCCGCAATCGCAACCTGTTCAACACCGTCGCCTTCTCGATGTACGGCGCGTTCTTCCTCGGCCTGGCGCTGTATTTCACCCTCGTCGCGCCTGGCGCCAGCGCGGCGGCACAGCGCAACGACCTGGCGTGGATCCTGCTCGCGTTCGCGCTGTTCAACTTCTATCTGGTGCTGTGGGCGACACAGGTCAACGAGACGCTGTTCGGGGTGTTCTTCTTCCTCGGCGTCACCGAGGTGCTGCTCTGCATCGGCTTCTTCGTCGACAACGGCCAGGTGGTCCGGATCGGCGGCTATCTCGGGGTGCTGACGGCGCTGGTCGCCTGGTACGGGTCGTCCGGTGCGCTGATCAACGGGTTGCTGGGCCGGGAGGCGATCAGGTTGGGCGCGCCGCTGAAGCTCCGCGGTCTGGAGCAGCGGCTGACCCATCGGCCGGCCGCGCGCTGAGCTTTCCGAGCCGGTCTTTCGTGCCGGCGCTTCCTCGCCGAGAATGCCGGGATGGGTGACGAACCGATCCGGGTGACCGTGTGGGGCGAGGGCCGCCACGAGAAGCGCGACGCGAACGTGGCCGAGCTCTATCCCGACGGCATGCACGAGACGATCGCCGACGGCATCCGGTCGCAGGCGCGGGCCGAGGTGACCGTGCGATGCGCCACTTTGGACTCACCCGGCCAGGGCCTGCCGGACGAGGTGCTCGCCGGGACCGACGTGCTGACCTGGTGGGGGCACCTGGCCCACGACGAGGTCGCCGACGAGCTGGTCGACCGGGTGCAGCGGCAGGTGCTCGCCGGCATGGGCCTGGTCGTGCTGCACTCGGGCCACTGGTCGAAGATCTTCAAGCGGTTGATGGGCACGAGCTGCGCGCTGCGCTGGCGCAACGGCGACGACCGGGAGCTGGTCTGGACGGTCGACCCGACCCACCCGGTCGCGGCCGGCGTGCCGAGCCCGCTGGTCATCGACCGCCAGGAGATGTACGGCGAGTTCTTCGACATCCCCGCGCCCGACGAGCTCGTGTTCGTCAGCTCGTTCAGCGGCGGTGAGGTGTTCCGCAGCGGCTGCGCGTGGCGCCGCGGCCGGGGCCGGGTCTTCTACTTCAGCCCGGGCGACCAGGACTACCCCGTCTACCACCACGCCGGCGTGCGGCAGGTCATCGCCAACGCGGCGGTCTGGGCGGCGCCGTCGGGACCACGGGAGCAGACCCCCATCGCGTACGCCGCCCCCGGCTGGTTCGAATGATGCGCGCGGTCCTCGTCGGCGCCGGAGCGATGGGGGCCGAGTGGCTCGCGGCGATCGCGGCGAGCCCGGACGTGTTGCTGGCCGCGGTGGTCGACCTCGACGAGGCCGCAGCGGCCCGCGCGGCCGCCGGCGCGGTGCCATCGGCGACGAGCCTGACCGCGGTGGCTGCCGGCGCGGACTTCGTCGTCGACGCGACGGTGCCGGCCGCCCACTTCGCGGTGACGACGGAGGCGTTGCGGCTCGGCCTGCCGGTGCTGGGCGAGAAGCCGCTCGCGGCGACGCTGCCGGAGGCCCTGACGCTGGCGGCGCTGTCGTCGCTGACGGGTACGCCGTTCGTGATCAGCCAGTCCCGCCGCTACGAGCGGTCGCTGGCGGATTTCAAGACCGAGGTCGACGCTCTCGGCACGGTGGGCGCGCTGCACACGTCGTTCTATCGCGCGCCGCACTTCGGCGGCTTCCGCGAGACGATGCCGCACCCGTTGCTGCTCGACATGGCCATCCACCCGTTCGACACGGCGCGCTATCTGCTGTCCGACGAGCCGGTGTCGGTCTTCTGCGACGCGTGGAACCCGCCGTGGAGCTGGTACGCCGGCGCCGCCTCGGCCAACGCCTTGTTCCGCTTCGCTTCGGGGGCGCGGTACTCGTACACGGCGTCGTGGTGTGCCGCTGGCCAGGAGACGTCGTGGAACGGCAGCTGGCGGGCCGTGGCGGAGGGCGGCACAGCGGTCTGGGACGGCGAGGGCGCTCCTTCGTCAACGCTGCTGGAGACCATCGGCGCTTCGCTGGCGTCGTTCGTCGAGGCGCTGGGGGCGGGCACCCGACCGGCCACGTCGGTCCATCGCAACGTGCTGAGCCTCGCGATGGTCCTGTGCGCGGTCGAATCCGCGGACAGCGGCCGGGTCGTCGTCATCGACGAGACGTTGTCCCGCGCCCATGCGGACGCGGTCGCGGCCGCTCCGCCGGACGTGGCCGAGGTCCTCCGCTCCTGGCCCTCGGTGCGGGGCGCCCTGCTCGAGTCCTGAGACGCCCGGGGCCCGGCGGGACGAGCTTCACACGAGCCGTAGTTCCGGGCGCCGGTCGGTCATGCCGAGTAGTTCGCGGACCCGGTGCAGTGGCCAAGCGAGTTGGACGCCCAGGGCGGCCAACGTCAGGCCGTGCCCGGCGGCAACGTCGAAGGCGCGGGCCAGCAGGGCCGGCCGTTCGCCTTCGAAGCCGGAGATCGACTGGGCCGGAAAGGCGCCTTCCGCGCGCAGGCGGTCCAGGCGGCGGTAGCCGCGGGCGGCGGTCGAGTCGGAGTACAGGCCGAGCTCTCGGCAGCGGTAGAGCAGGCTGTTGATGGAGACGCCCCACACCTGCTGCAGGTCGGCGAGCGCCGTGAAGTTGAGGCGGGCGGGCAGGGCCGGGAGGATGCTGGCGCGCGGCGTGAGGAACTCCGCGGCGAAGGCGTCGGCCGCCCGCTCCTGGGCGGTGTCGCCGGGGATCGCGTCACCGTGCATGACGATGTGGCCGAGCTCGTGCGCCACCGTGAACCGGTGCCAGTAGACGTCGTCCGCCCGGTCGCGGGTGACCACCATCGTGGGGCGCGGCAGGTGTGAGGTCGAGAACGCGTCGACGGTGGCCACGTCGCCGTCGGCCAGCGGGGCCAGGGCGACGACGACGCCACGTGTCTCCAGGGTGCGCACCAGGTGCGGGATCGGGCCGGTGCCCAGGTTCCAGTGCCGACGCAGGGCCCGGGCCGCGTCCGCCGGCAGCTCCGCCTCGGTGCCGGTGGGCACGTCGACCTGCGGAAGGCGTACCCGCTGCTCCAAGGCGTGGGTCAGCTCCCAAAGCTGCTCCACCAGGGCGACGGCCTTCGCCCGCTGGTAGGAGCGCGTGGAGCGCAGGTGCCGGAAGTGCGCCGCGGACGCGTCGAGCTTGGCGTGCGGCCGTCCGGCCGCCAGGAACTGGATCGGCACGCCCAGGTAGCCGGCGAGCGGCTCGATGAGGTCGGGCCGGGGGCGGGTACCGGCCTCGTACTGACCGACGGCGGCCGGCGTCACCCCGATGGCGGCGGCGACCTCGCGCTTCGTGCGGCCGGCCAGGTGGCGGGCCTGGGTCAGCCGCGCCGGGTCGAAGATCTGCGCCACGGACGCCGCCGTCCACGACCCGCGGGCGCCGCCGGCCGCGTAGGCGAGCCGGGCCCGCTCACTCATCCGCGGTGCGCGGCAGCGGAACCGGGTCGAGCGACGGGATCGGCAGCGGCGCGTCGTCGAATCGGGCCATCCGCGGAGCCTCGCCGACGGCGACGGGCTTCTCGTCGCCGGGCAGTGGCAGCCATTCGACGTGGCGCCAGAGCAGCTCGCCCTCGGCCAGCGCGGCGTCGGCCAGACCGACCTTCAGGAGGCCCGACTGCTCGTTGGCCGCGAACACGACGAGCACGATGGCGGCCGGCTCGGCGTCGCCGAGCAGCCGCGGCTCCGCTTCCCCGGCCGCCGCCGGGGGAAACAGCACGTCGGACAGCGTCGGCTGAGCGGGCCCGGCGTCGGAGCCGAACTGGCCGAGCAGCTCCCGCCGCGTCTTGTTGAGCTTCCGGGCGACGCGCGGGTCGGTCAGGCTCGACGAATCCTCGGCGTAGCGGAACGGCACGAGCAGACAGCCGTTGAGCAGCACGAGGTGCATGGCGGACCCACGCGGATGAACGATCTCGGCGCCGTCGAGCGGCGCCAGGCGCCGAACGAGCTCCTCGTGCTGCGCGGGCCACGCGCCGCCGAAGGCGTGCAGGGTGTGCAGACCCGCGGCCGCATGCGCGTCCATCTGGCGAACCACCGCGGCCGCGATCGCCGCCGGCACCTCACGCACCACCGCCTCGGCATGCGACCCGAAGCGGTCCGCCAACCAGCTCGATGTCATGGGTCCCCCGCCCTTTCGCCCAGAACCGCAACCTAACACCGACGCTTTACTTTCACGCACCTACGCCGCGCCAAACGACCCGGCGCAGCCCGGCGCAGGCCGCCCGCCGCCACGAACCGGCACGCCCGGCCCAAGGCCGACGCGGCAAGACATCAGCGTGCCACCGCGGACCAGCGCGGACTGGGCACGCCTGCCAGGCTCGACGTGGCAGGCATCAGCGCGCGTCGCCGCGGACTGACACGGACCGGGCACGCCCTGACGCGGCAAGACGTCAGGGTGTTTCCCGCGGACCGGCACGCTGGCCCGAGGCCCGACACGGCAAGACGTCAGGGCGTGCCACCGCGGACCGGCACGTCCACCCAAGGCCCGACGCGCCAATACGTCAGGGCCCCCCGCGGACCGCGGATTTTGACACAGACGGCCGAAGGCCGACGCAAGCAAAGATCTAAGAGCGCAGCACCGCGAGCCTGGCAGGGTCGGCCCCCCAGGGCCGGCCCGGTCCCCGGCGGGAGCGACGGTCCGGACCACCGCGAACCCGGGACCGGCCTTGGAGGTTGCTCTATTGGTCGGAAAGGGGAATCGCGCTCAGTTCGGCGTATTCGGCGAACGACATGTTCCAGTCGGTCCAGCCGTTGCCGTTCTGGAGTTTGCGTTCCGTGCCTTTGACGGTGATCGGGTCGCCGATGCGGGTCTGGCCGAAGAGCCATTCGCCGTCTTTCATCGAGACGTTGACGCAGCCGTGTGAGACGTTGACCGAGCCCTGTTGGCCCTCGGACCACGGCGCCGCGTGGATGAACTCGCCGCCCCAGGTCAGGCGTTGCGCGAAGTCGATGTCGGTGCGGTAGCCCTCTTCCGGGCCGAGCTCCTCGAACGTGTCGAAGACGGTTTCGCGCTTCTTCTCGATCACGATCATCGTGCCGCTCGACGACGGGGTGGCCTTCTTGCCGAGGCTGACCTTGATCGTACGGATGACCTTGCCGTCCTTGGTGACCGTCATCCGCTTGGTCCTGTTGTCGACCGTCATCACCAGCGCCGGGCCGATCTTGAGGTCGACGGTGAGGTCGTTGCGCAGGTAGGAGCCGTTGCCCAGGGGCAGGCCGCCGGTCTGCAGCTTGTAGTGGACCTTGGTGTTGGCCTTCCAGAACTCCTTGGGCCGGAAGTGGATCTCGGTCGGGCTGATCCAGGCCCAGGTGCCCTCCTGCGCCGGCTCGGCGGTGACCTTCATCCGGCGCTGCACGTCGGCGCGGTCGCCCTGCGGGATCGCCTTGCCGAACTTGACGATCATCGGCATGCCGACGCCGACCACCGCGCCGTCGCCCAGGAAGCTGCTGACGGCGACGGTGTTGCCCGGCTTCTTCATCACCGTGAACGTGCTCTCGGCGGTGGCGGTCTTGCCGTCGTCGCCGGTCGCGCTCACCGTCGCCGTGTAGGTCTTGCCCCAGTCGAGCGCGCCGGTCGGCAGCCAGCTCTTCTTGTCGGCGGACAGGTTGCCCTCGACCTCTTCGCCGTCGGCCGACTTGACCTCGACGGCGGTCTCGACCGCGTCGGTGGTCTCGAAGGCGATCGCGGTGGACGCGGGCACGTTGTTGGCGTCGGCCGCCGGCTCGCTGATCGTCGCCTTGGCCTTGGTGTCGGGCTCGGCCGGCTGGGACGAGCCGGGTTGGGCACCGTCCTGCCAGGAGCTGTCGTTGCCCTTGCTGCACGCGGCGGTCACAGACAGCAATGCGGCCATCACGGCGGCTGCCAGCACGACGGCGCGTCGGCGACCGGGGTGGTGCCCTCGGCTGCTCACCATGAGATCCCCTCATCAAGTCCGTGGTCCGCAGTCATGTTGCCCCAAAGACGCTTCGGGACACGTCACGGTTTCGTGCCGTGTGCGGGAACACGCCAGACGAGTGTACGAACGATCGGGCGCAGCAACGGTACCCGAAAAGGGCGTTAATCGGTGGCCGTCGGTGTCGGGGTGGCGGTGGCGGGCGAGCCCTTCAGGGCGGCGGGAACCGGCAGCGCGCTGCCCTTGATGTAGTCCGACCAGGACAGGTTCCAGGCTGTCCAGCCGTTGCCGGCCTCGAGCTTGCGCTCCGTGCCCTTGATCGTGATCGGGTCACCGACCTTCGTCTGGCCGAACAACCAGCTCGCGTTGCCGGGCGCGAGGTTGACGCAACCGTGGGAGACGTTGCGTACGCCCTGGTCGCCGACGGACCACGGGGCCGAGTGGATGAACTCGCCGCCCCAGGTGAGCCGCTGCGCGAAGTCGATCTCGGTGCGGTAGCCCTCCTCCGGGCCCAGCTCCGCGAACGTGTCGAAGATCGTGTGCTCCTGCTTGTCCATCACGATCATCGTGCCGCTGGACGACGGGGTGCTCGGCTTGCCCAGGCTGACCGGGAACGTCTTGACCAGCTTGTCGTTCTTGAGGACCTGCATCTTCTTGGTCTTGTTGTCGACCTTCATGACGAACTTGTCGCCGATCTTGGCCGTCGCCTTGCGGTCCTGGTCGCCCACGCGTCCGTTGGACAGCGGGATGCCCTCGAGCGCCGCCCGCACCGTGATCTTCGTGCCGGCCTGCCAGTAGTCCGGCGCGCGGTAGTAGGCCTGCGTGCCGCTGCTGACCCAGTGCCAGACACCGGGCTGCGGCGGGTCGGTCTGCACGAAGAGCCGACGTTGTACGGCGGCCCGGTCCTTCTTCGGGATGCCAGGGCTGAACTCGACGACGACGGGCATGGCGACGCCGTACGTCTTGCCGTCGAAGAGGTAGAGGCCCGAGCCGATGTCGTTGCCGGACCGGCCGCGGGTCGAGAAGCTGATCTTCTTCGTCTCGGCCTGGCCGGCGGCGCTGGTGGCCACGACGGTCGCGGTGTAGCTCATGTCGTACTTCAGCGGCGCGCTCGGCACCCAGGACGACTTGTCGTCGCGCAGGTTGCCCTTGACCGACTTGCCGGACTTGTCGGTCAGGGTGACGCTGGTGACCTCGCCGCCGCTTACCTTTGTGCCGATCTCGGTGCTGACCGGCAGGTCCTTCTTCTTGTCAGCCGGCGTGATCGAGAACTCGAACGGGATTGCCGGGGTGGTGGGCGACGGCGTCGCGTTGACCTTGGGCGCCACGAAGGCGGGCCCTTGCGTGTTGTCACCACCGCACGCGGAAAGGGCTAACGCCGCGACCGCGAGTGCGGCGGCGATCTTGGCTGCTCGACGTGTCACGAACCGGCTCATGATGTCCCCGTTCCTCGCAACCTTGGGGTCATCGTGCCCCAGCCACACCCGCTATGTACCTCGATCCGGCAGGGTGCCAGATGCCGTCCATCCCCGCCTCAGCCACACGGCTATCCCTGAGTCCCGAACCGGTCGGAACCACCCAGTCGTGGCCATTTGTCCGAAGTAACCCCTGCTCAGCGGCCCTTTGGCACTCTGAGTGGAGGTTTGACGGCATTTCGGCGGAACGACGACACTCTATCTGCTCGCGATGGACCACCGCAGACCCACCGCCACCAGTTGGAGGACGGGCGGAGGGGCGTGCTAACGTACCTCTCGTTGCCGATCGAGCGCCGCTAGCTCAACTGGCAGAGCAGCGGACTCTTAATCCGCGGGTTCGGGGTTCGAGTCCCTGGCGGCGCACCAAAGCTTGTTTGGGCGGGCACCGGAACGTTGAGTTTCGGTCCCCGCCTCATTTGTTTGCGCGGTGCTCAGCCGCAGACCGTCCGTGGGTCGCCATGCGACCAGACCGAGAAGCCGGCCGTCCGATGTGGTCAGGCAACGCGCCGGAAGCTGATTCGTCCCAATAGCGCCGATGGCCTGGCCGCCTTTTGCACAGATGCACAATGTCTAATGTCACGAGACGGTCTCGAGGAAATACCTGGTAGTGACAGCTATCGCTCCGCGAGCGAAAGATGCGTCACACGCCCCTGTGTCGCAGGGCGTTCTCCCCTCGGAGGAACCAGACGTGACCAACCCCCAGAACCGGAGACGGCGCGTGGCTGCCGGTCTCCTCGCGACAGTCCTCATGACGGGCCTGTCGACGCTCGCCGTCGGCGTGCCGGCGGCCACCGCCGATCCCGGCGCCGACAGTCACGCTCTCAAGGAGAGCACCGTGGACACTCTCGGCGCCCACGACCTCGAGCTCCTGGCGGAAGCGCGCGCCAAGCGTGCGAAGACCGTGATGCTGATCGTCGCCACCGACAAGGGCGAGTCGGCGAAGGTGGCCGCCGGGCTGAAGAAGCTCGGCGCGACGGTCGCCAAGCGGGTCGACTCGGTCGGCTACGTCCGGGCCAGCGTGCCCACCGCCGCCGTGATCCCCGCCGCCAAGCTGCCCGGGGTCGCCGCCGTCGACCTCAACGAGGTCATTCCGCTGCCCGAGCCCGAGCCCACCGCCGCGCGCGCCAAGGTCGCGGCGCAGGCGGCGACGGCCGGACCGCCCGGTGCGGACACGCCCGCCGACAACCCCTACATGCCGACCGGCGAGACCGGATCGGTCGCCTTCAAGCAGGCGCACCCGCAGTGGGACGGCCGTGGCGTCACCATCGGCATCATGGACGCCGGCGTGGACCTCGACAACCCGGCGCTGCAGACCACCTCCACCGGCGAGCGGAAAATCGTCGACTGGTTCACCGCCACCGACCCCCTCTTCGACGGGGACGGCACGTGGCGGGCCATGCTGACCGATGTCGCGGGGCCCTCGTTCAGCTACCAGGGCCAGCAGTGGACGGCGCCGCGTGCCGGCGCCTTCAAGGTCAACCGGTTCAACGAGGCCATCACGGCGGGCAGCGCGCCGGGCGGCGACGTCAACCGCGACGGTGACACCGCCGACCTGTTCGGCGTGCTCTACGACCCGGCCAGCCACGACATCTGGGTCGACGTCAACCAGGACCGGGACTTCACCAACGACGGCGGCGCGATGCGGCCGTACGCGGAGAACTTCCAGGTTGGACACTTCGGCACCGACAACCCGGCCACCGCGGTGCGCGAGCAGATGCCATTCGTCGTCGAGTACCGCGAGGACGTCGACGTCACCCCGGCCGGGCTGCCGGGCGTGGCCGACTTCGTCAACATCGGCATCATCGAGGACCAGCACGGCTCGCACGTCGCGGGGATCACCGCCGCCAACGACATGTTCGGCAACGACAACCTGGACGGCCAGGCGCCGGGCGCGAAGCTCGTGTCGGCCCGCGCCTGTTCCTGGGGTGGCGGCTGCACCGCGGCCGCGCTGACCGACGGCATGGTGGACCTGGTCGTCAACCGGCACGTCGACGTCGTCAACATGTCGATCGGCGGCCTGCCGGCGCTCAACGACGGCAACAACGCCCGCGGTCAGCTCTACCAGCGGCTGATCAGTGACTACGGCGTGCAGCTCGTCTTCTCGGCCGGCAACGACGGTCCCGGTGTCAACACCGTCGGCGACCCTGGTGTCGCCGACGACGTCATCAGCGTGGCGGCGAGCATCAGCAAGGAGACCTGGCTGGCCAACTACGGTTCGGTCACGCGGACCCCGTACCAGCTGTTCAACTTCTCGTCCCGCGGACCGCGCGAGGACGGCGGTCTCGCGCCGACGATCGCGGCGCCCGGTTCGGCGATCTCCACCACGCCGCTCTGGCAGCCGGGTGTCGCGGTGCCGGAGGCCGGCTACGGGCTGCCGCCGGGCTACCAGATGATCAACGGTACGTCGATGGCGTCGCCCCAGGCGGCCGGCGGTGTCGCGCTGCTGCTGTCCGCGGCGAAGGCGACCGACAAGGCCGTGACCCCAGCGGCGCTGCGCCGGGCGATCGTGTCGTCGGCGTCGTGGATCGACGGTGTGCCCGCCTACGCGCAGGGCGACGGTCAGCTCGACGTGCCGGGCGCGTGGGACCTGCTGGCGCAGAGCCCGCTCGAGACCCGGTCCTACGACGTGCACGCACCCGTGTGCACGCCGATCTCGGACTTCCTGGCCACGCCCGACAAGGGCGACGGCATCTACAACCGGTGCGCGCCCAGCGAGGGCGGGCAACGGCCCAACGCCAAGAAGTCCTACACCGTGAAGGTCACCCGCACGACCGGCCCGAAGGGCGACATCAAGCACGCCGTCCGCTGGGTCGGCGACGACGGGTTCTACCGCAACGCGCCGAAG
Organism: Asanoa sp. WMMD1127; assembly: GCF_029626225.1. Lineage (NCBI taxonomy): Bacteria > Bacillati > Actinomycetota > Actinomycetes > Micromonosporales > Micromonosporaceae > Asanoa > Asanoa sp. WMMD1127. Next base: position 252,055 of record NZ_JARUBP010000001.1, read on the forward strand.
AACCTGATCCTGCCGCTGAACAAGACGGTGACGTTCACCGTCGAGACCCGCGGCGGCGAGGGCGTGCACAGCGCGATCATGCAGGTCGACGACCCGAAGACACCGGCCGTCGACTTCGAGTTCCTCAACACCGTGGTGATCGCCAACGTGCCGACGAAGAAGGAGTTCCGCTTCTCCACGAGCGGATCGGTGGACCGCAACGGATACACCTCCTACTTCGTCGCGGTGCCCGAGGGCGCGAAGGCCCTGCAGGTCAACCTCTCCGGCATCGCGACCGGGTCGCAGACGCGGTTCATCGCGATCAACCCCTGGGGTGTGCCGGTGGACGACACCGGCAGTCCTTCCTGCTACACCAACTACTCCGATCCGGCCGCCTGCAAGCCATCGGAGCGGTCCTATGAGGACCCGATCCCGGGCGTCTGGGAGCTCGAGGTCGAATCGCGCCGGACCTCGCCGTCGCTGGAGAACCCGTTCCAGCTCACGGCCCGTATCCAGGGGGTGGCGGTGGATCCCGCCGACCTCGAACTGCCGTCAGTGGCTGCCGGCGCGGCCACCCCGGTGACGTGGACCGTGCAGAACCGGTACGGCCCGATCCGGGTGTCGGGGCAGGGTGGCCCGCTGGGCAGCGCCCGGGTGAGCCGGCCGAGCATCGCCGAGGAGGCGGTGCAGACCTACGAGGTCGAGGTGCCGGCGGGCGCGTCACGCCTCGATGTCGCCATCGGCAACCCGAGCGACCTGAGCGCGGACCTCGACCTGACGGTCCGGCGCGACGGTGCCGTGGTGGGTCAGTCCGCCGACGGTGACTCGGAGGAGGCGGTTTCGATCGCCAATCCACCCGCCGGTGTCTATGAGGTCGAGGTCGTCGGCTACGCGGTTCCCGCGGGGACCACGGAGTACGACTACCGCGACGTGTTCTACTCCAGCTCGCTCGGAGCGGTGTCAGCGCCGGCGACGGTGGTCGACCTCGCCTACGGCGGCTCGACGACGATCAGCGGCACGGTCACCGCGCTGGCCGCGCCGGCCCCGGGCCGGGAGCTTTCAGGGGAGTTGCGAATCGTCACCGACGAGGGCGCGGTCGTCGGCCGCGGCAACGTGGTGATCGGTGCCGTGACGGGCTGAGCGCCGGTAGGACACGTGTGGCGGAGCCCGTCCCGTCCAAGGGCGGGCTCCGCCGTGCTCAGGCAGGGACGGCGCGGCTGACGACGAAGGGGACTCCCTGCTGGCACGTGCTTCGCACGCCGGGGTCGACGCGCCCGGTGACGGTGAGGCGGGCGCCGGCGCGGATGACGGCGCGGTCACCGCCGACCAGGAGGAACCCGTCGATCAGCAGGCAGTTCGGCTCCACGCCGGTCGTGACCGTCCCGGTCAGGGTCGAAGGGCTGGTTTGCCGCGCGCCCGGACCGGCAGGCTCTTTCGGCCGCACTCCGGTCGCGGGGAGCGGAAGATCCTCGGGTTGTTCGGCACGCGACGTCACAGAGGCCTCTGGGGGTCGTGGCGCTGCCGGCTCTGGCCGGGCGCCCGCACATCCGGACACCATCATCGTAGCCACCAAGGTGATCGCCAGCCCGGCCCGAACGCCACTCACGCTCCGTCAGACGCGGTCGGACGCCAATCCGTTCCGCTGCCCGCCCCGCCCTTACGGCCATTGCTTCATGAAAATGGAAACGGTTAGCGTTACCTCGTCCGCGGTGTGTACCTCCGGTGACGCGGACCCCGCCGACGTCTACGGGCCACTACCCCTTGCGCTCGTAGCGTCGGCGCGGAGTCTTGGCCGAACACGTCGCCACGATCAGTTGATAACGGTTGCGATTTGCAGGAAAGGAGGCCGAGAGTCCGTCGCGCGAAGCGACCCGAATCGCTACCGTGTCCGATGTGACGGCTCAGACCACTGGCGGGCAACAGACGTCCGACACCTCGGATCCGGCCCCGCCGCCGGAGGCGGGGCCTCCGCGGCGGCTTCTCGGCGACCGGATCGGTTCGGTCGAGATCCTGACGGCCATCCTGGTCCTGCTGGTCATCTTCCGCGAGCCGGTGTCGAACGCGATCTCCAGCCCGCGCCTGCAGACCTGGACCACGGTTTTCGTCTCGGTCATGGTCCAGGCCGTGCCGTTCCTGGTCTTCGGCGTCGTCCTCTCGGCGGTGATCGCCGTCTTCGTGCCGCAGTCGTTCTGGGCACGGGCCCTGCCCAAGCATCCCGCACTGGCGGTCCCCGTGGCCTCCGCCGCCGGCGTGGTCCTGCCGGGCTGCGAGTGCGGGTCCGTGCCGATCGCCGGGTCGCTGATCCGCCGTGGCGTGACACCCGCGGCGGCGCTCGCGTTCCTGCTCGCCGCTCCGGCGGTCAACCCGATCGTGCTGACCGCCACCGCGGTCGCGTTCCCCGACAACCCGGAGATGGTCGTCGGTCGGGGCGTCGCGAGCCTGATCGTCGCCATGATCATGGGTTGGCTGTGGCTGCGCCTCGGCAAGGCCGAATGGATCCGGCTCCCCCACCGCCACGACGACGGCACCGGCAAGTTCGTCGCGTTCTGGTCGGCGGTCCGCCACGACGTCATCCACGCCGGCGGGTTCCTGGTGCTGGGCGCGATGGCCGCGGCCACCATCAACGTCGTCGTGCCCGAGCGGTGGCTGCTGACGCTCGCCGACAACCCCGTGCTGTCGGTGCTGGCGTTGGCTCTGCTGGCCGTACTCCTGTCGATCTGTTCCGAGGCCGACGCGTTCGTCGCGGCGTCGCTGTCGCAGTTCTCGCTGACCTCGCGGCTGGTGTTCCTCGTCGTCGGCCCGATGGTCGACCTCAAACTCATCTCGATGCAGGCGGGCGTCTTCGGCCGGCGGTTCGCGACCCGGTTCTCGCCGGCCACGTTCGCCGTCGCGGTCCTGGGCGCCGTCGCGGTAGGAGCGGTGGTCCTGTGAACCGGCAAGCGCAAGGCGTCGTCCTGCTCCTCCTCGGCGGCGCCGTCCTCAAGGCCAGCCTGACCGACGTCTACCTGCGCTACGTCAAGGAGGGCCTGCGACCGTTCCTCGTCGCCGCCGGGGCCGTCCTCGTCGTCGCCGCCGTCATGACCCTCGTGCACGACCTGCGCCAGCAGTCGCGCGGCCCAGCCGACTCCGACGACGGTCACGGACACGGCCACCACGGCCCGGCGGTCGGCTGGCTGCTCGTGCTGCCCGTCCTCGGCCTGCTGCTGGTCGCGCCGCCGGCGCTCGGCGCCTTCGCCGCCGGACAGGCCGGCACCGCGCTGTCCAGCCAGGCCACCTCCGACTACCCGCCACTGCCGCCCGGCGACCCGGCGAAAATCAGCGTTCTGGAGTACGCGTCCCGCGCCGTCTACGACAACGGCACCTCCATCGGCGACCGCACCGTTCAGATGTCCGGCTTCGTCATCCCCGGCGAGAGCGGCGAGCTGATGCTGGCGCGCATGATCATGTCGTGCTGTGCCGCGGACGGCCGGCCTATCAAGGTCGGCATGACCGGCAGCGCGCCGGTCGACCTGCCCGCGGACACGTGGATCGAGGTCACCGGTAAATACAGCGAGAAAGCCGGCACCGACCCGGTCAACGGCGAGCAGATCCCCTACGTCGACGTGCGGACGTGGGTGCAGGTCGAGCCACCGCGCAACCAGTACCAGTGACCGTCAGGACAACGCCCGCAGCTCGATCACCGTCCAGGACACGCGGTCCTCGAAGCCGCTGGACCACCACAGGAAGCCGCCCGCGTAGCGCACGTTGATCGCGTCGGACGCGATGGTCACGGTGGCGGCGCGGGCGATGTCGTAGACCTGCAGTGGCCGCCCCTGGGCGGCGCGGGACGCGGGGTCGAGGCCGGTGAGCAGTTCGAACCGGTCGAGCACGGCGACGTCCGTCACCGGGAAACCGACGTCCGGCCCGGCGATCCGGCGGCGTTCCGTCCCGTCGACCCGGACGAGGTCGACACCGGCGGAGGCCCCGTCGTCGATCAGGATGGACCGGCACCAGGTCGCGCCACACGACGGGAAGTCCGCCGGGCCGACGGTGAACTCCTTTGTCGCGCGGTCGATCCGGTCCATCAACACGATGCGACCGCCGCCGACCGCGTCGGTGCTGTCGATCAGCCACGGCCAGGCCACCGGCGACCAGAGCCTGGGCACGGTCCTGGTCCGCGGGTCACCGCCGTCGAGGACGACCGAACGCAACTCCGTCGACATCTCGTCGCCCGGCACCACCGCCGTCCAGTGCAGCCGGCCGTCCACGATGGCCAGGTCGTAGGCGGAGTCGGTCTGTCGCACGTCGCCGGCGTCCGCGACGATGCGTCGGGGAGCACCGGTCAAGCCGGTGCCGATGACCCACATCGACGTCGTACGTTCGCCGGACGCGTCCTCCGCCGACTCCGCCCAGGCCACCCAACCGCTGCCGGACGTGAACCCGAACAACTGTGGGGCCGACTCGGCTCGCATCCGACGCAGCTCCCGAACAGCCCCCGCGTCCGGCACTACGAGCAGCCGCACGAACGCGCCGTCCGCCGTGACGGCCGAGCCGATCGACGTCTGCGCGTCGACGAAGAAGCCCGGCGTATAGACGCTGCCGTCGCCCAACGCGCTGGGCACGGATCCGCGGGGCACCTGGGGCCACACGGAACCGAAGCTCACCGCAGCGGGTCGTCGGGCCTCATCGACCGACGGCGGAGAGGACCACAACAGCCACGCCGCCGCCACCAGCGCCGCGAACAAGCCGGTCCACCGCACCGGGCGACCGGAAATCGGGGTCGTCGCCGCGCTGTCACCGACCACGCCGTGTCTCCCGCCCGTCGACGAACCAGACCGCAGCCTATCCAACGAACCAGTCCCGACCGCTGACCGTCCCCTATGGAACGTGCGTTTATTGTGATATCGCGATACTGGAATCATAATGAAAATCACTTTCAGGTACCTTGTGGTCTGAGCACCCTCTCGCCTAACGTCCTGCTGGTAATGAACGTCATTGTCAGTAAGCCGGACGTGGAAGGTGGCGATTCCGGTGCGCCGTAAACGCGCAGGTCTTGTAGGTGCTGTGGTGGTGTCGATGGCCATGCTGGCGTCGGCGTGCGGGTCCGGCGGAGACGAGGACGCCGCGGCGTCGCCGTCTGCGGCCTCGGCGGCGGCTGGCGACGTGTCGGTTGTCGCGTCCACCAACGTCTACGGCGACATCGCTCGGCAGATCGCCGGTGACAAGGTGGCGATCACGTCGATCATCAGCGATCCGTCCGCCGACCCTCACTCGTACGAGGCGAACACCCGCACCCAGCTCGAGCTCTCGAAGGCCGACGTGGTGATCGAGAACGGCGGCGGCTACGACGACTTCGTCGACACCATGCTCAAGTCGGCGAACAGCGACGCCAAGGTGCTCAACGCCGTCCAGATCTCAGGTCACGTCGCGACCGGTGGCGAGGAGCTCAACGAGCACGTCTGGTACGACCTGACCTCGGTGAGCAAGCTCGCCGACCAGATCGCGAGCGCCCTGTCGGCCGCCGATGCCGGCAATGCCGCGACGTTCACCGCCAACGCGACCGCCTTCAAGCAGAAGCTCCAGGAGCTGGAGGGCACCGCGGCCCAGATCAAGACGGCGCACAGCGGGGCCGGCGTGGCGATCACCGAGCCGGTGCCGGTCTACCTTCTGGAGGCCTGCGGGCTGACCAACAAGACGCCCGACGAGTTCAGTGAGGCGATCGAGGAGGGGACCGACGTGCCCGCGGCGGTGCTGCAGGAGACCCTCGACCTGTTCACCGGCAAGCAGGTCAAGATGCTCGCCTACAACGAGCAGACCGCCGGGCCGGAGACCGAGAAGATCCTCCAGGCCGCCAAGGACAACCAGGTCGGCGTGGTCCCGGTCACCGAGACGCTGCCCGCGGGCAAGGACTACCTGACCTGGATGACCGGAAACCTCGACGCCATCAAGACGGCGCTGGGCTGATGCCGGCGCCGGTGCTGGAGTTCGAGAACGCGGGGCTGAGCTTCGGGTCGCGGCGGCTCTGGGCGGACCTGTCGTTGCGGGTCGAGCTGGGCGAGTTCGTCGCGGTGCTCGGCGCCAACGGCTCGGGCAAGACCAGCCTGGTCCGCGCCATCCTCGGACTCACGCGCCTCAGCACCGGCCGGATCCGGGTGTCGGGCGGCCCGCCGCGTCGCGGGGCCGAGGACATCGGCTACGTGCCGCAGCAACGGCGGATCGATCCGCTCACGCCGATGCGCGCCCGCGACATCGTCGGCCAGGGCCTCGACGGGCACCGTTGGGGCCTCGGCCGGCGGGCCGGCCGCGCCGCGCGGATCACCGCGGCGCTCGAGTCGGTCGACGCGGCCCCGTTCGCGGACATGCCGATCGGCCTGCTCTCCGGTGGTGAGCAGCAGCGGGTACGCATCGCGCAGGCGCTCGTCGCCGACCCGCGGCTGCTGCTCTGCGACGAGCCGCTGCTCTCGCTCGACCTGCGCAGTCAGGGGACCATCACCGCGCTGGTCGACCGACGCCGCCGGGAGAAAGGCACCGCGGTCGTGTTCGTCACGCATGAGATCAATCCCGTGCTGCCCTATGTGGACCGGGTGCTGTACCTGGCCGATGGCAGGTTCCGGATCGGCACGGTCGAGGAGGTCTTCACCTCAGCCACGATGTCCGAGCTGTACGGCGTCCCCGTCGAGGTGCTGCGGCTGAACGGCCGGATCCTGGTGGCCGGCATACCGCAGGCCGACGAGGCGCACCACCACGACAACGGTGCCGTCTCGGGAGCGCGGCGTGGCTGACTCCGGGATCTGGTCCCAGGTCTTCAACTTCGCCGACTACGGCGAGTTGTTGGGCCTCGTCCACAACTCCCTGATCGCCGGCGCGGTGCTGGGGATCGTCGGCGGTCTGATCGGCACGTTCGTGATGATGCGCGACCTGCCCTTCGCCGTGCACAGCATCAGCGAACTGTCTTTCGCCGGCGCCTCCGGCGCTCTGCTGATGGGCGCCAACGTCGTGCTCGGCTCATTGACCGGCTCCATCCTCGCCGCACTGGTCATCGGCCTGTTGGGTAGCCGCGCCCGCGACCGCAACTCCGTCATCGGCGTTTTGATGCCGTTCGGTCTGGGGCTCGGCGTGCTGTTCCTGGCCCTCTACAAGGGGCGTGCCGCGAACAAGTTCGGCCTGCTCACCGGGCAGATCGTCGCCGTGGACACGCCGCAGCTCTCGTGGCTGCTGGTCACGTCGGCGGTGGTCGTGGTCGGGCTGCTGGTGATCTGGCGACCGCTCGCCTTCGCCAGCACGGATCCGGAACTGGCCGCGGGCCGTGGCGTGCCGGTTGCGGCGCTGTCGACCGTCTTCATGGTGCTGCTCGGGCTGACGGTCGCGATGTCGGTGCAGATCGTCGGCGCACTGCTCGTGCTCAGCGTCGTGTGCACCCCGGCTGCCGCCGCGATGCGGGTCAGCGCCTCGCCGCTGATGGTCACCGTGCTGAGCGTGCTGTTCGCCGTCGGCTCCGTCGTGGGCGGCATCCTGCTCGCCCTGGGCAGCACGATCCCGATCAGCCCGTACGTCACGACGATCTCGTTCCTGATCTACATCGTGTGCCGGATCGTGGGAGCGCGCCGGCAGCGGCGGGGCTGGCAGGTCATCCCCCGTCCGCGCGTCCCGCTGTCAGCCGCGGTTCGCTGACGTTCGGAAGGAGGCGACGTGGCCGAGCTGGAGGGTGTCTTCACGAGCGAGGCGGTCGAGGCCGTGACGGCCGTCCTGCAGGCGCTCGCCCTTCCGTTGCGGCTTCGGATCGTCCTCGACATCCTGGACCGGGAGGCGACGGCCGCCGACCTGGCCGATCGCCTCGACGTGGGCTACGGGACGCTGGCGCAGCACCTGCGGCATCTGCGGCTGGCCGGACTCGTGCAGCGGCGCCGGGCCGGCAACCACGTCCGGTACGTCGCGGCACCGTCGACCGCGGTGCTCGTCCGGGCGATCCTCGCGGAGGTCGCGCCCGAGGCGCGATCCGGGGCGCACATCAGCGGCGCACGCCCGCGACACTGAGCTTCAGTTCGGCACGCCTTCCGGCTCACCATCGGCGGTGAAGGCACCACTGCCCTGCTCGGTCTGCAGGTACACATGCTGGTGACCCAGCCCGGCGTCGATGTTGAGCTGGTCCAGCTGAGCCGCCGCGACCGACCAGCCCACGGTCGCGGTGCGCCGGGCCTGTTCGACCGAGCGCAACAGCGCTGGCCGGTTCGCCGGCGGCACCTCCAGCGAGGTCGCGTAGAGGTCGACGGCCAGGGCGAAGCCGTCCACCGCGGCCCGCAGGCCACCGCGCGCCACGTTCGTCGCGGTTGTTCCCGAGGGGCTGTCGGCGTGCTTGCGGACGAGACCACCCACAGTGGACTTCCACGCATCGACCTCGGCCGCCGTCGCCGGTCGGTCGGCGGCGACGGCGGCGTCCAGCTCGGTGAGCAGCTTTCCGAGCGCTTCCTGCGACCCCCGCGCCACGGTGGTCAGCTCCTTGGTCTGGGCGAGGTCGCGTACCGCCTCCTGCTTCCTGATCTCCTCGACGGCCCGGGTCGTCGCATCCGGCCGGCTGGCCAGGAAACCGCTCCCACCGCCGACGACCAGCAGGGCCGCCGCGGCCACCATGGCCGCCACCAAGGGAACCCGGCGCCGACGCTGCTCTTCGTCGCGCCGGACGTAGGAAGGCTTGCCGGTCTTACGCGACATCCGAACTCCCATCCTGGGCGACGAGAGCCGGCCGCCGCTGCCCGCACCGTAACGCGTGGCAGCAGCGTCCATCAAGAGACGCACATGATTATCAGGAGCCTTTGCGAACTCCTGGCAGCTCACCGCGCAGTGCCATCTCGCGGAACCGGATCCGAGATAGACCGAAGCCGCGCAGCACGCCACGCGGACGTCCGTCGACGCTGTCGCGATTCCGCCGGCGCACCGGGCTGGCGTCGCGGGGCAAGGCGGCGAGCCGGCGCACCGCATCCGCCCGCTCGGCAGGCTCCGTCAACGGCGCCACGATGAGCTGTTTGAGCGCGGTCCGACGCTCGGCATACCGGGCCACGAGTCGCGCGCGGCGCTTCTCGCGTTCAGTGAGGCCACGGCGGGCCATCAGCGCTCCTCGCGGAAGTCGACGTGTCGCCGGACCACCGGGTCGTACTTTCGCAGCACGAGACGGTCAGGGTCGTTGCGGCGGTTCTTGCGCGTCACGTAGGTGTAGCCGGTTCCGGCCGTGCTGCGGAGTTTGATGACGGGGCGGACGTCGGTGGTGCGGGCCATCAGGGCTTGCCTCCACGGGCACGCAGCCGCGCCACGACGGCCTCGATGCCGTCGCGGTCGATGGTGCGCAGGCCTCGGGCGCTGACCGTCAGTCGGACGTGCCGTCGCTCGCTGGGCAGCCAGAAGCGACGCTGTTGAAGGTTCGGGTTCCACCTGCGGCGGGTGCGGCGATGGGAGTGTGAGACGGCGTTGCCGAAACTCGGCTTGGCGCCGGTCACGTCACAAATCTTGGACATGCGACCAACTTTACAATGAAAACCATTTCCAACAAGATGGTGGGCATGAACTTCGACCCGATCACCGCAGCCCGGCGGCCGCCGGTCGAGCGGCAGCCCGCGGTCACCGTGCTGGCCGGCTTCCACCCCGAAGCCACGGCCGCGGTCGCCCGCCTCCTGCAGCTCGTCGACCCGCGACTCATCTCCGTCAGCCACGACATCACCGCGGTACGCGAGGGAGTCGTCCGGCGTGTGGTGCGGACGGCGACCGAGGTGATCGAAGACGTCACGGCCACGTTGGTGCATGGCTGCGTCTCCTGCACCTTGCGCGAGGACGTGCTGCCGACCCTGGTGCGGCTGAGCCGGGAGCGGCCTGACGGCGACATCGTGCTGCTGCTGCCGCGGGTCGTCGAGCCCGAAGCGGTCGCGGGATCCTGCGCGCACTGCGTGGTCGACGGCCAGCCGGTCACCGACGCCGTCCGCTTCGACTCCTACGTCACCGTCGTCGACGCCGCTCACCTGCTCGCCGACCTGGGAACTGCCGACGATCTGCGCCACCGCGACCTGCACGCTGCCGAGGAGGACCATCGCTCCGTCGCCGACGTGGTGGCCCGACAGATCGAGTTCGCCGACACCGTTGTCCTCTGGGGTGGCCCGCAGGTCGACGGGTACGAGCTGACCCGGGCGTCGGTGCTGCTCCAGCGGCTCGCGCCGTGGGCGACCCACCTGGCCGTCGACGCCAACCAGCGGATCGACTGCACCGACCTCGCGCGTCGCCTGCGCCACACCGGGCGGCATGATCCGCGGGTTCCCGGCATGCCCGGCCGGGCGCTGGAGGGCTACCCGATCGCGGCGCACTCCCCCGAGCCGGACTGCGGGGTCGTCTCGGTGCTGTTCGAAGCGCGCCGCCCGTTTCACCCGGGCCGCTTCCACGACGCGCTCGGCCCCCTCGCGACGGAGACGCTCCGCGGTCGTGGTCAACTGTGGATCGCCACCCAGCCGGACACCGCGATCGCGTTCGAGTCGGCCGGGGGCGGGGTCGCCTTGGGCACTCTCGGCTACTGGCTCGCCGCCCTGCCGGACGAACGCTGGTCCGAGGCGAGTCCCGAACGGCGGATGACCGCCGATTTCCATTGGGATCCCGACTTCGGCGATCGGCGTACCGCCCTCGCGTTCGTCGGCCTCGACGTGGCGGCCGACACCGTGACCGAGCTCCTGCGTTCCTGCCTGATGACCGACCACGAGCTGGCCGGCGTCGACCCCTTCGCCGGCTGCTTCCCATTGACCGGCACCGAGGCCGCGGACTGACGCTGCCGTCGACGGTGGGGCCGGGCTCAGTCGAGCCCGGCCCCACCGTTTGGCGATCAGCTGGCGAGAACCTGGAACGTAAAGGCTTTGGAGCCGGAGGTGACCGTCGCACCGGTCGACGCGAGTACGCCGGTGACGCTGAAGGTGACGGTGTAGGTGCCCGCGGCGTCGAAGCCCCAGTTGACGTGCGAGTGGGTCAGCCGCGGCAGCGTGAAGGTGTCGGGCAGGCCGTTGCCGCTGTCGAACAGGACCGTGGGCGTTCCGCCGGTGGCGGTGTAGACGCTGAAGCCGGCCGGTCCGCTGACGGCGGTGAGCCGGAACGTCACCTTGTTGTCGACGAACACGCCAGCGGGGATCTCGGTGGTGTTCCAGCCGGCCCAGAGCAGACCCGGGACGTTGTTCTGAGGCAGGACCCAGGCCGTGCCGCCGGTCCCGAGGAAGGACCAGGCGGGTGTGCCGGGGATGCCGGTGAGCTTGGCGGCGACCGGTACGCGGAACGTGACGTCGGACGGGTTCCGTTCGACCGCGGTCGTGCCGGTCTCGTCGAGGACCCGCAGGACGAGCGCGCCACCGCTGTAGTCGACGTCGAGGATGTCGACGTGGCCGCTCGTCAGGGTCACCGGCGCGGCGTGCGCCGGAGTGGCGACGGACCCGACGAGCAGCGCGGCGAGCAGCAGCGGCGCCACCGCCCGCCTCATGCCTGGACCTCGAAGCGGTAGAGACCGGCGTCGGCCACGGGCCGCCCCGTCGCGGCGAGTCTGCCGGTGACCGCGACGGTGATGCGGTAGGTGCCCGGCTCCTCGAAGGCCCAGTTCGCGTGCAGGTGGTCACCGGTGGGGAGGGCGAAGGTGTCGGGCTGGCCGTCGCCGGTGTCGACCAGGATGTCGGCCGGCAGTCCGAACGCGTTCTCGGTGTAGACGGCGACGTCACCCGGTCCCAGCACGGCGAACGTCACGTTGACCGTGTCGGCGCGCAGCACCCCGGCATCGATCTCCTCGGTGCCGAGCCCGGCCCAGATCAGGTCCGGGTCCTGGGTCTGCGGCAGGATCCACACCGGGTCACCGGCAGCACCCAGGAAGGCGTACGCGGGATCGGTCGGCACGCTGGTGGCGGCAGCCGGAAGGACGCGGAACCTGACGTCCTCGGGCTCCCGCTCCACATCCGGCTCGACGCTCTCGTCGTGTACGTGCAGGTGCAGGTTGCCGTCCTCGACGGCCACGCCGACCACGTCGACGTGGCCGTGGTCGATCACGATCAGGCCACCGGCCTGTGCCGGTGCCGCGGTGGCAGCCACCACGGCGGCCGCGAGCGTGCTCGACGCGACGAGCACACGGATGGAGCTTCGCACAGTCGCTCTCCTCCCCAGGGTCCCCAGTGGACTCCAAATATGAATACGATAATCGTTTTCATATGGATGCGATAGGCATGCCAGCGAAGGAGGATTCGTGAAGTCAGGTCAGGGCGGGGGGCCCACCCCGGTGGCGGTCAGCGCGCGCAGGCGGAGCAGGTGCCGAAGATCTCGAGCGTGTGCGCCACGTCGGTGTAGCCGTGCTGGTCGGCGACCTTCTCCGTCCACCGTTCCATGGCCGGGCCCTCGATCTCGACCGTCCGGCCGCACATGCGGCACACGAGGTGGTGGTGGTGCCGGGACCGGGAGCACTGCCGGAACAGCTGCTCGCCGTCCGGCGTCCGCGTCGAGTCCACCTCGCCGCTCTCGACCATGCGCTGCAGGGTGCGGTAGACGGTGGTCAGGCCGACCTTGGCGCCCCGCTCGCGAAGGATTCCGTGCAGCTGCTGCGCCGTGAGGAAATCGTTGACCTCTTGGAGCAGAGCGGTCACTTCGGTGCGCTGCCGCGTGGTGCGGCCGGGGAGTGGGGTCGAGCCGTTCACCAGGGGATTCCTCCTGTTCCGACGCGCGACCCTACCACATATGCGCAAACCGCTATCATTGCCGCCGGCGACCGGATGGTCCCGGTCGCCGGCGGATTCAGCTCCGGTCCGCGCTCACCGTTCGGCCGCCCGGCGCCGTCGAGTCCCGAGGACGACAAGTCCGCCGAGGACGACGGATCCGCCCCCGACCAGGACAGCGGCGATCGTCCACGACGTTCCGGTCTGGGCGAGCCGTCCCCCGTCGCCGCCGCTGCCCGGTCCGTCGTTCCCGGTGCCCGGATTGCCGCCCGGCGCGCCGAAAGCACGATTGGGATCGACGCTGCCGACCGCGAGATTGAGCGTCCGGCGGTCGACCAATGCCTTGCCGTCCTTGGTGGTGCCGGCCATCTCGACGCCGAGGTGATAGATCCCCGGTCTGGTGAAGGCCCAACTGCCGTGCGCATGGGTGTTCGGCGCGATCGCGAGTTGCTGTGGCAGCTTCTTGCCGGAGTCGAAAAGCACCTCGGGCCGGCCGAAGGATCCGGTGAGGAACAGCTTGAACTGGCCGGGGCCGCTGACGCTGGCGAGCCGCCAGGTGACGGACCCCTTGGTCCCGTTGACGACCGACGGGTCCTGAGTGTTCCAGCCGGGCCAGACGATGCCGGCCTGCTGGGCTTGCGGCAGCATCCACACGTCGGAGCCGGCCTGGCCGAGAAACGCGTAGTCCGAACCGGCCGGCACCTTGATCTTCGCCTTGTCGACGACGTGCAGGACGACGTCGGACAGGTTCCGCCAGACGGCCGGACTGGCGGTGTCGTCGCGGAGCCGGATCGTCCAGCTGCTGCCGTTCAACTGGGGGCCCATGTCGACGTGGCCGTCGGCGATCACCTTGCGCCCGCCGGCCGGTGCGGCCTTCGGCGCCGGGGCGGCCGCCTTGGGTGCCGCGACCTGCGGCACGGCGAGGGGCGTGTGCTCCGTCTCCGCGGCCCGCCGCAGCGCGGCGGGTGACGGCTGGGTGGCCGGTGGATCGACCGTCTCCACGGGGCTGATAGGTGGGACCTCCACACGGAAGGTGGCCTCGTCCCGCAACTCCCGACCGCCGCGGTCACGACCCGTGACGGCGAGCGCGACCCGATACGAGCCAGGTGTGTCGAACGCCCAGAGCACGCCTCCGCGGCGCTGGCCGGCACGCAGCACGGTGGTGGTGGGTTCGGCCGCCGCGCTGCCCAGAAGAACATCGACGGCGCCCAGACCGCGCTGCGCGTAGGCGTGGAACCGACCGGGACCCTCGACGCCGACGAGGTGCACGGTGAGCGTGTCGTCGACCAGCCGTCCGTTGGGGATTGCGGTGGCATCGAACGCGGGAAAGTCCCCGTCCGTGGCCAGCACCCATACCGGCGTCCCCGGCGGCCCCAGGAACGAGAACTCGTCGCGGGCCGGGGCAGCCCCGGTGAAGCCATCTCCGGCGTCGAGCGTGACGTGCGACGGGTCGGTTCCTGGGTGGCCGGCACGGATCTGGCCGGCGTCCCGCGCGTTGAGGACCAACCCATCGGACTCCAGGCGGACGGACACGAGGTCAGCGCCGGCGACCGGCAGTGTCCTCGGCTCTGCGCGGGCCGGCATGGGACCGGCCAGCACGGTGACAGCGACCCCGCACACGAGTGCGACGGTGGTTCGCTTCATGAGTTCTTTCCTCCGATGGAAGTGGTGGACAGAGCCTCGGCGCGGCCGGCGTCGCGGGCAGCGGCGAGCGCGCGTCGGCTGGCCCGCCGACGCCACCACCCGAGCCAGCCCAGGCCGGCCACGAGCAGCGACACGGCGATCTGCGGCCAGGGTGGCGCCCAGAGGGACGCGGTGTTCGTCACCGCGGGTGGTGCAGCACCCGGTGGCCCGACGGTTGTCGGCAGAAGGTCAAAGTGGACCGTCAGCCGGCCCAAAGGCAGGATCCCGTTCGCGCGTACGGTGGTGAGCACTTCACCGCCGGGCAGGATCTCCGGCACCGGATCCGTGCGGGCGACGCGACGGCCGACACCGAACGGGCCGGCGACCGTCGTCGTGGGTCGCCCGGTGAGCCGGACGTTGCCGGTGTTGCGGATCCGGTAGGTGGCCGTAACGACGCCGCCGCCCATCGGGTTGACGGTGCCGGTGTAGCTCACGGCGACGCGCTCGATGTCGACCGCCGGCCGCACCTCACCCGTGACTCGCAGGTACATACGCGCCCCGACGCGTCGGTCCACCTTCACCTGGCCGCCGTCGGCACTGACCGCGGTGCTCGCTACGGCGGCGACGATTCCGCCGGCGTGGTCGCCGGGCGTGGCGTTCTTCGGCACTGACAGCCGGAACGGCACGTCCATGCGGGACTTCGAGGGAATCGTCAGCCGGGCGAACCTGCTGTCGAACGACACCCAGCTGCCGACGTCGGTCGGCTCGCGCGCCGCCGGGAGCAGGTCGAAGCCCCCCTGCTCGGTGGTGAACGCGTCGCTGGCGTACAGGTCGAGGGTGATCGGTGCGGCGGAGTAGTTGGAGATGGCGGCATAGTCGGTGAGCGTCGCACCGGGGTCGAGCTTGTAGGTGAACGAGGCGCGGCCGTCCGGCCCGTTCCGGGTCGACGGCGCGATGCCCCATGTCTGCGGGGTGGTGGGTTCGGCGTGCGCCGCCGCCCCGACCGGCAGGACACCGGTCAGGGCGGCGACGACCGCCACGGCAAGCAGACGCATGGTCAGATGGCGGTCAGCGTCAGCGTCGCGGCGTACTGGCCGGCCGCGGTCTCGCTCGGCAGCTCGAGCCGCAACTCGGCGCCCAGCTGTGCCGTGCCGCGGCCGCTGCCGACCGGCGCCGAACCCAGCACGGCCCCACCCGCGATGCCGTTGCCGGCGGTGAAGCCCGGCGCCGCCACTGGACCGGCGACGACACCCTGTCCTTCGGCCTGGGCGAGCACGCGCGGGGTCCAGCCCAGGTATCTGCCGGCGAAACCGCCGCCGGCCGACGCGACGAAGTCGGACACCGAGCCGGATGCGTTCCAGCCCGGCCGGGCCGCCCTCGTGTCGGTCACCGTCACCGGGCGCAGCGCCCCCGAGGTCTCCAACCGGTCACCGCTGGCACCGACGGTGGCCGGCGGCAGGCTCACCGTGCGGTTGTTGGGATCCACACTGAGGACCAACGCACCGTCCGTCTCCCTGATCGTCGCGGTGATCGACTGG
Organism: Asanoa sp. WMMD1127; assembly: GCF_029626225.1. Classification (NCBI taxonomy): domain Bacteria; kingdom Bacillati; phylum Actinomycetota; class Actinomycetes; order Micromonosporales; family Micromonosporaceae; genus Asanoa; species Asanoa sp. WMMD1127. The sequence continues at coordinate 267,875 of NZ_JARUBP010000001.1, forward strand.
CTGGAGGCCGGGTCCCCAGGGTTGCCCTCCTCCTTGACGACGAGCGTGACCGGGTCGGCTTCGGCCACCGCCTGGTGGTCGTCGTCGTAAAGGACGGCCTTGTACTGGCAGCCGTCCAGCTCCGCGGTCGCGGTGAACTGGTAGGAGAAGGTGAGCTCGCCGGACACGACCGCGAAGTCCGGCGCACCGGGGCACTTGCTGAACCAGTGGAAGTGGTCCAGGTCGGTCTCCACGTCGGTCATCGCGACGAGGTTGACCTGCTGTCCCGGCCGGTAGCTGTCCTCCAGGCCGTAGATGTCGAGCTGGAGCGCCGGATCGGTCCCGTCTCCGACGAGGAACGTGTAGTCGACCGGACCGGACGACAGCTTCGTGCCGTCGGTGAGCGTCGCATCGGCCTGGAACTTCAGGGTGTAGGCGCCGGTAGCGCTGAACGCCCAGTTCGCATGGGCGTGGGTGTGCACCGGGACGTCCAAGGCGTCGGGTAGGCCGTCGTCGGTGCGGAACTTGTGCAGCGGCATCCCGATGGCGTCGGACATGAACACCCACACGTCGCCGGGCCCGTCGACGTCGACGAGGCTGAGCTTGACCGAGTCGCCGGCGAACACCCCGCCCGGCAGCGTCGTGGTGTTCCAGCCCGGCCAGAGCAGGTTGGGGTCCTGCACCTGGGGCAGGAGCCAGACGGTGGCGCCGGGCGCACCCAGGAAGCCGTACTGCGGGATGTCGGGCACCTGCACGGCGGACGTCGGCAGGGCCTGGAACGTGACGTCCGCCGGGTCACGGACGACCGAAGGCTCGACGGTGTCGTCGTGCACCTTGAGGCTCAGAGCCCCGTTCTCGTAGTGGACGTCCACCGCGTCGGTATGGCCCTGCGACAGGACCACCTTCTCCGCGGCGGCGGCCGGAGTCGCACCAATCGCCATGCCGGCCAGCAGGGCGACGGCGGTCGCGGCGACCGTCAACGGTCGCTCGCACGCTCGTAGTCTCATCCCTCCCCTTCCTTATTGGAAATGAGTTTCATTTTCATTGAGAGCGGAAGGTAGCACGGGTCGGGTGGGCTGTCGAGAACGATCAGGTCGCCGACAGGCGTGCGGCGATCAGGCCGTGCCGAGGAGCGAAGACCCAGGCGACCAGGAACGCCGCGGTGAGGACGAGGACGATCGTGCCGCCGACCGGAAGGTCCCACGACCAGGAGAGGTAGAGTCCGATCAGCGCTGACAGGCCGCCCAGCGCCGGCGCGAGCACCATCATCACGCCGAGCCGGTCAGTCAGGAGCCTGGCGGTCGCGGCCGGTGTGACCAGCAGCGCGAGCACCAGGATGTTGCCGATGGTCTGCACCGAGATGACCACGGCCAGGGTGACCAGCACGTACAGGGCGATGTCGAGCCAGAACGTACGCAGACCGGTTGCTCTGGCCATCTCGCGGTCGAGGGTGACGGCCACGAACTCCTTGTGCAGCAAAAGCACGGCGAGGATGACGCCCAGGCCGGTGAGAACCACCACGTAGACGTCCCGGTCGGGGATGCCGGTGATCGAGCCGAAGAGGAACTGCTGCAGGGATCCGGCGTAGCCGGGCGCCCGCGAGATGACGACGATGCCCAGCGCGAACGCCGAGACGAAGAACACGCCGATGACGGAGTCCTCTTTGAGCCGCCGGTTCTGCGCGAAGACCGCGACCAGGATCGCGGTGACGACGCCGGCGACCGTGCCGCCCAGCACGAGGTTGCCGGACACGACGAACGCCACCGCCAGCCCAGGGAACACGGCGTGGGCGACCGCGTCGCCGATGAACGCCATGCCGCGCAGGACCACGTAGGTGCCCACGACACCGCACACGATCGCGGCCACGACCGCGATCACCAATGCCTTCGGGAGAAAGGACAGGTCAGGGTTGACCAGGTCGTGCAGAAAGTCGACGGGAGACATCTCACGCTCCTCGCTCGACGGGCGCCCGGCTGTCGATCCCGATGCTGGCCAGCAGCGGGCTGCGCTCGCTCACGCCGAAGGCGTCCATCCACACGCGAGCGTCGCGCAGGTCGTCGGGCCGGCCGAAGGCGACCACTGTGCGGTTGAGCAGAGCCAGGCGATCGCAGGTGTGCATCGCGGACGCCAGGTCGTGGGTGGCCATGACGACCGCGTTCTCCTGTGCCAGGGCGGTGAACAGCTCGCCGAGTACCTCCTGGGTGGGCATGTCGAGGCCGGTGAACGGTTCGTCGAGCAGCAGGACCCGCGGGCGTAGCACCAGGGCCCTGGCCACCAGGACCCGCTGCCGTTGGCCACCCGACAGCTCCGCGACCGGCCGTCGGCGCAGGTCCGTCATCCGTACCCGCTCGAGGGCCTCGCCGACCGCACGCCAGTGCGCCACGTTCGGGCGGCGGAAGAGGCCGATGCGCCGTGCCAGGCCGGTCATCACCGCGTCCTGGACGGAGACCGGGAAGTCCCAGGTGAACGCATGGCGCTGTGGCACGTAGCCGATCGGTGAGCGGCCAGGGCGGGCCGGTAGCCCGGCCACCGTGATCCGGCCCGCCCTCGTGCGCACCAGCCCCAGCACCGCTCGCAACAGCGTCGTCTTGCCCGCGCCGTTCGGTCCGACGAGGCCGACCAGCTCGCGGTCCGCGACGTGGAGGTCGACGTCGCGCAGAACGGGCCTGCGGCCGAGGTCGACATCGACATGGTCGAGAGAGAGGACGGCGCTCACGGCTGCTGTTCCCGCTCCGCGCGTCGCCGGACGCGCCGGCCTCGCCAACCGACCCAGACGAGCCCCGCTGCGACAGCGGCGGCGGCGACGGCCACCCCGGCGGTCAGCACGGATGGACCGCGCTCCGGTGGGTCGGTTTCACTGTCCGGCGCGACGGCGGACGGCAACGGGTTGGTGAACGCCGCGGCGAAGGCGGCGTCGGCAGTGGTCCGATCCCCAACCGCGAACCTGAGCACCTCGCGCGCGGTGACCGTCTCGCCGCCCGCCAGCTCCGCGGCGAACTCGACGGTCGCGAGATAGACACCCGGGCGGGCGAACACCCAGTTGGCGTGCGTGTGTGTGTTGGTCTCGACCCAGACCGGCTGCGGGTACGGCTGCCGGCTGTTCCACAGCACGTCCGGGGCGCCGAGGCTGCCGGACTGCAGGAACACCGTCAGGTCGCCGGGGCCCTGGACGCCCAGGAGGCTCATCGTCACACCCCGGGCGACGGCGTCCATGACCCCGGGGTCCTGCGTGTTCCAGCCCACCCAGACGACGTCCGGGTCCTGCGTCTGCGGGATCACGTGCACCGGCGTGCCCGGCTCCTGGTCGAGGAACGCGTACGCCGGATCGTCGGGCACTTTCTGGACCGCCGCGTCCGGCACGCGGATCACCGCATCGCGCGGCGACCGCCACACGGGCGGGACGACCGTGTCGTCGTGCACGAGGACAGTCCACTCTCCGTCGTGGTAGCGCGGGCCGATGTCGACGTGACCGGCGCCCAACTCCGCCCGCCCCGCGGTCACAGCCTGGTCGGCCGCGACCCGCTGGTCGAGGTCGTCGGGGGACGGCGACGGCGCGAGGGCGAGGGCGATCACGGCCAGGACGCCGAGTGTTCTCATGTGCTGGGGCTCCCCATCAGGTCAGGCATCGCTTGAGCGAGTCGGCGTTGACGCGCATCATCTGCACGTACGTGGTCACGGTGTCGTCGAAGGCGTCGCCGTAGATGGGACACACCCGCCGTTGCTGCTCTTCCGCCACCTGGGCCAATGTGGACGATCGGGCGGCCAGGTTCGGTTCGAGGAACACCGCACGCACACGCAGGTTGCGAACGGTCTCGGTCAGCTTCCGCCGGTCCGCGATGCTCGGCTCGACCGCCGGGTTCGGCGTCACGAAACCGGCGACAGGGATCTGGTAGGCATGCGCCAGGTAGCCGAACGCGTCGTGGGTGGTGACCAGATATCGCTGCGGCGGCGGAATCGACGCGATCGTCTCCGCGACATAGGCGTCCAGCGCGCTCAACTCGCCCAGGTAGCGCTCCGCGTTGCGGCGGTAGGTGCTCGCCCCGGCCGGGTCGACGGCGGTCAGCGTGTCCCGGATGAGCTCCACGTAGGCCTGCGCGTTGCCGACGTCCTGCCACAGGTGCGGGTCGATCTCGCCGTGCACGTGCCGGCCGAGCACCGCCTGCGGCAACTGGTAGACCTGTTGTCCCGGCCGGCCCAGGAATCGGTAGCCGCGGCCGGCCGGCACTTCCTTCAGGGCCTTGGCCGGCACCTCGATCACCGTGCTCGCCGGGTCGTACACCTCCTGGTTGACGTCCCCGCCGCCGTGCGGGTCCGCGTAGAGGTAGAGACGCCCGGTGTCGAGGTCGGCGGAGATGTCCGCGTGGCCGGCCGCGAGCACCGTCGGCGCGGGGATGCCGGTTGCCGAGTGGGGGTCGACACCGACGGCGAAGGTGAACGTCTGCGTCCCGAGGTCGACCGGCCTGGCGTCGTGGGCCACCCGCAGTTTCGCGGACATGGTGAGCCGGTAGACGCCGGGTGCGGTGAACGCCCAGCTCATATGGGTGTGTGCGGCGGGCGGCAGCGTCGCCGTGTCGTCCCGGTAGCCGTCGGAGGGGTCGAAGCCGTCCGCGGAGTTGACGTAGAAGGCCGGATCTCCGAACGACTCCGTCAGGTAGGCGACGAGGTCACCGGGGCCGGACACGTCCGTGGCCGAGACCAGCACGTCGGATGCCCGGTCCGCGCCGCGCTGGGCGCCGGTGCCTCGCACCCGCAGGCCCAGCCAGATGGTGTCCAGCGAGACGTCCTCGACCAGCGGAATGATCTCGGCCGCGTACTTCGACGCGCGCTCGGCCAGGGCGATGTTCGGAACACCGTCGCGGAGGTTCGCGTCCAGCGCCTTGATGACGTTCTGCGCCTCCAGCAGGAGGTAATTGCTGAACGCGACGTCGGCGTACACGATGTTGCGCACGTCGCGCAGGCTCGGCTCGTAGACGTGTGAGTCGGCGTTGTCCGGCACGATCGAGTCCACGACGACGCGATCGCCGCCGACGTTGCGCGTCAGGTCGGCCAGGATGCCGGTCGTCGTGACCACCTGGAGCTGGTCGGTGGATCGGTTGAACGCCACGGGCGCCGTGCAGGCCCCGAGGACGAGAGCACAGCCGGCGGCCACCGCCGCCCACCCCCATTGCCTGTGCGCCGCCACCCGACCACTCCCCGCGACTTGACGGAAATGAAAACCGTTTTCGCATCGTACGGCCCGCGGCGCGCGTTGCAAAGCGGTGGGCGGCTACGGTTGCCGGCGTGAACGAAGCGCGCGAATCGGCGCCGGAGCCTCCGCCGCGCCGGCCCCGACCGCCCGCGCGCAGGGTGCTCGCCCTGGTCGGGGCCCTGGTGGCGACCGGCGCGCTCGTGGCGCAGACGCCGGAGGGGCCCCGCGCGCCGCAACCACCGCCGCCCGGGGTCGGAACCGTATGGCCGCAGGCTCAGCGCGCGAACGTTCCCGGTGTGCTGGCCGACGGCGCTTCGTACAACCCGGCCTTCTTCGTCGACGCGCGGGTTTCCGCCGGCACCGCCGTGGACGCCAACGGTAAGACGGTGCGCCTGCTGCTCCGCGCGGCCGACGGCACCGTGCGGGTGCTCCGCCGGCTCCCGGCTTCGGTCGGCCCGCAGTTCGAGGCGTTCGCCCTCGTGGGCAACCAGCTGGTGTGGGCGGAGACGGACGGGACGGCCCAGACCACGCTGTGGCGCGCCGATCTGTCCGGCGGCGCGCCACGAACGATCACCGACGACACCGGCTGGGCAACCTTCGCCGGCTCTGACTACGACCTCGTCGCGCGGGCCGACCGGCTGTTCTGGACAGCGACGGCGCCAGGCGACCAACCGGCGACGGAAGTGCGGTCGGTGCCCGTCGACGGCGGGCCGGTCGAGGTGCGCACCGAGCCGGGCGAGTGGACACTGTCGCGCTGGCCATGGCTGGTCACCCGGGGCGGCGGCGGCCCTCGGTTGCGCAGCCTCGACACCGCCGCGACCATCGAGGTGGACGCCGGCCGAGATCGTCCGGGCCAGTGCGCGCCAACGTGGTGTCGCGTGTACGTGCTGTCCGCCGACGGCCCGGCCCAAACGGAACTGATGCGTCCCGACGGATCGGAGCGGCTCCGGATAGCGGAGGACGGCGCGACCGCTTCGATCGTCGACGTGGCGCCGCTGGACCGGTTCGAGGTGCTCTCGAAGGACTCGAGCGCGCTGGGCGCCGCGCTCGGCGGGCAGGAGCTACTCGTATACGACCTCGAGAGCCGGCGGACGATCCTGGTCGCCGCAGCCGCGACCAGCGTGTCCTATCGATCCGGCGTGCTGTGGTGGTCCACCAACTCGCTCGGCGTCCTCTCCTGGCACACGCTCGACCTTCGCACGGTCTGACTCAGGCATGAGCCCGACGCAGGCGCTCGGCTGCCTGCGCCCGCAACGCATCGCCGCCCGCCGAGGCACCACCACACAACGCCATCTCCCGGGCGTTGTACGCGGCCATCCACACGCTGGCCGCCCAGGCGATCTCCAGCTCCACAGCCGTGAAGGAGCGCCCCCGAAAGTCCTGATAGGCAGTCAGGAACGCATCGGAGCTTTCGACCGGCGCCAACGTGGGCGGCCCGGAACTGGCGAACGACCCGCTCGCCGCGCCCACCAACGCGGCCTCCGGCTGCCAGGCCAGGCTGTCCCAGTCGTGCACCGCCCACAACTGTCGACCCCGCCACCGCAGGTTCTGCGCCTCGAAGTCGGCATGGCCGAGCACGCCCGGCGACGCGGCCGCCAACAGGCGCGTCCGAGCCCGCTGAGCCGTCTCCACGATGTGCGCGGGCACGGCACGCTGATCACGGTTGTCGAGAACGTCGATCGCGGGCCACGTCCCCGCATCGGCGTGGTCCCACCGCACCCAGGCCGGGTTCGGCAGCGGCGGCGCGACCGTCACGCCGGCGAGCGCCACCATCAGCCGGGCGAACACTCGCGCGCAGCGCACGGCGACGTCGGGCGAGTTCCCGTGCAACACGGCGCCGCCGGGCCGGAACTCCTCGGCGTGCACGGCCAACGCGCCGACCCGGACCACCGGCGTGAGCGGCCGGGCACACGGAAAGCCGCCCTCGGCCAGCCGGGCCTGCGCCGCGACACACGACCCGGCCCGCCCGTCATCGGCGCGCGCCTTGACCACGACGTCCCTGCCACCGACCAGGCGCAGCCCGAACACCGTCGAGACCTGTCGCGACGTGAACAGCACACCGGTTGGCTCGCCGCCCAGCTGGTCGAGACACCAGGCGGGCAACCATCCCGGCAGCTCGTCCACACGATGGACTGTGCCACAGCTCCGAACGCGGATCTCCGCCCGGCCGGCTCGGTCAGGCGGGTTTGCGATGCATCCGGTAGTGGAGGACCAGGAACGGTAGGCCGAAGACGCTGAAGGCGTGCTCCGCCACCAGGTCTCCGGCGGGGTTGACGAAGACGTCGAGGCGCTCGGCGAAGCCGTGCACGCTCAAGGCCGTCAGCCGTCGGGTCCGCGCGTCGACGTAGGTCAGGTAGTGGCCCGGCTGGTCGCCCTGCCCGCGGCTGCTCAACGTCAGCCCGCCGTCGGGACGGGGCCGGGGTTCCAGTGTGGCCGTGAAGCTCGCCTGGGGCAGCGGGAAGCCGACACTCACGTACCCCCTGTCGAGGTGCCGATAGGTGGTGTAGATGCCGACGTAGATCGGCTCGTCGGTGTCGGCGAACGACCGGATCCAACCGCGGACGCTGACCGTCGCGTCCTCCCGGCGCGTGATCGTGTCGATCCGGCTCAGGATGCCGCGTTGCGTCTCGCGCTGGTTCATCGGCACGTTGGCCTGGCCGAGCGGCCGCGCCACCAGCGTGCGGTAGAGCAGGTAGCCGGGCCGCACCCACAGTCGCCACTCCGGCACGATGTCGAGGGTGAAGCGGGTGGTGTGCTCGTAGAACTCGCGTACCCGCGGATCCACCTCGCTCGGCGCGAACGCGGGACCGGACAGGTCGTCGAGGCTGGCGACGATGCCGATATCGGGGTTGGCGGGGAGGTAGTCGCCGCCGATGACCGCCGCCAGCTCGCGCACGTAGCCGGTGCCGACGTAGCGGGTGCGGGCCTCGAGCGGCACGACGAACGGCAGGTCCGCCGGATCGACGTCCTCGGCGAGCAGGCTCACCTGGGCGTCGCGGAAGATCAGAGCCGACGCGGTACGGAAGACGACCACCGTCACGGCGGCGACCACCGCGGCCGGCACGTCACCCCAGATCGCGCCCAGCGCCCAGCCGACGCCGGCGCCGAGCAGCGGACCGAGCACGACCTTGTGCGGGCGGATGCCGAGCAGGCCCACGAGCGCCCCGGCCAGCACGCCGACGACGATCGGACCGAGCCCGAACAGCTTTCCCACCAGCCAGCCCAGTGGGGCGACGAGCGCGGCGCTCATGACGATGCGTGACCAGAGCGCCGGGATCTCGCCCGGCTTCTGCAGGGTTCGAGCGACCACGTCGGTCGCCGCGCCCACCGCGGCGCCGGCCACCGCGCCGATGACGATCGCGGTGGTGCCCCAACCGGCCGTCAGCGCCGCGCCGCCGAGGGCGCCGAGCGCACCGGCGAACACCGCCCCGCCGCGCCGGTCAGGGCCCTTCCGCCCACCATCGGTTTCCACGCCCAAGGTCTACATCATCGCGCCGCCTCAGCGTGCGGTCAGGTCGTCGGAGCGGCCGGCCTCGATGCGGGACCATTGCACGATCGGGCGGCCGTTCGTGCGCCAGACCTCGGGGTTGCGCGCGTCTCCCCAGCCCTGCGGCCAGCCCTCCGGGGAGTCCTCCCACGCCTCCTGGCGGCCGTAGACCGTCATGTCCCACAGGCCGTGCGTCGGTGTCATGATCTCGACGCCGCGGCCGCCCGTGTAGTAGGTCTCGAACACGCGCTCGCCGTCGCGGACGTAGAAGACCAGGTGGTGGCGCTGCCAGTCACGGCCTTCGAGAAGTTGCGGCGCCGTCTCGGCGGCCGAGTACCACGGCATGTCGAGGCCCAGGAAGTCCCGATAGCGGATGCTCTCCTCGAACGGACCCTTGCAGAGCACGGCGTACGTGGCGTCGCGTGAATGGATGTAGGACAGCTCGCGGATCTGGCTGTTGAAGAACGTGCAGCCCTCGCACTGCTCCGCGGCCGGTCGGCCCGGCCACCACGCGTGGTAATAGGCGATCAGCTGCTTGCGGCCCTCGAAGACGTCGAGGATCGTGACCGGGCCGTCGGGGCCGATGACCTCGATGCTCGCGTCGACCTCGACCATCGGCAGGCGCCGGCGGGCCGCGGCGATCGCGTCGCCCTCGCGGGTGTGTGCCTTCTCCCGTGCCAACAGTGCCTCGCGCGCCTCCTGCCAGGTCTTCCTGTCCACCACGGGTGGAAGGGCCGGGTCCGGTGTCTGGTCGCTCATGATTCGCCTCCAGCTTCGGTTCTAGTGGGTCGGCGCCGGGATGGTGCGCTTCTCGACGGTGTCGGCGAGTCGGCGCAGGGCCGCGGCGGTGAAGCGGCGCGCGCGTCGGCGGGGGGGCGCGGGCGCTCGGGTCGTGGGCGCCGTCGGGCGGGCGGACAGCACGTGCTGCCTGGTCGCGTTGTCGGCCATGACCATGGCGGTCGGTACGAGCATCGGACGCTCCTCTCGGCTGATGCAACCATTCGGTTGCTATAACCATATGGCAACCAGGCGGTTGCGTCAACCGGCGTACGCTCTGGTGGTGAGATCCACGAAGCGCGTCAACGGGGTCGAGCTGTGCGTCGAGACGTTCGGTGAGTCGACCGATCCACCCGTGCTGCTCATCGGGGTGACCATGCTGAGCTGGCCGGACGAGTTCTGTGCGGCGCTGGCCGGGCGGCACGTGGTGCGCTACGACCTGCGGGACGCGGGCGAGTCGACCTACGTCGACCCGGACGCGCCCGCATACGACCTGCGTGACCTGGTGAGCGACGCCGCCGCGCTGATCGACGCGCTCGGCCTCGGGCGCGCCCACGTCGTCGGGCTCGGCGTCGGCGGCTTCGTCGCCCAGCTGCTCGCTCTCGACCACCCCGACCGGGTCGCCTCGCTGACCCTGATCTCCACCCGGCCGGTCGCGCCCGGCCCGGTCGATCCCGACCTGCCGGAGCACGCGCCGGAGGTGATGGCCAACCTCTTCGAGCGGCCACAGCCCGACTGGACCGATCGCGAGAGCGTCGTCGACTACATGACGGAAGGCGGCCGGCTGATGGCGGGCTCGCGCGGCTTCACCGAGGCCGACGTCCGTGCGACCGCGGGTCGGGTCTTCGACCGGGCCGGCCGATCCGCGAAAGCGCAGCGGGCCAGCCATCTGGGCACCATGTTCGCGGCCATCGACAGCGGGCCGCGGTGGCGCGAGCGGCTCGGCGAGATCACCGTGCCCACGCTGGTGGTGCACGGCGACGAGGATCCGTTCTTCCCGCACGGCAACGGCGTCGCGCTGGCCGCGGAGATTCCCCACGCCACCTTGCTGACGCTGCCCGGCATCGGCCAGGGGCTCCCCCGGGTCGCCTGGCCGGTGGTGGCGGACGCGCTGTTACGTCACACCGCGTAGGTCTCCAGCAGCTCGTAGCCGTAGTCGCGGCAGATCGCCGACGCCTGCGCCGCGTAGTCGCCGGCCGCGGCGTCCGCGCCGCGCAGCCGATGAGCTTTGGCCAGGCCAATCAGGGCCTGCGCCTCCGCGTGCCGGGCGCCGTCGCCGCGGGACTGGGCGAGCACCTGTCGCAAGTGGACGATCGCGAGGTCGGCGTCGCCCGCCCGGAGGTCGAGCTCGGCCTGGGCGAGCAGGGCGTGGGCTTCCACCCACCGGTCGCCCACCTCGCGGCAGATGCGCAGGGCCTCGGTGGCCAGCGCCTGGGCCTCGACCGGGTCGGGGTGCGCGACGGCGAGCAGGCGCAGGATGTCGGCCTCGTTGCTGCGGGCGCCGGCCCGCCGATGCGTGGCCAGCGCGGCCTCGAGGTTGGTCAGCGCCTCCGCGCGCCGGCCCAGCAACAGATAGGCCTCGCCCAGGCACCCGTGCGCCGTGCCCTGGCCGTGCCACTCCCCGATCGTGGTCTCCAGATCGATGACCCGCCGGCAGTACGCGACCGCCTCAGTCAACCGCCCCTGCTGCAGCCGGATGTTGCCGAGGTTGGCCAACCGGGCGAGCTGCCCGGCGAGGCGGCCGATCCGGGTGTCGAGGTCGAGCGCCTCGAGGCTGTAGCGGGCCGCCAGGTCCAGTTGGCCCGTCTCGAACGCGACGTGCGCCAGGTTGCTCAGCGCCGAGGTCTGGCCTTCGGCCCAGCCACCGTCCCGGGCGAAGTCGAGCGCCCGCTGGAAGTCGTCGAGCGCCTGCGGGTAGTGGCATCGGGCCAGCAGGACGGTGGCCCGGCTCAGGTGGGCGGCGGCCTGGCCGAGCGGATCGTCGTCGGCCCGGGCGTACGCCAGCGCCGCCTCGGTGACCGGCAGCCATTCCGCGGACGGGGCCGTGAAGTCGAGGTGCCAGCGCAGGTGGTCGGTGAGGCGCCAGGCCGCCTCGCGGTGCGCCGGGCCGGCCGCCATGATCGCGGCGATCATGTTGTCGCGCTCGCTGTCGAGCCAGTGCGACGCGTCGGCGGCGCCGCCGAAGGCGACCCTGCGCGTCGGGTCCACAGTGGGCGGCAGCGGGAGGCGCACCACGTGCGGGTAGAGGAGATCCGCGGCGGCGTCCATCGTCGACAGGTAGTGGTCGTAGAGCCGGTCGAGCGCCGGGTCGCGGTCCGCGACGTCGCCGCGGCGACGGGCGTAGAGGCGCACCAGGTCGTGCCAGCGGTAGCGGCCGGGCGCCACCTGGTCGAGCAGGTGGTTGCGGGCCAGCGTGTCGAGCAGGGGTTCGACCTCGGCCGGCGACCCACCGGCCACAGCCGCGGCCGTCGGCACGGTGACCGTGTCGCCGGGGGCGGCGCCCAGCAGCCCGAACAGCCGGCGGGCGGCGGGCGGTTGGGCCTCGTACGACAGGTCGAAGGCCGTGGCCGTGGCCGTGGTGGCGTCGCCGGGCACACCGAGCGCGTCGAGCCGGTCGCCCGCCGCCAGCCGCCAGTTGTAGTGCCCGATGGGGATCAGCCCGGCGTTGAGGTTGGCGGCCGCGATCCGCACCGCCAGCGGGAGGTGACCGCAGAGCCGGGCCAGTTCGGCCGCCTCCGCCTCCGTGGCGCCGGGCACCAGCTTGCCGACCAGCTCGACCGCCTCGTCGGGCGCCAGCACGCCCAGTTCGAGCCCGACCGCGCCCTCCCGAGCGGTCAGCCCGCGCAGCTGGTCGCGGCTGGTCACCACCACCATGCAGCCGGGACCGCCGGGCAGCAGCGGCCGGACCTGGTCGGCCGTGGCGGCGTTGTCGAGCACCACGAGGATCCGGCGCACGGCGGTCACGCTGCGCCAGAGGCCCACGGCCTCGTCGAGCTCGCCCGGGATCTCGTCGGGCGCGACGCCCAGCGCGTGCAGGAAATGCGCCAGCGCCTCCATCGGCGCGACCGGTGGCCGGGCCGAGGCGCCCCGCAGGTCGAGACAGAGCTGGCCGTCGGGGAAGCGGTCGCGGGTGGAGTGTCCCCACTGGACGGCGGCGGCCGTCTTGCCGGCGCCGGCGAGCCCGGCGATGACGACGGGTGGGGCGGGCCGTCGCGCCGCGAGCGCGTCGAGGGTGGCGAACACGTCGTGCCGGCCGGCGAAGTCGACCACCGCGGCCGGTAGCTGCGCCGGCGTCACCGGGGCGACCGTGGGTGCGGCCAGCGTGCGGTCGTCGGTCAGCACCGCGTGTTCCAGGTCGCGGAGCTCCGGACCGGGCTCGATGCCGGTCTCGGTGACCAGCACGTCGCGTACGCGGCGGTAGGCCTCCAACGCCTCGGCCCGCCGGCCGCAGCGGTAGAGCGCGATCATCAGGTGCCGGGAGAGGCGCTCGCGCAGCGGATGCTCGCGCGCCAGGGTGGCGAGGTCCTCGACGATCTCGGTGTGCTGGCCCATCGCCAGCTGCGCACCGAACCGCTCCTCCAGCGCGGCGAGCCGGAGCTGTTCCAGGCGGGCGGCCTCGGCGGCGACCGTGAGCGTCGGCGGCACGTCGGCCAGCGCAGCGCCCCGCCACAGCGCCAGCGCGCCGGAGAGCTGCCGGGCCGCGTCGGCCATCCGGCCCTCGGCGACGTAGCGCCGGCCGCTGCGTACCATCCGCTCGAAGATCTGGATGTCGACCGCGTCCGCGTCGGTCACCAGCTCGTAGCCGGCCGCCCGGCTGACCACCTCGCCGGCCTCGCCCGCGCGCAGCAGCCGCCGCAGCCGCATGACGTAGCCGTTGACCGCGCTCGCCGCCGTGCGGGTCGGCCGCTCACCCCAGATCTCGTGGACCAGCCGGTCGCGTGGCACAGGCCGCCCCGGCTCGGCCAGCAGCACGGCCAGCACGATCCGGAGGTGTGTCGCGGTGATCGGCGCCCACTGCGCCCCGTCCCAGATCCGCACCGGACCCAGTGCTTGTATCCGCACGACCCAACCCCATCGATTTATCGCGGATTCATCGATGAATTATCACCCCTCTCTAGCGTCGCCGCAGGGCGTGGGATCGATCGACGTCGCGCGCTGTCCAGCCCATCGAGAGGAGAGGCCAGCCTATGAAATCGCCGTTTGGCGGCAGCGGGAGACCCGTCGCCGGAGCGTTGGCGGCCGTGGCCACGATCGCGCTGCTGATGGTGGTCGCGATCCAGGTCGTACCCCGGTCGCCGTTGACGATTCGTGCCGTCGCGGCGGAAGCGGGTGCGGATCCGGACACCTGTGTACGCGACATCGAGTACCGCGGAGTGAAGAGCCGCTGGGAGTTCGACCCGTGCATCTCGAACAGTGGGCCGTTGCCGGCCGACGTGATGCGGGAGTTGGAGGCCGATTATCGGGATTCGCAGCAGCCGGAGCCGGCGGACGAGCCCGAGTGTGAGACGACGGCCACGCCCGATGCGGTCGCGGCCCGGAATGTCGCGGCGGTCGGCACGGTGATCGCCGATCCGACCACCACGTGGGATCCGGAGCCGACTGCCAGTCCGAGCTCGAGTCCCAGTGGCAGTCCGAGTCCGAGCTCCAGTCCGTGCGCGAGTGGGTCGCCGTCGGGCAGTCCTAGCGGGTCGGCGAGTCCGAGCGGGTCCGCGAGCCCGAGCGGGTCCGCGAGCCCGAGCGAGTCGGCGAGTCCCAGCGAGTCGGCGAGTCCCAGCGAGTCGGCCAGCCCGAGCGAGTCCGCGAGCCCCAGCGAGTCGGCCAGTCCCAGTGGGTCGGCCGGTCCCAGTGGGTCGGCCGGTCCCAGTGAGTCGGCCAGTCCGTCGGCCAGTCCCAGTGAGTCCGCCAGCCCGTCGGCGAGCCCGAGCGAGTCGGCCAGCCCCAGCGAGTCCCCGTCGGAGACACCGACCGACCCGCCGACTGATCCGCCGACGGAGCCGACGGATCCGCCGACCGGTCCCCCGCCGCCCGACCCGAAGCCCTGCTCGGACGCGGGTAATGACGAGGAGATCGTCGACGCGCGCAAGGACCGCTTCTGCCCGGGCCGCGACCCCGCCAATCCGGTCGTCCTGGTGGCCACCGGCGACTCCGTCACGTCGGCGCACCTGCAGCGCACGTACCACTTCCCGATGGGCCAGTGCGTCGGCAACACGGCCGAGGACAACGTCCGGCACCTGCCGGGCAACGACATGATGTTCAGCTACGCCGGTAAGTACGCGACGAACCTCAACCGGAACGTCGTCGAGTACTTCAACTTCGCGCGTACGGGCTACACGACGTCGGACATCCTCGGCGCCGGCTGGGACACGCCCGACGCGTGCCACAACCCGTGGCACCGGAACTCGTCGCCCGCGGACCTGGCCGAGCGGGCGATCCGGCAGGCGAAGGCCGAGAAGAAGGCGGCCTACTTCGTGAGCACCGGTGGCGTCAACGACACCAACTGGACGGAGGTACTGACCGCGCTGACGGAGTGCGGCACGATCGACTACTACAAGCAGTTCGCGCAGGAGTACTTCACCAAGCACAACAAGCCCTGGCAGGCCGTGATGAAGTGGTTCGACGGCCAGGGCAACTACGCGGCCAAGTCCGCGGTCATCAACGGCGGCTCGTGCCACCTGCGGGTGGAGGGCGACATCACCGACCACGACTACTTCCACAAGAAGATCGACGTTCCTGTCTATAATGGACCGACCCACTACAACGCCATCAAGCAACGGGTCACCGACATCATCGAGACGATGCTGGCGGCCGGCGCCGACAAGGTGGTCTGGATGGGCTACTACGACATCAGTCCCGCCCGACTCGACTTCGGGGCGTTCGGTGAGACGTACCGCCAGAAGGTGTCGAAGGTTCTCCAGGACATGCTGCCCGGGCGGATCCCGTTCTCGGTGCGCCCGCTGCTCGACGACCCCGGCTGGCAACAGACCGTCGGACAATGGACGGCGGCGATGAACAACGCGATCTGGCAGGGCGTGCCGCAGAACGAGAAGGTGCGGTTCGTCACCCCGCCGGCGCTGCGTAGCGGCGACATCCAGCAGACGGGCCTGGGCGGTTGCCCGCACCCCAACGAGCCTGGCCACACCGCGCTGGCCAACGCTCTGGACCGCACGTTCGGCTGAACCCCTCATGTTAGGAACGGTCCGTTCCGATTGGAGCGGACCGTTCCTAACGGCGTCCGAACTCAGAGTGCGGTGCAGGTCAGCGCCGGGGTGGTGGGTGCGGTGCCGTTGGCCTGGAAGCCGAACTCGGTGGCCGTGTTCGCCGCCAGGCGGCCGTTGTAGGACACATTGGACACCTGAGTGGTGGCGCCGGTGCCGGAGAACTGGCCGCTCCAGGAGTTGACGACGGTGGAGCCCGCCGGCAGCGGCAGGCTAACCCGCCAGCCGTTGATGGCGGTGCCGCCGGCGGTGACGCGGACGGCGGCCACGTACCCGCCCTGCCAGGAGCTCGTCACCCGGAACGCCGCGGTGCAGCCGCCCTGGCCTGGACCGGGACCGGGGCCGGGTGGCGGCGTGGTGGGGCCGCCGGTCGGTGGGTCGGAGGTGGGCGGGTTCGACGGGCCGGCGGTGTTGAGGCCGAAGAAGGCGATCACGGCCGACGCCGGCACGGGCAGGTTGTGCGAGGTGTTGGCCATGCTGATCGCCTCGACCTGCACCTGACCCGAGCTGTTGGCATAGCGGGTGCGGGTCCAGCCCGACTGCGGGCTGTCGGTCGAGGTCGGCGTCTGGCTCAGCCCGTGCACGTTGGTCCACTGTTTGACGGCTTCGCCGAAGTTGACGTACGACAGCGTCTCGTCGTTGGTCCCGTGCCACAGCTGCACCCGCGGTCGTGGGCCGGTGTAGCCCGGATAGGCGTTGCGGACCAGGTCGCCCCACTGCTGCGGTGTGCGGGTGAGTTGGCCCTGCGCGCACTGACTGTTCCATTTGGACGGACCGGCGAAACAACCGAAGGGTACGCCCGCGAACGCCGAGCCGGCCCGGAACACGTCGGGGTAGGCGCCCAGCAGCACATTGGTCATCATGGCCCCGGAGGAGACGCCGGTGACGAACGTGCGCGCGGGGTCGGCGTTGTAGTTCTGCTGCACGTACCGCGTCATCGAAACGATGCTCAACGAGTCGCTGCCGCCGTTGTGGGTCAGGGTGGCGGTCGAGGCGACGTCGAAACACCCGTCGCTGGCGGTGACGGAGGGATAGACGACGATGTAGCCGTACTGGTCGGCGAGGCGCGCGTACTCGGTGCCGTTGTAGAAGGCCGGCCCGCTGCCGGTGCAGTAGTGGACGGCGACCAACAGCCCCGGGCGGGCGGCGACGCGGTCGGGGACGTAGAGGTACATCCGGAGGTTGCCGGGGTTGGCGCCGAAGTTGGTGACCTCGGTCAGGGACGCGGCCCGGGCCGGCGACGCCACGAGCAGAGTTGCCGCCACGACGGCGGCGGCCGCCACGATCCAGAGAGCATGCAGTGCCTTGGGAAGCCTCATCTCGCTCCTGATGCGGGAGGCGCGGGGACGCTGCCCGCGCGGTTCGAGCGCTGCCGTTGCCCTCGGCAGTTTGACGTGCGGCCGCGAAGCGGCCGAGGCTCCCGCCGGCAGACTAGGGCGTGTCCTGGCGATCATCGGAGCCAGATCAACGCGGCGACGAGGAGCAGGCTTGACCGGTAGAGGGCGGCGCGTTTGGCGAAGCGGGTGGCCAAGGCACGCCATTGTTTGAGCCGGTTGAAGCAGCGTTCCACGACGTTGCGTTGTCGGTAGACGTGCGGGTCGAACGTGGGTGGGCGTCCGCCGCGGCTGCCTTTGGCAGCCCGGCGGGCGACCTGGTCGGACCGTTCCGGGATGGTGTGTGGGATACCGCGCCGGCGTAGCCCGCTGCGGGTCGGGTCATGGGCGTAGGCCTTGTCCGCGATCAGCATCCGCGGCTTCTTACGCGCCCGACCGCGTCCAGACGTGTGGACCGCGATGGCGTCCAGCAGCGGGAACAACAGCGGATTGTCACCGGCTTGCCCGGCGGTCAGCAACACCGACAACGGCCGCCCGCGGCCGTCGACCGCGAGGTGGATTTTGGTGCTCAGGCCGCCCCGGGACCGGCCCAACGCCTCACCATCCGCCGCTGGTATGGCCACACCACCGGCAGATCCCCTTTTTTGCGTGCCCCGGCGGCGTGCTGGTGGGCACGCACAACACTGGAGTCCACGCTGATGATCCATTCGACTGGTTGGCCGTCGTCGTAGACCTGCGCCCGGGCCAGGATCAGTTCCCAGGTGCCGTCCGTGGTCCACCGCCGCAGCCGCTCGTGGCAGGTTTTCCACGGCCCGTAGCGTTCCGGCAAATCCCGCCAGGGCGCCCCGGTCCGCAACTTCCACAAGATCCCGTTGATCACCTGACGGTGATCACGCCACCGCCCGGACCGACGACCAGGCTCGGGCAGCAACGGCCCGATCACCGCCCAAGCCTTGTCCGTCAACTCACCACGACCTACACCCGACACATCAACCAGAAACGATCAACTGATCGCCAGGACACGCCCTAGGCCGCCGCCGTCTGGAGCAGCACCCGTTTTCGAAACCCGCGAGTTCCGGCGGGGCGTGACGGCTGCGCGGGGCCTGGCGCGATCCGGCGGCCCGGCGGTCAGATCCGGCCGAGCCGCTCGACACGGTCCGGCCGTCCGGCACCGGCACGGTCCGGTCCGGCGCGGCCGGGCGGTCCGGCGCGGCCGGGCGGTCCGGCGCGGCCGGGCGGTCCGGCGCGGCCGGGCGGTCCGGCGCGGCCGGGCGGTCCGGCGCGGCCGGGCGGTCCGGCGCGGCCGGGCGGTCCGGCGCGGCCGGGCGGTCCGGCGCGGCCGGGCGGTCCGGCGCGGCCGGGCGGTCCGGGGCGGTCGAGGGGCCGGCGGGGCCGGCGGTGAGTGCTGCCCGGCGCGGCCCGGCGGTCCGGCGGTCCGTGCGCGGCCCGGTCGGGTGGCTTGGCCAAGTTGGCACGAGGCGGCCTTGACGCGACCGTCCCGCGCAGCAATAGTAGCCATTGTAACCAGCGATGTAGTGATGGGAGGAGAGTGTGATGCCCCACCGGCCGAGCTACCTGGACATCGTCGACGACATCCGCCAGCAGATAGTCAGCGGCCAGCTAGCCCCCGGCGCCACGCTCCCCACCTGCCGCGAGATGTGCGTGACCTACCAGGTAAGCCGCCAGACCGTCGGGAGCGCGATGATCGTCCTCCGCACGCAAGGCCTGATCGTCGGCCACCAAGGGCGCGCGGTCTACGTAACGGCGGACCCCCATCGCATTCCATCGGCCGCGAACCCCGCGGGCAGCGAATCGCCGCACGCCTGAACCGATCGCATGCGCGGACTCAACGACCAACGCGGCGCGGTCGACTGGCGAAGCCAAGGCCGCACCGCGCCGCCGCCGTCTGACAGTCGTCATCCATAACCGGCGCCGGTCGGCTGCGGCTCGCGACAGGCGCCGACCGCCGCCAATTGCACGGCACGGCGGTGGCGACGTCGGCCGCCATGCGTCGCGTCGACCTGCGGCGTAGCCCGTCGCCAGCCACCGGCGATGAGCACGGCACGGCCGCGGCGACGTCGGCCGTCATGCGTCGCGTCGACCTGCGGCGTAGCCCGTCGCCAGCCGCCGGCAATGGGCACGCCACGGCCGCGCGATGTCGGCCGTCATGCGTCGCGTCGAGCTGCGGCGTAGCCCGTCGCCAGCCGCCGGCGATGGGCACGGCACGGCCGCGGCGACGTCGGCCGTCATGCGTCGCATCAACCTGCGGCGTAGCCCGTCGCCAGCCACCAGCACGGTGCCGACAAAGACGGCCGGCTCGCGGGCGCGCAACGTCGACATATCCACGATCATCGTTATAACTGACGTCATACATAACCCGCCGGTGCCGGTGGCGAGCGTCGACCGGCGTCGTCGCCGCCGTCCACAACCCGCGCTGGGCGGCGCCCGCCGTTATGACTGACGTCATACATAGCCGACAAGATGCGGGTTGCCGGTCGCGGCTAGCTGGCTGGGGCCGCGAGGAGGGTGAGCTTTTCTGCTGTGCCCGTGCCAGGGACCGGGGTGAGGACCTGCAGGGACTGGGAGTGGTCTGGGTCCAGGAGGATCTGACAGTTCAGGTCCAGGCGGCCCAAAGTCGGGTGGTCGATGCGTTTCACGCCGCAGTCCGCCGCCGCTACCGGATGCTCACGCCAGATCGCAGCGAACTCCGCGCTGCGGTCCAGCAACGCCCGCACCACTGCGCCGGCGCGGGAGTCCGGGCCCGAGCGGGTGTAGGAACGCCGCAGGTCCGCCACGATCAGGCGGCTGTGTCGGTCGTGCTCCGCGATCGGGTACAGCAGCCTTGACGTGGGGTCCGTGAACCAGCGGTAGTGCAGGCTGCCAGACAGTCCGGTGTGGACGGTCTGGTCACCCAGCAACAGAACGGCGAGCGGCGTCTGCGTCAGCGTTTCGCCCAGGTCGCCGACCACCTGGGCCGCCGCGCCGGACAGGCCCGCGAACACCTCGCGCATCCCCGGATTGACGCGGTCACCACCGGGCCGGGGCGGCGACGGGTAGCCGCCCAGCCGGTACAGGTGGTCCCGCTCCTCGGCCGTCAGCCGCAGGCCGGCGGCGATCGCCCCGAGCACCTGGCGCGACGGGTGCGGGCCGCGCTGCTGCTCGATGCGGCTGTAGTAATCCGTCGACACGCCGCTGCGCGCCGCCACCTCCTCGCGGCGCAACCCGCCCGTGCGGCGGCGACGGCCGCGCGGCAACCCCACGTCCTCCGGTTGCACGGCCGCCCGCCGCGTGCGGAGAAACGAGGCCAAGCCGGCGCGATCCATGACCGGTTCCCTTCATGCGACAGTGACCCGGGTCACCGGCGAGACAACGATGACCTCACAACACAAACCAACACCGCCGACAGCCGGCGTGTTTCCGCAGGCAGGGACACGTTGTCCCTGGTTAGCGCCCAAACGCCGAGCCAAGACTCGACCGTATGAGACTCCATCACTGGATCGACGGCACCCCGGCGGCGGCCGCCACCGACGCCACCATCGATGTCGTCAACCCCGCCAACGGCGAGATCGCCGGCGTGATCCCGGCCGGCACCGAGGCGGACGTCGACCGCGCCGTCGCCGTCGCGAAGGCCGCCTTCCCGGCCTGGTCGGCGACCGAGCCCAACCACCGAGCCGAGATCGTGCAGCGGATCGGCAACGGCCTAGACGCCCGCCGCGACCAGCTCGCCGCCGCCATCACCGCCGAGATGGGCGCGCCCGCCGCCCTCGCCCGCACCGCCCACATCGACTTCCCCACGGCGGTCGCGGAGTCGTTCGCCGACCTGGCCGCCACCTTCGAATGGACCAAGAGGATCGGCAACTCCCAGGTCGTACGCGAGCCCATCGGGGTCGTCGGCGCCATCACCCCGTGGAACTTCCCGCTCCAGCAGGTCATGTCGAAGATCGCGCCGGCCCTGATCGCCGGCGACACCGTGGTGCTCAAGCCCTCGGAGCTCGCACCCCTCACGGCCGGCATCCTCGCGGAGATCAGCAAGGAGGCGGGCCTGCCGCCCGGCGTCCTCAATGTGGTCCACGGGACCGGCCCGGTCGTCGGCGAAGCCATCTCGGCCCATCCCGACATCGACATGATCTCGTTCACCGGATCGACCCGTGCCGGCAAGCGGATCGGCGCCGTCGCCGCCCAGACGGTCAAGCGGGTCGCGCTCGAGCTCGGCGGCAAGGGCGCCAACGTGATCCTGGCGGGCGCCGACCTGTCCAGCGCGGTCGAGGTGGCTCTGGGTCGGGCCTTCGTCAACGGCGGCCAGGTCTGCGGCTCGTGGCCACGGCTGCTCGTACCCGCCGATCGGCATGACGAGATCGTCGAGCTGGCGGTCGAAGCGGCGCGGAAATACACGGTCGGCGACCCGAACGACCCCACCACCGTGATCGGCCCGCTGGCCACCGAGGCGCACCGGCAGAAGGTCGACGGCTACATCCGGCGCGGCATCGAGGACGGCGCCACGCTCGTCTTCGGCGGCCCGGGCCACCCCGACGGCCTCACCCACGGTGCGTACGCCCGACCGACGATCTTCGCCGACGTCGACCCGTACTCCGTGGTCGCGCAAGAGGAGATCTTCGGTCCGGTTCTGACCATCACGCGGTACGCCGACGAGGACGAAGCGGTCGCGATCGCCAACGCCACGGCGTACGGGCTGACGGGTGGGGTCTTCGGCCCGGCGCACCGCGCGCTCGCCGTGGCCAGCAGGATGCGCGCCGGCCAGATCGACGTCAACGGCGGCCACTGGAACGCGCTGGCCCCGTTCGGCGGCTACAAGCAGTCGGGCAACGGGCGCGAGTTCGGCGCGATGGGGCTGGAGGAGTTCCTGGAGACCAAGGCGATCCAACTACCGTAGGGCGCATGCGTCTTTCTGTGGGCTGCGCGATGTGGACGCTCAAGTCGTGGCACGGCCGGTTTCTGCCCGAGCGGTCGACGGAACGGCTGCGGTCGTACGCCGAGTGGTGTGACGCCGTCGAGGGCAACACCACGTTCTACGCGACGCCGGCCCGATCGACGGTGGAGTCCTGGGCGGCGCAGACGGACCCCGACTTCCGGTTCGTGGTCAAGCTGCCCCGCGAGATCACCCACGAGCGGCGGCTCGCCGAATGTGGCGAGCCCCTGCGGGCCTTCCTCGACGCGATCGAGCCGTTGGGCCCGCGTACGCACGCCCTCTGGATCCAGCTTCCCGGCTCGTTCGGACCCGCCGACATCGGGACGCTGGCGGCCTTCCTGCGCCGGCTGCCCGCGTTTTGCCGCTACGCCGTGGAGGTACGCCATACCGCGTTCTTCAACGACCGGCGCGCGGGGGCGGCCCTGGAGCAGGCGCTGGCACTGGTCGCGGCGGAGTGGATCCCGTTCGACACCACGGCGTTCTTCGCCCGACCGCCGACCAGCGCGGCGGAGCGGGAGGCCTGGTCGAAGAAACCGCGCATGCCGTTGCGTACGCGGGCGTTGACGCAGTTCCCGATCGTCCGCTACCTGGGCCGCGATGCCGCGGACGCGACGGTCGACGGCTGGCAGCGGTGGGTCGAGACCACGGCCGGCTGGCTGCGCGAGGGCCGCTCGCCGACGGTCTTCGTGCACACACCGGACAACGCCGACGCACCGGCGCTGGCCCGCCGCTTCCACGCGGAGGTACGGGCCCGGGTGCCGGACCTGCGGTCACTGCCCGAACCCGTACCGTCGACGCTCTTCTAGTCGAACATGCCGGGCTGGTAGCCGCCGGCCGGCTGCTGCACCATCACGTTGAAGCGGTTGAACGTGTTGATGATGGCGATCGCCGCGACCAGCGCGCCGAGTTGCTCCTCGTCGTAGTGCTTGGCCGCGGCGGCCCAGGCCTCGTCGCTCACCCCACCCGCCGCGTCGGCGATGCGGGTGCCCTGCTCGGCCAGCTCGAGCG
Organism: Asanoa sp. WMMD1127; assembly: GCF_029626225.1. NCBI lineage: Bacteria > Bacillati > Actinomycetota > Actinomycetes > Micromonosporales > Micromonosporaceae > Asanoa > Asanoa sp. WMMD1127. The sequence goes on from NZ_JARUBP010000001.1 coordinate 290,790, forward strand.
CGGCCCGCTCGGCCTCGGTAAACACGGTCGCCTCCCGCCAGGCGGCCACCATGAGCAGGCGCTGCGCCGTCTCGCCGGCGGCCAGCGCGTCCTTGCTGTGCATGTCGACGCAGTACCCACACCCGTTGATCTGGCTGGCCCGCAGCTTCACGAGCTCCAACGTCGCGTAGGGCACGGTCGACTCCTTGACGGCCTTGCTGGCGGCGGTCAGGTACTTCATCGCCTTGCCGGCGACGGCGCTCTGAAACAGATCGAGGCGAGCTTCCATGACGAACTCCTGTGCGCTCGGAAACGGGTACACCCCTTCGACCGCACAGCCCCGCGCGATGTGAGCGACGACAGACCCGATGTGATCGGTGACACGGTCACGAGGCGCGACCCGGCGACCTCGAACCGCCGAGGGTCGAGGAGCGCCCTGGGTCTGCTCGAAGGTCGCTCGTCGCTCTGGGAGGCACTGCATTGCGGCGCGTCGTACCGGCACGCCGCCGCGCGGGCAACGGATTGAGATCTTGGTACGGGAACGCTCCTATAACGACATTAATTTACCTAGATCTGATCAGGCTCGCTCCAGACGTGGACCCGAAAGGTGCCGATGAAGATCGTTTGATCGCCGGTCGAGCGTGCTCCAGGAGCTTGAGGCTGATCGCTGCCCGTGGATGTCGGAGCGTTGCGCTGGTGGTCAGGAGGCTGCGCCTGGGTTCTGGGCCGGTTCAGCGGAGGTGGGGTCCGGTGTCGGGCGGGCGGTCAGGACCCGGGGGCCCGCGGCCGTGACCGCGACGGTGTGTTCCGAGTGGGCCGTGCGCGAGCCGTCGGCCGACCGGATCGTCCAGCCGTCCTTGTCGTATTTGATCTTGTCGGTCGTCGCGCACAGCCACGGCTCGATCGCGATCGTGAGGCCCGGCTCCAGCTTGATGCCGCGTCCCGCCCGGCCGTCGTTGGCCACGTGCGGTGACTCGTGCATCGTGCGGCCGATGCCGTGGCCGCCGAACTCGCCGTTGACGCGGTAGCCGTAGGAGTGCGCCACCTCGCCGATCGCCGCCGAGACGTCGCCCAGGCGGCCGCCCGGCTGGGCCGCTCGGATGCCGGCCGCGAGCGCCACCTCCGTGGCCTCGATCAACTTCAGGTCGTCCGGGGAAGGCGTGCCGACGACGAAGGACCAGGCCGAATCGGCGACCCAGCCGTCGATGCCGACCGCCATGTCGATGCTGAGGAGGTCGCCGTCGCGGAGGACGTAGTCGTGCGGTAGGCCGTGCAGTACTGCGTCGTTGACCGACAAACACAAAACGTTGCGGAACGGGCCGCGGCCGAAGGACGGGGCGTAGTCCCAGTAGCAGGACTCGGCGCCGCGTTCCTTGATGCGGCGGCGGGCGTGGTGTTCGACGTCCAGCAGGTTGACGCCGACCGCGGCGACGCCGCTCAGCTCGGCCAGCAGCTCGCCGACGAACTGGCCGGCCACCGCCATCCGGCCGATCTCCGCGTCGGACTTCAGCTCGATCACGCAATCTCCCATCGCCGGTATTTTTATACCACGCCCGAGGGAGGCTATCCTGGCCGGCATGGTTCGCCAACCGCTCACCCCCGCGCAGATCGCCGCGGGTCAGCGTCTCGGCGCCGCGCTGCGGGTCGCGCGGGGCGGTCGCAGCCTCGTCGAGGTGGCCCTGGCCGCCGGCATCTCCCCCGAGACCCTGCGCAAGATCGAGGCCGGTCGGCTGCCCGCCCCGGCTTTCGGGACCGTGGTCGGCCTCAGCCAGGCCCTCGCCGTCCCGCTCGGCGACCTCGCCGAGGTCTGGCTGACCGACGCCGTGCCGGTCCGCCAAGCGTCATAGGAAGAGCGCCACAACATCTCCACAACCGCGACCACCTAGGAAGTGAAAGGACCACGACCTAGGAGGCGATGATCGATGGGCAAGGCGACGGTGGCCGCGATCGCGGTGGGGCTGGTGGCGTCACTCGGGCAGGTCGCGCCGGGCGCGCCGGAGGTGCCCGGCTGCAGCGGGGCACGGCACCTCTCGATCGACGACGTGAGCGCGTTCGAAGGCGACACGCCCGCGCGGGCGGCCAGCCGGTTCGCGTTCAAGGTGACGAGCACCGGCTGCCCCGTCCCGATCGTCCTGTCCTACGAGGTCGCCTCGGTCGACGACGCCTCGCCGCTCGACGTGGATACGGGCGTCGGCTTCCTGTGGCTTCCGGCGGGCGACATGTCGTCGCGGACGATCACCGCGCAGGTCACGCCGGACAACTGGGCCGAGCACGACGAGGTGTTCGTGGTGTGGTTGAAGGATCCCGAGGTCCACGGCGTCGTGGTCGACAAGTGTGTCGGCGTCGGCACGATCGAGAACGACGACGTCGGCATCGTCTTCGGCCCCAAGATCTGGGCCCGCCTGCACTGCTCCGAATGACGTCAGGGCAGCCGGCGTGACGTCAGGGCTGCCGGCATGACGTCAGGGGAGCCGGCGCAGCTCCGCCCGGGCCCGGTCGGCCACGAAGTCGTCCGCCAGCTCCTCGGCGATGGCCAACGCCTCGTCCAACGGCTTGCCGGCCTCGGCACCCCGACCGGCCGCGATCAGCGTCGCACCGATCTCCACCAGCGTCCGCGCCTCGTAGCGCCGGTTGCCCGCCGCTCGCCGCAACGCCAGCGACGCCGCGAACGCCGCCAGCGCCGGCTCGGACGCCCCGGTCGAGCGGTGGGTCTCCCCGATGCCGTGCTGGATCGCGGCCTCGAGCCGCCGGTCGTCGGCGTCCCGCGCGAGTCGCAGCCCGGAGCGCAGCTGGAGCAGGCTCTCCTCGGGCTGACCGACGCGGGCATAGAGATGGCCGAGGTTGTTGAGCGCGAGGATCGCGCCGAGGGTGTGCGCGTTGGCGACGTGCACGGCGTGCGCCTCGTGGCAGGCGTCGATCGCCTCCTCGAAGCGGCCCAGCTCCCCGTATGCCGCCGCGAGGTTGTTGTAGGCGTGGCCGATCCCGCGCTTGTCCCCCGCCGCCGCCATCAGCCGCAGCGCCTCGCGGAGGTGGTCGAGCGCCGCCTCGTACTGGCGGGCCGCGATGTGGGCCACGCCCAACCCGCTGCGCATCAGCCCTTCGACGACCGGATCGTTGGCCTGTTGCGCCGCCGCCAGGCCCAGCCGGTTGATCGCGATTCGGCTGTCGGTGTGGCCCCGCGACTCGAAGTAACCGCTGATCAGATAGCTGAGCTGCCAGACGGCCCGGTGGTGGCCCGTGCGCAGGGCGAACGCCGCGACCGGCACCAGGTTGTCCCGCTCGCTGTCGAGGAACGCCAGCACCTCGTCGGGGTCGCCGCCGAACGGCAGCTCCCGGGGCGGGTGCGCGAGCGTGGCGACGACCCGGTCCCGGCCGCGGTCGAGCACCCGGTTGGCCGCGTCGGCGATCGCCACGTACCAGTCGAGCAGCCGGCCGACCGCGGCGCCGGACTCGCCGTCGGTCGCCGCGCACTCCACGGCGTAGCGGCGCATCAGGTCGTGGAACCGGTAGCGGCCGACCGCGACCTCGCTCAGCAGGTGCGCGGCGGCGAGCTCGTCGACGCCCCGCCGTCCCCGCCCGTGGGTGTCGCCGACGACCGCGGCCGCCAGCCACGACGAGACCGTGCTGCCCGGGTGCAGGCCGACGAGGCGGAACATCCGGGCGGCCGGATCGCTCAGGGCCTGGTAGGCGCCGGCGAACACCGCCCGGACACTGTGGTCGTCGACCGACAGCGCGTCGAGCCCGCTGTCGGACAGCTCGGCCACCAGCTCGGCGATCGGCTGGCGCGGCCGGCCGGACAGGCGGGCCGCAGCGACCCGCAACGCGATCGGGATCCGGCCGCACAGCTGGGCGAGCCGGTCGGTCGCGTCCGGCTCGGCGGCCACCCGCTCGGCGCCGAGGACCCGGGTGAGCAGGGCCTGCGCCTCACCGGCGGCCAGGGCGTCGAGTTCGACGTGCCGCACACTGTGGTACGCGGAGACGGCGGCGAGCCGGTGCCGGCTGGTGACGAGGATCCGGCTGGTCGGCGAGTTCGGCACGAGCGGCAGCACGTGGTCGGCCGTGCCGGCGTTGTCCAGCACGATCAGCGCCCGCCTCTCGTGGATCAGCGACCGGTAGAGCGCCGTCCGCTGCTCCACCGAGACCGGGCGCCGGTCGGGCGGCACGCCGAGGCCGTCGAGCACCCGCGCCACCACCTCGCCGGGCGTCAACGCCGCGTCCGGGTCGTGCCCGCGCAGGTCCACGAACACGATGCCGCCCGGGAACTGCTGAGCCGCCTCGTGCGCCCACTCCACGACGAGCGCGGTCTTGCCGATGCCGGCGGAACCGCGTACGACCGTGATCTGGGTTTCGGGTGTCCGCGTCGCGAGCCAGTCCCGCAGCAGGGCCAGCTCGGCGGAGCGGCCGGCGAAGTGGCCGACCCGGGGCGGGAGGCCGGCGGCCGACGGCGCGGACGACACCGCCAGCTCGCCGCGGAGGATCGCCGCGTGCAGGTCGTTGACCCGCGGGCCGGGGTCGACGCCGAACTCGGCGGCGAGATGGGCGCTCAGCCGGCGGTAGCGGTCGAGGGCGTCGACGTGGCGTCCACAGTGGAAGAGGGCGAGCATGAGCAGCTCGACGAGGCGTTCGCGGGTGGGGTGGGCGGCGGCGAGGCGTTCGAGCTCCGCGACGGCCTCGACGTGCCGGCCCAGGCGCAACCGGGCGTCCCAGAGGTCTTCGGTGGCCGCGAGCCGGATCTCCCCGAGCCGCTCCGCCTCGGCCCGGCCCCAGCCGTCGGGCTCGCCGTCGGCCAGGGCGTCGCCGCGCCAGGCGGCCAGGCCGTCGGTGAGCAGCGCCGCGGCCCGGTCCGGCTCGTCGGGCAGGCAGGCCCGGGCGTCGCGTACGGCGTCCTCGAACCGATGGGCGTCGACCTCGTCGCGCGGCAGCTGCAGCAGGTAGCCGGGCTCCCTGGTGAGCAACACCCCGGGGAGCCCACACGACTCGAGCGCCTGCCGCACGCGGGAGACGTGGCTGTGCAGCGTGCGCACCGCCGTGCGCGGCGGGTCCTCACCCCAGAGGGCGTCGACCAGCCGTGACCGGGGTACGACCGTGCCCGCAGCGAGGGCCAGCAGGGCGAGCAGGGTCCGCTGCCGGGCGCCGACCAGCGCGGCGGGCCCCGCCGGACCGTCGACGGTGACCGGGCCGAGCACGCGCACCCGCGGTGCCACCGCCGACCACCTGCCCTTCGCGCCGTCCGCGCCACCACCGTGGCACAAGGGGGTGGCGGCGCGGCGTCAAGTGCAGGCAAACAGACACCAGCGGTCAGGCTTGACCGACGCGCTGGCGCTGGCGACCCAGGCTCTCGATCTCGAGCTCCATGACGTCACCGGCGGCCAGATAGGGGAAGCGGCCGGACAGGGCCACGCCCTCGGGGGTGCCGGTGTTGAGCAGGTCGCCCGGCTCGAGCACGGTCACCTGGCTCAGCTGGTGGATCAACGTCGCCACGGAGAAGATCATGTCGGCGGTGGTCGAGTCCTGGCGCGGCTCACCGTTGACCCAGGACCGCAGCCGCAGCGCCTGCGGGTCGGCGATCTCGTCGGCGGTGACCAGCCACGGGCCCAGCGGGTTGAACGTCTCGCAGCTCTTGCCCTTGGACCACTGGCCGCCGCTCTGCTTGATCTGGAACTCGCGCTCCGACACGTCGTTGGCGATGGCGTAGCCCGCGACGTGGGACAGCGCCTCCTCCGGCGACGACAGGTAGCGGGCGCGCCGGCCGATCACGACCGCGAGCTCCACCTCCCAGTCGGTCTGCTTGGAGCCGCGCGGCACGAGCACCTCGTCGTCGGGGCCGACGACGGTGTTCGGCGCCTTGTAGAACATCACCGGCTGCTCCGGCGGCGTCGCGCCCGACTCAGCGGCGTGCGCGGCGTAGTTCATCCCGATGCAGAGCACGACGCTCGGCCGGGCGATCGGGGCGCCGACCCGCTGGCCGGTCGCGTCGAAGGCGGGCAGGGAACCGGCGGTGTGCGCGGCGCGGACCCGCTCGATGCCGTCGGCGGCGAAGAACGCCGGGTCGATGTCGGGCGTGACGCCGCTCAGGTCGAAATGTCGACCCGACGCGTCGAGCAGGACGGGACGCTCGGCGCCGGCCGGTCCGATCCGCATCAGTCGCATGCCGCTTCTCCTTCGCTCCGCCGGCGACGAGCCGCCGACCCTCCCAGGGCGAGTCGCACGCTACCCCGGCGGGCTGGGTCAGCTCTCGTCGGCTTCGGCGGCGGTCAGAATCCGGGCGGCCTCGTCGGCGACGGCGTCGGCGTCCGGACCGGTGACGGTGACGGTGACCTCGGTGCCGGTCACCGCGCCCATCGCCATCACGGCGAGTACGCCGCGGGCGTTGGCCTTCTTCTCCCCCGCGACGAGCTGGATGGTCGCGTCCTTGTGCCGCCCGGCGAGCTGGGCGAGCTGGCCGGCGGGCCGGGCGTGCAGCGCTTTGGGCAGCACCACCACCCGCTCCGCGACGCCGGCGTCAGAACTTGGGGGCATCCCGCGCCTCCTCGGCGGCCGTGGCGACCGCGTCCAGGTCGGCCCCGCTGCCGGCGGCCACCGCGGCGGCGACCGCGCCCTCGACGAACGGCGCGTCCACCAGGCGGGCGGTGACCTCGCCGCTCAGGTCGGCCAGCACCGTCCGGGCGCTGAGCACCGCGCTGCCGAGGTCGGGGATCAGCAGCACGCCGGAGCCCGCGTCGGCGTCGCCGATGGCGGACTCGATCAGGTCGGGGCTGGTGCCGAGGCCCCCGTCGCCGGTCCCGCCGGCCGGCACGACGGTCGCGCCACCGGAGATCTGCCGCACCAGCTCCGCCGCGCCCTCGGCGAGCCCGGCGCTGTGCGAGACCAGCACGATGCCCACGAGTCCCAGGCCTTCGGTCATGGCATGGCCACCTCGATCCGTTCCTCGACCAGCTCGGCGACGTCGGCGGCGCCGCCCAGGCGCAACGCGTCGGTGAACAGTGCCCGGCACTGCCCGGTGTCGAGCCGGCGCAGCCGCCACCGGGTCTCGTCGATCCGGGCGACGGCCACGCTCACGGCGCGCACGCCGGCGCCGAACAGCAACGGCAGCGTAGTCGGGTGCGAGCCGGCGTCGCCGCAGACGGTGAGCGGCGGCAGCCCGGCGCGGACGGACGCGTCCACCACCCGGCCGATCAGCGACAGCACGCGCGGGTGGGCGGCCAGCTCGGTGCGCGCCCGCGGGTCGACCCGGCTCAGGTCGAGCACCTCGGCGGTCAGGTCGTTGCTGCCGATCGAGACGAAGTCGACGACCTGGCAGACGGCGTCGATGTCGCGGACGGCGGCGATGGTCTCGATCATCGCGCCGACCGGCGGGGGTGGCACGCCGAGGGCGGCCGCGGCCGCCGCGACCGCCTCCCGGACCGGCGCCAGCTGCGCCGGGCTCGACACCATCGGCACCATGATCCGCAGGCCGACGTCGCGGCCGAGGTCGATGATCGCCCGGACCTGCGCGGTGACGGCGTCCGGGTTGGCCAGCAGCGTCGGCAGCCCGGCCGGCGGCGACAGGAACTGCGGGATCTTGTCGTTGGCGAAGTCGAGCAGGCGGACGGTGACCGGCCGGCCCCGCGCCTCGGCCAGCAGGGGGGCCAAGGTCCGCCGGTGGTCGGCCTCGCTGGGCCAGCGGTCCGCCTCCAGGAAGGGCAGCTCGGTGCGGACCAGGCCGCTGCCGATGGCCCCGCTGTCCAGGGCGAGGCGAACCTCCACATCGGACGCCACGTTGGCGTAGAGGGCGAAGGCCTGGTCGTCGGCCGTGACGTGCGGCAGGCCGCGCTCGGCGGCCAGGGCGGCCCGGCGCGACACCGCGCGGGCGGTCGCCGCGTCGGTGCGGGCCACCTCGTCGGCGGACGGCTCGGCCACCACGGCGCCGGCGTCGGCGTCGACCAGCAGGTCGGTCGCGTCGGGCAGGTCCAGCACCTCCGCGTCGATGCCCATGACCAGCGGGATGCCGACCGAGCGGGCGACGATCGCGGCGTGGGAGTTGGCGCCGCCCCGCACCGCGACGGCGCCGACGAGGCCCGCGCCGAGGTGCTCAATCAGGTCGGCCGGGCCGAGGTCGCCGGCGACCAGCACGAAGCGGTCGTCGGGCGCGCCCCGGCCACCGCCGGGATAGGCGAGCCGTTCCAGCACCCGGCGGCCGACCTGGCGCACGTCGGCGGCCCGCTGGCGCAGCGCGTCGTCGGGCAGCGAGTCGAGGATGGTGGCGTAGCCCTCGACCGCGTCGTGGACGGCCGGCAGCGGCGGGTCGGCGCCGGCCGCCTGCTTGGCCGAGTCGACGAGGTCCGGGTCGGCGGCGATCAGCGCCCCGACCGCGACGATGTCGGCGGCGGCGGTGCGGCCCTGCGCGCGTACCCGCTCGGCGACGCGGTCCAGGTCGGCCGCGACCGCCGCGAACGCCGCCTCGACGTCATCCGGTCCGATGTGGACGGCACCGGCCGGCAGCGGTCGGTCGGCCCGCCACGAGCCGGCGACCGCGGCGCCCGGCGCGACCCCCTGACCGGTCCACCGGTGCGCGACCGACGTCACGAGGCCTCACCGGCGGCCACCGTGGCCAGCGCGCGCAGGATCAGGGTGGTCGACGCCGCGCCGGGGTCCTCGTGACCGATGGTGCGCTCGCCGAGATAGCTGGCCCGGCCTTTGCGGGCCAGCATCGGCACGGTCTCCGCGAGGCCGCGTTCGGCCGCCTCCGCCGCCGCCCGGGCCGCCGCGGGCAGGTCGGCCCCGTCCTGGACGGCGACCTGGTAGGCGGTGACCGCCGGACCGAGCGCGTCCAGCATCGTCTTGTCGCCCTCCTGGGCGGCGCCGAGCTGCTTGATCCCGTTGAAGGCGGCCTCCAGCGCGCTGCCGAGCTTGGCCGCGTCGACCTCGGCGACGTCGGCCAGCGCCTTGCCGGCCTGGCGGAACCCGGTGCCGTAGAGCGGGCCGGACGCGCCGCCGGTCTTGCTGATGAGCGCCCGCCCGACCGTCTGCAGCACCGCGCCCGGCGTCTCCGCCTCCGCCTTGTCGAGCATCTCGTCCGCCGCCTGGAAGCCGCGGCGGAGGTTGATGCCGTGGTCGCCGTCGCCGATCGCGGCGTCGAGCCGGGTCAGCCGCTCGGCGTCCGCGGTGATCAGGCGGGACGCCTCGTGCACCCACGCGACGAACGCGCTGGTGTCCATCAACGGCCCCAACGCAGCGCCGGCGTCTGCACCGGCGCGTCCCACAGCTCGGTCAGCTCCGGCGTCAGCCGGGCCACGGTGATCGAGCAGCCGGCCATCTCCAGGCTGGTGATGTAGTTGCCGACCAGGTTGCGGGTGATCGTGGCACCGTGCCCCTCGAGCCATTCGGCGACCGCGGCGTAGACCACGTACAGCTCCAGCAGCGGGGTGCCGCCGAGGCCGTTGACCATCACCAGCACGTCGCCGGAGAGCGGCATGTCGGCGTGGATCGCCTCGAGCGCCACACCGGCGATCTCGCGGGCGGTGGTCATCTGGCCGCGGGCCCGCCCCGGCTCGCCGTGGATGCCGACGCCGATCTCGATCTCGTCGTCGCCGAGCTCGAAGCCGGGCTTGCCGGTGGCCGGGATGACGTTGGCGCTCAGCGCCACACCGAACGAGCGGGAACGATCGTTGACCTCGCGCCCGATGGCGGCGGTGGCGGCCAGGTCGGCGCCGCGCTCGGCGGCCGCGCCGGCGATCTTCTCGACGAAGACGGTGCCGCCGGTGCCCCGCCGACCCGCGGTGTAGGTGCTGTTCTCCACCGCCACGTCGTCGTTGACCAGCACCGACTCGACCTGGAGGCCGTCGTCGCCGGCCAGCTCCGCGGCCATCTGGAAGTTGAGCACGTCACCGGTGTAGTTCTTCACGATGTGCAGCACGCCCGCGCCGCCGTCGACCGACTTGGTGGCGGCCAGCAGCTGGTCGGGCACCGGGGAGGTGAACACCTCGCCCGGACACGCGGCGTCGAGCATCCCGTAGCCGACGAACCCGCCGTGCAGCGGCTCGTGCCCGGAGCCACCGCCGGAGACCAGGCCCACCTTGCCCGAGGTCGGGCCGCGGGTGATGTACCGGTCCTCCATGTTGACCGTCAGGTCCGGGTACGCGGCCGCGAACCCCACGAGCGCGTCGGTGAGCACGCCGTCCGGCGCGTTGATCAGCTTCTTCACGACTCTGACTCCTTATCCGGGCTGTACCGCGGGCGTCCTACTGGAGCGAGGCGGCGAAACCAGGATCAGCCCCGCGAAAGGTCGCGCCGGGCGCGTGGCCGCGCGATTGCGCGCGTAACGGCCACCCCTGCCAATATCAGCCTAGCCGCCGTCAAGGAGGGGAGTCGCGGTTTCCCTCCGGCCCGGGGGTTGAGAAGCAGGCCACGGGCGATAAAGATCAACCTCATGACCGCTCCCCGGGTACGGCTGGTGCTGGTGCGTCATGGCGAGTCGCACTGGAACGTCGAGGAGCGCTACCAGGGCCAGCAGGATTCTGGGCTGACACCGGCCGGGTTCGCCCAGGCGGAGATGGCCGCCGAGGTGCTGGTCGACCGCTTCGGCACCGCCGACCTGGTGGTCACCAGCGACCTGCCCCGGGCCCGCGACACCGCCGCCGCCTACCTGCGCCGGGTCGGCGGCGCCGCCCGCGAGGACGCCCGGCTACGCGAGATCGACGTCGGCACCTGGGGCGGCCGGACGCGGGCCGAGGTGGCGGCCGCCCACCCCGAGGAGATCGCCGCCTTCGAGCGCGGGGTCGACATCCCGCGCGGCGGCGGCGAGACGTTCGGTCAGCTACGTACGCGGGTGTGGGCGGCGCTGGAGGAGATCGCCGGCGCCGGGACCGTGGTCGTCTTCACCCATGGCGGGTGCGTCCGGGTGGCCACGGCGGCCGCGTTGCGCGTGCCGTCGCCGGGCGAGCGCGGGTTCGCGCCGGTCGGCAACTGCTCGTTGACCGTCATCGACCATGCCGGCGCGGACGGCGTCCACCGGCTCGTCGCCTACAACGCGCCGACCGCGGCCGGCACGCGGACGAACCGGGTGGAGTGAGGCGATGCTGTTCGCCGGCGTCGACGTGGGCACGCAGAGCCTGCGGGTGCTGCTCGCCGACGACGAGGGCGCGGTGGTGGCGCGGTCGACCGGGCCGCTGCGCAGCCGGCGGGTCGGTGACCGGCACGAGCAGGATCCGGCGCAGTGGTGGGCGGCGCTGGGACAGGCGTTCCGCGGTGTCCCGGCCGACCGGGTCGGCGGGGTGGCCATCTGCGGCACGTCGGGCACGTTCCTGCTCGCGGACCGCGACGGACGACCACAGACCCCGGCGCTGATGTACGACGACGCCCGCGCCCCCGCCGTCCCCGGGGCGCAGGGCACCTGGGCGCTGTCGAAGCTGGTGTGGCTGCTCCGCAACGGCCCCGCCGGGCTGGCCGCGGGGCGGCTCGTGGTGCGGCACTGCGGCGACCACCTGGCCGACCGGCTGACCGGCGACCTGGTCGCCACCGACTGGACGAGCGCCCTGAAGACCGGCTACGACGGTGGTTGGGCCGAGACGGCCGTGCCCGCGGCCGCGCTGCCCGAGGTGGTGCGCCCCGGCACGCTGATCGGCACCGTGGGGCCGGACGGCGCCGCGCACACCGGGCTGCGGGTCGGCGTGCCCGTGCGGGCCGGCCTGACCGACGGCTGCGCCGCGCAGGTCGCCGCCGGCGCGCTGGCCGTCGGCAACTGGAACTCCGTGCTCGGCACCACCCTCGTGGTCAAGGGCGTCACCGCGGACCGGCTGGCCGACCCGTCCGGCGCCGTCTATTCGCACCGCCATCCCGACGGCGGCTGGCTGCCCGGCGGAGCGTCCAATGTGGGCGCGGCTGTGGTCGACGAGTGGTTCCCGGGCGCGGATCGGGCTTCGCTGGACCGTGCGGCGGCCGCACACGAGCCCGCCGGCGCGCTCGTCTACCCGCTGCGGGGCCGGGGCGAGCGGTTCCCGTTCGTGCGACCCGATGCGGCCTCGTTCACGGTCGGCATCGCGGCGGGCGAGGCCGACCGCTACGCCGCCGTGCTGCAGGGCGTCGCCTACGTCGAGCGGCTCTGCTACGCGCACCTGCGCCGGCTCGGCGCCGACACGTCCGGGTCGCTGGCGCTGACGGGCGGCGCGACCCGCAGCCGTTACTGGTCGCAGCTGCGGGCCGACGTGCTCGGCCGGCCGGTCACGCTGCCGGCGACGCCGGAACCGGCGCTGGGGATGGCGGTCGTCGCCGCGGCCGGCGACGGCAGCCTGACCGCGACCGCGGCGCGGATGGTCCGGCCGGCGGAGACACTGGAACCGCGGGCCGGTGACCGGTTCACCGAGCCGTTCGCCCGGTTCGTCGACGCGCTGGCCGAGCGCGGCCATATCGACGCGGACCTCGCCGCCTACGCCAAGGAGCCGTCATGACGCGCACGACCGTGGTGCTGGCCCGGCACGGCCGCACGGCCTGGCACCAGCCGACCCGCTACACCGGGCGCAGCGACGTGCCGCTCGACGAGGTCGGCGCGGCGCAGGCGGCCCGGCTCGGCGAGTGGGCGGGGGCGCAGGGCTTCGCCGCGCTGGCCTGCTCGCACTTGGTGCGGGCGCGGCAGACCGCCGCCGCGGTGACCGGGCTGACGCCGGTGGTGGATCCGCGGCTGCGCGAGCTGGACTTCGGGGTCGCCGAGGGGCGCACGCTGGCCGAGCTGCGCGAGGATGACGCGGCGATGGTGGAGCGGTTCGAGGCCGACCCCGTGGGCGGGCACTTTCCGGGTGGCGAGCCGCCGGGGGAGGCGGCCGCCCGTGGGCTGGCGGCGGTCACCGAGCTCGCGTCCGCGTACGCCGGGGGGTCGGTGCTGGTGATCGCGCACAGCACGCTGATCCGGCTGGTGGTGTGCGCGGTGCTCGGTGTGCCGCTGGGTGAGTATCGGCGGCGGCTGCCGGTGCTCGAGCCGACCGCGACCACCACGCTGCGGTTTCCCGAACCGGTCGGTGTCGTCTCCTACAACGTCTCGCGATGAGCGTCGTCATCGGCGTTGACGCCGGCACCACGGTGACCAAGGCGGTCGCGTTCGATCCCGACGGCACCGCGCTGGCCCGGGCGGCCCGCCCGACGCGGCTCGACCGGGTCGGCGACGGCCGCTACGAGCAGGACGCCGACGCGGTCTTCGGCGCGGTGGTGGCGGTGCTGCGCGAGCTGCGGGAGCTGCTGCCCGGTCCGGTCACCGCGGTCGGCGTGACGGCGCAGGGCGACGGTCTGTGGCTGCTCGACGCCGACGGCCGGCCGGTCCGGCACGCGATCTCCTGGCTCGACGCCCGGGCGACCCCGATTCTCGACCGCTGGACGGCATCGGGGCTCGCGTCGCACGCGTACCGGCGGACCGGCAACTATCCGTTCCCGGGCAGCGCCGGGCCGTTGCTCGCCTGGCTCGACGCGCACGAGCCGCACGCGCTCGACCGGGCCGCCACCGCCGGCTACTGCAAGGACATGGTGGTGCAGCGGCTCACCGGCCTGCGGGCGACCGATCCGTCGGACGCGTCGGCGCCGTTCCTCGACCCTGTCCGGCGGCGGTACGACGAGGAGCTGATCGCCGCCTGCGGGCTCGACCATCGGCGGGGCCTGCTGGCCCCGGTGCGGGACGCGCCGCACGCGCCGCTGAGCGCCGCCGCGGCCGACGCCACCGGCCTGCCCGCCGGGCTGCCGGTGGTCGGTGCGCCCTACGACCTGCCGGCCTCGGCCTGGGGCGCCGGGGTCCGCGACGTCGGGGCCGGGCTGCTCACCGTCGGCACCACGCTCGCCTGCCAGGTCGTGTGGGACACAGTGGACACCAGCGGCGAGCCGGCCGGTCTCACGCTGAGCACCTGGCAGCCGGAGCGTTGGCTGCGGGCGCTGCCCGCGATGGTGGGCACCGCCGCCCTCGACTGGGTGCTGCGGCTGGTCGGCGCGACCGTCGCCGACGTGCCGGCGCTGCTGTCCGCGGGCCGCTCGACCGGGCTGACCGTGCTGCCCTTCTTCGCCGAGGCCGGCGAGCGCGCGCCCTTCGTCGCGCCGCGGGCCCGGGCTCGGATCGACGGGCTGCACCTCGGGCACGGGCCGGCCGACCTGATCCGGGCCACCTGCGAGGCGATCGCCTACAGCGCCCGGCACTGCCTGACCGCGGCCGGGTTGAGCGGCCCGCTGGCGGCCTGTGGCGGCGGGGTGGCGTCCGCGGAGTGGGCGCAGATCTTCGCCGACGTGCTGGACCGGCCGGTGCGGGTGCTGGCCGGCGAGGAGATCGGTGCGCGCGGCGCCGCGCTGGCCGCCCTGTCCACGGTGGATGCGGAGCCGACCGGGTGGACGCCCGCCGGGCAGGTCTTCACCCCGGTCTCGGCGGACCGCTACGCGGTCGGCTACGCGCGCTACCTGAGCCAGCTGGACCAGGCCCGACCGAACTGGAGCTGAACCGTGCGGATTCTCCTGGCCGGCGACCACTTCGTCACCAACGACCTGCTGGCCGCCGCTCTGCGCGACCGGGTCGAGGCCGAGCCGGTCACGCTCACACTGCCCTGGCCACACGTGCCGTTCGGTCCGGTGGCCGAGGTCGACGAGGCCTCCGGCGACGAGGCCACGCTGATCGCGGCTCTGTCCGGTGTGGACGTCGCGGTGACGCAGATGGCCCCGTTCACGGCCCGGGTGCTGGCCGCGGCCGACGCGCTCAAGCTGGTCGTGGTCTGCCGCGGTGGGCCGGTCAACGTCAATCTGGCCGCGGCCGAGGCGGCCGGGATCGCCGTGCGCACCACGCCCGGCCGCAACGCGATCGCCGCCGCGGAGCACACGATCGCGCTGATCCTGGCCGCGCTGCGGCAGATTCCGGACCGGCACGCGGGCGTACGCGCCGGCGAGTGGCGCAGCGACCTCTACGCGCTCGACCGGGTCGGCGCCGAACTGGCCGGCAGCACCGTCGGGCTCGTGGGTTACGGCGCGATCGGCCGCCGGGTGGGCCGGATCCTGGCCGCGTTCGGCGCCGAGGTGCTGGTGCACGATCCCTACGCGGCGGACGTGGTCGGTGTCGACCTGGCGGAGCTGCTGGAGCGGTCCACCGTGGTCAGTCTGCATGCCCGGCTCACTCCCGAGACCACGGGACTGATCGGGGCGGCGGAGCTGGCCCGGTTGCCGGCCGGGGCCGTGCTGGTGAACACGGCACGCGGTGGCCTGCTCGACTATGGCGCGGTGGTCGACGCGCTCGAGTCGGGTCGGCTGGGCGCGGCGGCGTTCGACGTCTTCGACGCGGAGCCCTTGCCGGCGGACTCCCGGTTGCGCACAGCGCCGCGGGTGGTGCTGACCCCGCACCTGGCCGGTGCCACCCGCCAGACCGCGGAACGCGCCGCGGCGCTGGCGGCGGACGCGGTGGCCGCGTTCGTGCGCTCGTGACGCGGGCGGCCCGCCATCTCGCGGCGGCGGCCTGGCTGGCGGAGCGGACCGACGCGGACCTGGCCGCGCGCCTGCGGGCCGCTCCGGCCGGGTCGGTCGGCATCGGCGGGGGCACCACGGTGGTCGACGTCGACGGCGGGCCGGTGTTCGTCAAACGGATCCCGCTGACCGACCGACCGCGAGCGCGCGCATCCGCGCAGCACGGCGAACCTGTTCGGTCTGCCGCGGTGGTGCCACTTCGGGATCGTCAGCCCGGGGTTCGGCGCCTGGCGGGAGCTGTCGGCGAACCTCACCGTCACCGAGGCCGTGCTGGCCGGCGAGACGGAGGCGTTCCCGCTGCTGCACCACTGGCGGGTGCTGCCGGGTCGCGCGCCGGTCGCGGCCGAGCACCTCGACATCGACGCGACGGTCGCCCAGCTCGGCGGCAGCCCGGCCGTGCGGGCCCGGCTCGACGAGCTGGCCCGGGCGGCGTACAGCCTGGTGTTGTTCTTCGAGCATCTCCCCCGCTCGCTCGGCGACTGGCTGGGTCAGGACCCGGTCGGGCGGGCCGGGAGCGTCGAGCGGCAGCTGGCCGGCATCACGGCGTTCCTGCGGGAGCGGGAGCTGCTGCACATGGACGGGCACTTCGGCAACATGCGGGCCGACGACGAGCGGGTCTACCTGACGGACTTCGGGCTGGTCACGTCGCCGCGGTTCGCGCTGTCGGCCGACGAGCGGGCGTTCGTCGCCCGGCATGCCGGCCACGACGCCGGCTATGCGGCGACGCAGCTCGTCAACTGGCTCGTGTCGGCGGTGTGCGGGATCGCCGAACCGGGGCCGCGCAACGAGTTCGTGCGCCGGTGTGCGGCCGGGGACATCCCGCCGGACGTGCCGACCCCGGTGGCGGAGGTGCTGGCCCGGAACGCCTGCGCCGCGACCCGGATGAACGACCTCTACTGGCGCCTGTTCGACGGCGACATCGAGGCGACGCTTTAGGGACAGTTGGCGCTCGTGCGTTCCAGCTCGAGCTCACGGTCGTCGGTGGTGATGCCGGAGGGTTCGCCGCCGAACCAGGCTTCCACCTTCTCCCTGGCGACCCGCTGCTCGTAGTGCAGGTGCGGGGCGCCGGAGTTGCCCGTGCTGCCCAGCTTGCCGATCTGCTGGCCGATCGCGACCTCGTCGCCGACCTCGACCAGGGGTGGTTCGAGCATGTGCAGGTACTGCGACTCCCAGCGACCACCGTGGTCGATCTTGACCCAGTAGCCGCCGCCGCGGCCCTTAGGGCCCCTGGGGTTCTGCGGCGTGCGGCCGCCGAGGGAGCCGTTGATGCCCGACTCGATGACGGTGCCCGACGCCGAGGCCAGCACCGGCCGGCCCCACGACTCGCCCTCGGTCGGGAACAGGTCGACGTCGAAGTCGTCGTGGCCCGGGTAGGTGGACAGCCGCCAGACCTCACCGCACGTCACCGGGAGCTGGAACAGCGGGCGCGGGCCGGGCCGGCGGAACCGGTCGACCAGCAGCAACGCCAGGACCGTGACCACGATGATGGCGACGCCGGCGCCGACGGCCTGGCCCCGGCGGGGTGGTGCGTTCATCGGCCGGCCAGAAAGGTCTCGACCGCGTCCGCGAACGCGTCGGGCGCCTCGGGGTGCACCAGGTGGCCCACGGGGATCGTGACCAGCTCGCCGGCCTGGATCCGCGCGGCCATCTTGGCCAGCACGTCCTGGGGCAGGAAGCTGGTCGGGCCGCCGGCGACGACCAGCACCGGCACCGGGATCGCCGACAGCTCGGCCCACCAGCGCGGGTCGGGGCCGTTCAACGTCTCCAGCACGGCCGGGCGGATCTCGCGGTCGTAGTAGGGGGCCGACGGCGGCAGGCCCGTCGGGACCGGGATGCCCAGCGGCACCGGCGGCGGGCACTCCTCCAGCACCAGCGCCTCGACCCGGTCGGGCGCGGCCAGCGTGGCGAGGAAGCTGACGAAACCGCCGAGCGAGTGGCCGACCAGCACGACCCGGTCGAGCGCGAGGCGGTCGAGCAGCGCCAGCAGGTCGTCACGGAAGACCGTCATCCCGTACGGGCCGGTCCGTTCGCTGCGGCCCATCCCCCGCAGGTCCGGGACGTGGACCGGGCGGCGCTGGGCGAACCGCGGCGCCAGCTCGTCCCAGGTGCTGCCGTCGCCACCGCCGCCGTGCAGCAGCACCATCGGCGTCGCGCCCGCGGGCCCGGGCAACGAGCGGCAGGCGAGCACGTACTGCGTCATGCCCGGACCCTACGCGGAACCGTCAAGCGCGCCCCAGTTCGAGGGCGACCACCCCGGCGATGATCAGCACCAGACCACCGATCTGCAGCGGGGACAGCGACTCGTGCAGGAACAGCGCGCCGATGACGGCGATGGCGGCGACACCGATCGCGGACCAGACGGCGTACGCGACACCGACGTTCATGCCGAGCTTGAGCGCCTGTGACAGCGCGTAGAACGCGAAGCCGTAGCCGATCACCAGGATGACCGTGGGCACGAGCCGGGTGAAACCCGCCGAGGCCCGCAGCGACAGGGTGGCCGCGATCTCGGAGACGATCGCGCCGGCCAGCCAGAACCACATGCTCAGCGGGCCGTCAGTTCGACGCGGATGTCGTGGAACGTCGGGGCGCCACCGAGGTCGGCGTCGCGTACGGCGGTCACGGCGTTGACGGTGTTGGCCCCGGGACTGCGCCGCGCCCAATAGGCCTTGAAGGTGAACGCCACCCCCGGCCGGGTCGCGTCGTCGACCGCGACGGCCGCCTCGAAGGACCCGTTGGCGTTGTGCACGCTGACCTCGGTGCCGTCGGCGAGCCCACGGGCGGCCGCGTCGGTCGGGTGGAGGTGGATCCGTGGCGGCCCCATCTTCTTCTCGTGCCAGGGCAGCGAGCCGAAGGTCGAGTTGAGGAAGAACCGGCCCGCGGCGGCGATCAGCACCAGCCCGTCACCGTCCTTCGCGGACGGCGGGGTGTAGCCGACGAGCGGGTCGACGCCGCGCGCGGTCAGCCGCGGGTCGTGCAGCCGGGCCCGGCCGGTCGGGGTCGGGAAGCCGCCCTTGGCGAACGGGGCGCTGCCGACCGGCACGCCGGTGGTGCGGGCCCAGGTGCGCTCGGCCAGCTCCTCGAAGGTGACCGGCCCGCCGGCCAGGTGCTGGCGCACCAGTTCGTCGTCGGTCTCGCGCAGCCGCGGATGGTCGAGCCCGAGCGCGGCCGCGATCCGGCGGAAGATCTCGGTGTTGGGCAGCGCCTCGCCGGGCGGCGTCGTGGCCGGCAGGTTGAGCGCCGTGTAGTGGTGCCCGTAGGAGCTGACCAGGTCGAGGTGCTCGGGCTGCATCGTCGCGGGCAGCACCACGTCGGCGTAGTCGCAGGTGTCGGTCCAGCGCTGCTCGAGCACGACGGTGAACAGGTCCGGGCGCAGCAGGCCCGCGCGCAGCCGGGTCTGGTCCGGCGCGGTGGCCGCCGGGTTGGCGTCGAAGACCACCAGCGACGTGACAGGCGGGTCGGCCTCGCCGGTCAGCACGGCGGCGAGCCGGCTCATGTTGATGCGGCGAGCCGTCGGCGTCGGCAGGTCGGCCGGGCGCGCGACATCGGCCCCGCCGGGGAAATGGCCCGAGGTCATGCACAGCGCGCCGCCGCCCGGATGCCGGAAGTCGCCGGTGACCAGCGGTATCGCGCAGATCGCCCGGATCGCCTGGCCGGCGCCCGCGTGCCGCTGCAGGCCGAGCCCGACCTTGATCGCGGTGGGCCGGGTGGTGGCGATCCGGTCGCCGAGGTCGCGCAGCACCGCCGGGTCGAGGCCGCACTCGGTGGCCGCGCGCTCGACCGGCCACTCCGCGAGCCGCTCGACCAGGTCGGGCCAGCCGTCGACGTGCGCGTCGAGCCACTCCTGGTCGGCCGCGCCGCCGTCGACCACGTGCCGCATCAGCCCCAGCGCCAGGGCGGCGTCGGTGCCGGGCAGCGGGGCCACGTGCGCGTCGCAGCGGCCGGCGGTGTCGGTGCGCAGCGGGTCGATCGCCACCACGTAGGCGCCCCGGCGGCGGGCCTCCTGGACGAACGGCCACAGGTGCAGGTGGGTGGAGAGCAGGTTGGCTCCCCAGAGCAGGATCAGCCGGGCCTCGACGATCGACTCCGGCTCGAAGCCGACCATCCCGCCGTAGAGCGACTCCAGCGCGGCGTTGGCCGCGGCGGTGCAGATGGTGGTGCGCAGCCGGCTGGCGCCGAGGTGGGCGAAGAGCCGCTGGCCCATCGTGTAGCCCTGGACGTCGCCCATCGTGCCGGCGAAGTAGTAGGGCAGGACCGACTCCGCGCCGTGCCGCTCGATGCTGTCCCGCAGGCCGGTGGCGACGCGGTCGAGCGCCTCGTCCCAGCTCGCCGGCCGGAACGCGATCTCCCCAACGCCCTTGGGCCCGACCCGGACCAGCGGCGTGGTGAGCCGATCGGCGCCGTTGACCGCGTCGAGGTAGCGGTTGACCTTGCCGCAGAGCACACCCCGGGTGAACGGGTGGTCGGCGTCGCCGCGGATCTCCACGGCCCGCCCGTCTTCGACGGTGAGCTGCCAGACACACGTGTCGGGGCAGTCGAGGGGGCAGGCGCCGCGGTGCGTGGTTCGGGCCATGCCCGGATGCTACGGCAGCCCCACCCGTACCAGCGCTCGCATTTTCCGCAGGTCAAGGTCGGTTTGGCCCGGATCGACCTGGGAAGACGGCCCCCATGGGTTTCATGGACCGACTCAAGAGCATGGCCGGCAAGCACGACGACAAGGTCGACAAGGGCCTCGACAAGGCCGGCGACAAGCTCAACGAGCGCACCGGCAACAAGTACCAGGACCACATCGACAAGGGTGTGGACGAGGCACAGCGCCGCACCGGAGGCGGCGACACGATGGGTGGCGACACGATGCCACCCGCCGACCCGATGCGCTGATTCCCGCGTCGCCGGGGTTGCCGTAACGTCCGTGGACATGGCAACCCTGGACGACGTGGCCCGCGTAGCGGCGCGGCTGCCCGAGGCGACCGAGGGCGAACGGCACGGCACCCGCGCCTGGTCGGTCGCGGGCAAGGTCTTCGCCTGGGAACGGCAGTTCAGCAAGGCCGACATCAAGCGGTACGGCGATGCGCCCGTGCCGCCGGGCCCGATCGTCGCCGCCGCTGTCGCGGACCTCGGCGAGAAGGAGGCCGTCCTCGCCGCGGGCAAGGCCGGCATCTTCACGATCCCGCACTTCGACGGCTACGCGGCCGTGCTGATCGAGCTCGACGAGGTGGAGCGGGCCACCCTCGAGGAGACCGTGCTCGACGCCTGGCTGGCCAAGGCGCCGGCACGGCTCACCGAGGCTTACCGCGCCGGCTGAGGGCTCATCGCGCCGGCTGACGCAGCGCGGCCAGCGCGTGGAACGCGAGCTTCGGTTCCCAGCCGCCGTCGGGCCGCACCGCGACCACGCCGTAGGACACCGTGTCGAGGTCGTGGGCCGGGTCCTCGGGCCGGTGCGGCAGCGCGAAGCCGGCGAAGGTGAACCAGAAGGCGCCGGCGATCCGCTCCGCGTCGAAGACCGCGTCGAGCTCGTGCAGGTAGCGCACCTGCTCGGGCTCGGACCGCGCGTACTCCGGCGGGATCGTCCGGTCCTCGCCGACGATCGTCCATCCCAGACCGCCGCGATCCGCCGCGCCACGGTAGGTGCAGCAGCCGAACTCGGTGACCACGACCGGGCGGCCGAACCGGTGGTAGGCGCGGAGGTCCGCGGCGTAGCGCGCGGCGTTGCCCTGGTCGCGGTAGGCGTTGACCGAGACGATGTCGAACTGGTCCCACTCCACCTGCTCCCACGCGCCCGCGGCGTAGGTGAGCCGGCCCTGGAACGCGCGGCGGGCCGCCGTGACGGTCTCCCGCTGCACCGCGCGGGCCCGGTCGAAGCCGGCCGTCGCCGCCCCGCTGGCCCAGGTTCGCGGGTCCGACATCGTCGCCGCTCGGCCGGCCAGTCCCTGCCCCGCGACGAAACCCTTGGCGAACAACGTCAGCTCGCCACCGAGCACCAGGACCACCTCCGTGGTGGCGGCCCGCCGCAACTCCTCGGCCCGGTCGGCGGCCCGGCTCAAGTGGTCGAGCAACTCCTCGGCGCCGAGGTCGTAGGGGAACGGCGAGAACCAGACGTCGAGACCCGCCGCGGTGGCGTGCCGGCCCGCGGCGAGGATGCGGTCCGGGTCGTCCCCCGTGATCCGGACCGCGGTGGCGTGCAGGTCGCCGGCGATCGCGGCCATGTCGCGCCGCACGTCGTCGTCGTCGAACGCCGGCCGGCTGTGGTAGTCGTCGAGCGCCTGCCCGGTGTCGTAGTTGATCCCGCGGATCTCCACGAATTCGACGCTACGCCTTCCAACCGAACGGTTCCTGAGAGCGTGTTACGGCCGTGAGCGGCTTCGACGGGTTCCGCGAGTTCGTGCAGGCGCATACCGGCGCGTGGTCCCGGCTGGCGTTCGTGCTCGCCGGCAGCCACCCGGCGGCCGAGGACCTGTTGCAGACGGCGCTGCTCAAGACGGCCAAGCGATGGAGCCGGATCCGGCGCTACGACCAACCCGAGGCGTACGTGCGCCGCGCGATCTACCACGCCGCCGTCTCACAGTGGCGGCGGCGCGACGAGTGGCCGGTCGCCGCCGTGCCGGAACAGGCGGTGGCCGACGACCGGATCGACGGGCTGGCCCGGCGGATGACCGTCGACGCGGCGCTGGCCCGGCTCACCCCGCGGCAGCGGGCGGTCCTGGTGCTGCGCTTCTACGAGGACCGGTCGGTGGCCGAGGCCGCCGACATCCTCGGCGTGACCGCCGGGACCGTGAAGAGCCAGACGGCGTACGCCCTCGAACGGTTGCGGGTCCTCGCGCCGCACCTGGTCGAGCTGACGATCGAGGAGGCCGGGCGATGACCGGGCTGCGCGAGCACTTCACCGAGACGGCCGCGGCGGCCAAGCACTACGACGTGACCGAGGTCGTGGTTCGCCGCGCGCGCCGGCACCGGCGGATCACCCACTCCCTCGGCGCGGCCGCGTTGGCGCTCGTCGCCGTCTCCGGCACGGTGCTATTGGTCGATCGCCCTCCGGCCAACCCGGCACTGACCGTGGTGGACGCGACCGCGCCGGCCGTCCCCGGCCGCCTCGACTGGCTGCCGGGGAGGACGTTCGCTCTTCCCGATGTCAAGGTGGTGCTCGAGTTGCCCGCCCGCCGGGACGTGGGGCTCGGTGCGCTGGTGTACCGGAGTGGCTCGTCGGAGACGCTGCTGACCAGCCAGGGTGCGCACTATCGGGTGCCCGGCGAGGTGCGCGGGCTGTCGCCGGACGGTCGGTGGCTGGCATACGCGGCCGGCGGCGAACTGGTCCTACGCTCGATCGCCGACACCCAGGTTCGCCGAGTGCCAGACAGTGACGTCACCGGGTGGTCGGTGGACGGCCGCCTCGTCGTGCTGAGCGAGCGGCGATCAGACGGTCGGCCACCGCAGGTGGCCACCGTCCTCGACCCTGCCACTGGTGCGACCCGGACAGTTTCCATCCCGGACCCGGCTTGGTGGGCGCCCCGTGGGCTGGCGACGAACGGCGAGCTGGTGCTGAGCGAGCGGCATCCGTTCCCGGCGACCACCGAACCGCCGCCGACGGCGCCACCCGACGTGTCGACCACAGCGCCGGTGGTCCCGCCGGCCGAGTCGATGAAACCGACTGGGCCGCTCGTGGGGCCCCCCAGAGACCTCGGGTTCGGGATGGCTTTCGTCGATCCGTCCGACGCTACCCGCCGGTCGGTGCCGGTGCTCGCGGCGACCGTCGGCCTCGACGACCAGGACGACTGGACCCAAGGTGTCGCCGTCGCCGGCCTGCCGGTGCGACCTGATACCGGAGGGGTGCTGTTCCAGCCGCGACGGGCGATCCCGGTCCAGGGCGGGATCCACTACGTGTCGGGCGACCTCTTCGAGGTCGATCCCCGCACCGGCCGACCACTTCGCCGTTTCCACCTGCCGCCGGTCACGGCGCGCGAAGCGCCCATGCTCAGGCTCCTCGGCGCGACCAGCGACGGCATCCTGCTCGCCGCGAGCCAGGACACCCCGTTCGGCACGGACCGGCTGGAGGTGCTCGACCCACTGACCGGCGTGCGCCGCACCGTGCTCGACCTGCCGGCCGATGTCTACTTCGGACTGACCCGTGGCGGCGTCGCGCGCTAGGTCGTGGCTTCGAGCGTCCAGCCGCCCTGGGCCTCGACCTCGATGACCGAGGTGTCCGGCGGCAGCGAGGTGGTGCCGCGGTAGCGGCCGATCTCGTTGACGAACAGGCCGATCCCGTCGTCGTCGCCGTAGCCGCGGACGACGAAGTTGTCGCGACCGGAGTGGGTGGCGGTGAGCCGGGGCGGGAGCCGGGTGCCCTCGGGCACGATGAACACCGCCGGCTTGCGGCCGGACGCCTCGCCGCGGAACGCCGGCGCCTTGCTCAGGTCGCGCAACACGATCTTCCACGTGCCCTGCGCGCGGACCCGGAAAGCGACGGGAGTCTCGCGCTCGCTCAGGCCGACCGTGCGGTCGCCGGAGTAGTCGCCGATCGCGTTGACGATCAGCGACAGCGGGCGGCCGCCGTCGCCGAGACCCTCCACCATGAAGTTGGAGGCGCCGTCGTGGGTGATCGTCGCGACGTAGACCGCGTCGGGTTCGAGGTCGACGTCGACCGTCCTGCTGCCGCGCCCGCTGACGGTGGCGTCCGAGCCCATCACGCGGGGCGGGTCCGGCAGCCGGGTGCCCTCGTCTGGGCCTGGCGTCACGCGCGGCATCGGCTCGGCCGACGCGGCACGCGGCGGCGCCGGCCGGCTGTCCGGACCCGACTCGCGGAGCGCGACGAACAGCCCGACCCCGCCGAGACAGAGGATCAGCACGAAGACCACCGCGCCGCCGACCAGCCAGGGCCACACCGGCATCGACCGCGGGGGCGGTGGTGGCGGCGGTGGTCCGTAAACAGGTGGCGGCTGGGTCACCGCCGAACGGTATGCCCACTGGCCCGTCCGCGCAGACCCGCGGCGGTCAACACATGATCACAAAGCAGTGCGGCCCGGCCGGAAAACCCGACCGGACCGCCGCACAACATGGGGTGACTGATGGGATTTGAACCCACGACACCCGGGACCACAACCCGGTGCTCTGCCAACTGAGCTACAGCCACCATGTCGACCCGCGCCGGCTTTCGCCGGGCGAGGCGCCGACCAATGATAGCCATAGGCCGCCCGGCGTCGTCGACAGGGTTGTCAGAGTTCGGCCGCGATCGCCTTCGCGCTCTCCACGTCGGGGCCCGGGAGGGGCACGAAGATCGTCCGGCGGTAGTACTCGAGCTCCCGGATGCTCTCCCGGATGTCGGCCAGGGCGCGGTGGGCCAGGCCCTTGGCCGGCTGGCCGAAGTAGACCCGCGGGTACCAGCGGCGGCACAGCTCCTTGATCGACGACACATCGATCATGCGGTAGTGCAGGTGGGCGTCGAGGCGGGGCATGTCGCGGGCGAGGAAACCCCGGTCGGTGGCGATCGAGTTGCCACACAGCGGCGCCGTGCGCGGGTCCTTCACGTAGGTCCTGATGTAGTCGAGCAGCTGGTCCTCGGCCTGTTCCAGGGTGACCGTGGACCGGCGTACCTCTTCCGTGAGACCCGATTTCGCGTGCATCTCGCGGACCACGTCGGGCATGCCGTCGAGTTGCGCGTCAGAGGCGTGGATGACCAGATCCACTCCCTCGCCGAGGACCTGGAGGTTGGGGTCCGTCACCAGCGCCGCGACCTCGATCAGCGCGTCCTTGCCGAGGTCGAGACCGGTCATCTCACAGTCGATCCAGACCAGAAGATCAGCCACGATCGACAGCCTACGCGCAGGTCAGCCTTCGCGGTCTCCACTAGGCTGCCGGTCGTGCAGGCAGCGGCCCCACCCATGAGGAAGATCAACCCCGGCACCGCGCGGCGGATCGCCGTGGTGACCGCGCTCACCGCTGCGGCGGTCGCGTTCATCTGGGTGTACGCGGCCCGCCGCGACTTCTTCGACCTGCGCATCTATGTCAGCGCGCTGCGGTGGTGGGCCGACGGACATCCGCTGTACGACTGGGCGCAGCCCGACCGGGTCCAGGGTGAGCTCTACTTCACCTATCCGCCGTTCGCGGCGCTGCTGCTCCGGCCGTTCGCGGCCGTCCCGGTCGGCTTCACAATCGGGTTCTTCTGCGTGTTCACGGTCGCCGCGGTGGCGGTGGCGGCATGGTGGCTGACAGGGCCGATCGCCGCGCGCCGTGGGCTGCCGCGCTGGCTGCTGGCCGGGCTGCTGTTCCCGGTGGCGCTGGCCGTCGAGCCGACGCGGGAGACGTACTTCTTCGGTCAGATCAACATGCTCCTGATCCTGCTGATCCTGGCCGACTTCTGCCACGCGGTGCCGCGGCGCTGGTTCTGGGCCGGCGCCGGGGTCGGGCTGGCCACCGCGATCAAGCTGTTCCCCGGGATCTTCATCCTGTATTTCCTGGTCACCCGCCGCTGGCGCGAGGCCGCGGTGTCCGCGGGGACCGCCGTCGCGGCCACCCTGCTGGCGGCCGCCGTGGCGCCCCGGGACTCGTGGCAGTTCTGGACCGACTCGCTGTTCTCGACGGAGCGGGTGGGCCGCACCGACTACACGGGCAACCAGTCTTTGCAGGGCTTGCTAGCGCGGTTGGTGGCGCCTTCCGACCCCGGGAAGGCTTGGTGGCTGCTGCTGGTGCTGGTGGTCACGGTCGTCGGCATGTGGCGGGCGGCCCGGGCCTGTCGGGCGGGCGACGACCTGTCCGGCGTGACCTTGACCGGCCTGGTGGGGGCACTGGTCAGCCCGATCACGTGGCCGCACCACGTGTTCTGGTTCGTACCGGCGCTGGTCGTCCTGGTCGACTCGGGCCGGCGGCGCGACCTGGCCCTCGCCGGCGCGACGCTGGCGGTCGCCCTCTACGGCGTGAACACGTTCATCGACTGGGGCGTGGATCCGGACCCCACCCGGTCGGTGGGCGACTTCCTGCTGCGCAACCTGTACGTCCTGGCCGCGCTGTCGCTGATCGCCCTCCTACCGGCGCGGGCCGGCCTAGATCCGCCCAGAAAGGGACAGACCTAGCCACTCGCCGCCGGAAGGGTTAAACTGGCATTAACGGATCGACTTCTCCAGTTGCACCGTTCCCCCGGTGAGAGCGGCCCTTCGCGTCGGCAGCGCGAAGGGCCGCTCTATATGTGTGGTTCGTCAGCTCGCCTGGTCCGTGGGGTTGGCCAGGTCCTGACGCGTGGCGGGCGGGGCCGCCTTGGTCGGGCGGCGGCGGGTGGTCGGCCGCTTGGCCGCCTGGGCGGAGACGGCGTTGGTCGCCGGTCCGACATCGGTCGCCTCGGGCGCCGGCAACCCGGCCGCGGTCTTCCGCCGCCGCGCCTTGGCCGGCGGCGCCATGGCCCCGAGCAGCCCGTTCCCGGCCGCGGGTTCGCTGCCCGCGCCACCCGGAACGGTGCCGGATCCGGTCGGTTCTCCCTCGCTCACTGCCGTCTCCCTACTCGCGGTGACCCCGTCAGCCGTCGCGCCGGGTGCCTTAGTGGCGGCTGCCATGTCGTCCGAGGCGGCGGTCGCTTTACGGCGCGGCGCGCGCGTCACCTTGGCCGGCTTGGTCTCCGACTCAGCGGTCGCGGCCTTCTTCGCGCGAGTGGCGCGACGTGCCGGCGCCTTGGTCTCGGCGGCCGACGCTTCGCCCGCGCTGGCCACGATGGCGCCGGTACCGACCGGAACGCCGGCCGACGCCGGGGCGTGCTCGGCGGCCGTCACGTCGACGCCGGACCCGGTCGACTCGATCACCTCGGTGCCGCTCTCCGTCGGCTCGACCGCCGCGGCCGCCTGGCGCGGCTTCCTGGTCCTAGTGCCGCTGCTGGCAGCCGCTTCGCCCACCGATGCCTTCGACCGCGCAGCGCGCGTCGTCGCCTTGGCCGGCTTGGCCGCGCCCGCTTCGCCGTCAGCCGCCGCCCGCGACTTCCGCCGGGTCGGCTTGGCCACCTGCGTCCCGTTGACATCGCTGTCGACGGCCGCCGTCGGGGCCGGACCAACGACCGCGGTCCCGGACACCAAGCTGCCAGCTTCACCGGCGACCGATTCCGCCGCGGCCTCGGCGCCGGCAGTCTCCGTGCCAGCCCCGGCAGTCGTCACGCCGCCTCCGGCCGCCGCGTCGCCAACAACAGGGGCGGGCTCGGCCGTGGCATCGCTTGCCAACTCGGCCTTCACGCCGGCCGCGGCGTCCGTTTCCGCGACACCGGCGTCAACGGCCGACCCGGCCGCGGCGTCGCTTGCCGACCTTGCCGTCGCTCCGTCCGCCGCGTCCACTGCCGCCCCCGGCGCGACCTCGGTCGCCGCACCATCCGGCGGGCCGGCCGCGACAGCCGCGTCCTCGGGAACCGCCGGATCAGCCGCGGCCGCGGTCATCGCGCCGGCCGCGTCGCGCGGCTGCGGGGCCGTCTTGGTCGTGCGGGTGGTCCGGCCACGGATCGCGACCACGGGCCGATCAGGGCTCT
Organism: Asanoa sp. WMMD1127; assembly: GCF_029626225.1. Classification (NCBI taxonomy): domain Bacteria; kingdom Bacillati; phylum Actinomycetota; class Actinomycetes; order Micromonosporales; family Micromonosporaceae; genus Asanoa; species Asanoa sp. WMMD1127. The sequence continues at coordinate 318,697 of NZ_JARUBP010000001.1, forward strand.
CCCCGGTCGGCTCGGTCGCCGTGTCCACGAACACCACAGGCCGCTTCTTCGCCCCCGCGGACCGCTTGGCCGAAACCTCATCGGTCTTCACCGCACGCAGATGCGCCACCTTGGCCCCGGCCGAACGCTGCGCCGGAGTCCGCGTGTCCCCATCCTCGGCCGACGGCCGGCTCTCACCCTCGGAACGCACGACGGGTGCAGTGCTCGCCGCACCAGCCGGCGCACCCGAGGTCGGCGCCGCCTCCACCGACAGCTGAGCCGCGACCACCGCGGGCAGGCCCGCGAGCCGAGCCGCCTCGGCCCGCCGCCAGGCGGCGGGAGCGTCGGCGTCCGTCGAGTACACGGGCTGCGCCGGGGGCCACGCCGGCCCCGGCGGCGGCGTCGCCGGCATCCCGGCCCCGGCGAGCGCGTCGGCGAGAGTCGCCGGCCGGCCGCTGGGCGCCGTTTCCGAGGGCCAGTCCGGCCACCCACCGTCGGCCGGCGTGACAGGCTCCCCCGGCAACACCGGCACCGGCGAGGCGACCTCGGCCGACGGCAGCGCCGGCCAGACCGGTGGCGGACCCACCGGGGCGGCAAGGCCACCGAGCCGGGCGGAGACCTGCGGCACCTGGCTCGGGTCGACGACGAAGACCACCTCGCGCGGCCGCGCCGGCCAGAGCAGCCCGGCGATGCCGCCGCCGACCAGCAGGACGCCGAGAACCACAAGGCTCCACGTGGTCGGGACCAGCCATCCGGGCGACGCGGACGCGCGGGCCGTGACGGTCATGCCGGCGGTGCCGTCGACGCGCATCACGACCAGGCTCATCTCGCGGCCGTCGACCTCGTTGGCGGTCCATTCGAGGCTGCCGCTGCCCTGCCGGGTCCAGAACGTCTGGCTGCCGGGTGTCACGCCCGACGCCGCCGGACCGGCCAGGCCGTCGGCACCGAACGGGGCCACCGCGACCGGCGCGACCCGCACCGGAAGGTCGCCGCGGGCGACCGAGACGGCGTCGACCTGCGAGTAGGCGGCGCCGGCCAGGTAGCCGCGCACCTCCGACGCCGGCGCCAGGCCCAGGAACGTGGCACCCGGCGTCGTCAACCGCAGCCGGGTGTCGCCGGCGCGGACGAACGGGGCGTCCTCGCGCAGCAGCGCGTCCACGTCGGGCACCACGATCGCGCGGCCCGACGTGTTGATCTGTTGCAGCGAGCCGCTGAACGCGCCGTCCGCGTCGCGATGCTGCATAAGTGTCCACAGTGCACCACCGACCAGCAGCACCGGCAGTCCGATGGTCAGCAACACCAGCCCGGCGACCGTGCGTACGACCCGCATCAGCGTCATCCCCCTTGATCGCATTACCAGGTCAAACTGTACTGAACGTGACGATCCGAACACACGACGCAGACGGCGTGGCACGCGGACAAAGAAAAACCCGCCGGTCCAGGGACAACGCCCTGGACCGGCGGGTTGCGGAAGCGAAAACCGTTACGCGGACGTACGACGGGTCCGGATGAACGCCATCCCGCCCAGCACGAGCCCGAGCACACCGGCGACCAGGCCGGCGATGCCCAGCCCGACAGCGGCGCCCGAGGACGACCACGAATCCGACGCCGCGACGGCCGAAACGGTCGGCCCGGTCGTGGGCCCGGCGGCCGCGTCGGCCGCCTTGGCCAGCTTGAGCACCGGCGCCGGGCTCTCCGGCTCCTCGCCACCCTCGACCGGCTCGTCGATCCACCGGACGACCTCACCGTCCGAATAGGTCTGCAGCGCCTTGAAGATCATCTGATCCTTCTCGGGCAGCGGCCCCATCGAGACCGGGAACTCCTGGAACGTGCCCGGCTTGATCTCCGACCCGGCGGACGCCGTCCAGGTGATCTTCCCGACCACTTCGGTCACCTGGCTGCCGTGCACCTCCAGCGGCGTCGACAGCGTGCGCTTCTCCACCGCCACCGTCCAACCCGGCACCGGCATCGTCGACACCGACGCCACCGGCGCGTCCTCGGGCAGGTTCACCTCGAGCTTGGTCGTCGACGCGGTGTCGCTCTCATTCGGCACCCGGAACGCCACCCGCCCGTACCCGCCCTGGGTAGCCGAGTTCGGGTTGACGGTGACGTGCGCGAACGCGGGCCCGGCGATGCCGAGCGCGACCACGACGGCGCCGACGCTGAGGGCGGCGGCCTTGGCCAGCCGGTTACGGATCATGGTGGACCTTTCCTACTGGACGGGCACGGTGGCGGTCACCGTGGCCTGGTCGATCTCGGAAATCCGGACGACGAACTTGAGCTCCCACTGCCCGGGGCGGGGCAGCTGGATGGCGCCGCTGGCGTGCGTGGGCGCGAGCCCGAGCAGCGGGATGTCGATGGCCTCGATGCCACCGGAGGGCAGCGACGCGGTGCCCTTCCACTCGACGACCACCTGCGGTTGGTTGTCCTTCGTGTACGCGTACAGGTGGATGTCGTTGTTGCCCTGCTTGGCCGGGTCGACCTCGACCTGCAGGTTGAGCTTCGAGTCGGTAGTGATCATGGTGGAGTAGTACGCGGGCTGCTGTTCCCCGACGGTCGCGTTGGCCGCGGCGGTGCGGGCCGGGGTGGTCTGCACGAGCACCGACGACAGCGCGAGCACGACCGCGATGCCCATGACCTCGGCGAGTACGAGCCGGCGCAGCGGCCGCGGGTCGTCCGGCGCGGTCCGCCTCCGCACGACGTTGCGGGACAGCGCGGCCACCCCGAGCACCACGGCGAAGAGCACGACCTTGGCGATGATCAGCTGCCCGTACGCCGTCGTGAACAGGGGTTTGATCGTCCCCACCTCGATCAGCGCCTGCACGACGCCCGCCAGGAACAGCGCCGTCACCGCGAGCGCGGCCCAGCGCGACCAGACGGGCAGGATCACGCCGAGCTCGCGTGGCGACGCCTGGCGGAACACGAACGCGACCAGCATGACCAGTCCGCCGAGCCAGACGGCCATGCCGGCGATGTGCGCGATGTCGACCACGACCGAGACCGCCGGCACCGGTGACGCGCCCGAGTGGCCGGAGAGCGGCCAGGTGGCCAGGCCCACGACGCCGAGGATCACCAGCAGCGCGCGGTCGGCGACGCCGCTGCGGCCGGACAGCAGCGGGCGGAGCAGGAACGCCGACGCCGCCAGCACACCGAGCCGGATCAGGTGGGCGGTGCCGAACGTGCTGCCGAGGACGTCCCGCAGCGCCGCGCCGTCGAAGTAGCCGCCGCCCGTCGTGTAAGGCGCCTGGAGGAACAGGTCGCCGAGCGTCGACAGGGCGATCAGCCCCACGCCCAGCCAGGCGAGGCGGGACGGCGCCTCCCGCGACAGCCGCTGGGGCCAGAGCAGCGCGAGCACGAGCGCGGGGCCGATCAGCAGGACCAGGCCGGCGTACCCGAGGTATTTGACGACCGGGAAGGCGATCTTGAGGAAGGTGCTCTCCTCGACCGCCGGCGCGTCGGTGTCGGTCGGCGGCGCGGCCGAGGGAGCGCCGACCGAGTAGGTGAAGGCGCCCGCGACCGGATGGCTGTCGGCCGAGATCACCCGGTAGTTGACCAGGTAGGTGCCGTTGGCCCCGCCCGACTTCAGCGGGATCGTGACCGAACTGTCGGCGAAGATCGGCTGGCCCGTGTCGGCCCGCGAGCCGTCCGGCGCGACCACGTGGATCTTGTCCGGCACCTGCCGGACGCCCTCGCTGAAGGTCAGCACGACCTCCGGCGGGGCGGCCGGGACGATCGAGTTGGCGGCGGGGCTGGTGCTCTCCAGCACGGCGTGCGCGCTGGCCGGGGCGGCCGGCGCCAGGAAGAGGGCCGCCCAGCCGACGACCAGCGCGGCCACGACGACGAGCCGCGAGACGACCTTGTTCACCCGCGACCTGCCGCGGTCGCGGTGGTCAACGAGGCGTTGCGCGGCGAGCCGAGCGCCCACAGCGCGGCGGCCTGGATGACGGCGGCCAGGTGGCCGATCTCGTGCAGGGCGGCGGCCCGGCCGCCGGCGACGTCGACGGCGCTGGTGACGGCGAGGCAGAGGGCGAGCACCAGAGCGACGGGTACGAGGGCCCGGGCGCGCTCCGGCCGCAGGGCGGCGAGGGCGAACCCGACCGCGAGGGCGACGTCGAAGCAGGCCATCTCCCGCGTCGCGTGCGCGCCGAGGCCGTTGCCGAACAGCGCCGGCACGGCGGAGACGAGCTGGGCGGCGGCGAGCACGCCGACCATGATCCGGAGCACCTGGCGGCGCTCGGCCGAGGCGCTGGACCGGCCGCGGTCGGCGGCCACCGCGGCGAGCACGCCGGCGGTCAGGTCGGGCACGGGCGCGGGATCGGCCTTGACCAGCCGGTCGAGGCGTTCCGCGCTGGCCGACCAGGCCTGGCAGCCGGTGCAGGTGGCGGTGTGCGCGTCGATCTCCGCGGTGGAGACCGGCACCGCCTCCCCATCGAGCCGCGCTGACAGCGCGGCCCGGACGTGCTCGCACATCATGGTCAGGTAGTCGTCGGCGGAGCCCGATTGGTTCCCGGTAATCTTTCAGGTCGGCGTGGTGCTCGACACGGGCCCGCCGGTAGAGCCGCGCACCGGGGTCGGGCGCGTACATTGGGTTGCCGTGATCCCCGCCCAGCGTGCGCCCGCGGCGACGCTTGCCACCGCGACCGGCGCCGATGCGGCGACCCGGTGGGCGCTGGCCGCGCGCGGTGGCGATCCGGCGGCTCAGGCGGCCTTCGTCCGTGCGACGCAGACCGAGGTCTGGCGGCTCGCGGCGGCGCTGGTCGATCCGGACGCGGCCGACGACCTGGCCCAGGAGACCTACCTGCGGGCGTTCCGGTCACTTCCGGACTTCGAGGGACGATCCAGCGCGCGCACCTGGCTGCTCGGCATCACCCGCCGGGTCTGCGCCGACCATCTCCGCTCCGTCGTGCGGCGCCGCCGGCTGCGCTCGCGCCTGCAGGCGCACCCGGAGCCCGAGCGCTCGCTGATGGCCGCCGCCGAGCCGGACCCGGCCGTGCGCTTCGACAGCGCGGAATTGTTGCGCCGGCTGCCCGCCGACCGCCGCGGCGCATTCGTGCTCACCCAGCTCATCGGCCTCTCCTACACCGAGGCGGCCGAGGTCGAAGGCGTGCCCGTCGGCACGATCCGGTCGCGGGTCGCCCGCGCCCGGGCCGAGCTGGTGGCGGTGCTGGACGAGGCGGGCGCCGGCTGATTCTCAGCAAACAGAAAGCTGGGAAAAAGCTGAGCTTTGGAACCTTTGCACGATACGGGGCGACTATATGAGCGTGACAACGTTGACCAGTGGCGTGTCCTGGCCGGGCATCCGCCCGTGGCTGGGCACCCTCGTGCGGCTGGGTCTGGCGGCGGTCTGGCTGTTCGCCGGCGCCGCCAAGGTGGGTGACCTCGCCGGCTCGGGGCGCGCGGTCAACGCGTACCAGGTGATGCCCTTCGAAGTTGCCAAGGTCATCGGGGCCGCCCTGCCGTTCGTCGAGATCGCCCTCGGCGTGCTGCTCGTGCTCGGCCTCGCGACCCGCGCGGCCGCCGCCATCTCGTCCGCGCTGCTCCTGGTCTTCATCGCCGGCATCTCGTCCGCGTGGGCACGCGGACTGTCCATCGACTGCGGTTGCTTCGGCTCGGGGGGCCAACTCGCCGCGGGTCAGAGTCCCAGTTACGCGCCCGAGATCGCGCGCGACATCGGTTTCCTGGTCCTGGCCGCATTCCTCCTCGTCTGGCCCCGCACGCGGTTGTCCGTCGACAGGTGGCTGGAGAGCTGACATATGAGCAAGCGTCAAGACCGCAAGAGCGCGGCCAAGGTCGTCCGCAAGCAGCTCGCGGCGGAGCGCCGCCGCAAGCGCACGATGTGGGTGTCGATCGCCGCGGTGGCCGTACTGGTGATCGCCGGGCTGATCGGGTGGGGGGTCTACCAGAGCCAGCGATCCGACGCCGGTCCGCTCGTCGCGCCGGCCTCGGCCACGACGACGACCGGTCCGACGGTCGGCAGCGGCCCCGTCCAGGTCAAGATCTACGAGGACTTCATCTGCCCGTTCTGCAAGCAGTTCGAGGAGAGCAGCGGGTCCGCGATCAACGACCTGGTCAACCAGGGCCGGATCACGGTCACCTACAACACGGTGGCGTTCCTGGATCCCGCGTCGACCACTGAGTACTCGACCCGCTCGGCGGCCGCCGCCGGGTGCGCCGCCGACGCCGGCAAGTTCTTGGACTACCACAACGCGTTGTACGCACAGCAGCCCGCCGAGGGCACGGCGGGGCTTTCTGACAGCCAGCTGATCTCGATCGGCACCGGGCTCGGCATCGACGAGGGCAGCTTCAGCCAGTGCGTCAACTCGGGCCGCTTCGAGCCGTGGGTCGCCTCCGTGACCGACGCGGCGTCGCGGGCCGGCGTGTCCGGCACACCGACCGTCCTGGTCAACGACAAGGTCGTCCAGAACCCGACGGCGGACTCGCTCGTCGCGGCCGTGAACGCGGCCTGATGCGTTTCCTCGCGGTCGGCGTCGGCGCTGTTCTGGCGGTGCTGGTGTCGGCCGCGCCGGCCTGGGCGCACGGCGGTGACGCGCCGGACGGCACCGACTACCGCACCGCGGTCACGTCGGTGACGCCGGCCGCCGCGGGCCTGCGGGTCCGCGCGGTCGAGGCCGGCGCCCGGTTGGAGCTCACCAACCACACGGGTACGACGGTCGAGGTGCTCGGCTACTCCAACGAGCCGTACCTCGAGGTGCGGCCCGACGGGGTCTACGAGAACGTGCACTCCCCGGCCGTCTACCTCAACGCCACCCTGGCCGGGGTGGCCACGCTGCCGGCGACCGCCGACCCGACCCTGCCGCCGGCGTGGCGCAAGGCGTCGTCGGTGCCGGTGGTCCGCTGGCACGACCACCGCTCCCACTGGATGCAGTCGGCCCGACCGCCGTCGGTGGCCGCCGACCCGTCCCGGCCGCAACGCATCCGCGACTGGGTGGTGCCGCTGCGCACCGACGGCGTCACCATGCTGGAGGCACGCGGAACGCTGGACTGGGTGCCGCCGCCCTCGCCCGGTGTGTGGTGGACGTGGTCCGTCGTCGGTGCCCTGGCGGTCGCGCTGCTCGGCCTCGTCGGGCGGCTGCGGGAGCTGGTCGCCTCGCTGACCGTGCGCTCCGGCCCCGCGCCGCGCCGATCCGTCGGCTGGGTGCTGCCGGCGCTGGCGTCCGTGTCGGTCGTCGCCGGCGTGGCGGCGCTCGTCTACGCCGTCGGACGTGAGGTCGACGCCGGCAACGACAGCTTCGGCGCGCTGGTGCGAGGGCTGTTCGCCGGTCAGATCTGGCCGGTCCTGACCGGACTGGCCGCCATCGCGGCAGCGGTGTACGCGCTGCTCCGGCGCCCCGCCGCCGACTTCGCGCTCGCGCTGGCCGGGGTGTGCGTGGCCATCTTCGCCGGCGCCGCGAACACGGCCGCCTTCGGCAACGGCGTCGTACCCGTACCGTGGACTGGATCTCTTGGTCGCCTCCTGATCGCCGTCGTGATCGCCGCGGGCGCCGGCGTGGCGGGCGCCGCGGCCCTGCGGATGCGCGCCACCGCCGACCGGCCGTCGGTCCCGGCGGCCCGCCAGCCGGCGCACGACGAGCCCGACGGAGCCCCGGCGGTAGAGTCGGGCGCATGACGGAACGCCTGAACCCCGGCGACGAGGCACCGAACTTCACCCTGCCCACCGACACCGGCGACACGGTCACGCTGGCCGACCTGCGCGGCCGCAAGGTGGTGCTCTACGCGTACCCGGCGGCGATGACCCCCGGCTGCACCAAGCAGGCCTGCGACTTCCGCGACTCGCTGGCGTCCCTGCAGGCGGCGGGCTACGAGGTCATCGGCATCTCCCCCGACAAGCCGGCGAAACTGGCCAAGTTCCGCGAACGCGACGCGCTGACCTTCCCGCTCCTCTCCGACGAGGACAAGAAGGTGCTGACGGCGTACGGGGCCTGGGGCGAGAAGCAGTCCTACGGCCGCACCATCACCGGCGTCATCCGCTCGACGTTCGTGATCGACGAAAAGGGCCGCATCGACCGCGCCCTCTACAACGTCAAGGCCACGGGCCACGTCGCCAAGCTGCGGCGGGACCTGGGCCTCGACTAGCCGGCCGTACGCACGTACGCCAGAATGTCGAAGGCCTGTGCGCTTGGCTTTCGGGGGTCGTAGCCCAATTGGCAGGAGGCAAACGGTTTAGGTCCGTTCCAGTGCGGGTTCGAGTCCCGCCGACCCCACAAATCCCTGCCCAGACCCTGTCCGCTGGCGCGGCCAGGGTCTGGGTGGGGATTTGTCATTCCTGTTCCGGGGGCGACCCCCGGAGGCCCCACGGTGTGGTGGGCGCTGGCCGCGGTATGCGAGGTCGGACCCAACGTTGCCGTTGGGTCCGAGCTCGCCGGCTCGGCGTCCCTGGCTTCCGCTTCAAAACCCGCCGCGGCGCTCGGTGGGGCACCGCCACGTCGCCGCCATGATGATCTGGTCCGAACCGGCGGATCCCCGGTCGGTTGCGACGGGTGCGCAGGTTCGAATCCTGCCAGGGGTACCGCCCACAACTGCGCACGATTCCTCGCACTAGAACGAGCAGCGCTCGAACTGAGGGCAGCAAACGCTAGCTGGGCAACCGCCAGGCCGCGCTGACGATCGCCAGGTCAGCGTCGACCGAATGCCGAGCACCGTTGTGGTACGTCAATGACAACCGCGGCGCCGGCGGCGCGCTTTCGGTTGGCAACTTAGGTGTCGCGTCGCTCGTCCTGCGCTGCTTCGGCCAGGTCGGCCTGGGCCACGGCGCGATGTCTGGCCGCTTGCTGGCGGTGATGGTTCGCATCGGTGCCGCCGTGGTCGGCTAGCTCACCTATCGGTTGCCGATGCCGGGCGGGGCTTGCCCGATGCCTGTGCCGGCCAGGCGGTGAGCATGGCGCCTTCGCCTAAGAGCTCCGCCACGCCGGTGATATCCAGGACACGGGCGACCGAACCGGTTGCGCCGTTCAGTCGCACGGAGCCGCCCGCCTCTTGGCACCGCTTCGCGGCGGTCAGCAGTGTGGCGATCCCACGGGAGTCGCAGAAGTCCAGTTCCTGAAGATCGATGATCAGGTTGGTACGGCCCAGTTCCCGCTGTTCGTCCAGACAGGTGGCAAGCTGCGGGGCGGTATCCATGTCGAGTTCACCGGCCACCAGCACGACAGCGCCGCGTGCCGTTGGTGTCACCGTGGTCGTCAGCACCGGGTGGCTCCTGACTGGATCGGCGAGGTGACGTGCCTGTGATGCCGGCGCCGTGAGCCGATCACGTGTTGCCTCCCGACTCGAGCGAGCCGTAGATATTGATCGTAGTCCCGTCAGGCCCGCTTGCGATGGTCAAGTGGTCACTCGTCTGCTGGGCCAGCCACAACCCCATCCCGCCGGTCGCCGCGGGCTGTGGCCGATGCTCGCGATGAAGGTGAGGCGTGGGATCGAACCCAGGTCCGTGGTCGATGACCTGGCACACGAGGTCCCCGTTTCGCCACAAGCGGAGCTTCCCGGTCCCGCCGCCGTGCCGCACGACGTTGGTCATGATCTCGTTGACCGCGGTGATGAAGTCGTCGAGTGTCTCGCCGTCCAACCGGCTCCGCGCCGCGGACGCTCGCACCTCGTGCCGCACAGCGCTGCAGGAATTGCCGTCGAAGGTGGCCGATAGCAACAGGGAGTAGCCGTCGCTTGACGTCCCCGCTCGGTTCACCCCCGCCACGGGATCCCCTCTGCCCAACAGAAGAACGCCTAAACGTTCCGGCCGGACGGATCCGACGGCTTCACCAGGAGAACACCCAGACCGGCGGCGCGCCACTTGCTTCTGCTGAGAAGCATCGGACCCTGACGGCGAGTCCGATTTTGTCCATGGTGGACTCGGTGACCGGCGACGCATTCCTTAGTCGAGCAACGCGGATGATGGTCTGCCCGCTGATCCGCTCTGCCAGGTTGACAGCGACGAGGCGCATGGTCGCGGCCCAGCCAAGGTCCAAGCCGACGACGCCGCTGAGCTGAGCCGCGACGTGGGTAGGCGGTGATCGAGCGGGTTTCGTAGGCTGCGGTCGTGGAAGGCATTCGAACGCCGGTCTTGGCCGACTTGCTGACCGCGGCGGAGAACGCGTCGCCGGTCGAGGCGGTCGAGGCGGTCACGCGCGAGCTGGGTGCGGCGCTGGGCGCACGTGCCGTGTCGTTCTTGATCGCTGATCTGAGCGGGCGGGCGCTGGTGCGGCTGGCGCACGTGCCGCTCGACGGTGGCGACGCCGGCCGTCGCGACGGCGAAGAGGTCGCCACCGTGCTGCCGTTCGACGGCGGTCCGGCCGAGCAGGCGCTGCGCACCCAGACGGTGCAGGTCTTCGCCAGGCCGGGCCGGTGGACGGTGCTGGCGCCGGTGACCGACCGTGGTGAGGCCATCGGTTTGTTGGAGATGGACCTGCCGGACCAGCCGGAGCCGCGGGTGCTGGACGAGATCGCGCGTACGGCGCATGTGTTGGCGTTCGTCGTGATCGCCAACCGCCGGTACACCGATCTTTTCGAGTGGGGGCAGCGCACGACGCCGTTCACGTTGTCGGCGGAGATCCAGCGGCGCCTGCTGCCGGGTTCGTTCACGTGTGAGGCGAGCGCGTTCAGTCTGTCGGGCTGGCTGGAACCGGCTGCCAGCATCGGTGGGGACACCTTCGACTACAGCTTGGCCCGTGACGTGCTGCACTTCAGCGTCACCGACGCGATGGGGCACGGCGTGACCAGCGCGCTGACCGCCACCCTCGGGGTCGGCAGTCTGCGCAACAGCCGCCGCCGGTCGGCCGGTCTTGTCGAGCAGGCCGACGCCGCCAACGCCGCGGTGTCCCAGAACGCTCCCGTGCCAGGCGCCTACATGACAGCCGTGCTGGGCCGTGTCGATCTGCGTACCGGAGTGTGCGCGCTGCTCAACGCAGGCCATCTGCCACCGCTGCTCGTACGCGCCGGCGCAACCGAGTCGCTCGCACTTCCGGGAAACTTCCCTCTGGGTATGTTCGCCCGGGCCGAGTTTCAAGCCGGCGCCTTCACGCTGCGACGGGGAGACAGGTTGGTGGTGATGACCGACGGCGTGCGGGAGCGGAGCGCCGCCAGCCTGGACCTGACCGTGCTGTTGCAGACGATCGCTGGGTTGCACCCGCGGGAGGCGGTGCGTGCGTTGGCCGATGCGGTGCTCAAGGTCAGTGGAGGGACGCTGTCGGATGACGCCACCCTGCTGATCCTCGACTGGCACGGCGGTCACAGCGAGGAGCGGGTCAGCAGCAGCGGCGCCGACCAGGCGCGGGCCAGCGCCGCCTGGTCCGACTGACTACCCTCTCGCGCTCTCCGCAGGGGGCACATCAGCTTCCGCGGCCTCGGCGGTGTCGTAGATATCGATCACCGAATCGAGCGACGTGATCTTGAGGACGGTCGCGACTTGGCGTTGGACGGCGGCGAGGGACAACCGGCCGCCGACATCCCGCAACGCTGTGAAAGTCAGAACGATGTCGCCCAGCGCGCTGGAGTCCATGAACGGGACGCCACCCAGGTCCACGACGACCTCGCGGTCACCCGCGTCGACCAGGCGCTGCAGTTCCGCGCGCAACTGCGGGGTCGTATCCATGTCGAGTTCGCCCCGCACCTCGACCACGACGTGGCGCGGCGCCCGTCGCGTCGACACCAGCAAGTCCACGACGCCTCCCCTCCGCTTTATCCGTGCCTACCCAAGGCGCTGGGCGGCCCAAACGTTCCCCAGGAAGGCACACCGCATGCCCGCTGACCGCCTCGCGTCGAGATTCGGGCGGTCCACGGGCGGGTGGGCGGACGAGCGAGCCTGGTCGCAGGCCAGGGGTCGGCGGCTGGGAGGCCCAAGGTCGAAGCCGGATCCGTGGTCGATGATCTGGCAGTGGAGGTCGGCGGACAGCCATAGGCGGAGGTGACCGAACCCACCGCCTTCACTGGCGGTCCCCGTCATCCGAGGTAGGAGCCCGGCTGCAACGGGCCACGAGTAGACGGCTAACCGCTTCTCGCGGCCTTTCGAGGCGCCGTCTTCTTGGCCGCCTTGGTCGCGGTCCTGGTCGACTTTCGAGGCGCCGTCTTGGCCGCGGTTCTGGTCGACTCTCGGGCCGCCGTCTTCTTCGCCGCCTTGGCCGCGGTCCTGGTCGACTCTCGGGCCGCCGTCTTCTTCGCCGCCTTGGCCGCGGTCCTGGTCGACTCGCGAGCCGCCGTCTCCTTCGCCGTCTTCTTCGCCACCTCGGCCGCGGTCCTGGTCGACTCTCGGGCCGCCGTCTTCTTCGCCACCTCGGCCGCGGTCCTGGTCGACTCTCGGGCCGCCGTCTTCTTCGCCACCTCGGTCGCGGTCCTGGTCGACTCTCGGGCCGCCGTCTCCTTCGCCGTCTTCTTTGCCACCTGGGTCGCGGTCTTCGCTGACTCTCGGGCCGCCGTCTTCTTCGCCACCTCGGTCGCGGTCCTGGCTGACTCTCGGGCCGCCGTCTTCTTCGCCACGTCGGTAGCGGTCCTCGCCGACTCTTGGGCCGCCGTCTCCCTCGCCGTCTCCTTCGCCACCTCGGTCGCGGTCCTGGCTGACTCCCGGGCCGCCGTCTCCTTCGCCACCTCGGTCGCAGTCCTGGCCGACTCCCGGGCCGCCGTCTCCTTCGCCACCTCGGTCGCAGTCCTGGCCGACTGCCGAGCCGCCGTCTCCCTCGCCACCTCGGTCGCAGTCCTCGCCGACTCCCGGGCCGCCGTCTCCTTCGCCACCTCAGCAGCGGTCCTCGCCGACTCCCGAGCCGCCGTCTCCTTCGCCACCTCAGCAGCGGTCCTCGCCGACTCCCGAGCCGCCGTCTCCTTCGCCACCTCGGTAGCCGTCCTGGCTGACTCCCGAGCCGCCGTCTCTCTCGCCACCTCGGTCGCGGTCCTGGTCAGCTCCCGGGCCGCCGTCTCCCTCGCCACCTCGGTCGCAGCCCTGGCAGCCACCGTGGCTGGTTCCTCGGCGGGCGACTCGTCCTCCTCGGTCTGGTCGTCCCGAGCTGACTCGTTCCTGGCCTTCTCACCCTTGGCCTGGCCGCCGCCTTCCGGATTGCCGTCGTCAGCGCGGTCGTCCTGGGAGCCCATCACGCCGTCGTCCGTAGCCGCGTTTTCCAGCGAGCCGCCCTCATCGATGGACTCCCTGCCACTGCGGGAACCGCCGTCGTCGCTGGAGGCGTAGTCGCTGGAGGCGTAGTCGGTGAGTCTGTCCGTGAGCGCGCCCGCGAAGTCCCGCAGGCCCGCGACCAACTTGCCGCCGATTGAACCGTTTCCGTTACCGTTCGTACCCTGGCTCACCTGTCGTCCCCTCCGGAACCCCGCATCGACGCCGCCCGTTCGGTGAGGCGGTCGCCGATCCTGCCGGCGGAGCGCGCGAAGGCGCCGACCGCGGCAGACTTGCCAGCGCGGCCGAGCTTGCTCACAAGGCCTCGGCGCGACGCCGATGAGTGGTCGCCCCGACGGTTGCTGGGGCTTTTCGCGCTGGCCGCGCGGCCATTCGACCGAGCATGAGCGTGGCGCGAAGCCGGTGCTGCCTTCCGGGCACCCCACGGTTACCGCCAGCGCTGTGCCCCACCAAGATTCATGACACACTTCCGCCCCTGGTGGGGACCGCAATGGCCGCGTACCCGCGGTCGGCGCAGCGAAACGCGGCTTACGTCACGAAGAGAAGGTTTGGCCGGTTCCAGCGTGATGCTGACGCTCGCCGAGTACGTGCCCGCGGTCTTCGGTCCCGGCAACTAGGTCTACTCGGTTCAGCCGAAACGGCGGGCCTCAGCTCGCCGCGCTTTATCTGACGTACGAGGCAAGCACAGACATGACCTCGCCGCCGCGGTCGAGGCCGACATTGTGCCCCGACGAGTCGCTGATGTGCAGGGTGGCGTTCGGTAGTTCGCGCGCCAGCCGACGGGCGAAGGCGATCGGCGCGTTGCGGTCACGGGCGCCGTGCCACAGATGCACGGGTGTAACCACCTCGCTGAGCGGAAACGTCCACGCGCGCTTGATCAGGGCGAGCTCCTGCACCGTGGCGCGGGTTCCCTGCCGCAACGCGTCAGCGACGGCCTCGAACTCGATGCGCGCGGCAGCGGCGTGCGCGGCATCCGGTGCGGCCGCCATCGCTTCGCGCAGGGCACGCTGGCGCCTCTTCGGGCTGAGCAGTTCCCGACGCATCGCTGCGACACGGAAAGTGTTGAGCGCAGGCACATTCCGGGCGAGCCAATTCATGACGCGGGCCTTCGCCGTCATGCCGACTCGCTCGGCCGGGCCCATCGGTCCCCCCGCGGCGATGAGCGCGACAACATCGACCCGGTCGGCGAGCTGACGCGCGGCGGCCAAGGTGAACGGGGCGCCGCCGGACTCCCCCGCCAGCGCGAACCGGTCCAGGCCGAGATGAGCGGCCAGCGCGAGAAGGTCGTCACTCCAGCCGGCGAGGCTGCGCTTCCGCTGGTGACCCGAGGCGCCGTAGCCGGGCTTGTCCGGGGAGATCCACCGCAGGCCGGCCGTCCGCGCGCTCTCGTCGTAGCAGGCTCCGCCGAGGCCCGATACCGGCGTCCCTGCCGTGTAAAGAACCGGGTATCCGTCCGGGTCCCCGAACTCATGCCAACTCAACGGCCTGCCGTCAGCAAGGGTCATGACGCCGGATGTCACGCACACATCCTTACCGCGTGGGTCAATGTGAATGGCTGCAAATCAGATGATTAACCGCACCTAGGCGACCGACTGCCGGCAAATCATGTCACCTAAACGGGGCTTTCGGCGAATTGCGCCAACTGAGGTGCATACGCTGCCCTGAGCGTTTCGTTGGCGGACGGCTGGTCACCCTGGCCGACCGCCTGGCCGGCGGGACGCGGGCCTTGAACCTCAGAGGTGGCTGGCGCAGCCGCGAGCGATACCGGCGACGCGGCGGCGCAGCCCGTCCAGGGAGGTGTCCACAGTGGCTGCCCTTGATCGCGCGAGAGAACGGGTGATGTGATGGCCGGCCGTCGCCCGTTGCCGATTCCTGACCACCGGCCGGCGAAGCTCCTCGCCGAGAAACTCCGTCTGCTCAAGGGCCGCGACATCTCGTACCGGGCCATGGGCAAGGCCGCGCAGACCGACCACCGTGCCTTGTCGACCACGGCTAACGGCAGCTACCAGAGCTGGTCGTCGGTCGAGCGATTCCTCGGCGCGCTGGCGAAACTTGGCCGCGCGGTGACCCAGGAGGACGTACGCGAGTGCCGGGCGCTGCATCGAATCGCCCACCGCAACCAGCAACCGCACACTCAGTCCACTATGGATGAGGCCGTGGCTGTTCCGCCGAGCCTGGCGCACGCCGTACACATGCAGGATCTGGTCACGTCTCTTGTGGACCTGGCGATGGAGAAGCGTCTCGACCTCGATGCGTGGCGGACCCGTAGTGCCGACTCGCACGAGGCGGGACGCAGCGGCAGCCCTGAGTGGGAGGTGCTCACCGGTCGCCGGCCGCCCACCTGGGCCGTGGTGCGACGGATCGTCGAGCAAGCCGGGGGCGGCAGCGTCGACCTGGCACGCTGGGAGGTGGTCTGGCGACGCGTCACCGGCGGCGAGGATGCGGCCGAAAGGACCGCGCCCGCTGGCACGGGTGACACGCCAGCCGAGGAAGGCGGCCAGACGCAGAAGGGCGAGCCGCGGAAGGACGCCTGGTGGCACCGGCGATGGTTCGGTCGCAACCGCGGCACACCGGACGACGCTCGCCAATCCGAGGCAGGCGCGACACGTCGACGTGGCTCACATCGCGCCACAGTCGCCCGCTGACGCATCTCGGACTCGCCGCGCCCCTGACCGCCTGGCCGAAACTATCGGCATCGAGCTGAAACTATCGCTTGAAAACCCTGGAACTTTCTGCGAGCATACAGGCCTATCTATCGATGTTAGCGCTCACATCGACATCCGGGCCGGCCTGGGCAGCCGCAGCCACGTGGGTGACGCACGGCCGGGCACGTGCGCCGCTCGAACGCCTAGTGTGACACTCATCCATGTTGGAGGGTCAGCATGAGTTCCCGAACCCGACCCCGGCCCTCGGGGCATCGGCTCCGAGCCCTTTTCTTATCCGGAACAGCGGCGATAATCGCGGCGCTCGTCGTGTCCTTGCTGCCCAATCTCGCCCAGGCCGCAGAGACCACACTCGGCGCGGCCGCGGCCCAGTCCGGGCGGTACTTCGGCGCCGCCGTCGCCGCCGGCAAGCTCGGCGACAGCGCGTACACGACGATCCTGAACCGCGAGTTCAACAGCGTCACGCCCGAGAACGAGATGAAGATCGACGCCACGGAGCCGCAGCAGAACAACTTCACGTTCGGCAACGCCGACCGGATCGTCAACCACGCCCTCAGCCGGGGTTGGCAGGTGCGGGGCCACACGCTGGCCTGGCACTCGCAGCAGCCGGGCTGGATGCAGGGCATGGAGGGCTCCGCGCTGCGCCAGGCGATGCTCAACCACGTCACCCGGGTGGCCACCTACTACCGGGGCAAGGTCGTCGCATGGGACGTGGTGAACGAGGCGTACGACGACGGCAACAGCGGCGCTCGGCGCAACTCGAACCTGCAGCGCACCGGCAACGACTGGATCGAGGCCGCGTTCCGCGCCGCCGACGCGGCGGACCCGAACGCGAAGCTCTGTTACAACGACTACAACACCGACAACTGGACCTGGGCCAAGACCCAGGCCGTCTACACCATGGTGCGCGACTTCAAGCAGCGCGGCGTGCCGATCGACTGCGTCGGGTTCCAGTCGCACTTCAACGCCAACTCGCCCTACAACAGCAACTACCGCACGACGCTGTCCAGCTTCGCCGCGCTCGGCGTCGACGTGCAGATCACCGAGCTCGACATCGAGGGCTCGGGGACGACGCAGGCCAACACCTACCGCAGCGTGGTCAACGACTGTCTGGCCGTCTCGCGCTGCAACGGCATCACGGTGTGGGGTGTGCGCGACTGTGACTCGTGGCGCTCCGGCGGCACGCCGCTGCTCTTCGAGTGCAATGGCACCAAGAAGGCCGCCTACACCGCCACCCTGGACGCGCTGAACAGCGCCGGCCCCGGCCCCTCGCCCACGCCTACGACGCCGGGCCCGACCCCGAGCGTCCCGCCCAGCACCGCATCCGAGATCGTCGGAACCCAGTCCGGTCGATGCGTCGACGTCCCCAACGCCTCCCAGTCCAACGGCACCCGCGTCCACCTCTGGGACTGCAACAAACAACCCAACCAAGCATGGACCTACACCTCCACCAAACAACTACGGGTGTACGCCAACATGTGCCTCGACGCCGCCGGCTCCGGCAACGGCGCCGCCGTCCAGATCTACACCTGCCACAACCAGACCAACCAGCAATGGAACATCAACACCAACGGCACCATCACCGGCGTCCAATCCGGACGCTGCCTCGACGTCTGGAGCACCGCCAACGGCGCCCAGATCCAGCTCTACGACTGCCACGGACAAACCAACCAACAATTCAGGCTCGCCGCGCTCGGCGGTCCCACCGATCCGCCACCCACGACGACCCCGCCGCCGACCGGCACATGCGCTCTTCCGTCGACCTACCGATGGTCGTCGACGGGCGCCCTGGCCCAGCCGAGGTCGGGGTGGGTCTCGCTGAAGGACTTCACCCACGCGCCGTACAACGGGCAGCAGCTCGTCTACGCGACGACACACGACACGGGTACGACCTGGGGCTCGATGAACTTCGGTCTCTTCTCGAGCTGGAACCAGATGGGGTCGGCGGCGCAGAACCAGATGCCGTTCGCGGCTGTCGCACCGTCGTTGTTCTACTTCGCACCGCGCAACGTCTGGGTCCTGGCCTACCAGTGGGGCGGGCCGGCCTTCTCGTACCGCACGTCGACCAACCCGTCCAATGTGAACAGCTGGTCGTCGGCGCAGACGCTGTTCACCGGCAGCATCTCCAACTCGAGCACCGGCCCGATCGACCAGGCGCTCATCGGTGACGACCAGAACATGTACCTGTTCTTCGCCGGTGACAACGGCCGGATCTACCGGGCCAGCATGCCGATCGGGAACTTCCCGGGCAGCTTCGGATCGAACTACACGACGATCATGACCGACTCGACGAACAACCTGTTCGAAGGGGTTCAGGTCTACAAGCTTCAGGGCGAGAACCGGTATCTCATGCTCGTCGAGGCCATCGGGGCCAACGGCCGCTACTTCCGGTCGTTCACGGCGACCAGCCTGGGCGGCACGTGGACACCGCAGGCCACGTCCGAGAGCAACCCGTTCGCCGGCAAGGCCAACAGCGGCGCCACCTGGACCAACGACATCAGCCACGGCGAGCTGATCCGCGCCAACGCCGACCAGACCATGACCGTCGACGCCTGCAACCTCCAGTTGCTCTACCAGGGGCGGTCCCCCACCTCCGGCGGCGACTACGGCCTTCTGCCGTACCGACCGGGCCTGCTGACGCTCCAACGCTGAGCATCCGACGGGGCGGGCCGCCCCGGTGGAGAACCGAGCCCGCCCGCCCCTTCACCCACCTCATCCAGGAGGTACGGACAGTGCGAAAACACACGCTCACGCTCGTCACGGCGATCGCGGCGGCCGTCGGGTTGTTCACCATCTCCGTTACGACCGGGTCGGCCTCGGCAGCCGACAACCCGTACCAGCGGGGCCCAGACCCCACCCGCGCCAGCGTCGCGGCCGTGAACGGCCCGTTCGCCACCGCGTCGGTCAGCGTCCCGACCGGGTACGGCTTCAACGGCGGTCGGATCTACTACCCCACCGACACCAGCCAGGGCACCTTCGGGGCCATCGCGATCTCGCCGGGCTACACGGCCTTGTTCTCCGCCGAACTGGCCTGGATGGGGCCGTGGCTGGCATCGCACGGCTTCGTCGTGATCGGCATCGAGACCAACAGTCGCAACGACTTCGACACGGCCCGCGGCACCCAGCTGCTCGCCGCGTTGGACTACCTGACGCAACAGAGCCCGGTACGGGACCGGGTCGACCCCAACCGGTTGGCCGTCTCCGGTCACTCGATGGGTGGCGGTGGAGCGCTGAGCGCGGCCATCCGGCGCCCGTCCTTGAAGGCGGTGGTCGGCATCGCGCCGTACTCACCGTCGTCGAACCTGGCCAATGACCGGGTGCCCACCATGATCTTCGCTGGGCAGGCGGACACGGTGGTCACCCCGTCCTACGCCACCGGCCTGTACAACAGCCTCCCGACGACGACGGAGAGCGTCTACCTGGAGGTGGCGGGGGCGGACCACGGGTTCATGGTCGGACGGTCGAACCCGGTGATGATCCGGACCATGCTGCCCTTCGTGAAGATGTTCATCGACAACGACACCCGCTACAGCCAGTTCCTCTGCCCGCTGCTGGACTCCAGCGGCGTGGTCACCTATCGCAGCACGTGTCCGCTCCTGCCGACAGCGCCGGGCACGCCCACCGCTTCGCCTACGACGCCGGGCCCGACCCCGAGCGTCCCGCCCAGCACCGCATCCGAGATCGTCGGAACCCAGTCCGGTCGATGCGTCGACGTCCCCAACGCCTCCCAGTCCAACGGCACCCGCGTCCACCTCTGGGACTGCAACAAACAACCCAACCAAGCATGGACCTACACCTCCACCAAACAACTACGGGTGTACGCCAACATGTGCCTCGACGCCGCCGGCTCCGGCAACGGCGCCGCCGTCCAGATCTACACCTGCCACAACCAGACCAACCAGCAATGGAACATCAACACCAACGGCACCATCACCGGCGTCCAATCCGGACGCTGCCTCGACGTCTGGAGCACCGCCAACGGCGCCCAGATCCAGCTCTACGACTGCCACGGACAAACCAACCAACAATTCAGGCTCGCCGCCCGCGGATGAGGCTTACCTGAGCAGACGGCCGGACTGAACCGGGCGGCCCGGGCGGGTCGCCCGTCAGCCCGGCCGCGCGGTGAGGCCGCCGACGAAGGCGAGCTGCAGCATCTGCGAGAACCATTGGCGGCGGAGCGCCGCACTACCAAGCGCCTCTTCGAACGGGCGGTCGAGCGCGCTGAGGTCGAGCAGTGTCTCGTTAACGTCGAATGCGATCACTCGCGTCGCCATTGGGTACTCCGTTCGGCTGCAGGGTCCCTGCTGAATTCGTCAGTATCAGATCCCGAGGACCAAGCCACCGCCCGGCGGTGCACCGGCTCAGATGCGCGGCCCATACTGACAGCCTGCATCGGCATGCAAGTTTGCCGCAGCCACGATGTGCGCGATCGGAGCCGCAATGGAGCACGTGGATGTCGAAGGGCTGCGAATCTGCTATGAACGGGCAGGGTCGGGGCCGACGATCCTTCTGTTGCACGGGTTCATCGGTGACGGCCGGTCCACCTGGTCCGCCCAGCTGGATGATCTGTCCGACGAGTTCACCGTCGTGGCCTGGGACGCCCCCGGCTCCGGCCAGTCGTCGCTTCCGCCGGCCTCCTTCCGGGCCAATGACTACGCGGACTGTCTGGCGGCGTTCGTTCGCGCACTGCGGCTCGACCCATTGCACCTGGTGGGATTGTCCTTCGGCGGGATCGTGGCTCTCGAACTTTTCCGCCGACGAGCGGTTGTCCCGCGACGCCTGGTGCTCGCCGGCGCGTACGCCGGTTGGGCCGGTTCATTGCCCGCCGACGCCGTCGGCGAACGGCTGCGCGTCAGCCTCGATCGGGCGGACCTCCCGCCGGACCAGTTCGTCGAGGCGATGCTGTCATCGATGTTCTCAGCGTCCGCGCCGGCCGAGGCCGTCGCCGCGTTCGGCGCGAGCGTGCGAGCGTTCAGCCCGGCCGGGTTCCGCGCCATGACGTGGGCGTCGGCCGAAGCGGACCTCCGCGACGTTCTCGGCACCGTGGATGTACCCACCCTGCTGCTCTACGGCGATCACGACACCCGCGCGCCGCTGGCCGTCGCGCACGCGCTCCACACCGCGATAACCGGATCCGAGTTGGTCGTCCTGCCCGGCGTCGGACATGTCAGCCCGGTCGAGGCGCCCGAACTGTTCAACCGCGAGCTCCGCGGGTTCCTGACGCGAACCACCGCATGACCCGAGCACCTGCGTGTCCCAGACCGCCCGATTGTGCCACGGCACCTTTCTACACCAGCCCACCATGGCGAGCGCAGAACTCGTTGCCTTCCGGATCGGCCAGGACCCGCCAGCCGTCATGCTCGGACAACACCGTGGCGCCCAGCCGGACGAGTTGCTCCAGATGAGCCTCGTCCCGGAGCCGGACATCGACATGCATGCGGTTCTTCACGGTCTTGGGCTCGGGAACCTCTTGAAGGAAGAAGACCAGGGAACCGTCCGGGGAGTCGATGGCCACCGTCGGATCGGTCTCCGGTGTCAGGCCCAGGGATGCGAGCCGGGCAACCTCGGCCTCGTCGTAGGGCCGGATCCGCCAACCAAGCGCGACCTCCCAGAACCGCGCCAGGCTCGACGCATGACGGCAATCCAGCACGATCTCCACGAGATGGCTCATCCGACGAACGCTACCGATGCTGCTCGCATCCCGCGAGACCACCCGAGCAGCCCCGCGACCAGTTCGCGGTACGAGCGATGCCGAGCTCGCTGAGCCGACGCCCCGACAACCCAGCCACCTCAGCCGGCTCGTACCTGCTCGAAGCGGAACTCGCGGATGAAGCAGTCCCGGGGTTGGCCCACCGCGAACATGACGCAGTCGATCACCGACTGCGCGGTGAGGTCGCTGTCCGACCGCCGCGGTCCGTCCTGGACGAAGTCCGGCGGGAACAGGGAGATGACGCGGATCCCTTCCGGCCGGAGCCGGTGCGACAGGATCTCGGCAAGCCCGGCGTGGGCGTGCTTGGCCGCGTAGAAGGCCGGATGCGCACCCGAACGGCGATGGCCCACCTCGCCGCACGCGGAGATCATGTTGACGATGTCGGGCCGGGACGAGGCGCGCAGCAGCGGCAGCAGGTGCTTCGTCAGCAGCACGGTGCCGGTGCCGCCGGCCGCCAGGACGCCCTCGATCGTGTCGTCGGAGGCTTCGGCCAGGTCGTCGCCGTCGACGTACGCAGCGCCGTTGTTGATCAGCACGTCCAGGTGGCTCGTCCGCTCGGCCACGGCCGCGGCGAAACCGCGCACCGAGTCTGGTGCCGCGAGGTCGCACACGAATGCTTCGGCTCGAGCCGGGCCGATGGCGTCCGCCACCCGCTGCGCCGCCGCCCCGTCGCGGGCCGAGAGGAAGACGTGGGCACCGCGTGCGGCGAACGCCTCGGCCAGCAGTCGACCCGTGCCGCGAGCGGCGCCGGTGATGGCGACGCGCAGACCGTCAAGATCCATGGACAGCAGTGAAGCACCTCAACCCCGGTTGAGGTCCAGCGTTGTCAGACCGGTCGGACCTCGGCGAGCCGCTTGACCGAGAACTCGTCGTCCCAGCAGACGGCGGCTTCCCAGGCGGCCGACGCCTGCGCGGCGATGTCCCACGCCTCGTCGTCGAGTCCCGCGGCGTTGTCGGGCAGCACGAGATCGAGGTCGGGCACGTCGACATGCGCCTCGTCCCAGTCGATCAGGGCGACCCGATCAGGGGTCATGCGTACGTTGCCGAGGTTGTTGGGGTCGCCGTGGACGACGCAGGTCGGACGTCCGGTGAGCCGTGCCCACGCCGCCCGGCATCGCGCGACGCCCTCGGCGGGCATCGCGTTGAGGTCGACCTTCGTCCCGGTCTCGGCGTGCAGGAGGTCGGTCGACGAACGCCAACCCGGGCGCTGGGGCCAGCCGCGCGTCAACCGGTGCAGCTCGCGGAGCGCCTCGGCAACCCGCTGCCAGTCCGCGTGTGTCTCGGGCGGTACACCCTCCACATAGGTCATCACCACCAGGCCGTCGACGAACAGCCGGCCATCCACAGTGGGCATCGGCACCGGAACACTCAGACCCTGACGGTCAAGGAATCGGAGAAGCTCGGTCTCCCACGCGAGATCGGCGTCGCTCCCAGTGCCGAGCCGGCCGACCGCCGGCCGCCCGTCGACGCGCAGGCGCCACACGTCGTTGGCGACTCCGCCCGTCAGCGGTTCGACCCGAGCGGCGTCGTCACCCCACTGCCCGAGCGCCTCCCAACCCACGGCTCACACCGTACGGGATCCGCCTTGGGCGAGGCGGGAGATGTGCTCCCATGCTTCGAGACCGGCGAGACGGCCGGCGTACTCGGTGCGCACCTCGTCCAGTCCCTTGGTGCCGAAGAGCACTCGCAGCGGTGGGTTGGGCGCGTCGGCGAGGGCGAGCAGCGCGCGGCCGGTGGCTTCGGGGTCCCCGGGCTCGAAGCCGGAGCCGGCCACGCCGGTCCAGAGGGCTTCACGGGCGTGCGCGTACGCCGGGTCGGGGGTGGTCTGCGGCGAGGCGGCGATGAGGTCGGTGGGGAACATGACCGGTTCGATCAGCGTGACGTGGATGTCATACGCCGCGACCTCGGCGGCGAGCGCCTGGCTCATCGCTTCGAGTGCCCATTTCGAAGCCTGGTAGATGCCCAGCGTCGGGTGGGCGACCAGGCCTCCGAGGGAGGAGACCTGCATGATCCGGCCACGGCGGCGCCGGCGCATGCCGGGCAACACGGCTTGGGTCGTCCAGAGCGCGCCGAAATAGTTGACGTCCATCTGCGCGCGGGCCTGATCGGCGCCGACTTCCTCCACCGCGCCGACGAGCATGTGGCCGGCATTGTTGACCAGCAGGTCGATGCCGCCGAAGCGCCGCTCGGCCTGGTCGACGGCCGCGTCGACCGCGGCGCGGTCGGTGACGTCGAGCGCGAGCGCCAGCACGCGGTCGCCGTAGCGGTCGACGAGCGGCTTCAGCGTTGCGGCGTCGCGGGCGACGGCGGCGAGGTTGTCGCCGCGGTCCAGGACGGCCCGCGCCCAGTGGGCGGGCCACGGTCACCCGCCGCGACGACGCCCGGGCCCGGTCACTGGTCTCGTTGCTGCTCGCCGACAGCGCGGAGTTCGCGGCGCTGTGGGACCTGCACGACGTCGCCGTCATGCGCCGTCGCCGGAAGCGGATCCGGCACCCGCAGGTCGGCCTGCTGGAGTTCGACTGCCAGTTCCTCGTCGACGAGGACCGATCGCAGATCCTCGCCCTCTTCTCACCGGTGCCAGGAAGCGCGACCGCCGAGCGACTCACCTTGCTCGCCCTCACCCACAGCCCAGCGCGGCCAGCGACCCTAACGGGTGAATGAGGTCAGGTATCGCCGACCTCAGTAGACTTCCACCGGCGTGATTCCGTGTTGACCGATGGGCGGAACCGAGTGACTGTAGAGATCTCCATCGTCGATGGCGCTGTCGACGACCTCGAATCGCTTCACGAATGGCTCACCTCCGAAGATTCGCTCCGCGGGCGCGTCCACAAGGGAGCGGTTGTTCCGGCGCCCGACGAGATGGGCGCCCTGTCCGACAGCCTCGTGGTGGCGCTGAGTTCGGGGGGTGCCGTCACCGCTTTCGCGAGCGCCGTGACGGCGTGGGCGCGGCACCGCGCGCCAAGAGTCAAGATCCGGGTCTCGGTGACGAGAACCGGCCGCACGGTGGAGGTCGACGCCAGCAACTTCGCCGACGCGCACCAGGTCATCGCCGAGGCACTGGGCAACGCCGACGGAGAACGAGCGGATGCGCCTGCCCAGGGCTGAGGAGTCGCAGGTCGTGCTCATCGGCAGCGCCACCTATGACAGCGGCGCACTGCATGACCTGCCGGCGGTGACCAACAACCTGATCGACCTGTACGCGACGCTCACCGACCCGACGTTGTGCGGTCTTCGGACCGAGCACGCGCATTTCGTTCCGCAGCCCCGCCTGCCCGATGTCGGCATCACCATCGAGGTGGCGGCGCAGAAAGCGACCGACGTCCTGCTGGTCTACTACTCGGGTCACGGCATTCCGATGGATGGCGGCGAGCTCTACCTTGCGCTCGGCCAGACCATGCCGGAATACGTCGCGTACACCGCTCTCTCGTTCAGTCTGGTGCGCAAAGCGCTCGCGAACAGCCCGGCCCGGCACCGCATCCTGATCCTCGACTGTTGCTTCTCGGGACGTGCGATCGAGGCGATGGCGGACCCGTCGTCCCTGGTCGCGGGGCAGACGGAGATCTCGGGCTCCTACACCCTCACCTCGGTCGGGAAGAACGTGACGGCCATCGCGAAGCCCGGCGAGCGGCACACCGCGTTCACCGGAGCGCTCTTGGGTTTGTTGCGCAACGGGGTGGCCGGTGCGCCCGAGCTGCTGTCGCTGCGCGATCTGTACCGCTCGGTCCGACACCACCAGCACGTGCGCGGCCTGCCCGAGCCGCAACAGCGAGGCACGGGGTTCACCGACGAGATAGCACTCGCCAGAAACGTCGCCAACTCGACCGTGCTCACCAACTTCGGAAACCGGCATGAGCCAGTCGACGTCAGCGTCACCGACCTGACCGTGGAAGCCAGGGTGGTCATCCAGGACATGAGGCAGTTCGAGCGCGAGTTCAGGACCCGGCTGGTGGCCTTCTTCCAGCAACAACTTCGGCAGTTGCCGAGCGTCCGGCCGGCACCCGCGGGCCTGGAGCGGTTCGTTCACGAGTACAAGATCCGCCTGACGGTCTTCCTGCAGGGCAGGATCACGGAAGCCGAGGGCTTCCGCATGCGGGAGGCCCGGCCGACCGACGATCGCCAACTGCAGCAGCTGCTCGAGTTCATCGACGAGTACAGGACTCGGCTGAAAGGTTTCCTCGTGCGGCTCCACCAGGACGTGGCTGATTACGAGCTGCCCGAGGTGCACGACGCCCGGTACTACACCCATTTCCTCTCGGAACACGTAGAGGCGCACCTCGCGCAGCAGCTGTCGCTGTTCACCGAGCCCGGCTAGCTGGTGACCTCCGGCCCCGCCGCGGAGGAAGATCTGTCTCGTGACCGTGTCGATCGGCGGCTCGCTCGTTCGACCTGTGGGGGTGAGAGCCGAGAGGCGGCCTCGCCGAGGAGGAGAACCGCGATGCCGAAGTACATGCTGATCATGCGGGGCACCGACGAGTCGAACGCGGCAATCAAGGCCGGGTTCCAGGAGTTGGCGGCCGCGACCTACCACTACATCGAGGAGCTGGTCGAGGCCGGCGTGTTCGTCGCGGCCGAGGGCCTGGACGAGCCGAGCGACGGCGTGGTGGTCGACTTCAGCGGCGAGACCCCGGTGGTCACCGACGGTCCGTACGGCGAGACCAGGGAACTGTTCGGCGGCTACTTCCTGCTCGATGTGGGCTCGAAGCAGGAGGCGGTCGACTGGGCCCGGCGGATCCCGGCGGTCCGCGGGTCGAAGATCGAAGTGCGACGGGTGGCCGGCGACGAGGAGATGCCGCTGACCAGCGAGGGGTCGGTCGAGGAGAGCGGCCGGGTCTGACAGCGACAGAGCGGGTCGGCGCGGGCCGTCGCCTCGCCGACTCGCGTCACCCCTGGCGACGGCTGATCACCTTCGTTAGCCTCGCTCGGTGCGATCGAGGGCCGAGCAGAAGCGGTTGTGCGTCGAGCTCCTGCGCATCGGTGAGTCCGGTGGTGAGCCGCGCGATTGGCTCGAAGACGAGGATCCGGGGGTACGTGGCTGCGCGGCTCTCGCACCAGCGCTGGCCAGCGATCGGGCGGCGACCGAAGTCCTGCGACGATTGGCGTCGTCGGCGCGCGTTTTCGACTGCGCGCTCGGCTACGGCGGGGATTCGCCGGCGCTCCGGTACTTCGTCGGACCTCCCCGCTGGACGCTCGCCGAGGTTGTCTGCGCACGCGTCGACGACCCCGGCCGGATCAGCGAGGCCGCTCACGCCGCGCTTCAGCGTGCGTTCCGCCGATCACCCTGCCCGGAACTGTCGCCGTACATTCGGGTGGCCTTCCCCGGCGGGTGGCCGCGGGCGGAGGCCATCACGTCGGCCCAGCAAACGATCGCACGGGGGCTGACTGCTCGATCAGAGCTGTGGCAAGGGAATGCGGAGCATCGCGTCGCGACGCTGCGGCCGCTCGGGCTGCCTGACGACTGGGCGGCCTGGCACAAGCTGGCGCAGTCGGCGATGCCCGACGACCCCGGCCCGGCCGACATCCTGGTGATCGAGGACCCCCTCCAAGCGGTCCGGACGGGGCCGCAGCTGTATGTGGACGCGGCCGGGCGCTCTGATCCGCGGCTGCCCGGCGCGATCGTCACGCAACTCGTCGAGGAGTTCGCGCGATGCCACGGCACCGACGAGTCGGCCAGGTGGAATCTGACCATCGAGTCCCGCGGCAGATTCGTGTTGGAGGTGGACGGGATGGCGCTGAGCGCCGAATGGGCTCCGAGGCGCCGGTCCTACCTCACGACCGTGCTCACCTTCCCACAGGGCGCCAGAGCACCGGAGTGGCGGATCAGTGTGGCGGCCGCCTTCTGCGCCGGAGTGCTCGGCCGGACCTGGTACGGCGGTCGAGCGTTTGAGCAGGAGGTCGTCGACCTGCGGCCGCTGCATCCCCCCACGCCCGCAGGCGAGATGCACGGAACGGGCTACCGGATCGAGTTCGATCTGGATATGGAGTGGCTGCCGCCGGGGAGCGCTATCCCGCTGGGCTTGGACGCCCATCCGCGCGTCCACGACCTCCGCTCCGCACGACCCCAACGCTGACCAGGTCGAAGTGGCAAGGCTGGTGCGGCACAGGGGCGCGCGTCGCGCCCAGGAGCAGTCGCGGCGGGGCCGCGAGGCGGTGTGCGAGCGACGCGCGACGTGCCGTGCCGACGGCGCCTGGTTCAGGAGTCGTTCGTCAACGCGGCGACGGCCTCGGCCAGGATGCGGTCGCTGAGGTCGGTGCCCGCGGTCGCCCGCGCCAGGATCAGCGCGCCCACGGCCGTGCTCACCGCCGTCAGGTCCCCCAGCTTGTCCGCGTAGTACTCGACGCCGTCGGCGTAGGTGGTGACGAGGTCGGGGTTGGCGCCCGGTAGGTCGCGGGCGAAGCCGGCGATCGGGCAGCCGGCGCCGGGTGAGTCGCGGTGGTCGGGCGAGAGGTAGTGGTCCAGAAAGGCCGCTCGGTCGCTCGGCTGTGCGATCCTGGCCAGGCGCTCGGCCACCTCGGCCAGCCCGCGGGTCAGCGCCTCGACGGCCAGGGCGTCCTTCGACGTGAACTGCTTGTAGAAGCCACCATGCGTAAGTCCCGCCCCAGCCATCACGTCGGCGACGCTCACCTGGGCCACGCCGCGCTCGCGGAACAGCCGCGCGGCTGTCTCGACGACCTGCCGGCGGTTCTCGCGCGCCTGTGCCTGCGACACCCGACTCATGAGCCCAGCATAGATGATGTATTTCATCTAAACGGCCGCGCGGCTCAGATGATGTCGGTAATCTAAGACCTACGAACGGATCTTGAGAGGAGTCGATCATGAATACCGAGCTCACCTACCAGGACGCGACCGCCCTCGCCGAGTTGATCCGTACGCGGAAGGTTTCGTCCGTCGAGGTCGTGCAGGCGCACCTGGACCGCATCGAGGCCGTCGACGGCAAGACCAATGCCGTCGTCACCCTGGCCGACGGCGCGCTGGACGCCGCCCGGGCCGCGGACGAGACGCTGGCGGCGGGCGCCGCGGTGGGGCCGCTGCACGGCGTGCCGTTCACCGCCAAGGACTCGTTCGACACCGCCGGGGTGGCCACGCAGCGTGGTTCGCCGATCTTCGCGGGACGCGTACCCGAAACGGATGCGACCAGTGTGGCGCGGATGAAGCAGGCCGGGGCGATCCTGCTGGGCAAGACCAACCTGCCGGAGTTCTCGTACTGGATCGAGTCCGACAATCTTCTGACCGGGCGGACGAACAACCCGTGGGACCTCGATCGGTCGCCGGGCGGTTCGAGCGGTGGGGAGTCCGCGGCGATCGCGGCGGGCATGTCGCCGATCGGGCTCGGCAGCGACCTGTCGATCTCGCTGCGCGGGCCGGCCGCCGACACCGGCATCGCCGCGCTCAAGGCGACGCACGGGCGCGTACCCATGACTGGGGTCTGGCCCCGGGAGCCCCGCCGCGACTGGCACGCCGGCCCGCTGGCCCGCTCGATCCGCGACCTCGCACTGGCGTACTCCTTCCTGGCGGGTCCCGACGGCGCCGACGGCTTCTCCGACGTTCCACGCGAGTTCGACGCCGGCCTCGGCAACACGCCGGTCCGGGTCGGCTGGCTCGTCGACTCGGGACTCGGTCCGACCGACACCGAGGTCGCGGCAACGGTGCGAGCGGCCGCCGACGCCCTGCAGAACGCGGGCATGCGGGTCGACGCCGTGCACATCCCGGCCCTGGAGCGCGACAACCCGCTCGACCTCTGGACGCGGCAGCACGCGATGGAGATGAAGCCGCCGGTCCGGGAGGTCACCGCCGGCCACGAGGACGAGATGTTCACGTACTCCAAGACCTTGCTCGGCACGCCCGACACGCCCGTGGCGGACTACGTCGACGCCGAGGAGGGTGTCGAGCGGCTCCGGGACGGCTTCGCCGACTACTTCCAGCGCTACGACCTGCTGCTGATGCCGGTGACGACCTTCCCCGCGCACGCGCACGGGCTCACGAAGATCACAGTGGATGGTCAGACGGTGGACGCGTTCCACGTGAGCGCGACGACGGTCCCGTTCAACCTGACGGGCCTGCCGGCGTTGTCGATGCGCTTCGGCACCACGTCCGAGGGCATGCCGATCGGCGTGCAGCTCGTCGCCACCTGGCACGCGGAGTCGACGATCCTGTGCACCGCCGCGCTGCTGGAGTCGCGCAGCCCGGTCCGCGACCTGCATCCGGCCATCTGAGGCGCGCGAGGAGAAGTCATGCCCTTTGTCGACGAGCGCGGTTCCTACAGCAGCGCCGAGCTGGCGTACGCCGTCACGAGGTTGTTCGAGGACGCCGACCGGAGCCCGATCCTGCCGATGCTCAGCGACGACGTCGTGCTGAGGCTGCCGGACACCCTGCCCTACGGCGGCGAGTTCACCGGCCGCACGGCCTTCGACGAGTTCTTCTCGAAGAGCCCGGCCGCCAACCCGGTCTGGGAGTCGTTCGACATCACCGTCGAGGACGTCATCGCGGCCGACGACCACATCATCGCCCGCCTCACCAACACGGCCGTGCCCAAGGCGACCGGCAAGGCGGTGGTCTTCGAGAACCTGTGGCTCTTCAGCGTCGCGGACGGCCGCATCGTGCGCGTCCAGCTCTACGCCGACACCGCGGTCACGACGGGCGGCCCGGCGAGCTGACCCGCGCTGGGTTCGCCGCGTGCCTCTAGCTGCTGTCGGTCATCGATTTGATCCCGTGGCGCTGCCGCAGCTCTGGCAGCGGGTCCGGGTGGCGGCGACGCCGCGGGCGCCAGATGCGGGCGACCGTGGTCGCGGAGTTGGGGCCCGGCACGTCGTAGGGACCACCGCGGGGACAGACCTGAAGCGTGCTGCCCCACATTCCGCCGTCCACCCATTCGATGCGCTCGATCTCGGTCCAGGCGTACGAGCGGGTCAGGCCACCGCGGCTCCGGACAAGTAGCCCGACGTCGTCGCCGAGCACGGCGTTCCACCGGCGGGTGAGCGCGATGACGAGCGAAGCCACGACGGCGCCGGTCGCCCACCAGGAGAAGAGGCGGAACACCGCCGCCACGGCGACCAGCACGATCGCGATCGCGCCGGGTATCGCGACCGCCGGCCAGATCCGCGACTCACCGAGCACCCGCACGTCACCGACCGGCTGGACCGAGCTAGCCATGATCACCCAGGAAGTTCTCGACGGCGCCGACGACCTGGCCGAGGACCGCGATCGAGTCGGTGAGCGGGCCCGGCACGTAAATGCTGTGATCCGGCGCGCGACCGCGCCGACCTCGGGTCACGAACGCGTCAGCCAACATCGTCAATACCGTACCGACATAGCGAAATTCTGTTGCCCCGCGAGCGGACCGGCGCTCGCCCCAGCGGCCATCGACGCCCGAGTTCCCTCGATGGCTAGCGGTCCGCGTCATACATGTCATACGCTGCGGGGGTGGGTGTGTTGGTGTGGCGGATGCCGGCGGCTGGTGAACCGACGGCGAAGCTCATCGATGTGAACGTCGCAGAGGTCGCCGAGGCGTTGGAAGCGCCGTCGCATCGTCAGCTGCGGATCACCATCGACAAGGACGTGCTCGCGGTCTATTCGGTGACGGCGGAGCGCCGGGCCGTTGGTGTGCTGCTCTTTCGAGATGACGACTCGTTCGTGTGGCGGGTGGCCCGGGCGAAGCCAATGAGCGGTGCCGAGTTCGAGGCTTGGCTGGAGAGGAGCAGCGATGAGTGACCTACCGGACTTTGCCGCGATGACCAAGGAGGAAATCGGCGACTGGTTCCTGAACAACGACACCAGCGCTCTGGTGGCGGCGGCCGAACCAGCGACCGAACCGATGGTGCAGGTGGACGAGCACGGTATGCAGGTCATGCGACCTGCGACGTTCAGGCTGCCGCCGGCCATGCTCGAGTGGTTGGAGCAGGCCGCCGGCCGCGACAGGGAAGGCAAGTCCGGCATCGTTCGACGAGCGCTCCAGGAGTACCGCGAACGGCATCCCGGCCACGCCGCTTGATGGGCGTGGTCAGTACGGTATCCGGGTGAGTGAGATCCCGGTGCCCGACGAGCGGACCCTTTACTCGTCGCAGCGGCCGGGTGGGGCCGACTCCCCGGCCTGGCCCGTGTTCAGCGCGCACGCGCTCGAGATGCTGCGGTCCGTCGGTGAGGTGCTGCGGCCCCAGCCCGGCGAGCAGCTGTGGGACGCCGGCGACCCGTACGACCTGAATCTCGTGCTCTCCGGTGGGGTGCTGCTGGTCGACCGGCGCGACGACCGCGTCGTGTTCGTGGTCGAGGCCGGTGACTTCGTCGGCGAGCTCGGCATGCTGATGGGGCAGCGGGCGTTCCTGCCCGGCGTCGCCATGGCGGGCACCGAGCTGTTGCGGGTACGCGTCGCGGACCTCCGCCGGCTCGTGGAGATCTCGGGTGAGCTGAGCGACGTCCTACTGTCCGCATTGGACGCTCGACGGGGTCTGCTGACGCGGCTGGGTGAGGGCGGTCTCGTGCTCGCCGGCGACGACGACGACCGCGACCTGCACCGGCTCCAGGACTTCGCCGAGCGCAACCAGCTCCCCTACCGCACGGTGCTGCGCAGCGACGTCTCGGCCTGGGCCGATCTGGCGAAGACCTGCGACCTGCCCGAGGCCGGTACGGCCGTCGTGACCGGCCAGCGCCGGGTGATGATCGCCCCGACGACGCGGGACCTGGCCAGCGCGCTCGGGATCGACCTGTGGGGCATCTCCGACGACGCGCGGTGCGACCTGCTGGTCGTGGGCGCCGGGCCGGCGGGTCTGGCCGCCGCCGTCTACGGGTCGTCCGAAGGGCTCGACGTGGTCGTCGTCGAGGACGTCGCCATCGGCGGGCAGGCCGGCAGCTCGTCGCGGATCGAGAACTACCTCGGCTCGTACCGCGGCGTCTCCGGTGTCGAACTGGCGCGGGCGGCGATGCTGCAGGCGGTCAAGTTCGGGACACGCCTGGTGTCGCCCCGCTCCGTCACCGGGATCGCGCGGGTGGCCGACGGGTTCCGGGTGCGGCTCGACGACGAGCACGACGTCCGCGCGGCCACGGTGATCATCGCCAGCGGCGTCCGCTACCGGCGGCTCGACCTGCCCGGGCTGGCCGACCTCGAGGGGCGCGGCGTCTACTACGCGGCGAGCCAGCTCGAGGCCAAGGTGGTCGCCGGCCGGGACGTCGTCGTGGTCGGGGGCGCCAACTCGGCCGGGCAGGCGGCGCTGTTCCTGGCCCGGCACGCCGCCCGGGTGCACGTCCTGATCCGCCGCGACGACCTGCGCGAGACGATGTCCAACTACCTGGCGCAGCGGCTCACCCACCACGAGCGGGTCACCGTCCATCCGCGGTCACAGGTGCGCGCGGTCCACGGCACCAGCCGGCTCGACGCGGTGACCTGGCACGACCACCACCTCGACCAGGACGTACGCCTGGACGCCGCCGGCCTGTTCCTGATGATCGGTGCGGAACCGGGCACCTCGTGGCTGCACGACGCCGGCGTCGACCTCGACGACAAGGGGTTCGTGGTCACCCACGACGGCTTCGCGACCTCGGTGCCCGGCCTGTTCGCCGTCGGTGACGTGCGCGCCGGTTCCGTCAAGCGGGTCGCGTCGGCGGTGGGCGAGGGTTCCGTCGTCATCTCGGCGATCCACTCCCACCTGGCCGACCGCCAGCGACCTGAGGAGCAGCCATGGACGTCCTGAGCACCACCCGCGACGCGTACGACGATGCCGCGCTCGCCTATGCCGAGCTCTTCCGGGACTCGTTGCGGGACAGCCCGCTGGACCGGGCGATCCTGGGCGCCTTCGCCGACGTGGTGCGGGCGTCCGGGAACCCCCGGGTCGCGGATGTCGGCTGCGGGCCCGGCCACGTCACCGCGCATCTGGCGGAGCTCGGGCTGGCGGCCGCCGGCGTCGACGTCTCCCCCGCGATGGTCAAGCTGGCCCGCGAGGCCTTTCCCGGGCTGCGGTTCGACGAAGGGTCGATGACTTCGCTGGACATCGCTGACGGCGCGCTCGGCGGTGTGCTGTCGCGGTGGTCCGTCATCCACACACCCCCGCCGGACGTCCCCGCGATCCTCGCGGAGCTGCACCGCGTGCTGGCGCCCGGAGGCCACCTGCTGATCGGCTTCTCGGCCAGCGACGACGCGGCGCACCTGACGCAGGTCTTCGACCACAAGGTCACGCCGGCCTACCGGTGGTGGCCCGACCACCTGTCGGCGCTGCTCCGGGACGCCGGGCTGGCCGAGGTGGCCCGCATGGTCGCCGAACCCGAACCCACCGACGCGCGGCAGTTCAAGTCGGTCCACCTGCTCGCCCGCAAGGCGGCAGGGTCGCGCTGACCACAGCGTTTCCGTGCAACGCCGCACCACCCGGCTTCCGTCTTTGCATTGACTCTGTGGCGTCATGCGATTGGGAACCCGATGAAAACCCCTCAAAGCCGTACGAGCAGGCGCGGTCTGCTGGCCGCGGCGGTGCTCGCCCTGGCCGGCGGCGGCGCGGCCGAAGCGACCGTGGTCTGGCGGCGGTCGTCCACCGGCGGTGCCGCGCCGACCCCGGCCGCCGCGACCCTCTCCCCCACGCCGAGCCCGACACCGGACTATCTGGCGGCGGCCAAGGCGAAGGTCGCGGCCTACGTGGCCGAGTCCGGCAACGGGCACGTCGCCCTCGCGGTGCGCGACCGGACGACGGGCCTCGCGCTCACCATCGGCGGCACGCGCTTCCCCACGGCCAGCATCATCAAGGTCGACATCCTGGCCGCCCTGCTGCTGCGGTCGCGGCAGGGCGACCTCGACATCACCGACAGCGACCGCCGCAACGCCAAGAAGTCGATCACGTTGAGTGACAACGACGCCACGACCAAGCTGTTCTGGCGGATCGGCGGGAAGTCGGGCCTGAGCGCCGCCAACAAGACGTTCGGCCTGAAGGAGACCCGGCCGAACGGAGCGTGGGGCAGTTCCTCCACCACGGTGGCCGACCAGATCCGGTTGCTCACCGCGCTGACCGACGAGAACGGGCCGCTGGACGATGCCGGCCGGCGCTACCTGTTCGGCCTGATGAGCCAGGTCGACGAGGAGCAGGACTGGGGCGTGCCGGCCGCGGCGACCACCGCCACCACCGGCGTCTTCGTCAAGAACGGCTGGGACACCATCGGCGCCGACGGCGGGCTCTGGCAGGTCAACACGATCGGCCGCCTGGTCGAGCCGGGCCACGACTGGCTCGTCGCCGTGCTCTCCGGCCACCACCGCACCCACCCCGCGGGCGTACGCATGGTCGAGGCGATGGCCAAGTACGCCCTCAAAGAGCTCCGCAAGATCCCCATCGGCTAACCTACGTCGATGGAACACGTCCTGCCCGACGGGCGGGTGGTCGCGTGGGCGGAGTTCGGGGATCCGGCCGGCCGGCCGGTCAGCTATCTGGACGGCACGCCAGGCTCGCGACTGTGGAGTCCGCCGGAATCGGCCCTGGACGGCATCCGACTGTTCACAATGGACCGGCCCGGTTACGGACGGTCCGATGCCGTGCGTCGCCCCACCCTGCTCGGTGTGGCCGACACGGTCAGTGCGCTGATGACGGCGGTGGACGTGCCGCGATTCGGCGTGGTGGGCCATTCCGGCGGAGCACCGTACGCGCTGGCCTGCGGCGCCCGCTTCCCGGACCGGCTCACCGGCGTGGTGGCGTCGGCGTTGACCGGACCGGACCGCGAGCTGGGCACCGTCCGCGGCAAGCAGCGTCGGCAGGTGTGGCTGTTGCGCACCGTGCCCGGCCTGGGACGCCGGTTCGTAACGAGGGCCGCCGCGTTCTATGCCCAGGATCCGCTGGCGATGCACCGCCAGCAGCTGGCCAGCGGCAACGACCGGTGGATGACGCCACAGGAGGAGTCGAAGCTCGAGGGCGCCCGGCAGGGTGCCGCCGGCCTGATCGCCGACTGGTTAGCCACCGACATCCACCGCTGGGGTTTCGCGTTGCGCGACGTGCGGGCCCGCACTCTGGTTTTCGCCGGCCGCCACGATCCGGGCCGCGCTGCGCCCGACGCGCCGATGGTCGTGGCTCGCATCGCCGGCGCTGAGCTGCGGATCGACGAGGAGGCCGGGCACACGCCGTCGCCGGCGGGCTGGCGCGACCTGTTGAGCTGGGCCGCAGGCGCCCCCGGCTAGACGGCGGGCGGGCCCTGGCGGATGCGGTCGCGATAGGCGGCCAGGCCACCCTCCGCCTCGTCGGAGGCGAGTTCGACCCACCACGTGCCGCCGGCGGCCGCGAACTCGCCCACCTGCTCCGCCGTGTCCGCGGACCGGACCGCGTTGAAAGCCACCTCGAAGGCCTGCCCGGCGCGCTGGGCCGCCACCGCCGCGACCACCTCGGCGATGTCGGCCGGCCGGAGCAGCTCGCCGGTCTTCTGGTGCACCGTCATGAGATAGACGCCGTCCCAGCGGGCGGCCCGGGCCAGCGGCCGGCGGTTGGGCCAGCCGGCCGCCGGCCAGACCGGGATGCGGGGCGTCTGCACAGGCGCCGGCCCCAGCGTGACGCCGTCGAGGCGGTAGTGGCGGCCGGCGTAGGAGAACGGCTCCCCGGACCAGACGCCGGCCAGCACGTCGAGCGCCTCGTCGAGCATCGCGGCCCGCGTGCGGAGGTCCCATTCCTCGCCGAACGGGGTGAAGTCGACCTCGCTGTAGCCCAGGCCCGCGCCCACCACGACGCGGCCGCCGGACAGGTGGTCGACGGTGGCGGCCTGGCGGGCGACCTGCCACGGCCGGCGGCGGGGAAGCGCGTTGACGAGGATGCCGATCCGCATGCGGTGGGTGGCCAGCGCGACCGCGGCCAGGCTGATCCAGGGGTCGGCCGCCGGCAGGTCGCCGTTGAGGGTGTCCTGGAGAAAGAAGCCGTCCCAGCCCGCCGCCTCGGCCTCGGCCGCCATCTCGGCGAGCAGGCGCGGGTCGGCATAGGGCCCGTTGACGGGCACGTCGAGACCGAACCTCATCGCCGCAGTCTGCCGCAGCGACGGGATTCACGAAACCCTTCTCGCCACCAGCTTGCTATTGCCAATAGTTTGCAATAAGACTCGAAGCCATGGCAAAACTGCTGCCGGAGACCGGGCCCCAACGCCTCCTCGCCGCGTCGAACCTGGTCTACACCGTCGGCAGCGGGCTCTACCTGACCGCCGGCGTCCTCTATTTCACGCAGGCGGTGCGGCTGCCCGCAGCCCAGGTCGGCGCCGGCCTGGCGATCGCCGGCGCCGTCGCGCTCGCCGTCGGGATCGCCGCCGGCCATCTCGCCGACCGGCACGGGCCCCGCGGGGTGTACGCGGCCACCCTCGCCGTGCAGGCCCTCGCGACGGCCGCATTCGTGCTGGTGCACAGCTTCTGGCCGTTCGTCGTGGCGGTCTGCGCGGCCACGGCGGCCAAGGCGGCCGGGCTGGCCGCGCGGAGCCCGCTGATCCGCCACTACGGCGGCGACCGGCCACAGGCCTTCCGGGCCTACCTGCGCGCGGTCACCAACGTCGGCATCTCCGTGGGCGCGCTGGGCGCGGGCTGGGCGGTGCAGGTCGGCACGGTCAGCGCGTACCACCTGCTGGTGGCCGGCAACGCGATCGCGTTCGTCGTCTCGGCCGTGCTGCTGGTGCGCCTGCCGGCGGTGGCGCCGCTGCCACCGGCGCCGGGCCCACGCTGGACCGCCCTCGGCGACTGGCCCTACCTCGCGCTGACCGCCCTGGACGGCGTGATGGCCGTCCAGTTCAAGGTGCTGACCGTCGGCATTCCACTGTGGATCGTCTCGGCGACCACGGCGCCGGCCTGGATCGTCTCGGGCACCATGCTCGTCGGCACCGTCATGGTGGTGCTGCTCCAGGTGCGGGCCAGCCGGGGCGTCGACTCACCGGTCGCGGGCGGCCGCGCGTACCGCCGATCGGGGTTGGCCTTCCTCGCCTCGTGCTCGATGATCGCGCTGACCCGCTCGCTGCCGGGCTGGGCCGCGGCCACGCTGCTGATGTCGGCGGCGGTGGTGCACACGGTCGGCGAGCTGTGGCACTCGGCCGCCGGCTTCGAGGTGTCGTTCGCCCTCGCACCCGACCACGCGACGGGCCAGTATCTCGGCGTGTTCGGCATCGGCGCCGGCCTGGCGGAGGCGTTCGGGCCGGGTCTGCTTATCGCGTTGTGCATCAGCTGGAGCGGACCCGGCTGGTACGTCGTCGGCGCCATGTTCGCCCTCACCGGGTTCGCGGCGCCGGCCGCCGTCCGCTGGGCGGAGCGACGCCGGCGCCCGGTCCGACCCCCGTCGATGCCGGACCGGGCGCCCGCCGCTCGTCAGGCGTTGAGCAGCTCGTAGGCCGCCGCCGGGGCCGGCTGGCTCGCGCCGGCGGACGGCGCCGAGACCTCGGGCGCCGAACCGTACGCGCTGAACGTGGCATGGTGCGTGGCCGCCTTGACCTCCCCGTGCGCCGGGACCTTGATGTCGATCGACGCCAGCCGGCCCGCGTCGTCGACGGTCGCGGTGAACGGCACCGCCTTGGCCTTGCCGCCCAGCGCCGCCAGACCCTCCTCGTCGACGATCGCCGCCTTGTCAGCCTTGGTGAGGTCGACCGTCCCGGTGAAGGTGCCGGGCTTCGACTCCTTGACCTCGACGATCGCGTCGACCAGGTCACCGGCGCCGACCGGATCGGGATCCGCCGGGCTGACCGGCGCGCCGTCGTCCACCTTGGACTTGTCAATGAGCAGCCACTTCTTCGGCAGCTTCGGCATGCCGGGCAGCTGCTTGTCGAAGGTGATCTTCACCCACTGGTCCGCCTCGACCAGCAGGTAGGACATGGTCATGGTGAAGCCCACCTCGGGCTCCTTGTAGGTGACGGTCAGGGTGGACCGTTTGGCCTTCGCGTCCACGACGCCCTTGGTGGTGCTCTCCCCGTCCTTCAGCGCGAAGGCGTAGCGCCCCTCCGTGCCGTCCGGCACCGCCGCCGCCAGCTTTTCCTGCGGGGTGGCCGGCGCGCTGGTGGCCGGCGCCGCCGCGTCTTCCGCGAGGGGCCCGCACGCGGCGAGCAACGCGGCGGCCGTACCCGCGACGAGGGCGGTGATGATGCGTCGTCTCATGGCGATTCTCTCCGTCGGTCGTGCTGTCACAGCGCAGATGCTCGGGTGCCCCGCTGCCGAACCGATGCCGTTATGCTGCGGCGGGCTGCCGACCGGCTGCCGCGCGCTGCCGCACCGCTGCCGTGGCCCGGCGGCGGGGGACGAAGCCCGAGGTCAACGAGGGGACGGCAGTGCCGCAGCGGTTCGAGATCCTGGGGCCGATCCGGGTGGTCGACGGCGACCGCGAGATCGACCTGGGCCCGGGCAAGCAGCGCGCGGTGCTCGCCGTCCTGTTGCTCAACGCCAACAGGCCGGTGCCGACGACCCAGATCGTCGACGCGGTGTGGCAGGACGAGCCTCCGGAGAACGGCGCCAACGTCGTCCAGAAGTACGTCGCGGGCCTGCGCCGGGCGCTCGAACCGGACCGCTCGCCGCGCACGCCGGGTCAGCTGCTCACCCTGACCGAGGCCGGCTACCTGCTGCGGGTCCCGCCCGGCGGGCTGGACGCGGACGACTTCGACCAGCGGGTACGCGCGGCGCGGTCCCACCAGGCCGCCGGAGCGCTCGAACCCGCCGTGGCCGACCTGCGCGCCGGCCTGGCGCTCTGGCGGGCCGAGGCGGTCGCGGGCCTGGCCGGTGGCTACTTCGCGGCGGCCCGGGACCGGCTCGGCGACGCCCGGTGCGCCGCCTACGAGGCGCTGGCCGAGATCGAGATCGCCCGCGGCCGGCACGCCGAGCTCGTGCCCGAGCTGACCGGGCTGGTCGCCGAGTTCCCGCTGCGCGAGCAGCTGCGCTACCAGCTGATGCTGGCGCTCTACCGGGGTGGCCGGCAGGCCGAGGCGTTGGCGGCCTACCGGGCGGCCCGCGAGTTCCTGGCCGAGGAGTTCGGTGTCGAGCCCGGTGAGCGGCTGCAGGAGCTGCACCGGCGGATGCTGCGGGCGGATCCGGCGCTGCTCGGCCCGCGGCCGGCGGCGCCCGTGTCGGCGCCGCCGCCGGTGCCGGTCTTCGCGCCGCCCCCGCCGCCGCCCGCGCCGGTGCGCCGCTCGTGGCGGTGGGGTGACGAGCCGCCGGGCTGGGCGCGGGTCGGCGCGGTCCTGGTCACGCTCGCCGGCGCCGGCATGCTGACCTGGCTGGTGATCGGTGCGTATGCCGTGCACCGCCGCAGCCGCATCCTCGGCGCCATCGCGGTCGCCTACCTCGCCCTCGCCGTCGTCAGCTGCGCGCTGGTCGACAGCGAGGCGAGCAAGCCCGCGGAGGAGATGGCGGGCCTGCCGATCGGGGGGTGGTTCCTGGTCTGGTTCGGCGGGGCACTGCACGTGCTGGTGCTCAACTTCCTGCCGAAGCGGGCCCCGCGCCATCCGGACGAGATCGCCGAGATCGAACGGCGGGTCCGGCGCGCGCAGGCGCTGGAGCTGGTGCGCCACCACCCGGCCATGGCCCGGGAGCTCGGCATCGGCCGCCCCGACGTGCCCGGTCACTTCGACGACGGCGGTCTCGTCGACGTCAACTCCGCGCCCGAGCCGGTGCTGGCCAGCCTGCCGGGCGTCGGGGCGCTGCGCGCCCGGGCGATCGCCGCCGACCGTTACCGCCGCGGGCCGTTCGCGACCGTCGACGACCTGGCCGCCCGCGGTCTGGTGCCGCCGCACGACCTCGGGCCGCTGCGGGAGATACTCATCTGCGTCTGAGGTGTGACCGATCCGGTCGCCCGACCAGTCATCACTGGTGACGGGAAGGAGCACACCGTGGACGAGAACCTGCGGCAGCTGTTCGACCGCGCGGTGGCCGACGAGCCTGAGCCGCCGGCCGGCGAGTTCGCCGCGCACGTCGTGGGCCTCGGGCGACGCCAGCGCCGGCGCCGGGCCGCGCTGGTCGGCGCCGCCGGGATCGCCGTCGTCGCGGCGGCCGGCCTGGCCAACCTGCCGGCCGACGCGCCGCCGGAGACCGTACCGGCGCGGTTCGTGGGTCAGCTCAATCCGGTCTGCGAGTCGCCGACCCGCAAGGCGCCGACCGACATCTCCATCTTCCTCCGGCTCGACATCACCGACGACGAGCGCGCGGCGCTGGACCGGACGCTCCGCGAGGACGCGGCGGTGGTCGTGGTGCGTTACGAGAGCCGCGATCAGGCGTACGCCACGTTCAAGGCGATGTTCAGCGACAACCCGGCCCTCGTCGCGGCCGTCAAGGTGGAGCAGATGCCGGAGTCGTTCCGGCTCAAAGTGCACGGTCCGGTGAAGGGCGTCGAGGGCGCGCCCGGCGTGGAGCAGGTGATCGGGAGTCGGTGCCCGGCCGGCGTCTCCGTCGGGACGGCCGGATGATCGGCGGCTGGGGCGCGGCGCGGCGGCGGGACGCGGAGTTCACCGCGTTCGTGGAGGCCGCCGCGCCACGGTTGCGCCGCACCGCGTACCTCATGTGTCGCGACTGGCATCTCGCCCAGGACCTGACCCAGACCACGTTCGTCAAGATGTACGTGGTGTGGGGCCGGATCCGGCGGCACGCCAACCTCGACGCCTACAGCCGGCGGGTCCTGCTGAACGCCGTCTTCGACCAGCGGAGCCGGCGCGGCGCGACCGAGGTGGTGCTGGCCGCGCTGCCAGAAGCGCCGACGCCGCCCGGAGACGTCGAGACGCACGTCGCGCTGCTGCGGGCGCTGGCCACGCTGCCCGTCCGCGACCAGGCCATCGTGGTGCTGCGGCACTGGGAGGACCTGAGCGTCGAGACGGTGGCCGAGATCCTCGACGTCTCGGTGTCGGTGGTGAAGACCCAGAACGGCCGGGCGCTGGCCCGACTGCGGGCGGTGCTGGGCGAGGACTTCGTGCGGAGCTAGGTGTGCTGCCGGGCTCACCCAAAAAATCTTCCGTTGCCGTGTCGATCCCCGGCCGGGCCGCTCGACCTTGGCGTGAAAGGGTCGAGAAGCGGCCCGGACAGTAAGAGGGAGAGACCGATGGCGAAGTACATGCTCATCATGCGGGGCACCGACGAGACCACCGCGGCGATGATGCAGACCCCGTTCGACGAGATGCTCGCCTCGATGGGCCGGATCAACCAGGAGATGATCCGCGCGGGCGTGCTCCTGGCGGCCGAAGGGCTCGACGACCCGGCCCAGGGCGTGGTGGTCGACCTGAGCAACGAGACCCCGGTGGTGACCGACGGGCCCTACGGGGAGACCAAGGAGCTGTTCGGCGGCTTCTGGATGCTCGACGTCGCGTCGCGGGACGAGGCGGTCGAGTGGGCCAAGCGGCTGCCGACGCTGCCCGGCGCCAAGTGCGAGATCCGCCGGGTGCCGACGATCGACGAGTTCCCGCAGGACAACGAGTGGATCATCAAGGAGCGGGCGTGGCGCGAGCGGACCGGCCAGCTCTGATGGCCGCGGCCACCGACGGCCCGCCCGACGCCGAGTCGGCGCGGCGGGCCGTCGAGGCGGTCTGGCGGATCGAGTCGGCGCGGATCATCTCGGCGCTGGCCCGCTACACCGGAGACTTCGAGCTCGCCGAGGACGTCGCCCAGGAAGCGGTGGCGGAGGCGCTGACCAGCTGGGCCCGCGAGGGCACGCCGGACTCGCCGGTGGGGTGGCTGCTGGCCACCGCGCGGCGGCGGGCGATCGACAGCTTCCGGCGGCGGTCGGCGCTGGACGAGCGCTATGCCACGCTGGCCGCGGCGCCGCCGGCGGAGGGACCGGACGACCTGCTGTGGGACCCGGACCGGGTCGACGACGACGTCCTGGCGCTGATGTTCATCGCCTGTCACCCGGTGCTGTCGCCCGAGGCGCGGGTGGCGCTCACCCTGCGCACGGTGGGCGGTCTGTCCACTGAGGAGATAGCGCGCGCGTTCCTCGTTCCCGTGCCGACGATCCAGGCCCGGATCACCCGGGCCAAGAAGACGATCGCCGCGGCCGACGTCCGATTCGAGCTGCCGCCGGCCGCCGAGCGCCGCGACCGTCTCGGCGGCGTGCTGAGCGTGCTCTACGTGATCTTCACCGAGGGCTCGACGGCCACCGCCGGCGATCGCCTGGTGCGTACCGACCTGGCCTACGAGGCGATCCGGCTCGCCCGCATGCTGGCCGCCCTGCTGCCCGAGGAGCCGGACGTGTTCGGCCTGCTCGCGCTCTGCGAGCTGACCGCGTCGCGGTTCCCGGCGCGCACCGACGCCGCGGGTGAGGCGGTGCTGCTGGAGGACCAGGACCGGCGGTTGTGGGACCGGTCGGCGATCCGGCGCGGGCGGGCGGCGCTGGACCGGGCGTCCGCGCTGGGCCGGGGTCTGGGCCCCTACGGGTTGCAGGCCGCCATCGCCGCCTGCCACGCCGTGGCCCCGTCGGTCGCGGAGACGGACTGGGACCGGATCGTGCTCCTCTACGAGGCGCTCGGCCGCGTCGCGCCGTCGCCGATCGTGGAGCTCAACCGCGCGGTCGCGGTGGCCATGGCCGTCGGACCGGCCGAGGCGCTGTCCCTTGTGGACGAGCTGGTCATCGGCGGGCGGCTGTCGGGGTCACACCTGCTGCCGACGGTGCGCGGCGAGCTGCTGACCCGGCTGGGCCGGCGCGGGGAGGCCAAGGCCGAGCTGGAGCTGGCCGCGCGCCTGTGCGGCAACACCCGCGAACGCGCGGTGCTGCTCCGCAAGGCCGCCGCCCTGGCCTGACCGTCGCACGGGGGATGGGGTCCGTCGCGCGACTGACCCCACGGATCGATCCGCCGCCGGACGACGCCGGAACCGCCCGTTCCTAGCCTGATAGGCATGACCAAGGTGCTTCATCTCGAAGCGATCAACCGGAGCTTCGGCGACCGCCA
The DNA here is from genome assembly GCF_029626225.1 of Asanoa sp. WMMD1127. Lineage (NCBI taxonomy): Bacteria > Bacillati > Actinomycetota > Actinomycetes > Micromonosporales > Micromonosporaceae > Asanoa > Asanoa sp. WMMD1127. The sequence continues at coordinate 361,986 of NZ_JARUBP010000001.1, forward strand.
GGTGCTCCGCGACGTCACGTTCGACGTCACCGCCGGCCGGATGACCGGGTTCGTCGGTGCCAACGGCGCCGGCAAGACGACCAGCATGCGGATCATCCTGGGCGTGCTCGCCCCGGACTCGGGCGAAGTGACCTGGCAGGGCTCGCGGCTCACCCGGGAGGACCGGCGCCGGTTCGGCTACATGCCGGAGGAGCGGGGCCTCTACCCGAAGATGACCGTACGCGACCAGCTCGTCTACCTCGGCCGCCTGCACGGCCTGTCGCTGCAGCAGGTCAACCGCAACGTCGACGAGCTGCTCGAGTGGCTGAGCCTCGGCGAGCGGGCCAACGACCCGGTCGAGAACCTCTCGCTCGGCAACCAGCAGCGGGCCCAGATCGCCGCGGCGCTGGTGCACGACCCGGACGTGCTGGTGCTCGACGAGCCGTTCTCCGGCCTCGACCCGATGGCCGTGGACACGGTCGTCACGGTGCTGCGCGAGCGTACCCACCGCGGTGTGCCCGTGCTCTTCTCCAGCCACCAGCTCGACGTCGTCGAACGCCTCTGCGACGACCTGGTGATCATCGCTGACGGCGCGATCCGGGCGGCGGGGAGCCGGGACAGCTTGCGCGACGCGTACACCCAGCGCCGTTTCCTCCTGGTCGTGGCCGGCGACGCCGGCTGGGTGCGCGACCTGCCGGGCGTCACGCTGATCGACCTCGACGGACCGCGCGCCGTCTTCGACCTGGCCGACGACGCCGACGACCAGGTGGTGCTGCGCGCGGCGCTGGAACGCGGCCCGGTCCGCTCGTTCGGCCCCGTCACCCCCACACTCGCCGAGATCTTCCGGGAGGTCGCCCGATGAACACGTCGTCCGCCATCCGGCTGGTCGCGGCCCGCGAGCTGAAGGTCAAGATCAAGGACAAGACCTTCCTCATCAGTACGATCTTCTTCCTGCTGTTCGCCGTCGGCAGCGCGGTGGTGCCGGCCCTGCTGGCCGGCGGGGCGTCGAGCGTCGCGGTCGCCGACTCGGCCGCCGCGACCACCCTGCGTGACAAGGGTCTGGAGGTGACGCAGGTCGGTGACGACGCCGCCGCCGAGCAGGCGGTCCGCGCCGGTGACGTGGACGCCGCGGTGGTGACGGGGGGCGGCGACCCGAAGGTGCTGGCGATGGACGAGGCGCCGAACGACGTGGTCGAGGCGCTCAGCGCCGAGCCGCAGGTGCAGCTGCTCAACCCGGACGCGGTCGACCCGATCCTGGCGTACCTCGTGCCGTTCGGCTTCGCCATCGTCTTCTTCTTCACGTCGCTGACCTTCGGCCTGCAGATCGCGCAGAGCGTCGTCGAGGAGAAGCAGACCCGGATCGTGGAGATCCTGGTGGCCAGCGTGCCGACCCGGGCGTTGCTGGCCGGCAAGGTGATCGCCGGCGGCCTGCTCGCGCTGGCCCAGATCGCGCTGATCGCGGCGGTCACGGTCGCCGGCATCCAGCTGACCGACAACGGCGCGCTGCTGTCGCTGATCGGCCCGTCGATCGGCTGGTTCATCCCGTTCTTCGTGGTCGGGTTCGTGATGCTAGCGGCGCTCTGGGCGGCGGCTGGCGCCCTGGTCAACCGCCTCGAGGACCTCAACGGCGTCTCGATGCCGCTGCAGCTCGTGGTCATGCTGCCGTTCTTCGCGGTAATCTTCCTGAGCGACAACAAGCCGGTGATGACGCTGCTGTCCTACATCCCGTTCTCGGCGCCCACGGCGATGCCGCTGCGGTTCTTCTTCGGTGACGCGGCGGGCTGGGAGCCGGTGGTATCGCTGGCCGTGATGGTGGTCGCGGCGGCGGCGCTGATCGCGGTCGGGGCGCGGGTCTACGAGGGCTCGCTGTTGCGTACCAACGGAAAGAGCTCGTTCGGGGCCGCCTTCCGCGACCGGGAGAGCAAGCGGCTGGCGGAGCTCAACAACTGACGTACTGGTCAGCAGGGTCGGAGGGCAGATGTAGCTCTCCGACCCGCTGGTCGACGGCCTCCCACAGCTGTCGCCGGGCCCGCCGATCGGTGTCGGATCGTGGCTCGGCGAGCCGCTGCCAGAGCTCAGGCGCCCGCGCGCCGTAGGTCTCGCCCAGGTGCGCGACGATCGCCGCGTCAAGGTCGAGCCCGCCGACCCCGGCACAGACAACGGACGGCAACATCGGCGCCCCGTCGAACAACACGCCCGAGCCCGCCCATCACCCCACCGCAACACGGCCGCGGTGTTGGAGGTCCCGAAATCCACCCCAAGCACAACTCCGGCGCCGTCCACTGTGCCCACGGAGCCCATGCCCCCACCGCATCCGTCACCGGCTCACCTTCGACGGCCGGCAAGGTAGCGCTAGACGGTCGGTCGTCTATCCGAAGCGGTCAACTCCCTCATCGAGCGACGTAAGGCGGCAGCGTTGCCAGGATTCCGGAGTAGATATTCCGTCTCCTTGAGCGATGCCCACTCCGCGAGCGGCACGATCACGACCGCCTCACCGCCCGAGCGGGTGACGACCACTTCCTCTGCGGTCGCGATCACCCGATCCACCTCGGCGGAGAGGTTGCGCCGAAGCTGAGCGACGGTGACGGCGCGCACCTGGACCTCCACTAGGCCAACGACGGGCCGCGCGGCGGCCATGAAAGTAGGGTCGACGGGACTCGAACCCGCACTGAAACGGACCTAAACCGTTTGCCTCATGCCAATTGGGCTACGACCCCTCGCTGAACTGTGCTCCGGTATACCAGGCGCTTTTCTTGGTCGGAACCCCGCACCCGACCCGCCAACCGCGCCCAACCGTTACGTTGGCCGCGTTGGCCAGTCATTCGGTGACGCCGAGCCTCCGGATACGCCCAGGTTGGGGGCACCCGAGCGGCCTGAGCAGGCCAACGTCGCAGGACGCGATAGAGGCAAACGTTGGTTTCACGTTGGCTCCGCCGAAGCGAACCTTCACCCCTCCGCGCTCTATCGGGCAGGCGGTCTAGAGCAGCCAAAGCCCGCGTCCGGAGGTATCTCCGGGGAGCCGAAATGCTCAAGCATGTACGCACACCTCACGGCATGTCGGCCCGCCGCAGACCAATCCCTTGGAGCCCGGAACCCAATAGAGCCGTCGGCGCCACCGCGCACACGCCACGCCACGCCACGTGGCGTCATGATCGGGATGCATCGCCGCCGAGCCGGCGTCACCGGGCCATGGGCAAATCGAGAGTCGGCGACCGAAGCCTCCCGATCATTTGCCCGCCACAAGGTGTCCCGGCCGCCCGTCACAGCTGAACTGCGCTGCGACGTTTCCCCGCCGCTGGCCGCGGGGCAGCGCTGCACTCGGCTGCGCGGTCCGCCGCCTGCCAGCGACGTGGCGATCGCGGCCACCTGGGGGCAGGCTGCGAGCTGCGCGGCGAGCGCCAGCCGGACCGCGGCGGCCCGGGCAGGTCGGCGGTGGTCAGCCGCCCGGGGTGACCACGCCGTGTTCGTAGGCGAAGACGACTGCTTGTGTGCGGTCGCGTAGGCCGAGCTTTGTCAGAACCCGGCTCACGTGGGTCTTGACCGTGGCCTCGCCCAGGTGCATCGACGCGGCGATTTCCGCGTTGGTCGCGCCGCTGGCCAGGGCGACCAGCACCTCATGCTCGCGCGCCGTCAGCTCCGCCAGTTGGTCGCCGCTCGTGCGGGGTGTGCCGCCCGGGCGCGCGAAGGTCGCGATCACCCGCCGGGTGATCTCGGGGGCCAGCAGCGCGTCGCCGCGGGCCAGCACGCGGACCGCGTCGATCAGTGCTTCGGGTGTCCCGTTCTTGAGCAGGAAGCCGCTCGCTCCCGCCTCGAGCGCCGCGAACAGGTAGTCGTCTCGGTCGAAGGTGGTGAGAATCAGGACCGCGGGGCCGTCGGGGGTCGCGGTGATGCGGCGGGTGGCGGCCAGGCCGTCGAGGCCCGGCATCTCGACGTCCATCAGCACCACGTCGGGGTTGAGCGCCGCCGTCATCCGGACCGCCTGCTCGCCGTCGGAGGCCTCGCCGACCACCTCGAAGTCGTCTTCGGTTTCGAGGATGACCCGGAAGCCCGTGCGGACCAGGTGGTGGTCGTCGGCGAGGAGCACCTTGATGTCGGTCACGCCGTCACCTCTGTGGCGGGCGCCGTCGCGCGGGTCAGGGGGAAGCGGGCGCGGACGCGGAAGCCGCGGCGGCCCGGGCCGTCGCCGACCGGGCCCGTTTCGAGGATGCCGTCGTGGGCCGTCGCCCGCTCGCGCATGCCGATCAGGCCCATGCCTCCCGTGCGGGGGCCAGCCACCGCGGATCGGCCGTCGTCGGTCACGTCGATCTCCACCTCGTTGGCCAGGTAGCGGATCCGGACGTCGACCGTCGCGGCGCTCGCGTGCTTGATGGTGTTGGTCAGGGCCTCCTGGACGATCCGGTAGATCGCCTGCGACAACGACTCCGGCAGCTCGACCGGCTCCCCGTAGACACCGAGTTTGGTCTCCAGGCCCGCCTCACGGGCATTGGACAACAGGTCGTCGAGACGGTCGACCCCGCCCCCGGCCGCGTCGACCGCGTCGCCCGACTGCCGCAGCAGGCTCAGCATCCGGCGCAGCTCGTCGACCGCCGTGCGGGCACTCACCTCGACCGACTCCAACGCCGCGCGCGCTTTGACCGGGTCCTTCTCCAGGACCCGCCGCCCGGCCGACGCCTGCACGCCCATCACCGACACGTGGTGGGCGACCACGTCGTGCAGCTCGCGGGCGATCCGTAGTCGCTCATCGGCGACCGCCAGCTCCCGCGTCTCGGCCTGCGACGCGCGGAGCTGCTCCGCCTGGAGCTCGAGCTGGTGCTCACGCCGCGCGGCCGTCCACGCGGTCTCGCCGAAGAAGTAGGCGAAGCCGAACAGCAGCACGTTGACCAGCAGGCTGTTGACGATCACGGCCAGCAGCGGCGGGAGAAAGCCAGAGGCGCGCTCGAACTCCGGCTCGGAACCCTGCGCCAGGAAGATGGTCAGGTTGATGAAGATGAACAGGAACATCGCGCCGATGATCCCGACGCGGATCCACTTGGCCAGCCGGCGGTTGCGGCCCCAGGCGCCGAGCGAATAGATCGCCGCGAAGAGCACGCCCGTCGTCAGTTGCTGCTCGGGCGCCGCGCGGATCTGGCCGCCGATGAACGCCGCCGACACGATGATCGCCACCGCCTCTGGCCACCGGCGCCGCCAGCACAGCGGCAGCGCGATCAGCACGGTCCAGAAGACCTGCTCGGGCAGGGCCGGGACATGCGGGAAGATCAGCGCGCCGGCCGAGGTGGCCAGGGTCATGTTGAGCAGCGTCAGCGCCGTGACCGCCACGCCGACGAGCACGTCGACGCGGCGCTGCTCCGGCGTCGGGCCGGGGCGGCGCCACTGGTCGAGGTCGGCGGTCACCAAGCAAGTGTAGGGAAGGGGTCCGACAGCAACCCCTTCCCCACAGATCGCTCACGAGGCGTACGCCTCCAGCTCGTAGACCCGGGCCGCCCGGTCCGAGTCGCTCGTGGGAGTGATCACGTTGACGCGGAGATATCGCGCCGACCGGGGGCTGAAGGTATGGGTCGTCACGTTCGCCGTGTTGCCCCGCGGCGACGCCACCGTGGTCCACGCCACCCCGTCGGAGCTGACCTGCACGTCGAAGTCCCGCGTGTTCCAGACCGGCTTCTCACCACCGGCCCCGGAGTGCCGCAGCACCACCCGCCCCACCTGACGCGCCGCCTGCAGGTCGACCCGCAGCCACTTCGAGGCGCCGAGCGAGCACCACTTGTCGGCGTTGCCACCGGACACCGAGCCGTTGACCGCCTTGGCCGGACCCTCGGCCGCCGCGCACTGGCTGTCGGCCGTCGCCGGCCGGTTCAGCGCCAGGTTGCCGGTCGGCACCGCCTCCGGCACGTAGAGCCGCACGTCGGTCAGGCTCGCGCTGCCCTCGTACACGTTGGTGTAGAGGTCACCGATCACGAACCAGTCGGGGTACGCGGACCCGGACGGCCACTGGTTGGGCCACGTCGTGCTGCCGTTGTAGTCGTTCTGCACCAGGTTGCCGTTGAACTGCCCGTTGTATTCGCTCGCCTTGACGTTGTAGTGCCAGATCGGATTGTTGTTGACCACGAACGGCCGGTGGAACCGCAGCGTCTTCTGGCCGACCCGGGCGAAGTTGCCGCTGGCCTCCAGCACGTAGCCGGTCGCATCCCGCTCGATGGCGAACGTGTAGAACGTGTTGGGCATCAGCTCCGGCTGGAGCTCGGCGGCCGACGAGAGCTGCTGCTCCGCCACGCCGCCTGAGCACGAGGTCATGAACCACTGCGAGTTGCCCGCCAGCCCACCGCGGCCGGGGTTCCAGTTGGGCATCCCGCTGATCCACATGTTGACCGTGTTGAAGTTGCCGTCGCGGTAGTTGTAGTAGGTGTTGGTGTTGGAGTCGCAGACCCGCCCACCGGTGCCCGAGCCGACCCGGTCGGGGTGCTGCGAGAACGAGTCCATCAGCACCTTGCGCCGATAGTGCCAGAAGTGGTTGTTGCGCGGCGCCGGGTTGGCGAAGTCCACGATGGACATGAAATGGAACCCGTTGTAGCCGTAGTTCCCGGCCCGGACATCCTGCCATTCGCAGTACGGCACGGACGCGTCACCGCTCCAGCCCGGGCTGTCGGACCCCTCACCCCACGGATGCTGGGTCTTGCAGCCCGTGGCGGAATAGCCGTTGATCCGCCCGCCGTAGTTGATGGAGCCGTTGCGCTTCCCACCGAAGTCGATCGTCTTCAGCTTGTATTCGACCCGGTAGTAGTCGGGCAGCTGCTGCGACGGCCGCAGGATGACTCCGCCGGTGTGGTCGGGCACGTTCATCTTGGCCACCCACTCGCTGCCCAGCTGTTCCCGGGTCAGCGACGGGGGCGTCTCGATGACGCCGTCGGCGTTCCAGTCGCGCGCCGAGAGCGAGGCGGTCAGCCAGCCGTTCTGCCCGACCGGGAACTCCTTGCGATAGGTGCGGAACGAGTTGAACGCCGTCGTCCACGCTGGACCGTAGTCGTTGCGGTACCACTGACCGTTGTCGTCCATGATGGTGTCGAACGGCTGCGCGTAGGTTTCGCGTACCCAGGGCGCGTTTCCGGTGTTGATGGGGTTGGCGAAGCTCTCGTTGTAGAGCAGGGTCCACCCGGGCCGGGTGGGGTCGTCGGCTGCCGCCGCGGGCGACCCCGGCAGGCCGACCACGGTGCTCAGCGCGACCGACCCCACCACGGCGAGGGCCAGCGATCGGCGACGGATGGACAGTGTGCGTCTGCGCATGCTCACTCCTTATCCACTCGGGTGGCGACGCCGACCGCCACGACTACTGACCCGTCAGAACACGCCGGAGTCCATGTGCTGCTTCGCGTTCTCCTTGGTCACCATCGGCGAGTCGACGACGGTGTCCTTCTCCGGCGTAGCGCCGCCGAGGATCTCGACGGCCCGGTCGAGCCCCTTGGCGCCGATGATGTCGGCGTCGTTGAGCCCGGTGACCAGGTAGTTGGTGCCGTCCGCGATCGCCTTGAGCGCCTCGGTCTGCCCGTCGACACCCGCGATGACGATCTGCGCAGCCTTGCCGGCATCGGCGATCGCCCGCTGCGCGCCCAGGCACATCGCGTCGTTCTCGCAGAACACGGCGACCAGGTCGGGGTGGCTGGCCAGCAGGCTCTCCATGACGGTCAGCCCGCCGTCGGAGCTCCAGCCGCCGAAGTCCGGCGCCTCGACCAGGGTGATGCCGGCCTTGCCCTGCAGGGCGGCCTTGACACCGTTGGTGCGCGCCAGGCCGATGCTGTTGTCGGCCGGCCCGCCCTTGATGATGGCAACCTTGCCGCCCTTGGTCAGCCGCTGGGCCAGGAACTCGCCGTTCTGCTTGCCGATCGCCTCGTTGTCGGGCCCGATCCAGCTCGTGTACTCGCCCGTCTGGAACTTGCGGTCGACCAGCACGACGGGCTTGCCGGCGGCCTTGATGGCGGCCAGCGCGGCTGGCGCCGACTCCAGCGGTCCGCCCGAGATGATGACGGCGTCGACGTTCTTGCTCAGCAGGTCCTCGACGTTGGCGGCGAGCTTGGCGGCGTCGCCGTTGGCGTCCGTGCTGATGATCTCGACGTTGCCCTTCTTCTTGGCCTGGGCCGCGATCGCCTTGTCCATGCCGCTGAAATAGGGCCCGCCGAGCATGAAGTTCGCGACCCCGATGGTGTACGAGTCCTTGGCCGCCGCCCCGCCACCGCCGCCGTCGTCGTCCGAGCCGCAGGCGGTGACACCGACCGCCAGCGCCGCCGCCATCAGTATTCCGGTGATCCGTCTCATGGTGCGCCTCCCTGTGGGTTAAGTGCGCCGGCGGCTGGCCCGCTGTACGAGGATGACCGCGATGATGATCAGTCCTTTGAGGACCTGCTGCCAGAAGCTCTGCACGTTGTAGAGGTTGAGCAGGTTGTTGATGAGCACGAGGACGAGCACCCCGCCGAGAGTGGCCGCGGCGGAGCCCTTGCCGCCGGCCAGGCTCGCGCCGCCGATGACGCACGCCGCGATCGCGTCCAGCTCGAACGCGACACCGACGCTCGGTTGGGCGATGCCGACCCGGCTGGCCAGGATGACGCCGGCCAGACCGGCGCAGAAACCACTGATCGTGTAGGCGAGCAGCACGTGCTTGCGCACGCTGATGCCGGCCAGCCGGACCGTCTCGGCGTTGCCGCCGATGGCGACGATCGACCGTCCGGCCGGGGTGCGGTGCAGGAACACCCCACCGAGCAGGAAGACCGCGAGCATGATGACCGTGGTCAGCGGGATCGGGCCGAGCATGGCCGAGCCGAGCCAGAAGAACGACTCGTCCTCGGGCGCGATCGGCACGTCGGAGTAGACGAACGCGAGGCCCCGGATCGTCGTCAACGCGGCCAGCGTGACCACGAACGGCGCCAGGTCGAAGCGGGCCACCAGCGCGCCGTTGACCAGTCCGAAGAGGACGCCGCTGGCGATGCCGACGAGCATGGCGACCGGCAGGGGCAACCCCGACGAGAGGCCCGCGGTGATGATGCCGGCGAACGCGACGACCGAGCCGACGGACAGGTCGATGCCGCCGGTCAGGATCACGACGAGCATCCCGTACGCCAGGAGGCCGGTCGTCACCATCTGCTTGAGCAGGTTGGTCAGGTTGGTCTGGGTGAGGAACGCGTCCGTGGTGAGCGCGGCGACCGCCAGCACCACGATGACGAGCGCGATGGCGGCGCGGGCGAGCGTGAACTGGCGCGCGGTCAGCTGACGCGGCTCGGCCGTCGCCTGCTCCGGTTCGGTGAGAGTCATGCCGCCCGCCCGATCGAGTATGCGAGTACCTGGTCTTCGGTGGCGCCCTCCGAGCGCAACTCGCCGGCGATGCGCCCCTCGCGCATCACCAGCACCCGATCGGTGGCACCGAGCACCTCGGTGAGGTCGGAGGAGATCAGCAGGACGGCGACGCCGGTGCGGGCGAGCTCGTCGACCATGCGATAGATCGCGACGCGGGTGGCCATGTCGACGCCGCGCGTGGGCTCGTCGAGCACCAGCACGCGCGGCTTCTTCAACAACCACTTGGCGAGTACGGCCTTCTGCTGGTTGCCGCCGCTGAGTCGGACCACGGGCATCGTGGCGCAGTGCGGTGGCCGGATGTCGAGCCGCTCGATCATCCCGGCCACGGTGCGGCGTTGGGCGGCGGCGTCGACCAGCCCGGCCCGGGAGTCAGTGTGCAATGTGGTCAGTGCGACGTTCTCGCGTACCGTCAGGTCCGGCACGATGCCGTTGCCCTTGCGGTCCTCGGTGACCAGCGCGAGGCCGGCGGCGATGGCGTCCTGTGGTGTGCGGAAGGCGCGCGGCGTGCCGTCGACCTCGATCCGGCCCGCGGTCGGGCGGGTGGCGCCGAAGAGGCAGTGGGCGAGCTCGGTGCGCCCGGAGCCGACGAGTCCGAAGAGGCCGACGATCTCGCCGGCGCGGACGGTGAGGTCGACGCCGTGGAACTCGCCCGTCCTGCTGAGCGCGTACGCGGCCAACGCCGGTGTGGTCGCCGCCAGCCGGCGGTCCGGGTAGATCTGCTCCAGGCGTCGGCCGGCCATCAGGCGGATCAGCTCGTCCTCGTCGGTGCGGTCGGGCGTGGTGGTGGCGATGACCGCGCCGTCCTTCATGACGACGATGCGGGTCGCGAGGTCGAGCACCTCGACGAGCCGGTGCGAGATGTAGACGACGAGCACGCCGCGCTGCCGGAGGCGGCGGATCAGGGCGAAGAGCGCGTCGAGGTCGCTGCCGGCGAGGACGGCGCTGGGTTCGTCGAGGATCAGCACACGGGGCTCGTCGACGAGGGCCTTGGCGATCTCGACCATCTGCTGGCGGGCGACCGACAGGGTGCCGGCTGCCGCTCGTGGATCGATGGCGCCGAAGCCGATGTCGTGGAGCAGCGTCGCCGCCCGCTCGTGGGCGGCGCGCCAGTCGATGAGCCCGTGGCGGCGCGGAAAGCGGCCCAGCAGCAGGTTTTCCGTGACGGTGAGCTGCGGCGCGAGGGTCAGCTCCTGATAGACGGTGCGGATGCCGAGTCGGTGCGCGTCGTGCGGGCTGGCCGGCGTGACGGCTGCGCCGTCGATGCGCACCTCGCCGCTGGTCGCCTTTTCGGCGCCCGCGAGGATCTTGATCAGGGTGGACTTGCCGGCACCGTTCGCGCCTACGACACCGATCACCTCGCCCCGGTCGCCGGTGAGGTCGACGCCGTGGAGGACCTCGACACCGGCGTACGCCTTGTGGATGTCGTCGAGTTCCAGCAGCACGGTCACTGGAAGGCGTCCATGACGACGATGGTCTTCTGGCTGGTGAGGTCGGCGACCGTGTCGTGGACGCCCTCGCGGTAGCCGCCGGTCTCCTTCGTGCCGCCAAAGGGCAGGTTCTCGGCGCGCAGGGCGGTCGAGCCGTTGACGATCACCCCGCCGACGTCGAGCTGGCGGGCCATCGTGAAGGCGCGCGAGATGTCGCGGGTCCAGACGGCGGCCTGCAGTCCGTACGGCGATTCGCTGGCCATCCGCGTGGCGTCTTCGGGCTCCGTGAACCGCGCGACCGGGGCGACGGGGCCGAAGATCTCCTCTCGCAGGGCCGGGCTGTGCGCCGGCACGTCGGTGAGGACGGCGGGGTGGAAGAACGCCCTGTCCCGGTTGTTGACGGTGCGCGGCTTGGCGCCGTCCTGGACGAGGCGGGCGACGGCCTGCTCGACCTGGTCGGCCGCGTGGTTGGTGATGAGGGGGCCGACGTCGGTGCGTTCGTCGAGCTGGTCGCCGACGGTGAGCTTGGCGGTCTGGGCCAGTAGGGCGTCGACGAACTCGTCGTGCACGGGGTCCTGCACGTAGACCCGCTTCACCGCGCAGCAGATCTGGCCGTTGCCGCGGGCGAGGCGACCGAGCACGACGGCCTCGGCGGCCTTCTCGATGTCGGCGTCGGCGCAGACGATGAGGGCGTCGTTGCCGCCGAGCTCGAGCAGGACCTTCTTGAGGGTGCCGCTGGCCCGCCGGGCGATCTCCTTGCCGGCTCGCGTGCTGCCGGTGAGCGAGACAGCCGCGACGTTGTCGGCCTCGGCGAGGCCCTGCGAGATCTCCGGGCCGCCGTTGACGAGCTGATGCGCGTACGCGGGGATGCCTTGGCTCTCGATGATCTCGGCGATGCGGTGGAGGGCGAGCGGGCACTTCTGCGGCGGGTGGACGATGACGGCGTTGCCCGCGGCCAGTGCGGCGCCGGCCTTGTGCGCGTAGAGCTCGACCGGGTAGTTGAACGGCACCAGCGCCGCGACGACGCCGAGGGGTTCGCGGAGGGTGACGGCGAGGTGCCTTTCGAGACCGGGTACGGCGTCCAGCGGGATCTGGCGGCCGAAGATCCGCGTGGCCTCGGCGGCGAGGGCGTGGAAGATCCGGATCGCGGCGGCGATCTCGCCCCGGGTCTGCGTGATCGGCTTGCCGTTCTCCTGGGCGAGGAGGTGGGCGAGCGGCTCCTGCTCTTCCCCTATCGCGTTGGCGATGTCGCGCAGGAGCCGGGCCCGCTCGTGCGCTGGCATGGCGGCCATGGCGCGCTGGCCTTGTTGGGCGTTGTCGATCTTCTGTTGGAGCTCGTCCGCGCTGGTCGCCGGGACCTCGCCGAGCCGCTCCCCCGTTCCCGGATTGTGGACGGTGATGACCGCGTCCGCCGCTAACATCCGATCACTCCAAACTCGCGATGCCGTCCGCTTTGCCCAGCACCACGCACTCGACCTGCGCTGATGTAAAGATCCAGGACTGCAAGAGTTTCGATGTCGTGACGGAATGGTCACAGACTCCGTGGATCACCGTCAATACTCATCCCATGATTGCGCTGTCGTCCACTTTGTCCGTCACGATGGATACATCGACGCCTTACGCTGCGTAGCGTGACGTACCCATCAGACTTGATCAATCTGTTGTCGTCCGTGACGGCCGCGCTGTCGTCCGCGCAGGACCCCGCGTCGGTGGTCGGCGAAGGTGTCGCCGCCGACGGCTTGATCGTCGTGTGGACCGGGCTGCCGGGCCGGGTGACCGGCATCGACCTGGATCCGGCGGTGGCGCAGCTTCCGGTCGAGGAGCTGGCCGCCGCGTTGCTGACGGCGGTCAACTCGGCCCTGGCCGACCTGCAGGCGCAGGCCGGCCTGCCCGCCGGTGGCGCCAGCCTTGACGCGCTGTCCGGGCAGCTGCAGGAGATCCAGCAGCAGACGTCGCGCCAGTTCTCGGCGTTCACGGGCTCGCTGCTCGACGCCCAGGCGGCGCTCGCCCGCCGCGCGGGTGAGCCGCGATGACGGGTCCCGGTTTCGCGGTCGACCCCGGGGCGGTTGGTGGAGCCGGAGCTCAGCTGTCCCAGGTGGCGCTCGATTTCGGGTCGGCGCTCCAGGCGTTTCGGTCGGAACTGTCGTCGTTCGGCGCGCCATGGGGCGCCGACGAGATCGGCTCACTGATCGGAGCGGCCCACGAGGAGGTGGCGTCGTGGGCATTCGAGTGCTTCACGACGGCGGCCTCGGAGATCGAGGCCGCCGGGGCCGACCTGGGCGACATGGCGCGCGCCTATCTCGAAGTCGAGGAACGCGTCCGCGGCGCTTTCGACGCCTTCGGCCGGTGAGGTGCGATGTCGCTCGAACTCCCGGGAGAGCTGCGATCTCTGCTGGGCCTACTCGGCTACACGTGGCCGGAGGCGGACGAGGACAAGCTGTTCGGGATGGGCCAGGCCTGGCTCCGCTTCGCCGCGACCCTGGACAATTTGACCGCGAGTGCCAACGCCGGCGCGGCCCCGGTCTGGTCTCTCAACACGGGCGCCGACATCACCGCCTTCCAGCGGTGGTGGACCGACGAGGACAGCCCCCTGTCCACCCTCCGCGACGGCATGCCGGCCGCAACTCTGACCGGCACGGGCCTCATCATCTGCGGCACGATCGTGTTGGCGTTGAAGGTCGCGGTCATCGCCCAACTAACGATCCTGGCCATCCAGATGGCCCAGGCGATTGCCACCGCAGCACCGACGTTCGGGGCTTCGCTGGCCGAGATCCCGGTATTTCAGGCACTCGCCCGCACTCTGATCGGTCACCTCTTCGACGAGGTCATCACGACCCTGCTCGAGGCCTGAGCAATGTCCAGGGGCCGCGGTGGCGGCAAGTTGATGCGGGCGGCGTTGCAATACCTGCGTCGCGCGAAGAAACGAACACGGCCGGGGAGGTTGCCGCCGAGAGGGCTCGACCATGTCTTCGGTGGCGATGTTCGGCCGACGAAACCCAAGGGATCGGGGTACCACTACCGTCCCGGCGGCGTGGACTTCCCGGGTCGCCGTCTGCAACCCGGCTCGCTCTCCCGCAACCCGAGGACTGGCGTCTACACCGCCAAGCCGGAGTTCTTCGACGCCCAGCTGGACCCGCCCCATGGCCGCTGGAAACCGAAGGCTGGCAACCAAGGCTTCAGCACATTCTTCCCTGACCACTGGACACCAGCCCAGGTGGACGCAGCCATCGCGGGTGCTTTCCGCAACCACACGCTAGTGCCGGGCTCGACTAAGGTATGGCGAGGCACATACGGCGGAGTCAAGATCGAGGGATACCTCGATCCGGCAACGGGCGCGTTGAAACACGGCTGGCCACTCCTCTAACTCCACGAGGGCGTGTATGAGCTTCGTCGACTTTCACCTCACCAGCGAAGGCTTCCCCACCTTCGACCTCGAGGATCAGCGCTACCGGGCACTCGCCGCCTGGGCCGTCATCGACATATCGCTTCTCATGGGAGTCTGCCTGGATGCGTTGGCGATGGTCGACGACATCGCCAACGGACGCCCTGCCGAACCGTGGAGCAGCGAGCACTACGACCTGACGCTGACACCGGACGGCGTGAACTTCAGCAACTACTGGGCCGACGACGAGAACGGCGAATACACCTTCAGCGAGTTTCGGGAGGTCGTCGAACGCTACTGGGTGTTTCTCGCCAACCGGCCCGAAGAGCCGTTCATGCAACGCGAGTACTGGCCCGACCTGCCTGCGCCGGAGGCCGAAGTACGCCTTTGGGAGAAGACGTGGAACCGGCCCCACCCTTATCGCGGCCGGTTGTTCTGACCTGGTTCGGCTTGGCGCAGGATTCAACACACGTTCTTGCTCGACCGCTTCAACCGTTGCGCAGCCGAGCAGGCCAGCGGCGGGCGCGGCTGGCGTCCCCTGACCTTATGGTGGGCCGCATGGAGTTTGAGTTTGACGGTGAGGTGTGGTTCTGGAAGGGGCCTGCGCCGTGGTATTTCGTGACCGTGCCTGAGGATCATTGTTTCGAGTTGGCGGCTAACGCGGACCTGGTCACCTACGGGTGGGGCATGATTCCGGTGGCGGCGCAGGTGGGTGATACCGCGTACACGACGTCGCTCTGGCCCAAGGATGGGCGTTACATCGTGCCGCTCAAGACCGCCGTGCGGAAGGCTGAGCGGATCGATGTCGGTGACACCGTGACGGTCCGGCTCACTCTGGACGTGTGAGCCGTTCACGCCGGGACGTAGCTGAGTAGCACCGACCGCTTGTCGAACGTCCGTGTTTCCACCAGGTCCAGGCCGAAACGGTCGATCGGCAGCAGAGGCTTGCCGCCGCCTAGGACAACCGGGTGGACGATCACCTGGATCTCGTCGAGGAGGCCGAGCGAGGCCAGCAGGCCGCCGATCGCCGAGCCGCCGTTGAGCAGCAGGTCCTTCCCGGGCTCGGCTTTCAGGTCGGCCACCGCGGAAGCCACGTCCGAGCCGATCAGCCGGGCGTCCCAGTCGAGCGGGCCGCGCAGCGTACGCGAGAAAACGATCTTCGGTGTCGACCGCCAGACCGAGGCGAACTTCAGGTCGTGCGGGTGGTCCGACTCCTTGTCGGCGGTCGGCCAGTAACCGGACATCATCTCCCAGACGGCGCGCCCATAGAGAAAAGTGTCGACGCGGTCGTGCACCTCGTCGGCGTACGCCGAGAGGTCCGGCCCCATCGCCGTCCAGTCGAACTCGCCGTTGGGGCCGTCGATGAAACCGTCGACCGACGTGTGCACCCAGTAAATGATCTTGCGCATCTGGTCCTCCTGGCAGTGGCGTCTTCACCACTGAGGTCGGAGCCGGCGTAGCTCCTTCGACAGATCGCGCTAAAGAATTTCCACCTCGTCGCCCACCGCGACCGGGCCGACCGAATCCGGCACCAGGTTGAGGCCGAACATCAGGCCCTGGTCGATGTTGCGATATTTTCCGAGCGCCCGCAGCGGCTGCTTGCCCTTCTCCGCCGTCTCCTGGTCGATCGTCGTCACCACGCACCGGTCGCAGAGGCTGATCGCGCGGAACACCACCTCGCCGACCCGCACGCGCCCGCCGATCCATGAGTCCTCGGCCCACGGCGCGGCGCCTTCGACGACCAGGTTGGGGCGGAATCGGATGATCGGCACCGGTTCGTCGCCCGCCTCGAGCAGCCAGTCGTTGAGCGCGGTCAGCGACGCGGCGTTGGCCAGCAGCAGCGGGTAGGCGTCGGCGAACGTCATCGTGTCGACCTTGGCGGTGGCGCCGGCCACGTGCGCGGTCGGATCGTGGAGGAACACGAGCCGGACGGGGCGCTCCAGGAACTCGCTCAGCCACGCGTCGGCCTCGGCGCCCGCGGGTCGCGCCGGCACCAGGGCGGTCCGGCTCTTGAAGGTCTTCACACCCACGTCGTACGCCGGTGCGGGCTCCTGGATCGTGATGTCGGGGCGTCCTGGCGCGGCGAGCCGCAACTCGCCGGGCGAGGCCGCCGCATCCAGGAAGACGAGCTTTGCCGTCTCACGTTGGGTGACGCCGACGCCGTCCGCGTCCACAATCATCCAGCGGCGGTCACCCGCCAGCCCCCACCGCTCGACGCGCGCGTCGTCGTGGGTGATGCGGTGACAACCCTTGACGGGGTACGTGTAGATGGCGCCGAGTCGCATCGCTTCAGGGTGCCATCGGTGTCGTCACCAGGCGAGGCCAATTCCGTCGCCCGGGAACCAGTGCCGGGACGGCGTCTCGCGGTAGGCGAGGAACCGCCGGCCGGTGCGTTCCGCGTGCTCGGCCAGCACGTTGGTGACGGTCACGTTGTCGGTCAGCAGCAGGCCACCGGGCGCGAGCTTCGCCTCGACGGCCTCGAACTCGCGCCGCTCGTGCGCCACGCTGTGGTCGCTGTCGTGCAGGAACATGTCGACCTTGCGGTCCAAGGCGCCGATCGACTCGATGGAGTCGCCGATCACCAGGTCGACGACCTCGCTCCAGGGCGCCGTGCGGGCCAGATAACCCGCCTCGGGGTTGATGTCGAGCGACGTGACCCGGCCGGGCGCGCCCTCGGCGGTGTTCCGGAGCAGAGCGGCCGCGAGTACGCAGGTGCCGAGTCCTTTGTCGACACCGGTTTCCACGATGTGGGTGGGGCGTTTGGCGCGCACGATCGCGTACCAGCCGATGCGTCTGGCGTATCTGACCTGCTTGTCGGCCAGCCCTCGGCGCGCGGACGTGGCGGTGGCCGACTCGATGTGGCCGCGCAACGCCTGGTCGCCGTCGATCTCGGCGAAGTAGCCACGGACCGTGGCGACCGGCACCGCGCAGGTGATGCTGACGAACCAGGCCAGGTGCTCACGGGAGAGCTTGGTCAGCTCATAGGTGTAGTTGTGGTGCTCGCGCGACGTGAAGAGCCAGCGCACCGAGGTGCCGATGACCCTGGCGTCGTATCGGGCGACCCGGTGCAGCCGTTGCGGGAAGGCGGCCACGGGCGCGAGTGGTGTGCGGGCGATGGCTCGGCGAAGTCTCGTCCGGTTCACGCGGCAAGTTGTACCAGACGGTGTTACCTGCGTCACACAGCTAACTGCTCTTTCGCAGTATCGCCGCATGTCCTTGTTCCCTGAATAGTTCTATGCATAAGCTGCTCGCGTGAATGAAGGCGTTCGCGTGGTGGATCTGTTCCGTGGGGTTCGGCTGACACCGACCCAGCGGCGGATCGCCCACTGCCTTGTGCAGAACGCGACGTCCGCGGCTTACCTGTCGGCGTCCGAGGTGGCCGAGTTGGCCCAGGTCAGTCAGCCGTCGGTGACCCGGCTGGCGATGGCGCTGGGCTACGACGGCTATCCGGCGCTGCGCCGCAAGCTGCGCGAGCTGGTCAGCCCGCCGATCGACATCACCTGGGTCAAGCCCGACGGTGACAACGAGATCCAGCTGGCGCTGCGGGCCGAGGCCGACAACCTGCACGACCTGGCCGGTCGGCTGCACGACGCCGCGCCGTTGACCCGGGCCGGCGCGCTGCTGGCCGAGAGCCGGCCGCTGCCGGTGCTCGGGTTGCGCTCGGCGGCGCCGTTGGCCGCCTACTTCGCCTATTTCGCGGCCAAGGTGCACCCCGACGTGCGGTTGCTCGACACCGGGGGCAGCATGCTGGCCGACCGGGTCGACCAGGCCCGCGGGGCCGGCGCGAGCGCGCTGCTGGCCGTGGTGCTCCCCCGCTATCCGCGCGAGGCGATCGAGGCGTTGGCGGCGGCCCGGGCCGACGGTCTCGCGGTCGTGCTGATCACCGACTCCGCCGTCGGCCCGGCCGCCGAGCACGCCGACGTGGTGCTGACCGCCGCGGTCGGCGCCCAACTGGTCTTCGACCTGCACGCGGCCCCGATGGCCCTGGCCATGGTGCTGCTTCAGGCCCTCTGCGACGCCGCTCCGGCCGAGTCGCAGCGCCGCCTCGAAGAGTTCGAACGTTCCGCGTCCCGCCGTCAGTTGTTCGTGAGCTAGGAGGCTCGTCGTGCGCGCTCCGCGTGGCAGCAGCATCACCGCCCTTGGTTGGCCGCAGGAGGCCGCCAAGCGGATGCTGATCAACAACCTCGACCCGGAGGTGGCCGAGCGGCCCGACGACCTGGTGGTCTACGGCGGCACCGGCAAGGCGGCGCGCGACTGGCCGTCGTTCCACGCGCTCGTCCGCACGCTCGACACCCTGCGCGACGACGAGACCATGCTGGTCCAGTCCGGGCGGCCGGTCGGCGTGTTCCGCACCCACGAGTGGGCGCCGCGGGTGCTGCTGGCCAACTCCAATCTGGTGGGCGACTGGGCGACCTGGCCCGAGTTCCGCCGCCTGGAGAAGCTCGGGCTGACCATGTACGGGCAGATGACCGCCGGCTCGTGGATCTACATCGGGACGCAGGGCATCCTCCAGGGCACCTACGAGACGTTCGCGGCCGTGGCGGAGAAGCGGTTCGGCGGGTCGCTGGCCGGCACGCTGACGCTGACCGCGGGCTGCGGTGGCATGGGCGGGGCACAGCCGCTCGCCGTCACGATGAACGGCGGCGCCTGCCTGATCGTCGACGTCGACCGGTCCCGGCTCGACCGGCGGGTCGCCACCCGCTATCTCGACGTCGTGGCCGGGTCGCTCGACGAGGCGGTCGACCTGGCGGTGGCGGCCAAGGCCGAGCGGCGGGCGCTGTCCGTCGGCGTCGTGGGCAACGCGGCGACGGTCTTCCCCGAGCTGCTACGCCGGGGCGTCGAGATCGACATCGTCACCGACCAGACCAGCGCCCACGACCCGCTGTCCTACGTGCCGGAGGGGATCGACCCGGCCGACGCGCCCGACTACGCGGCCCAGAAGCCCGAGGAGTTCACCGACCGCGCCCGCGCCTCGATGGCCGCGCACGTGGCGGCGATGGTCGGCTTCCTCGACGCCGGCGCCGAGGTCTTCGACTACGGCAACTCGATCCGCGGCGAGGCGCAGCTCGGCGGCTACGAGCGCGCGTTCGCTTTCCCCGGCTTCGTGCCGGCCTACATCCGGCCGCTGTTCTGCGAGGGCAAGGGCCCCTTCCGGTGGGCCGCGCTCTCCGGCGACCCGGCCGACATCGCGGCGACCGACCGGGCGGTGCTCGAGCTGTTCCCGGAAAACGAGTCGCTGGCCCGGTGGATCCGGATGGCCGGCGAGCGCGTCGCCTTCCAGGGGCTGCCGGCGCGGATCTGCTGGCTCGGCTACGGCGAGCGCGACAAGGCCGGCGTCCGGTTCAACGAGATGGTCGCCTCCGGCGAGCTCTCCGCCCCGGTCGTCATCGGCCGCGACCACCTCGACGCGGGATCGGTCGCCTCGCCCTACCGCGAGACCGAGGCGATGGCCGACGGCTCCGACGCGATCGCCGACTGGCCGCTGCTCAACGCGCTGGTCAACACGGCCAGCGGCGCGTCCTGGGTGTCGATCCACCACGGCGGCGGGGTCGGCATCGGCCGTTCGATCCACGCGGGTCAGGTCTGCGTCGCCGACGGGTCCGCGCTGGCCGGGCAGAAGATCGAGCGTGTGCTGACCAACGATCCCGGCATGGGCGTCATCCGGCACGTCGACGCGGGCTACGACCTGGCCGCCGACGTGGCGGCCGAGCGCGGCGTGCGCATCCCGATGGCGGAATGATGGTCAGCGACCTGCTCCACTCCTTCCGGGAGGTGTGGGCTCAGCTGTCGGGCATCGGTCGGGCACCTGACGGCGGCTACCTGCGGTTCGCCTGGTCACCGGCCGAGATCGAGCTCCGCGACTGGTTCCATGCCCAGGCGGCGGCCCGCGACATGCCGGTCACCTCCGACGGCAACGGCAATCTCTTCGCCACCTGGGGCGACGGCGAGCCCGGTGGCGTGCTGACCGGCAGTCATTTCGACTCGGTGCCGCACGGCGGCGCCTACGACGGGCCGCTGGGGATCGTGTCGGCCTTTCTCGCCGTCGACGTGCTGCGCTCGCGCGGGTTCCAGCCCGTTCGGGCGATCACGGTGGCCGCCTTCGCCGAGGAGGAGGGGTCGCGGTTCGGGGTCGCCTGCCTCGGGTCGCGGTTGCTGACTGGTGCGATCGACCCGGAGCGGGCGGCCGCGCTGACCGATCGCGACGGCCTGTCCCTGGGTGACGTGCTCGGCGTGGTGCCCCACGGGGCGCGGCCTTCGTTCGTCGCCCGATTCGACGCCTACGTCGAGTTGCACGTCGAGCAGGGGCGGGCGCTCGGCTCGCCGGTGGGTGTCGCGAGCGCGATCTGGCCACACGGTCGGTGGCGCTTCGACGTCGAGGGCGAGGGCAACCACGCGGGCACCACGCTGATGAGCGACCGGCGCGACCCGATGCTGACCTACGCGTTCACGGTGCTCGCCGCCAACAAGGAGGCCCGGCTGCGGGGCGGCCACGCGACGGTCGGGCGGGTGGAGGTCGTGCCCAACGCGACCAACGCGATCCCGTCCGGCGTACGCGGCTGGCTCGACGCCCGGGCGGCCGACGACGAGACCCTCGCCGCCATGGTGGAGGCGCTGGCCAAGAAGGCCACCGAGCGGGCGGGGCGCGACGGCACCGCGATCCGGTTCACGGCCGAGTCGACGACCGGTGAGGTGCGCTTCGACGAAGGCCTGGCCGCCCGCCTCGCCACGCTGCTCGGCGACGTGCCGGTGCTGCCGACCGGGGCCGGGCACGACGCCGGGGTCCTCTCCGCCCACCTGCCCACGGCCATGCTCTTCGTCCGCAACCCCACCGGCGTCAGCCATGCCCCGGCGGAGTCGGCCACCGACGACGACTGCGCCGCCGGCGTCCTGGCCCTGGCCCGCGTGCTGGAGGAACTGTCCGGTCGACCACTCGTTGATCATGACGAGGGGGTGGCGCGGGCATGAGCGATGGGTTGTGGTTCGCCGACTGGGCCTGGCTGGGTTCCGACGAGGCGCCGACCGAGCACGTGGTGATCGAGGTGGCCGGCTCACGGTTCTCGACGATCACTGTCGGCGTGGCCACACCGCCGCCGGGGGCGATCCGGCTGCCCGGGCTCACCCTGCCGGGGCTCGCCAACGTGCACTCGCACGCGTTCCACCGCGCCCTGCGCGGCCGCACCACCGACGACCGGGGCAGCTTCTGGACCTGGCGCGACCGCATGTACGCGCTGGCCGGCCGCCTCGACCCCGACCGCTACCTGGCGCTGGCCCGGGCCACCTACGCCGAGATGGCGCTGTCCGGCATCACCACGGTCGGCGAGTTCCACTACCTGCACAACGACGTCGACGGCGAGCCCTACGTCGACCCCAACGTGATGGGGACCGTGCTGATCGAGGCCGCCGCCCAGGCCGGCATCCGGATCACGCTGCTCGACGCGCTCTACCTGACCTCGTCGGCCGACGGCGCGCCGCTGGAGGGCGTCCAGCTGCGGTTCGGCGACGAGGATCTCGACGGCTACTTCACCCGCCTGGCCCGGCTCGACGAGGCCAACGTCGACAACGCCGACAACGTGCGGATCGGCGCCGCGCTCCACTCGGTGCGGGCCGTCCCGGCCGCGCTGCTGCCGGAGTTCGCCGAGCGCACCGCCGGCCGGCCCCTGCACTTCCACCTCTCCGAGCAGCGCGCCGAAAACAAGGCGTGCCTGGCCGCCTACGGGCGCACCCCGACCGAGCTGCTCTCGGACAGCGGCATCCTCGGCACCCGCTCGACCGCGATCCACGCCACCCACCTCACCGACCTCGACCGCACGCTGCTCGGCGACACCGGCACGGGCATCTGCTTCTGCCCGACCACCGAACGCGACCTCGCCGACGGCATCGGGCCCGCCCGGGCGCTGGCCGACGCCGGCAGCCCGCTCTCGCTCGGAAGCGACAGCCAGACGGTGATCGACCTCTTCGAGGAGGCGCGCGCGCTCGAGGCCGGCGAGCGGCTGCGCACCGAGCGGCGCGGCCACTTCATGCCGGCGGAGCTGGTCCGGGCCGCCTCCGTCGCCGGCCACAACGCGCTGGGCTGGGCCGACGTGGGACGCATCGCGGTCGGCGAACGGGCCGACCTGGTCACGATCAACACCGCGAGCCCGCGTACGGCCGGCGCCCCGCCGGTCGGCGCACCGCTCGCCGCCACCGCCGCCGACGTCACCACCGTGGTGGTCGACGGGCGGGTCACCGTCCGCGACGGGCACCATGTGCGGATAGACGTGCCGGCGGCGCTCGAAGAGGCGGTGCACAGCCTGTGGTGAGTTTCGTGATCGACAACATCGGCGAGCTGGTGACCAACATCCCGGGCACCGGCGACGGCGGCCTGCTCGGCATCCGGCGCAAGGCCGCGGTGCTGGTGGAAGAGGGCGACATCGCCTGGATCGGACCGAGCCGCTACGCCCCGGCGGCCGACCGGCGGATCGACGCCCAGGGCGGCGCGGTGCTGCCCGGCTTCGTCGACAGCCACGCCCACCTGGTCTTCGCCGGCGACCGGGCCGCCGAGTTCGCCGCCCGGATGGCCGGCGAGCCCTACACCGGCGGCGGGATCCGCACCACGGTCGCCGCGACCCGGGCCGCCGACGACGACCTGCTCCGCGACAACGTCGACCGGCTGCGGGCCGAGGCGCTGCGGCAGGGCACCACGACCATCGAGATCAAGAGCGGCTACGGGCTGACCGTGGCCGACGAGGCCCGCTCGTTGCGGATCGCCGGCGAGTTCACGCAGGAGACGACCTTTCTGGGCGCGCACGTGGTCCCGCCCGAATACGCCGACCGCACCGACGACTACGTCGGGCTGGTCTGCGGGCCGATGCTGCGGGCGGCCAAGCCCTACGCCCGCTGGATCGACGTGTTCTGCGAGAAGGGCGCGTTCGACGCCGACCACGCGCGGGCGATCCTGACGGTGGGCAAGGACGCCGGGCTGGGCGTACGCGTCCACGCCAACCAACTCGGCCCCGGTGAGGGCGTGCAGCTGGCGGTGGAGCTGGGCGCGGCCAGCGCCGACCACTGCACGCACCTGTCCCGCGTCGACGTCGACGCGCTGGCGGGCTCGCGTACCGTGGCGACCCTGCTGCCCGGCGCCGAGTTCTCCACCCGGTCGACCTATCCCGACGCGCGCCGGCTCATCGACGCCGGCGCCACGGTCGCGCTGGCGACCGACTGCAACCCCGGCTCGTCCTACACCTCCTCGATGCCGTTCTGCATCGCCCTCGCGGTCCGCGAGATGGGCATGATGCCGGCCGAGGCGGTCTGGGCGGCCACCGCGGGCGGCGCCCGGGCGCTGCAGCGCGACGACGTGGGCGTGATCCGCCCCGGCGCGCGGGCCGACATCGTGCTGCTCGACGCGCCCACCCATCTGCACCTGGCCTACCGGCCGGGCGTACCGCTGGTCACCAAGGTTCTGCACAACGGAGCGCCGCAATGACAACCGTCACCGTCCTGTCCACCGGCATCACCCCGGAAGACGTCCATGCCGTGGCCCGCGGGGCCGCGCTGGTCGAGCTGCACCCCACGGCCGTCGAGGCGATGGCGGCGTCGCGGGCCCACGTCGACCGCATCGAGGAGTCCGGCCGCCCCGTCTACGGCGTGTCCACGGGCTTCGGCTCGCTGGCCAACACGTTCGTCGCCAGCGAGCGGCGGGCCGAGCTCCAGCACGCGCTGATCCGCTCGCACGCCGCCGGCGTCGGCGCACCGATGCCGCGCGAAGTGGTGCGGGCGATGATGCTGCTGCGCATCCGGTCGCTGGCCATGGGCCGCTCCGGGGTGCGCCCGCTGGTCGCGCAGGCGCTGGTCGACCTGCTCAACGCCGACGTGACCCCGTGGGTGCCGGAGCACGGCTCGCTCGGCGCCTCCGGCGACCTCGCGCCGCTGGCGCACTGCGCGCTCGTGCTGCTCGGCGAGGGTTGGGTGCTCGACAAGTCCGGCGCCCGGATCGACGGCGGCGAGGCGCTGCGCCGGGCCGGCCTGCGCCCGATCGAGCTGGCCGCCAAGGAGGGCCTCGCGCTGGTCAACGGCACCGACGGCATGCTCGGCATGCTGCTGCTCGCCCTCGGCGACGCCGCCCACCTGTTCTCGATGGCCGACCTGACCGCGGCGCTGTCGATCGAGGCCATGCTCGGCTCCGACCGCCCGTTCATGCCGGAGCTCCACGCGATCCGCCCCCACCCGGGCCAGAGCACCTCCGCGGCCAACATCCACCGTCTGCTGCAGGGTTCCGCGATCATGGATTCCCACCGCGACGACCTGGCCCACGCGGTGCAGGACGCCTACTCGATGCGCTGCGCGCCCCAGGTGGCCGGCGCCGCCCGCGACACGCTCGAGTTCGCCGCCCAGGTGGCCGGCCGCGAGCTGCGCTCGGTCGTCGACAACCCGGTCGTACTGCCCGACGGCCGCGTCGAGTCCACCGGCAACTTCCACGGCGCGCCGCTGGGCTTCGCGGCCGACTACCTGGCGATCGCCGCGGCCGAGGTGGGCGCCATCGCCGAACGCCGCGTCGACCGCCTCCTCGACGTGTGCCGCTCCCGCGACCTGCCGCCGTTCCTGTCCCCGGACGCGGGCGTCAACTCCGGGCTGATGATCGCGCAATACACGGCGGCCGGGATCGTCGCCGAGAACCGCCGCCTGGCCTCCCCCGCGTCGGTCGACTCGCTGCCGACCAGCGGCATGCAGGAAGACCACGTGTCGATGGGGTGGGCGGCTACCCGCAAGCTGCGGACGGTGCTCGACAACCTCACGAGCCTGCTCGCGGTGGAGCTGTTGGCCGCGGTCCGCGGCATCCAGCTCCGCGCGCCGCTGACGCCGTCGCCGGCCGGCACCATCGCCGTCGAGGCGGTGACCCGCTTCGCGGGCGCTCCCGGGCCGGACGTCTTCCTGGCGCCGGTGATCGAGGCGGCGCGGGCGCTGGTCAGCGGCCCAGACCTACGCGCGGCGATCGAGAGGGAGGTCGGCCCGCTGAGCTGACCGCGCGGAAGGCCGCAGCCGGCTCACGCGGCCAGAGGCAGCCTTTGGCATCGCGGTCCGCCGCGGCTGCCGCAGGCCGCAGCCGGCTCACGGGGCCAGAAGCAGCCTTCGGCATCGCACTCCGCCGCGGTGGCCGCAGGCCGCAGCCGGCTCACGGGGCCAGAAGCAGCCTTCGGCATCGCACTCCGCCGCGGTGGCCGCAGGCCGCGGCCGGCTCAGCCGGCCAGAAGCAGCCTTCGCCATCGCGGTCCGCCGCGGTTGCCGCAGGCCGCAACCATGCGTGCGCCTAGGAGCGGGCGGCGCGTTTGTCACTTCTCGCCGGCGGCGTAGGGCTGGGCGAAGAGCAGCAGCTCCACCGGGCGGGTGCCCGGTGGGCGGGCGTCCGTGTCGCGGAGGCGGTCGTCGTAGCGACCGAGCACTTCCCGGATGTCCGTGATCATCGCGCGGACCTCGTCGAGAGTCCCGTAGACGACCGTGCCCGACCCACCGAGCACCTCCTGCCAATCCGCCGGCTCGGTGTGCCGCGTCGCCTGCGCTGACTGCAGCCGCGCCACCCAGTGCCGCAGCAGCACATCCGACAGTGCGCGCGCCGCGGCCGACGACTGTTCGTCGTCCTGGACGTCCGAGAACGCGAGCGGCACGTCGAGGGCGCGCCACGGCCGCCGACGGCCCGGGCCCGTGCCGACCTCCTCGACGAAGCCGAAGCGGGCCAGGGCGCGCAGGTGGAAGGCGCAGTTGGTCGGGGTCTCGCCGAGCAACCGGCTCGCCTCGGTCGCGGTCAGCGTGTCGTGCACGCGGAGGGCTTCCATCAGCGCGATCCGGGTCGGGTGCGCCAGCGCGCGCATCGCCGCCGCTCCCTGCAGACGTCCGGGCATCGCGCGAAATCCTCTCTTGTATTGAGTCCTGTCTTTCGAGAATATCGTCTCGAAAGAACTCGCTCGACACCGGGGAGCAAGCGAGACCCAGGTACCGAGCGAGGCTCAAGCAGCAGGCGAGAACTAGTGAGCTGGCGAGACCTAGTGAGCTAGCGAGACCTAGTGAGCTGGCCAGACCCAGGAACCGAGCGAGACACCGAGCACCGAGCGCGAAAACCTCAGGAGGCGACGCATGACGATCCGGCGGCACAGCGACGACCCGGTGATCACGGCTCTGTCCGCGCTGGCCCCCGACGCGGGCTTCACGCGCGGCGAGCTGGAACGCACCGGCGGACGCCGCCTCCGCTGGGTCGAGAGCGCCACCGCCGGACCGACGATCCTGCTAGCCGCCGGCGCCGGCGACACCGTGCTCGACTGGGGCACCATCCTGCCCGCCCTGGCCGCCGACTTCCGCGTCGTCGCGTACGACCGGGCCGGTCTCGGCGCCAGCGACCCGAGCGGTCGGCGCCTCACGATCGACTCGCAGGTCGACGACCTGGTCGCCCTGCTCGACGCCCGCGGCCCGGCCCTCCTGGTGGGCCACAGCTGGGGCGGCCTGTTGGCCCAGCACGCGGCCGCCGCCCGACCCGGGCAGGTCGCCGGGGTGGTGCTGGTCGACCCGACCCACGAGGAGGTGATGGCCGCGCTGCCGAAGCGGCTGCAGCTCGGATCGGAGGTCATCCTCGGCTGGATCGTCGCGCTCAAGGCGGTGGGCCGCTTCGACAAGTGGCTCGACAAACACGCCCGCGGGCTCGCCGACCGCTGCACCGACGACCCGGCGATCCGGGAGCTGCTGGTCACCGCCTACCACGCCTCGTACGCCGGGATCGCCCAGGTCGCCGCCATTCGCGCCGAGAACCGGCTCGCCTCCGCCGTCCCCGCCGCCCGCCGGGCGCGCGCCACGCTGGTCCCGCCCGACGTGCCGATGACCATCCTGACCGCGACCCGGGACAAGCCGCCAAACCTGCAGATCCGCTCCGCCGAGCTCGCCGACGAGACCGCGGCCGCGTACCCCCGGGGTCAGCACATCGTGATCGACGATTCGGGCCATTACATTCACCACGACCAGCCGGCCGCGACCGTCGCCGCGATCAAATCCGCCGCAGGCTGATCACGGGTTCCGGCGGCCACACCGGTCGCGGCTTGAGCCGCAACTCACGCGCGAATGAGCATCGCGACACCGGTGATCGACGGCAGACTGTGCCCATGGTGGAGTCGCAACATCGCGAGGAGACCGCCAGTCGTCCCCTCCTCCTCAACAAGTACGCCGCCGTGGTCGTGTTCATCGTCGGGTACGCGGCGCTCGCCGCGGTGGCCCGCCCGCTGACCCTGCCGGCGTCGTTCACGGTGCTCGTCCCGGGGCTGGCTCTGGTCGTCTGGGGCACCCGCCGGATCCCGAACCGGACCCACAGGACCACCCGGGCGACGGTCGCCACCTGGTTCACCCTGCTCGGCCTGTTCTGCGTCTGGGAGCTGGTCGCCTTCGGCTGGGGCAACGACCAGGGCCACCCGACGCTGAGCCTGGCGTTCGACCCCGTGCTGGAGAACTATCCGGCCCGGGTGATCGGCTACGTCATCTGGCTGAGCACCGGCGCTTGGGTGGCGACCCGATGAGTCCGCGCTACATCCTGATCACGGGGTTCATCGTCATCTTCGGTTCGATGCTCGTCGTCGACCTCGTCAGCCGCCGCCGTGGCCGCGGCCCCGAGCCGGCGGCGACCGCGCTCACCGCCGCGATGCGTACGCCGCTCGGCCGCGTCCTCGTCCTCGGCTGGTGGTGCTGGATCGGCTACCACTTCCTGGCCCGCTGAGCGCGCCGGGACAGCCGGGACCGCGGCGACCGCCGACCGGTTGCGGTGCTCCTGCGGGCTCACCCCGTGCACCCGCTTGAACGCCGTGCTCAGCGCGAACGCGCTCCCATACCCCACCTGCCGCGCCACCGCCGCGACCGTGGCGTCGGGCTCCCGCAGCAGATCGGCCGCGAGCGCGAGCCGCCAACCGGTCAGATAGGACATCGGCGGCTCACCGACGAGATCCGCGAACCGGCGCGCCAACGCGGCCCGCGACAGCCCACTGCGGGCGGCGAGCGACGCAACGGTCCACGGGTGTGCCGGGTTGTTGTGCAACATCCGCAACGCCCGCCCGACGACGGGATCGGTCTGCGCCTGGTACCACGCCGGCGCCGCCGCCTCCGGCCGCGAGAACCAGGCCCGCAGCACCGCGATCAGCAACAGGTCCAGCAGCCGATCGAGCACCGCCGACTGCCCCTGCTCGTCCCGCGTGATCTCCGCACCGAGCAGCCCGATCAACGGACTGTCCCACTCACCGGACCGCAGCACCAGCAGCCGCGGCAGCGCCCGCAACAGCCGGTCGCTGATCTCCCCGTTGACCTGGTAGGTGCCGGTCAACAACATCGACCCGCCGGTCTCGCTGGTCCCCCACGTCCGCACGCCGAGACTCATCTCGTCATGCAGATCGACACCGTCCAATGTGGTGCACCGCTGCCCGGGATGAATCACGATCTGCGGCGCCGTCCCGGGATCGTCCGCGATCGTGTAGTGATCGGGCCCGCGCATCACCGCGACATCCCCGGGCGCCAACCCCACCGGCTCAGCCCCGTCGAACGTCACCCACGCGTCCCCACGCACCACGGACACGATCGACAACGGCGCCTCGTCGCGAATCCGCAACGACCACGGCGGATCCAACACACACCGCAGCAGGAACGCCTCCCGCGCCCGCGGCCCGTCCAGCAGCCCGGCCAGAGCATCCATCGACCCATGCTAACGACAACCACCACGCCGACCAGGCCCGTTCAAGCCGCCAACAGCCAGGCGGGACTCGGGTCCGCGGCGCTTACGACCGTCGCTCCCGCCAGACACCGCTCCGCTGCGCTGCGCTGCCAGGCCCGACCCCGGTCACCCTCACCCCAAACGCCTCACAAGCAACACCAACCACGGCTGTCATGACAGTAACGCCATGGCGCAGGGAGCGTCCGGCGAGTCGCCGGTGCTGTGGTTATAGCGCGAGCGCGGACATGGTTTGGCATGTGCGTACATGCCAAAGCATGTGCGCCTCAGGCCACCACCTTCCTCCGGCGGCGCCGAACGCGCGTTAAGAGTGACCAGGCGCGGGCCTGGCAGCGAAGCGGTCCCTGGCGGGAGCAACGGTCGCGCCCACCGCGAACCCGAGCCAACTCAGCGAATCTGGGTCCTGAGCGACGACCACGGCCCGCACTCGAGCCCCCTCAGCGGATCTGCTCCTTGGCAATGACCTTGGCCAGCGCCCGCAAGGCCTTGCCGCGGTGGCTGATCGCGTCCTTCTCCTCGGGCGCCAGCTCGGCGTTGGTGCGGTCCTGGCCTTCGCCGATGAAGAGCGGGTCGTAGCCGAACCCGCCCGTCCCCCGCGGTGCCCGCAGCATGCGGCCCTGTTGGCGGCCCTCCACCAGGTGTTCGCGGCCGCCCGGGGTAACGAGAGCCGCAGCGCAGACGAAGGCGGCGCCGCGGTTCTCGTCGGCGAAGTCGCTGATCTGGGCCAGCAGCAGCTCGTTGTTGGCGTTGTCGTCGCCGTGTTTGCCGGCCCAGCGGGCGCTGAGCACCCCGGGCATGCCGTTGAGGGCGTCCACCGCGATCCCGGAGTCGTCGGCGATCGTCGGCAGGCCCGTGCGGCTCGCGCCCTCGCGGGCCTTGATCAGGGCGTTCTCGGCGAAGGTCAGGCCGGTCTCGGCGGGTTCGGGGTAGGCGGCCACGTCGCGCAGGCTGACCAGCTCGATCGCGCCGCCGCCGAGGGCCGCGTCGAGGATGCGCTGCAGCTCGACCAGCTTCTTGGCGTTGTTGGTCGCCAGCAGCATCCGGCGGCTCATGACGCCAGCGCCTTCCGCTGGGCGTCGGTCAGGGTCGCGCAGCCGGCCACCGCCAGGTCGAGGAGGGCGTTGAGCTCGGCCCGGTTGAAGACCGCGGCCTCGCCGGTGCCCTGCACCTCGACGAAGTCACCGTCGCCGGTGCAGACGACGTTCATGTCGACGTCGGCGGCGCCGTCCTCCAGGTACATGAGGTCGAGGCGGGGCTCGCCGTCGATCACGCCGACGCTGACCGCGGAGACCGAGCGGGGCAGGGCCGCCTCGACGGTGCCGGCGAGCAGCTTGCGGCCGGCGATCCAGGTGACCGCGTCGTGCAGGGCGACGTAGGCGCCGGTGATCGCGGCCGTGCGGGTGCCGCCGTCGGCCTGGAGCACGTCACAGTCGAGAACGACGGAATTTTCACCCAGCGACTTGAGGTCGACGCAGGCCCGCAGGCTGCGGCCGATCAGGCGGGAGATCTCCTGCGTACGCCCGCCGACCCGGCCCTTGACACTCTCCCGGTCGGAGCGGGTCGTGGTGGCCCGGGGCAGCATCGCGTACTCCGCGGTCACCCAGCCCAGGCCGCTGCCCTTGCGCCAGCGGGGCACGCCCTCGGTGACGCTGGCGGTGCACAACACCCGGGTGTCGCCGAACTCGACCAGCACCGAACCCTCAGGGTGCATGCTCCACTGTCGAGTGATCGTCACCGGTCGCAGCTGGTCGGGTCGCCGCCCGTCTGGTCGAGCCATGTGGGCCAGCCTAGGCGGCCTCCACGTCCGCCCGCGCGCGCCCCGCTGTCACCGCCGCCCGGTGGGCGCCGAGGAACCCGGCCGTCGCCTCCGGCCAGGAGAACCGCTCGGCCCGCAGCCGGGCCCGTGAGCGGCGCGAACGCTCGTCGACGGCGAGCAGGCCGGTCACCGCGGCGGCCAGTTCGACACCCGTGCCCGGTGCGGCGGCGCCGGCCGGGCCGATCACCTCGGGCAGCGCGCTGGCCGCGTTGACCACGACCGGCGTCCCGCAGGCCAGCGCCTCCAGGGCGGCCAGCCCGAACGTCTCCACCGGTCCCGGCGCGACCACCACGTCGGCGCTGGCCAGGAGCGCCGCCACGGCGGCCTGGTCGGGCAGGAAGCCGGCGAACGTGACCGGCAGGCGGGCCGCGCGCTCCTCCAGCGCCGGGCGCCGCGGGCCGTCGCCGAGCACGACCAGGCGGGCCGGCACCCCGGCGCGGACCAGCGCGGCCAGCGTGTCGACGGCCAGTTCCGGCTTCTTCTCCGGCGACAGGCGGGTGCAGGTGACCAGCAGCACCTCACCCGCGGCGGCATAGCGCGAACGGACCACCGGGTCACGCCGCCCCGGATGGAAGGTCGACAGGTCCACGCCGAGCGACGCCCGCCGCACCGGCACCCCGAGACGGAGGAACTCCTCTGCCGCCCAGCCGGTGGTGCAGACGATCGTGTCGTACGCGGCCGCGGTGCGCGCGTTGAGCGCGTCGGCCGCCTGCCGCCCGGCCGCCCCCGACAGCCCGGACAGCCGCAGCAGTCCGGCCAGGCTCTCGTGGGAGACCATCACGCTGCGCACCCCGGCCTCCCGGGCCCACCGTCCCGTCCAGCGCAGCGTCGAGCGGTCGGAGACCTCCAGCCGGTCCGGCGCGAGGCGGTCCAGCAGCCGGGCCAGCGGGCGGCGGCCGATCAGCACCCGGTAGCCGCCGGTCAGTGGCACCATCGGCCCCGGGAGCGTGATCACCCGGCCCTGGTCGGTCTCCTCGTCGGCGTACCGCTCACCGGGCATGACCAGGATCGGCTGGTGGCCGTTGGCGATGTAGCCGGCGCCGAGGCTGCGCAACGCCGTCCGGAGGCCGCCGGACCTGGGCATGATGAAGTTGGCGAGCCGCACGATGCGCAGCCCGGTCGCGCCGGAGCTCATGCCGCGACGGCCAGCCGCGGCCGGGTCGCCCGCCCCCGGAGCACCTCGCTGTAATGGCCGACCAACTCGTCGCCGATCGCCGCCCACGTCCGGCCGGCGACCGAGTCACGCGCGGCCAGGCCGTAGCGCTCGCGCAGTTCGGGATCGGCGACCAGCGCCGCCACCGCGGAGGCGATCGCCACGCCGTCGCCCGGCGGCACCAGCGTCCCCGTCAGGCCGGGGCGCACCAGGTCGACCGGCCCGCCGGCGGCCGGCGCGACCACCGGCACGCCGCTGGCCATCGCCTCCTGCACGCTCTGGCAGAACGTCTCGTGGGGGCCGGCGTGCACGAACACGTCTAGGCTCGCGTAGATCCGGGCGAGTTGGTCGCCACCGCGCTGGCCCACGAAGATCGCGTCCGGCAGGTGCTTCTCGGCGTCCTTGCGGCCGGGGCCGTCGCCGACGACGACCAGCCGCACGCCGGGCATCCGGGACACCGGCGCCAGCAGGTCGAGGCGCTTCTCGGCGGCCAGGCGGCCCACGTACCCGATGAGCATCTCGCCGTTGGGCGCGAGCGCCCGGCGGACCGCGGCGCTGCGCTTGCTGGGCTGGAACCGCGCGGTGTCGACCCCGCGACCCCAGCGGTGCACCCGGTGGATGCCCTGCGCGACGAGGTCGGTGACGGAGGTCGAGGACGGTGCGAGCGTACGGTCGGCGCCGTTGTGGATCGTCCGGATCCAGTGCCAGGTGATGTCTTCACCCCAGGCCAGCCGGTAGTTGCGCAGGAACGCCGCGATGTCGGTCTGGTAGACGGCGACGGTCGGCAGGTTGCGCTGGTTGGCCACCGCCACGCCGCGCGCGCCGAGGAAGAACGGGCTGGCCAGGTGCACGACGTCGGGGGCGTGCGAGACGAGCGCGTCGGTGAGGCGGGCGCTGGGCATGCCGAACCGGAAACCGCGGTAGCGGGGCAGGGGCACGCTCGGGATGCGGATCACCGGGTACGGCCGGGCGCCGGTCACGCCGCGGGCCGAGGACGACGGGGCGGGAGCGATCACCATCGGCTGGTGACCACGGGCGACCAGGTGCTCCGCGACGCGGACGACGGAGTTCGCTACGCCGTTGACATCCGGCGGGAAGGACTCCGTGATGAGCGCGATACGCATGGGCTCACGGTCGGTGCCGGTAGGGTGCGGGGAGCGACAGCCGGTTGTCGGACTGGCGAACAGTGCCTGAAGGGTTCAGATGTCGTAGCGCGCGCCCGGTCGGACGATCTCCATCGGGCCTGCGTACGTGGCCGACGCCGCCTCGAACGTGAGCGCCTCGCTGCCCCACGCGGTGACCAGATGGGTCAGCAGCAACCGCCCGACGCCGGCCTTCGTGGCGACCTCGCCCGCCTCGCCGCCCGTCAGGTGGATGTCCGGCGGGTTGTCGGCGCCGTCCAGGTAGCTCGCCTCGCACAGGAACACGTCGGCGCCGTGGGCCAGCCGCAGCAGCGCGTCGCACGGCGCGGTGTCCGACGAATAGGCCAGCACGCTTCCCTGGTGCTCGATCCGCACGCCGTAGGTCTCGACCGGATGGTTGACCCGGTCGACGACCACCTGGAACGGACCGATCGGGAACGAGCCCGGCTGCAGGCCGTAGAAGGTGTAGACGTCGTCGAGCGGGTCCTCGACCTCGTTGTTGTAGCCGGCCGCGATCCGGGCCGGGGCACCGGCCGGCGCGTAGACCGGGATGGGCGGGTAGGCGCCCTCGGGCGCGTAACGCCGGACCACGATGTAGTCACAGGCGTCCGACATGTGGTCGCAGTGCAGGTGGGTGAGCAGGATCGCGTCGATGCCGTGCAGGGACGAGTAGCGCTGCAACGCCGAGAGCGATCCGGTGCCGAAGTCGACCAGGAGCCGGAAATCATCCGCTTCGATCAGGTACGCGGAACAGGCGGACTCGGGGCCGGGAAAACTGCCGGCACAGCCGAGGATCGTCAGACGCATCCGAACGTTCCCGAGGCGCGATTGACAGGCCCGCCGACCTTTCGGAGGCGCAAGATCGTGGTCGACGAGATTGTCACGCTGCGCAGCCTACGCCGTGGTCCGGATGCTCCGGAAAGATCTGATCGAACTTGTCGCGAAGGTGACACCGCAGCGTCGGATACCTTCCGGCGATTCCGCATGATCGCGGTTGGAGATCATGCCGTTACGCCCAGTCACATTCTGCCGTTGAACCGATGGCGGGCCCGCCGGGAGGCGGCGGGCCGATAAAGGCGCGGGACGGTGACGTGTGTCGAGCCAGGCAGATACCCCCTCGGCGGACAAAACAGACAGCGGTACGGCGGAGCCGTCGTCACCCCGACACGCCAAAGGATCGGACACGTCCGCGGCGACCGGCGTGATCGCCGAGACACCCGTGCTGCCGCCCGAGGACGTCCGCGTCCTGCCGATCGTCCCGCCGGCGCCGAGCCAGCCGGGCGCGGAGTCCGGCGCGGACTCCGGCGCGGAGTCGTCGGAGCGGACGACCGCGACGCCCGGCGTCCCGACCATCACCGGCCTGGACACGATGGCGGAGCCGGCCGCACCGCCGGCACCGCCGGCGCCGCCCGCGCCGCCCGCCGGCATCGAGGTGGCGACCGGTGCCCGGCCCGCCGCCGAAGAGCCGCAGCCCGACACCACCGCCGGCGCCGTCAGCGTCGAACGCCTGCCGACCCGGCTGAGCATCAACAAGGCCAAGCACGCGGCGGCGGCCCAGACCGGCATCTTCCGCCTCGGCGACCTGGTGCACTCCGACAGCAAGCCGACCCCCGAGAGCGCGCACATGCTCGGCATCTGCGCCTGGGGAACGGCGCTGGCCCTGGCCGGCATCGGGGTCGGCGTCCGCGGCCTGGTGGCGATCATCGGCGGCACGGCACCGGGCTGGTACCAGCCGGCGCTGATCGTCGTCGGCCTGATCGGGGTGCTGCTGACCGTCAGCGCGCTGGTCACGATCCAGCGCCGCTACCTGCCCTGGCTGCTGCTCGCGTTCGCCACGCTCCCGCTGGCCGTGACGATCGCGTTGACAATCATCGCCCTCTAG
The DNA here is from genome assembly GCF_029626225.1 of Asanoa sp. WMMD1127. NCBI lineage: Bacteria > Bacillati > Actinomycetota > Actinomycetes > Micromonosporales > Micromonosporaceae > Asanoa > Asanoa sp. WMMD1127. The sequence continues at coordinate 396,822 of NZ_JARUBP010000001.1, forward strand.
CGCGACCGTCCTTCTCTGCCACCGTCGCGAGAGGACAGCAGATGACCGAGATCGCGCGTTCCGCCGACGGCACGACCATCGCGTACGAGCGCGTCGGCGCCGGCCCGGCCGTGGTCTGCGTCGACGCCGCGGGCGCCTACCGCGCGCACGGCCCGATGCGCGCGGTCGCGGCCGCGCTGGCGGACGCCTGCACGGTGTTCGCCTACGACCGGCGGGGCCGGGGCGAGAGCGGCGACACCCAGCCCTATGCGGTCGAGCGGGAGGTCGAGGACCTGGCCGCGGTGATCGCCGCGGCCGGCGGGCGGGCGCACGTCTACGGGTTCTCGTCGGGCGGGCTGCTGGCCTTGCGGGCCGCGGCGGCCGGCGTGCCGATCGACCGGCTGGCGCTGCTCGAGCCGCCGCTCGGCGAGGAGGGCGGATCCGCGCTGACCGGCGAGATGCGCGCGCTGGTCGACGCCGGCAAGCACGCGGAGGCCGCCGCGCACTTCCTGGCCGCGATCGGGGTGCCGGAGGAGTACGCGACCCCGGATCCCGGCCTGGTGGCGGTCGCGCCGACGCTGGTCTACGACTGCCTGCTCGGCGACGCGACGTCGCTCGACCTGATCGCCCGCGTACGCACGCCGACGCTGGTGATCGACAGCGAGGGCACCACCGGCCCGCTGCCGGACTGGGCGGTGACGATCGTCGAGGCGCTCCCCGACGGCCGCCACCTGAGCCTGCCCGGCAGCTGGCACGGTGTCGACGACGCCGACCTGGCCGGCGCGTTGCGCGATTTCTACTACGCCCAGAGCTGACCGTCGAGGGCCTCTTCGGCCTCCGCGAGCGTGCCGCCGTAGGCGCCGGTGGACAGGTATTTCCAGCCGCCGTCGGCGACCACGAACGCCACGTCGGCCCGGATGCCCTCGCGCACCGCCTGGTGGGCGACGGCCAGCGCCGCGTGCAGGATCGCGCCGCTGGAGAAGCCGGCGAAGATGCCCTCGACCTCGACGAGCTGGCGGGTACGCAGCACCGCGTCCTGCGTGCCGACGGAGAACCGCCGGGTCAGCACCGACGCGTCGTAGAGCTCGGGCACGTAGCCCTCGTCGATGTTGCGCAGGCCGTAGACCACCTCGCCGTAGCGCGGTTCGGCGGCGATGATCTCGATGCCCGGCACCTTCTCCCGCAGGTAGCGGCCGGTGCCCATGAGCGTGCCGGTGGTGCCCAGCCCGGCGACGAAGTGCGTGATCGTCGGCAGGTCGCGCAGCAGCTCCGGGCCCGTGGTCTCGTAGTGCGCGCGGGCGTTGTCGGGGTTGCCGTATTGAAACAGCATCACCCAGTCCGGGTGGTCGGCGGCGATCTGCTTCGCCGTCGCCACGGCCTGGTTGGAACCGCCCGCGGCCGGCGAGAAGATGATCTCAGCGCCGTACATCCGGAGCAGTTGGGTGCGCTCGGTCGAGACGTTCTCGGGCATCACGCAGACCAGCCGGTAGCCGCGCAGCTTGGCCACCATGGCCAGCGAGATGCCGGTGTTGCCGCTGGTCGGCTCGAGGATCGTGTCGCCCGGGCGGAGCCGGCCGGCGCGTTCGGCCTCGCGGACCATGAACAGCGCCGCCCGGTCCTTGATGCTCCCGGTCGGGTTGCGATCTTCGAGCTTGGCCCACAGCCGGACCGGCGGCGCCCCCTCGGGCACCGCCGGGGACAGCCGGGGCAGGCCGACCAGCGGGGTGTCGCCCGCCGCTTCGAGCAGGCTCTCGTACCGCGACATGGCGGCCGCCCTCAGTGGCGAACGGGCGCCGTCGAACGCCCGAGCATCGCGGCCGCGGCGGCGAAGCCAAAGGCGCCACCGGCGACGGCCGGCAGGATGGTCACGTTGTCGCCGTCGTTGAGCTTGGCGTCGAGCGACCCGAGGAAGCGGACGTCCTCGTCGTTGACGTAGATGTTGACGAACCGGTGCAGGCCGCCCTGCTCGGTGACCAGCCGGCCGCGCAGGCCGTTGTGGCGCGAGTCGAGATCGGTGAGCAGCGCGGCCAGCGTGTCGCCGGCGCCTTCGACGGTCTTCGCGCCGCCGGTGTAGGTGCGCAGGATGGTGGGGATGCGAACCTCGATAGCCATGATCATTGCTCCTGGAAAGAACGACGGTGATGGAGGACGGTGGTCGGACGGGCGCTTGGGGTCAGCGGCCGGGCGAACACTCGTAGTCGACCGTCGTCGGGCTCTGCCCGAACATGTATGACTGAACGGCGTGCGGGTCCACGGTGGGCTCAACGATCCGCACCGGCTCCTCGGTTACGACGCCGTCCACGATGCGGTAGGAGCGGATCTCCTCGGACTCCGGCTCGCGGGTCGACACCAGCACGTAGTGGGCGCCCGGCTCGCCGGCGAACGAGATGTCGGTGCGCGACGGGTAGGCCTCGGTGGCCGTGTGCGAGTGGTAGATGACCACCGGCTCCTCGTCGCGGTCGTCCATCTCGCGCCAGACGCGCAGCTGCTCCATCGAGTCGAACTCGTAGAAGGTCATCGATCGGGCGGCGTTTTCCATGGAGATGTGGCGCGCCGGGGTGTCGCTGCCGACCGGGCCCGCGACGACGCCGCACGCCTCGTCGGGATGGTCGCGGCGTGCGTGGGCGATGATCGCGTCGATGATCGACCGGTCGATGCTCAGCACGTGCCCAAGCCTACCGTCTGTGCGTCCTGCGCCGGGACGTGGCAGCGGTCACGGTCGTCACTCCGTGAGCGCGGTGAGCAACGATTCCTGGAGATATCCGAGGTACGCGTAAACGGAGAGCTGGAAGACCCGCGAGGAGGACGGGTCGGTCAGCACCGCGTCGTCGAGCTCCTCGCCCAGGTCGGTCTCGGCGCTGATGTCGAGCCGGACGCCCATCGCCAGCCGGGCGTCGTTGAGCGCCCGCAGCCAGGCCTCGGCGGCCTCCTCGTCGAGCCGGACCTCGCCGCCGGCGCTGCTCGGCAGCGCGGCCAGGATCGCACCCGCCTGGTCGATCTTGCCCGTCTTGAGGTCGCCCTCGGTGAACCGCCGGAACTCGGCCGAGTCCTCGGCGTTCGTCGGGTAAGTGTCCGGGAACAGCCGGTCGACGACGGGGTCACCGTGCTCGAAGCCGTCGGTCAGCAGGCCCACGACTTCGGTCGCCACCTTCCGGAGCACCCGAACCTCGTCGGGTGCGAAGGTCGCGACGCAGTGCTGTCCATACCGCCGGAACATGGGTCAGGGCTGCTCGACCGTCGCCCACAGGCCGTAGCCGTGTAGGCACGACGCGTCATATTCCATGCGCTCGCGCGCACCGGACGAGACCGCCGCGCGGCCTTTGTGGTGCACGTCGAGCATGAGGGACTGGGCCTTGTCGTGTGTGTAGCCGAACTGCTTCTGGAACACCCATGTCACATAGGTCATCAGGTTGACCGGATCGTCATGGACAACCGTGATCCAGGGACGGTCGATCGCCGGCACCGTCTCGACGTCCGGCACCTGCACGGGGGTCGTCTGCGGGGCTGCCACACCGCCATCGTACGAGCAAATCGACGCACCGACGACCGCCACATGCGTCTCAGTAGCGCGCATCTGTCGTGGTCGCCGATCAGGCCAGCAGGATCCCGTGGTCGACGGCCTCGGCCAGCACACCGGCGAGCGCCTTGTGCGTGGCGTCGAGGCGCCGGGACACCTCTCTGAGCAGCTCGAGCTCGACGCTGCGGATCGACCGCTGTGCCCACGAACGGGCCCGGTTGGTGTCGGCGGCGCCGGCGGTGCGCCACTGCCCGTAGCAGCCGCCGGCCAGCCCGACGCCGACCGACGGCAGGATCGTGCGGCCCGGCTCGACCGGGTAGGCGCCCAACCCGGCCACCGCGCCGCCGCCGGCCACGGTCGCCACGCCGGCGGTGCTGGTGATCAGCAGGACCTTGTCGAGATCGCGGGCGGACCGGTCGTCGGCCAACCCGCGGCGTACACCCGCCGCCACCCGGCGTCGGACACCCTCATCCGGTGGGGCACCGAACACCTGGGTGACGGCGGCGTCTAGTAGGCGGTCGACGGCCTCGTCGCACTCGGCGACCGCGCGGAGGGACAGGGCGTGCATCTCGCGGTCGAGCGTCTCGGGCAGGCCGCTCGGGCCGGTGCCGAAGACGATCTCCTGCACGCACCGCAGGTGGATGTTGGCCAGCTCGATGGCCAGGTGCTGCCGCACGTGCTGGGTCTCGGCCCGCGCGGCGTGCTCTAGTCGCTCGGCCCAATCGGACTCGTGGACGCCCTCGGCCACCCGGACCGTGCGCATCGCGTTGGGCGGCACGGGCGGGTTGAGGCTGGCCCGGCGCATGCCCTCCTCGGCGGCCCAGTCGGACAGCGCGCGGCGCAGGAAGGCCGTGTCGCCGGCGGCGGGGTCGACGGCGAACCAGGGCGCCTCGGCCAGGGCCGGGATGGCGGTGGCGATGGCCAGCCGCTGCGCCTCGACGGCGCCGGCCGCGGGGTCGTTGTCGCCCAGGCCCGGCGCGATCTCGGCGAGCCCGAGCAGATCGAGGTCGTCGACCGGGGTCGGGCCCAGGGCGGTGGCCGGCGCGTACCACGTGCCGTCGGGCCGCGGCGTGACCACGAAGAAGACGGCGGCGCTGGTCTGCGCGACCTCGCCGAGAATGTCGAGCTCGAAGCGACCGGGCAGCTGGCCGGCGCTCAACACATACATCACCGCGCCGCCGCGCTCGACCGCGTCGTGCAGCACCCGGCCGCCGGCGACGCCCATGGTCTCGGTGTCGGGCGCGTCGACCAGGGCGAAGTGGCGCAGCAGCGGGTCGGGCAGGCTCAGCTCGACCCGGCGGGGCGGGCGGGCCGCGGCCGGCTCGTCGGCCGGCGCCATGATCGAGCGGAACGGGTGGGCCTTGCGGGCGCCGGGCAGGTAGGCGCAGACGTCCTTGCCGTGGCCGTGGTTGACCACGAGGTAGCTCGCCCGCGGCACGTCGAGCAGCGGGCCGACCGCGCCGACCAGCGCGGCGATCACCTCGCTGCGGCCGCTGCCCTGTGCGCCGAGCGCCACGACGGCCAGCGGCTCGTCGGGGATCGGCTCGAGCACGGGACCACGCGTGCGGCTGGGCGTGCGCCGCTGCAGCGGCAACGTGATGATGTCTGCCCCGAGCCGATCGAGCGTGTCTGAGCCCATGCCTGGCGCCTCCTGATCCGAGTGCCCACGGCGATCACCGTGCGCATTCCACCGAGCACCGGAACGCTATGCGAACCGCCACCTAACATGACAGCCCGCCGACTACTCATGCCATGTTGGCCGGCTACTCAACTTCAACCCGTTACGGGGAGTACCCATCGCCATTACTCTCTATATGCTGCGGTGATGGGTCCGTGGAGATTTGTCGGCCGTGCCGCAGAACTCAACCGTCTCATCTCGACCGCCAGTGACGGAAGAGGAAGAGGGCTCATATTCAGTGGAAGTGCGGGCATCGGCAAGAGCCGCCTGCTGCGCGAAGGCGTCGCCACGTTGCCGACCGATCGGCTGGCCGTCTGGACGGCCTCGGCCAACGTCGCCACCGCCTCGCTGCCGTTCGGCGGCCTGGCCCAGGTGCTGCCCACCGACCAGCCGCCCGGCCTGACCGCGGCCGGCCTGCTGCGTTGGGCCGTCGAGGCGCTCAACCAGCAGGCCGCCGGCCGCCCGATCGTGCTCGCGATCGACGACGCCCACCTGCTCGACCCGTCGTCGTCGGCGCTGGTCTACCTCATGGCCCGCGACGAGGGCGCGACGGTGCTGGCGACGTTGCGCAGCGGCGAGCAATACCCGCACCCCATCCGCGCACTGTGGACCGACGACCTCGTCGAGCTGGTCGAGCTCGAGCCGATGTCGGTCGACGACGTGAGCCGGCTGCTCGTGCAGATGCTCGAGGGCGACGTCGACCAGGCCAGCGCCGAGCGGCTGTGGAAGCTCTCCGAGGGCAACGCGCTGCTGCTCCGCGAGCTGGTGCTGTCGTTCAAGCAGGCCGGCGAGTTCACCAAGTCGTTCGGCGTGCACCGGTGGACGGGCCGGCTCGAGTTGGCGCCGAGCCTGTTCGACCTGATCGACACCCGCATCGGCCAGCTGACGCCGGGCGTACGCACGGTCGTCGAGCTCGCCGCCCTCGGTGAGCCGGTCGGCATCGACCTCCTGATCAAGGCGACCAACGAGGCCGACGTCGAGCTGGCCGAGGACCGCGGCCTGATCCGGGTCGTGCAGAGCGACCGGCGCTCCAACGCCCGCCTGGCCCACCCGCTCTACGGCGAGGTCGTCCGCCGCCGCTGCCCAGTGGTGCGCAAGCGCCGGCTCGAGGCGCAGCTGGCCGACCTGGTCGAGGCGGCCGGCGCCCGGCGCCGCGACGACCTGCTTCGGGTGGCGGTCTGGCGGCTCGACTCCGGCACCGCGCAGGACCCGATGCAGCTGCTGATGGCCGGCGGCCAGGCGTTCGCCGGCTTCGACGTGCCGCTGGCCACGCGGCTGGCCCGGGCCGCTCTCGACGCCGGCGGCGGGTTCGGCGCGGCCGAGCTGCTGTCCACGATGCTGATGTTCAGCGACCAGCCGGCCGAGGCGCTCAACGTGCTCAACGCCGTCGACGAGCAGGCCACCTCCAACGCCCTGCGGGCCCGCTGGCTGGTGGTCCGCGGCCTGGTCAGCTACTGGGGCCTCAGCCGCGAGGCGACGCCCGACGAGCTGTCCGTCGAGGCCAAGGCGCTGCGCGACCCGGCCGACCAGTCCCGGGTGCGGTCGTTCGAGGGCATCATGCGACTCCACAAGCTGGAGACGGCCGAGGCGCTGCGGATCGCCCGCTCCATCCTCGACCGGCCGGCCGCGCCGGTCGCCGCCCGCGGCCTGGCCCAGTGCATGATCGCCCACCTGCAGGCGGCGCAGGGCGAGTCGCGGTCGAGCGAGCGGGCGGTGGCCAGCGTGGCGGCCGACGCGCCGCTGTGGCGCACCGACATGCCCTACCTGCAGCTCGCGCTGGAGCTGGCCCGCGGCACCCGGCTGGCGCTCGCCGGCGACCTGGCCGGGATCGACGCGATCGTCGCCGACGAGTTCGCCGACCTGGCCGACGCCGGCGACTTCCGGCTCGGCTCCGGCTACCTGTCGATCCTGCGGGCCCAGGCGGCCCGGCTGCGCGGCCAGACCGGCGAGGCGCTGCGCACCAGCGTGCAGGCGTGCGCGGTGCTCGCCACCAGCCGCATCTACGCCGGTCTCGCGCACGCGGAGCGGGCCCAGGCGCACGCCCTGCGCGGCGAGGTCGACGAGGCCCGCGAGGCGATGGCGGCCTCCGACGAGGCGCAGGCGCCGGTGATGGCGATCCTCTATCCCTGGCGCGAGCAGGCCCGGGCCGCCGTCCTGGCGGTCGCCGACGACCTCGACGGCGCGGCCGAGGTGCTGCGCGGCCTGGTCTGGCGGTTGCGGGCCGACAGCTTCGCCGGTCACGAGGTGCTCGCGCTGCACGACCTGGTGCGGCTGGGCCACGCCGCCGAGCCGATCGGCTGGCCCGACGACGCCGACCCGGGCCAGACCGTGGCCCAGCGCCTGACCGAGCTCGCCGCCACGCTCGACGGTGACCTGCCGGGCATCATGGCCGCGCACGCCCAGGCCGCCGCCCGCCGCTCCGGCCCCGACCTGCTCATCGCCGCCGACCTGTTCAAGGTCAAGGGCCTCTGGGTGTACGCGGCCGAGGCGGCCGCCGGCGCCGCCGGCCGGTTCCGGGAGGCCCGGGCGGCCGAGGCCAACTCCGCCCACCGCCTCATGGGTGACCTGCTCAGCAACTGCGACATGCTCCGCACGCCGGCGCTCGGGTTGTCCCGGCCCGCCCTCACCGACCGGGAGCGGCAGATCGCCCGGTTGGCGGCCTCGGGCGTGCCGAGCCGCGAGATCGCCGCCGAGCTGTTCCTTTCCACCCGCACCGTCGAAAACCACCTGCAGCGGGTCTACGCGAAACTCGGCGTCGCGGGCCGCGGTGAGCTCCGCGCCGCATTGCGGATGGTCCCTCGCGGCTGAGGTCCTAGGGTGGGTGGATGACCATGGGCCACCCCGCCTTGTTGACCGACCACTACGAGCTGACCATGGTCAGCGCGGCGCTCAAGGACGGCACCGCCGACCGGCAGTCCGTGTTCGAGGTGTTCGCGCGGCGGCTGCCGCCGGGGCGTCGCTACGGCGTCGTGGCCGGCACGGGACGGCTGATGGACCTGATCAGGGAGTTCCGGTTCAACCCGGAAGAGCTCGACTGGCTGCGCGAACGGTCGGTGGTCGACGCCGAGACGGCGGCCTGGCTGGCCGACTTCCGATTCCAGGGCGACATCGAGGGGTACGCCGAGGGCGAGCTGTTCTTCCCCGGCTCCCCGATCCTCACCGTGTCCGGCACGTTCGCGGAATGCGTACTGCTGGAGACCCTGGTCCTGTCGGTCCTCAACCACGACAGCGCGATCGCGGCGGCCGCGGCCCGCATGGTCACCGCCGCGCGGGGCCGGGCGCTGATCGAGATGGGGTCCCGCCGGGCGCACGAGGAGGCGGCGGTGGCGGCGACGCGGGCCGCGTACCTCGCCGGCTTCGGCTCCACCTCTAACCTGGCGGCCGGCCTGCGCTACGGGATCCCGACCGCGGGCACGGCGGCGCACGCGTTCACGCTGCTTCACGACGACGAGGCGGCCGCGTTCGCCGCACAGGTCGCGGCACTGGGCAAGAACACCACGCTGCTCGTCGACACCTACGACATCGCGCAGGGTATCCGCACCGCGATCAAGGTGGCGGGGCCGGACCTGCGGGCGATCCGGATCGACTCGGGCGACCTCTCGGTGCTGGCCCAGCACTCGCGGGAGCTGCTGGACTCGCTGGGCGCGACCGAGACCAAGATCATCGTGTCCGGCGACCTCGACGAGTACTCGATCGCGGCGCTGGCGGCCGAGCCGGTCGACATCTACGGCGCGGGGACGTCGGTGGTGACCGGCTCGGGCGCGCCGACCGCCGGGCTGGTCTACAAGCTGGTCGAGGTGGCCGGGCGGCCGGTGGTCAAGCGGTCCGAGCACAAGGCGACGATCGGCGGGCGCAAGACGGCGGTGCGGCGACACAAGCCGACCGGCACGATGATCGAGGAGATCGTGGTGTCGCAGGGTACACCCGAGGCGCGCACCGGGGACCGGGCCTTGCAGCGGCCGTACGTCGCCGGCGGTGCGGTGGTCGACCTGCCCTCGCTGGCGGAGTCGCGGGAGCACCTGCGGCAGGGTCTGATCTCGATCCCGTGGGAGGGGCTCAAGCTCTCGGCGGGCGATCCCGCGGTGCCCGTCACTGTCGTACCCGCGCGTTAGTGTTCTCAGCATGACCCGCGCACTGATCATCGTCGACACGCAGAACGACTTCTGCGAGGGCGGCTCGCTGGCCGTGGCCGGTGGCGCCGGGGTGGCGTCCGAGATCTCGCGTGCGCTGTCCGAGCGGCCCGACCGGTGGGCCCACGTGGTCGCGACGAAGGATTACCACATCGATCCGGGGGCGCACTTCAACGACAACCCGGACTACGTCACCACGTGGCCGGCGCACACCGTCGTCGGCACGCCCGGCGCCGACTTCCACCCCAACCTCGACACCGACCGCATCGAGGCGGTGTTCCACAAGGGCCAGCACGCGGCGGCCTACAGCGGGTTCGAGGGGCACACCGACGACGGCGTCGGCCTGGGCACGTGGCTGCACGACCACGACGTCACCGAGGTCGAGGTCGTGGGCCTGGCCACCGACCACTGCGTCCGCGCGACCAGCCTCGACGCGGCCCGGCTCGGTTTCAAGACGACGGTCCTGCTCGGCCTGACCGCCGGCGTGCTGCCGCACACCACCGCCGACGCGGTCGAGCAGCTACGCGAGGCCGGCGTCACGCTGGTCGGCGAGCCCATCGTCAAGCCGGCGTGAGGCTGGCGCCCTACCGGGCGGTCCTCGGCCTGCCCGGGGTCCGCCCGCTGATCCTCGTCGCCATCCTGGCCCGTGTCCCGTCGGTCGCGGCCGGGGTGACCCTGACCCTGCACGTGGTGCTCGAGCTCGACCGCGGCTACTTCGCGGCCGGCCTGGTCGGCACGGCCTCGACGATCGGCGCCGCCGTGGGCGCGCCGCTGCTCGGGCGGATGGTCGACCGGCGCGGGCTGCGACCGGTGCTCGCGGTCTGCACGGTGGCCGAGGGCGTGTTCTGGTCGGTCGCGGGCTGGCTGCCCTATCCCCTGCTGCTGGTGCTCGCGCTGGTCGCCGGCGTGCTGATGCTGCCGGTCTTCTCGGTGGTCCGACAGTCGCTGGCGGCGCTGGTGCCGCCGGCGCAGCGCCGGCCGGCCTACGCGCTCGACTCGATGTCGGTCGAACTGTCCTTCATGGTCGGCCCGGCGCTGGCGGTGCTCATGGCGACCTCGGTCTCGCCGCACGCCACCATGTGGGCCGTCGGCGCGGGCGTCGTGCTGTCGGGGACGGCGCTGTTCATCTTCAACCCGCCGGTCCGCGCGGAGTCGGAGTCGGCCGTCGGTCCGGTGCCGCCGCGCCGGTCGTGGCTGTCGGCCCGGATGATCGCCATCCTGGCCATCGCGGTGGCCACGACCCTGGTCCTGGGCGGCACGGACGTCACGGTGGTCGCGGTCCTCCGCGAGGCCGACCAGGTGAGCTGGACGGGCCTGGTGCTGGCGCTGTGGGGCGTCTACTCGCTGATCGGCGGCTTCGTCTACGGGTCACTGAGCCGGGTGCCGTCGCCGGTGGTGCTGCTGGGTGTGCTGGCTCTCGGCACCGTGCTGGTGGCGCTGGCCGGGGCGCAGTGGTTCCTGGTCGCGGTGGCGCTGATCCCGGCGGGGGCGCTGTGCGCGCCGACGCTGGCCGCGGCCGCGGACGCGGTCAGCCACCTCGCGCCGCCGTCGGTCCGCGGCGAGGCGATGGGGTTGCATGGGTCGGCCATCACGGTCGGGTTGGCCTTGGGAGCGCCACTGGCCGGCTGGGTGATCGACCTGACGTCGCCGCGGTGGGGCTTCGTCGCCACGGGGGTGGCTGGGCTGTTGGTAGTGCTGGCGGTCATTCCGGTCTACCTGTCACGCCGCCCGCCGACGCCGCCTGTTCCGGCACCGCGGTCGGCCGAGCGGTCGCTGTCACTGTCCGACTGACGCCGCGGTGTCCCAACGCTTCTCCGGTCCGCGGTTCGCCGAGCCGTCGCCGTCTCTCTCGGGCCGAGCCCGGTGGCGTCCTAAGTGGAGACGGCGGGCACCGGGTTGGGTTCGGGTGGCTCGGGGGCGGAGCGGCGGGAGACGGCGCGGAACTTCGCCGGGGGCATGCGGAAGCGGGCCACGAAGGCCTGGCGCAGCGCCTCTCCCGAGCCGAAGCCCGAGCGCGCCGCGACCTCCGGCATCGGTAGGTCGGTGGCATCGAGCAGCCGGGCCGCGGCGTCGACGCGGGCGCAGCGGACGAAGCGGGCCGGTGGGTCGCCGAGCTCGCGCAGGAACAGGCGGGTCAGGTGGCGTGGGCTCACGCCGACCACGTCGGCGAGGCGGGCGGTGGAGAGGTCCGCTGCCAGGTGGCTGAGCACGTGGTCGACGGCGCGGCGGACGACGTCGTTGTCGGGGGCGGGCGGGGACACGTACACGCTCATCTGGGCCTGGTTGCCCGGTCTCTGCAGGTAGGTGACGAGGTCGCGGGCGACCTGGCGGGCGAGCTCGGGGCCGTGGTCCTCCTCGACGAAGGCGAGCGTCAGGTCGAGGGCGCTGGTCACGCCGGCGGCGGTGGCGACCCGGCCCTCGCGGATGAAGATCGGCGCCGAGTCGACGCGTACGTCCTGGTAGCGGCTCGCCAACCGCGGCGCGAAACGCCAGTGGGTCGTGGCGCGGCGGCCGTCGAGGAGCCCGGTGGCGGCGAGCACGGTGGCGCCGGTGCAGACCGAGGCGACCCGGCGACTGTCCCGCGCGAGCCGGCGGATGTGGGCGACGACCACCGCGTTGTCGGCGGCGTCCTCGTGGCCGAAGCCGCCGGAGACGATCAGGGTGTCGATCGGGCCGGTCAGCCGTTCCAGCGCGAGCTGCGCCTGCACGACGAGGCCGCTGTCGCAGCGGATCGGGCGGCCGCCCGGGGTCGCCAGTTCCACGCGGTAGCCGGGGCTCAGCCGCCCGATCGTGTTGGCCAGCTCGAAGGTCGACGTGACGCAGGCGATGTCGAGCAATTCGGCGCCGTCGTACCCGACCATGACGATGTGCCGCGGGTCCATATCCCCGACCTTAGGCCGCCGATCCCAGGGATTCGGACCCGTCCATCCCGGTCCGTTCCGCCACCGGCGGGCGCGCCGCATCGTCGAGGCATGACTACCACGACGACCGACGAGAACCCGTCGCTGCTGCGCCGGCTGGCCCACCGCTGGCCGACTCTGGCCGCGCTGCCGCTGATCGCGGCGTCCCTCTACAACATCGACGATGTACGCGGCCTGGCGTTCCTGCTCGTCCTGTCGCCGCTGGGCTACCTGGTGCCGGCCGCCTACAACCGGCCCGGCATCACCTGGCCCGCGGTGCTCATCGGGTCCGTCGCCATCGCGCCGTTCAAGATCCTCGACCTGAATCCGTCGTACGCCCTGCTGGTCGCGTCGGCCGTCTTCGTCGCGATCGGTGTGGCGCGGCGAGCGCCCGGGTTCGGCGTCCAGGTGGTCGCGGCCGTCCTCTTCGCGGTGGCGGCGGTGATCGCGATCGAGGCCGGTTCCCTGACGCTCGGCGGCGCCTTCGTGGCCCTCGGGCTGCTCGCCCACGCCGCCTGGGACCTCTATCACCACCGTCACAACCGCGTGGTCCCGCGTTCCTACGCCGAGTGGTGCGGCGTCGTGGACCTCGTACTCGGCGTGGTCGCGATCGTCCTGATCTTCTAGCTCATCGGGGGTATGCGAAAGGGGCGACGCACGACGCGCCGCCCCTTTCGTATCGACTCAGCGGTCGACGTTGCTCTCGGTGTCTTCCTCGTAGCGGGCCCCGCTGTCCGACTCGCTGGTCATCGGCTTGGCGCCACCCTCCGGCGGGCCGGCGAGCGAGCGGCCGGCGGCCAGCTCCGGGAACTTGAGGTCGAACGCCGGGCGCTCGGACCGGATGCGCGGCATTCGGTCGAAGTTGCGCAGCGGCGGCGGCGACGAGGTCGCCCACTCCAGCGAGTTGCCGTAGCCCCACGGGTCGTCGGCCAGGACCATCGGGCCGGCCTTGTAGGACTTCCAGACGTTGTAGAGGAACGGCAGCGTGGAGATGCCCAGGACGAACGCGCCGATGGTCGACACCTCGTTGAGCGTGGTGAAGCCGTCGCTGGGCCGGTAGTCCGCGTAGCGCCGGGGCATGCCCTCGTTGCCCAGCCAGTGCTGCACCAGGAACGTCGTGTGGAAGCCGAGGAACGTCAGCCAGAAGTGGATCTTGCCGAGGCGCTCGTCGAGCATGCGGCCGAACATCTTGGGGAACCAGAAGTAGATGCCCGAGTAGACGGCGAACACGATCGTGCCGAACAGTACGTAGTGGAAGTGCGCGACCACGAAGTACGAGTCGGAGACGTGGAAGTCGACCGGCGGGCTGGCCAGCAGGACGCCGGTGAGGCCGCCGAACAGGAACGTCACGAGGAAGCCGACCGCGAACAGCATCGGCGTCTCGAAGCTCAACTGGCCGCGCCACATGGTGCCGATCCAGTTGAAGAACTTCATGCCGGTCGGCACCGCGATCAGGAAGCTCAGGAAGCTGAAGAACGGCAGCAGCACCTGCCCGGTGGCGAACATGTGGTGCGCCCAGACGCTCATCGACAGCGCGGCGATCGCGATGGTGGCGCCGACCAGACCCTTGTAGCCGAAGATCGGCTTGCGGGAGAAGACCGGGATGACCTCGCTGATGATGCCGAAGAACGGCAGCGCGACGATGTAGACCTCGGGATGGCCGAAGAACCAGAACAGGTGCTGCCAGAGCATCGGCCCGCCGGTTTCGGGGGCGTAGACGTGTGCCCCGAGGATGCGGTCGGCCGCGAGGGCGAACAGGGCCGCCGCGAGCAGCGGGAAGACCATGATGACCAGCAGGCTGGTGACCAGGATGTTCCAGGTGAAGATCGGCATCCGGAACATCGTCATGCCGGGCGCGCGGAGCGTCAGGATCGTGGTGATCATATTGACGCCACCGAGGATCGTGCCCAGACCGGAGATGGCCAGGCCGACGATCCACATGTTGGCGCCGACACCCGGCGTGTGCTCGACGTCGCTCAGCGGCGTGTAGGCGAACCAACCGAAGTCAGCGGCGCCGCCCGGGGTGAAGAAGCCACCGAGGGCGATCGTGCCACCGAACGCGTACAGCCAGTAGGCGAAGCTGTTGAGTCGCGGGAACGACACGTCGGGCGCGCCGATCTGCAGCGGCACCACGAAGTTCGCGAACGCGAACACGATCGGCGTCGCGAAGAACAGCAGCATGATCGTGCCGTGCATCGTGAACAGCTGGTTGTACTGCTCAGGCGACAGGAACTGCATTCCCGGTCGGGCGAGCTCGGCGCGCATCAGCAGCGCCATCAACCCACCGATGAGGAAGAACGCGAAGCTCGTGACCATATACATGATCCCGATCTGCTTCGCGTCGGTCGTGCGCAGCAGGCGCGCGAAGGCCGAGCCCTTCACCGGCTGGCGGACCGGCCAGGGCCGGGTCACGATCGGCTTCGGTGCAACGGTGGTCACCACAGGCCTCCGCTTCGTTGTCTGTGTCGGAGGCAGAATAGTCCTCGCATCTCAGTGGGGCCGCGCTGGGTGGTGAAAACCTCTCTGGACCCCTGCGGCTGATGGGACTGGCGAATGGTCGATCAGGACCCGCGGACGCAGGCCGCGGGACGCGGTGAACCGGGTCGACGAGCAGCCCATCGCCGTCGCGCTTCAGGCCGCGCCAGCGCAGGCCGCGGTGCGTGGTCAGACCGGGTCGACGAGCAACCCATCGCCGTCGCGCTTCAGGCCGCGCCAGCGCGGGCCGCGGTGCGTGGTCAGACCGGGTCGACGAGCAACCCATCGCCGTCGCGATCCAAGCTCCGCCAGCGCAGGCCGCGGTGCGTGGTCAGACCGGGTCGACGAGCAGCCCATCGCCGTCGCGCTTCAGGCCCCGCCGGCGCAGGCCGCGGTGCGTGGGTCAGACCGGGTCGACGAGCAGCCCATCGCCGTCGCGCTTCAGGCCCCGCCGGCGCAGGCCGCGGTGCATGGTCAGACCGGGTCGACGAGTAGGCGGTAGTGGTCGCGGAAGATGCGGTCGCCGCGGCCGCGGAGAAGTGGGTCGCGGAGGGCCGGCGCGACGTCGCGGGTGCGGTCACGGTCGCGGGTGCGGTCGAGCACCCACTTGGTGCGCGGCCGCCGACGGCTCTCGTAGCGGCGCAGGGCCTCCGGCACCGAATCGGCTTCGGTCAGGGCGTCGGCCAGGACCACCGCGTCTTCGAGCGCCATCGCGGCGCCCTCCGAGAGGGTTGGCGACGTGGCGTGGGCGGCGTCGCCGACCAGCACCGCCGGGCCGCGTGACCAACAGGCGATCTCGACCTCGTCGGTCAGGGCGACCTGCACCTTGTCGACCGCGTCGAGCACGTCGGGCACCGGCGGGCCGAAGCCACCGAAGACCTCGCGTAGCCGACCAAGCGGATCGGCCGGCGCGCTGGTGCCGGGCTCGTCGGCGTAGAGGTAGAGCCGCCCGTCGCCCATCGGCATGACGATGAAGGCGGTGCGCAGGCCGAGCAGCGCCGTCCACTCGGAGATCCGCGGCCCGCCGGTGACCACGCTGCGGTAGACGACCTGTCCGACCGGCCGGGCCGGGCCGCCGAGGGCCGCGAGGGCGCGGACCGACGACTTGCGCCCGTCGGCGCCCACCACCAGGTCATAGGCTGCGACCGCGCCGTCACCGAAGGTGGCCAGGGCGGTGCCGTCGGTGCCCACGTCGAGCCGGACCAGGCCGGTGTCGTAGCGGACCTCGCCGTCGACCGCGGCGAGCAGGACCCGCTGGAGGTCACCGCGGGGCATGGCCCGACATTCGCCGACACCGTCCCAGAGCTTGCCGAGGTCGACCTCGCAGAGCTCGTTGCCGCGCTCGTCGAGGAAGCGTTGCCGCTCGACCACGGCGCCGAACGGCCGCACCGCATCGTCGAGGCCCAGGTCGCGCAGGGCCCGGTCGGCGTTGCCGGGCAGGAAGATGCCGGCGCCGGGGACGGTGGTGGCGGGCAGCTTCTCGACGACATCGGGTCGGTAGCCGGCCTGGCGGAGCGCCCGGGCAACGGCAAGGCCGGCGATGCCGGCGCCGACGACGAGGACGCGCAGCGTAGACAGGAGCATGTGGACGAAGCCTCCGAGGCGGTCGAGGGGCCACGCACTGAAGCCAGAACATTACTCGCTGTCGGGACCTCTATCCAGGGCCGTAAACGTAGCCTAGTGTCGATGGAAGCGCTCCCATCTCCGCACCCGTCCTCGGAAGGAGCAGCATGCGCAGACTTGTCCGCGCCGTCGTGACCGCCGCCCTGGTCGCGTTCGGCACGCTGGTCATAACGTCGCCCGCGCAGGCCGACACGCAGATCTGCGAGCAATATGGCTCGACCACGATCCAGGGCCGCTATGTCGTGCAGAACAACCGGTGGGGTTCGACCGCGCAGCAGTGCATCAACGTCACCGACACGGGCTTCAGCATCACGGCCCAGCAGGGATCGGCGGCCACCAACGGCGCGCCGCTGTCGTACCCGTCGGTGTTCCTCGGCTGCCACTACACCAACTGTTCGCCGGGCACGAACCTGCCGATCCAGGTGAGCCAGATCAGTAGCGCCACCTCGTCGATCAACTACACGTACGCCAGTGGCACCTACAACGCGTCGTACGACATCTGGCTCGACCCCACGCCACGCACCGACGGGGTCAGCCAGATGGAGATCATGATCTGGTTCAACCGACAGGGTCCGATCCAGCCGATCGGCTCGGTGGTGGGCTCGGCCACGGTGGGCGGCCGGACCTGGGAGGTCTGGCGAGGCAGCAACGGCGCCAACAACGTCATCTCGTACGTGGCTCCGTCGCCGATCACCTCGTGGAACTTCAGCGTGCTGGACTTCATCAATGACGTCCGGTCGCGCGGGGCGATCACCAATTCGTGGTATCTGACCAGCATCCAGGCCGGTTTCGAACCGTGGAACGGCGGTGTCGGGCTCGGTGTCAGCTCGTTCTCGGCGACGGTCAACGGCGGCGGCACGGGCCCGGGCCCGGACAGTCAGGCCCCGTCGACGCCCGGCCAGCCGACCGCCGGCACGGTGACCGCTTCCAGCGTCGCCCTCTCCTGGGCCGCCTCGACGGACAACGTCGGGGTGACCGGCTATGACGTCTATCGCCAGCAGGGCTCCGGGACGGCCACGCTGGCCGGCAGCACCACCGGCACCTCGTTCACGGCGAGCGGCCTGAGCGCCTCGACGGCCTACACGTTCACGGTGCGGGCCCGTGACGCGGCCGGCAACGTGTCGGCCTCGTCGCCGGGCCGGACGGTGACCACCTCCGGCTCCGGCAGCGGCGGGGGCGCCTGTCGGGTGCGGTATGCGGCCAACGCCTGGAACAACGGGTTCACCGCGGACGTGACCGTCACCAACACCGGGACGAGCACCGTCAACGGCTGGACGCTGACCTACACGCTGCCCAGCGGCCAGGCGATCACCAGCACCTGGAACGCGACGGTGACCACCTCGGGCTCGGCGGTGACCGCGCGCAACATCTCCTGGAACGGGACGCTGGCCCCGGGCGCGAGCACCAGCTTCGGCTATCAGGGCACGCACGGCGGCTCGTATTCCTCGCCGTCCGCGTTCGCGCTCAACGGCTCGGCCTGCACCGTGGGTTGATGGTTGATCGCGTCGGTCGCGGGTAATGGCCCGCGGTGAACATCACCGTGGTGATCGCAACCCGCGACCGGCGCGATCAGTTGCTGCGCACCCTGCCCCGGCACGACGCGCCGACCATCGTCGTCGACAACGCGTCGCAGGACGGCACGGCCGCCACGGTAGAGGCCGCCTTCCCCCACGTACGCGTGGTCCGTGCCGACACCAACCTCGGCGCCGCGGCCCGCAACCTCGGCGCCCAACTCGCGGACACGCCGTTCGTCGCGTTCGCCGACGACGACTCCTACTGGGTGCCCGGCGCCCTCGACCGCGCCGCCCAGCTGCTCAGCGACCATCCGCGGGCCGGCCTCCTGGTCGCCCAGGTGCTGGTCGGCGAGGACGGCCGCCCGGACCCGATGACCGCGGAGCTCGACGGGAGCCCGCTCGGCTGGGCCGACGACCTGCCGGGCCCGACGGTGCTCGGTTTCCTGTCGTGCGCCGCGGTGGTGCGCCGGGACGCGTTCCTGTCGGTGGGCGGCTTCGACCCGCGGCTCGGCATCTACGGCGAGGAGGCGCTGCTGGCGATGGACCTGGCGACCGCCGGCTGGGGCCTCTCCTACGTGCCGTCGCTGCGAGTGGCCCACCTCCCGAGCCCCGCCGGCCGAGACCCGCGGGCCCGCGAGCGCCGTCAGGCTCGCAATCATCTGCTCACCACCTGGCTCCGCCGGCCGCTGCCGACCGTGATGGCCACCAGCGCCCGGGCGATGACCAGCACCGCCGGCCGCGCCGGGCTGCGCGACGCCCTGGCCGAACTGCCGTGGGTGCTGCGCGACCGCCGCGTCGTGCCGGACTGGCTCGGCGCCGACCTTCGCCGCCTGGAACACGCCTCGGCGCGGTAGGGCGCAGGCGGCCAGCCGTCGCGTCGTCGGCGGTCGTGGTTGGCCGCAGCGTCGCCGACCTGCTCAACAGGATCGTCTCGCTGGGCGTGCCGGTGTCTCCTCTTCCCCGGTTAGGCTCCGCCCTTGGCCCCGGCGCGTCGGTACCGACCACCAGCCCGTCGGCGGCATCACCGGCATCGCGCCGGTGATTTCGAGGCCGCCGTCGCCCGCCTGCGCCGCCACGACCGATCGCGGCCCGGCCGAGCAGAGAAATAGGCGACGTTGGGGCCACCGACCTCTTCCTTGAAGGCCAGCGCGGCGCCACCCCACCAGAGCCGCACCGCAGCCGGGTCGATGGTCGGCTAGGTGGACGCGGCATCGTAGGCCTCGGTCAGCCAGGCGCGTATCTCGTCGTCGACCTCCTCCGGTCTGGTGAGGGCCACGACGCTGACCACCATGCCGGCGGAGGCGCGCATCGTGCGGCGGATCCGGTCGTGTTCGATCGCGTGCGGCAGCACCAGCAGCAGGTCGACGGCCCGGGCGCGTGGGCGTACCTCGGCCAGGGTCCGATCCGTCTTGAGGAAGACGCCGACCTTGACCGCGTCGAGATGGACCGGCCCGAGGTCGTCGACCTGCGCCGCGATCGCGTCGAAGATCTGGCGCCACTCGGGGCGGTGCGGCGCGAAGGTCTCCTCGATCGTGCCGGCCGGCACGCAGACGTGGGACTGGTTGGTCCGGCCGAACTCGCGCTCACACGACGGACAGGTCCACCTGCTCATCGCCACTCACCTCCCGCCGGGCCAGCGCCACGGTGACACCGTCGAGAAGGAGGCGCAGCCCGGACTCGAAGACCGCCTCGATGTCGTAGTCGAACCCGTGCTCAGTGACGTAGCGCAGGCCCGGAGAGTGCTCGGGCGCCGCGCCCAACACGGCCTCGATCTCGTCGCCGTGCAGGTCGGCCCATTCGTCGTTGGTGACGCCGGTGTCCTCGCGCGCGCGTAACTCCGCCTCGAGACTCACCGCACAGGCCCGCACGTGCCCGAAGAGGGACAGGTGGATGTGCATCATCTCGTCGACGTCGAACCCGAGTGCGCGCAAGGTGTCGAGACTCCATTCCGAATAGGCCATCAGGTGAGGCAGCAGCTGCGGCCGCGTCAGTGACAGCGGATCGGCGGCCCAGGGATGGGCGGCGAAGACCTGCCACATCTGCCGCGCGGCGGTCTCGAGCCGGGCCCGCCAATGCGTTGGTCGCTCGTCGGGCAGCGGCCGCTCGGCGAAGACGGCGTCGAGCATCGCCAGGACCAGCTCGTCCTTGCCCGGCACGTGCCGGTAGAGCGACATGGTGGCCACGCCCAGGTCGGTGGCGACGCGCCGCATCGTCAACATGGACAGGCCTTCGGCGTCAGCGATCGCGATGGCCGTGCGGACGACCCGCGGGCGATTGAGCTCCACGTCGCCGGCCCGGCGTAGTCGCGGTGACCCCACGCCGTGGAACCCGCCGGCATGTGCCGGGACGGTCGGCTCGACCACCATCTCGACCGACGGGCTGCTCCGCTCGATGACCACACTGCCGGCGCCGGACCGGGTCTCGACCAGGCCCGCTTCGCGGAGCGAGTTGATCACCTTCGTGGCCGTCGCCATCGCGACACCCCACTCGCGGGTGATCTCCCGGGTCGACGGGATGCGATCGCCCGGCGTCAGCTCACCGCGCGCGATCCGCTCCCTGATCTCGGCCGCGATCCGCCGGTAGGGCGCTTCCTCCGCCATCGGACGCTCACCTCCTCCGTACTAGTGCGTTGCGAGCCTAACACGACGATAGCTAGTGCGCTATACAACGTACGCCCACGTCTTGTACGGTGTACGCGTCGAGCACGCACAAGGAGGCAGCGACCATGAACGTCCTCATCTCTGGAGCCGGCATCGCCGGATTGGGACTCGCCCACTGGCTCGGTCGGCACGGCATCGGCGCGACCGTGGTGGAGCGCTCGCCCGCCCTCCGCTCGGGTGGCCAGGCCATCGACATCCGCGGGGCGGGCCGCACGGTCGTCGAGCGGATGGGCATCCTCGACGCCATCCGGGACAGACACACCGGGACACACGGCATCATGTACGTCGATCGCGCGGGCAAGCCGGTCGCGCGCATGGGCGGCGACGACTTCGGCCACTCGGGCGGGGTGGTGGCCGAGATCGAGATCCTCCGCGGCGACCTGGTGCGGATCCTGCGCGAGGCGGCGCCCGAGGCCGAATATCTCTTCGACGACCACATCACGGCGCTGCGCGACGAGGCCGACGGCATCACCGCCACCTTCCACCGTGCGCCGCCCCGGACCTTCGACGTGGTCGTCGGCGCCGACGGTCTCCGCTCGGGCGTGCGCGCGCTGGCGTTCGGAAACGACCGGCGGCACGTACGCGATCTCGGGATGTACTCCTCTTTCTTCGCCGCCCGCACGTCGCTCGAGCTGGACGGCTGGGAGGTGATGTACAACCTGCCGGCCGGCAACGGCGTCGGCGGCCGGGTGCTGCTGCTTTATCCCGTCGGCCGCGACGGCGAGGTGCGGGCGATGTTCTCGTGGGCCTCCCCCGCGCTCGGCCACGACCGGCGCGACACCGCCGCCCAGAAGGCGCTGCTGGCGGAGGTTTTCGCAGGCGCCGGCTGGGAGATCCCGCACCTGATCGACCAGATGTGGCAGGCCGACGACTTCTACTTCACCCGCAGCGGTGCGACCGAGCTCGACCGCTGGTCGCGCGGCCGGGCCACGCTGCTGGGCGACGCCGCGTTCGCGGGCTCGCTCGGCATGGGCACGAGCATGGCGCTGGTCGGCGCCTACGTGCTGGCCGGCGAGCTCGCGACGGCGGCCGACCCGGCGGCGGCGTTCGCGGGCTATGAGGAGGGCATGCGGGACTACGTCACCCGCAACCTCAAGCGGCCGCCGGGCGGCGACCGCGGCTTCGCGCCCGCCTCGCGGGCCGGCATCTGGCTACGCAACCAGGTCGTCCGCACGATGACCAAGCTGCCGGGCAAGAGCGCGCTGACCGGCAACCTACAGGCAGCGGCCGACGCCATCGCCTTGAAGGACTATCCGCTGCCAACCGCGACCCGCTGACGGCGACCGGGCGTCTTGACCGCCGCCCGCCGCGCCCCGCTGGCGGCTGCCGGCGCGGCCGGAAGGCCGCACCGGACGGAACGCCACACGGGCTGGAACGCCGCGCGGGCCGGAAGGCCGCGCGGGGACCGGAAGGCCGCGCGGGGACCGGAAGGCCGCGGGGGGACCGGAAGGCCGCACAGACCGGAAGGCCGCACAGACCGGAAGGCCGCACAGACCGGAAGGCCGCACAGACCCGAAGGCGGAGGGCCGCACGGGCTAGAACGCCGCGCGGGCCGAAAGGCCGCGCGGACCGGAAGGCCGCGCGGACCGGAAGGCCGCACGGACCCGGAAGGCCGCACGGACCCGGAAGGCCGCACGGACCCGGAAGGCCGCACGGACCCGGAAGGCCGCACGGACCGGAAGGCCGCACGGACCGGAAGGCCGCACGGACCGGGAGGCCGCACGGACCGGAAGGCAGCCGTGGTCCAGGAACGGCGGATGGGCTGGCTATTTGCCCATGCCGTCGATGGCCGACATCTCTTCGGCGGAGAGTTCGAAGCCGAAGACGTCCCCGTTGTCGCGAATGCGGGACGGGGTGACCGACTTGGGGATGACGACGATTCCATGTTGGATGTGCCAGCGGACGACGACCTGGGCGGCGGAGACGCCGTGGGCTTCGGCGATGCGGGTCAGCACCGGGTCACCCAGGCGGGTGGTCTTGAAGGGGCTGTAGCCCTCGAGCACCACGCCGCGTTCGTGGTGGCCTTGGACCTCGGCCTTGTCGTAGAGGCGGGGGCCCCACTTGATCTGGTTGACCGCGGGCGCCAAGCCGGTCTCCGCGATCAGCTCGTCGATCTGGGCGAGCGAGTAGTTGCTCACGCCGATCGAGCGGGTCTGGCCCGCGTCCCGGATTTCGATCATGCGGCGCCAGTTGTCGACCAGGCCGCCGCGGTGCGGTGGCCAGTGGATCAGCCAGAGGTCCAGCTGGTCGACGCCCAGCAACTGCAGGCTTTCGTCCATGGTGCGCTGTTCGCGGCCGACCCGATCAGGCGGGAGTTTGGTGGTGATGAAGATGTCCTCGCGGGGGACGCTGCTCTCCGCGACCGCGCGGCCGACCAGGTCCTCGTTGCCGTACGCGGTGGCGGTGTCGATCAACCGGTACCCGCTGTCGAGGGCCGCGCCGACGGCCCGGTACGCGCTCTCGCCGTGGGCCTGCCAGGTTCCGAAGCCCAGCAACGGCATCCGGACATCGCCGGGCAGCTTGACGGTTGGTTGTGCGGTCGATGAGGTCATGACCTTCCCTACCCGTTCATCAAGGTGGCATGCCCGTCGCCCGGGGCGATGCGCGACGGCGGCCCATCCCGGACAATATCGTCATGCCCGACCGGCTGGAGGAATACCGCCGTAAGCGTGACGCGGGACGCACGCCCGAGCCGGTGCCCGAGGCCGCGCCGGAACCGGCCGGCAACGACCGGTTCGTGATCCAGCAGCACCACGCCCGGGCGTTGCACTGGGACCTGCGGCTCGAGCGCGACGGCGTGCTGGTCTCCTGGGCCGTGCCCCGCGGGTTGCCGCGCGATCAGGTGCGCAACCACCTCGCGGTGCACACCGAAGATCACCCGATGGAGTACCTGACGTTCCACGGGGACATTCCGGCCGGCGAGTACGGCGGTGGGCGGATGACCGTGTTCGACACCGGCACCTACGAGACGGAGAAGTGGAAGCCCGACGAGGTCATGTTCACCCTGCACGGGTCGCGGGCGTCGGGCCGCTACGTGTTGTTCCGGACCGGGCGGCCCGAGCCCGGCAAGCGCGAGGACTGGATGATCCGGCGCATGTCGCCGCCGGCCGAAGGGTGGGAGCCGCTGCCGGATCTGATCCGCCCCGCGCGACCGACGCCGGCCGACACGCTGCCCGAGCCCGACGACGCGTGGGCGTTCGAGATGCGCTGGGACGGCACACGGGCTGTGGCCTATGTGTCCGGTGGGCGGGTGCGCCTCCTGTCAATGTCCGATCAGGACATCAGCGGCGCCTACCGGGCGGTCCGCGACCTCGGGCCGGCCCTCGCGCCGACCGAGGCCGTGCTCGACGGCGAGATCGTCGCGTTCGACCGGCAGGGTCGGGTCAGGCCCGCGCCGACCACCGCGGCGGGGCGGCGGCCGCCGCCGGGCCTGACGATCAGCTACCTGGCCTACGACCTGCTGTGGCTCGAAGGCCGGCGGACCGTCGATCTGCCCTACACCCAGCGGCGGGAACTGCTCGACGGCCTCGCGCTCTCCGGACCGTCGTGGCAGACGCCACCGTCCTTCCAGGGCGGCGGCGAGTTCGCGCTCGCCGCCGCGGCCGAGCAGGGTCTGCCGGGCGTGGTCGCCAAGCGCCTCGACGCCGGCTACACACCAGGCCGCCGCACAAAGGACTGGCTCCGCATCGACGCTGCCTGACCGCCACACCGACCAGCACGCCGGTCAGCGTCACACCCGCTACCCCGGGCCCCGAGCCGGAACCGACCACGGAAGCGGCTCGGGTCCCGGCTCGGGCTCCGGCTCCGGCTCGGGCTCCGGCTCCGGCTCCGGCTCGGGCTCGGGCTCGGGCTCCGGCTCCGGCTCGGGCTCCGGCTCCGGCTCCGGTTCGTCCGGCTCCGGCTCCGACTCCGGCTCGCAACCAAGCCGCCGAACCCGAACGCGCTCTGCGGAGGGCAGAAGTCTTGTTCGGCGCGAGCGAAGCGGATACGTGCGGAACAGGGCCGGCCCGGCGGGCAAAACCACCGGGCCGACTCCGACGACCAACCCGCTACTTCGGAGGCTCGTCCTGGCCGCTTTCCTCCATCCGGTCCGCCTCCTCCTTGGTGCTGTGGACGGCGCCGGGTGAGTGCTCGGGCGGCCCGTACACCGTGTAGAGCACCAGAGGATAGGGGCCGGTGTTGACGAAGTTGTGTTTGGTGCCGGCGGGCACGAACACGAGATCACCCGCGCTGACCGGCTTCTTCTCGCCGCCCACCCGAGCCTCGCCAACCCCACTGACGAACGTCAGGAGCTGGTCCGTCGTCTCGTGGACCTCCTCGCCGATCTCACCGTCCGGCGGGATGGTCATGACCACCAGCTGCGTGTATTTGCCGGTCGCCAGCACCCGGCGGAAGTCGGGGTTCTTCTCGGCGACCACCGCGATCGTGAAATGTTCCATGCTCCTTCCATACCCGGCCGATTAATGATGCGAACGAGGTTTGACACATCTGATCGGCGGGCAGTGAGCCGGTTAACCAAGTCCTCGTCGATGTACCGCCCCCGGGCTGCACCGACGGGAGACGGTAAGACTCCCGGCCGCGGCGGGACACCGGCGCCGCGGTGCGGGAGTATTAAACGTTCGGCGAATGGTCCGCTGCCACCCGCGCGCGATTGACTGCATCGCACAGGGGCGGCATGGATGACCAGCAGCGGCAACGTCGACATCTGGCCGGCGGTGGGCACGCGCCCGGCCGGCCGGCTCGACCCTGTCATCGAGATCGACCGCGACGTCGACTGGCAGCCGCCCGAGCCGCGGCCGTGGAGCACCCGGACCCGCATCCTCGCCGCCGGCGTGACGGCCGCCGTGGCCGCGACCGTCTGGTTCGCCGGCATCGCCACGCCGAACGACCTCGCTCCGATCTTCCGCCGCGCCGGCACGGCCGAGGCGATGGCGCTCGACGACAGCCGCGCCTACGTCTCCGGCGGCAATGCCGTCCGCGCGTACCAGCTCAGCGACGGCGCTCAACTCTGGTTCCGCCGCGTCGTCGGCCTCGCCCACCTGATCGCCCTCGACGATGACCGCGTCGCGATCGCGACCGTCGACGTGGGCCAGCGCCCCGAGGTCTGGGTGCTCGACGGCCGCACCGGCGCGGTCCTCTGGCAACGCCAGACCCGCTACGTCGCGCGCGCCGGCGACGTGCTCGTCGTCAACGGGCCGCGCGACGGCGACACGCTGCCGCTGCGCGGCCTGGCCACGACCGACGGGACTCCACGCTGGACGGTCGAGATGGAGCCCACCGTCATGGTCGCCGGCGTCACCGGCCCGCTGCGGACCGACCAGGTCGAGGTCCTCCCCGGCCACCTGCGCGTCCGCGACCTGACCAGCGGCCGCGTCGTCGTCGACACCGAGCAGGACGGAGCGATCAGCGCCACCGTCGTCAACGGCACGGCCATCCTCGTCGACCAGCAGGGCATGATCTCGGCGTACGACGCCGGTGACGGTCGCCGGCTCTGGCGCCAGCCGACCCCGGTGCACGGCATCTTCGAGTCGTTCGCCGACTGCGGCCGCTACCTCTGTCACGTCAACGACCGCGGCACGATCGCCCTCGAACGGTTGACCGGGCGTCGGGCGTGGAAGGCCGACAAGCGCTACCTGACGGCGCCGGTCGACGAGGAGCACATGTTCGTCGCGGAGACGTTCGAGGGCTTCGACGGGTCCGGCACGGCCGTCGTCGACCCGCGCAACGGCGGGGTCCGCACCACCACGGCCCCGTGGCGCGGGCTCGGCGTCATCGAGGATTCAGAACTCCTGGTCTGGCGGTACGACGGCCCGCGCCAGCAACTCATCGGCCTGTTCGACGCCGTCAGCACACGCACCCGGATCATCGGCCGGGCCGACGACTGGGCGGCCGCGCCGACCTGCGTCACCAGCGCCCGCCACGTGCTCTGCGCCAGCGTCTTCGAGATCGCCGTCTGGCCCCGCTGACACCGGCCGAAAGAGTCCCTCGAAGGAAGGACGAACTGGAGAGACCGGCCAACTTCCTGCGATTATCGCATTTCCCGGTCATTTTCCCTCTGGAGCCTTATGAACAGCCAGACGCTGGCGGCCGAATTCGCGACTCGCACGTCCGGCTTCTGGTCCTACATGACGCGCGAGGCGTTGGCGGACTGGGTGGTACGCGCGGACGTCGAGCCACAGCCCTTCGGCGCCCTCCCATCGGCCGGCCCGCGGCTGCCGGGGCTGATCCGCGCGATCAACGACGCCGACGCCAAGAGCCTGCGCGAGGTCGCCCTCGGCATCGCCGGCATCGTCATCCGCACCACGGTGCCGGCCGCCGCCGAGTCCGCGGGCCAGCACTGGCTACTGACCCCGTACGCCAATGGCGCCGAACGCTGGTTCCGCCTCACCGTCGGCATGTGCTGGGCGGCCGAGATCAGCTACTTCGACGACGGCCGGATCACCACGGTGTTCCGGATGGCCGACTCGCCGGTCAGCCGCGCCCTGGCCGACGGCTCGCTGCGCACCGAGGACCTCACCAAGTTCGGCATCACCCGGCGCACCGACGGCCTGCGCACGTTCGCCGAGGACGCCGCCGTCTACCACTGCCCCGACATCGACGCCCTGCTCTGGTTCCTCGACCAGCCGCCGATCGCCGAGGCCATCAGGCTGATGAACGCTCGCCTGGTCGCGTCCGGCCAGTTCGCGTGGCACAAGAACTACGACCCGGACCTCGCCGACGAGGCCTGGGCCGCCGCCGAGGCGCTCGCCCTGCCCGACCCGCTCGACCTGCCGACAACCACCGACAACGAGACATCGGTGTACGCGGGCCGCGAGGCGATCGGCGACTTCCCTGAGTCGCAGGCGGTGAACGCCGAAGCCCACGAAGCCGCCCGGGACGAGCACGATCGCCTGCTGGTGCTCCTGATGACCAAGCTCAACGACATCGGCATCAAACCGTTCCAACCGACGGAGCCCAAGGTCGACCTGGCCTGGCGGAGCCCCGACGGACGGCTGCACATCGCCGAGGCGAAGAGCGCTCTCGGTCCGACGGAGACCGACCGACTCCGCCTGGGTCTCGGCCAGGTGCTGGACTACCGGCACCGCCTGACCAGCGACGGCGCCCGGCCCCAGGCGTACCTGCTGGTGTCCACTCTCGAGGACCTCACCTGGCACGCCGTCTGCGCCGACGTCGGCGTCCGCCTGCTCGTCGCCGCGAAGCCGGCGACCTGGAACCTCTCCTGAAGCGAAGCGAAGCGGAGCCTCAAGCAAACCGCCGGGCCCGTGGATCACCACGGGCCCGGCGTCGTGCGGCGGCGGATCAGTCGTGCGGTCGGTAGTCGCCTCGGCTGGTGGCGTTCACGAAGGATTGCCAGGCCGTGCGGCTGAAGGTGAGGACGGGGCCGGTCTTGTCTTTAGAGTCACGGACGCCGATTTCGCTTCCCAGCTTTGCCCATTCGACGCATCCGCCGTTGGCACCGCTGTAAGTCGACTTCGTCCAGGTGACTGCTTCGTCACTCATTGTACAACTCCTCCGAGAGCGCCCGGATTGCGCGAGTCGATTGTGCACGGTCAAGCGCTCGCTTGGAAGCGCTGAGCCAGATCGACTCGTACATATCCACCTCTCGGGTCTTATCCAGATAGAGCGCACCGGTCGGACCGTCGCTGTAGACGGTCGGCGGTTCCGATTCGCGCCCCCGTTGTTCCGGGAACTCGAGAATCGCGAAACCACCACCCGATGCCCACATATGCAAACCGGCAGCGAGCGGAAGCATACGCACAGTGACATTTGGACGGTCATTCGCCTCGGCGAGATAGCGCAATTGCCCTGCCATCGCGGACCGGTCCTGCAGCGGCCGTCGCAGCACCGCCTCGCTGAGGATGACCTCGAGCGTCGGCGCCGGCGGGAGCCGCCTGGTCAGCAGGTTCTGGCGCTCCATCCGCACGGCCAGGCGCCGCTCCTGCTCCTCGGGCGTCAGGTCGGGATGGTCCAATGCGATCACTTCCCGGGTGTACGCCTTCGTCTGCAGCAGTCCCGGCACGATGTCGCTCTGCAGATAACGGACTCGACTGGCTGCCGACTCGAGGCCCACGTACAACTCGAACCAACTCGGGAGAGCGTCGCTGTAGGACTGCCACCAACCCTTCGCCTTGGTCTCGCGGGCCAGCGCCACCAACGCCTCGGTCAGATCCGAAGTGGCACCGTAGAGGTCGCACATCGCCTTGACGTCGAGGGCGCGCATCCCTACTGTTCCGTTTTCGATCCGCCAGATCCGTGGCGTCGACCATTCCAGCGCATCGGCCGCCGCCTTGACGGTGACCTGGGCGTCTTCGCGAGCCCTTCTCAGGTATCGGCCGAGTTGCCGGCGCGGAACGGTCGAACCGTGGTCCTCGGTCGGCATGTTCGTTCCTCCCCGGACAGCATTTCCGTAGTGGACACCCACAGATCATTGCGTCTTCGTACCGCGTGGGCGGAATTCTGCTCCGTAACATTGCGTTTGGGAAGGCTCAAGCCCAACCTTTAACACATGACCAGTCGGAAGCGGCGAAATCCACCGGCAGGGCCGAGGCGGCAATCATGATCGACGCTGGAAATGTGATCGAATGCCCGCCCGGCAGCTGGAAGTTCACCGGATCGCCGCACACCTTGTTCCTGCGCGTCGAAAGGGTGCGCGACGACCTGTCGGGCTTCTACGAGGGCGAGGTCTGGCTCGAGGGCCAGCAGCTGGCCCGCGACGGCACGCCGATGGGCCGCCTGCAGGCGCTGGTCACCGTGGAACGGATCCGGGTGCTCCAGCCATAGCCGGCGTCAGCCCGATCGCCCCGCGCCGGCGGAACAGCATCAGGGAGAGCCCCGCGGCCCCGATCGCCAGCAGGCCGGCGACGTACCAGGCGAGATTGTAGGTCCCGAGCTGGTCCCGGACGATGCCGGCCGCCGACGCCGCGACCGCGGCGCCCACCTGGTGCGACGCGAACACCCAGCCGAACACCACCGCGCCCCGGTCGCCGAAGTACTCCCGGCACAGCGCCACCGTCGGCGGCACCGTCGCCACCCAGTCCAGCCCGTAGAACAGGATGAACACCACCATCGACGGGCGGACGTCGTCGCCGAACAGCGCCGGCAGCAGCAACAGCGACCCACCGCGCAGCGCGTAGTAGGCGCCCAGCAGGATGCGGCTGTCGAACCGGTCGGTCAGCCAACCCGAGGCGATCGTGCCCGCGATGTCGAACAGGCCGATCAGCGCGAGCAACGACGCCGCGGTCGTCTCGGTCATGCCGTGGTCGTGCGCCGCCGGGATGAAGTGGGTGCCGACGAGACCGTTGGTGGTCGCGCCGCAGATCGCGAACCCCCCGGCGAGCAGCCAGAACGCCCGGGTTCGGGACGCGTCGCGGAGCGCGCCGACCGCACGCCGCGCGGCGCCACCGGCCGGCACCGGCGGCACGACCTCGGTCGCGCCGTAGGCCGGCAGGCCCAGGTCGCTCGGATGGTCGCGCAACAGCCAGAGCACCAGGGGCACGACGGCCAGCGCGGCCCCGGCGACCACCAGCGCGGCGGTCCGCCAGCTCGACCGCTCGACCAGCAGCGCCAGCACCGGCAGGAAGATCAACTGGCCGGTCGCGCCGCCGGCGGTGAGCACGCCCGTGACCAGGCCGCGCCGCTTGACGAACCAGCGGCCGGTGACGGTGGCCACGAACGCCAGCGCCATCGAACCCGTGCCGACCCCGACCATGACGCCCCAGAGCAGGATGAGCTCGGCGCTCGTGCGCATGAACACCGTCAGCCCGCTGCCCAGCGAGACCAGCAGCAGTGCGGCCGCCACCACCCGCCGGATGCCGAACCGGTCCATCAGCGCGGCCGCGAACGGCGCCGTGAGCCCGAAGAGCAGCAGGTTGACCGAGACCGCGGCGGAGATCGTGGCGAGCGGCCAGCCGAACTCGGCGTGCAACGGGTGGATCAGCACACTCGGGGTGGCACGGAACCCGGCCGCGCCGATCAGCGCCACGAAGGCGACGGCGGCCACGAGCCAGGCAGGGTGAACGAGACGGCGCACGACAGAGAGCATGCGTGACCGGGGGTACGCGCCGCGAGTGGCCCGACAGCCATCATGCGCAATAATTCGGCCATGACGCATCGCATCGCCGTGCTGGCCCTCGACCACGTCGTCGGTCTCGACCTCGGTACCCCCGCCCAGGTCTTCGGCACGGCCCGCGACGCCGCCAACCAGCGCTTCTACGAGGTCAGCGTGTGCACGGCCGGCGGTCGCCCGGTTCGCTGCACCGCCGGCTACACGGTCCACCCCGACCACGACCTGGCCCTGGCCGAGACGGCCGACACCGTGATCGTGCCCGGCATCCACGACGGGCCGCCGCTGACCGACGGCGTGGTCGACCCCGAGGTGGCCGCGGCGCTCCGGGCGGCCCACGCCCGCGGCGCGCGCGTGATGTCGATCTGCACAGGCTCGTTCGTGCTGGCCGCCGCCGGGCTCCTCGACGGGCGGCAGGCCACGACCCATTGGGCGTACGCCGAGCGGTTCCGCCGCTTCCACCCCACCGTCGACCTGGACCCGGGCGTGCTCTTCGTCGACGACGGCGACCTCCTCACGTCGGCCGGGGTGGCCGCCGGGATCGACCTGTGCCTGCACGTGATCCGCCGCGACCACGGCGCGGCCGTGGCCAACCACGCCGCCCGGCGGTGCGTCGTGCCGCCGTGGCGCGACGGCGGGCAGAAGCAGTTCATCGAGCGCCCGCTGCCGGACGGCGACGGCGCCGCGTCGACGGCGGGCACCCGGTCCTGGACGCTCGAACGGCTCGGCGAACCGGTGACCCTGGCCGCGATGGCCGCGCACGCCAACATGAGCGTGCGGACGTTCACCCGGCGGTTCCGCGAGGAGACCGGGGTCAGCCCGGCCCGCTGGCTGCTGCGGCAGCGCACCGACCACGCGCGGCGGCTCCTGGAGACCACCGAGCTCGGCGTCGACCAGGTCGCGCGGCACGCCGGCTTCGGCACGGCGGCGGCGCTACGCCAGCAGTTGCACGCCGCGATCGGTGTGTCACCGACCACGTACCGGCGCACGTTCCGACCCCCCACTGGCGAGCGGGTGCCGCGATAGGCGACTATGCCTCGCATGCGACCGGAGGAGCGGCCGGGAGGCCGGGTGTACGGCGGCGGCGGTCCCGACTACGGAGACCCGCCCGCCGGACGCCCCCCATACGGCGAACCGACCAGCGGCGGCCCGGCACCAACCAGCGACGGCGGCGCCGTCTACGGCGGCCCGACCAGCGGAGGCCCCACCTACGGCACGCCCACCAGCGGCGGCCCCACCTACGGCTCCCCCACCAGCGGAGGCCCCACCTACGGCACGCCCACCAGCGGCGGCCCCACCTACGGCTCCCCCACCAGCGGGGCCCCCACCTACGGCAGCCCCACCAGCGGAGGCCCGAGCTACGGCGGCGGGCCCGTCTACGGCGGCGGCCGCCCCGCGGGCGGCCGGTCCGGCCGCGGCGCCCGGCCCGGCGGCACCCCGCCCGGCCGCGACCCGATCCTGCTCGGCGCCCTGGCGATCGGCGTCATCGGGATCATCCTCGGCATCCTGTTCGCGACCGGCGTCTTCGCCGGCGACGACCCGGCGCCCACGCCACCGCCCGCCACCCAGCCGGCCTCCCCGGCACCGACCACCGCGGGCGGCTAAGCCGCCGCCGCGCCGCGCCGCCCCCGCCGCGCACGGATGTAATCCGACACCACGTAGGCGCCGAGGTCGTCGGACGAGGGCGTGAAGACCCGGCCCCCGCTTCGCCGCGCCACCGCGTCGACGAACCGGCGCAGGCCCGGGTCCTCGCCGAGCATGAACAGGTTCATGGTGGCGCCGTAGCGGGTCAGCCGGTCCACCTCCTGCACCGTCGCGGTGATGGTCTCCCGGGTCGGGGGCCACATGAACACCGGGTAGCCGTCGTCGTCGACGTGCGCGGTCGGTTCGCCGTCGGTCACGATCAGGACGACCGGCTCGGAGCCCGGGTGCCGGCGCAGGTGGCGGCCCGCCTGGCGGAGCGCGTCGTGCAGGTTGGTGCCCTGCTCGTAGTCGGGCTCGATCGCGGCCAGCTCCGCCTGCGACAGCGGCGCCGCCGAGCGGCCGAAGCCGATGATCTGCAGCGCGTCCTGCGGGAACCGGGTGGCGACCAGGTGCGAGAGGGCCAGCGCGGTCTGCTTCATCGGGCCCCAGCGGCCCTCGGCCACCATCGAGAACGACAGGTCGACGCAGAGCGCCACCGCGGCCGACGCGCGCCGCTCGGTCTCGACGACCTCGAAGTCCTCGACCTCGAGCCGCACCGGCACGCCGGCACCGCCCCGGGCCACCGCCCGGGTCACGGTGCGGACGACGTCGAGCGGCTGCTCGTCGCCGTACTCCCAGGGTCGGGATGCGCCCGTCACCTCGCCGGCCGCGCCCGCGTCGCGCAGGTCGTGCTGGCCCCGCCGGCCGGCGGTGAGGTCGGCGAAGACACGGCGCAGGGCCGTGCCCCCGAGCCGGCGCAGCGCCTTCGGCGACAGGGTCAACCCGTCGGCGGTACGCGTGACCCAGCCCTGCCGGCGCATCTCGCGCTCGAGCTCCTGGAGCCGGCGCACGTCGTCGGCGGCGGACCGCCCGAGGGCCCGCTCGACCGACTCCACGTCGACGTCGTCGAGGGTCGCGCCCGGATGTTCCTGGCCGAGCTGGTCGATCAGGTCGTCCAGCTCGCCGATCTCCTCCAGGGCGCCGGTGGCCTCGCCGTACCCGAGCGGCTCGTCGCCCCGCATCCGTTCCCGGCGCTCCCAGGCCAGGTCGGGGCGCAGCGCGCGCAGGTTGTCGTTGAGCCGCGCCATCTGCTGGGCCAGGTCCCCGTTGCCGAGCGCCTGCTGCATCAGCGACGCCAGCTCCTCCTGCTGCTGCGGCGAGAGCGAGCGCATGAGCCGCTCCCCCGCCGCCGCCCGTCGGGCCAACGCGTCGACGAGCTCGTCGACCGACGAGGGGTTCTCGGGGAAGTAGTCGCCGTGCCGGCGCATGAACTCGGCGAACTGGTCGGTGGTGTCCTCACCGCGGGCGTGCCGGTCGAGCAGCGCGTTGAGGTCACGCATCATCTCGGCCACGGCCTGCTGGGCCGCCGGATCCTGCAGCCCTTCGCGCAGCCCCCGGAAGCGCTGCTCGACGACCTCGTTGCGCAACCCGTCGAGGATCTGCTGGTAGCGCTGCCGCCCCTCCTCGCTGGCCCAGTCGTAGTCGCGCAGCTCCTCGACGGCCCGCGCGGTCGACCGCGGCAGATTGTCCAACATCGCCTCGTTGAACCGGGCGGCATCGTCGTCCCGCGCGGCCAACGACTCCCGCTCGGCGGCCAGGGCCTGGTCGAGCAGCTGCTGCGCCCGGGTCACCGCGCCGTCGAGCTGGCCGCGGCGCATCGCGTCCCGGCGCATCCGGCGGGCCCGGGCCTGGAGGTCGTCGAGGCCGCCGCGGCCCTGGAGACCACGCCGCAGCAGGTTGCGCAGCGCGTCCCGCAGCGAGCCACCCTCCAGGACCTCGGCGCCGACGTCGTCGACCGCGGCCCGCACGTCGTACGGGGGCGCGAGCGGGTCAGGCCCACCCGACCACGCTCCGTAGCGGTTGCGCTTCATTCCCGGCTGCCGTACATCGTGCGTCCCTCGCCACTGACCTTGGACATCCGCCGGGTCAGGTGCAGGCCTTCGAGCACGAACTCGACGCCGGCGGCCGCCTCGCCGCGAGTCGGCGCGTCGCCCAGGCCCAGCCGGTCGAGCACCTTGGCCAGGCCCGGCAGGGTGCCGACCTGGCGGAGGATCTCGTCGGCCGGCACGAGCTCGCCGGTCTCGACGATCTCGCCCTCGGCGACCAGGTTGACGAAGCTGGACAGGTCGAGACCGGCGAGCCGGGCGCGGAAGGTCTCGGCGGTGGCCGTACGCAGCAGGTGGGCCAGGATCTCGATCTCGCGCCCCTCCTCGCCGCTCTCGAACTCGACCTTGCCGCGCAGGGTGCTGGTCACCGACTCCGCGTCGCCGATCCGGGCCACCGCCTCGGACTCGCCGAGCAGGCCGGAGCGACGCAGCGCGGCGGCGGCGACCGTCTCGGCCGCCGCGATCGGGAACCGCGCCGACACGCCGGAGCGGGCGTCGACCGACGGCGACTCGCGGACCCCACGGGCGAACCGCGCGACCACTTCGAGGACATGATCGGGTACGACGGCCGCCAGCTGGGCCTCCTGGCGCACCAGATCGAGCTCGAGGTCGAGCTCCAGCGGGTAGTGCGTGCGGATCTCGGCGCCGAACCGGTCCTTGAGCGGCGTGATGATCCGGCCGCGGTTGGTGTAGTCCTCGGGGTTGGCACTGGCCACCAGCAGCACGTCGAGCGGCAGCCGCAGCTGGTAGCCGCGGATCTGGATGTCACGCTCCTCGAGCACGTTGAGCAAGCTGACCTGGATCCGCTCGGCCAGGTCGGGCAGCTCGTTGACGGCGAAGATGCCGCGGTTGGTGCGCGACACGAGTCCGAAGTGGATCGTCTCGGGGTCGCCGAGGGTGCGGCCCTGTGCCACCCGGATCGGGTCGACGTCGCCGACGAGGTCGCCGACGCTGGTGTCCGGTGTGGCCAGCTTCTCGCCGTAGCGCATCGAGCGGTGCAGCCAGGCGACCGGCTGGTCGTCGCCGTTCTCCGCGACCTCGCGGCGCGACGAGGGCGTCAGCGGGTGCAGGGGGTGTTCGTTGAGTTCGGAGCCGGGGATGACGGGTGTCCACTCGTCGAGCAGGTCGACCAGCGAGCGGATCAGCCGGGTCTTGCCCTGGCCACGCTCGCCCAGCAGCACCATGTCGTGACCGGCCAGGATGGCCCGCTCGACCTCCGGCAGCACCGTCTGGTCGTAGCCGACGATGCCCGGGAACCGGGGCTGGCCGGAGCGCATCCGCTCCAGCAGGTTGGCCCGGAGCTCCTCCTTGACCGTCCGGTAGGTGTGGCCGGCGGCACGCAGCTCCCCGACCGTGCGGGGCAGGTCGTGCGGCGAAGTATCTGTCACCTCACCGACGCTATCTCGCGACCCGCCCCGCGCGACAAGATCAGCTTTCGCTGTCGTTGTCCCGGGTGGCGTCGGCGGGAATGTCCTCGCCGGCCGCCCGGGCGCGGTCGGCCTCCGCGTCGCTCGCGCCGACCGTCTCGCCGGCGTCCGGCGTCTCGGTCTCGTCCTCGGTCAGCTTGCCGGCGACGAACGCGCCGGCCGCGGCGGCCGGGAGGTTGCTTCCGGATGGTGTCGTCACGACGACCTCCTTGTCTAGGCAGCGAGAAATACCCCCGGACGGGCACGGGAAACAATGGACAGGCGAGCCGGGCTGTAACTAGTGTGATGGGCTATGAGTCCTTACCTTGACGCGGCCGCGTGGCAGGAGAGCTGGGATCGCCAGCAGGAGGCGTTCCTGCCGGACCGCGAGGAGCGGTTCACCGCGATGCTCGACATCGTCGAGGCCGTCGCCGGCCCGGCGCCCCGGGTCCTCGACCTGGCCGGCGGCACCGGCTCGATCTCGCTGCGGGCGCTGCGTCGATTTCCCCGCGGCACCACGACGCTGGTCGACGTCGACCCGGTGCTGCTCACCATCGCCCGGGCAAGCCTCG
The DNA here is from genome assembly GCF_029626225.1 of Asanoa sp. WMMD1127. NCBI lineage: Bacteria > Bacillati > Actinomycetota > Actinomycetes > Micromonosporales > Micromonosporaceae > Asanoa > Asanoa sp. WMMD1127. The sequence goes on from NZ_JARUBP010000001.1 coordinate 432,908, forward strand.
ACGACCGCACCGCGATCGTCGCCACCGACCTGCGCGACCCGGCCTGGAGTCGCGAGCTGCCGCACGACGGCTACGACGCGGTGCTCAGCGCCACCGCGCTGCACTGGCTCGACGCGGACCGGCTGGCCACCCTCTACGGCGAGGTCGCGACCCTGCTGCGGCCGGGCGGTGTGCTGGTCAACGCCGACCACATGCCCGACGCGGGCCTGCCCGAGCTCAGCGCCACCCTGCGCGACCGGGCCCGCGACCGCCGCACCGCCCGCTACGCCGCCGGGGCCGCGCTCTCCTGGCCGGGCTGGTGGGACCTGGTCGCCCAGGACGAGACGCTCGCCCCCCGCTTTGCCGAACGTAAGGAGATCTTCGACAGCACCCAGCACAACGACTGGACCCCGCCGGCCGAGTGGCACGTCACGGCCCTGCGCGCCGCCGGCTTCCGCGAGGTCGGCCTGGCCTGGCGCGGCGGCACCGACGCCGCCGTGGTCGGCGTCCGCTAGAGCGAAGCCGGCCGGTAGCGGCCCAGCGCCACGCCCAGGCCGATCATCCCGGTCGCGCCCGCGCACAACATCATTCCGACGAGGCGGAGCCCGGGCCCGCCGCCGAGCGGCACGACGGCGGCGAGCCCGTACGCGACGCCCCCGACGACCGCCGGCCGGACCAGCCGTCGGCGCAGCCGGGGCCGGTGGTTCGCGTTGTAGGCCAGCAGCGTGACCGTCGTCGCGAACACGAACGCCGCGACCGCCAGGGCCACCGCGAACGGGCGCACCGTCGGCCCGATGTCCGAGGCATCGACGGACGCCACGACGAAGATCATGAAGAACAGCGGAATCGAGGCCACCAGGCCCCAAGAGTTGGCGGCATCCCACGGCTCGACGCGCGGCCACGGCCGGACGGCGCCAGCCGGCCGCCAGAGCGCGACGGCCAGGCCGACGAGGCCCACCGCCCCGATGGCGAAGCCGAGCACGAGATACCAGTTCGGCCAGGCGACCAGGGCTGCGTCATCGTCGGCACGGCCAGCACCCAGGCGGCGACGGCGACCACGCGGCGCGCTCGGAGGTCGCTGACGAACCGCGCGCTGACCGCGGCCGCGGCGGCCGCCGCGAGCGTGGCGAACGCGATCTGCGGCGTGGCCTCGCCCAGCAGTCCGGCCAGCGGCGAGCCCGGCGGCGCCAAAGCCTCGAACAGTGCGGCCCGGCCCGTGCCGAACAGCGCGGCGACGGAGAACCAGCCCGGAGCCCGCTCAGCGACCGCCATGGCCCGCAGGGTAGCGGGCTAGGGCTCGCGACGGGTGCGCTGGCGGGCGGCCTCGTAGAGCACGATCGTGGCCGCCGCCGCCGCGTTGAGGGACGAGGCGGCGCCGCCGATCGGGATGCGGACCATCTCGTCGGCGGCCTGCCGCAGGGCGCTGCTCAGGCCGACGGTCTCGTTGCCGACCAGCAGCAGCGTCGGCCCGCGCAGGTCCGCGTCCGCGACGTCGACCGTGGCCCGCTCGTCGGTGCCGACCAGCCGCAGCGGCGCCGCCCACTCCAGGACCTCGGCGGTCGCCGACGTCCGGACCACCGGCAGCGCGAAGATCGACCCGGTGCTGGCCCGCACCGCGCGGGGGTCGTAGGGGTCGGCGGCGTGCCCGCACACCACCAGGCCCTCGGCCCCGAACGCGTCCGCGGAGCGGATCAGGGTGCCCAGGTTGCCGGGCGAGGTCGGCCGGTCGAAGAGCACGTAGAGCGGCGCCCCGGCCCGGTCGGGCACGTGGTGACCGAGCCGGTCCAGCCGGTCCGGCGGCAGGCCGACGACCGCGACCAGCTCCGCGTCGGACTTCTCCCCCAGCTCTGCGTGCAGCTCAGGAGCCATCTCGACCGGCTCGACCACCTTGTCGAGCAGGGTGGCCGCCCACTCGGACAGCCGCCGGCCGGCCGGAAAGATCAACTGTCGGATCTCCCAGCCGTGCTCGACCGCCAGGCTGATCGGGCGTACGCCCTGCACCAGGAACTCGCCCGCCCGCTGGCGCTTGTTGCGGTTGGTCAGCAGCGCCTGCCACTGCTGGAACGCCGCGTTCCGCGTCGTGATCTTCACCGGTCCACCTCATTCCGCACGGCGCTGTGTTTACCATCGTCGGACTCGGAAGGGGTGTGAAGTGGGTATTCCGCAGCGGGCGCGCGTCGTGGTGATCGGCGGTGGGGTGATCGGCACGTCGGTCGCCTACCACCTGGCGGCCGCCGGGTGGACCGACGTCGTGCTCCTCGAACGCGACAAGCTGACCTCCGGCACCACCTGGCACGCGGCGGGGCTCATGGTCACCTTCGGCTCGCTCTCCGAGACCTCGACCGAGATGCGGAAGTACACCCGCGACCTCTACGCCCGGCTGGAGGCCGAGACCGGCCAGTCCACCGGCCTCAAGCAGGTCGGGTTCATCGAGGTGGCGGCCGACGAGGACCGGCTCGAGGAATACCGCCGGGTGTCGGCGTTCAACCGCTACTGCGGCATCGACGTGCAGGAGATCGGCCCCGGCGAGATCAAGGAACTGTTCCCGCTCGCCCGCACCGACGACCTGCTGGCCGGCTTCTACGTCGCCGACGACGGGCGGGCCAACCCCGTCGACGTGACGATGGCCCTGGCCAAGGGCGCTCGGCTACGCGGCGCCACGATCGTCGAGGGCGTGCCGGTGACCGGCGTGCTGCGCTGCGGCGGCACCGTGACCGGCGTGCGCACCCCGCAGGGCGACATCGAGGCCGAGTACGTCGTCAACTGCGCCGGCATGTGGGCCCGGCAGCTGGGCGAGCAGGCCGGGGTGAGCATCCCGCTGCAGGCCGCCGAGCACTACTACCTGATCACCGAGCCGATCGACGGCGTGACCGGCGACCTGCCGGTGCTGGAGGACCCGTCCTCCTACGGCTACTACCGCGAGGAGGGCGCCGGCCTGATGGTCGGCCTCTTCGAGGCGGAGTGCGCCCCCTGGCACGTCGACCGGGTCCCCGAGTCCTTCTCGTTCGGCACGATCCCGCCCGACTGGGACCGGATGGCGCCCTACCTGGAGAAGGCGATGGCCCGCGTCCCGATCACCGGCGAGGTCGGCGTGCGCACGTTCTTCTGCGGCCCGGAGTCGTTCACGCCCGACCTGTCGCCGGTCTTCGGCGAGGCGCCGGAGCTGCGCAACTATTTCGTCGCCGCCGGGCTCAACTCGATCGGCATCCTGACCGGCGGCGGCATCGGCCGCGCGTTGGCCCAGTGGATCGTCGACGGGCGGCCCGACGTCGACGTGACGGGGATGAACATCGACCGGCTGGAGCGCTACCAGTCCACACCGGACTACCGCGCGACGCGTACGGTCGAGTCGCTCGGCAAGGTCTATGCCACCCACTTCCCCGGCCTGTCGATGAAGACCGCGCGCGGCGCGAAGCTGTCGCCGGTGCACTCGCGGCTGGTCGAGCAGCGCGCCTACTTCCGCGACGTCAGCGGCTGGGAGGGCGCCGACTGGTACGCGCCGGAAGGCGCGCAGCCCCACGTGGAGAAGCTCTCCTGGGGTCGCCAGAACTGGTTCCCCTACTGGGAAGCCGAGCACCGCGCCTGCCGCGAGGGCGTGATCCTGATGGACATGTCGTTCATGTCCAAATACCTGGTACGCGGCGACGACGCGGGCACCGCCCTCGACCACCTGTCGGCCGGGGCGGTCAACGGCGAGGCCGGCCGGATCACCTACACCCAGTGGCTCAACGAGGCCGGCACGCTGGAGGCCGACCTCACCGTCACCAAGCTCGCCGACGACGCGTTCTGGGTGGTCGCCTCCGACACGGCGCACCGGCACGCGCTGTCCATGATGGAGCGCGCGTTCGCCGGCCGGCACGCGTTCGTCACCGACGTCACCGGCGGCTGGGCCCAGCTCAACGTGCAGGGCCCGCGGTCCCGCGCGCTGCTCCAGTCGGTGACCAGCGCCGACCTGTCCGACGAGGCGTTCCCGTTCCGCACCGCCGGCGAGATCGACCTCGGCTTCGCGCGCGTGCTCTGCGTCCGCATCACCTACCTCGGCGAGCTGGGCTACGAGCTCTACATCCCGGCGGAGCAGGCGATCCACGTCTACGACCGGCTGACCGCGGCCGGAGCGGCGTTCGGCCTGCGGCACGCGGGCCTCAAGGCGCTGTCCAGCCTGCGGATGGAGAAGGGCTACCGCGACTACGGGCACGACATCGACAACACCGACTCGGTGCTGGAGGCCGGCCTCGGCTTCGCGGTGGCGCTGGACAAGCCGGGCGGCTTCGTCGGCCGCGACGCCGTGCTGGCCCGCAAGGCCGCCGGACCGCTGCACCGCCGCCTGGTCCAGGTGCTGCTGACCGACCCCGAACCGCTGATGTTCCACGGCGAGGTGGTCCGCCGCGACGGCGTTGCCGTGGGCTACGTGCGGGCCGCGTCCTACGGCTTCACCCTCGGCGGCGCGGTCGGTCTGGCCATGCTGAGCCGGGACGACGGCGCCGGGCTCGACCAGGCCTGGTTGGACGGTGGCGAGTGGACGGTCGAGGTGGCCGGCCGGACCGTGCCTGCCCGGTGCTCGCTGCGGCCCCTCTATGACCCGGCCAACACCCGCATCCGCGGATAGGTTCCCGATAGGCGCACCAGGGATGCTCCGGCACGTCAACGACGCCCTCCAGCTTGAGGAGGTCGCGGATGTGTCGTCGATCCTGGCTGCGAGCCGTGCCGCTCGCCGTCCTGACCGCGCTCGCCATCCTCGTCCCCGCGGCCGCCTGGGCCGCGCCCCAGCCACCACCTGAGCCGACCTCGACGACGCCGGCGGCCGCCCTGCCACCCGGCGCGGTGCCGCCGGCCGACCGCGCCCGCGTGCTGCCACCGGACTGGCGCACGTCGGCCGACCTCGCCTGGACGACCACCGGCGACGCCAGCGGCTTCCATGTGCTGGTCGCCCGGGCCACCACCGGCTACCAGTGGCGCACCGTCGCCACCCTGGTCGAGCGCGGCTTCGACGCGGACCGGTGGATCGGCAACGCCTGCCTGACCGCCTCCGGCAACCGCCTGGTGGTGGTCTACGCGCCGCGTACCTTCACCAACAAGGTCGACCTGTTCGACCGCGGCGGCTTCACCGCGGTCGTCGACCTCGCCACCGGGCGGGTCACCAAGCTGCCCATCCAGTCCACACTGGCCTATTTCAACCCGGGCTGCGGCGCGGGCGAGCGAGCCGTCGTCACCCAGCTGGGCGGCGAGCAGGACGAGCGCACCTCACGCAACCGGTCCCGGGTCACCGAGGTCGACGCGAGCGCGGCGAAGCTCGGCCGGCCGATCGAGGTCGCCGCCGAGGTGACCTCGGCCGTGCCGACCACGGCCGGCATCGTGGCCGCGGGCGGCGCCGGTCTGCTGCGGGTGGCACCGGACGGCCGGCTCACCCGGCTGGCCGACACCGAAGGGACCGCCTTCCACGTGCGGGCCGACGGGGGCGACGGCGTGGTCTTCCTGGACCGCACGGGCCAGCAGGCCCGGGCGCGCCGGCTCGCCCCCGACGGCGGGGTGCGGACCCTGGCCACCGGCGCCGTCGGCCAGCTCGGCCTGGCGCCCGGCACCCGCGGCAGGGTGTTCTTGACCGGCAGGCCCAGCAGCGTCGCCAGCCTGCCGGCCGAGGTGACCCGGATCGCGGCCGACGCCCGCGCCGAGGTCTCCACGCTGGGCCGGGTCGCGATCAACCGGCTGTCGGCGATCAAAGCCGGCGACGGGGGCGACCCGGCCGCGGCGCGGCCCGTGCGGATCGAGGCGACGATGGTCGGCACCGGCGAGGCGGTCGCCTTCGGCGTGCAGCCCTCGACCGGCGACCAGCCGACGGGCTTCGCGGCGGGCACCACGAACAGTGGCGAGGCCGTGCACCCCGCGCTGGCCCAGCGGTCGACCCGGCCCGGCTGGTCGCCCGGCTCGCCGACCAACCCGGTCGACACCGACGCGTGGTGCTCGGTGCGCCGCAACGAGCCCAACAACCAGGCCATGCAGCCCAAGCCCCGACAGGTCGAGTGGGCCGTCGACCAGGCGATCACCAACACGCCGTACGCGGCCCGCGAAGCGAACTGGAAGAACCTCGGCATGCCGGCGTACTCGCCGCTGGACTACTTCCCGCGGATCGTCCTGCTCGGCGGCGGCCGCGTGCCGGCCCAGATCATGCTCGGCATCCTGGCCCAGGAGTCCAACCTGTGGCAGGCGTCGGGGATCGCGGTGCCGGGCGTGACGGCCAACCCGCTGATCGGCAACTTCTATGGGCGACCGATCTACGACGGCACCGAGACCAACGACTGGGACATCCACTGGGACAAGGCCGACTGCGGTTACGGCGTCGCCCAGGTGACCGACGGGATGCGGGCCGAGGGCTTCGAGAAGCCCAACGAGCGGGCGCTCGACTACGACCAGCAGCGGGCGGTGGCGCTCGACTTCGCGGCCAACGTCGCGGCCGGCGTGCGGATCCTGCAGAGCAAGTGGAACCAGACGCGCGGCGGTGGGCTAGTCATCGGCAACGGCGACCCGGCCCGGCTGGAGAACTGGTTCTTCGCCATCTGGGCGTACAACTCGGGCTTCTATCCGGACACCGGCGGCGGGCAGCCGTGGGGCGTGGGGTGGGCCAACAACCCCGTCAACCCGAAGTACCCGGCCGACCGCGACCCGTTCCTGGAGTTCACCTACGACGACGCGCGCCACCCGCAGGACTGGCCGTACCCGGAGAAGGTCCTGGGCTTCGCGGGCAACCCGCCGGACCTGCTGGAGGCGCCCGACACCTACGTCTCCGCCTACCGGCCGGCCTGGTGGACCTCGGATGCGAACAAGGCCGCCGTCAAGCCGCCGACGGACCTGTTCTGCAAGGCCAGCAACCAGTGCGACACCAATCTGAGGATCAAGCCGAACGCGCCCGACGTGGCCAACGAGCCGGCCGGACCGTGCGCACACCAGAACCTGGCCGGCCAGTACGACCTGCGGTGCTGGTGGAACCAACCGACGACCTGGAAGAACCCGGACCAGATGGGGTACGAGCTGCTCCGGTTCGATCCCGGGTACGCCTATCAGGCCGACGCCACGTCGTACGCGCCGCGGTGCTCGCCGAACCTCGGGCTGCCGGCCAACACGCTGGTCATCGACGACGTCGCCGACAACGTGCCGTCGGTGCGGCCCAACTGCCCGCGCGGCTTCACCAACTCGGGCTCGCTGACCTGGCAGTTCGGGGCCGACAACAACACCTATCCGGCGAAGGTGGACTTCCATCAGATCGGCGGCGGGTTGGCCGGGCACTTCTGGTTCGCGCACACCCGGCTGGACACGTCGGCCAACGCGAAGATGCACGTGACCGGCACGTGGCGGCTCAACCAGAGCCTGGTCAACACCTGGGCCCGGGTCCTGGTGCACATGCCCGACCAGGGCGCGCACACCCGGCAGGCGCTCTACAAGATCAACCTTGGCAGCAACGACATCAAGGAGCGCTACCTGCCACAACGCACGAGGGAACACCGCTGGGTGTCGCTCGGCGCGTTCAAGTTCACGGGCACGCCGTCGGTCGAGCTGTCGACGAAGACGCGCGACGGCACCGGCGAGGAGGACGTCGCCTGGGACGCGATCGCCTTCCAGAAGCTGCCGGGCAAGCCGCGCCACCAGGTCGTCGCGCTCGGCGACTCCTACACGTCGGGCGAGGGCGCGTCGAGCACCGACGGGGCGGACTACTACCGCGAGTCCGACTACAAGGTGCTCGAGTTCACGCCCGACGGCGACGTGACCAAGGCCAAGAACGTCTGCCACCGGTCGCGCAACGCCTGGCCCCGCCAGGGCAAGCTGTCCGACGACTCGAAGACGATCGGTCAGCGGGCCGACGAGTTCGACTTCAAGCTCGACTTCCACTTCGGCGCCTGCGCCTGGGCCGAGACCGAGTGGATGCTGCCCTACCATTCGGTGCCGGGCACGCCGGTCAACGCGTTCGGCGAACACGGCCGCGACAACTGGGGTGAGGTGCCGCAGCTCGACTCGGGCTTCCTCGACGACAACACGACCCTGGTCGTCTTCTCGATCGGCGGCAACGACGCGCGCTTCAGCCCGGTGTTCGAGCAGTGCATCTACGGCACGGTCCGGGTCTGTCAGAACTCCACGTTAGATGGTGACACGAAGAACATGGCCGACGCGGAGCACGAGCTGATCCAGGGCAAGGTCAAGGACTCGATCAAGATAGTCATCGACGAGGTGCACAAGAAGGCGCCGAACGCCAAGATCCTGCTGATGGGCTATCCGCGCCTGCTCGAGGCCCTGGGTTCGTGCATCCTCGGCATCGGCACCGAGGAGGCGCCGTGGCTCAACCAGATGGCTGACGAGATCGCCGGCATGATGGACGCGGCGGTCAACGAGATGCGGGCCGCGCCGAAGAACATCCCGGTCTGGTTCGCCAACCCGATCAGCGCGTTCGCCGGCAAGGCCATCTGCGGCAACCCGGAGTCGGTGCACGGCATCGTCACGCAGGCGGCCAAGGGCGAAGGCGGCTACTGGCCCGACTGGCTGCCGGTCGATTGGAACAGCTTCGGCGTGTCGCAACAGTCGTTCCACCCGAAGACCAGTGGGGCGGCCATCTACGGCCAGGTCTTCACCAACGCCGCGCAGTCGCAGCTGGGACTGTAGAGCGAACCGCGCCGCGAGGAGGCGCCGACACCTCCTCGCGGCGCGGCTGGCCACAGGTCGACTTAGGCCCGAAGGTCGAGCACCGCGAGCCTCGCGGCGGCCTCGGCGGCGTCGCCCGCGAGCAGGGCGTCGCGGCCGAGGGTCGCCCGCAACCGCGTCCGGACCGCCTCGCGCAGCTCGGGCACCGCGGTCAGCAGCCCGCCGGCCAGCACGATCGGGCCGGGGCCGGGACGCAGCGCCGACAGCGTCGCCAGCAGGCGGTCGGCGCCGTCGGCGACGATCGCCTCGGCGGCGGGATCGCCGGCGCGGGCCGCCTCGAAGACCAGCGGGGCCAGGCCGGCCATCTTGTCGCGGGCCAGCGCGTAGAAGGCACTGACGAAGCCCTCGGGGCCGACGCCGCCGACGGCCGCGTGCACGGCCGAGGTCAGCGCACCGGACGCACCGGCGTGCAGGGCGTGCGCGGTGTGCCGGGCCGCGGCCACCCCGAACCAGAACCCGGAGCCCTCGTCGCCGAGCAGCCAGCCGATGCCGTCGACCCGCCGGCCGACCGACCAGTCGACGATCTCGCAGGCGATGGCGCCAGTACCAGCTATCAGCACCGACCCGTTCGGCTCGTCGTGGCCGCCGGCCGCGTAGGCCACCACCGCGTCGCCGACCGTGCGCAACGCGACGGGCACGCCCGACCCGGCCCACGCCGACGCGTAGGCGGCCGCGCCGTCCGGGGTGGCCAGCCGGCTGTAGCCCGCCACGCCGACCACCGCGCCCGCTACCCGCGCCGGGTCGAGGTCGCCGAGCGCCTCGCGGACCGCGCCGACCAGCGTCGCGGCCGTCTCGGCCGGCGGGCGGGCCACCGGGTTGCCCGGGCCGCCGCGACCACGGCCGACCACGGCGCCGTCGAGTGTGGTCACGACGACGCGGGTGCTGGTGCCACCGCAGTCGCCACCGATCACGAGGGGCTCGCTCACGAGACACATGCTGCGGCGACGACCGGCGTCCGCGCAAGAGTTCGCGAGCTTCTATGTCAAACATCTTGACGGCGAGGCCATCGCAACAATAATTTTGTTCACCACCACGCAAGAGCGAAAGGAATGCCCTAATGGCCGAGACCGGGCTGCTGGGCCGGGTGCGCACGGAGCTGCCGACGCTGCCCGACGCCCTCCAGCGGGTCGCCGAGCAGATCCTCGGCGAACCCGAGGAGACCGCGCGGACGACGATCGTCGACCTCGCCGAGCGCGCCGGCACGTCGACCGCGACCATCACCCGGTTCTGCCGCTTCTTCGGCTACCGCGGCTATGCCGAGCTGCGCGTCGCGGTCGCCACCGAGACCGGTCGCGCCGCCCAGGCCCGCTGGGACACCGACATCGACCACGACATCACCCCGGACGCGCCGCTCGACCGGGTGCTCGACGTGGTGGCCAGCGCCGACGCCCGGGCCATCCAGGACACCGCCGGCCGGGTCGACCTCGCCGCGGTCGAGCGGGTCGCGGCGGCGGTCGCCACCGCCCAGCGGGTCGAGCTGTTCGGCCTGGGCAGCTCCGGCAACGCGGCCCGGGAGATGGCGTTCCGGCTCGAGCGCATCCGGGTGCCCTGCTGGCACCGCTCCGACCCGCACACCGCGCTGACCAACGCCGCCCTGCTGATGCCGGGCGACGTGGCGATCGGCCTGTCGCACAGCGGCCGCACGCGGGAGGTGATCGAAGTGCTCAGCGAGGCCGCCGACCACGGCGCGCTGACCGTGGCGATCACCTCGTTCCCGCGCTCGCCGCTGGCCGAGGTCGCCGACATCGTGATGACCACCGCCGTGCAGGAGACCACGTTCCGGCTCGCGGCGCTCTCCGCGTTGCACAGCCAGCTCCTGGTGCTCGACCTGATCTACGTCGCCGTCGCCCAGCGCACCTACGAACGCACCACCGAGGCGTTCGAGGTGACCGCCCGCGCGGTCGACGCCCACCGCCTGCCCCGCAAGCGCACCCGAACCACGGAGGGATCATGACAATCGGCGCCGAGAGCTACCTCGCGGCCGTCAGGGCCGCGATCGACCAGGTCGAGCGAACCCAGGGCGAAGCGGTACGCCGCGCCGCCGACCTGGTCACCGCGGCGCTGCGCGCCGGTGGCGTGGTGCAGGCGTTCGGCGCCGGCCATTCCGAGGCCCTGGCCATGGAGATCGCCGGCCGGGCCGGTGGTCTGGTTCCCAGCAACAAGATCGCACTGCGCGACCTGGTGCTGTTCGGCGGCGCCGACCGGTCGGTGCTCGACGATCCGTTCCTGGAGCGCGATCCGTCGGTGGCCCGCCGCCTGTTCGAGCTCGCCCCGGTCAAGCCCGACGACGTGTTCGTGATCGCGTCCAACTCCGGCGTCAACGGCGTCGTGGTCGAGCTCGCCCGGCTCGTCAAGGAGCAGGGGCACGGCCTGATCGCGGTCACCTCGCTCGCCCACAGCCTGGCGGTGCCGCCCAAGCACCCGTCCGGCGCGCGGCTGGCCGACCTCGCCGACGTCGTGCTCGACAACGGCGCGCCCTATGGCGACGCGGCGCTTCCGCTGGGCGACAGCGGCGCCGCGGTGGGCGCGATCTCCTCGGTCACCGGCGCCCTGCTGGCCCAGCAGATGGTGTGCGAGGTGGTGGCGCAGCTGGTCGCGGCCGGCGAGACGCCGCCCGTCTACATCTCCTACAACGTGCCCGGTGGTGACGACCACAACCGACAGCTTGAAGCGCGGTACGCCGGGCGCATCCGGCGTACCGCCTCCTAACCAAGAAGGCGAGGCCACGCGAATGAACCCCTCTTCCCAGCTCAGACGTTACCCGACCAGGCGTGCGGTGCTCGGCGCGGCGGTGGCCGGCGCGGCCCTGCCGGTGCTCGGCGGCTGCGTCACGGGCGGCGACGCCGACGAGACCAAGGCGGAGACCGGCGCGACCACGGCGCAGAACCCGCTCGGCGTGCCCGACAAGACGCCCCTCGAGGTCGTCATCTTCAAGGGCGGCTACGGCGTCGAGTACGCGACCAACGCCGAGGCGCTCTACAAGCAGCGCTTCCCGGGCGCGACGGTCGACCACAAGGGCATCCAGAAGGTCGGTGAGGCGCTGCAGCCGCGGTTCGTCGCCGACACCCCGCCCGACGTCGTCGACAACACCGGCGCCGGCCGGCTCGACCTGGCCACGCTGGTCGGCGCCGGCAAGCTGACGGACCTGGCCGACCTGCTCGGCGCGCCGTCGCTCGACGACCCGGCCAAGACGGTCCGCGACACCCTGCTGCCGGGCGTCGTCGAGGACGGCACCTTCGAAGGCAAGGTGCAGACGCTCAACTTCACGTACACGGTCTGGGGGCTCTGGTATTCGAAGCCGCTGTTCGCCAAGCACGGCTGGACGTTCCCGACCACCTGGGACGCGATGCTGGCGTTGTGCGACCAGATCAAGAAGGCCGGCGTCGCGCCCTGGACCTACCAGGGGAAGTACCCGGAATACCTCAACGACCCGCTGCTGGCGATGGCCGCCAAGGCCGGCGGCGCCGACCTGGTCAAGGCCGTCGACAACCTCGAACCCAACGCGTGGAAGCAGCAGCCGCTCGTCGACGCGGCCACCGCGATCGCCGAGCTGGCCGGCAAGGGCTACCTCCTCTCCGGCAGCGAGGCCCTCTCGCACACCGAGGCGCAGGCCGCCTGGTCGCAGAGCCAGGTCGCGATCATCCCTTGTGGATCGTGGCTGGAGGCGGAGCAGAAGGGCGTGACGCCGGACGGCTTCGACATGGTGATGGCCCCGGCCCCGGCGCTGTCGGCGAGTGACAAGCTGCCGCAGACCGCGTTGCAGGCGGCCAGCAGCGAGTCGTTCATCGTGCCGGCCAAGGCCAAGAACCCGCGCGGCGGCCTGGAGTTCCTGCGCATCCTCTTCTCCACCACCGCGGCGAAGCGGTTCGCGGAGCTCAACAGCACGATGCCCAGCGTCGCCGGCGCCCTCGACGGCCTCACGTTGAGCAGCGGGCTCGGCTCGGTGAAGGCGGCGGTCGACGCGGCCGGCGCCAACACCTTCACCTACCGGTTCCGGACCTGGTATGCGCCGCTGGCCAAGGCCGTCGACGACGCCACCGGTGAGCTCGCCACCAAGCGGATCACGCCGGCCGAATGGTCCACGCGGGTGCAGAAGGCGGCCGACGCGGTCGCCGCCGACAGCGCCGTGAAGAAATACCAGCGGTAGCGATGGCACCCGACCGGCACGGCCGATACCGCTTCCTCGCCGGCGCGATCCTGCCCGCGCTGGCCCTGTACGCGGTGTTCGTGCTCTCCCCGTACGCCCAGGCGTTCTATCTGTCGCTGACCGACTGGACCGGCGTGTCCGGCCAGGTGCACTTCGTCGGTCTCGACAACTTCACCCGGCTCGTGGGCGACCCGCTGTTCCTGGCGGCCCTGCGCAACAACGGGTTGATGCTTGTGGTCGTGCCGGCCGCCACCATCGCGCTCGGACTGCTGCTCGCGGTGCTGGTCACGTTCGGGGGGCGCCGCGGCTCGGCAATCCGTGGCGCCTCGTCCTACCAGACCGCGTACTTCTTCCCGCAGCTGTTGTCGCTGCCGATCATCGCGCTGCTCTGGCAGTTCGTCTACCACCCCAACGACGGGCTGCTCAACGGCCTGTTGCGGGCGGTCGGGCTGGACGGCCTCGCCCGCACCTGGCTCGGCGACCCGCACCTCGCCCTGTGGGCCGTCATGGCGGTGCTGGTCTGGTCGTCGGTCGGCTTCTACATGGTGCTGTTCGCGGCGGCGATGGCGGCGATACCGACCGAGATCATCGAGGCCGCGACGCTCGACGGCGCCGGCCGGCTGGCCACGCTGTGGCGGATCGTGTTGCCGCTGCTGCGTGACACGGTGCAGGTCGCCTTCGTCTACCTGGGCGTGCTGGCCCTCGACGGGTTCGCGGTCGTGCAGGTGATGACCGTCGGACCGGGCGGGCCGGACGACGCCACCGAGGTGATCGGGCTCGGGCTCTACCGCAACGCGTTCACGTTCAGCAAGTTCGGCTACGCGGCGGCAATGGGCGTGGCGCTGTTCTTCCTCACGCTCACGCTGGCGGTGCTGGCGCTGCGGGCGGGCCGCCGGGAAAGGGTGGAGCTGGCATGAGGCGGGCACACGCGTTCCTCGTCGCTTGGGCCGCCGTGGTCACCCTGCCCCTGCTCTGGGCGGTGGTCAGCTCGCTCAAGACCGACCGCGAGATCCTCACCTCGCCCTGGTCGCTGCCGTCGACGCCGCGATTCGACAACTGGTCGCGCGCCTGGAACCAGGCGGACATCGGCCGCTACTTCGGCAACAGCGCGCTCGTGGTCGGCTGCGCGCTGCTGCTGACGATGCTGCTGGGCGCCACCACGGCGTACGCCCTGGCCCGCTATCCGTTCCGCGGCAACCGCGTCCTCTATTTCGGCTTCGTGGCCGGCATGCTGTTCCCGGTGTTCCTGGCCCTCGTGCCACTGTTCTTCGTGGTCAAGCAGCTCGGCCTGCTCGGCACCTATCCCGGGCTGATCCTGGTCTACACCGCCTACGCGCTGCCGTTCACCATCTTCTTCCTGCACGCGTTCTTCCGGACGCTGCCGACCGCGCTGGCCGAGGCGGCGTTCCTGGACGGCTGCTCGCACTGGGGCGTGTTCTTCCGCGTCATGCTCCCGCTGGCCCGCCCCGGCCTCGTCACCGTCGGCATCTTCAACTTCCTGGGCCTGTGGAACCAGTACCTGCTGCCGCTGGTGCTCAACCCCGACCCGGACCGCTACGTCCTGGCCCAGGGGCTCGCCGCGCTGTCGGTGAGCCAGGGCTACCGCTCCGACTGGAGCGGCCTGTTCGCCGGCCTCACGATCGCGATGCTGCCAGTGCTGGCCGCCTACGTCATCTTCCAACGGCAAATCCGTTCCGGCCTGACCGCGGGGGCGGTCAGGTAGAGCTATCGGCCCGACCGCAAGCGGTCGGGGCAGCCCCGGCTCCACCCACGCCGCGCGAAGAGGCGCGCGCGTGCACCCCCATATCCGCTTCTGTCCTTTGAGGAGGAAGCTCATGTCCCGCATCCCCCGTTTAGTGGGCGGCGCGGCGGCGGCGCTGCTTGCCGCCACCGCCGGCGTCGTCGCGGTGACCGCCGGCGCCGGCCCGGCCGCCGCGGCGCCCTGCGGCGCGCTGTTCGACGACTTCTCGTACTCGTCGTCGAGCGACCCGGCCATCGCCACCCGCGGCTGGACCGTCCGCACCAACGCCGGCGGCCCCGGCGTCCCCGGCGCGTCCTGGCCGGCGTCCAATGTGACCTTCCCGACCGTCGACGGTCAGAAGTCGCTCCAGCTCACCGCGGCCACGGACGGCACGGCCGGTGGCACGTCCCACGCCGAGCTGTTCCACCAGCGCAAGTTCTTCGAGGGCACGTACGCCGCCCGCGTGAAGTTCGCCGACGCGCCGGTCTCGGGCACCGACGGCGACCACCTCGTGGAGACGTTCTTCACCATCACGCCGCTGGACCGCCCGCTGGACCCCAACTACGGCGAGATCGACTTCGAGTACCTGCCCAACGGCGGGTGGGGCGAACAGGGCCCGATCTTCTACCAGACGACCTGGGAGACCTACCAGAACGAGCCCTGGCAGGCCGTCAACACCCACACGGCGCAGCGGCAGAGCTTCAACGGCTGGCACGACCTGCAGTTCACCGTCTCGGCCGGGCGGGTCAAGTACTACGTGGACGGTCAGCAGGTGGCCGACCACGGCGACCAGTACTACCCCGAGACCAACATGTCGATCAACTTCAACCTCTGGTTCATCGACACGGCCGCGCACGCCGGTGGCCGCAGCGTCTACAACCAGGCGGTCGACTACCTCTACTACGCCGGCAGTGAGGTACTGACCCCGGCGCAGGTCGCGACGCGCGTGTCCGGGCTGCGCTCGGCCGGCACCGCGCACACCGACACGGTCGGCAGCGGCAACTGCCCCACCAACCCGCCGACCCAGAACCCGACCAACCCGCCCACGCAGAACCCGACGAACCCGCCGACGCAGAACCCCACCAACCCGCCGACGCAGAACTGCGCGAACGCGCCGGCCTGGAACTGGGGCACGGTCTATCTCGCGGGCCAGCGGGTCAAGCACAACGACCGCCAGGGCCGCCTGCATCTGTGGCAGGCCAACTGGTGGACGCAGGGCTCGGAACCGGGCTGGACCGCCCAGTGGCGGGACCTCGGCCCCTGCTGATTGCGAGATCATGGCGGTCATGACGACTGCCACGGTGTACGCGGAATTCGCGGCGGGTGAGGCGCACGGCGTCTCACCCGCCTACGAACGGCTGGCGGACGCGGTCTCCCGCGACGACGAGCTGCTCGCCTTGCTCGACCGGCTTCCCGAGCCCAAGCGCCAGCCCAACCTGCTGTTCGGCGTCGTGCGCTGGCTCGGCGGCCCCGTCGACGACCCCGACACCTTCCGGGCGTACGCCGTCGCGAACTGGCCGACGATCGAGGCGGCGATGCGGTCCCGGGCGACGCAGACCAACGAGGCCGGCCGGTGCGCCGTGCTGCTGCCTGTGCTGGCCGCCCTGCCCCAGCCGCTGGCGCTGCTCGAGGTCGGCGCCTCGGCCGGGCTGTGCCTCTATCCCGACCGCTACGCGTACCGCTACGGCGACGTCACGGTCGGCGCCGGCGAGCCGGTCCTGGAGTGCGCCGCGGACGGGCTCACCCCGCCGACCGCCCGTCCGGAGGTGGTCTGGCGGGCCGGCATCGACCTCAACCCCCTCGACGTCACCGAACCGGCCGACGCGGGCTGGCTCGAGGCACTGATCTGGCCCGAGCACCAGCACCGGCGCGACCGGCTGCGGGCCGCGGCCGCCGTGGCCGCCGCCGACCCGCCGCGACTCGTCCGCGGCGACCTCGTCGACGACCTGCCGGCACTGGCGGCGCAGGCCCCGGCCGACGCGACGCTGGTCGTGTTCCACCACTCGGTGCTCTACCAGGTGCCCCAGCCCCGCCGGGACGCGTTCGTGGACCTGGTCGGCACGCTGCCCGGGCACTGGATCGCCGTCGAGGCGCCCGACGTGCTCGGCCTGACCGACCTGCCGGCCCCGCCCGCGCCCGGCTTCCACAACGTGCTCACCCTCGACGGCACGCCGCTGGCCTACGCGCGCGGCCACGGCCAGTCCATGACCTGGTTCGCGAAGCAAGCAACGGCCCGTTCCTAACGCCAGGCGTTGACAACGGGCCGTTCCTCTGCGGAAAGCGTGAGGAACGGGCCGTTCCTTGCTCACAGGTTGACCCGGGTGCCGGCGGCGAAGGCGCCGCTGTGCAGTTCGAGCTGGTCCGGCGCGGCGCCGGCCGGCACCGACCAGACGAGTTGGGCGAGCAGCCGGTGCCCCGGCACGACGGGCGCGGCGAACACGTCGCGGCCGCCGTTGGCCACCCGGGTCGCGATCACGTCCGTCGACAGGGGCGGGCTGCCGGCCACCGCGAGGCGTTGCAGGTGCGGATGCCAGTGCTCGGGCGCCGGGCGGTGGTTGGTCAGGCCGACGACGGCGGTGCAGCGCTGCCCGCCGCCCGCGGGTTCGCAGGCGAACCGGTACGCGGTGAACTCGAACGCGTCGTCCCGCAACGGTGTGCCGAGCGGGCCGGTCGTCGTCGGGCCGAGCCAGCCGTCGGCCGGGGTGCGCGCGGCCGTCCCGGTGGCCGAGGCCAGCCGGGGCAGGGCGAGCGCCACCGCCACCACACCGAGTCCGGTCAGCAGCACCAGCGCCGTCAGCACCGCCACGCCGGCCCGGCCCCGGTCGGTGAGCGCCGCGAACCGGCGTGCCGCGCGCGGGCCCGCGTAGCGGGCGAGCAGAACGGCGGCGACCACCACAAGTCCGGCCGCGAACGGCAGCCACCAGTGCCGCCACCACGGCGCCGGCCCGGTGTCGACCTCGGTCGGTCCGGCGGGTGTCCACGTCGTCGCCGAACAGTCGACCGGCGAGCCGGCCAGGCCGACGTAGGCGCACGCCGCCGTCGACAACGGCAGCGGGCGCTCCGGCGTGAACGTGGCCGTCAGCGTCGTGCTCTCCAACGGACCCAGCCGGACGGGCCAGGCGAGCTCGTGCGGCGACCCCGGGCCGGGCGAACCGCCCGGCCCGGGTGCCGGGCTCGTGGCCGTGACGCGGGCACCCTCGGGCACGCTCTGCCGCACGGTCAGCTCGGTTGGCGCCAGCGTGCGGTTGCGCACCACGACCTGGTATCTCGCGTCCCGGCTGCCGTCACTGGTCACCGCCACGTCCACCTGGCTGGCGTCGGGCTTGGCGGCCACACCGGGCGCGAGCGTCACGGGCGACACACCGAGGAGCGCGAGGGACAAGGCAGTACGAAGCATGGCCGATCTCCCCCCGCTTTCCACGGTAGGAAGATCAGCAGCGCGACCCGGGGCGAACCGTGGATCCGGCGCGCGATCGGCCGGTCCCGGCTACCCTCCGGCGCTGGTCAGAGCGTCTTCACGCAGGAACGCTCGGCACCGATCGCGCGGTAGCCGAGCCACTCGTTGATCGCCAGCATCGGCTTGTTGACCTCGTCGTTGCCCGTGTAGCCCTCGGTGAAGCCGGCGTCGCGCGCGGCCCGGAAGGCGACAGACTTGGCGATCTTGGCGAGCCCGCGCCCGCGGTAGGCGCGCCGGGTGCCCGTGCCGGTCGACATGAAGCGCCCGGACTCGCGATCGGTGTAGAGGTAGGTCATCGTGGCGGGCACGCCGTCGACCGACACGACCAGGCTCAGGTCCTTGTCGACGTTGGGGTCGCTCCAGATGTCCTCGAACCAGTCGTCGTATTCGACCTTGTCCCAGGGAGTGTCCCCCGGCTCGTCGAGCATCGCCTCGGTGTCGACGGCGTAGACCGCCTCGGGACCGATCTCGGTGAGCGTGCTGATCGTCACGCCGGCCGGGATCGGCGGCGCCGGCGGCAGGTCGGCCAGCAGCAGCCGCTGGTAGCGGGCCTCGTGCGTGAGGGTGTAGCCGTGCTTCTGCACGAACCGCAGCGTGTCGGGCTCGTCGACCGCGTAGCCGACCACCCTGCGGCCGCCGACCGCGCGCAGGTGCGCCTCGGCCTCGGCCAGCAGCGCGCTGCCGATGCCCTGGCCGCGCACGTCGGGCCGGACCGTCACGACGCAGCCGGCCGCGCCCTCCTCCGACGTCCAGATGTTGAGGTCGGCCCGGGCGAAACCGGCCAGCCCCTGCTCGTCGTCGACCGCGAACAGCGCGCCCTTGGCGTTGCGGGCCGAGAGCTCCCAGCCGTGCCGGAGCCCGGCGACAGTGTTGACCTGCCAGGGGAAGGCCTGGCGGCGGATCGCGAGGAGCGGGCCCGCGTCGTCGAGGGTGCCCGGCCGGACGGTCGTCGTCATGAGACCTGTCTAACAGTCGGCGCAAACGGATTTACGCCTGGCACTATCGCCGCCATGGACACCACCGTCACCCTCCGGCCCGTCGACGCCGACAACTGGCGCGCCGTCGCCGCCCTGTCGGTCAAACAGTCGCAGCAGGAGTGGGTCGCCCAGCCGGCCTACTACCTCGCGCTCTGCCACTACAGCCCGGTCGGCTGGCGCCCGCTCGCCGTCACCGACGGCGCCGGCACGGTCGTCGGCTTCCTGATGTGGGCGATCGACCCGGCCGACGGCGCCGCCTGGCTCGGCGGGATCCTGATCGACGAGACCCAGCAGGGCCAGGGGTACGGGCGGGCGGCGGTCAGCGCGGCCCTGGCCGAGATCGACGCGCCCAGCTTCGCCCTCTCCTACCGGCCCGACAACACCGTCGCCCGCGCGCTCTATGCCAGCCTGGGCTTTGTCGAGACCGGCGAGCGCGAGGACGACGAGGTCGTCGCCCGCTTGGGGCCTGTCTAGTCGTCGCGGGCGTCGTGGGCCAGTAGCGCGAGCTGGATCCGGTTGGTCAGGTCGAGCTTGGTCAGCGCGCTCGAGATGTGGGCCTTGACCGAGCCGACCGACATGAACATCCGCTCCGCTATGTCGCCATTGGACAGACCCTCGGCGACCGCCGCGGCCACCGCCCGTTCGCGTTCGGAGAGCGACGCCAGCCGCTCCCGTGCCTTGTCCCGGCGGCCCTGGCCCGCCCGGTCGCCGGCGGCCGCGACATGCTCGATCAGCGTCCGGGCGACGCTCGGCGAGAGCACCGGCTCGCCCGCCGCCGCGCGGCGCACCGCGTCGACGATCTGCTCGGGCGGCGTGTGCTTGAGCAGGAAGCCCGCGGCGCCGGCCCGCATCGCCTCGACCACCGTCGCGTCGGCGTCGAAGGTGGTGAGCACGATGACCGCGGGCCGCGTGCCGGCGAGGGCCCGGGTCGCCGCGATCCCGTCGACCACCGGCATCCGCACGTCCATCAGCACCACGTCGGGCCGGGTCCGGTTCACCTGGTCGGCCACCGCCGCGCCGTCGACCGCCTCGCCGACCACCTCGATGTCGGGCGCGCCGCCGAGCATCAGCCGCAGGCCCGCCCGCACCAGGGCGTCGTCGTCGACGAGCAGCACCCGGACCGGCTCCGTCATGCCGGCCACGGTAGCCGGGTGACCAGCCGGAAGCTGCCCCGGTCGGCACCGTGTTCGAGCGTGCCGCCGTCGAGGGCGACCCGCTCCGCGAGACCGGCCAGGCCCACGCCGGCGCCCGGGATGGCGCTGACGGCCGCGCCGGGGGCGAGCGGGTTGCTGACCGTGGCCACCACGCCCTCGCCCGGCGCGCCGGTGACCCGCACCTCCACCTTCGCTCCCGGCGCGTGCTTGCGGGCGTTCGTCAGTCCTTCTTGGACGGTGCGGTAGACGGTGCGCTGCACGGCGGCCCGCAGGGACTCGGTGGGTGCGCAGTCGACGGCGACCGTCACCCGCTGGCCGACGGCCTCCGCGTCGGCGACCAACCGGGTGATGTCGGCGATCTGCGGCTGCGGCGGCCCGGCGTCGCCCGGCGCCGGCTCGTCGTCGCCGGTGCGCAGCACCTCCAGCACGTCACCGAGCTCGACCAGCGCCCGCCGCGCGTTGCCGTGGATGACCTCGATGGCCGCGCCGACGTCGGCCGCGTCCAGCGGGCGGCCCGCGCCGGCCTCGGCCTGCGTGGTGCGGTAGGCCAGCGCCCCGGCGTGCACCGAGATCAGCGAGATCCGGTGGGCGAGGGTGTCGTGCATCTCCCGGGCGATCCGCTCGCGCTCGGCCCGGCGGGCGTCGGCGAGCCGGCGCTCGTGGTCGCGCGCCACCCACTCCGCGTCGCGGCGCAGGCCGACCACCACCTGCCGCCGGGACCGCACCGCCATGCCCCAGACCAACGGCACGACGAACATCAGCAGGACGGTGACCGCCATCACCTGCCAGGGCACGTCGGGCGGCGGGTGGGCGAAGCTGAACCAGAGCGACGGCACCAGGAACGCGTCGGTCACCAGCACGGCGGTGAACCACCCGCGGTGCACCGCCACCGTCAGGACCACGACCAGCGCCGCGCCGACGGCGCTGTCGCCGACCATGTAGGCCACGAACACGAAGCCGGCGACCGCGATGGGGAACCGGCGCCGCCACCACAGCGCGAGGCAGGCCGCGAGGGTCACGAACGGGTCGACGGAGTGGAACCACTGCGGCACGACACCGGCGTAGTAGGGCTGCCCGTCCGACGCGATCACCAACGGGCTGAGCGCCAACAGGAACAGCAGCGCGTCGGCCGCCCAGTCGCGCACGGTGCGGCGTCGACGTGGCTCGTCGACGGAGAGACCCGCCAGCTCGGCGGGCAGCAGCCAGCGCGGCGCGTGGAACGGATCGGGCCGGGGCGGGCTCATGTCGCGAGGGTACGACGCCCGTCGCACGCCGCTCGACCACTAATCCTGGTCGACCGGCCACCCCGGATAGCCGTTGGATAGTGGCGCGGCCCACTCCTGGCCGGCACCCTGTGTCGATGGGGGAACTCGGACTGCATCCACCACGTCACCGGGTCGCGCCACGGGCGGTCGCCTGGTGGACGTTGCGCGGGGTGATCGGCGGCGCCGCACCGATCGCCGCGGGCCTGATCGTCTTCACCTTCGTCGAGTCGTGGCGCGCGTGGCTCGGCCCGCTGCTCGTCGCGCTGGCGGTAATCATCGTGGCGCACGCGGCCGTGGTGCCGACCTGGCGCTACCGGGTGCACCGCTGGGAGGCGACCGACGACGCCGTCTACGCGCTGTCGGGCTGGTTCGTCCGGGAGTGGCGGGTCGCGCCGCTGTCCCGGGTCCAGACCGTCGACGCCACCCGCGGCCCGCTGCAACGGCTGCTCGGGCTGGCGACCGTCACGGTGACCACCGCGTCCGCCAGCGGGCCGGTGCAGCTCGTCGCCCTGCCCGACGCGGAGGCGACGGAGGTCGCGGCCGCGCTCACCGCCACCGTCAACCGCACGGCCGGCGACGCGACATGACCGACTCGGCGGAAGCGACCTGGCTGCGACTCGATCGCAAGGTCATCGCGGTCGACCTGGTGCGGGCGGCGATCTCGCTGGTGCCCACCGCGGTCGCGGCCGGCCTGCTGGGCCTCGCGCCGGGCGACGCGTGGCCGGCGATCGTGGTGGCGGTGCTCGGCGTGACCCGCGCGGCGGCCGACCTGGCCCGTTGGGCCACCACCCGCTACCGGATCACGCCCGACCGGGTCGAGGTGCGCGGCGGCCTGTTCGTCCGCAAGGAGCGCTGGATCGCCCGCGACCGGATCCGCAGCGTCGGCAGCGACGCCCGGCTCACCCACCGGCTGTTCGGGCTGCGGGTCGTGACGGTCGGCGCCGGGCTGACCGGGGTGGCCGGCGCCACCGCCGCCCTGCGCATCGACGCCGTCTCGACCGCCACCGCGCGGCGGCTGCACCAGCTCCTCGACGCGGACAGCACGGCCGACAAGGACAGCGCGGCCGACGCGGACAGCGCGGCCGACGCCGAAGCGCCGCCGCCGGGCGAGGTGCTGGCCCGGTTCCAGCCATCCTGGATCCTCTACAACCTGCTCAGCGTCTGGGGCATCCTGTCCGGCGCCGGCCTGCTCTGGGGCGCCTACTGGCTCGGCCGGCTGTTCGGCTACGACGCCCTCGACCACGCCCGCTCGCTGGCCGACGGTGTGCCGGTGGGTTGGGTCGTGCTGGTCGCGGCGGTCGGCTTCGCCGTCGTCGGCAGCGCCGGCCTCGCGGGCGGTTTCGTCACGTCGCACTGGGACTTCCGGCTGACCAGCCACGCGGGCACCCTGCGGACCACGCAGGGCCTGCTGCGTACGCACTCCGTCGACCGCGAGGAGCACCGGATCCGCGGCTTCCAGATCCGCGAACCGCAGGCCTGGCGCTGGCTGGGCGTCGCCGAGTCCAGCCTGATCACCACGGGCATCAGCCTGTGGAGCCCCACCGCGGGCGCCACGATCCTGCCGCGCGGCCCTGTAAGCGTGGCGCGGGCCGTGGCGACGACGATTCTGCGCAACGACGTGCTGGATCGTCCGTTGCGGCCCGCGCCGCCCGCCGCGCTGCGCCGCCGGCTGGTCAAGGCGTTCCTCTGGGCCTCCGTCGGCACCACCGCCGTGCTGCTGCTCGACGCCCGGTTCACCGACCGGCTCGGGGCCACGTCCGCCGCCTGGCTGTTCCCAGCGCTGCTGGCGGTCACCACGGCCGGTGCCGTCATCGCGTACCGCAGCCTGGGTCATGCTCTGCACGACGGCTACCTGGTCGTCCGGTCGGGCCTGGTCACCCGCACGACCGCGGCCCTGCGCCACCAGGCGGTGATCGGCTGGCGGGTCAAGCAGTCGTTCTTCCAGCGCCGGCTCGGTCTGGCCACGGTGATCGCGACGACGGCGGCCGGCCAGGGCGCCTACACCGCGCTCGACATCGCCGCCGCCGACGTGGCCGCGCTGGTGTCACAGGGCGGCGGCGAGCAGGCCCAGCCCTTCGTCGATGGCGGGCGGGTCGAGGGTCGCGTAGCCGAAGATGAGCCCGGGCGGCCCGGGCGCCAGGCGGTACGGGCCGACGCCGTGCACGCCGACACCGCTGCGCAGCCCGGCGGCGACGACGGTGTCCTCGTCGAGACCCGGCGGGAGCCACGCGACCAGGTGCAGGCCGGCGGCCACGCCGGCGGGCCGGAACTCGGGTAGGTGCGCGGCCAGGGCGGCCAGCAGCGCGTCCCGGCGGCGCCGGTAGACCGGCCGCATCCGGCGCAGGTGCCGGTCGAACTCGCCGTGCGCGAGGAAGTCGGCGAAGGCGAGCTGGTCGAGCGCGGACGAGCCGCGGTCGGCCGCCTGCTTCGCCGCGGCGAGGTCGTCGACCAGGGCCGGCGGGGCCACCAGCCAGCCGAGGCGCAGGCCCGGCGCGAGCGTCTTGCTGGTGGTGCCGGCATAGATGACGCGCTCCGGACCGAGCCCCTGCAGCGCGCCGACGGGAGCGCGGTCGTAGCGGTACTCCGCGTCGTAGTCGTCCTCGACCACGACCGCGTCGTTGGCGTGGGCCCAGCCCAGCACCGCCGCCCGGGCCGCGGCCGGCAGCACGCCACCGGTCGGCCACTGGTGCGACGGGGTCACCACCAGCGCGTCGGCGGAGGCGGCGGCCAGCGCGGTCACGTCGACGCCGTCCGCGCCGACCGGCACCCCGACCACCTCGAGGCCGGCGGCGTGGGCGTGGGCCCGGGCGTCGTCGTCGGGTGACGGGTCCTCGACGGCGATCCGGCGTGCCCCGCGCGCGGCCAGCACCTGGATGACCAGCGCGATGCCCTGCGCGAAGCCGTTGGTGACGACCGTCGTGGCCGGAGTGGCGGCGGCGCCGCGCACCCGGTTGAGATAGTCGGGCAGCGCGAGCAGCAGCTCGGGGACACCCCGGCCGCTGGAGTAGCCGAACCGGTCGTTGGGCGCCACGGTCAGCACCCGCCGCAGCGACCGCAACCAGGCGGCACGGGGGAAATGCGCCACGTCGGCGCGCCCGTACCCGAAGTCGATCCTGACGGGCGGCGACGATTCGACCGGCGGCGCCGACCGGGGCGCGGCCGGGCCGGCGGCCACCCGGGTGTAGCCGCCGGGGCGGCTGCTCAGGTAGCCCTCGGCGACCAGCTGCTGGTAGGCCTCGACGACGATGCCGCGGGACACCCCGAGGTCCGTGGCCAGCGTCCGGGTGGGCGGCAGCGAGGCGCCCAGCGGCAGGCGGCCGGTGCGGATGCCGTCGCGGATGGCCGACTCGATCTGGCGGTGCAGCGCCACCGCGGCCGTCCGGTCCACCGCCACGAGCAGGTCGGCGGCCGTACTCGAATTGGTCCAGCTTTCCGCCATGGAATCGGAGCTTATTGTCTGTACCGATTCTTGGCACGGTAGGTGCCATGACGACGACACCCCTCACCGGCCAGGTTCTCTCCCCCACCGACCTCGGTTACGACGACGCCCGCTCCGTCTGGAACGCGATGGTCGACCGGCGGCCCCGGCTGATCGTGCGCTGCGGCACGGTCGCCGACGTGGTCAACGCGGTCCGCTACGCCCGCGAGCACGACCTCGAGATCGGCGTGCGGTGCGGTGGCCACAGCGTGCTCGGCCTCTCGGTTCCGGCCGACGGCCTGATGATCGACCTCACCCCGCTGGGCGGCGTCACCGTCGACCCCGCGGCGCGCACCGCCCGGGTGCAGGGCGGCGCGCTGCTCGGCGCGCTGGACCGGGCCACCCAGCGCCACGGCCTGGCCACCACGGCCGGCAACGTCTCGCACACCGGCGTCGGCGGCCTCACCCTCGGCGGCGGCATGGGCTGGCTGGCCCGACAGCACGGGCTGACGTGCGACAACGTCCTGTCGTACGAGGTGGTCACCGCCGACGGCGAGGTGGTCACCGCGAGCCGCACGGAACACCCGGAGCTGTTCTGGGGCCTGCGCGGCGGTGGCGGCAACTTCGGCATCGTCACCTCGTTCGAGTTCCGGTTGCACGAGGTCGGCACGCGGGCCCTGCTCGTCAACTACTCGTTCGACCCGGCCGACGCGGTGCCGGTGCTCGAAGGCTGGCGCGACCTCAACGCCACCGCGCCGCGCCAGGCCACCTTCACCGCCGGCGTCGGCTCCAGCGGCCTGGTCGACGTCGGCTTCGTCTGGGTCGGCGACCCCGCGGCGGGCCGCCGGCTGACCGCCGACTTCGCCGCGCTCGGCCGGCCCCGCCAGGAGACCGTCCGCGAACTGTCCTATTTGGAGCTGCAAACGATGGAGGACAGCACCGGCGGCCACCACTTCCGCCGCTACTGGAAGGGGCTCTACCTCGACCGGTTCCCCGCGGAGGCGGCCGAGGCGTTCGCCGCGCGGGGCGGCGGTGACCCGGCGCTGCGGCCGGCGATGTCGCTGCAGGCCTACGGCGGCGCGATCCAGGACGTGCCCGAGAGCGAGGCGGCGTACGCCCAGCGGGGCACGCTGTTCGAGCTCGTCGCCGCGGCCCGGTGGACCGACCCGGCCGAGGACGCCGACCGGATGGCCGCCGCCCGGGCCGCCGCGGGACCGCTGGACGCGTACTCCTGCGGTGTCTATGTCAACGTGCTCAGCGACGAGGGCGCCGCCGGTGTCCGCCGGGCTTTCGGCGCCGAGAAGCTGGCCCGGCTGGCCGCGTTGAAGCGGACCTACGACCCGGCCAACGTCTTCCACCTCAACCAGAACATCGCGCCGGCGAGCTGACCATCATGCCGAGCTACCGGGCAATTCGGGATGACCGAAAGTCCATCGAAGGAGGTAGATTCCGCGAAACTCACAAGGTTCGATGGGGAGGAAGACTTGTCCCGACTTGGACGTATGGTGCTGGCCGCCGTCGCCGGACTGGCGATGGTGGCCGGCGGCGCCGGACCCGTCAGCGCCGCACCCGAACCGGTCCCGAGCGGCCCCGACCAGGTCGTCGGCGGCACACTGGCCACCCAGGGCGAGTTCCCGTGGATGGTGCGGCTGTCGATGGGCTGCGGCGGCGCGATGTACACGCCCAGCCTGGTGCTCACCGCCGCGCACTGCGTCAACGGCACCGGCAACAACACGTCGATCACCGCGACCTGGGGAGTCGTCGACCTCCAGGACCCGGCGCGGACCACCCGCACGTCCAACTACGTCTACCGGGCACCCGGCTACAACGGCGACGGCAAGGACTGGGCGCTGATCCGGCTGTCCAGCCCCATCAACAGCCCGCTGCTGAAGATCGCCACCGACACCTCGCTGCACAACGGCTCCTTCACGGTGGCCGGCTGGGGCGCGACGGTGCAGGGCGGCGGCCAGTCCCGCTACCTGCGCAAGGCGACCGTGCCGTTCATCAGCGACAGCACCTGCGCCGCGCAGGGCGGCTCCTACTCCGGTCTGATCCCCAACGAGGAGATCTGCGCCGGCGTGCTGCCCGGCGGCGGCATCGACACGTGCCAGGGCGACTCTGGTGGCCCGATGTTCAAGCGCGACGCCAGCAACCAGTGGGTCCAGGTCGGCATCACCTCGTGGGGCATTGGGTGCGCCCAGCCCAACGCGCCCGGCGTCTACACCGAGGTGCGCTACTTCGCGGCGGACATCCTCGCGGCGGCGGTCTCCCTGGGCGGTGGCCCGCCCGGCAGCGGCGGCGTGACCGTGGCCAACCCGGGCAACCGGACGTCGACGGTCGGCACCGCGGTCTCGGCGGCGCACAGCGCCTCCGGCGGCACCGCGCCCTACACCTGGTCGGCCACCGGCCTGCCCCCGGGCCTGGCGATCTCGTCGTCCACCGGCACGGTCACCGGCACCCCGACGGCCGCCGGGAGCTACGGCGTCACCGTGACCGCGACCGCCTCGGCCGGCGGCGCGGGCAGCACGTCGTACACCTGGACGGTCAACCCGGTGGGTGGGGGCTGCGGCGCGGTGACCAACGGCGCCGACCTGTCGATCCCGGATCTGTCCACGGTGGAGAGTTCGATCACCGTGTCGGGCTGCGCCGGCAATGCGTCCAGCACGTCCAGCGTCGAGGTGCACATCGTGCACACGTACCGCGGCGACCTGGTCGTGTCGCTCGTCGCTCCCGACGGCACCGCCTACACGTTGCACAACCGCAGCGGCGGCAGCGCCGACAACCTCGACACGACCTATTCGGTCAACCTGTCGAGCGAGGCCCGCAACGGCACGTGGCGGCTGCGGGTGCGGGACGCGGCGTCGGCCGACACCGGCTATCTCAACTCCTGGACGTTGACGCTCTGACGGTTATGATGGCCGGGTGACTGCCGGGTCGGCCCCTCTGACGGGCCTTTCTCAGAACGGTTACCCGGCCATCTCTTGACCGCCCCGCGGGCCCGCGGCCCGCCGGCGGCACCTTCTCTCATCGCCCTGCTGGCGCGTCCTCGAGAGGAGGTGAATTCCTGACATGCCCGCAACCGACGAAGCCTGGGCCGCGTTCGTCGCGCGCTACCAGGTCGGCGCCGTCGTGCACGGCGACGTGGTGAGCGTCGTGCCGTTCGGCGCGTTCGTCCGCATCGGCGAGGTCGACGGCTTCGCGCCCGTGCGCGAGTGGCCGACCCCGCTGGAGGAGGGCGCGGTCGTCCCGGTCCGCATCGCCGCCATCGACGCGGACACCCGGCGATTCGCCGTGCACCCCGCCTGACTGATCGTGCCCGGGGGTGGCGCCGCCCCCGGACACCAACCGGGCCGCCGTTCGTTGACCTCTCCGTGAACAGCCCCACCGCGTCCGCCGACGCACCCATCTACGCCGTCGACCAGAACGGTGACTGGTGTCAGCTCGTCGTCGACGACGGCTCGCGCCGGCGCGTCATCGCCGACGGCCTCACCGAGTCGACCGCACACTGGCTGGTCACCGTCCTCGACCGCCGCCCCTACGCGCCCGGATAGCGGGCCGGTGACCACGGCCGCCGCCCGTTGGTGAACTCGAGCGCCAGGTCGTCGGCCACCTCGAGGATTGGGTCCCGGCCTTCGACGCGCAGGGCCCAGTCCGTCGGCAGCGCGTCCTCGCCGTGCCACGCACCGAGCAGGTTGCCGGCGATCGCGGCCGTCGAGTCGCTGTCGCCGGCGTGGTTGGCCGCGGCGAGCAGGGCCCGCCGCACGTCGCCGGGAAACGCCACCGCGGCGTAGACGGCGATCGCCAGCGCCTCCTCGGCCACCCAGCCGCCGCCGAGCAGTTCGACCCGCTCCGGCGTGACCGCGCGGTCCAGCGTCAGCGCCCGCTCCAGCGCGCCGGTGACCTCGTCGTGCCGCGGCCGCTGGCGCAGCAGGGTCAGCGCGCCTTCGACGGCCTCGACCAGGCCGCGCTCCTCGACCGCCAGCGCGTGGACGATCGCCGCGAACGCGCCGGCCGCGAGGTAGCCGGACGGGTGACCGTGCGTCTGCACCGCGCACTCGACGGCCAGGTCGAACGCCTGCGCCGCGGACCAGCCCGGATGGAGGCCGAACGGCGCCGACCGCATCACGGCGCCGCACCCCTTGGAGTCGGGGTTGGCCGGGTTGTCGGGTGTGCCCATGCGCCCGGTCGACAGGCCGGAGAGGCAGGCGTTGCCGGGCGCGCGACGGGCGTAGAGGAACTCGTGGCCCGCCAGCCACCCGTCGACGTCGGCGGGCGGGCCCGGAAGCCGTTGGGTGTCGAGCCAGCGCAGGTAGGCCCGGTGCACCACCGACGGCGGATGGCAGACGCCCCGGTCCCACCGCACGCTCGCCCGGATCAGCCCCTCGGCCGTGAAGAGGGTCATCTGCGTGTCGTCGGTGATCAACGCAGGGTCACCTACCAGGTCGGTCAGGCCCTCCTGACCGAATCGTTCCCTGATCCGGTGAATCGACAGGAACTCCACCGGATTTCCCAGCGCGTCCCCGATCGCCCCGCCCAACAGACAGCCCCGCACCCGCGCTCGATACGACATCCCGGTGATCCTAGGTACCCAGGTAGTTGCCGCCAGGCATGAATTCGACGCACGGTGGTACGGTCTGCCGGCTGGCCGCGTCCGACCGGCCGGCTCGGGCTCTCGGGGAGGGTATGGATGGGACTGACCGCGGAGGAGAGCGGCCGCCTGGCGACGCTGCTCGACGCCCACGCCGACAAGCTGAACGCGAGCTGGACCGACACGCTCGCCGCGCCGCTGCGCGGCCGGTTGACGCGGGCCGAGCTGCAGAAGCAGGTGCAGGATCTGCACCGGGCGTTCGTGGAGGCGTTGGGCGCCGGAAACGGGTTCGACCTGACCGCCGACGGTTCGGCCGGGCTGCGCGCCACGCTGGTCGACCTGTCCAGGAGCCGGGCCCGGCAGGGCTTCAGCGCCTCCGAGACGGCGGTCACCGTGTTCGGGCTCAAGCGCGCCCTGTTCGACGTGGTCGACGTGCGCAGCGCCGAGCCGCAGGTGCTCGCCGACCTGATCGCCGTCGGCCTGGTCGTCGACGACCTCGGCCTGTTCACCTTCGAGACCTACGCCAAGACCCGCGAGGAGCTGATCGCCGACCAGGCCGAGCAGCTGCTCGAGCTGGCCACGCCGGTGGTCAAGCTCTGGGAGGGCGTGGTCGCGATCCCGCTGGTCGGCACGCTCGACTCGGCCCGCGCCCAGGTCGTCATGGAACGGCTGCTGGAGACGCTGGTCGACACCGGCTCGCCGTACGCCATCATCGACATCACCGGCGTCGGCGCCGTCGACACCCAGGTCGCACAGCACATCCTCAAGACCGTGGTGGCGGCCCGGCTGATGGGCGCGGAGTGCATCATCTCCGGCATCCGCCCGCAGATCGCGCAGACGATCGTCGCGCTCGGCATCGAGTTCGGCGACATCGCCACCAAGGCGACGCTGGCCGACGCGCTGCGACACGCGTTGCGAATGATCGAGCTGGCCCGCCGGGCTCGGAGCAACTGATGGAACGCGTCCCGGTCCTCAAGATCGGCGACCTCCTGCTCGTCTCGATCCAGGTCGACATGCAGGACCAGACCGCCCTCGCGCTCCAGGAGGACCTGGCCGAGCGGATCGTCGCGACCGGATGCCACGGGGTGATCATCGACATCACCGGGCTCGACATCGTCGACTCCTTCGTCGGCCGGATGCTCTCCTCGATCGCCTCGATCTCACGCGTGCTCGACGCCGAGACGGTGGTCGTCGGCATGCGCCCCGCCGTCGCGATCACGCTGGTCGAGCTCGGTCTGTCGCTCGACGGCATCCGCACCGCGCTCAACGTCGAGCGGGGCATGGAGCTGCTGGCGCAGTCCCGGCCCGCCGCGCCCTCCGACGTCGAGTCCTTCGACGACCTCGGCCTCGACCTGGATCTCGACCGCGGCCCCACGGCGACATCGTGACCACCGGCGTCGGCCTCAGCGAGCCACAGGTCGTGACCATCGCGGCCGACGAAGACGTGGTCCGGGTGCGGCAGCTGGTGCGCACGGTCGCGGTCGCGGCCAAACTGTCGCTGGTCGACCAGACCAAGCTGGTCACCGCGGCCAGCGAACTGGCCCGCAACACGTTGGTCTACGGCGGCGGCGGCGACGCCGAGGTGAGCGTGCTCGATGCCGGTCGGCGCAAGGGGGTCCGGATCGTGTTCGCCGACGACGGGCCCGGCATCGTCGACCTCGACCTGGCTCTGACCGACGGCTACACCACCGGCGGCGGGCTCGGCCTCGGGCTCAGCGGCGCCCGCCGGCTGGTCGACGAGTTCGACATCGACACCGCGGCGGGCCGGGGCACCCGGGTGACCGTCACGAAATGGGCGCGGTAGCGGTGAGCCGCGCGAGCGGGCTCGTCGACGGTGGACTGTGGTTCCGGCTCGAGGAGTCCAGCGCCGTCAGCGCCGTCCGCCGGGCCGCCCAGGAGCTGGGTGCCGAGGTCGGCCTCGACGAAGCCCGGGTGGGCACGCTCGCGATCGTCGCCACGGAGCTGGCCAGCAACCTGGTCAAGCACGCCGACGAGGGCCGCCTGCTGGTCCGGCCGGCGC
The DNA here is from genome assembly GCF_029626225.1 of Asanoa sp. WMMD1127. Lineage (NCBI taxonomy): Bacteria > Bacillati > Actinomycetota > Actinomycetes > Micromonosporales > Micromonosporaceae > Asanoa > Asanoa sp. WMMD1127. The sequence goes on from NZ_JARUBP010000001.1 coordinate 464,336, forward strand.
GGACCGGCGACGTCGCCGGGGTCGAGCTGATCGCGGTCGACTCCGGGCCGGGCATGAGCGACCTGACCCGGTCGGCCCGCGACGGGCACTCCACCGCCGGGACGCTCGGCATCGGCCTCGGCGCGATCGCCCGGCAGGCCGGTTTTCTCGACATGAGCTCGGTCGAGGGCCGCGGCACGGTCGCCGTCGCCCAGGTCTGGCCGGGTCCGGCGCCCACGGCCGCCTCCGTCGCGGCGGTGAGTCGCGCGATGAGCGGCGAAGAGGTCTGCGGCGACGGCTACGCGACGCGGGTGGTCGACGGTGGGCTGCAGGTCCTGGTCTGCGACGGCCTGGGGCACGGGCCCCTGGCGGCCGTGGCCACCGCGGCCGCCGTCCAGGCGTTCCGGACGGCGCCCGCCGGGCCGCCGGCCGCGGTCGTCGAGCACCTGCACCGCGGCATCGCGTACACGCGGGGCGCCGCGGTCGCGGTCGCCCAGGTCGACGACGGCCAGATCCGCTACGCCGGGCTCGGCAACATCGCCGGCTTCCTGCTCGACGACACCAGCCGCCGCGGCCTCGTCTCGCTGCCCGGCATCGCCGGACACCAGCGCCGGACGGTACGCGAGTTCAGCTATCCGGCGTCGCCCGGCGCGCTGCTGGTGATGCACTCCGACGGCGTGGTCGACCGCTGGAGCCTCGACGGCTACCCCGGCCTGCGCGGGCGTTCGCCGCAGGTGGTCGCCGCGACGGTGCTGCGGGACGCCGGCACCCGGCGCGACGACGCGTGCGTCCTGGTGGCGCGGGCATGACGGACCGGCTGCTGCACCTGCTGTTGCGCACCGAGGCGGACGTGTTCGTCGTCCGGCAGCGGGCCCGCGAGGTCGCCGCCGCGGTCGGCCTGGAACGGCAGGACCAGGTGCGGCTGGCCACCGCGCTCAGCGAGGTCGGCCGCACGCTGTTCAGCGACCGCGGCGGCCCGCCGGCGACCGGCGCCGAAGTGTGGTTCGGCCTCGGGAGTGAGAAACTTCAGGTCGAGGTCATCGCCATCGGCCCGAGCCGGATGGACCAACTGCCCAGCCTCGGCCGGCTGGTCGACGACCTCACGATCGACGACGGACCGACGACGACGGTGGTGCGGATGAGCCGGCGGATACCGGTCGGGGCGGGCGTCGATCCCGACCGCCTCGAGCGCGTCCGCGCCGAGCTCGCGGCCTCCGCGCCCCGCACCCCGCTCGACGAGATGGCCGAGCAGAATGAGCAGCTGCTCGCCGCGCTCGAGGAGACCCGCGCCCACCGCGACCGACTGGCCCGGCTCAACGCCGAGCTGGAGGAGACCAACCGCGGCGTGATGGCGCTCTACAACCAGCTCTCCGGCGAGCTGGAGGAGACCAACCGCGGCGTGGTCGCGCTCTACGCCGAGCTCGACGAGCGGTCCGCGCAGTTGCGGGCGGCCAGCGAGGCGAAGACCCGGTTCCTGGCCAACGTGAGCCACGAGCTGCGCGCCCCGGTCACCGCCGTGATCGGGCTCGCCCGGCTCCTCGACGACCCCGCCTCGGACCCGCTGACCGAGGACCAGTCCCGCCAGGTCGAGCTTATCCGCGGCTCGGCCAACGACCTGCTGCGCCTGGTCAACGACCTGCTCGACCTGGCCAAGGCCGAGTCCGGCACGATCCAGCCGGACTGGTCCGAGGTCGACCTGCGGGTGCTGTTCAGCCAGCTGCGCGGCACGGTGCGCGCGATGGCCACGGGCGACGTCGACCTCGTGGTGGTCGACCCGCCCGGCGAGGCCACCATCCGCTCCGACGAGGTCCTGCTCGCCCAGGTGCTGCGCAACCTGCTGCACAACGGGCTCAAGTTCACCGCGGCCGGCGAGGTGCGGATGTCCGCCACCCGCGACGGCGACGACTGGCTGATCCAGGTCGTCGACACCGGCGTCGGTATCCCGCCCGAGCTGCACGAGCGGATCTTCGAAGAGTTCTACCAGGTACCCGGTCACTCCCCCACCGGCGCGACCGGCACGGGCCTCGGCCTGCCGTACGCCCGCCGCCTGGTCACCCTGCTCGGTGGCGCGCTGACCGTGGCCAGCGAGCCCGGCGCAGGCAGCACGTTCACCGTCCGGTTGCCGGTGGCGGGTGACGATGGAGCATCCTGAGTCCGCCACGGTGCTGGTCGTCGACGACAGCGACGCCAAGCGCTACCTGCTGGTCCGCTGGCTGACCCGGGCCGGCCTGCGGGTCTACGAGGCCGACAGCGGCACGGCCGCCCTCGAACGCGTCACCGCCGGCGACATCGACCTCGTCGTGCTCGACGTGCGGCTCGGCGACATGAGCGGCTTCGAGGTGGCCGAGCGGATCAAGGCCCACCCGACGCTGGCCGCGACGCCGGTCATCCACGTCTCGGCGCACGCGGTCGACGTCGCCGACCGGGCCCAGGGCCTGACCCGGGGCGCCGACGCCTACCTGGCCGAGCCGATCGAGCCCGACGAGCTGGTCGCGACCGCGCACGCGGTGCTGCGCTACTACCGGGCCCGGCGGCACGCGGAAACCCTGGCACTCGGCCTGACCCGGCTCGCCGAGACGACGGTGGCGGTCAACTCCGCGCGCACGCTCACCGAACTGCTGACCGCGGCCGCAGCCGGGGCCGCCGCCATCTTCGGCAGCGGAGCGGTGGTGGCCGCCGACACGATCACGGCGGGCAGCTCGGCCGGCGACCGGCTGGTGGCCGCGGTGACCGACGCGGCGAGCCCGGCGGTCGTCCGCGAGTGGCCCGCCGCGGCGGCGGTCGTGCCGGTCGGCGCGCTGATCCGCACCGACGGCGCGGTGCAGTGGCCCCAACTGGAGTGGCCGACGGACGAGGTGGCGGTCGGCACCGCCCGACTGCGCGAGGACCGGCCGCCGGTGCACGTGGCCGTGCCCACGACCGCGCTACGCGAACAGGCCGACGTGCTGCGGCTGCTGGTCCAGGCGGTCGCGTCGGCGGTCGAGGCGCAGCGGACCTACGACGAGGAACACCGGATCGCGCTGACCCTGCAGCGCAGCCTGCTGCCCCAGCGGATCCCGGAGTTGGCCGGCTACGACCTGGCGGTGCGCTACGTGCCGGCGAGCGCCCAGACCGAGGTCGGCGGCGACTTCTACGAGCTGACGATGCTCGACGGGCACATGCTGGCCGCGATCGGCGACGTCACCGGCCACTCCCTCTACGCCGCCACGGTCATGGCCGAGCTGCGGCACGCCGTTCGGGCGTACGCCGTGGAAGGTCATCCGCCCGGAGCGGTGCTGGCCTTGACCAACCAACTGCTGCGCCGGCTGCTCCCCGGCGAGCTGGCCACCATCTGCCTGCTCATCCTCGACCCGGTCACGGGCCAGGTGCGCTTCGCCAACGCCGGCCACCCGCCACCGGTCCTGGTCGTCGACGGCCGGGCGAGCTTCGTCGAACACCGCGCGCCGCTGCTCGGCATCGACGCGCCGCGGCCGGGCGACTTGGACCTGGTGCTCCCACCCGGCGGCACGCTGGTCCTCTACACCGACGGCCTGGTCGAACGCCGCACCAGCGACATCGACCACGGCCTGGCCCAACTGGCCGCGGCCGCGGCCAGCCCGGACCCCGACCTGGAGCGCTACGCCGACCACCTGCTGGCCCTGGCCACTCCCCCGGTCGGCGACGACATCGCCGTGGTCGCCCTCCGCCGCAGCTGAAGGAACGGTCCGTTCCTAACGCTTTTCGCATAGGAACGGTCCGTTGTTAACGCCTGGCGTTAATAACGGACCGTTCCTTTCGCGCGTCAGCGCAGGCCGTTGCGGATCGCGACCTCGATCAGCAGGTTCGGGTTGTCGGTGATGATGCCGTCGACGCCGAGGTCGATCACGCGCTGCATGATGGCCGGGTCGTCCACGGTGTACGGCACCACCTTGAGGTGGTCGCGGCGCTGCAGCACCTCGACGTCCGGGCCGTGGTAGTAGGTCGGGTCCTGGCGCAGGTACCAGTCCGCGTTGACGACCGTGGGCTGGTTCGGGTCGTGCACCTGCCAGTTGGCCGAGACCGTCCCGGCGCCGGCCGCGCGGACCAGCTTGCCCAGGTCGCGGTACTTCCACCAGTCCAGGCCGCCGGTCCACGGGCTCTTGACCGACCTGTCGCCGTAGACCGCCTGCAGCGAGCACTCGTCGGCGAGCGTGGCGCACTCGGCCGGGCCGTACTGCCAGACCAGGGCGACCGTCTCGATCTTCCTGTTCAGCTCGCGAGCCCGGGTGATCGTGCGCCAGTCGAACGACTGGATCGTGACCCGGTCCTCGAAGCGCGCCTTCTCGATCGCCTTGACCAGCTTGGCCGCGAACGGGCCGAACGCCTCGGTGTCGTTCGCGGTCGGGCTGATCTTGGTCTCGATGTTCATCCGGACGTCGGGGCGGTCACTTCCCTTGACCAGGTTGAACACCTCGTCGAGGGTCGGGATCCGGGCGCCCGGCGCCGGCACCTGGTCGGGGAGCTCCGGCAGCGTCTTCGTGCCGCAGTCGATGGTCTTGATCTGCGCCAGCGTCAGGTCGTGCACGAGCTTCCCGACGTACGGGAACATCGGGTCCTTCGGCCGCACCGGCGCCGTGTCGACGCAGTGCGAGCCGTTGATCGCCCGGTCGTGCAACACGACCAGCTTGCCGTCCTTGGTCACGCCCGTGTCGAGCTCCAGCGTGGAGATGGCCTTGTTGGACAGCGCCCGGGCGAATGCCGGCAGCGTGTTCTCCGGCAGGTCGGCCCGGCCGCCGCGGTGGGCCTGCACGTCGAACGGCGACGCGTACGCCTTGGGCAGCTTGAACCGCAGCTGGCCGAGCAGGGTGCGCAGCCGGTCAGGGTAGTCCGTGATCATGCCGTCGACGCCGTCGTCGATGAGCTTGGTCATCGTCGGCACGTCGTCGACCGTCCACGGCACGACCTTCATGCCGTTGCGGTGCGCGTGGTCGACCATCGCCTTCGTCACGTACGGCACGTAGTTGGCGTCGTTCACCGTGCCGTTCTGCGGCGTGCCGTGCACCGGCGAGAAGGTCTTCACGCCGAAGCTCTTGATCGCCTTGATCGGGTCGCCACCGAAGTCGTCGATGTCGATCCCGCCCAGCCACGGCGACGCACCCGGCTTACCGGTCTGCAGGAAGTCGATGTTGGTCAGCGCGACGATCGGCAGGCGCGGCTCGACCTGGCGCATGCGCATCAACGCGCCCCAGTCGAAGCTCTGGATGGTGACCTGCTCGAGCAGGCCGGCGTTGCGCACCTCACGGGCGGTCACCTGCACGAACTGCTCGCGCGGCGCGGTCTCGGTCGGCGCGCCGGCCTCGACCTTGGTCTCCACGTTGAGCGTGACGTCGCGGGCCTGGTAGCGGTTGACCAGCGCGAACACCTCGCTCAGCAGCGGCATTTTCGCGCCGGGCACGGCGACCTGGCCCGGCTTGTCGGCCAGGGTGAGGCTGCCGCAGTCGAGCGTGCGCACCTGCGCCAGCGACAGCGTGTTGATGTACTTCCCGATGTACGGGAACTCCGGGTCGCCGGGGACGGCGGGCGCCGTGTCCTTGCACTTCGAGCCGGTGGTGCGGCGGTCGTGGGTGACGACGGCCTGCCCGTCCTCGGTGATCTGGACGTCGAGCTCCAACGTGGAGACGCCGAGCCGCAGCGCGTTGCCGAACGACGCGAGGGTGTTCTCCACCCGCAGCCCGAGGCCGCCGCGGTGGGCCTGCAGGTCGAACGTCTTGGCGGGCTTGGCGGCGGCGGGCGTGACGCCGGCGGTCAGGCCGGCCACTCCGCTGAGGGCCACGGCGGCGGCGAGTGCCGTCGCGGCACGTCGTTGCCAGCGGGACATGGTGAGTTCCTCCTGGGATCGGTGGTCGAGCCGATCCTGTAGACCCGTTACGGCCCGGGCGCGTGCACGAGGTGAACAGCGGGCTACCAGGTGAGGATTTCCCTACCATCTATACGCCTGTATACTTCAATGACCGGGCCGGTCCGACGCGAGATGGTGAGTGCACCATACGAAGCCGAAAGGGACCGCCATGCAGCACAGCCACATTTCCCGCCGTTCCGTTCTCGCCGGCGCCGCCGGGCTGGCCGCGGGCGCGGCCGGGCTCGGCGTCGGCCGGGCCAGCGCGACGCCCCGCGTCGCGACCGCTGCCGACCGGTTCACCGCCATCACCCACGTCACCGTCATCGACGCGACCGGCGCACCGGCCCAGCGCGACATGACCGTGCTGCTGCGCGGCGACCGGATCCTCGCCGTCGAGCCGAGCCGGCGCGTCGGCGTGCCACCCGGCGCTCAGGTCGTCGACGGGCGCGGCAAGTTCCTCATCCCCGGTCTGGCCAACATGCACAACCACACGTTCGACGGCGAGCTGATCGAGCCGCCGCTGAACATCGCCAACGGCATCACCACGGTCCGCGAGATGAGCGCCAACGCCGACGTCACCCAATGGCGGCGCGAGATCGCGGCCGGCACCCGGCTCGGTCCGCGCTACACCATCGGCAGCCCGATCGTCGACGGCTCGCCGTCGCTGTGGGAGGGGCTCGGTGCGCCGTACATCGCCGTCGCCACGCCGGCCGAGGGTCGGGCCACCGTCCGCGCGCAGAAGGACGCCGGTGCCGACTTCGTGAAGGTCTACACGCGACTGTCGCGGGCGAGCTTCTTCGCGATCGCCGACGAGGCGCGGCGGCAGCGCATCCCGTTCCTCGGCCACGTCTCCGACTTCGTGCAGCTGACGGAGGCCAGCGACGCCGGCCTGGCCAGCGTCGAACACCTCTTCCAGGTCTTCTACGACCTCTCCAGCCGCGAGGACGAGCTGCGCCGGGCCATCACCTCCGTGCCGATCGCCGGCGGGGAATACAACGGCTGGCTAAACAAGATGCACCCCTACGAGTACGCCGCCGCCCGCAGCGTCGACCGGCACAAGGCGGCCGGCGTCTTCGCCCGGCTCGCCCGCAACCGCACGCGGGTCACCCCGACGCTCGTGCTGCACACGTTCACCGACCTGCCGGGCGACACCCCGTTGACCGACCCGCGGTACGCCTATGTCCCGGCCGCCACCCAGGGGTTCTGGCAGTTCGCCCTGGAGCTGATCTACCTCAACGGGCGTACGCCGGAGCAGGACGCCCGCGGCCGCGAGATCTACGAGCGTCGGCTGCGCCTGGTGTACGACCTCGACCGCGCCGGCGTGCCGCTGCTGGCGGGCACCGACAACGGCACCGCCTACCTGGTGCCCGGCTTCAGCCTGCACGACGAGCTGGCCAGGCTCGCGCAGGCCGGCCTGACAAACATGCGCGTGCTGCAGACCGCGACGCTCGAACCCGCCCGTTACCTCGGCGCCCGCGACCGCGGCACGATCGAGCGGGGCAACGTCGCCGATCTCGTGCTGCTCGACGCCGACCCGCTGCGCGACATCCGCAACACCACCCGGATCAACTCGGTCGTCGTCCGCGGCGAGGTGATCGACCCGGCCGCCCGCCAGCGGATGCTCGACGACGTCCGGCAGGCCGCCGCCGCGCAGCCTCCGGCGCCCGCTCCGGTGGCCGCACGCTGCCCCTGTTGACCATTTCCGGCATGGGGTCATCCGACGATCGGATGACCCCATGCTTGTGCGCCCGTGCCATCATCCTGAGGAACATTCATGGGGGTGGTTTCGAGACGTGGGCGACTTCATCGACACGGCGCTGGGCTTCCCGTCCGTCATCTTCACCGTCCTGCTCGCCGTGGTCGTCTGCTACTGGATCGTGGTGCTGGCCGGCGGGCTCGACACCGACACCGACGGCGGGCTCGACGGCCTGCTCGACCGGCTGGGCCTCGGCGGCGCGCCGGCCACCGTCGCGCTGTCCATTGTGGTGGCTCTCGCCTGGTTCGCCAGCCTCGTCGGCTCGGTGCTGCTGCCCGACAACGCCGCCCTCGACATCGTGGTGCTGCTGGCCAGCCTGGCCATCGGCTGGGCGATCGTCAGCCTGCTCCGCCGCCCGCTGAGCCGGCTCTTCCCCCACACCTCCGGGGCGTCCCGGCACGACTTCGTCGGCCGCGAGTGCGTCATCCGCACGGGCCGCGTCGCGATCGACTTCGGCCAGGCCGAGGTGCACGCCGCCGACGGGTCCTCGGCCATCGTCCAGGTCCGCCAGACCGGCGCCGACTCGTTCGGCGCGGGCACCCGGGCGGTCATCTACGACTACGACTCCGCCGGTGAGTTCTTCTGGGTCGTGCCGGCCGACCTCTCGGATCAATCGAAGGGCCGTTGATGGACGTCATTTCCCTTGGGTTCCTCGTGCTCGTGCTGGTGCTCGTGCTCGTGCTGCTGGGCGTGGTGCTGCTCGTCAGCCGCCTGTTCAAGAAGGTCGAGCAGGGCAAGGCGCTGATCATCTCGAAGACCCGCAAGGTCGACGTCACGTTCACCGGCGCCGTGGTGCTGCCCGTGTTCCACAAGGCCGAGGTCATGGACATCTCGGTGAAGACGATCGACGTCGAGCGGTCCGGCACCGACGGGCTGATCTGCCGCGACAACATCCGGGCCGACATCAAAATCGCCTTCTTCGTGCGCGTCAACAAGACCGCCGAGGACGTCGTCAAGGTGGCCCAGGCGATCGGCACCGCGCGCGCCAGCGACCAGTCGACGCTCCAGGAGCTGTTCAGCGCCAAGTTCTCCGAGGCGCTGAAGACCGTCGGCAAGCAACTCGACTTCGTCGACCTCTACACCAAGCGCGACGAGTTCCGCGACCGCATCATCGCCGTCATCGGCACCGACCTCAATGGATACTCGCTCGAGGACGCCGCGATCGACGTGCTCGAGCAGACCCCGATGGACCAGCTCGACCCGCGCAACATCCTCGACGCGCAGGGCATCCGGAAGATCACCGAGCTGACCGCCGCGGAACACGTGCGCACCAACGAGTTCCGGCGCAACGAGGAGAAGGAGATCACGCGGCAGAACGTCGACGCCCGTGAGGCCATCCTCGAGCTGGAGCGCCGCCAGGCCGACGCGGAGATCAAGCAGAAGCGCGAGATCGACACCATCCGCGCCCGCGAGGAGGCCGAGACCGAGCTGGTCCGGGCCGAGCAGCGGCTGCGCTACAACGCGGCCAACCTGCGCACCGACGAGCAGCTCGGCGTGCAGCGGGAGAACCAGGCGCGCGAGATCGCGGTCGCGGAGAAGAACCGCGAGCGGGTCATCGCCATCGAGACCGAGCGGATCGAGAAGGACCGCATGCTCGAGGTGATCGGCCGCCAGCGGGAGACCGAGCTGTCCACGATCGCCAAGGACAAAGAGGTCGAGGCCGAGAAGCGGGCGATCGCCGAGGTGGTCCGCGAGCGGATCGCGGTCGAGAAGACGGTCGCCGAGCAGGAGGAGCACATCAAGCGCCTCCGGGTGGTCGAGGAGGCCGAGCGGCTGCGTCAGTCGACGGTGATCCAGGCCGAGGCCCAGGCCCAGGAGAACCTCGTCAAGGACATCAAGGCCGCCGAGGCGGCCGAGGCGGCGGCCAAGCACCGCGCCCGCGAGCAGCTCGTGCTGGCCGAGGCCCGGCAGCAGGCCGCCGAGCTCGACACCCGGGCGAAGATCCGGCTGGCCGAGGGCGCCCAGGCCGAGGCGGCCGCGGCGGGGCTGGCCGAGGTGCAGGTGCGCGAGCGCGACGCCGAGGCGATCGAGAAGGTCGGCCGGGCCGAGGCCGCGGTCGAGCGCGAGAAGGCGATCGCGGCGGCCGAGGGGATGCGCGAGAAGCTCAAGGGCGAGGCCGAGGGTCTCACCGAGAAGGCGGCCGCGATGGCCGCGCTCGACGACGCGACCCGCGAGCACGAGGAATACCGGCTGCGCCTGGAGGCCGAGAAGGAGATCCGGCTCGCCGGCATCGACGTGCAGCGGCAGGTGGCCGAGGCCCAGGCGACGATCGTCGGCAAGGGTCTGGAAAAGGCCGACATCGACATCGTCGGCGGCGACAGCATCTTCTTCGACCGGCTGCTCGGCGCGATCTCGGTCGGCAAGAGCGTCGACGGCTTCGTGCAGAACTCGACGGTCGCCACCTCGCTGGCCGGCCCGTGGCTCAACGGCGACAACAGCTTCGCCGACGACCTCGGCAAGCTGCTGGGCAAGGCGAGCACGTCCGACATCACCAACCTGACGCTGAGCGCCTTCCTGCTGCAGCAGATCAAGGCCGGTGGCGCCGACGCGGGCCGGTTGCGCGAGCTGCTGACCGCGGCCGAGAAGCTGGGCGTCGCCGACGCGCCGCTGGCCGCGCTCGACGCCAAGCAGCCGGCCGCCCGTGGCTGAGACGGCCACCGCGCCGACGGCGTTGGACGCCGGCACCTACGAGGTGCTGCGCGACCGGCTGGCGGCGCGGTCGGCCGAGCTGGCCCGCCGGGCGGAGGAGCTCAACGCCCGGCGGCTCGCCGAGTTCGGCAGCACCGAGCTGCGGCTGGTCGGCACCGACCGGGTCCGCACCGAGCACAACTGCGTGCCGCGCGACATCGTGCCGGCCGGCGGCGTGATGCTGTTCGGCTACAACGTGTTCCTCGGCCTCAAGCCGGAGACCACGGTCGGCGACGTGTTCTCGCTGCACCGGTTCCTGCGCGACGGCGACGCGTTCCGGTTCGACGACGTGCCGCCGGCCGAGGTGCCCGGTCTGCTCGACGACGAGACATTCCAGCGCGACTTCGCCGAGCTCTACCGCTACTACAAGGAGACCCGGCTCGCCACGCTGCGCGAGGTCGACGGCAAGCTGCTCGCGGTCTTCCAGACGGGCCCGCGCACCGAGGACATCCGGGTGCTGCGCTGGACGCTGACGCCGACCGGCGCGGTGTCCTATGTCGACAACCGTGGCGAGCGCGACCACGTCTTCCCGCCCAGCCACGACTTCGAATGGGTCGAGACGAGCCGCGACGACCACGTGCTCGGCCGCCACCCGCACATCTCGATCGCCGGCGAGGTGTTCGTCGAGACCGTCGGTGGCGACCTCACGCTCAAGGTCGAGGACAACACGGAGTCCGGCGAGGGCATCTATTCCGAGCCGGTCGAGCAGCCGCTGCAGAGCCTGGCCGACGCCGACGTGCACTGGGCCCGGGTCGGCCCGCTGATCCTGCTGCGCATCCGGCCCTACAAGGAGAGCGACTGGCGGCACCTGGTCTTCAACACGCGCACCAAGGGCGTGGTGCGGCTCGACGGCATCGGCCAGGCGTGCCAGCGGCTGCCGGAGGACCACGGCATCATCTTCCCGGGCGGCTTCTATCTGACCACCGGCGCGGTGAAGACGTTCGACACCGACACCAGCGATCTGGTCTTCGAGCGGGCCATCCGGTCACCCAACGGCGAGGACGTGCTCTTCGTCTTCCACGCGCAGGTGGAGGGGCGCAGCCTGCTGCTGCCGTACAACGTGATCCGGAAAGAGGTCTCGACCCCGCTCTCCTGTCACGGCTATTCGCTGTTCGACGACGGCACGCTGGTCGTCTTCCGGGCCACCTCGGACGAGCCGACCCGGGTGCACCCCATGCAGGTGTGGCAGACCGCGTTCGTCTCCGACGCGTACGCCGCCCGGCAACCCGCCGGCGCCGGGCCCCTGCACCGCGTAGGCAACGCCGACCTCGTCCGCGGCATCTCCGACGCGCTGTCGATCGCCCGGATGGTCGGCGAGTCGACGCCGTCCGTGCCGGTCTTCGAGGCGCTGATCGCGGCCTGCGTGCGGGTCTTCGACCACTACCACTGGCTCGGCGAGGCGGAGCTGGGCGACCTGCGCACCCCGCTGGCCGAGGTTCGGGCGACCGCCGAGCAGGTACTCGACGAGTACGAGAAGGTCCAGGCCCTCACCGCCGCCGCGACGACCGCGCTGGAGACGGCCGCGGCCGACATCGCCTCGCTGGTCCGCCGGGTCAACGGCGAGCTGCCGGCGACCACCGACGGATGGGTCAACCAGCTCGCCGAGCTGCGCCGGGCCCAGGGCCACCTGGAGACGCTGCGCGAGCTGCGCTACGTCGACCTGGCCCGGATCGACGCCCTCGCCGCCCGGCTGACCGGGGAACTCGACGGCGCCGCCCGCCGGGCGGTCGAGTTCCTCAAGCGCGACGACGCGTTCGCCGGCTACCAGGCCGAGGTCGCCCGCCTGACCGCCACGGGCGCCGAGGTGCCCACGGTCGCGGCGGCCGGGCCGGTCGCCGAGCAGCTCACCGCCCAGGCCGACGCGCTGCGGTTGGTCACCGACGTCGTGGGCACCCTCGACATCGCCGACGCCACGGTGCGCACCGCGATCCTGGAACGCATCGGCGAGGTGCTCGGCGCCGTCAACCGGGCCCGGGCCGTGCTCGACGCGCGCCGCCGCGAGCTCGCCGCGGTCGAAGGGCGGGCGGGCTTCGCGGCCGAGTTCGCGTTGCTCAACCAGGCGGTCACCGGAGCGCTGGCGGCCGCGGACACGCCCGAGGCGTGCGACGACCAGCTCGGCCGGTTGCTGCTCCAGGTGGAGAACCTCGAGTCCCGCTACGGCGAGTTCGACGACTTCCTGACCGAGCTGTCCACCAAACGCACGGACGTCTACGAGGCGTTCGCGGCCCGCAAGCAGGCGCTGGTCGACGACCGTTCGCGGCGGGCCGACCGGCTCGTCGAGTCGGCCGAGCGCATCCTCGCCAGCGTGCGCCGCCGTGCGTCCACGATGGACACGCTCGACGACGTCAACACGTACTTCGCCGCCGACCCGATGGTGGCCAAGCTCCGCTCGGTCGCCGACGAGCTGCGCGCGCTCGGCGACGCCGTCCGCGGCGAGGAGCTCGACGGCCGGGTCAAGGCGGCCCGCCAGGAGGCCGGGCGGGCGCTGCGCGACCGGGTCGACCTGTTCCGCGACGGCGGCGAGACGATCCAGCTCGGCCGGCACCGGTTCGCCGTCAACACCCAGGCGATCGAGCTGGCGCTGGTGCCGCACGACGGCCGGCTCGCGGTCGCGGTCACGGCCACCGACTTCCGCGCGCCGGTCGACGACCCGGAGTTCGACAGCACCCGCGAGTTCTGGGACCAGCCGCTGGTCTCGGAGTCGCCGGCGGTCAGCCGCGCCGAGTTCCTGGCCACGTCCATGCTGGCCACCGCCGACCTCGACGCCCTGCACGCGGCCGCCGCCGGCGGGACGCTGGCCGACCTCGTGCGGCGGGCGGCCGAGGAGCGGATCGACGAGGGCTACGAGCGCGGCATCCACGACGCCGACGCGACCGCGATCCTCGACGCCCTGCTGCGCCTGCACGCGGGCGCCGGACTGCTGCGCTACCCACCGGCGGCGCGGGCGGCGGCCCAGCTGTTCTGGGCGTTCGGCGCGCCGGACCCGGCGTGGCAGCGCCGCTCGACCTCGCTGGCCCGGGCCCGCGCGGTGTTCGGGGGGTCGCCGGCCATCGACGAGCTGCAGGCCTCGTTGGGAGCGGCGGTGACCGCGTTCGCCGCCGGGCATGGGCTGCCCGATCACCCCCTGACCGGCGAATACCTGTTCGAGGAGCTGGCCGCCAACGCCGGCGGCTTCGTGACGAGCGCCGGCGCGCGGGCGCTGATGGCCGACTTCCGCAAGCGGCTCGGCCGCCCGAAGGCCCGCGAGTTCGACGAGGACCTGCGGGCGCTGGGCACCGACCTGGCGGCCCGGCACCAGCTCGCCGAGGCGTGGCTGACCGCGTTCGCGGGCGCGCACGACGACCTCGCCGAGGCGGTCACGCTCACGCTGTGCGACCTGCCCCGCTACGACTCTTCGGCCGAGCTGTCCGCCACCGTCGACGGGTTGCTGGCGACGCATCCGCGGATCGCCGAGCGGCGGTTGACGGTGCGGTTGGACGAAGCGCTGGCCCGTACGCGGGAGTTCCGGGAGCAGCGGGTGCCGAGGTATCGGGCCTATCAGCGCCTGCGGGCGGCGGTCGCGGCCCGGGCCGGCGAGCGGCTGCGGCTCGACGAGCACAAGCCGCGGGTGATGTCGGGCTTCGTACGCAACCGGTTGTTGGACGAGGTCTATCTGCCCTTGATCGCTGACAATCTCGCCCGGCAGGTGGGCGCCGCGGGTGAGGGCAAGCGGGTCGACCAGTCCGGATTGTTGCTCTTGATCTCCCCGCCCGGCTACGGCAAGACCACCCTCATGGAATACGTGGCGAGCCGGCTCGGGCTGGTGTTCGTCAAGGTGAACGGGCCCGCGCTCGGCGCCGACGTGACATCGGTGGACCCGTCGTCGGCGCCCAACGCGACGGCGCGGCAGGAGGTCGAGAAGATCTCGTTCGCGCTGGAGATGGGCAGCAACGTGTTGCTCTACCTCGACGACATCCAGCACACGTCGCCGGAGCTGCTGCAGAAGTTCATCTCGCTGTGCGACGCGCAGCGCCGGATGGAGGGCGTCTGGAACGGCCGGACCCGGACGTACGACCTGCGGGGCAAGCGGTTCGCGGTGTGCATGGCCGGCAACCCCTACACGGAGTCGGGCAAGCGCTTCCGGGTGCCGGACATGCTCGCGAACCGCGCCGACGTGTGGAACCTGGGCGACGTGCTGTCGGGCCGGGAGGACCTGTTCGCGCTGAGCTACGTCGAGAACGCGCTGACCGCCAACCCGGTGCTGGCCCCACTGTCCACACGGGAGCGCGGCGACGTGGAGCTGCTCGTCCGCATGGCCCGCGGCGACAGCTCGGTGCTGCCGGACCAGCTCGCCCACCCGTACCCGCCGGTCGAGCTCAACCAGATCCGCTCGGTCCTGACCAAGCTGCTGCGGGTGCAGGACGTGGTGCTCGCGGTCAACCGGGCCTACATCGCCTCGGCGGGCCAGGACGACGCGGCCCGCACGGAGCCGCCGTTCCTGCTGCAGGGCTCCTACCGCAACATGAACAAACTCGCCGAACGCATCCTGCCGGTGATGAACGACGAGGAACTGGAGTCGGTCCTCGACGACCACTACCTGGGCGAAGCACAGACCTTGGCCGCGGCGGCGGAGGCCAACCTGCTGAAACTGGCGGAGCTCCGCGGCCGCCTGACCTCCGAGCAGGCCGCCCGCTGGTCCGACGTGAAGGCGGCCTACCTGCGCCAGCGGGCCCTGGGCGGCGCCGACGACGACCCGATGACCCGCGCCGTCGGCGCCGTCGGCCTGGTGGCCGACCGCATCGCCGCCGTCGAAGCCGCCCTCCGCCAGCGGGACTAGCTAGTCGTCGGCGCCCTTGCTGGGCTGCGGCACCTTGATGGGCTCTGGTCCGTCCTGCGACGAGATCGCGCTGGCGATCAGGCTCGACGCCACCGGCTCGCCGGAGGCGGGTTCGTCCGTGGAGCGCAGCCGTGGCGGCGACGGCAGCCAGGGTTTGAGCGACTGCAGCACCTGCTCGTAGAAGTCGTCGACCGCCGACAGCACCGAGTCGATGAAGGAACCCCTGCCGACCCCGCGTTTGGTCCCGGCCGAGGTCACCTGTGCGACACGGAAGGCGCGAAGCTCCTTCGCCGGGTCGGCGATGAGACGGGTGGGGTCGTCACGGACGACACGCAGCGGATCGACCCGACCGGGGCCACGAGCATGCATCGCGAACGACTCGACGGTAACGGTCTCAGGAGCGTTCTTGAGCTGTCGGACGAGCCAGTTGACGCGCGTCGTCGGCCGGCCCTCGCGCGGTGCGTCGATCTCGACCGAGCAACTCACCTTGGCGGCCCGCAAATCGGCCATGACCTGGAGCGTCCCTGCGGCGCCAGGGATTCGCAACGCGGCGGTCATCGTGCCGGTCGATGCCAGTTGCGCCGCGAGCGCTTGCGTCCGCCCCGCCGGTTCCGCCAACTCACGACGGCTGAGTGCTGGTACGACTTCGGCGCCCAGTCGTCGGCCCAGCCGGAGGCCCGCGTAGCGGACCAAGGCGTCGAAGCGGCTGGCAACTTCAGGAACGGCTGGATCGCTGGGGCGAAGAGTTCCGGAAGCGACAGCTTCCCGCACCGAGACCCAACCCTGGCCCATGTCCGCGAACTCCATGGCACCTGACCGGGGGTGTTCGAGGTAGCGGATCAGCTCTCCCAGAATCCAGGCTTGATCCGGGTCAGCGACGCCGCGGTACTCCTTCTGCATGACCGCGGCGGTCAGGATCTCCGTCCACGGAATGTGGTGCAACAGCACTTTCCGAAGCTTGCGCTTGTCGATCGGAGTCGGATGCTGACCAGGCACGGGCGGCATTTGGTTAGAGATCGTGATCAGGGCGTCGAAGCCCGCTTCCCGCGCGATGTCGAGGTAGGCCTCGAGCTGTTCCTGCCGCAGGTCGTTGGTGCCGGTCTTGACTTCGAGCAGGGCGGTCCACTGGCGCTGTCCACGAGTTACGCGGATCAGCCCGTCCGGAAAGAACCTCTTGCCGCCGACGTCGAACGGCACTTCGATGAAGGTCTGCACGGCACCGGCCGGCGCGCCGAGCGGCGCGGTCAACGCCCGCCCGAACTCCCGCACGGCACTCATCACCGCCAACAGCGCCGACGTCGCACGTCTTTCCTGTTCCTCCGGTCCGTTGATGCCGGACGTCGGAATCAGTCGAGCTTCCTGCCACGCTTCCTCGGACATCAGTCACCTTCCGCCTTTGGTTGTCGGAAAGTTACACCCGCGTTAAGGCAGAAAGTCGATGGAATGCGCTGCCGACCGAACAGTTCCCGTCAGCCATTCAGAGTGTCGAGATAGGATCTGCCGCTCGCCCGATCAGGGAGCGCTCAATTGCCCGTTCGGTCATCCGACCGGACAATTCTCGGATCATCGCCAGACCTGTTCCGCGACGCGGCGGAAGTTGCCGCCCAGGATGCCCGTGATGGCTTCCGGTGGGTAGCCCTGGTCGCTGAGGGCCTGTTCGAGGCGGAGCAGGTCCTCCGGCGGCATGATGGTGATCGGGCCCCAGCGGCGGTACATCTCCGGGAACAGGTCCGGGTTCTCGGCCATCTCGCGGTTGAGGTCGGCCAGGTCGAACGAGTAGTCGGTGGCCACGCCCACGTGCGACGGGCCGACCAGGTTCACCGCGTAGTCGATGTGGCGGACCATCGCCTCGACGCTCGCGTCGTTCGGGCCCAGGAAGATGCCCACCCCGGCGATGCCGATGACGCCGCCCGTGTCCGCGCAGGCGCGGGCCTGGTCGTCGGTGATGTTGCGTTCGTGGTCCCACAGCGCCCGCATGCACGAGTGGCTGTAGACCATCGGCCGCTGGGTGACCGCCGCCAGGTCCAGGCCCGTGCGGATGCTGCAGTGCGAGCCGTCGACCACCATGCCGACCGCGTTCATCTCGCGGACCAGGTCCCGCCCGTACGCCGTGAGCCCTTCGTCGATCGCGTCCGCGCAACCGGAACCAGCCGCGTTGCGCACGTTGTAGGTCGGCAGCAGTGTGCGTACGCCCAGGTCGTAGAACTCCTTCACCCGCTCCAGCCGGCCACCGAGCGGACCCGAGTCCTCCAGGTCGAACGCCACGCCGATCAGGCCGGACGCCGCCGCGGCGTCGATGTCGGCCACCCCGTCCACCAGAGCCAGCCGCTCGTCGGCCTCGACCCCCCGCCGCCACGTGTGCAGCAGGGAGAAGACCAACTCGGTCGAGTGCGGCGAGAAACCGACATTGACCGAGACGTACGCGCCACCCGGGCGCGCGTACCGGGCCAGCTCGCCGATGTCGGCGTCGGGAACGAGCGGGAGGCAGCAGTGCTGCTCCCAGAGGAGCCGGTGATCCATTACCGCATCATGCCCCAGCCGCCGGTATTCGGGAGGTGTGCGCCGGGGTTGAGGGGGAATGAGCAGGTTTGGCCGCGCGGGAGGAGGCACGTCATGCAAGCCGAGGTCGGAGACAAGCTGGTCGTCGAAGGCATCCACGTCGGTGATCCGCGGCGATCCGGAGAGATCGTCGAGGTGCGCCACCCGGACGGCAGCCCGCCGTACCTGGTCCGCTGGCCGGACGGCACGGAAGGGCTGATCTTCCCGGGCACCGAGGCCCACGTGGAGCGCCTCGAAAGGTGATCAAGTCACCGCGACCGGGACCGGCGAGGGCCGGTCGAGCCCGCGCCAGGTGCGCCGGAACAGCAGCGGCGACAGGGTGACCACGAGATAGATCGACGCCGAGAGCACCAGCCCCGGCGTACGCCCGAGCGTGTCCACCGCCAGCCCGCCCAGCAGGCCACCGAGCGGGATGCCGGCCCAGGCCAACGAGCCGGTGAAGCCGAACACCCGGGCCTGGAGGTCGGCGGGCACCCGTTCGAACAGGGCGCTCGTGATGATGGGGTTGATCGACGCCGACATCGCGCCCACCCACACGCAGATGCCGAGCACGATCGGCAGGCTGGTGGTCAGCGCGAGCCCGAACAGCAGCGGCGAGCCGGCCAGCAGCAGGCACACCGCGAAGGTCCGGTGGCGCGGCAGCCGCGGGCCCAGCCACGCGAACAGCGCGGAGCCGCCCACGGCGCCGAGTCCGTACGCGCCCGCGATCGTGCCCAGCACCCGCGGGTCGCCGACGACCTGCTTGATCCACGTCGGCACGTACACCGCCATCGTGGCCTGGTCGATCAGGTTCGTGAACAGCAGCAGCGCGGAGATCGCCAGCAGGAGCCGGTCGGTGCGGACGTAGCGCAGGCCCACGCGCAGCGACTCCAGATAGCCGTGGCCGCTGTCCGCCGGGCGCGCACCGGCTGGCACCCCGAGCCAGATCAGCAGTGCGGCGAAGAGGGCAGCGGCGGCGTCCAGCAGCAGCACGTCGACGGCGCCGAACGCGGCGATCAGCAGGCCGGCGGCCGGGGTGCCCAGCAGGAACGAGAGCCGCTCGACGGCGGCATGGAGCGAGGTGACCCGTTCCAGCGGCGCCCCGCTGGCGTCGACCAGGTCCGGCACCATCAGCCGCTTGGCCGCGTCGGTGAGGCTCTGCACCGCGCCGAGTGCCCCGACGATCGCGAGCAGCGCGGCGAACGGCAGCCCGGCCGAGTGGCTCAGCACGGGTGCCGCGACGAGGACCGCGGCGCTCGCGATCCCGCCGCCGACGGCGCACCGCCGTCGGCCCAGCCGGTCGATCCACGGCGCGCCGGCGATCTTGACGAGCACGTAGCAACCGGTCTGCGCGAACGCGACCAGCCCGACCTTCGTCGGTGAGCCGGTGGTGGTCAGCACCAGCCAGGGCAGGGCCAGCATGGTCATCTTGTTGCCCGCCAGCGACGCCGCTTCGGCGCTCAGGAACGCCACCAACGGCCGCCGCCGCACCTGCCCCATGCGTAACGAGCAAACAGCGACCCGGCCCGATCCGCAACCAGAATTAGTTGACACTGACTATTCGGCCCTGGATAGTTGGAGTCGACTGAAGGAGGCGCGGCGGATGGCGGCGAAGCGGAAGGTCGGCAACCTGCTCGGATTGGCGGTGCTGTCCTACCTGACGATGGGGCCGAAGCACCCCTACGAGCTGTCGCGGATGCTGCGCGACAACGGCGACGACCGGAGCATCCGGTTCAACCACGGCTCGCTCTACATGGTGATCCAGCAGCTGGCCAGGGCCGGATTCGTCGCCGAACTGGAGACCACCCGCGAAGGGCAGCGGCCCGAGCGCACGGTCTACGCGATCACCGACGCGGGGCGGGCCGAGCTGCGCGACTGGCTGCGCGAGCTGGTCGGCGAGCCCGACCACGAATACCCGCAGTTCGTCGCCGCCCTCTCGCTGATCGCGGCGCTCCCGCCCGACGAGGTGGTGACGCTGCTCCGCCAGCGGCTGCTGCGCCTGCGCGAGCGGCGGGAGCAGACCCGCGAGCTGGTCGACGGCGCGCTCGCCGGCGGCCTGCACCCGCTGTTCCTCGTCGAGGAGGAATACCGGGTCACGTTGCTCGACGCCGAGATCGCGTTCGTCGAGCGGTTCATCGGCCAGATCACCGATCCGGAGCAGGGTTGGGGCCCGCAGTGGGCGGCCTTCCACTCAGGACAGACACCGCAGGGGGACGAGTCATGATCCGCACCGCACTGGTCGTCGGCGGCGGCATCGCCGGGCCGGCCACCGCCATGGCACTGCGCAAGGCCGGCATCGACGCCACCGTCTACGAGGCCGACACCGCACCTAGAGACGGGGCCTTCCTGACCCTGGCGCCCAACGGGATCGACGCGCTGCGGGTGCTCGAGGCCGACGACGCCGCGCTGGCCGACGCCTTTCCCACGCCGGGCATCACGCTGCGCAGCACGACCGGCAAGGTGCTGGGCGACGTCACCGTCAGCGGCATGAAGAGCTACACGCTGCGCCGGTCCGACCTCTACCGGGCGCTGCACGACGAGGCGGTCGCGCGCGACATCCCCGTGCTGACCGGCAAGCGGTTCGTGGGCCTGACCCAGACCGCGACCGGCGTACGCGCGGAGTTCGCCGACGGCAGCACCGCGGCGGGCGACGTGCTGATCGGCGCCGACGGCATCTACTCGGCCGTCCGCCGCGCGATCGACCCGACCGCGCCGCCGCCCGTCTATGCCGGCCTCGTCGGCAACGGCGGCTTCGCGCCACCGATCGCCGCCGTCGACGCGACGCCGGGCCACTACGAGATGATCTTCGGGCGCAGAGCCTTCTTCGGGTACGTGGTCGCGCCCGACCGTGCGGTGTGGTGGTTCGCCAACGTCCCGCGCCGCACGGAGCCCGCCCGCGGCGAGCTGGCGACAATCGACTGGCGGACCCGCCTGACCGAGCTGTTCGCCGACGACGCCGGGCCCGCGCTCGCGGTGATCGCCGCGACGCCCGCGCTCCTGCCGATGGACCCGATCCAGTCCATACGCGGCCTGCGCGCCTGGCACGCCGGCCGGGTCGCGCTGGTCGGCGACGCCGCGCACGCCCCCACGCCGACCTCCGGTCAAGGCGCCTCGCTGTCCATCGAGGACGGTCTCATGCTCGCCAAGTGCCTGCGTGACCACGCCGACCCGGCCGACGCGTTCACCCGCTTCGAAGCGGCCCGCCGGCCCCGGGTCGAACAGATCGTCAAGGCCGCCGCGCGCAACAACAGCAGCAAGGCCGCCGGCCCGGTCGGCCGCGTCATCCGCGACGCGATGATGCCCGCGATCCTCCGCCTGCCCGCCACGAGCAACGCCCAACGCAAGATCTACGACTACCACGTCGACTGGTCCGCAGCTGCCCGTTAGGAACGGTCCGTTCCAATCGGATTCCGATTGGAACGGACCGTTCCTAACCACTCATCGCGGCGAGCAGGTCGCGGCAGGCCTGCTCGCAGGCGCGGCACGCCTCGGCGCAGATGCCGCAGTGCTCGTGCATCTCGGCGTGCCGGCCGCACTCGTCCGCGCACGTCGCGCAGGCGGTCGCGCAGGCCTCGAGCATCGCGCGGCTGATCGACGCGTCGTAGCCGGTGTGCCGCGACAGCACCCGTGCCGTGGTGTGGCAGATGTCGGCGCAGTCGAGGTTGGTGCGGATGCACTTGGTCAGCTCGGCCACGTCGGGCTCGCTCAGGCAGGCATCGGCGCAGGCGGTGCAGGCCTCCGCGCAGTCGTCGAGGATGTCGATCGTCGCGGCGAGCTGCACGCGGTCGAGACTGATCGGCTGCGGGTAGGTCTCCAGCATCGGCAACGTTAACGTGGTCATGATCGCCTCCCAGGGTCCGGTTCGACCCCCGCATTCCCGCTCACGGCGGCGTCATGCCGCCGGCGGAGCGCACGTTTGAGCCACCCCACACCGGGCACCGTGCTCACCATGAGTGACTTCACCGACAAGGCGAAGGACTTCGCCGACAAGCATGACGAGCAGGTCGACCAGGGTCTGGAGAAGGCCGGCGAGCAGGTCGACAAGCGGACCGACGACAAGTACGACGCCCAGATCGACAAGGGCGTCGACCAGGCACAGCAGCGCACCGGCTCCGGCGACCAGGCGCCCTGAGGTCAGGTCGCCCCGGCCGCCCGCTCCATCAGCAGGGAGCGCTCGTGCCGGGTGGGTGCGAGCGCCGCGGCGCGTTCCAGTTCCTCGGCGGCCTCCGCGCGCCGGCCCAGCCGGAGCAGGAGGTCGCCGCGGACCGCACCCAGCAGGTGGTAGCGGGCGAGCCGCGGATCGTCGCGCAGCGCGTCGACGGCGTCGAGGGCCGCCTCCGGACCATCCACATGCGACAAGGCGACGGCGCGGTTGAGCCGGACCACCGGTGACGGCGCGAGCTCGGCCAGCGCGTCGTAGAGCGCCAGAATCGCGGCCCAGTCGGTGTCGGCGAAGCGGGCCGCGCGGGAGTGGCAGGCGGCGATCGCGGCCTGCACGGTGTAGGGCCCGAGCGGCTTGCGCAGCGCCCGCGCACGCGCCAGGGCCCGCAGGCCGTGCGCGATCAACGTGCGGTCCCAGCGCGACCGGTCCTGGTCCGCCAACAGCACCGGTCGCCCAGCCGGCCCGGTCCGGGCGGCGAACCGCGATGCCTGCAGCTCCATGAGCGCGACCAGGCCGTACACCTCGGGCTCCGCCGGCATCAGCGCGGCCAGCATGCGGCCCAGGCGCATGGCCTGCTCCGCGAGGTCGCGCCGGATCCACCGGTCGCCGGAGGTGGCCGAGTGGCCCTCGGTGAAGATCAGATAGATGACCTCCAGGACCGCGTTGAGCCGCGGCGGGAGCTCGTCCGGGTCGGGCAGACCGAACGGCACCTGGGCCTCGGCGAGCGTGCGCTTGGCCCGCGAAATCCGCTGCCCTACGGTGGCCGGCGGCACGAGGAACGCGCGGGCGATCTCGTCGGTGCTCAGGCCGCCGACCAGCCGCAGGGTCAACGCCGCCCGTGCCTCCTGGGCCAGCACGGGGTGGCAGGCGACGAACACCAGCGAGAGCAGGTCCGTGTCGGTGCCGGTCGCCTCGTTGGCCAGCAGGGCGTACTTCTCCCCGCGTACCCCCTCCCGGCGGATCATGTCGATCGCCCGGCGGCGCGCCGTCGTGAGCAGCCAACCGGCCGGCTCGGCGGGGACGCCGTCGCGCGGCCACTGCTCGAGCGCCGCGAGGTAGGCGTCCTGGGCGAAGTCCTCGGCCAGTCCGACGTCGTTGACCAGCCTGGTGAGGGAGGCGACGAGCCGCCCGGAATGCATCCGCCACACCGCCTCGACGGTCCGCCGCGCGTCCATGGCGCTAGGACAGGTTCTCCAGGACGGCCTCGTCCCAGTAGGGCCGGATCTCGAGCACCTCGCGCAGCCCCAGCTTCGGGTCGCTCGGGCACTGCCGGGCCCACTCGACCGCTTCCTCGATCGAGTTGACCTGCCACACCCAGTAGCCGGCGATGATCTCCTTGGCCTCGGTGAACGGTCCGTCGACGACCGACGTGGTGCCGCCCTCGAAGACCACCTGCCGACCCTCGCGGCTCGGCTGCAGCCCGCCGCTGTCGAGCAGGATCCCGGCCTTCGCCAGCTTGTCGTTGTATTCGCCCATCGCCGCCAGCATCGCCGCGTTCTCCTCGGTCGGGGCGATCTTGTCCTCGTCGGCGGCGAGACCCTTGATCAGAACCATGACCTTCACGATGTCTCCTCCTTCATGCCGGGCCACCGCGCGGTGGCCGCTCTCGCCCTGGGGTCGAACGGGGCGACGCCGATTTCGACAGACCGCCGAAATTTCTCTCGCTCCTGAGAGGGAGGCGCCGGCGGCGGGCCGCGGCGGATACTGCCAGCGTGCGGAGACTGGTCGAGCAGTTGCGCCGGGCCGCCCGGCGGGCCACGGGCACGGTGCAGGATCTCCCGCCGCTGGTCATCGACTCCATCATCGCGCTGCTCTGCTACCTCGCCACCATCGCCTCCCCCGTGGTCGACGGCGAGGACACCACGATGATGTACGCGCTCGCCGCGCTCAGCTCCCTCCCCCTGGCCTGGCGACGCCGCTGGCCGGTCCCGGTCACCTTCCTCACCGGCCTCGCCACCGCCGCGCTCGCGGTCAACGACCTGATCAAAGAGGTCCCGTTCGGTCAGCTCGTGGCCACCTACACGTTCGCGTCGCTGGCGAGCCCGGTCTGGCGGGCCGTCGGCATCGCCGGCACGATCGCCGGGCTGACCGTCTCACTGACCCCGAAGAGCAGCATCCTGCCCGTGAGCGCCACGGTGATCCTGTTCGGCGGCGCGTACGCCCTCGGCGCCATCGCCCGCTCCCGGCGCGGCCTGATCGCCGACCTGGAGGCCCGGGCCGAGCAGCTGGCCGCCGACTACACCCAGGCGGCGGCCCGGGAACGCCAGCGGATCGCCCGCGACATGCACGACATCCTGGCCCACTCGGTCAGCCTGATCGTCGTGCAGGCGGAGGCCGGCCCGGTCGTGGTGCGCCGCGACCCGGCGCGAGCGGAGCAGGCGTTCGACGCCATCGCCGACGCGGGCCGGGACGCGCTGACCCAGCTGCGCCGCACGCTCGGCGTCCTGCGCTCGGAGCCGGCGTCACGGGCCCCGCAACCCGGTCTGGACGGCATCCCGCCGCTCGTCGAGCAGGCCCGGGTGGCCGGGCTGGCCGTCACCTACGCCGAGCTCGGGACGCGGCGGCCCGTCCCCGCGGACACGGCCGTGGCGGCCTACCGGGTGGTGCAGGAGGCACTCACCAATGTGGTCAGACACGCCCGGGCCGGCCGGGCCGAGGTCGGCCTGCGCTGGGCGGCGGACGCGCTCGAGATCGAGGTGCGCGACGACGGCCGGGGCCCGGCGCGCCGGACCGCACCGGGCGGGCACGGGCTGATCGGCATGCGCGAGCGGGTCGACGCGTGCGGTGGCACGCTGCGCGCCGGCGCGGCCGACGATGGCCCCGGGTTCCGGGTGCACGCTACGCTGCCCGTCGTGGCATCGGTGGTCCCCGCGCAACCACATGGCTGAGCCCATCCGCGTGCTCGTCGCCGACGACCAGGAGCTCGTCCGCGGCGGGTTCGCGCTCATCCTCGACGCTCAGCCCGACATCACCGTGGTCGGCGAGGCGGCCGACGGCGCCGAGGCCATCGCCGCCGCCGAGCGCCTGCGGCCCGACGTGGTGCTGATGGACGTCCGGATGCCCCACGTCGACGGCATCGCCGCCACCGCCGCCATCTGCGCCGCGTCCGACACCCGGGTGCTCGTGCTGACCACCTTCGACCTCGACGAGTACGTCTACGACGCCCTGCGCGCCGGCGCCAGCGGCTTCCTGCTCAAGGACATGCGCCGCGACGACCTGGTCAGCGCCGTGCGGGTGGTGGCCGGCGGCGAGGCGCTGCTGGCGCCGACCGTGACCCGGCGGCTGATCGCCGACGTGGTGTCCCGCGCCGCGCCGCCCCGCGCCGACGGCCGGCTGGCCGCGCTCACCGGCCGGGAGACCGAGACGCTCAAGGCGGTCGCCCGCGGGCTGTCCAACGCCGAGATCGCCGGCGAGCTCTACGTCACCGAGCACACGGTCAAGACGCACGTCAGCAACCTGCTCACCAAGCTCGGCCTGCGCGACCGGGTGCAGGCGGTCGTCCTTGCGTACGAGACGGGACTGGTCGTTCCTCGCTCCGGCGAGTGAGGGAGAGTCCACTCCGGACGGCGATCCGTCGAGAGCGGCGTGCGCGTTGGATTCTGGGCATGACAACCTCGCTCGCACGTTTCTCCGTACGCCGCCCGGTCATCGTGCTGGTGATCTGGCTGGCCGTCGTCGGCGCCGGCTTCACCGTCGGCATCGGCGTCTTCGAACGTCTCGTCGGCGACGTCGGTGTGGTGCCCGGCAGCGAGTCGAGCCGGGCCGCCGACGTGCGCGACGAGCTGGCGCCCGAGCCTGAGGAGATCACCGCGGTCGTCACCGGCGTCGACGCGGCCGATCCGGCCGTCACCGCCGCCGTCGACCGGGTCGGCGCGCAGGTGCGAGCGATGCCCGGCGTGGCCGAGGTGAGCCCACCGCTGCCGTCCACCGCGACCGGGCAGGCGGTGTTGTTCACGGTCACGATGGCGCACGGCGACGACGCGGCGGACGTCGCGGCCCAGGCGGCGGAGCGGATCCGGGCCGGTCTCGACCAGGGCACCGTCACCGTCACCGGCGGCACGCTCAGCGAGGACGAGTTCAGCGAACAGGCGGCCAGCGACGTCGCCCGGGCCGAGCTGTTCAGCACCCCGGTGATGCTGCTGCTCCTGCTGATCGTCTTCGGCGGGCTGCTCGCCGCCGGGCTGCCGCTGCTGATCGCCGTCGTGGGCGTGGGTGGCACCTTCGGCGTGCTGTACGCGTTCAGCCAGGTCACCGACGTGTCCGTCTACTCGATCCAGATCGTCACGATGCTCGCGGTCGGGCTCGCCGTCGACTACGCCCTGCTGGTGGTCTACCGGTTCCGCGAGGAGCGGGCGACCGACCCCGAGGTGGGTCCCGCCGTGCTGCGGACCGCGCGCACCGCCGGGCGTACCGTGCTGTTCTCCGGTCTGACCGTCGCCGTCGCCCTGGCGGGCCTGACCGTCTTCCCGGACCCGTTCCTGCGCTCCATGGGCATCGCCGGCACGGCCGTCGTGGTGCTCGACCTGCTCGCCGCGCTCACCCTGCTGCCGGCCCTGCTGACGCTCTTCGGCAAGCGGATCAAGCCGCGGGCGCCGCGACCGGCCGGCGTCGGCGTGTTCGCCCGGCTCGCCCGGCTCGTGCAACGCCGGCCCGCGGTGACCGCGCTGACCGTGCTGGCGGCCATGCTGTTCATCGCGATCCCGGTGTTCGACATGCGGCTCTCGGCCGGCGACCCGCGGCTGCTGCCGACCAGCACGCAGACCCGGGCCCTCTGGGACGAGCTGAGTGTCCACTACCCCGACGAGATCCGGCCCGACGAGGTCTCCGCCGTGGTGGCGGCCGCGCCGGACAGCCCCGCCGTCACCGCGCTGCGCGACCAGATCCAGACCCTGCCGGGCGTACGCCAGGTCGAGGTGTTTCCGATCGGCGACCGCTCGTTGGTCGAGGCGGACGTCGACGAGGCGCACCAGGACGCGGTGGCCAACGCCGTGCGGGCCCTGCCGGCGCCCGTCGAGACGCTGGTCGGCGGCGACACCGCCCGGCTGATCGACTATCGGGGCATGCTGGCCGACCGGTTGCCGTGGGCGGCCGCACTGGTCGCGCTCGGGACGCTGGTGCTGCTGTTCCTGTTCACCGGCTCGATCCTGCTGCCGATCAAGGCGGTGCTGACCAACCTGCTCAGCATCGGGGCCGCGCTGGGCGCCGTGGTCTGGGTCTTCCAGCAGGGCAACCTCGGCCAAGCGGCGCTGGACGGCACCAACCTGACGGTCCCGGTGCTGGTGGCGGCGATCGCGTTCGGGCTGTCGGTCGACTACGAGGTGTTCCTGCTGTCCCGCATGCGGGAGCGCTGGCTGGCCGGTGTCAAGCCGGAGGTCGCCGTGGCCGAGGGCCTCCAGCTCACCGGCCGGATCGTCACGGCGGCGGCCCTGCTGCTCGCGATCGTCTTCGCGGGCTTCGTGGCCGGCGGCTTCGCGCCGATCCGCGCGATCGGCCTGGGCCTGGTCCTCGCCGTGCTCCTCGACGCGACGATCGTCCGCATGCTCCTCGTCCCGGCGACGATGACGCTGCTGGGCCGCTGGAACTGGTGGGCGCCGGCCTGGCTGGCCCGCCTGCACGCCCGGATCGGCCTCACCGAGGCGACGCCCGACCCGGCCCCGGCGCCGGCGCTCGCATTGACCCGCTGATCACGATCGGGGTGCCCGCGCACGGGGGCGGGCACCCCCCAGCGGCACCGCCCGTGGGCGGTGCCGCTCCCCCGTTGCTGACAGCGTGGCGCGGCGCGCATACCGGATCGCTTACCGTCCGGGGTTTCCTCTGGTCGGGGGGCTTCTATAAGGTCGGTCGGCGTGGAGTTCCGCCTGCTCGGTCCGGTCGAGGTCAGCGCCGACGACGGTCGCGTCGGTGTCGGCCGCCGGCAGGAGCGGTGCGTGCTGGCGATCCTGTTGCTCGAGGCCGGCCAGAGCGTGCCGGTCGGGCGGCTGGTCGAGCTCGTCTGGGCCGGTGAGCCGCCCCGCGGCGCCCGGGGCGTGCTGCAGACCTACATCTCCCGGCTGCGGTCCCTCCTCGGTGACGCCGGCCGGATCGAGCTCCGCAACGGCGCCTACCGGCTCGACGTCGACCCGGCTTCCGTCGACGCGCACCGGTTCACCGCCCTGGTGGCCGAGGCGCGCGAGTGTGACGACCCGCACCGCCGCGGCGAGCTGCTCCGGGCCGCGCTCGGGCTGTGGCGGGGCCCGGCCCTCGACGACATCGGCCCGGGGCGGGAGCGGCTCGGCGCCCGGCTCGAGGAGGCCCGCCGGGCCGCCCTCGACCTGCGGATCGAGGCCGACCTCGAGGCCGGCCGGCAGGCCGAGCTGATCGGTGAGCTGACCGAGCGCCGAGCGGGCGCCCCGCTCGACGAACGGCTCGCCGGCCAGCTGATGACCGCGCTGCACCGCGACGGCCGGCGGACGGAGGCGCTCGCCGTCTACGGCGACGTCCGCGACCGGATCCGCGATCAGCTGGGCCTCGACCCCGGTGACGAGCTGCGCCGGCTGCACACCGCGTTGCTCCGCGACGAACCCGGTCTCCGCCCGGCGCCGGCCGGCCGCGCCCCCGCCCAGCTGCCCGCCAACGTGCCGGACTTCGTCGGCCGGGCGGAGCTGCTCGACCAGCTCGACGGGATCGTCGCCGACGGCCGGACCACCGTCGTGGTGTCCGCGATCGACGGGGCCGGCGGGGTCGGCAAGACCGCGCTGGCCGTGCGCTGGGCGCACCGCGTCGCCGACCGCTTCCCCGACGGCCAGCTCTTCGTCAACCTGCGCGGCTACGAGGCGGCGCCGGCCGTGCGGCCCGTCGACGCGCTGGCCCGGTTCCTGCGCGCCCTCGGCGTGCCGGGCGACCGGGTCCCGACCGACGCCGACGAGGCCGCCGCGCTGTTCCGCAGCGAGATAGCCGGCCGCAAGATGCTGGTCGTGCTCGACAACGCCGCCACCGCCGACCAGGTGCGCCCCCTGCTCCCGGGCACTCCGACCTGCGTGGTCGTGGTGACCAGCCGCGGCCAGCTCGGCGGACTGACCGCCAGCCACGGCGCCCGCCGGCTCACCGTCGACCGGCTCAGCGAGGCCGAGGCCGTGCTCCTGCTGCGCACCATCATCGGCGCGGCGCGGGTCGACGCCTCACCCGCGGCCGCACGCGACCTCGTGCGCGCCTGCGGCCACCTGCCGCTGGCGGTGCGGATCGCCGCGGCCCGGCTCGACGCCGAACCGTCCACATCGCTCGCCGACTACACCCGCGCGCTCGACCTCGACCAGCTGACGATCGCCGGTGACGAGCTGGCCGGCGTGCGGGCGACGTTCCGGGCCTCGTACGAGCGCCTGGAACCCCTCGAACAGCGGCTGTTCCGGCTGCTCGGCGCGCTGCCCGGCACCGACGTCGACGCCACCGGGGCCGGCGCCCTCGCCGCGCTGTCCGCTGCCGCCGCCGGCGCCGCGCTCGACGGCCTCGTCGCCGCCCACCTGGTCACCACGCCCCGGCCGGGCCGGTTCGGCCTGCACGACCTGCTTCGCGCGTACGCCCGGGAACTGTCCGACGAGACCGAAGCCGAGGCGGCGGTCGGCCGCCTGCACGCCCACTACCTGGCGCACGCCGACGCGGCCGGCCGGCGCCTCTACCCGCACATGATCCGGCTGCCGCTCGGCGACCTGCCCGCCGCCGGCTTCCCCACCAACCCGGCCGCGCTGGCCTGGCTCGACGCGGAGCACCGCAACCTGCTCGCGGCGATCGGCCACGCCGCCACGGCCGGCCCGCGCCCGGGGGCGGGGCAGCTCACCGACGCGCTGCGCGGCTACTTCTGGCAGGGCAGCCACACCGTCGACTGGCTCACCGCGGTGCAGGCCAGCCTCGCGGCGGCCGAGGCCGAGGGTGACCAGCGGGCCCAGGCGGCGATGCGCACCAGCATCGCGCTGGCCCGGCAGAGTCAGGGCGACCTGGCGGGCGCGGCGGCCGAGTTCGAGGCCGCCGCGGACCTGTCCGCGCGGGCGGGCTGGGCCCACGGCCAGGCCGCCGCCGCCGGCAACCTCGGCGTCGTGCTGAAGAACATGGGCGACTTCGCCGGCTCGGCCCGCAGCAGCGAGCGGGCGCTGGAACTGCACCGGGCCAACGGCTACCGGCCCGGCGAGGCCAGCACGCTGATCACGCTCGGCGGTCTCTACCACGACCTGGGCGAGCTGCGCCGGGCCGCGGACTACTGCGTGACGGCCCTGCTCATGCACGAGGAGATCGGCTCGCCGGTCGGGCAGATGATCGCCCTGAACAACCTCGCCGCGGTCGAGCACCTGCTCGGCGAACAGACCGCCGCCGACCGGTTCCGGGCCGCGATGGAGCTGCAGTCGGAGGTCGCCAAGGCCTACTCGGCGGCGCACCTGCTGGCCGGCCTCGCGACCGTGCAGCGTGACCGGGGTGAGCTGACCGAGGCGCTGGCCAACGCGGAAGCGGCACTGGGCAAGGCGCGTGAGGCGGCCGACCCGGCCATCGAGGGCGACATCCTGTCGCTGGTCGGCACCGTGCACCACTGGCTCGGCGACCCGGTCCGCGCGATCGGCGAACACCGCAAGGCACTGGCGCTGCTGGGCGCCGGCAACGAATGGGTACGCACCCGCAGCACCATCAGCCTGGCCGCCGCCCTGCGGGAAACCGGCGAGCTGGCAGAGGCGGCCGAGCTCGTCTCGACGGCGCTGGCCGACGCGCAACGGTCGGGCCACCGCATCCTCGCCGGCAACGCCTATCTGGTGCTCGGCAGCATCCAGCTCCGCACCGGCGACATCGACCGGGCCGTCGAGAGTGGACAGCGGGCGCTCATCACCCACCGGGAGACCGGCCACCGCCTGGGCGAGGCCCGCGCGTTGCGCCTCCTCGGCGACATCGCCCGCGCCAACGGCCTGGGCACGATCGCCCGTGAGCAGTGGCACGCCTCGCTGTCGCTCCTGTCCGAAGTGGGCAGCGGCGAGGTGGCCAGCGTGCTGAGCCGCAACTAGGGTCTGTCCTGCCGATCAACGTGAGCCGAGACGGAGTCCAGGTGTCGTCTGGTGGTGGCCCGGAATTGGCCGGATACCGGTGTTGTATCCGGGTGATTCCGGGACGCCGCCAGGCGGCGGCTGGGCCCGTCGCAGGCCGCGTTGATCGGCAGGACAGACCCTAAGCCCAGGCGGTTTCGTCGACCGCTGAGCGGTCGAGCAGTGGTTCCCACCAGGCGCGGTTCTCGGC
Organism: Asanoa sp. WMMD1127; assembly: GCF_029626225.1. Lineage (NCBI taxonomy): Bacteria > Bacillati > Actinomycetota > Actinomycetes > Micromonosporales > Micromonosporaceae > Asanoa > Asanoa sp. WMMD1127. Next base: position 495,375 of record NZ_JARUBP010000001.1, read on the forward strand.
GTACCAGGTGATGGTCTGGTCCAGGCCCGTGGTGAAGTCGATGGTCGGCGTCCAGCCGAGCTCGGCGCGGATCAGGGACGAGTCGAGCAGGTAGCGGCGGTCGTGGCCCGGGCGGTCCGGGACCGACTCGATCAGGGTGTGTGGCAGGCCGAGGCGGTCCAGGATCGTCGTCGCCAGGTCGGCGACGCTGACCTCGTGCGCCGATCCTATGTGGTAGGTCGCGCCGACCCGGCCGTCGTGCAGGACGCGGTCGATGGCCGCGCAGTGGTCGTCGACGTGGAGCCACTCGCGGCGGTTGGCGCTGGAGCGGTAGACCGGCAGCGGCAGGCCGCGCAGCGCCCGCGTGACGAACAGCGGGATCACCTTCTCCGGGAACTGGCGCGGCCCGTAGTTGTTGGCGCAGACCGTGATGGTGACCGGCAGCCCGAAGGTCTCGTGGTAGGCGCGCACCGCGTGGTCGGCGCCGGCCTTGCTGGCGTTGTAGGGGGTGCGCGGCCGGTACGGCGACTCCTCCGTGAACGCGCCGGGGTCGTCGAGGGCGAGGTCCCCGTACACCTCGCAGGTCGAGATGTGGTGGAAGCGCGCGACGCCCGCCCGCCGGCTCGCCTCCAGCAGGCGTTGGGTGCCCAGCACGTTGGTGGCGAAGAAGGCGCCTGGGTCCTGCACGGCGCGGCTGTTGTGGGACTCGGCGGCGAAGTTGACCACGACGTCGATCCGGTGGTCGGTCAGCACGGCGGCGGCGCCGGCGATGTCGGCGTGCACGAACGGCACGTCGGCCGGCACGTTGGCGCGGATCCCCGCGTAGGTCAGCGCGTCGAGCGCGACGACGGTGTCGGCCGGATGGCGCCGGCGCCAGTAGCGCACGAAGTTGCTGCCGATGAACCCGGCCGCGCCGGTGACCAGCAGGTGCACGAGCATCCTCCTCAGGAGACGGGGGTGACGCCGGGCGGTTCGGCGCCGGGGCCGCCGCGGAACTCCACCTCGAGGCGGAACCGGTGGCCCAGATAGCGGTGCTCCGACAGGGCGAGCGGCGTGCCGTCGGCGCGCACCGCCAGCCGGCGGACCAGCAGGACGGGCGTGCCGGTGGTGGTGTCGAGCCGGCGGGCCACCGAGTCGGTCGCGGCCGTCGCGGCGATGCTCTGCCGGACCACGTCGATGTCGTGGCCCTGGCGGCGCAACGTCTCCCAGACGCCGGGTGCCTCCGCGTCGGCCCGGCTGACCGGGCTGGCGAAGGCCAGCGGCACCCACTCGGTGACCGCGTCCAGCGGGTTGCCGCCCGCGAACCGGACGCTGCGCACCCGCAACGCCTCGCCCTCGGCACCGAGCAGCGTCGCGACGTCGGGCGGCGCGGGCCGGTATTCGTAGCCGGTCACCGAACGGGTCAGGGCGAGGCCGGCGTCGGCCACCGCGGACCGGGCGTGCTGGAAGCTGCCGAGCGCCAGGGTCTGGCCGAACGAGGTGCCGGACCGCACGTACCACCCCGCGCCGCGGCGCGCCGCCACGAGGCCCTCGTCGCGCAGCCGCTCCAGCGCCTTGCGCACGGTGACCCGGCTGACCTCGTAGCGCCGGCCGAGCTCGGCCTCGCTCTCCAGCGCGCCGGAGGCGGCGAAGTCGCCGAGCGCGATGCGCTCGCGCAACTCCGCCGCGACCGCTTCGAACCGCGGACCTGTCATAGATTTGTATGTTACAAGCGCAGCAGCCGCGACGCCAGCAGGATCGCTGTCGCGGTCAGCGTGATGGCGCCACCGGCCGACCGCGCCGACAGGAACAACCCGATCAGACCGCTGGCCACCCCGAGCAGGGTGATGACCGGGAGCCGGCGCGACCACTGCGCCGCCGCGCTGCCGGCGCCACCACCAGGCGAGGTGGAAGCTGGTCGGTAACCCGGTGATGATCGCCCGCCTCGACGTCGGCGCGCTGCCGGCCTGGCTCCTCGGGCCGTTGGGCGCGCTGCTCGGCGTACCGTCGAACGGGCTGGCCCTCAACGTCGACCACTGGGACGGCTACAACGCGGACCGCAGCGCCCTGGTGGGCACCCTCCGCCGGCGGGCACCCGCGACGTGGTCTTCCTGACGGCGACATTCACGTCGTGGGCCAACGAGCTGGCCACCCGGGCGACGGGAGTCGACAACCCGATCGCCGCGGAGTACGTGGTCCCGTCGGTCACGAGCGACAACGTCAACGACTTCCTGGGCACGCCGGCGGGCGGCTTCCTGAGCCAGGTCGGCGCGTCGGCGGTCAGGGCGACCAACTCCCACGTGAAGTGGCTGGAGCTGGACGGCCACGGCTGCGGCGTCGTCGACCTGACGGCGGCACTGGTACCACGTCGCGGACCGCACCCGCAGCGACACCGCGGCCCGGTGGGTCCAGGGCTGGTCGGTCGCGACCGGCCCGCCTCCGCCGGGGGTCCACGCAGCCTTAGACCGTGGGGAAAGTCCTTATCGGACGGACGACTCGACGCCGGACCCACGCCCGTTTATGCTTCCGCCGTCGATGGCCGGGTGCGCCATCGCCGTAACGGGGAGGTGTGCAACGCGTGCGCACAAAAAGGGCGCTGAGCGCGTTCGTCGGAGCCCTGCTGGGGGCGGCCGTACTGGCCGTACCAGCGGGGCCGGCGCAGGCATACGAGCAGCGGGACGTGCGTAAGTCCGGCTGGGCGTACGTCGACTCGCGACAGCCGGACAAGTCGTTCGTCAACGGGTCAGGCGACGCCCCCATCGGGGCCTCGCTGGACGGCGACGGGAAGGCTCATCGCTACCGGTCCTACTTCACGTTCGACATCGCGCGGTTCAAGGGCTCCGTCGTCCATCAGGCGGAGTTCGTCATCGCGGAGCGCTCCGCCGCCGACTGCGCGTCGGCGCAGCCGGTCGAGCTCTGGCGTACCGACCCGACGACGTCGTCGACGACCTGGAACAACCGGCCCCGGCAGCGGGAGCTGCTCGGCATCGTGCAGGCCGGCGGCGCCACCGAGTGCCCGGGTCACCTCGTGTGGGACGTGCTGCCCGCATTGCGCAAGGCGGCCGACCGCGGTGAGTCGACCTTGACGGTCGAGATCCGTGTCCCGCGGAGCCTGGAGGCCGACGTCGCGCACGGCCGCGTGCTCATACCGTTCCCGTCGCTGCGCACCGAATACAACTTCGCGCCCACGGTGACGCGAATCGGGCACTCGTACCCGAGCGACTGGATCTGCGGCACGAGGAAGAACCCACAGCCGCTCGGCGCACACAGCTACACCCTGATGGTTGAAGGCGCCGACGCGGACCAGTTCGACCAGTTCTACGGAATCTTCGCGGCCTGGCCGGTCGGCCACGAGGACCAGCGTGTCGAGCGCGAGGGTGAGGCCTTCGGCGGCGACTTCTCGCGGATCGAGTGGGAGATGTCGCAGTATCCGCACGGCACAGTGCTCGCCTGGACTGCCCGCGCCGACGACGGCCACGACCTGTCCGACTGGGCCAAGCCCTGCTACGTGCTAGTCGACAGCCAGCTGCCGCCGGCGCCGGTCGTCACCTCCAGCACCTATCCGGCGGACGGCGAGCAGCACGGCGGCGAGGGCGTGCCAGGCACGTTCCGGGTGAGTGCCAACGGCGACAAGGACGTCGTCGGCTACTACTGGGGCGAGCCGGGCGACGTCTACCGCCACATCTCCGCGCCGCGGCCCGGCGGGGATGTGACCTTTGAATACACGCCGAGGTCGTTTTACGAGCGGCTGGCGGTGCAGACCGTCGACAGCGCCGGCAACCGATCGCCGGTGACCACTTACGAGTTTTTCGTGCGGGCCACCGCGCCCGCGGTCACCGTGACGGTTGGCGGCGTTGGCCTACCCAGCAAAGTGCGGATCTGGACACATTTGGCCGACGTCACCGAGTTCGGCTACCGGGTCGGCGACGGAGCCGAGGTGCGGGTTCCGGCCGGCGCCGACGGCGCGGCCGACGTGACGGTGGTCTTCCCGCAGATCGGCCAGAGCCAGGTGCACGTGCGTTCCTACGTCGGCGCCGAGCTGGTGGGCGCGATGACCGAGAGCGTCTGGGTCACCGATGTGCCGACCATCGAGTCCGACGACTTCAGTTGGGAGCACGACGGGGTGGTGGGCCGGCCGGGCACCTTCACCTTCCGACCCGGACGGGCCGGGGTCGTCGCGTACGAGTACGCCTTCAACTCAGGCGAGGGCCTCCAGCGGATCGACGCGGACGCCGACGGCACGGCTGTGCTGCAGTGGACCCCGACCCAGGCAGGCTGGGAGATGCTCACCGTCCGCAGCATCAACGCCGACGACACCCGCTCCGAATCGGCCATGACCGACTTCAACGTGTTCGACACGAGGCCGTACGTGTATTCCAGCCTTTACGCCGACTACGGCGCCAACGGTGGCGTGGGCATCCCGGGCGAGTTTCAGTTCGACACCCCGCTGCCGGACGCCGGCGCCTACGTGTACCAGCTCAACGGTGGCCCCGAGGTGGTGGTCGACGCGGACCCGATCTTCTCCCAGGTGACCGTGACCCTGACGCCGGACCGCTCCGGACCTAACACGCTGCGGGTGCGCACCAGGTTCCTCGACGGGACGCTCTCTCCGGAGCGGACCTACGCGTTCGAGGTCAGCGACGCGCCGGTGGTCGTCTCGACCGACTACCCGGCTAACGAGTCTGTCGGTCAGCCCGGTCAGCCCGGCCGGTTCACGTTCAAGCCGGGCCGCGGTGACGTCGCCGAGTACCGGTACGCGCTCGACGGCAACCCCGCCCAGATGGTCGCGGCCGGTCCCGACGGTCGGGCAACGGTCGACATCACCCCGGCGCACTCCGGCTACAACACGCTGACCGTGACCAGCGTGGCGGCCGACGGCACGACCAGCGCCGAACGGCGTTACTCGTTCCAGGTGCGCGACCCGTACGTGCGGGTGTCCAGCGACTACTACGAATGGGTCGCGCGCGGTGGTCTCGGCAGCGTGGCCGAGTTCCGCTTCGACGTCGAACTGGCGGACGTGAGCGCCTTCGAATACCAGGTCAACGGCGGTCCGTGGCATAGCGTCGAGCGATCGTCGACCACCACCGTGTCGGTGACATTGGACCGCAACGGCGAGAACCTGCTGTCGGTGCGAGGCCGGACGGCGGCGGGCACGCACACCGCGCAGACCGATTATCCGTTCCTTGTCGGCACCGCGCCGCTCGTGTCGTCGAACACCTATCGCCCCAGCGGCGCCACGGGCGGCGTCGGCGTGCCAGGCGAGTTCACCTTCGTCCAGGGCTGTCCAGGGGTGGTCGAGTTCGAATACAGCGACAACGACGTCGAGCCGACGATCGTGCCCGCTGACGGGCAGGGCCGGGCGACCATCACCTACACGCCGGAGACTAGCTCGTCCCACACCATGAGGGTGCGTGGACGGACGACTGACGGCGTCTGGTCGGACCTGACGGAATACTACTTCTACGTCGCCGGAAACTAGGCGGTACGGCCAGGGCCCACTCGTGCACGACGACGTGGGCCCCTGCCGCTACCTGTCGACTATTCGAGGTGGCCCGTGGTGGCGAGGCGTTGGTACCAGTGGGCGCTTTGCTTCCACGTGCGGACCTGGGTGTCGTAGTCCACGCGGATGATGCCGAAGCGGCGGTCGTAGCCGTAGCCCCACTCGAAGTTGTCCATCAGCGACCACACGAAATAGCCCCGCACGTCCGCTCCCTGCGCCCGGGCCTCGGCCACCGCGCCGATGTGGCGGCGTAGGTAGTCGATGCGCCGGTCGTCGGCGATCGTCCCGTCCGGGCCGACCACGTCGTCGAACGCCGCCCCGTTCTCGGTGATCATCAACGGCTGGTTGGGGTATTCGCGGTGCAGGCGCAGCAGCAGCTCCGTGAACGCCGGCGGGTCGATGTTCCAGCCCATCGCCGTGTAGGGGCCCGGCTGCGGCAGGAACTCGACCGTGTCGGCGGCCACCCACGGCGACGCCGACGACTGGCCGTGGCCGTCGGCCGACGACCGCGGCGACACCCCGTCCCACGCCCGCACCAGCGTGCTCGAGTAGTAGTTCACGCCCAGCACGTCCAGCGGCACCGCGATCAGCTTCTCGTCGCCGTCGTGGACGAAGGACCAGTCCGTGACCGGCGCCGTGTCGGCCAGGAGGTCGGCGGGGTACGCGCCGTCCAGCATCGGGCCCAGGAACGCCCTGTTCGCCAGCGCGTCGATGCGGCGGACCGCGTCGAGGTCGGCCGCGGAGGAGGACGCCGGGCGGATCACGTGCAGGTTCAGCGTCACCGAGAGCTGCGACGCCGGCGCCAGCTCGCGGACCACCCGGCCGGCCAGGCCGTGCGCCAGGTTGAGGTGGTGCACCGCGGCCAGGGCCGCCGCCGGCTCCGTGCGGCCGGGGGCGTGCACGCCGGACGCGTAGCCGAGGTAGGCCGAGCACCACGGCTCGTTGAACGTGGTCCAGGTGTGCACCCGGTCGCCGAGCGCCTCGACGATGCCGGCGGCGTAGTCGCGGAAGCGCAGCGCCGTGTCCCGGACCGCCCAGCCGCCCGCGTCTTCCAGCTCCTGGGGCAGGTCCCAGTGGTACATGGTGGCCACCGGCCGCACGCCCCGGGCGAGCAGCCCGTCGACGAGCCGCGAGTAGAAGTCCACACCCACGGGGTTGAACGCCCCGGAACCTCCGGGCTGCACCCGCGGCCAGGCGATCGAGAACCGGTACGCGTCGAGCCCCAGGGAGGCGATGTGCGAGAGGTCCGACTCCCACCGGTGGTAGTGGTCGGCCGCCACGTCACCGGTGTCGCCGTTCAGCGTGCGCCCCGGGGTGTGGCTGAAGGTGTCCCAAATGGACGGACCCCGGCCGCCCTCGTTCGCTGCACCCTCGATCTGGTACGCGGCCGTCGCCGAACCCCAGACGAAGCTCTCCGGAAACTCGCTCATCGTCCCACCTCACACACGTATCCCACCGACGTTCCCGCCACCAGTGAAGCGGAAACGGTCCCGTTCTCGTAACGCACCTCGAACTCGGCGCCGGGTCCGTCACCCGGCGACGGCACCCGCACCCGGGTCCGCTGTCCCTCCGCCGGCGCGAACACCCGCAGCCGCACGCCGTCGGCCCACTCGTAGTCGGGCCGGTCGTCGCGGTCGCCGAACGGGATCACCGCGCCCGGTCGGGCCAGCACCGGCAGGCTGTCGAACTCGTGCTTCTCGGTCACCCAGCGCGGACCGGTCACCTGCGCGCCGGTCACGAGATGGGTCCAGGTGCCCTCCGGCACATAGAAAGTAACGTCACCGTCGGCGCTCATCACCGGCGCCACCAGCACGTCGGGGCCGAGCATGTACTGCCGGTCGAGGTAGGCCGCGGTCGGGTCCGACGGGAACTCCAGCAGCATCGGCCGCATCATCGGCACACCCGACGCGTGCGCCTCCTCCGCGGCGGCGGCCAGGTAGGGCATCAGCGACAGCTTGAGCCGGGTGAAGTGCCGCAGCACGTCGACCGCCTCGCCGTCGAAGGCCCACGGGACCCGGTAGGAGCCGGAGCCGTGCAGCCGCGAGTGCGACGAGAGCAGCCCGAACGCCACCCACCGCTTGAACACCGCCGGGTCCGGCGTGCCCTCGAAGCCGCCGATGTCGTGGCTCCAGTAGCCGAACCCGGACGCGGCCAGCGACAGCCCGCCCCGCAGCGACTCGGCCATCGCGGCGAACGTCGACTCGCAGTCGCCACCCCAGTGCACCGGGAACTGCTGCCCGCCGGCGGTGGCGGACCGCGCGAAGACCACCGCCTCGCCCACACCCCGAGTCGACTCGAGCAGCTCGAAAACGGCGCGGTTGTAGAGCTGCGCGTAGTAGTTGTGCATCCGCTCCGGATCGGACCCGTCGTGCCAGACCACATCGGTCGGGATGCGCTCGCCGAAGTCCGTCTTGAAGCAGTCGACGCCCATGTCCAGCAGCACCTTGAGCTTGCCGGTGTACCAGGCGACCGCGTCCGGGTTGGTGAAGTCGACCAGCGCCATCCCGGCCTGCCACTTGTCCCACTGCCAGACGGACCCGTCCGCCCGGGTCACCAGGTAACCGTTCCGACGGCCTTCCTCGAACAGATAGGACCGCTGGGCGATGTACGGGTTGATCCAGACGCACACCTTGAGACCGCGTTCGTGGAGCCGGCGCAGCATCCCCTCGGGGTCGGGGAACGTCGCCGGGTCCCACACGAAGTCGCACCAGTGGAACTGCCGCATCCAGAAGCAGTCGAAGTGGAACACCGACAGCGGCAGGTCCCGCTCGGCCATCCCGTCGATGAACTCGGTGACGGTCTTCTCGTCGTACGACGTGGTGAACGAGGTCGACAGCCACAGCCCGTAGGACCAGGCGGGTACGCGGGCCGGGCGCCCGGTCAGCGCGGTGTAGCGGCGCAGCACGTCCTTCGGCGTCGGTCCGTCGATCAGGTAGTAGGTGAGCGTCTGGCCCTCGACACTGAACTGGGCCTGCGACACCACCTCGGACCCGATCTCGAACGAGACGTGCTCGGGGTGGTCGACGAACACGCCATAGCCGGCGCTGCTCAGATAGAACGGGACGTTCTTGTACGCCTGCTCGCTGGCCGTGCCGCCGTCGGCGTTCCAGATGTCCACGGTCTGGCCGTTCTTGACGAACGCGCCGAACCGCTCCCCCAGCCCGTAGACGGTCTCGCCGACGCCCAGTGCCAGCCGGTCGTGCACATAGGACCGACCGGCGGCGTCGGTGGCGAGGCCGATGCTGCGTTCGGTCGACGAGGTGAGCACCCGGTCGCCGCGCAGGAAGTCGACCCGCCAGCCGTCGACGAGCGCGACCCTGGCGGTCAGCTCGCCGGTCGTGAGAACAGCGGACAGGCCCGTTACATCGATGTCAACGACATGGTCGTCGCCCGCCGCGATCGCGAAAGCCGGCGTACGCGGCACCCCGCCCAGGTGGTGCGCGACGGTGACGCCGATGACGCCCTCCGCCGGGGAGAAGAACCTGACGGTGACGACCGGTCGGTTGAGCGTGTCGCCACGGGTGACGACCGTGCCGGTGGGCGCGAAGACGGTGAAGCCGCGCTCGTCCAGTTCGACCGACTCGACGGTGCCGGGGCGCAGCACGCTGACCCCGGGCCGCAGTTGCCAGTACCCGTCGGTGAACTTCACTTCTCGGCTCCTGCCGTGATGCCGCGCGAGAGGGTGCGCTGGAAAACGATGAAGAAGAGGATGGCCGGCACCAGGCTGATCAGCGCGCCCGCGTTGGTGGTCGGGGCGTCCATCAGCCGGTCGCCCTGCAACGAGGCCAGCGCGACCGGGATGGTCTGCGTGCTGTTGTCGATGAGCATGACCAGGGGAATGAGGAACTCGTTCCAGGTCCAGATGAAGAAGAAGATCAGCAGGACCGCGAGGGTGGGCCGCAGGTTCGGGAAGACCACGCGCCACAGCACCGTCCACTTGCTCGCGCCGTCCAGCGCCGCCGCCTCCAGCACCGACTTGGGGAAGGTGCCGAGCACCGAGGCCAGCAGGTAGGTGCCGAACGCGCTCTGGATGACGGTGAAGATGATGATCACCGAGAGCTGGGTGTTGTAGAGCCCGATCTCCTTGGCCACGTAGTACAGCGGGTAGATCAGCGCCTCCTGCGGCAGCATGTTGGCCAGCAGGAACAGGCCCACGATCCAGAGCCGGCCACGGACGCGGCCGATCCCGAGGGCGTACGCGTTGAGCACCGAGACCAGCACGCCCAGCACCGCGACGGAGCCAGCGATGAGGAACGAGTTCCAGAACTTCAGCGGGAAGTTGACCTCGTTCCAGTAGGTCACGAGGCCCTTGGTGTAGAACTCCGACGGCCAGCTCAGTGGGCCCGCCGACGAGTAGTCGCCGGGCGACTTGAACGCGTTGAGCAGCATGAACACGAACGGCACCAGCATGACCAGTGCGGCGACCGTGACCACGGCGAGCACGATCCAGCGGCTCACGCCACGGTGGTGCCGGTCGCGGGTCTTCCGGATGCGGGCCGGGCGGGTCGCGGCCGGGGCCGGCCGCTCGAGCGTGACGGCCATGTCAGACCTCCCGGTCCTGGCGCTCGCTGCGGTACTGCAGCCAGATGAACACCGCGGCCACGATGATGATGATCAGGGTGAGCACGGTGGAGATGGCCGAGCCGTAGCCGACCTGGAGCTTCTTGAAGAACGTGAAATAGGCGAAGTACGACGGGACGTTGGTCGCGTTCTCGGGACCGCCACGGGTCAGCGCGAACACCGGACCGAACACCTTGAGGGCGGCGATCGTGCAGGTCAGCGCGACCACGAAGGTCTCCGGCCGGATCTGCGCCAGGGTGATCGACCGGAACCGGTGCCACCAGTTGGCCCCGTCGACCTCGGCGGCCTCGTAGAACTCCGGGTCGACCCGCTGCAGCGCCGCCATGAAGACGACCACCGGATAGCCGATCTGCACCCAGATCATCACCGCCATGACGCTGGGCAGGGCGGTGTCGGGGTCGCCGAGCCAGTCGTGCCGCAGCGCGCCGAGCCCGATCGCGTCGAGCAGGCCGTTGAACGCGCCGTCCGGGCGCAGGATCCAGCCCCAGACGATGCCGGCCACCACGACCGGCAGCACCTGCGGCAGGTAGAAGATGGCCCGCAGGGCGGAGGCGGTCCGCGACTTGAACTTGCGGCCGATGACGTCGAACAGCGTCGCCGCGAGCAGCAGGCCGAACAGCGTCGGCGCGACCACCATCGCGACGATCATCGCCACGGTGTTCTTGAACGACGTCCAGAACACCTCGTCCTGGAACAGGCGCTGGTAGTTGTCGAAGCCGATGAACGTGGGGTCGCCGACGCCGGACCACTTGGTCAGCGAGAGATAGAGGGTGCCGGCCAGGGGCGCACCGATGACGAGGACGAAGAGCACCGCGCCCGGCAACAGGTAGAGCCAGTATCCGGCGCGGCCGCGCGGGCGGCGCGAGGTGACTGCCATGGGAGATCCTTCCCGGCGGGGTGGGCCCGCGGTCGCGCGCCCACCCCCAGCCGTCCTACTTACCGGTGATCTCCTTGACGCCGTCGTCGTACGGCTTGGCGATCTGATCGAGCACCTGGTCGGGCGTCTTCGAGCCGTTGATCAGGCTCTGGAAGCCCGAGACCAGCACGTCGTAGTAGCCGGGCACCGGCCAGTCCGGGTAGAAGGCCAGACCGTCCTGCTGGCTGATCGTGTTGAAGTTCTCGATCAGCTTCTTGTTCTTCTCGTCGGTGATCTGCGCCGCGTCGGCCGCGACCGGGACACCGCCGTTGTTGCCGATCAGCGCCTGGATCTCGGGACGCAGGGTGATGTCGATGAAGTCGTAGGCCAGGCTCTTGGCCTTGCTGTTGGTCGGGACGACCCAGAGGTTGCCGGACGAGCCCGCGTTGAACTTGTTGCCGGGGAACAGGAACGAGTCCCAGTTGAACTTGATCTCGTCCTTGAAGCGGCCGTACCACCAGCTGCCGGAGACGATCATCGGCGCCTTGCCGGAGATGAACGAGACGCCCATGTCCTCGGCCTTGAGGCTGGCCGAGTCCTTGGCGACGTAGCCCTTGCTCACCCAGTCCGCGAAGGTCTCCGCGCCGTGCTTGAGCGGGTCGGCCTTGAAGTCGACCGGGTTCTTGTAGAGCTGGTAGTCGTCGACGAACTTGCGGTCGGCCTTCGCCAGGGCGAGCTGGTAGAACAGCTGCCCGGCCGGGTACTCCGCGCCGGCCTCGGCCAGCGGCGTGATGCCCTTGGCGACGAACTGGTCCATCGCCCCGGTCAGCTCGTCATAGGTGGTGGGCACGGCGATGCCGTTCTTGTCGAACAGGTCCTTGTTGTAATAGACCATGACGTACTCGCCGTAGTTGGGCACGCCGTACCAGTTGCCCTCGCCCATCACGCCCTTGTCGCTGTAGCGGGCGGTGGTCTGCAGGCTCGGGCTGAGCTTCTTCTCCCAGCCGCGCTTCTGCGTCTCCTCGGTCAGGTCGGTCAGGAGGCCCTGCGACGAGAGCAGGCCGGCGGTGGCGTTGCCCTTGTTGTACTCCATGATGTCCGGACCTTCGTCCGAGTTGATGATCATGCCGGCGTTCTGCTGGATCTGCTCGAACGCCTTGCGCTCGAACTGGACCTCGACGCCCGGGTGCTCGGTCTTGAAGGTCTCGATCGCCTTGTCCCAGGCGACGCCCATCGCGCTGTTGGCGCTCTCGTAGTGCCAGAGCTTGAGCACCTTCGCGTCGCCGCCCTCGCCGCCCTCGTCGCCGCTGCCGCACGCGGTCGCGGTCGTCGCGGCTATCGCCGCCAGCGCGACCGCGACGCCCAGCTTGCGGAATCGCCCCATTGCTATCCTCCTGATGAGTATCGAGCCGGTACTTACCAGCCCGTCGTCGCGTTGCAGCGCGGCGGCGGGCGCTCGTGTTCGTCAGCCGCCCGGCGGACCCGTGGAACCCCGGATCTCCAGCACGCACGGCAGCAGTTGCTGGTGGTGGTCGCCGCCCACGCCGTCCAGCTGGCGGAGCAACGCCTCCACCGCGATCCGGCCCAGGGCCGCCCCCGGCGAGGTCATCGCGGTCAGGGCCGGCTGGGCCAACTCGGCGACCTGCGGTGAGGTCACCATCGACACCACGGAGACGTCGCCGGGCACCGCGCGCCCGCGCACGGCCAGCTCCCCGAGGATGCCGAAGATCGCGCTCTCGTTCATGGCCAGCACCGCGGTCAGGTCGGGCGCCTGGGCGAGCGCGGCGGCCAGCGCGGCCCGGCCACCGGCCGCGCTGTCCTCGGCCGGGATCATCAGCGGCTCCAGGCCGTGGCCGGCCATGGCCGCGACGAAGGCGTCCCGGGTGCGCACCGCCGGCCCGTAGCCGCCGGTGATGGCCGTGGCCGAGTGATTGACGTAGACGATCCGGCGGTGCCCGAGGCCCACGACATGGTCGACGGCCGCGCGGACGGTCTGGTCGAAGTCGATGTCCACGTAGGACAGCGAGCCGGTGTCGCCGGTCCGCCCGATCAGCACCAGCGGGACGCCGGCCTCCTGCAGCGCGGCGACCCGGCCGTCCTCGACCTGCACCTCCATCAGCACGACGCCGTCGAGCATCCGCTGGGTGGCCAGCCGGCGGAGGTCGTCGAGGTCGCCGGCGCCGACCGGCGAGAGCACCAGGTGGTAGCCGGCGGCGCTGGCGGCCGCGGCCGCCCCGGTCACGAACGCGGTCTCCGTGGCGCCCAGGCCGCGCTCGTCCATCGGCATGAGCAGGCCGACGATCCGGCTGCGCCGGGTGGCCAGCCCGCGGGCCATCGCGTTGGGCTGGTAGTCGAGCTCCGCCATGGCCGCGAGCACCTTGGTCCGGGTGGCCGCGGAGATCGGGCGCGTGCCGGTCAGCACGTAGGAGACGGTGCTGACGGAGACCTGGGCGAGCCGCGCGACGTCGTGCATGGTGGCCACCGCGCACCTCCCTTGGCCAGCAGTGGAACCGCTCCCGGCTGAGTCGTCGAAGCGTTTCGACTAACCGGTTCGACGGAACCGTAGGACATGTGTTACGACGACGTCAATAGCCGATGTCGGGCAGAGATCCACAAGACGGCCTCGGGTCCGACCGCGCCGGGCCGCCGTGGCAGGATCGGCCCGTGCGGGTCGGGATGCTGGGATCTTTCGAGGTGCGGACGGGTGACGGCACCCTGGCCGACGTGCCGGGCGCCCGGTTGCGGGCCCTCCTGATCGCCCTCGCCCTCGAACCGGGCCGGGTCGTTTCCAAGGCGACCCTCGTCGACTGGATCTGGGGCGAACAGCCGCCCGCCGACGCCGCCAACGCGTTGCAGCGCCTCGCTTCCCGCCTGCGCAAGGCGCTGCCCGGTGGCGTGGTCGAAGGGCTGACGGGTGGCTACCGGCTGACGGTGGAACCCGACGCCGTCGACGCCCTGCGGTTCGAGCGCCTGCTGGCCCAGGCCCGCCACGAGGAGGGCCGGCAACGGCTTCAGCTCCTGCGCGACGCCCTCGCGTTCTGGCGCGGCGCGGCCATGCAGGACGTCGGGCTGACCGACAGCGAGGCGTTCGACGCCGCGGTGACCCGGCTCGAGGCACTGCGACTCACGGCGCTGGAGGAGCGCTTCGAGGCGGAGGTCGAGCTCGGCCACGGCGCGGAGGTCGTCGGCGAGCTGACCGACGCGGTGGCCGCGCATCCGTTGCGGGAGCCGCTGGTCGGCGCCCTGATGCGGGCCCTGGTGGCGGCCGGCCGCGACTCCGACGCCCTGCTTGCTTACGAACGCCTGCGGGAGCGGCTCGTCGACGCGCTGGGCGTCGACCCGTCCCCGGAGTTGTCGGCCCTGCACGTAGCGTTACTTCGCGGCGAGCTGGGCGGCCGGCGCGAGGAGACCCGCAGGACCAACGTGCGGGCCGAGCTCACGAGCTTCGTCGGCCGGGACGCCGACGTCGCCGCCGTCCGCGACCTTGTCGGCGCGCACCGGCTCACCACGTTGATCGGTCCGGGCGGCTCGGGCAAGACCCGGCTGGCCACGGAGACCGCCCGCACGCTGACCGACGACCTGCCCGACGGCGTCTGGCTGGTGGAGCTCGCCGCCATCGGCGCGGACGGCGACATCGCGCAGGCCACGCTGACCGGGCTGGGTCTCCGCGACGCGCTGCTCGGCGCCGCGGTCAGCGCCGACCCGACGGACGCCCTCGTCGCCGCGATCCGCGAGCGGGAAGCGTTGCTGATCCTCGACAACTGCGAGCACGTCATCGAGGCGGCCGCCCGGTTCGCCGAACGGGTGCTCGGCGAGTGCCGGCGGCTGCGGATCCTGGCGACGAGCCGGGAGCCGCTCGGCATCACGGGCGAGGCGCTGTGGCAGGTCGAGCCGCTGACCGTGCCCGCGGGACCGGCCGCGGACGCCCCCGCGGTCCAGCTGCTCCGCGACCGGGCCGGCGCTGTGCGCCGGGACCTCGGCGCCGACGCGCACACGCTGGCGACGATGGTCCGCGTCTGCCGCGCGCTGGACGGCATGCCGCTGGCGATCGAGCTGGCCGCCGCCCGGCTGCGCACCATGACCATCGAGCAGCTCGCCAACCGGCTCGACGACCGGTTCCGCCTGCTGACCAGCGGCAGCCGCACCGCGCTGCCGCGGCACCGGACGCTGCGCGCGGTGGTCGACTGGAGCTGGGAGCTGCTCACCGACGCGGAGCGGGCGGTGCTGCGCCGGCTGTCGGTGTTCGCCGGCGGCGCCAGCCTGGAGGCGGCCGAGTCGGTCTGCGCCGGCGCCGGCGTCGAGGCAAACGACGTGCTGGAGCTGCTCACCTCGCTGGCCGAGAAGTCGCTGGTGGTCGCCGCGGGCGAGGACGCCCCGCGCTACCGGATGCTCGGCACCATCAAGGAGTACGCGGCCGACCGGCTGGCCGAGGCCGGCGAGGCGGACCTCGCCCGGCAGGCGCATCTCGCCTGGGTCACCACGCTCACGGCGACCGCCGAGTCGCACCTGCGCCGGGCCGAGCAGCTGGAGTGGCTGGCCACCCTCGAGGCCGAGCACGACAACATCAACGCGGCGATGCGGAGCGCGATCGCGGCCGGCGACGCGCAGTCGGCGATGCGGCTGGCGGGGAACGCCGGCTGGTACTGGTGGCTCGGCGGGCGCCGGGCCGAGGGCCTCGAGCTGATGCTTGCCGCGACCGAGGTCCCGGGCGAGGTGACCGACGACGTCCGGGCGATGGCGTACGGCATGGTGGTGCTCTTCGTGACCTCCGGCCGCGGCGACGAGCACCTCGGCGCGGAGTGGATCCACAAGGCCTACCGGTTCAACCAGCAGAGCCAGCACCGCAGCCCGTTGCTGGACCTGGTCGACCCGCTCGAACGCATCCTGGCGGCGCCGGGCGAGGCGGTGTCCGCGTTCGAGTCGTTGCTCGACAACGAGGACCCGTGGGTACGCGCGATGGCCCGGTGGCAGGCGGGCAAGATGCGGATCATGCTCGGCCAGGGCGGCCCGGAGGCGGACGCCAACCTGGAGCTGTCGATCGCGGAGTTCCGGGCGCTCGGCGAGCGGTACGGGCTCTCGTTGGCCCTGTCCGAGCTCGCGGGCCAGCTCGCGGCGCGGGGCGAGCTGGGTCGCGCGTGCGCGCTCTACGAAGAGGCGATCACCGCGGTCTCCGAGCTCAGCGCGGTCGACGCCATCCGGCTGCTTACCCAGCAGGCGTTGTTGCTCCGGCTGCTCGGCGACCACGACGGCAGCGACGCGGCCATCGCCGAGGCCGAGGGGCAGGCCGAGGGAGTCACCTGGCCACACGCCCTGGTCGAGCTCGCGCTGGCGAAGGCGGAGGTCGCGCGGCGCGTCGGCGACACCGCCGAGGGTCGCCGCCAGCTCGGCATCGCCACCGCCCTGCTCGGCGCCGAGGCGGACGAGGCACACGTCAGCGCCAGCATCCACGACCTGCTCGGTTACCTGAGCGACGACCTCCGCGAGGCGCGGTCCCAGCGCGTCGCCGCCTGGCAGGCGGCCACCGAGGCAGGCCACGCCCCGCTGGTCGCCCAGGTCCTGGTCGGCGTCGCGGACCTGGCGCTGCGGCACGACCAGCACGAGCCGGCGGCCCGGTTGCTGGCCGCCAGCGCGGCCGTCCGCGGGATGCCGGACCGGGCCAACCCCGACGCGCTGCGGATCGAGGAGGAAACGCGACGTCACCTCGGCGAAGAGAGATTCGCCGAGGTGACGCGGGAGGGCGCGGAGACGAGCGCGGCCGAGCTGGTCGAGGTCGCGCTCGCCCTGTGACGGTCAGGCCCGCTTCTTGAAGGTGGACAGCGACCAGACGTAGCCGACCAGCGCGATCCCGACGCACCAGGCGATCGCCACGATCGCCTTGCTGCCGGACGGCTCACCGGTCAGCAGACCGCGCAGGGTCTCGATGATGGGCGTGAAGGGCTGGTACTGGGCGAACTGCCGCACGCCCGCCGCCATCGTCTCGGCCGGCACGATCGCGCTGCTCAGGAACGGCAGGATGACCAGCGGCACGGCGATCAGACCGGCCGACTCCGGCGACTTGGCCGCGAGTCCCAACGCGACGGTGAACCAGCTGGTCGCGAACGAGACCAGCACGATGAGCCCGATCGCGCCGAGCCACTCGGTGAAGCTCGCCGGTGACCGGAAGCCCATCAGGAACGCCACCCCGATCAGCGCCGCGATCGCGATCAGCGTGCGGAGCAGGCTCGCGGCGACGTGCGCGCTCAGCACGGCACTGCGGGATATGTCCATCACCTTGAACCGGTTGATGATCCCCTTGGTCATGTCGGAGTTGACGGACAGCGCGGTCGCGCTGAGCCCGTAGCAGATGGTCAGGATGACGAGGCCCGGCGTGGCGTAGTCGACGTAGTCGCCTTGGATGTCGAACGCGCCGCCGATCACGTAGACGAACATCAGCATGAGGATGATCGGGAACAGCACCGCGTTGAAGACGGCGACCGGGTTCCGCAGGGTGTGCTTGAAGTTGCGACCGAGCATGGTCGTGGCGCTGCTCATTATGCGTTCACCTTCGGGCTAGGGCGGCCGGTGCGGCCGGTCAGGGCGAGGAAGACGTCGTCGAGGTCCGGCGTGTGCACCGAGAACTCCTCGACCTCGATCTCGTGGGCGTCGAGCTGGGCCAGCAGGGCGCGGACGGCCTTGGCGCCGCCGTCGCCGGGCACGCGGAGGACCAGGTCGTCCTCGTCGTCGCGGGTGGCGTCGGTCAGGACGGTGGTGGCGGCCGCGACTTCGGCGTCGCCGGCGAACCGCAGCCGGACGTGGCTGCCGGGGATCTGGCGCTTGAGCTCCGCGGCGGTGCCCTGCGCGACGATCCGGCCCCCGTCGAGCACCGCGATCCGGTCGGCGAGGCGATCGGCCTCCTCGAGATACTGCGTGGTGAGGAAGATCGTCACGCCCTCGGCCACCAGCTGCCGGATGATCTCCCACATCGTGCGGCGGCTGCGCGGGTCCAGGCCGGTCGTCGGCTCGTCGAGAAAGATGATGCTGGGCCGGCCGACGAGAGTCATCGCCAGGTCCAGCTTGCGCCGCATGCCGCCGGAGTACGTCACCGCCAGCTTGGCCGCCGACTCGGTCAGGTCGAACCGCTCCAGCAGGTCCTCGACGACCCGCTTGCCCTCGGCCTTGTCCAGCCGCTTGAGCGCCGCCATCAGCTGCAGGTTCTCCCGGCCGGTGAGCAGGTCGTCCACCGCCGCGAACTGACCGGTGACGCCGATGGCCGCGCGGACCGCTTTGGTGTCGGTCGTCACGTCGTGCCCGGCGACCCGGACCGTGCCGGCGTCGGCCTTCAACAAGGTGGTCAACACGTTGACCGTCGTGGTCTTGCCGGCCCCGTTGGGACCCAGCAGGGAGAAGATCGTCCCGGTCGCGACATCGAGATCGATGCCGTCGAGCACGACCTTGTCCCCGTACGCCTTGCGCAGCCCCGAGGCCGCGATCGCTGAACTTGTCATGCGCTTACCTTCGGCGGACGCCCCGCCACCGCCCTGACACGCTCCTGACACGGCCGGCGCTCCCCGCCGCGACCCGTGGCAGGGGGTGACCCGGCCCACGCGATGTCACAAGCCGCCGCACGGGCGGTGTCTCGATGCCAACACCTAGGAGACGAAGGAGAGATCATGGCCGAGAACACCGATGTCATCGTGGTCGGCGGCGGGTACGCCGGCGTGATGGCGGCGAACCGGCTCACGCGGCGCGCCGGCGTACGCGTGACCCTGGTCAACCCGCGTCCCGCCTTTGTCGAGCGCATCCGGCTGCACCAGCTCGTCGCCGGGTCCGACGACGCGGTGGTCGACTACCGGAAGATCCTGGCCCGCGAAGTCGAGCTGGTGGTGGACACCGCGACCCGGATCGACACGGCCGAGCGCCGGGTGTGCCTGGCGAGCGGCGGGGTTCTCGACTACGACTACGTGGTCTACGCGGTGGGCAGCGGCAGCGCCGACCCGAGGGTGCCCGGTGCGGCCGAGCACGCCCACCCGATCTCGACCCTCGAGGACGCGCAGCGCCTGCGCCCGGTCGTCGCGGCCACCGCGGCATCGGCGCCGGTCACGGTGGTCGGCGCCGGGTCGACCGGCATCGAGACCGCGGCCGAGCTGGCGGAGCCGGGTCGCAGGGTGACCCTCGTGTGCGGCCGGGTGCTCGGGGCGTACCTGCACCCGCGTACCCGGAGGGCGGTGGCCCGGCGGCTGGTCAGGCTCGGCGTGACCCTGCTCGAGGGCGACGGTGCCACCGTGACCGGAGTGACCCGCGATGCGGTCCAGCTCGCCGACGGCCGCGACCTGCCGAGCGCGGTGACCATCTGGACGGCGGGGTTCGGCGTGCCGGACCTGGCGGCCCGCAGCGGGTTGAGCACGGATGCGGTCGGTCGCCTCCGCACCGACGAGACGCTCACCAGCGTCGACGACCGCCGCGTGATCGCGGCCGGCGACTCCGCGGCGCCGTCGGACCGACCGCTGCGGATGAGCTGCCAGTCGGCGATGCAGATCGGCCCGCAGGCCGCCGAGACGGTGCTGAGCCGGATCGCCGGCGAGCAGCCCGCCGACCTCGACGTCGGGCTCTTCGGCCAGTGCATCAGCCTGGGCCGCGGCGCCGGGGTCGTCCAGTACGCCCGGCGGGACGACTCCGCCACCCGGCTGTTCCATCTGGGCAACCGGAGCATGGCGATGCTCAAGGAAGGGGTGTGCCGGAGCACGGTCTGGCAGCTCTCGCACGAAGCACGCAAACCGGGTTCGCTGAACCTGTGGTTCAAGGACCCTCAGCGGCACAAGCTGGACGCATGAGCGACTCCGCGACCGAGGCCTTCCTCGCGCACCGGAACCTGCTGTTCACCGTCGCCTACGAGATCCTCGGTTCGGCGGCGGACGCGGAGGACGTGCTGCAGGAGACCTGGCTGCGGTGGGTCAAGGTCGATCTGGATCAGGTACGCGACCAGCGCGCGTACCTGATCCGGATCACCACCCGCCAGGCGCTCAACCGCATCCGCACGGTGCAGCGCCGCAAGGAGGCGTACGTCGGCCCGTGGCTGCCGGAACCGCTGCACACCACGGCGGACGCGGCCGACGACGTCGAGCTGGCCGAAAGTGTCTCGATGGCGATGATGCTGGTCCTGGAGACGCTCTCGCCGAACGAGCGCGCGGTCTTCGTGCTGCGCGAGGCGTTCGACCTCGGCTACGACGAGATCGCCGACGCGGTGGGCAAGAGCCCGGCGGCCGTACGCCAGATCGCCAACCGGGCCCGGCGGCACGTCGACGCCCGCCGGCCGCGCAAGCAGGTGCACCCGCGCGAACGGCAGGCGGCACTGGACGCGTTCCAGCGCACGGTCGAGACCAACGACCTGAGCGGCCTGCTGGAGGTGCTGGCGCCGGACGTGGTCGTCGTCAGCGACGGCGGCGGCGTCAAGGTGGCCGCGCTGCGCCCGGTCGTCGGCGCGGAGAAGGCGATCCGCATGTTCGTCGGCAGCATGCGCAAGCTGGGCGGCACGCTCACCACCGAGCCGACCGTCATCAACGGCAACCCGGCGCTGCTGTTCCGCCTCGACGGCGAACTCGACGGCGTCGCCGCGCTGCGGATCGAGGACGCCCGCGTGACCGGCATCTACTACGTCCGCAACCCGGAGAAGCTGTCCCGCATCGGGTCACCGACCCCGCTGACCCTGCGCTGAACGGGGGGGGCGCCCGACACGCCGAAACCTAGGCTCGAAAACCTAGACTTGCTCCGCGGCGTCGGCTAACCTTTCTCTCGTCGAGAGTGGAACAACAAAGACGCTGACGCACCGCCCGCCAGAGGCGAAGAAGCAAGGAGACGCAAGGAAATCAGAGGAAAGGGAGGGCCTTACACCGTTGGATCGCCCGCCGCCGAGCGCATCGAAGGCTCCGGCGCGCGGACACCGCTGTTTCCATCGAACGAGAGGTGGTCACCGGTCACGCTTATGCGATCCTCGCACCCGAAAGCCTTTCACAGGCCCGGTGCGGATACGACAAGCCGGCATTCGTGTCGGTAGATGGTGTTCAGTCCCGCAAACCCTGGGCCCCGGCGCGTTCCAGCGCCGGGGCCCTCGTCATGGAGAGGTGCATGGGCCAACCCGACGACAGGCTTGACGACGAGAACTACCCCGCCTACACGATGGGCCGGGCCGCGGAGATCATCGGCTGCACGCCGGACTTCCTGCGCCGGCTCGGCGAGGCGAAACTGATCGACCCCTTTCGTTCCGGCGGTGGGCACCGCCGCTACTCCCGCTATCAGATACGGCTGGCCGCGCGGGCCCGGGAGCTGTGCGACCAGGGCACGGACATAGCAGCCGCCTGCCGCATCATCATCCTCGAGGACCAGCTCGAGGAAGCGCTGCGCGAGAACCGGGCCCACCAGGCCCACCACCACGACTGACGGGTCTCCGCCTAGTCCGCGCCGCCGTGCACGCGGACCAGGACCAGGTGGTGGGCGAGTTGGCGGACGGTCGGGAAGTCGAACATCAGCACCGGTGGGACGCGCATGCCGAGTCGTTCCGCGGCCTGCGTCGCCACCGCGATGCCGCCGACCGAGTCGAGGCCCAGGTCGGCGAAGGAGGCGTCGATGTCGACCTCGTCCGGCCCGCGTAATTGCAGCACACCGGCGATGGCCCGGCTCAGCGTCTCCTGCACCAGCTCCAGGTCCTTGGTGCGGTCGGGGCTCGTCGTCATGCTTCCTCCAGGAAGTCGGGGGCGGTCAGCACCAGCGCCGAGTTGAAGCCGCCGTAGCCGCGGGCCAGCACCAGCACCGCCCGCAAGGGAAGGGGTCGCGCCGCGCCCGTCACGAGATCCAGCTGGTACGCCACGTCCCGGACTCCGACGGTCGGCGGCAGCACCTGGTCGCGCAGGGCGAACAGGGCGGCCGCGACGTCGATGGCCGCACCGGCGTACGCCCGGCCGGTCATCGTCTTCGGCGCGGTGACCGGGACACCGTGCGGCCCGAACACCTCGACGAGGGCCGCGGCCTCGGCGGCGTCCAGGTCCGGCACGCCCGCCGCGTCGGCGAAGACCGCGTCCACCTGGCCGGGCGTCAACCCGGCCTCCGCGACGGCCCGCCGGATCGCCCGGGCCAGCGTCGGCGGCCGGCCCCGCTCCGGCGCCGGGTCGAAGGTCGCCGCGTGGCCGGCCAGCACGCCGTAACGGTGCACGCCCCGTGCGCGCGCCGCGGCGTCGTCCTCGACCACGAACATCGCCCCGCCCTCGCCGGGCACGTAGCCGGCCGCCGCCGCGTCGAACGGCAGGTAGGCCCGCGACGGCTCGGTGACGCGGCTGAGCCGGTCCGTCGACAGCTGCGCGGTCAGGCCGTAGGGGCACAGCGACGCGTCCGCACCACCGCTGACCACGATCCGCGAGCCGCGTTCGACGAGGCGGCGGGCCTGGGCCAGCGCGTCCAGCGAGCCGGCCTGCTCCGCGGCGATCACCCCGCAGGGCCCACGCATGCCGTGCCGGATCGAGATCTGCCCGGTGGTCGCGGCATAGAACCAGGCGATCGACTGGTACGCGCCGACCCAGCCCGGTCCCTTGCTCCACAACCGTTCGATCTCCCGCTGGCCGAACTCGGTGCCGCCGGACGAGCTGGCCGTGACCACCGCCATCTCGTACTCGGGCAGTTCCGCGGGCGAAACGCCGCCGTCGTCGAGCGCCATCGCTGCGGCGGTCAGGCCCATGTGCGTCCAGTGGTCGGTCTGCGGGATGAGCCGGCTCGGCACATGCTCCCCGGCCACGAAGTCGCGCACCTCGGCGGCGAGCCGCACCGGATAGTCGCTGGCGTCGAACCGGCTGATCGGGCCGATCGCGCTCTGCCCGGCCAGGGTCGCGGACCAGAAAGCCGATGCGCCCAGTCCGTTGGGGGCGACGACGCCGATGCCGGTGACGGCCACGCCGCTCACTGGACCGACCCCGAGGTCGCGATCATCTGAGCGCCGACCGCGTCGGCGATGGCGAGGAGGCCGGCCAGCGGGCGCATCATCACCACGAAGTTGGTCACCTGCCCGGTGTCGTCGAACGTCAGCAGGTCGATGCCCTCCACCGGCTCGCCGCTCACCGTGGCGCGGAAGACCAGGCCGTGCAGGGGCCCGCTGACCGGCGCCAGCG
Source organism: Asanoa sp. WMMD1127 (assembly GCF_029626225.1). Taxonomy (NCBI): domain Bacteria; kingdom Bacillati; phylum Actinomycetota; class Actinomycetes; order Micromonosporales; family Micromonosporaceae; genus Asanoa; species Asanoa sp. WMMD1127. Next base: position 518,398 of record NZ_JARUBP010000001.1, read on the forward strand.
ACTCGGGGGCGTCGTCCACGCCGCCGAGGACGGCCACGTAACGGAAGTCCTCGAACACCACCATCAGCGCCGCCAGCAGCTCGGCGACCGCTTCGCGGCCCACCACCGGGCGCATCGTGGCCGGGCGGTGGAACACCACGTCGGGCGCCATCGCCTCGACCAGCGCCGCCAGGTCGCGGCGCTCCACCGCCGACCGGACCCGTTCCACACTCATCGGTTCACCCCGCTCGTTTCGACCCGCTGCGCCAGGGCGACGGCGTTGCGCCCGCCCCAGCCCCGATGGAACAGCCACTTGACGACCGGCTCGGGCGCCCGGCGGGCCAGGAACACCCGCAACCGGTACTCGAGACCCGGCACGTGGAGGACCCGGCCCGCGCCGACCGCGTCGAGCCCTTCCCGCACGACCCGCTCCGGCTCGAGCACCGGGCCGAGGCGGGTCCGCGCGTCCTTCATCGCGCCCGCCCGCACCGAGCCGGGGCACAGCGCGGTCAGGTGCACGCCGAGACCGCTGACCTCGAGCGCCGCCGTGCGGGTGAACGAGATGACGAACGCCTTGGCCGCGCTGTAGGCGGCGCCACCGGGCGGCGTCATGAACCCGGCGACCGACGACAGGTTGAGCACCCCGCCGTGGCGGCGGCGGACCATGCCGGGCAGGGCCGCCCGGGTCAGCCGGACCACGGCGAGCACGTTGAGGCGCACGCCGTGGTCGAGCTCCGCGAGGTCGCGCCCGCCCAGGGGCGTGATGCCGCCGAACACGCCGGCGTTGTTGACGAGCAGCTCGATCGGCTCGCCGTCGGCGGCCAGCCGCTCCTCCACCAGCGCCAGCCCGGCGGGCTCGGTCAGGTCGGCGGCGAGGGTGTCGACCCGGACGCCGTGGTCGGCCCGGACCGCGGCCGCGACCCGCTCCAGCTCGTCGGCGCGGCGGGAGACCAGCACCAGGTCGGCGCCGCGCCGGGCCAGCTCGCGGGCGAAGTGCTCGCCCAGGCCGTCGGAGGCGCCGGTGACCAGCGCCCGCCGGTACGCGTACCCCGCCGTCATGCCGCCACCGCCGCGGTCCGGCGCGCCGCGGCCAGCTTCTCCAGCACGGGCACGACGGTGCTCGGCGGCGGCTGGCTCTCGTTCTCGGCCCTCAGCCGTGCGGCGGCGGCGCGGTAGCTCGGCTCGGCGAGCATCTCCGCGACGAGCGCGCGCAGGTCGCCCGGCCGCATGTCGAGCCAGGGCACGGTCCGCCCGGCGCCGGCGTCGGCCACCCGCTGCCCGTTGAGGAAGCAGTCACCCACCGACGGCAGCGTCAGCTGCGGCACTCCACATGCGACGGTGGTGAGCGCGGTGCCCGCGCCGCCCTGGTGGACGATCAGGTCGATCTCCGGCAGCAGCAGGTGCAGCGGGGTGTCCTCGGCCAGCCGCACCGACGGCGGCAGATCGCCGAGCAGCTCGCGCTGGTCGCTGAAGATGCCGAGCACGAGCTCGATGTCGAGCGCGGTGAGCTCGTCGATGGCCCGCTGGGCGTGGGCCATGTGCCCGGCGACCTTGCCGATCAGGCTGCCCACGGTGAGGAACACCCGCGGTCGGTCGGCCGGTGGCGCGGGCGTGCGCGGCAGGACGGCCGGACCGGCGTAGGGCACGAAGCGGGTGCCGTAGCGGTCGGTGTCCGTCGGCACCTGGAGCGTGGGCGGGCAGGGGTCGACGGTGAGGTCGCCGTGCGGGCTGGTCTCGCCGAGGCCCCAGCGCTCCCACAGTGGACCGAGCACCGGCCACTCGGGCTCCAGCCGCAGGAAGGTGTAGTCCGGCCCCGGCAGCACCCGGACCGTCGGGACGTCGAGCTCCTGGGCGAGCAGCAGGGCGGCGTACACCCGTGGCTCGAAGACGATCAGATCCGGCCGCCACGACCGTCCGAAGTGGAGCAGTTCGGCGGCCATCGTCTCGGCGCCGATCACGAACATCTGGGCGGCCCGCTCGCCCCGGGCCTGCTCGTGCGCCGCCCGGTCGCCGCTGCCGTCGGGGATCGGCGTGAAGCCCTTCCAGGCCGTGCTGAGGTCCGGCTTGGGGCCGGTGACCACCAGCGGCAGGCCGGAGCGGAGCACGGCCTGCTCGGCGCCGGGCGGGCTGGCCACCCGCACCTCGTGGCCGGCGCCGCGCAGCGCCCAGCCGAGCATCACCATCGAGAAGTAGTGCGAGGACGCCGCCCAGCTGCAGATCAGGACGCGCATCAGGTCACCTCCAGGCGGTTGTCGGTCAGCGCAGTCGGACGGGCAGGCGGGTCAGGCCGCGCGCCATCAGGTTGTCCCGGTGGCGCAGCGGCTCGCCGGTGAGCGCCAGGTCGGGCGCCCGGCGCAGCAGCGTGGTCAGGGCCACGGAGCCTTCGAGCCGGCCCAGCGCGGCACCGACGCAGTAGTGGATGCCGGCGCCGAACGACAGGTGCCGCTCGCCGTCGCGGCGCAGGTCGAGCCGATCGGGCTCCGGAAACGCGGCCGGGTCGCGGTTGGCCGCCGCCATCAGCAGCATCACCATGTCGCCCCGCCGGACCGGCACGCCCTCGAGCTCGCAGTCGACCAGGGCGGTACGCATCAGCGCCTGCACCGGCGGGTCGAAGCGGAGCAGCTCGTCGACCGCGGTCGGCGCCGCCTCCGGGTGGGCGGCCAGCCAGCGTGCCTGCTCCGGCCGGCTCGACAGCGCGACGGTCGCGTTGCCGAGCAGGTCGACCACCGTCTCGTGCCCCGCGAACAGCAGCAGGATGCAGGTGGCGACCAGCTCGTCGAGGGTCAGCCGGTCACCCTGCTCCTCGATCTTCACGAGCTGGCCGAGCAGGTCGTCGGTCGGCCGGGTCCGCCGCTCGGCGACGAGCGCCGCGAAGTAGTCCTTGATGGCCACGAACGTGCGGCCCTGCTCCGCCTTCTCGGCACCGGTCTGCACGAAGTCCGGATCGATGGCCCGGGCGATCGTCGCGGACCACCGCTTCATCAGCTCACGGTCGGCGACCGGCACCCCGAGCATCTCGGTGATCACCGTCAACGAGAGCGGGTAGGCCCAGACACCGATCAGGTCCACCTCGCGCGCGGCCACCGCCTCGTCGAGTAGCGTCTCGGCCAGCTCGGCGATCCGGGGCCGCAGCCCGGCGATGAGCCGCGGGGTGAACGCCTTGGTGACGAGCCGCCGCAGCCGCGTGTGGTCGGGCGGGTCGAGCACGACGAACCAGCGCGCGCCGCCGGTCTGCGGCCCTCGCCGGAACGGCACCGGGCTCGGCGCGTCGGTGTGGTGGCCGAAGCGGGAGTCCTTGAAGATCTGCGAGCAGACGCGGTGAGAGGTGGCCAGGAGCAACTGCCCGGGCGTACGCCAGAGCGGGCCGGCGGCGCGCAGCCGGTCGTAGGTCGGGTACGGGTCGGCGCGGAACGCCGGATCGAAGGGGTCGAACCCGAGTATCGAGACGGCCTCGTCGAGCACCTCGGTCACCGTGGGTCTCCTCGGTCGCGGCGGACGTCAGTACAGGTCGACGACGCGGTGCATGCCTTCGTAGGCGCGGCCCACGCCGGTGTCGGGGTTGCGGTAGAACGACTGCACGCTGTAGCGCCCGGGCGTGAAGTCGACGGTCAGCGCGAGCCACCGCCCCGGCGAGATCGCCATCAGGCCGCCGACCCGGCTCAGGAAGACCGGCGGCGGCCGCTGCCCGGCCCGGACCGCGGCGAAGTAGGCGGCCACGTCCTCGTCGGTGGTCGTGGGGCCCACGCCGCCGAAGACGGCTTCGTGCGGCTGCGAGGTCTCGTTGACGAAGAGGTAGGTGCCGTGCGCCGGCAGCCGCTCGGGCAGGGCGTACGTCGTCCGGCCCGCGCTGTCCTCGACCATGCGGATGACCGCGTCGACGCGGGGCGGCAGCGCGATGTCGGGCCGGCGCGCGACGCGCAGGCTGTCGAGGAAGACCTGCGCGTTCGGGTCCGGCGAGATGGCCGCGGTGCGCGCGGTGGCCTGGTAGTCACCGGGCTCGAGGAGCATGGTGGCGGTGATCGGGGCCTGACCGCCGAACGTGCCGGCTCCGCCGCAGTACTCGACCGCGGCGTAGAGCGCGCGCAGCGCGGGCACCGAGACGGCCGGGTCGGGGCTGCTGCTCAACCGCTCGAGCTCCTGCACCCGCTCGTAGGTGATGCCGTCGCGCGCCCGCCCGATGCCCCAGTAGTAGCCGGCCGGGTCGGGGGTGCCGATCCGGAAGCTCACCACGCCGGTGCGGCGCGGATCCGGGCCCGGGATGGCGAAGCCGTCGGCGCCGATCTCGATCGGCAGCACCGGCGGGCGCAGCCACTCGGGCAGGCCGGCGGCGGCCTGGGCGGCCGGCGGCGCGGGGGCCGCCGTGGCCGGCGCCGTCGCGACGAGCGGCGTAGTGAGCAGGGCGAGCGTGGCGGCGGCCGAGGAGATCTTCCGGACGGGCAGCATCGAAGGGTCCTTCCGCAGGGGGCTTCGCGTCAGAGCGGGAACAGCCGGGTCGGGTCGCTGTAGCGGGCCCGGACCAGCTGGAATGCCTCGTAATAGCTGTCGGGGTCGGTGTCGAAGAGCTTCGCCTGCAGCCCCCAGAAACGGGCCCGGGCCTGCACGAAGTCCTCTTCCATGTAGGGCTTCATCGACTCCGACTGGTACTGCGCCAGGGCCGCCAGCTTCTTGGGCATCGACTCCGTGATGTCGATGTAGACGTCCGGCTGGAACGCGGAGATCACCACCGGCGGCTCGGCCTGGAGGATCAGCCGCACGGCGGCGTCGCGCTTCGCCAGCGTCAGCGCGATCCGGCCGGTGACCTGGTGGTCCTGGTGGTCGTCGAGGAACGTGGGGTTGGTGTAGTGCGTGACCACCACGTCCGGGCGGATCCGCGTCAGGTGGGCCCGGACGAAGGCGTACGTCGAGCCGGTCAGGGCGATCGCGCCGTCGAGGTGCGCGCCGACGGTGAGCTCGACGCCGACCAGCGCCGCGGACGCGATCGCCTCGCGGGTGCGGTCGGCCGAGTGCGGCGAGACGCTGTTGGCGCCGTTGGTGAGCGTGACGACGTGCACGTCGTGGCCGGCGTCGCAGAGGGCCGCAAGCGTGCCGAAGCACGACAGCTCGGCGTCGTCCGGATGCGCGAAGACGGCCAGGATCCGTTGCTTGCCCGGTGCGCTCATTCCACGCTCTTCCCGTTGGTCCCCTGGGCCCGGCGCGCCGCCTGCGCGTAGCGGGTCCCCGGCATGCGGGCCTCCACCCAACCGTCCACATTGACCTGACTGACCCGGGCGATGGCCAGCGCACCCGGCGGCACGTCCTTGGTCACGACCGTGCCGGCCGCGGTGACGGATCCGTCGCCGAGCCGCGCGGGCGCCATGACGGCGGTGCCGGAGGCCACCAGGACGTCGTCACCGATGACGGCCCGCTGCTTGCGCACGCCGTCGAAGTTCGCGAGGCCGGTGAAGGCCGCGATGTTGCAGCGCTCCCCCACGTCGCCGTCGATCAGGCAGGCGAAGTGCGGCACCATCGTGCCCGCGCCGACCACGGTGCCCTTCATCTCGACGAAGCAGCCGGCCCCGGTGCGCGGGCCGAGCCGGGTGCCGACCCGCAGGTAGGTGTAGGGGCCGACCTCGGCGTCCGGGCCGATCTCGGTGCCCTCGCAGACGGCGGTGCGCACGCGGGCCGCCGCGCCGACCGTGGTGTCGAGCAACGACACGTCGGGGCCGAGCCACGCGCCGGCCGCCACGGTGGTGTGCCCGGCCAGCCGGGTGCGGGGCTCGATCACCGCGCCGGCCTCGAGTGTGACGGTCGCGTCGATCCACGTGCTGGCCGGGTCGACCACGAGGACGCCGTCGAGCATCCAGCGGCGGACGATCCGGTCCCGCAGGAGCTGCGCCGCCCAGGAGTGACTGGCCGCGTCGGTGATCCGGACCGTATCCCGCCAGTCGGCCGCCGTCACCCGACTCACGACGTGTCCGGCGGCCGCCAGCCTCTCCACCAGGCGGTCGAGCCGATGGTCGACGGTGGGACCTTCCAGGACCGCCGCGACGACGACGCCGCGGGACCGGGTCGCGCAGTGCGCGGCGAGCCAGTCGCCGCCCGCGTCGTCGGGCTCGCCCACCAGCACGGTCGCCGGCGTGCCGAGCTCGCGGTGCCGGCGCACCAGAGTGTCCACAGTGTCCACCGTCAGCAGCGGGGCGTCGCCGGCCAGCAGGAGCGTCCGGCCGGGGCCTGGGGTCACGCGCTGCGCGACGGCCCAAACGTGCGCCTCGGCCGGGACTCCGGCCAGCGCCCGGCCGAGCAGTTCGCTGGGCCCACCGCCGGGCAGGACCACCCGCGCGCCCTCGTCGTCCCGCATACCCACCCTCCCCTGCCGGTTTCTTACGCCGGTGAGCATGGTCGGGCGGTTTCGCAGCCCTCTGGAGGGCGGCTGGAAAGCACGAGACCCGCCTGCCGCGGCCGCGGCAGGCGGGTCTCGATCAGGCGCGGGCTAGAAGAACACCACCGACTCCGCGGTGACCCGCCGGCGGAACTGCCACCAGAGCCAGACCTGCGCGAGCAGCAGGACCGGCAGGATCGGCAGGGCCAGGCCGTTGAGCCGCTCGAGGGACGCCGCGTCGGCGACGCCCACGAGGATGCGGTCCGCGACCGCGAACCCGACGGCCAGCGGCGGCGCGGCGGCCGCCAGGCAGGTGGCGAGGAACGCCGGCCGATGCCGCCCACGGCCCACCAGCCACCAGCCGGCGACCAGCGCACCGGCGCCCACCAGCACCAGGAGCAGCGCCGGGACGGCACCCGTCACCGCGGCCCGGACCGCTGGCTGGATGGCGCCCGCCACCGCGGCCAGCACGAGCGCGGCAGCGGCCGGCAGCGCCAGCCGGCGGGCGACCGCGACCGCGCGTTCGGCCGGCGGCCCGGTCAGCCGCATGGCGGTGAACGTGGCGCCGTGCGCCGCGAGCACCAGCGCGACGGTCACGCCGGCGATCAGGGCGAACGGGTCCACAAGGGACAACAAGCTCGGCCACGGACCGCCGGCGGGCAGACCCTGGAGCAGGTTGCCGAACAGCACGCCCCAGGCGACCGCGAACAGCACGCTGGCGCCGGTGAGCACGGCGTCCCAGGTGCGCCGCCAGCCGGGCCGGGTCAGCCTGCTGCGGAACCAGATCGCCGCGTCGCGCGCCAACCAGGCCACCAGCAGGGCGATGACGAGCGGGTAGAACGCCCGCAGCAGGTCGCTCTCGAACCGCGGGAAGGCGCCCACCAGCAACCCGGCGGTGACCACCAGCCACACCTCGTTGGCCAGGAAGAACGGCCCCATCGCGCTGATCACCGCCCGGCGCTCGTAGCCGTCGCGGCCCACCAGGGGCAGCGTCGCGCCGAGACCGAGGTCGAAGCCGTCGAGCACGAACCAGCCGACCAGGAACAGACCGAGAACCAGCAACCACAACACGTCCACGGTCAGCTCCTCACCGGGCCGGCGGCCCGCTCGTCGCCCGCGAGGGCGAAGGGTCGCCACGACTCGGGCGGTTCGCCCTCCGCCTCGGCCAGCGTCCTGCCGAACGACGACCGGTTCGGGCCGCGCACCGCCACCCGGGCGATCAGCGCCCAGTCGACGATGACGAGCACGACGAACAGCACCAGGAAGGCGCTGAGCGACGCCAGCATGGCGCCCCGGCCCATCGGTGAGACCGCGTCCCTGACCAGCAGGACGTCGTAGACGGCCCACGGTTGTCGGCCCACCTCACGCAGGATCCAGCCGAAGATGTTGACCACGAACGGCAGTGGGAACGCGATCATCAGCGGAATCAGGAGGAATCGCCAGCGGTCGAGCAGATTCTTGATCAGCAGGACCGCACAGATCAGCGCGAAGAACACGAAGACGAAACCGAGCGCCTGCATGACGGCGTACGGCGTGGCGATCCAGTCGGGTGGCAGGTAGTTGCCCGGTCCGTGCTCGGCCGCCATCTCGGCGTTGTAGCGCAGCGCCTCCTCGGTCCGCCCGTTGGCCACGGCCATCTTGAGCGGCTGGTTCGGCGTCAGGTAGGCCATCTGGCCGAACCCGAAGCCCACCGAACCGAGCGAGCCGACGACCGCGAACAGCACGCCGAGGCGCATGGACCGGCGGAAGAACTCGAGCTCGGTGGTGCGCCGGAACAGGTGCCACGCGCTGACCCCGGCCATGAACAGGCCGCCGGTCAACATCGCGGCGGCCAACACATGCAGGAACGTCAATATCGTGGCGCTGTTGAGCACGATGGCCGACAGGCTGGTCAGCCGGGCGCCGGCCTCGGTGAGCTCGAACCCGCGCGGCGACTGCAGGAAGCCGTTGGCCGCGAGGATCCAGAATGCCGAGACGTAGGCGGTCAGCACGACCAGCCAGAACAGGGCGACGTGCAGCCAGCGGTTCATCCGGCCCCAGCCGAAGATCCACATGCCGAGGAAGGTCGACTCCAGGAAGAAGGCGATCAGCGTCTCGAGTGCCAGCGGCACGCCGAACACGCCGCCCATCACCTTGGACAGCCCTGACCAGTTGAGGCCGACCTGGAACTCCAGCACCAGGCCGACGAAGATTCCTACCGCGTAGTTGATGACGTAGATATGCCCCCAGAATTTCGTGAGACGTTCGAACACCGGTTTCTTCGAGATGGCGTACCGGGTTTCCAGAATCGCCACCAGCGGGCCCAGCCCCAGCGTCAACGCAACGAACAAGAAATGGAAACCTGCCGTTAACGCGAATTGGAGCCGGGCGATTTCTGACGTGTCCACTGAACGGTTGCCTCCCCAGGCGTAACTGTCGTTGGGCACACAGATTCCGGCACAGGAAATGCCGGACAACAGGGTACGACACCGACCGCACCGACCATTGCGGACGCCCAGCCTCAGGACGCTCGGGAAAGGACCAACCTCGGCAGGTGGCGGCGCGGCACCCGCAGCGGCGCGGCCAGCTCGCTGCCGGAGCGCAGCGTCGACTCGAGCCGCTGCCGGGCGTAGGCCCACGACAGCCGGTGGAAGCCGTAGCGCAGGTCGCCCGCGCCGGCCTGCCACTCCACCCAGAGCAGGTGGTGCTCGACCAACTGGTCGAGCAGCAGGCGGGCCCGGGCCGGGTCGCAGCCGAGCAGCCCGGCCACCTCGGTCGCGCCGAACGCGGTGTGCCGCATGAGGCTCAGCAGCCGGAACGCGCTGCGCTCCCACTCGCGCAGCTGGCCGTAGGTGCCGTCGTAGCGGGCCGGCAGATCCTCCTCGCCGAGCAGGAGCTCGTCGAGGCGGGTGCCGCCGTCGGTCAGCCGGTCGGCGAGGAAGGTCAGCGACTCGTCGGGCCGGTCGGCCAACCGGTCGCCGGCCGCCCGCACCGCCAACGGCAGCCCGCCGCAGCTGAGCACGATGCGCCGGGCCGCCGCCTCCTCGCGCGCGACCCGGTCGCGGCCGAGCAGCGACCGCAGCAGCTCGATGCCCTCCGACACGGCGAACGGCGGCGTGGTCAGCCGCTCGGCGCCCGGCCGCGGGTGCGCCCGGGTCGTCACCACGACGGCGCAGGAGCCGGAGCCGGGCAGCAGCGGGTCGATCTGCGCCGCGGACACCGCGTCGTCGAGGACCAGCAGCATCCGGCGGCGGGCGCTGAGCGTGCGGAACAGGGCGCCGCGCTCGTCGGTCGACTCCGGCATCGCGTCGTCGCCGACGCCGCACGAGCGCAGCAGCTCGGCGGTCGCGTCGTGGGCGGACAGCGGCGCGGTCGTGCTGCCCCGCAGGTCGACGAAGAGCTGCCCGTCGGGAAAGCGGTGCGCGACCTCGTGGGCGGCGCGCAGGGCGACCGCCGTCTTGCCCACGCCGGGCATCCCGGTGACCGAGACCAGCCGCACCGCGGTGCGCCGGGACGGCGCCAGCAGCGAGGCGGTGAGGCTCGCGACCAGCGGGGCCCGACCGCTGAAGTGGCTGGGCACCGGCGGCAACTGGGCGGGGGCCGCGGGAACGGCGATCTCACCGGCGGCCGACCGCCGGCCGCCGGCGTCGGCGGCCACCACCGGCGCACCGCCGGTCACCACGTCGCCGCCGACCGCCGCCACCGAGCCGTCGAGCAGCGCCCGGTGCAGCTCACGGACGGCCGCCGACGGCTCGACCCCGAGCTCGTCGAGCAGCGTGCGGCGCAACCGCTGGTAGCTGTCGAGCGCCTCGGACCGCCGGCTGCACCGGTGCAGCGCGAGCATCAGCTGGCCGTGGAACGCCTCGTGCAGCGGGTGCGCGGTGGTCAGCGCCTTGAGCTCGCTGACCAGCGCCTGGTGGCGCCCGAGCTCGAGGTCGGCGCGGACCCGCAGCTCGAGCGCGGCCAGCCGGGCCTCCTCGAGCCGGGTGACGTGGGGCGCCAGCAGGTCACCGGCGAGCACGTCGACCAGCGCGGGGCCGCGCCAGAGCTGGAGCGCCTCGTTGAGCTGCCGCGCCGCCAGGTCGTAGTCACGCCGCTCGAACGCCGCCTGGCCGGCCTCGGCCAGCCGGTCGAAGCGGCGGAAGTCGACCTTCTCCTCGTCGATCGCGAGCAGGTAGCCGTAGGGGCGGGTGACCAGCATGCCGCGGGACACCCCGCCGGCGTCCTCACGGAGGACCTTGCGCAGCTTGTAGATGTAGGTCTGGACGGTCGGCAGCGCGCTCGGCGGTGGGTCTTCCCCCCAGAGCTCGGCGACCAGTTCCGGCAGCCGGACCGCGTCGTTGTGCCGCACCACGAGGAGGGCGAGCACCTGGCGCGGCTTGGGCGCGGTCGGGGTCAGGTCCGACTTGTCGTCGGTCAGCTGGAGGGAGCCCAAGATCTTGCAGCGCACGCACAACCACCCCGTTTTTCTAGGCCAGCGGCAATATCCACCTCATCCTTACGCGTACTACCATCGATGTACAAGGCTTGACGGCATCGATTTTCGTGGTGTTTGTGTTGCCGGAAGTTTATCTACACCCGCCAATGCGAAATATTGGCCAACTCCGACTTGTCGGCTCCTGGCCAGGCACAACGACGGTGGGCTGCCCGGACACACGGACAGCCCACGACAAACGCTATTACTACTGGTGGGTACGCAGATCCCAATATGTGGCTGTTACCTGGAACACACCGAACGGCTGCGCCCGGGGCCGCTGGTACGGCCGCAACGGCGCGGTCGTGCCCTTGTGCGCCGCACCCTCCTCCCAGGACCGGAAAGCATCGAGATCGGTCCATTCACTCAGCACGGCGAAATCGCTCGGATCGGCCACCGAACGCAGCAACTCGTTGCCGCGCAGCCCCGGTGTGCCGGCCAGGTCCCGGCTGATCTGGTGGTAGGCCCGCTCGACGGCGTCCGGATCGTCGCTCGGTGCGGTGGCGAACAGCAGCACTCGCACCGGCGAGCCGATCACCGGTCCGCCCCGGCACCCACCATCGCGTACCGGACCCGCATGGTCACCATCGAACCGCTCGACCGGTACGGGTGCAGCCTGGTCCGGTGCTGGAGGTGCTCGTCGCTGTGCTCGAACTCGCGGAACCGGGCCTCGTCGACCCAGTCGCTCATCACGTAGTAGACGCCCTCCTCGTCCTGGCTGCGCGACAGCCACTGGCCGAGGTTGGCCGGATGACCGGTGATCACGGCGCCGACCCGGTGCCAGGTCTCCTCGAACTCGCGCTCCATGCCGGGGTGGATGTTCATCCGCAGCAGCACCCGGAAGTGCCCGTCGCCGGCCATCAGATCCCTCCGTCCACGTTGAGCGTCTCGCCGTTGACGAAGCTCGCCAGGTCGCTGGCCAGGAAGAGCACTGCGTTCGCGATCTCCGGCGCCCGGCCCAGGCGGCCCAGCGGGATCATCTTCTGGTAGCGGGCGACCACCTCGGCCGGCACGGCCGTCTCGGTCTCGACCGGTCCCGGCGCGAGCACGTTGACCCGGATCCCGCGTGGCCCGAGCTCCTTGGACATCGACCGGGTCAGCCCGATCAGGCCGGCCTTGGCGGCCGTGTAGTGGGCGCGCAGCGGCACGCCGACCATCGCCACCTTGGATCCGATGTGGATCACCGAGGCGCCAGTGTCGAGCAGCGGCAGGGCCCGTCGGACGATCAGGTACGCGGCGGTGAGGTTGGTGTCGATCACCCGGTGCCACTCGTCCTCGGGCAACTCGCCGAACGGCACGTGGCTGATCACGCCCGCGTTGTGCACGATCACGTCGAGGCCGCCGAACCGGGTCTCCGCCTCGCCGACCAGGCGGTCGATGTCGTCGGGCTGCGCCACGTCGGCCTTCATGACGTGGTGGTCGCCGCCGGTCTCCTTCAACTCGCGGGCCAGGCTCTCGGCGGCCTCGCCACCCGAGCGCGAGCAGGTGATCACCCGGGCGCCGGCGCCGGCCAGGGCCGTGACGACGGCCCGCCCGATGCCCCGGGTGCCCCCGGTGACCAGGGCCCGCTTTCCGTTCAGCTGCAATGTCATGGGGACTCCTTCGTGAGACTCACAGGCTCGCGGCGGCGGCCGCGTTGAGCACCAGGGCCAGCCCGGCGAGCGAGGTGCGCAGCAGGTTCCAGGCCCGCCAGCGGGCGCGCGGGTCCGCGCGCGACCAGTCGGCCGGCGCCGCGCCGGGATCGAGCGACATCACGTACCGGTTGATGGGCACGTTCTTGACCACGGAGATCACCATCACCAGCACGAGCACCACGGCGGCCGTGCCGAACAGCGCCCGGGGCAGCGCGCCGCCCGCGACCACCGCGGCCCAGCCGCCCGCCAGCACGGTCACCGTGTGGGCGATCGGCATGAACGGGTCGTACCGCGGCCAGAGGAACTGGATGGTCTGCACGTACTGCCGGTAGGGCAGGACGAGCGTGAACGGCACGATGCCCATCGCGGTGGCCAGCATGACGCCGAAGGTCAGGCCGTTGCCGACCAGCGCGACCAGTGCGGCGATCTCCGTCATCGCGGACCGACCCGCGCCGCCGCCTCCTCGACCAGCCGCTTGATCCGGTCCATCTGCACCAGGGTGTTGCGGTTGAGGTGCGCCGTCATGCCCGCGTCGTCGGCGGGCGCGCCGGGCTTCATGTGGAAGTCCTGCACCCAGCGCATGCGCACACCGGCGCCTTCCGGGGCGTACTCCCAGAAGATGTTCATGTATTCGAACGGGCCCGTCTCGACCCGGTGCGCGCGGACCGTGCGGGTGAGGGGGTCCGGGGTGCGCTCCGACACCCAGGTCCACACTCGACCTTCTTCGTCCGGGTGCATGGTCAGCCGGAACCGGATGGTCGCGTCCTCGCGCTCCAGGATCTCGGCGGCGGCGTACTCGCTGAACAGCTCCGGCCAGGACTCCACGTCGTTGGTCATGTCCCAGACGAGGTCCATGGGCGCGTCGATGACCACGGCGTTGTCGGTGTGGCCGGCCATCACTCCACCCCTCGCAGCGCCGCGCGGTCGTTGACGTAGGTCACCGTCTCCGCCGGGGTCTGCATGTGCTCCAGGGCCTCGTCGGGCATCGGCACGCCGTACTCCTGCTGCACCCGGGCGGCGAGCTCGAGCAGCGCCAGCGAGTCGTAGCCCAGGTCCGTGAACGTGACGTCGCCGATGTCGCCGTCCAGCGAGGACGACTCGGCCTCGCCGGCCGCCTCGCGCATGATCCGGCGTACGTCGTCGATGGTGAACATGTGATCTTCCCTCCTGGCTGGCGGCGGCGTCAGTCGCCGTCGCGGGTGAGGACCATGGCCGACTGGAACCCGCCGAATCCGCTGCCGACGCTCAGCACCCCGCGCAGGGCTTGCTCGCGCGCGGTCAGCGGCACGTAGTCGAGGTCGCATTCGGGGTCGGGGGTGCGCAGGTTGGCCGTCGGCGGCACGACCTGGTGTTCGAGCGCCAGCGCGCAGGCCGCCACCTCGATCGACCCGATCGCGCCGAGCGAGTGGCCGATCATCGACTTGATGGAGCTCACCGGGACCTCGTAGGCCCGCCGGCCGAGGCTGCGCTTGAAGGCCGCCGTCTCGTGCCGGTCGTTCTGGCGGGTGCCGGAGCCGTGCGCGTTGATGTAGTCGACCGCGCTCGGATCCAGCCGGGCCTGGGCCAGCGCCACCCGGATGGCCTCGGCCATCTCCCGCCCGTCGGGCTTGAGCCCGGTCATGTGGAACGCGTTGCTGCGGCTGCCGAACCCGGCGATCTCCGCGTAGACGTGCGCGCCGCGCCGGCGGGCGGCCTCCCGCTCCTCCAGCACCAGCACCGCCGCGCCCTCGCCGAGCACGAAACCGTCGCGGTCGCGGTCGAACGGGCGGGACGCGCCGGCCGGGTCCTCGTTGTTGGGCGTGGTGGCCTTGATCGCGTCGAAGCAGGCGGCCGTGATCGGCGAGATGGGCGCGTCGGTCGCGCCGGCGATCACCACCTCGGCGGTGCCCTCGCGGAGCAGCTGGACGCCGTGGCCGATCGCGTCGAGCCCGGCGGTGCAGCCGGTGGAGATCAGCGACACCTGCCCCTCGGCGCCGGCGTCGCGGGCCACCTCGACCGCCATCGTGGTCGGCACCATGTAGCCGTAGAGCTGTGGCACGCCGTAGCGCCAGTCGACGTTCCACTGGCGGCCGCCGTCGCTGAGCACGACGTACTCCTGCTCCAGGCCCATCGTGCAGCCGACCGCGTTGCCGATGCTGACCGACACCTGCTCGGGACCCACCTCGTCGAGGTCGAGCCCGCTGTCGGCGACCGCCTCGCGCGCCGCCACCACGGCGAACTGCGCCGCGCGGTCCATCCGGCGCACCTCCTGCGGCGAGAGGCCCTCGCGGGCCGGATCGAAGTCGACCTCGGCGCCGACCCGGGAGCGGAAGCCGCTCGGGTCGAACAGGGTGATCTGCCGGGTGGCGGTGCGGCCGGCGGTGAGCAGCTCCCAGAACGCCTTCGTCCCGATGCCGCCCGGCGCGACCACACCCAACCCGGTGACCACCACCCGCCGATCCGTCACGGCGCGCCTCCGACCTGCGGGTTGTGCGCCTCGGGAACCGCCACGTCCTCGGTGTCGACGTGCCCCAGCTCCGGCCGGGGCGCCAGCGGGCTGAGGTGGAAGACCGCCTCCGCCGCGGTGTCGCCGACGTTCTCCAGGCGGTGCCGCATCGTGATCGGCACCAGCACGCCGTCACCGGGCCCGAGCTCGAGGAGGACCGTGCCGTCGAGCCGCAGCCGCAGCTGTCCACTCAGGACATAGAGGAACTCTTCCGAGTACGGGTGGTAGTGCTCGGTCACGGCCTCGCCCGGCTGCAGCACCAGCGTGCCGAAGAAGCCCGAGGTCGAGCCGACGGTCTTGGGGCTGAGCAGGACGCGCAGGTCACCGCCCCGGCGGCGGTTGGCCGCCACCTCGGTGCGGTGCACCTTGCGCACCTCCGTGGCCGGCCGCGTGGTGGTGTCGGTCACCGCTGCTCACCCGACTCCCAGACGTAGAACGGCGTCGCCATCGCGTCCTTCGGCTCCTTCCAGTTCGGGTCGTACGGCCGGATGTGCGCGGCCAGCTCCTTGTTGATCTCGTCGTAGAGCGGGTGGCTGCGGGCCTTGTAGAGGTTCGGCGTGATGTCCTCGTCCGCCTCGACCAGGTGGAAATAGAGGTCGTGGAAGCGGAACAGGGTCCGCCGCGAGACACCGACCAGGTGCGGCAGCTCGCTGGCGTCGGACTTGCCGAAGATCGAGGCGACCGCGTCGGCCTCCGGGGGTTCCATCCGGGCGACGATCAACGTCCGGTGCACTCCAACCTCCAATGTCGGTGTTCTGGCTCTGCGGCCACTGTGGGCGGTGGGGCTAACGTCCGGGTCGAGCGGCGCTGGAGACGGTCTCCGCGGGCGCGGGCGCCGCCCGCAGCAGGGTGGTGATCCGCTTGCGGCGACCGAGGAAGAGCACCCCGACCGCCGTGGCGAGCGACCCGAGGGCCAGGTAGTAGACCTGGTCCGGCAGCACGTCGACGAGCCGCACCAGGCCGCTGCCCAGCCCGCCGCCGAGCGCGGCGAAGAGCCAGTAGACGCCCAACGTCTGGCCGAGGAACGCCGGCGAGACCACGTCCGCCGTCGTGCTGATGCCGACCGCGGCGATCACCAGCTCGCCGCAGGCGTGCAGCGCGTAGACCACCAGCAGCCAGAGCACCGACACCCGTTCGCCGCCGACGGCCAGGCTCGCGGCGACCGCCATCACCAGGAAGCTGGCGCCGGCCAGCAGCAGCCCGACGCCGAACTTGACCGGCGCGCCGGCCCGGGCGCCCAGCCGGGGCAGGCTCCAGGCGAGCACGGGCGCGAGCACAAGGATGCCCAGCGGCGTGGCCGACTGCAGCCAGCTCGCCGGCAGCGTGAAACCGAGGACGTCGCGGTCCGTGTGGTCTTTGGCGAAGATGTTGAGCACGGAGCTGGCCTGCGCGACCAGCATCCAGAACAGGCCGGAACCGAGGAAGATCCAGAGCATCGGCCGCAGCCGGCGCCGTTCCCCGGCCGTCAGCTGCGGGTTGCGGGCGAGCAGCAGGTAGCAGCCGGCCGGCAGCACGAGGGTCAGCAGGCCGACGACGATGATCAACCGTTGTGCGCTGAGCGCTCCGGCGACCGCGCCCGCCGCGACCAGCAGCGCCACCACCCCGGCGACCGCGCCCGATCGGCGGGCGGTCCGGCGGCGCTGGTCGGCCGTCAGCGGCCGGTGCGGTTCGGCGCCCACGGCGCCGAAGTGCCCGCGGCCGGCCGCGAACTGCACCGCACCGATCAGCATCGCCACGCCACTCGCCGCGAAGCCGAGCCGCCAGTCGACCCGCTCACCGAGGAAGCCGCAGATCAGCGGCGAGGCCAGCGCGCTGATCTGGATGCCGACGTAGAACATCGAGATGGCCGCCTCGCGCCGGCCGCTGTCGGCGCCGCAGAGCGTGTTGACCAGGGCCTGCTGGTTGGGCTTGAAGAGCCCGGCGCCGCAGACGGTGAGGAACAGGCCGAGCGCCGTGCACCAGGCCGGCCCGACCGACAGCGCCAGGTAGCCGGCCGCCAGGACCAGCGTGCCGAGCGCGATCGCCCGCTGCTGGCCGAGCACCCGGTCGCCGAGCCAGCCGCCCGGCAGTGCCGCCAGGAAGCTGAGGCCGAGGTGGGCGGCGAACAGGGCCGAGGCGTCACCCGCCGGCAGGCCCAGGCCGCCGTCGTCGACCGGCGCGACCGCGAACAGCACGAGGATCGCCTGCATGCCGTAGAAGCCGAACCGCTCCCACATGTCGGTCAGGAACAGCGTCGCGAACCAACCGCGCAGCTGGAAAGGCGTTGTCATGTGCGCTCCCCGGCGGGTGTCGTGTGGGGTTCAGGGACCGGCTCGCCGGCGCGTTCCATCCGGGCCCGCTCGTCCGGTCGCAGCGGCACGCCGGCCATCGCCCAGCGCAGCAGCGGTGGTGACATCACCGAGGTGACGATCGCGACGACGATCACGACGGTGTAGCTGGTCGAGTTGAAGACGCCGAGGCTGAGCCCGACGGCCGCGACGACGGCCCCGACGGCGCCACGGGCGTTGAGCGCCGCGCCGAGGGCGAAGGACTCCCGGTTGCCGATCCCGCCCGTGCGGGCGCCGAGGTAGGCGCCACCGAACTTGCCGACGACGGCCACGGCCGTCACCACGACGGCGGCCAGGGCGACCTCGGGCCGGACGAGCGCGCCGAGGTCCATCCGCAGTCCCACGGTCGCGAGAAACAACGGCGCGAGCACGGACAGCACGAACCCACGCAGCGGCGACAGCCGCAGCGGTGTCAGCACCCCGGTCGACCCGATGACGATGCCGGTCACGAACGCGCCGAGCACCGGCTCGAGGCCGAGCGCGTTGGTGCCGGCCGAGCCGAGCAGCAGCAGCACCACGCAGACCGCGGCGGACACGCCGGGCTCCGACCGCCCGGCCGTCCGAAGCACCCACCCGACCAGCGGCCGCGCCACCAGCGCGGCCAACGGGACGACCACGAGCGCCACGCCGACGGACCGGCCGATCTCCCACGGCGACCCGCCCGACGCGGCCATTCCGCCGCCGACCGCGAGCAGCAGCCAGGCGACCGCGTCGTCGATCGTCGCGGCGGTGAGCGTGAGCTGGCCGACGTCGCGATGCAGCAGCCGCAGGTCGCTCAGCGTCTTGGCGATCACCGGAATCGCGCTGACCCCCATGGCCACCGCCATCAGCACCGCGAAGACCGGCCGGTCGGCGCTCGGGCCGAGCATCGCGGCCGGCAGCACCCAGCCGAGCCCGAACCCGAGCGCCAGCGGCACGACCAGGCCGCTCACGCTGACCCGGGCGGCCACGCCGCCACGGCGGCGCACCATGCTCAGGTCGAGCTCGATGCCCGTCAGCCCGACCAGCAGCAGGATGCCGAGCTGGGCGACCGCGTCGAGCAGGTGAAACTGGGCCGGGTCGGCCGGCAGCAGCCAAGCGGCCACGTCCGGGGCCAGCCAACCCAGCACCGACGCACCCAGCAGCACCCCGGTGAGCAGCTCACCGACGACCGGCGGCATCCCCAGCCGGCTGGCCAGCCGACCGAGCAGCACGGCGCCGAGCAGCAGCGTCGCCAGCTGGATCAGGAGCACCAGCAGGTCGTCCGCCCGCAGGGGCGGCGCCGTGGCGGCCAGGAACGTCGTGCCGCTCACGGCCGGAGCACCGGCTCCTGCGCCCGGGCCAGCCCGAGCCGGGGTTCGGTGACGAGATAGAGGCCGCCCACCGCGTTCTCCGGCTTGGTCGGCGACTGGCGCAGCTCGTGCTCCCGGTTGAGGTTGGCCAGCGGGTTCGGGTCGCCGCTGGTCTCACCGGTGAGATGCCGGCTGACCCGGGAGTACGCCTCCTGCGCGTCCTCCAGGTCCTCGATGCCGGTGATGATCCGGTCGAAGGCGGCCTGCAGGTTGAGGTCCTGGCGGGCCTGCGCGCTGAGCTTCTGGGCGTTGTAGAAGTGGTGGTCCTTGCCCTTGTAGCTGTCGTAGAAGACCGAGACCAGGACCAGCAGCCGCTCGTACGCGTGCCGGTAGACGGTGTCGAAGAAGTTCAGCGCCTCCTGCTCGGTCGTCTCGCCGCGCAGGGTGCTGCCGAGCGCGGCGGCGCCGAGCATCGCGCTGTAGGTGGCCAGGTGCACGCCGGTGGACAGCAGCGGGTCCAGGAACAGGGCGGCGTCACCGCAGACGAGGTAGCCCGGACCGGAGGTCTGCTCGGTGGCGTACGAGTAGTCCTGCTCGACCTTGAGCCCCGTGACCCGCTTGGCGTCGGCGAGCAGGTCCCGCACCGCCGCCGACTGGGCCATCGCCTCGTCGTAGACCGCCTCGACGCTGCCGAGCTCCTTGCGCCGCTCGTTGAACAGGTCCCGGCTGGTGACCAGGCCGACGCTGTGGGTGCCGTCGTGCAGCGGGATCACCCAGAACCAGCCGGTCGGGATCGAGCAGACCGCGATCGCGCCGGGCGGACCCACCTCGAGCTTCTTGACGCCCTCCCAGTAGCCCCAGGCGGCGACGTTCTTGAACACCTCGTGCAGCTCGCGGGTCTTGAACTGCTGGTTGGTCAGCACGCCGGCGCGGCCCGAGCAGTCCACCACCCAGTCGAAGGTGATCCGGCCGGTCACGCCGTCCTCGTCCTGCCAGCGGGCCGCCACCGCACGCCCGTCGGCGAACTCGACGCCGCGCACGCCAACGCCCTCGTGCACGTCGACGCCCAGCTCGCGGGCGTGGTCCAGGAGCACCTTGTCGAACTCGGAGCGCACCACCTGCCAGGCGTTGGGCGCGCCGCCCATGCGGTTGAAGACGACCTCCCACTGGTCCGGACCCCAGAAGAAGTACGCGCCGCCCTTCGGCTGGAACCCGTGCGCCTCGATCTTGTCGAGCACGCCGAGCTGGGCGAAGATCGGCCGGCACGACGGCAGGATCGACTCGCCGATGTGGTAGCGCGGGAACGTGTCCCGCTCGAGCAGGGTCACCTGGAACCCCTGCCGGGCCAGCAGGCCGGCGGCGGTCGAACCGGCGGGACCACCGCCGATGACCAGGATCTGAGTGGCTTCACGCATCGCGTTGTCTCCGTCCGTTGGCGGCGGTCGGTGATGGACCCTGCCAACGGCGGCTGGAGGACGGCTGGCGCGCCGGTAGTGGCCAGAACGCCCCGGCGGACGGCCTCGCCAGGTGGCCGCCAGTCGCTCTCGATCCGCGCCGACCAGCATCCGGTTCGCTGGAACCCATTTGTCGGGCGGCAGGAAGGCAGACATGGACTACGACGAAGAGGTCCCCGTACTCATCGTGGGCGCCGGGCCGGTCGGCCTGTCGACGGCGCTCTTCCTGGCCAGGCAGGGGATCCGGCCGACCCTGGTCGAGAAGCGGTCCGGCACCTCGGTGCTCCCCCGCGCGCCGGGACTGCAGGCCCGCACGATGGAGCTGTTCCGGGCGGCGGGCGCGGGCGCGGACGTACGCGCACTGGAGATCGGTGACTCCCACGAGTACTTCGAGGGCGGCATCCTGCGGGTCAACACGTTCGCCGAGATCGACGACGCCGTGCTGCTGGAGTCACCGTCGCTGGACGGCGAGCGGATCAGCCCGGAGCGGGTGATGGGCTGCGGGCAGGACCGCTACGAGACGGTGCTGATGGCCCGGGCCACCGACGCGGGCGCCACCCTCCACTTCGGCACGCGACTGGTCGACCTGCACCAGGACGCCACGGGCGTCACGGCGACCGTCGAGGACGTCGAGTCGGGTGACCGGCGCCGCTTCCGCGCGCGCTACCTGGTCGGCGCCGACGGGGCGCGCAGCAAGGTCCGTGAGGTCCTCGGCGTGCCCCGCAGCGGCCGCGGCAACGTCTTCAACGCGATGAGCATCTATTTCCGCGCGCCGGAGCTCGACGAACTGCTCCAGGGCCGGAAGTTCATCCTCTGCTACGCGATGGCCGGCGGCGTGATGGTCGGCCTGTCCCGGCTGCACGGCCAGGACCCGTGGCTGGCCGCGCCGCTCTATCACCCCGAGGACGGCGAGTCGCCGGCCGACTTCTCCGACGAGCGCTGCGTCGAGGTGGTGCGCACCGCCGCCGGCCGCGCCGACCTCGACGTCGAGATCGTCGCGAAGGTCCCGTGGGAGGGCGCCCAGCTGGTGGCCGAGCGGTTCCGGGTCGGCCGGGTGTTCCTGGCCGGCGACGCGGCGCACCTGCACCCGCCGGCCGGCGGTTTCGGCGCCAACACCGGGATCCACGACGCGCACAACCTGGCCTGGAAGCTGACCGCGGCGCTGCGCGGCCAGGGCGGCGAGGGGCTGCTCGACAGCTACGACGCGGAGCGCCGGCCGCTGGGCGCCGCGATGGCCGAGCAGGCGATGGTGCGCAACCGGATCCGGCACGGCATCGCCAAGCCCGACGACCACGAGCGGATGGTGGACGACATCATCATCACGCTGGGCTACCGCTACCGATCGACGGCGCTGACCGGCGCCGACTCCCCCGACGTGCTGGTCCCCCGGCTGGAGCTGCTCGGCGAGCCGGGCACGCGGGCGCCGCACGTGTGGCTCGACCGGGCCGGCGAGCGGATCTCCACGATCGACCTGTTCTTCGGCTCTTGGGTGCTGCTCACGGGGGTCGAGGGCGACGCCTGGGCCAAGGCCGCGGCGGTGGTCGCCGAGCGCCTGCCGGTGCCCTTGCAGTGCTACCGCATCGGGCCGGGCGGCGACCTGGCCGACCCGGAGCAGCGGTGGGCGCAGGCCTACGGGGTGACCGGCAACGGTGCCGTGCTCGTGCGGCCCGACGCGTTCGTCGCCTGGCGCAGCGCGGACGAGGTGGCCGAGCCCGACGTGGTGCTGGCCGAGGCGCTGGCCCGGATGGCCGACGTCCCGCTCCGCTGAGCGGTCAAGAAAGGATCCACTATGGACCGTGTCCTCGCCGTCGTCGCCCTGCTCGGCAGCGGCGTCGTCACCGGTGTGCTGTTCGCCGTCGCGCTGAGCATGGTGCCGGCGCTGATGGCGATGACACCGGACCGCTACATCCACGCGCACAAGCTGCTCGGGCGGAACTGGGATCCCACCATGCCGATCATCGTGATCGGCGCGACGCTGGCCGACCTGGCGTGGGCGGTGAGCGCCGGCACCGCGGCGACGCGGGCGACGGCGCTCACCGCCGCGGTCCTGCTCGTCGGCGTCTCCGTCGTCTCGCACCTGGCGAACGTGCCGATCAACAAGCGGATGCGGGCCGTCGACGCGGACGCGATCCCGGCCGACTGGTCCGACCCGCGGCCGGTCTGGCGGTCGTGGCACCTGCTCCGCACGTCCCTGGCCGCCGCGGCGTTCGCCGCCAACTGCCTGGCCGCCACGTGGGTCTGACCCGCGGGGCGGTGCCGCTCCCGATCCGGAAGGACCACCATCGTGGCTGACCAAGCGGTCGCCGGACGCCCGGCGCCCATCGACTTCGACCCGTTCCATCCCGCGCACCGGGCCGACCCCTACCCGGTCTACCGCCGGCTGCGTGAACGGGCGCCGGTGTTCCGTACGCCCCGGGGCCATTGGTTGGTCAGCGGCTATCACGACTGCCAGGCGGTGTTCCGCGACCCGCGCTTCGGCCACGGCACCGGCGCCGCGTTGCGGGAGAACACCTTCCGCCGCCCGGTCACCGGCCGCAGCCTGCCGTTCATCCTGCTGGACCCGCCCGAGCACACCCGGCTGCGGTCGCTGGTCAGCCGGGCCTTCACCCCGCGGCGGATCGAGCGGCTCGCACCGCGGATCCAGGAGATCGTCGACGAGATGGTCGACGCGATGCTGGAGGCGGGCGCGGCGGACGTCATCGGCGACTTCGGGTATCCGCTGCCGGCGACGGTGATCAGCGAGATGCTCGGCGTGCCGGCCGCCGACCGCGAGGCGGTCAAGGAGCTCTCGCACCTGGTCGCCCGGGGCGTCGACCCCGACTTCAACCACACCCCGGAGGAGCTGCGGGAGCGCAACGAGGCGTTCGCGGCGTTCGACGAGTACTTCCACGAGCTGCTCGCACAGCGCCGGCAGCAGCCCGGCGACGATCTGCTCAGCGACCTGGTCGCGGTGCGGGACAACGACGAGCGGCTCAGCGAGAACGAGCTGCTGACCACGTGCATCCTGCTCTACGTCGCCGGTCACGAGACGACGATGGACCTGATCGGCAACGGCACCCTGGCCCTGCTCCGCAACCCCGCCGAGCACGAACGGTGGCGCGCGGACCCGGGTCTGGCCACGACCGCGGTCGAGGAGCTGCTGCGCTACGACCCGCCGACCCAGATGAGCCGGCGCACCGCCCTGGCCGACGTCCGGCTGGGCGACCACGAGATCGCCGCGGGCGACCAGGTCGTGCTGCTGCGCGGCGCGGCCAACCGCGACCCGGCGGCCTTCGCCGACCCGGAGCGCCTCGACCTCGGCCGGGCGGACAACCGGCACATCTCGTTCGACGGCGGCATCCACTTCTGCCTCGGCGCCGCGCTGGCCCGGCTGGAGGGGCGCATCGCGCTCGGCACGCTGGTCCGCCGGGCCGCCCGGATCGAGCTCGACAGCGACGAGCTGACCTACCGCTCCAACCTGATCATTCGTGGCCTGACGGCGCTGCCCGTCCGGCTCACCGCCTAGAACGGAAGGCATCCGATGCCGATCGCCGCCATCACCTACGACATCAAGGCCGGTTGCGAGGACGAGATCGCGAAGATCTTCACCGGCTTCCGCCGGGTGGGCAACCCGGCGGTCACCGACGCCGCCGGGCGCGAGGTGGGCAAGATCCTCAGCACCGCGCTGTTCATCCGGGACGCCACGATGGTCCGCTTCATCGAGTACGAGGGCAGCCTCGCCGACGTCGCCCGGTTCATGGCCGGCCAGCCGGGCGTGCAGGAGGTCGAGCGCAAGCTCAAGCCGTTCCTGGCCTCGCCCCGCCACACGGACACTGTGGACGGTTTCGTCGCCACGCTGACCGGCAGCGAGATGCGCTGCCTGTCGGCCCTTTCCGTGCGCGACTGACCGCGAAAGCAGGGGCGGCGGATCCGTCCCGGGACACCCCCCACCGGCGTCCGACGGATCCGCCGCCCCGTTGTCGTGCCGGTCAGCGGGTCCCGGCTGGCTGTGGCACCCGGGCCAGCTCGGCCAGCGCCGCCGCCACCGCGTTGGGCGTCGGCTGCGCCGCCATGTCGGCGGCGAGCGCGGCCGCCTCGAGCCGGTAGCCGTCCTCGTCGAGGACCCGGCCGACCGCCTCGCGGATGCGCACGTCGGTGAGGTCCCCGTCGCGGTCGATGACCAGGCCGGCGCCCACGCCGGTGAGCCGCCGCGCGTGCACGGCGTGGTCCGGCAGCTGGGGAATGAGCACCTGCGGCACGCCGTGCGACAGCCCGGTCAGCATCGTGCCGGCGCCACCGTGCGCGACCAGCGCCGCGCTGCCCGGCACCACCAGGTGCAGCGGCACGTCGGTGACCACCCGCACACCGGGCGGCAGCACGCCGAGCAGCGGCCGCTGTGCCGCGGTCACTGCCACCACCACCTCGACCCCGGTGCCGGCCAACACCGAGATCACCGGCCCGATCAGCAGGTACGCCGGGTCGAGGCGGGCCATCGTCGTGCCCCACGTGACGCACACCCGCGGCCGGCGCGGCGCCGGCAGCGGCGACTCCTGGGTGCCCGGGCCGTTGAACGGCACGTAGCGCATCGGCAGGCGGTCGGCCAGGGTGTCGAGCTGGAACCGGCCGGGGCACGGGTCGACGGTGGGCGCGGCGGCCGGGTCCACCGGGTCGAGCCCGTGCCGCGCGGCCAGCGGCGCCAGCAGGTCGGCGACCGGTCCGGACAGCCGGCTCAGCAGGTCGAGCCCGTAGGCGTGGCGGACGGCCGGCGTGCCGGTGGCGGCCGCGGCGAACGCGCCGGCCCACGCGGTGGGGTCGTAGACGACGAGGTCGGGGCGCCAGGCGCGGGTGAACTCGATCAGGTCGCCAGCCATCGCCTCCGCGATCTCGGCGAACACGGTCAGCGCCCGCGGCACCCCGCGCGCGGCCGGCCCACCGCCCGCCGGCTTCTGGTCGCCCGGCCGGTTGCGGCCGGCGAACGTGCGGAACGCCGGCAGCGGGTCGACGTCGGCGCCGACCGGCACCAGCGCGACCCCGGCGCCCGCGGCCGGCCCGGCCAGCGCGGGCGGCGCCGCGACCCGGACCTCGTGGCCCGCCGCGCGCAGCGCCCAGGCCAGCGGCGTCATCGCATAGAGGTGGCTGCGCCACGCCCACGTTGTCATCAGCACCCGCATCAGCGGCACCGTCCCTCCGTCGAAGGTGTTCCCGGTCCACGGTGCGCCGCCCGGCTCGCGGTCGGGTCGAGGGCCGCTTTACCGGCGCACCACCGGCGTTCCAGCACCCGCGGCGATGCTGGCCGCATGACGAACGACGACGGCTCGACCGCGCCGCGGACCGCCCTGGTCACCGGCGGGAACCGGGGTCTCGGCGAGGCGACCTGCGCGCTGCTGCACAAGCTCGGCCACCGGGTCGTGCTCACCGCCCGGCGGCACGCCGACGCGGCCGCGGCCGCCGCGGCCATCGGTGCCGACGTGCGGGCGGTCGCGCTCGACGTCACGGATCCGGGCAGCGTGCGGCGCGCGGTCGCCGACATCGGCCCGGTGGACATCCTGGTGAACAACGCCGGCGTGCTGCTCGACGCCGGTGGCCGGCCCTCCGACGTGCCACTCGACCTGGTCGAGCGCACGCTGGCCGTCAACGCGCTGGGCGCCTGGCGGGTCAGCCAGGCCGCCGTGCCCGGGATGGTCGAGCGCGGCTGGGGCCGGGTGGTGTTCGTGTCCAGCGGGACGGGCGTGTTCAGCAACGGGCTGTTCGCCGGCGCGCCCGCGTACTCGGTGTCCAAAGTGGTCGTCAACGCCGTCACCGTGCTGCTGGCCGCAGAGCTGGCCGGCACCGGCGTGCTGGTCAACGCCGTCAACCCGGGGCTGGTGCGGACCCGCATGCGGCCGGACGCGCCGCGCGGCCCGCACGAGGCCGCCGGTGACATCGTGGCCGCCGCGACGCTGCCGGACGGCGGGTCGCACGGGGCGCTGTTGCGCCACGGACGACCCGCCGCATGGTAGGCCGGCAGGTCAGTGCGGCAGCCGACCGTTGGCGGCCGACCGATGGGCCGCCGCCCAGCTGTCGTCGACGATCTCCGGGCGCCGATCGGTGTTGATGCGGTGGGCCCGGAAGACGCCGTCGATCCCGGAGTCCACCAGCAGCAGGCCACCGCCGATCAGCGGCCGGCCGGTGTCGAGGACCCCGCCCGCGTCGTCCGGCTGGTCGGGCGCGGCCGCGCTGTCCAGCAGCTCACGCGCGTACACCCGGACCAGCTCGTCGAACGCGTAGCGGACCGCCGGCGGGCCGGAGTGCACCGGGCGCAACAGGTAGGCGTCGACCAGGCCGGTCAGCAGCGCCTGGGCGTCGTCCCGGCCGGCACCGAGCAGGTCGGCCGCCTCGGCCGCGTCGAACTCGCCTGGCAACCGCGCGCCGAGCACCAGGAAGGCCGCCCGCTCGGCCTTGTCGAGCCGCTCGAGCGTGGCGTCGAACCGACATCGGATGTCGATGTCCGCCACGCGCAGCATGCGCAGCCGGTGCGGCGAGTCGGCGAGCAGCTCGGCGACCAGGTGCAGCGGCCACAACCAGGTCGCCGCGAGCCGGGTGCCGACCGCCCGCAGGGCCAGCGGCAGGCCGCCGCACAGCTCGACGATCCGGGCCGCCGCGGCCGGCTCGGCCGCGACCCGTTCGCTGCCGATCATCCGGGTCAGCAGCTCGACGCCGTGCTGCGGCTCGAGCCGGTCCAGGACCACCTGCTCGGCGGCGGGCACGGTCGGGCCGCGCCCGGTGATCAGGACGGCCGGTCCCCCCGCGCCCGGCAGCAACGGGGCGACCTGCCCCGGCGAGTGGGCGTCGTCGAGCACCACCAGCACGCGGCGGCGGGCCGTGACGGTCCGCAGCAGCTGCCCGCGCTCCTCGACCGTCGCCGGCACCTGGTCGGCCGGCACGCCCAGCGCCCGGAGCATCTGGTCGAGGATCTGCGCCGGTTCGGCCGGGGCGCGGCCGCTGCCCCGCAGGTCGACGAAGAGCTGACCGTCCGGGAAGTGCACGCCCATGTGGTGCGCGGCGTGCACGGCCAGGGCGGTCTTGCCGACGCCGGCCCCGCCGGTGATCGTAACGATGCCGCTCGCCGCCGCGTCGCCGAGCACGCTGCGCTCGATCCGCGCCACCATGGCGTCGCGACCGGTCAGGTCGATGACCCCGGGTGGCAACTGGGCCGGCGCGGGCAGCGGGCGTCCCGCCGGCGCCACCTCGACCACCTGCGCGTCGGCGCCGCTGGTCTCGTCGAGCGGCTGCGGCGACAGCAGCGAGCGGTGCAGCCGCAACAGCTCCGGCGACGGCTCGAGACCCAGTTCCGCGTCGAGGAGCTGGCTGAGCCGGTGATAGACGTCCAGGGCCTCGTAGCGGCGGCCGGACCGGTGCAGGGCGGCCATCAGCTTGGCCTGGAACCCTTCGTGCAGCGGGTGCGCCGCGGCCAGCGTGCGCAGCTCGCCGAGCAGCTCGCGGTGCCGGCCGAGCGCCAGGTCGGCGTCGAGCCGGATCTCCAGCGCCTGCAGCCGCCACTCCTCGAGGCGGGTGACCTCGGCCGCCAGCACGTTGCCGTGCACGACGTCGGCCAGCGCCCCGCCGCGCCAGATGCCCAGCGCCTCGGTCAGCAGCCGGGAGGTCTCGCTGTGGTCGCCCTGCTCCATCCTGGCCCGCCCGGCGTCGACCAGTTGGCCGAACAGGCAGCTGTCGAGATGCTGACCCGACAGGTCGACGTAGTAGCCGTGCGGCTTGGTCCGGAGCAGTTCCTCGCGGCCACCCGGCTCGTCGGTCGCGAGGAGCTTCCTCAGCTTGTAGATGTAGGTCTGCAAAGTGGCCAGCGCGCTCGGGGGCGGATCTTCGCCCCAGAGCTCGTCGACCAGCTCGTTGGTCCGCACGATGCGGTTGTGTCTGACCAGGAGCAGCGCCATGACCTGCCGAAGCTTGGGTGTGCTCGGCGTCCGGTCCTGATCACCTCGGACGATCTCCAGTGCCCCCAGAATCCGAAAGTGCATCGGTCCTCCCCAGGACTTTTTCGACGTGCGCACCTGGGTCACGACGCGAACTCGCCCGGCCCCCCGTCTGATCGTCAGCGCCGTTCCCGCGGGCCCGACACGTCCCCCGGCGTTCTCGCCGTCGTGCCCCGCCCGCCCCGCACGTCTGTTCAGGTAACACTGTGCCGTCGGTCGCTCGCAATCCGCTGGTGTGCGAGGTCAGGCCGGGGAGGGAAAATCAGACCGCCGGACCACCGAGGGCTCGGAATCGGTTGAAGCGCTGGGTCACCAGCTCATCTGCGGACATTGTGGACAGCTCCCGTAACGTCCGTTCGACGGCCTCACCCAACAGTTCCGCGGCGCGGATCGGGTCGGTGTGCGCGCCACCCGGCGGCTCGGGCACGATCGCGTCGATCACGCCCTGGCCCAGCAGGTCGCGCGGCGTCAGCCGGAGCGCGGTCGCGGCGTCGGGCGCGGCGGCCGGGTCCTTCCAGAGGATCGCGGCACAGCCTTCCGGACTGATCACCGAGTAGACGGCGTGCTCCGCGGCGAGCACCCGGTTGCCGACGCCGACCGCCAGCGCGCCGCCGCTGCCGCCCTCGCCGATCACCACACAGACGACCGGCACCGGCAGCCGCGCCATCAGCCGCAGGTTCTCGGCGATCGCCACGGCCTGGCCGTTGCTCTCGGAGTCCGGACCCGGGTCGGCCCCGGGGGTGTCGATCAGGGTCACCACGGGCAGGCCCAGCTTGGCGGCCAGCCGCATGACCCGGGCCGCCTTGCGGTAGCCGGCCGGGCTCGCCATGCCGAAGTTGCGGGCCGTCCGTTCGGTCGTGCGGTGGCCCTTGTCGTGGCCGACCAGCACGATCGGCAGGTCGCCCAGGCGACCGAGGCCCGCGATGACCGCCCGGCTGTCGCCGCCGATCCGGTCGCCGTGCAGCTCGTGGAAGTCGGTCAGCAGGTAGCTCACGTAGTCCGCCGTGGTGGGGCGGTCCGGGTGGCGGGCCAGCCGGACCGCCTCCCACGCCGTCCGCTCGGCCGCCCCCGCCGGCTCCGCCACCTGCGCCGGCTCCGCCTCCTTGCTTTGCTTACCAATACGCATCAGCCACGGACTCGGCTGATGCGCCGATGGAAGCAAAGCAAGGGGGTCGTCGGGCTCGAGCGGCGCTGGTGCGGCGACCCGCAGCAGCCGCGCGATCGCGCCCGGCACGGCGACCCGCGGCACCACATCGTCGATCAAGCCGCGGGCCAGCAGGAACTCGGCGGTCTGGAAGCCCTCCGGCAACCGCTGACCGGTGGTCTGCGCGATCACCCGCGGACCGGCGAAACCCAGGTGCGCGCCGGGTTCGGCGAGCACGACGTCGGTCAGCGTCGTGAACGAGGCGGCCACACCGCCGTACGTCGGGTCGGTCACGAGGGTGATCGTGAGGACGCCGGCCTCGTCGAGGGCGGCCAGCGCCTGGCTGGTCTTGGCCATCTGCATCAGCGACAGGGCGCCCTCCTGCATGCGGGCGCCACCGGAGGCGGTCACCAGCAGCAGCGGCAGCCGGTCCCGGAGGGCGGCCTCGGCCGTGCGGGTGACCGCCTCGCCGACGGCCACGCCCATGCTGCCGCCCAGGAACCGGAAGTCGAGCACGACCGCGTACACCGGCTCGCCCTCGATCGTCGCCCGCACGCACAGGGCCGCTTCCGGCAGGCCGGTCTGCGCACGGGCCCTGGCCAGGCTCTCCGGGTAGGGCCGCTGCGCCGCGAAACCCAGCGGGTCCTCGGCCACCTCGACCGCCGGCAGGTCGACGACGGAGCCCGGGTCGAACAGCGTCGCGATGCGCTCGGGCGCGGTCAGCCGGCCGTGGGCGCGGCAGTGCGGACAGATCCGCAGGTCGCGCCGGTAGCGCCGGCCGTAGACGAGCTCACGGCAGGATTCGCAGCGCAGCCAGTCCGGCTCGGCCGTCACCGCGTCGAGCACCACGTCAGTCATCCGATCGCCTCCGCCAGCAGATCCACCTGCTTCGGGTCCGCCACGCACGGGAACAGCACGAGCTCGTCGCACCCGGCGGCCGACCGTTCCGCGACCGTGCGCCGCACCGCCTCGGGGTCGGTCAACGCCGAGGCGAGGACCTTCTGGACGTACGGCCCGGCGTGCGCGTAGTAGCGGTTGATGTAGTGCCGCGCCGCGTCGGCCGCGCCGTCCCCGAGCGCGAAGTAGCCGAGCGACACCATCCGCGGCGGGTCCGTGCGACCCGCGGCCGCCCAGACGGCGCGGGCTCGGTCCGCCAGCGCCGGATAGGGCATCGCCGCGCTCCCGCCCGCGATCCAGCCCGTGCCGAACCGCGCCGCGCGCTGGATCGCCGCATCCGAGTGCCCACCGACCAGGATCGGCGGCGGGCTCGACAGCTCCGGCGCCTGGGCGCGCCACCGGTCCGGCAGCGCGGCCAGGAACCGGTCCAGCCGCCGGCCCCGGTCACCGAACCCGGTGCCGCACGCGTCGTAGTCGTCGGCCCGGTTGCCCGCGGCGACGCCCAGCACCAGCCGGCCGCCGCTGAGCCGGTCGACCGTGGCCAGCTGCTTGATAAGCACGGCGGCGTCGGACCGGTACGCGGCGATCAGGATCGTGGTGGCCAGCCGGATCCGCCGGGTGACGGCCGCCGCGGCGGCGAGCGCGACGACGGGCTCCAGGTTGTCGTAGACCAGCCGGTCGAGCACCGCGACGGACGAGAAGCCCTGCCGCTCGGCCCGGCCCGCCCAGTCCACGACGCCCTCGCCGGTGACGCCGGGGACGGTGGCGGGCAGGCCGATGCCGACCTCCATCAGGCACCCGGCCCGGACAGCGTGCCGGGCTTGCGGGCGTGGACAAGGGTGTCGCTCTCGCCGAGCGCCCGGCTCGTGACGCCCTCGAAACCGGCGTCGCGCAGCCATTCCGTCGCCTCCTCGACGCTGTACTCCGAACCGCCGTCGGTGGTGAGCAGCATGTCGAGGCTGACGACCAGGTTCTCCGGGTGGGTCAGCTCCGCGTCGACCATGGGGTCGTAGATGACCAGCAGCCCGCCCGGCGGCAGCGCGTCGAACGCCTTGCCGACCAGCATCCGCCGCTCCTCCGGCGCCCAGTCGTGGAGCACGTGCCCGATCACGACGGCGTCGGCGGACGGCAGCAGGTCCGTGAGGAAGCTGCCCGGGTGGAAGGTCATCCGGTCGGTGAGGCCGAGCCCGGCCATGTGCTCCGCGAACGGCCCGGCGTCCTCGGGCAGGTCGAAGACGATCCCGTGCAGGTGGGGGTTGGCTTTGACCACATGGGACAGCAGGTTGCCGCGGGCGCCGCCGACGTCCAGCACCGAGCGGTAGTCGCTCCAGTCGACCGCCTCGGCGACCTGCGGGCCGATCTGGTTGGTCAGCGCGTCCATCATGTCCAGGAAGCGGGCCAGCAGCCGCGGATTCTTGATCATCATGGCGTAGTCGGCGCCCGCCTGCGGCTTGCCGGTGCGCAGCGCCTCGCCGAGCTTGCCCCACGCGGGATAGAGGTTGTGGTTGGCCCGCTCCAGGAAGCCACCGACGTACGTGGGTTCGGAGCGCACGAGGTAGCGGTCGGTGGCGACCGAGTTGGCGTACCCCTGCTCGGAGCGGGTCAGCAGCCCGAGCGTGACCAGCAGGTCGAGGAAGTGCGGCACGCCCCGCTCGTGCAGGTCGAGCCGCTGCGCGATGCCGGCGGCGGGCAACGGCCCGTCCTCGTGGAGCCGGTCGAACAGCCGCAGCTCGAGCGCCGTCAGCAGGGCCTTGGCCTCGCAGAAGGCGGTGCCGATGCGCAGGATGCTGGCGGGGTTGTCGGTTTCGGCGACCAGGGCGCCCATGTCACGCTCCGTTCAGCTCGTCGCGACCCGGTCCATCCGGGTCGCCGGTCGGGATCTCCACCACGACGGCGGCGTCACTGTCGCCGGAACCGGCCGACACCGCCGCGTCGAACCGCAGCGCCGCCTGCCGGGTCATCGGCAGCGACACGCCCTGTGCCTGCGCGTCACCCACCGCCAGTCGCATGTCCTTGGCCATCAGCTCGGCGCGGAAGCCGGGCGGCTGGTAGGTCCGGGTGCGCATGAAGTCGGCGCGGAAGTTGAGCACCGGCGAGCGCCACCCGCTCTTCTGGATCGCGGTCAACAGCAGCTCGCGACTCAGGCCCGCCTGCTCGGCGAAGAGCACCGCCTCGGCCAGCCCGGCGGTCTGCACGCCGAGCAGCAGGTTGAAGGCGAGCTTCATGGCCGCCGCCTGTCCGGTCGGACCGAGGTAGAGCATGCCCTGGCGGGCCAAGGCGTCGAAGACGGGCTGCACCGCGTCGACGTGCGCGCGCTCGCCGGCCACGAAGACCCGCAGGTGCCCGGCCTCGGCCATCTCCGGGTTGCCGATCAGACAGGCCTCGACCCGGC
Organism: Asanoa sp. WMMD1127; assembly: GCF_029626225.1. Lineage (NCBI taxonomy): Bacteria > Bacillati > Actinomycetota > Actinomycetes > Micromonosporales > Micromonosporaceae > Asanoa > Asanoa sp. WMMD1127. The sequence continues at coordinate 550,741 of NZ_JARUBP010000001.1, forward strand.
GCACGTCCTCCTTGGCGAGCCGTTCCGCCGCGGCCCGGGCATAGCCGGGCGCGAGCGTCGTCATCTCGACAACAGTGCTGCCGGCCCGCAGGTGCGGCAGCATCTCGCCGAACAGCACCTCCTCGACCGCCTGCTCGTCGCTGAGGCTGACCAGCACCACGTCGGCCGCGGCCGCGACCTCGGCGGGCGAGCCCGCGGCCACCGCGCCGGCCGTGACCAGCGCCCGGGCCTTGCCCTCGCTGCGGTTCCAGACGAGCGGCGCGAGGCCGGCGGCGACCAGCCGCTTGGCCACGCCACCGCCCATCCCACCGAGGCCGACCACGGCCACGCGGGGCGTCGGCGCGTTCACCGGCCGGCCGGGTGCGTGTCGACGGAGAGCTGGGAGACGCTGCGCATCACGGCGTTGCGGAAGTACGCCCCGAACGCCTTCGGGTCACTGGTGTCCCGCTGCTCGGCGAGGAACGGGGCGAGCCGCTCCTCGATCTCCCGCACGCCGGGCTGGGTGGCCATGTGCCGGCCGATCGCGGCGAACTCGCCCTCGTAGTGGATGACGCGGACCAGCACGTCGTCCTTGACGAACACGCCGGTGCCGAGCAGCTTCCCGACCTCGGCGCCGTCGGGCGCGGTGAGCACGGGCGTGTCCACCCGGTTGAAGCCGGCGAAGATCTCGGCGATCTCGTCCTCGTGCCCCGGCTTGATCCGGTAGGTGATCGCGGCGTACGGCATCACATTCCTCCATCGACGTTGATCGTCACTCCGGTGACGTAGCGGGCGAGGTCGCTGCCCAGGAAGAGCACCGCGCCGGCAACGTCCTCGGGCGTGGCCAGCCGGCCCAGCGCCGTCATGCCGCGGATGTTGGCCAGCACGTGCGGCGGCAGGCCGGTGCCGGCCTCGGGCTCGATCAGGCCGGGCGCGACCACGTTGACCCGGATCCCCCGGCCGCCGAGCTCCTTGGCCAGCGACCGGGTCAGGCCGATGACCGCGGCCTTGGCCGAGGTGTAGTGCATTGCGTCCGGCCGGCCGCGCAACGCGCTCGACGCGCCGATGTTGACGATCGCGGCGCCCTCGGCCAGCAGCGGCAGGACCGCGCGGGTGGTCAGGTAGAAGGAAGTCAGGTCGAGGTCGACGAGCCGGTGCCACTCGGTCGGCTCGAGCTCCGGCAGCGGCGCGCTGCCGTCCACACCGACGTTGTTCACCAGCACGTCGAGCCCGCCCAGGGTGCCGCGCACGGCCTCGGCGAGCCGCGCGACGTCGGCGCTCCTGGTCACGTCGGCCTCGACGACCAGCGGTTGGGCGGCGCCGATCTCCTTCAGCTCGCGGACGAGCGACTCGGCCGCCTCGGCGTCGCGGTGATAGCAGGTGGCGACCGTGGCGCCCGCCCGCGCGAAGGCGAGCACGGTGGCGCGTCCGGCGCCCCGCGTCCCGCCGGTCACCAGCACCCGCCTGTCGGTCAGTGTCAGCACCACAGCTCCTCCCGTTGCCGGCCGCCCGGCCGGTCGGTCCGGACGCGGGCTATCCTCGCCACGCTCACTCGCGTCAGGCTTGAATCCCGTTCGAGCGGTCGGGGGACCGATGGCGACCCTGCTCTGCGTCCATGCCCATCCCGACGACGAGGCACTGTGGACAGGCGGGTTGTTGGCCCGGCACACCGCGCACGGCTGGCCGGCGGCGGTCGTGACGTGCGCCGCCGATCTGGTGGGGCCCCGCGTCGGCGAGCTGGCCGAGAGCCTCGCGGTGCTGGGTGCCGGCCCGCCGCGGCTGCTCGGTTTCGGTGACTCGGGCCGCCGGCCACCGTTCGCGCCGGCCAGCTTGTGCGCGGCCGACCTCGACGAAGTGGTGTTGCGGCTGGTGGCGCACATCCGGGTGGTCCGCCCGGACATCGTCGTCACCTACGACGCGTACGGGACCTACGGCCATCCCGACCACGTGCGCACCCACCGGGCCACCGTGGCGGCGATCGAGGCGGCCGCGCACCCGGCGGTGGCTCCGCAGGCCGGCGCGCCGTGGCAGGTGTCCAGCCTCTACCTGGCGACCTGGCCCCGGCCGGCGGTGCTGCGCGCGGTCTCGTGGCTGCGCCGGCACGGCGCCGAGATGCCGGCCGACGACGCGGCGATGGGCGTGCCGCCCGAGACGATCGACGTCGCGGTCGACGTGCGGCCGTGGCTCGACACCAAGTGGCGCGCGTTGTGCGCGCACCGGTCGGAGTTCGCCCGCGGCGACGGCCCGGCCCGGCTCAACCGGGTGCCGCCCCGGCTGCGCGAGCTGGCCCTGGGCACCGAGTGGTTCATCCGGCGCGACCTCCGGCCCCCCGGGCACGGCCTGCTCAGCTCGCCGGCACCGGCGCGCCTCGTACGCTCAGGGTGACCTCGACGTTGCCCGCGATCGCCTGCGAGTAGGGGCAGAACCGGTGCGCCCGGTGCAGCAGGCGACCGGCCTCGTCCGGGTCCACCGTCGGCGCGTCCAGGTCGATGTCCACGGCCAGGCCGAGCCCGCCCCGGCCGGTCGGCCCGAGGGCGACGCCGACCCGCACCCGGCTGCCCGCCAGGTCGACGCCGTAGCCCGATGCCACGTTTTCCAACGCCGACTGGAAACAGGCGGCATAACCGGCCGCGAACAGCTGCTCCGGGTTGACCCCGGCGCCGTCGTCGCCGCCCAGGCCGGCCGGCACGGCCAGCGTGAACTCCGGCCCACCGTCGTCGACCCGCACCCGGCCGGCCCGACCACCCTCGGCGACCGCACCCGTGCGGTAGAGCACCCGACTCAACGCCATCTGCGCCTCCCTCGTCGACGCACCATGCTGCGCGGGCCGGCCAGCAACTGACTGGAGTCTCAGACGACCTGGATATTGGCCATCATCGCCATGTCCTCGTGCTCGAGGTTGTGGCAGTGGAAGACATATTTCCCGCGGTAGCCCGTCCAGCGTGCGACCACCACCGCGTCCTCGGACGGTGACAGGTCGATGGTGTCCTTCCAGCCCCGGTCGGTGGGACGCGGCGGCCGGCCCTTGCGGTTGAGCACCTTGAACTGCACCAGGTGCAGGTGCACCGGGTGGTGCTTGTCGGTGCGCACCTTCCACAGCTCGGTCGCGCCGAGCTTGGGTTCGGCGTCGATCCGGTTGACGTCGAAGAACTTCTTGTTGATCTCCCAGGGCCCGCCGCCGCTGAACTCGAAGTCCCGGTCGGGGTTCTCCTGGTCACCGTCGAGCTCGCCGAAGACACCGAGGTCGGACAGGCGCTCCGGCACCCGGCTCTCGTCGCGCTCCTTGCGGGTCACCCGGAACTGCATCACCCGGGCGGTGCCCTCCGCGCCGATCCGGTTGATCAGGGTGACCTTGTCGCCCACCTGGTATTTCGAGAAGTCGACGACGACGTCGAATCGCTCCGCCTGTGCGATCGGCAGGGTCTCGTGGCCGAACGGCTTGTCGAGCAGCCCGCCGTCGCTGCCGACCTGCACGAAGGCGGGGCCGTCAACCGGTGGCGGGTCGAGCGCGAGCTCGTAGCGGCGGGCGTTGGAGGCATTGAGCAGCCGGAACCGGTAGCGGGTGTTGGACACCTCCAGGAAGGGCCAGACCGCCCCGTTGACGAGGATCGCGTCACCGAGCACCCCGTCCATGAAGTCGTCGTCCACACCGGACTCGCGGCGCAGGGTCGGGTCGGTCGACGGATAGCGGAACTGGCCCTTCCCGTCGAACGCCCGATCCGTGATCATCAACGGGATCTCCTTGTCGCCCTTGGGCAGGGAGAGCTCGTCGTCCTCGTCGTCGCGGATGAGATGGAAGCCGGCGAGTCCTTTGTAGACCTGCGGGCCGGTGAAGTCCATCCGGTGGTCGTGGTACCAGAGCGTGGCGGCCCGCTGGTCCTGCGGATAGGTGTACTGCCGCCGGCCGGTGGCCACGTCGAACGCGCCGTGGTCCATGACGGAGTGCGGGCTCTTGTGGTGGGGCAACGAGTCGCCCGTACGCACGATCACGTCCGTGGGATAGCCGTCGCTGTCCGGCGGGGTGTGCCCGCCGTGCAGGTGGACCGTCGTCGGCACGGGCAGCTCGTTGCGGTGCGTGACGACCACCCGTCGGCCGCTGCGGGACTCGATCGTCGGCCCCGGGAAGATCCCGTTGTAGCCCCACACCTCGGTCTCGTGACCGGGAACGATCCGCGCCCCGCCCCGCCGCGCCGTGATCTCGTAGTAGTCGGTCGTGGCGTCACTGCTGACCGGCCGCAGCACCGGCGGCACCGGCAGCTCGGTGGTGAACGCCTCCGGCAGCGGAACCTCGCTGGTCAGCGCCTTGCCGGTCACCGGCTCGCTCTCGCACCCGGCGAGCGCGCCGGGCACGGCGACACCGAGCGCGGACGCCGCGCCCAACCGCAACAGCGTTCGACGTCGGACACCCATGAGTTCCTCCTGTGAGAGACGTCAGACCGGATCTGGGCTATCTAGGCGGACCGGCACCGGAGCCCGCTGGAAGCCGGGTCGAGCCGCCGCCGACCGGCGCTCTACCGGGGCCGTCGAGGCTGGCGGCCCCGGCGCTGCCGGGCCGGACGAAGGAGAGCTCATGTCGTTGCGAAGACTCACAACCCAGCGGCGGTGGCTGGGCGCCTCGGTGGCCGTGCTCACCGTCGCGGCGCTGGCCGTCGGCCACCCCGCGGCCGCCGGTGGCGGCGCCGACACCACCACGCTGAGCGGCCCGAGCCCGCTGGCCGGCTGCGTCGCCGGCCCGGCCGGCGAGGTGGTGGCCACCAACACCGAGCTCGAACCGTGGCTCGCCGTCGACCGCTCGCGGCCCGGCCGGATGGCGGTCGCCTGGCAGCAGGACCGCCGGGCCCGGGGCAACGCGCAGGGCATCGTGGTCGCGGCCACCGCCGACGGCGGCCGGGCCTGGCAGGAGGCGCCCGCGCCCGGGTTGACCGCCTGCACCGGTGGGCAGCACGACCGCACCGGCAGCCCGGCGCTGAGCTTCGGCCCGACCGGCGTGCTCTATCTGAGCACCGGCTCGATCACGGGCTTCAACGTGTCGACCGTGGAGGTCAGCCGCTCGACCGACGGCGGACGCAGCTGGCTCGCGCCCGTGCCGGTGATCGCGGACAACACCGTCTACTGGAACGACAAGCCGAGCGTGACCGCCGACCCGACCAACCCACGGCTGGTCTACGTCACCTGGAACCGGGGCAACATCCAGCTCAGCCGGCACCAGGTGATGGTGGCCCGCAGCACCGACGGCGGCGCCACCTTCGCGCCGCCGCAGGCCCTCTATCAGCCGACCCCGGACGGCGCCGGCACCTTCGGCAGCCAGATCGTGGTGCTGCGGGACGGCAGCCTGCTGCACGTCGCGATCGAGAAGGAGTTCGCGATCAGCGGGCCCGCGCCGGTCGTGCAGAGCAAGGTGCTGGTGATGCGCTCGGCGGACAAGGGCGTCACCTGGACCGCGCCGCAGACCTTGGTCGAGCAGACGATCAACGCGCCCGTGCTGCCCGACACCGGCGCTCCGGTGCCGGCGCAGGGCATCAACCCGGACGTCGCGGTCGACCCGCTGACCGGCGCCGTCTACGTGGTCTGGGCGCAGCAGGGCCTCTCCCCCGCCGACAGCGACGTCGCGCTGGCCATGTCGCTCGACAACGGGCGGCGCTGGACGCGGCCGGTCCGGGTCAACCAGAGCCCGGCGGACGGTCCCGCGCGCGACAACCAGGCGATCCTGCCGCAGGTCGACGTGGCCGACGACGGGACCGTGGCGGTCAGCTACTACGACTTCCGGGCGAACACCCCGGCGGCCGGCACGCCGACCACGCTGTGGCTGGCGAGCTGCCGCAGCCTGCTGTGCGCGTTCGACGGCGACCGGTGGGACGAGCGTCGCCTCGCCGGGCCGTTCGACCTGGAGACGGCGCTGACCTGGCAGATCGGCCCCTACCTCGGCTCCTACGTGTCGCTGTCGCACACGGCCAGCCGGTTCGTGGCCGCCTACACGGCGACGACCGGCGACCCGGCCAACCCGCAGGACATCCTGGTGACGTCGGTGCCGATCCGCGCCCGGGGCTGAGCCCGGGGCCGGCGGCCCAGCTGGACGGGCGGGACGCGGCAACGCCCGCCCGTTCAGCGCCCAGGACCCTCGTGGCCGGACGACCGGGATGTTCCGCTCGTTGCTGGCCACGGATCAATGCTCGCCGCTGCCACCGCCGCGCTCGTCCTACCGCAGGACGTTTTGGCCGTACGCAAAAGGAGCAGCCCGCCCCTGACCTCAGCGCAGCCAACCGGGCTCGACCAGGCCGGACTCGTAGGCGAGCACGACGAGCTGGGCCCGGTCACGGGCGTTGAGCTTGGCCAGGATGCGGGTGATGTGGGTCTTGGCCGTGGCCGGGCTCATGCCCAGCCGCTCGGCGATCTCGTTGTTCGCGAGCCCGGCCACCACCAGCAGCAGGACGTCATATTCCCGCCGGGTCAGGCCGGACACGTCGAGCCGGGCGCCCGCGTAGCGCGCCGGCCGGCCGGCGAAGCCCGCGATCATCCGCCGGGTCACCGACGGCGCGAGCAGCGCGTCACCGCGGGCCACCGCCCGCACGCCGGCCACCAGCGCCTCGGGTTCGATGTCCTTGAGCAGGAAGCCGCTCGCGCCGACCCGCAGCGCCTCGTAGACGTAGTCGTCCTCGTCGAAGGTGGTCAGCACGACCACCCGCACGTCGGCCAGCTCGGGGTCGGAGACGATCCGGCGCGTGGCCTCGAGGCCGTCGACGACCGGCATCCGGATGTCCATCAGCACGACGTCGGGCCGGTGGGCGCGGGCCAGCTCGATCGCCTCCACGCCGGTGCCCGCCTCCGCCACGACCTCGATGTCGGGCTCGTCGAGCGTCGCCCGCAGCCCGGCCCGGACCAGCACCTGATCGTCGGCCAGGAGCAGCCGGATCATCCAACCTCCTTGACGGGGAACAGGGCGCGCACGCGGAAGCCGCCCTCGGGCCGAGGCCCGGCCAGCAGGTCGCCACCCACGGCGGCGGCCCGCTCGCGCATGCCGACCAGGCCGGTGCCGCCGGAGGACGCGGCGGGCGGCGCGGGTCGCACGGTCGAGGCCCGGCCGTCGTCGTCGATCTGGACCACCAGCTGGTCGGGCTCGTAGCGCAGCCGCACGTCGACCCGCTCCGCGTCCGCGTGCCGCGTGACGTTGGTCAGCGCCTCCTGGACGATCCGGTAGGCGGCCACCTCGATCCCGGACGGCAGCGGGCGCACCGGGCCGTCGACGGTGGTGCGCACGACCGGCCCGGCCGCCTGGGTGCGCCGGGCGAGGTCCGGCAGGGCGGCCAGCGTCGGCGCGGGCTGCCGCGCGCCGTCGTCGCCGGGGTCGCGCAGCACGGCCAGGGTGCCGCGCAGGTCCCGCAGCGCCTCCTGGCTCACCGTGCTGATCGTGCCCAGGGCCTCGTAGGCAAGGTCAGGATGGGTCGCGCGGCGCATGATGGCCGCGCTGGCGTGGATGCGCATCACGGTGATGTGGTGGCCGACCGAGTCGTGCAGCTCGCGGGCGATGCGCAGCCGCTCCTCGGCGACCCGCCGGCGGGCCTCGGCCTCGGCCGTGCGCTCCGCCTCGACCGCACGCGCCTCGACGGCCCGCAGGTAGGCCCGGCGGCTGCGGCTGAACTCGCCGAACACGATGATCGCCACGAGCCAGCCGACGACGGGGAACAGGTCGTCGGTCTCCAGGGGCGCGTCGGAGAGCAGCTCGGCGCCCTGGATCACCAGGACGCAGGCCGTGGCCGCCACGATCGCGCTGATCCGGCGGCCGGCGGTCACCGCGTGGTAGAGCGCGACGACGAACGGGAGCGGCTCGACACCAGGCGGGTTGCCGAGCATGTAGTAGGCGGCGGCCGCCCCGAGGGTCACGAGCAGCGCGATCCGCGGATAGCGCCGCCGGAAGGCGAGCGCGAGCAGGGCCGCGACCAGCAACGCCCAGCCCAGTGGGCCCGTCGGGTCGATGCTGTGCCGCCCGGAGAGATAGGAGCCCCCGAGGGTGACCAGCGCGACGGTCCCCAGGAACACCCACTCGCCGACCGGGCCGTCGGACATCTGCCGCCACCATCGGTAGCCGGTCATGCCACACACGGTACGGCACCCGCCGCTCCGCCCCACGGTGGAGAAAAGCCCTCCGGCGTACGCCTTTGGCGCAGTCGGAAACCGTTCCGGAGGTCGAGCCCCGGGGCCGTGCGCGCGTCCACGATGGAGACTGGCGCCTCCCGCCGGGCACCAACCGTATCCGCAGATCCGACGGAGAGACCATGTCCCGCACCGAGATCAGAGCCGCCACCGAGAGCCCGACGTCGACCGGCCCCGCCCAACCTCCCGACCGGGCCACCACGCTGCTTCTCAAGATCTTCGGCCGCCGCTCCAAGTGGCTGGTCCTGGTCGTCTGGATCGCCCTGCTGGCCGGTGTCGGGCCGATCGCCAACAAGCTCTACGAGGTGACCAGCGACGACGCGCTGGCCTGGCTGCCCGCGTCGGCCGAGTCGACCGTGGTCGCGGCCCAGGAGGACCGCTTCCCCGACGAGGGCACGCTGCTGGCCGTCGCCGTGTTCGCCCGCGACTCCGGCCTCACCGACGCCGACCGCGCCGCCGTCTCGGCCGCCCGCGACCGCCTGCAGACGTTCGCCGCCGGCGGGCAGATCGCGGACGCCCTGCCGTCCCCCGACGGCCGCGCGCTGGCCCTGCTGGTGCCCATGCCGGTCGGCGACGACGGCGGCGTGGCCGCCGACCGCGTCAACGAGCTGCGCGACGAGGTGCGGGCCGGCCTGCCGGGCGGCCTGGAGGCCAAGACCACCGGCCCGGCCAGCGCCGGCGCGGACATCGGCGAAGCGTTCGCCGGGCTCGACGCGACGCTGCTGTCGGTCAGCGTGCTGGTGGTGGCCATCCTGCTGCTGGTCACCTATCGCAGCCCGTCGCTGTGGTTGATGCCGCTGCTCGCCGCGGGCGCCGCCATCCAGCTCGCCAACACCCTGGTCTACCTGCTGGTCGAGCAGGCGGGTCTGGTCGTCAACTCGATGAACGCCGGCATCCTCACGGTGCTCGTCTTCGGCGCCGGCACCGACTACGCGCTGCTGCTCATCGCCCGCTACCGCGAGGAGCTGCACCGCCACGAGGACCGGCACGTGGCCATGGCGGTCGCACTGCGCCGGGCCGGCCCGGCCGTGATCGCGTCCGCGGCCACCGTCGCCGTCGGCCTGCTCTGCCTGCTCGCCGCCGACCTGAGCTCCAACCGCGGCCTCGGCCCGGTCGGTGCCATCGGCGTGGTCACCGCGCTGATCGCGATGCTGACGCTGCTCCCGGTGCTCCTGCTGATCTTCGGCCGCGGCCTGTTCTGGCCGTTCGTCCCCCGGGCCGGCACCCCGCCGCGCTCCGGGCGCAACCTGTGGGCCCGGATCGGCACGGTGGTCGCCCGCCGGCGCCGGCTCGTCTGGGTGGGCACCGCGCTCGTGCTGGCCGCCCTCTCGTTCGGCGCCAGCGGCATCACGATCGGCCTGACCGGGGCCGACGTCTACACGACCCGGCCCGAGTCGGTGCAGGGCCAGGAGCTGCTGGCCGCCCACTTCCCCGCCGGGTCCGCCGAGCCGGCTCTGATCACGGCCAACGCGGCGGCGGCGTCCGCCGTGGCCACGGCCGCCCGGGGCGTCCAGGGCGTGGCCGAGGTCGGGCCGCCGGTCACCTCGACCGACGGGGCGCTGGTCAAGCTCGAGGCGGTGCTGACCGACCCGCCCGACAGCGCGGCCGCCGAGGCGACGGTGCAGCGGCTGCGCGACGCCGTGCACGGTGTGGGCGGAGCGGACGCCGCGGTCGGCGGCAGCACCGCCACCACCTACGACACCGACCAGGCCAACGCCCACGACCGCACGGTGGTCATCCCGCTGGTGCTGGGCGTCGTGCTGGTCATCCTGATGGGCCTGCTCCGCGCGCTGGTGGCGCCGGTGCTGCTGGTGGCGACCGTGGTGCTGTCGTTCGGCACCGCACTCGGGCTCAGCTGGCTGCTCTTCGAGCACGTCTTCGGCTTCAACGGTGTCGACCAGTCGCTGATCCTGCTCGGCTTCCTGTTCCTGGTCGCGCTCGGCGTCGACTACAACATCTTCCTGATCACGAGAGCCAGGGAGGAGGCCGCCCACCGTGGCCACCAGGCGGGCATGCTGCACGCGCTCGCGGTCACCGGTGGGGTGATCACCAGCGCCGGCGTGGTGCTGGCCGCGACGTTCGCCGTGCTCAACGTGCTGCCGCTGGTCGCGACGGCCGAGCTCGGCCTGCTCGTCGGCCTCGGGGTGCTGCTCGACACGCTCGTCGTCCGGCCGATCCTGGTGCCGGCGCTCGCGCTCGACGTCGGCCGGAAGTTCTGGTGGCCCAGCCGGCTGTCCCGCGGATCCACTCCCAACCCGTCGGAGCCCCGTCCGGCGGACGCGGCCTGAGCCGCGCAAGGAACGGTCCGTTGTTAACGCCTCGCGTTAACAACGGACCGTTCCTCTGCGGAAAGCGTTAAGAACGGACCGTTCCTTTCGGCCGTCACGGCACGGGGACCGGGCCGCCGAGGGGCAGGGGCGTCAGCGAGAAGAGCTGCCGGCCGGAGGCTTGGGACAGAAGAGCGTCCCAGACCGCGTCGGCCGCCTCGGGCGAGAGCTGACGCTCGGGAGCAAGCCGCTGGACGAGCCGCTCCAGGCAGGCCACCAGCAGGTCGTCGCCGGCGGCGTCGTCGTGCAGCCAGGTCCACAGTAGACACGCGGCGGCGTGCAGGACGCAGTGGGTCCGGGCCATCGAGAAGGCGAGCAGCTGCGGCTCGCGCGCCGCCGCGACGGGTGACGCCCCCTCGTAGTGCGCCCGGGCGCGGGCCCAGGCCGTGTCGAGCTCGGCCAGCACCGCGCGCAGCGGCGCGCCGGCGCCCGGGCGGGCCAGCACCCGCTCCACGGCCACCGACCAGCTCGCCGTGATCTCGTCACGCCCGCCGTTGGTCAGCTGCAACCGCCGGCCGTCCGGCGTCCACGGCGTCGCCTCGCGCGAGCGGTCGAAGAGGGCGGTCAGCAGGTCGTCGTCGGCTTCGCCCGGCGCCGGGCGGGTGAGCACGAACGGCAGTTGCGCCGCGATGCCGCCCAGGTTGACGTGCGTCGTGCCCTCGAAGATGCCGGCGATGGCCTGGTCGCGGTCGAGCTTCTGGAACGCGCGGGCCGGCAGCGCGTCGCGCAGGTAGCCGCGGGCGCTGAGCACGGTCCGCAGATCGGCGACCGCCTGCTCGACCGTCGTCGGCACGAAGTACTTCACGATCCCCGACCACAGGCTGAGGCGGTCGGGTGCGACGCTGATCGCCCGCGTCGCCGGCACCGCCACGCACTCGCCGACGAGCAGGTCGAGGTAGGCGCGGACCAGCACGTCCCGCACCACCGGCAGCGCGGTGATCGCGGCGCCGTAGAGGACCCGCCGCTGGCCGTGGCCGAGGGCGATCCGCAGCGCGGTGTCGAGGCTGCCCAGCGACAGCGCGCCGATCAGCGTGCGGGTGACCTGCAGGGCCTTGAGCGTCTGGGCGATGCCGGTGCCGGGCCGGCCGAGCACCGCGGCGCCCGGCACGGGGCACTCGTCGAACACGATGCCGCTCATGTCGTGACCCCGCAGGCCGAGGGTGGGCACGCGGGGCGTGTTGGACCACCGCCGCGCGGGCAGCGCCGCCTTGTCGAGCAGCAGCAGGGAGAAGTCGCGGGGGCCCGTGCGGGCGTACACCGTGGCGAACGTGCCGCGGGTGGCGTTGCCGATCGGCCATTTCTCGCCCGAGAGCAGATAGCCGCCGGATCCGTCCGGCCGCGCCACCACCTGGCAGCCCGCGAGGTCACTGCCGTGGTCGCGCTCGGACATCGCGAACGAGCCCAGGTCGCCGCCGCGGAGCCGGTCGGCCAGCCAGCCGCGCTGGTCGGCGTCGCCCCACAGCCACACGGGGTTCGCACCGAGCAGCGCCGTGCCGTAGGAGACGGCGGCCCGCACGTCGCGGCGGGCTACGACCCGGGACACGGCGAACAGCTCCTCGAAGGTACGCAGCCGCCCGCCCAGCGCCTCGGGCACCAGCAGCGCCGGGAACTCCCACTCGCGCAGTGCGGCCATCAGCGCGACCGGCATCTCGCCGGCGTCGTCCGCCTCGACCGAGGCCGCGAAGGACGCCGGCGTGCCGTCGTCGTCCGGGTCGCCCAGGAATTGTTCGAGCGCCGCGGCGGATTGATATGCGGGCGGCGGAACGGCATTCGATCCGGTCATTTTCCGGTCACCTCCGTCGATGTCGTCGAGGCGACGATACTGTGCCGCCGACGACGCGGAGAAGCACCAGAACCCTGCTTCTAGAGGCGTTCCAGCAGGGCACTAGCGCGGCCGAATAGCTTCGCGCAGAACGATCCGGCCGGCCTGTGCGCACTGGAGGTTCGATTATGCCGAACCAACCGAGATTCGAAACTCTCGTCGATATGTTGCGTTATCGCGCCGCCCGTACGCCGAACAAGGAAGCATTCTTTTTCACACAGGAAAGTGGCGACCTGGCCGTCGGCGACCTGCTGACCTATGGCGAGCTCGACGCCGGCGCGCGCCGGATCGGCGGCTGGCTGCGGGCCCACCTGCCCGGTGGCGCCGCCGGCCGGCCCGTCGTGCTGGCCTTCCCGCCCGGCCTCGAGTTCGCGATGGCCTACTTCGGCTGCCTCTACGCCGGCGCGATCGCGGTCCCGGCGCCACCGCCGGACGGCAACCGGCTCCACCAGGAGCGGGTCGAGCGGATCGTCGCCGACTGTGCCGCGGCCGCGCTGTTGACCGACACGGTCGTCCGGTTCGCCGAGCGGCCGCCGGGCGACGTCCCGGTGTTCGCGACCGGTCCAGGCCGGATGCCCGACGTCGGCTGGGAGCCACCGGCGCTCACCGGCGACGACCTGGCGATGCTCCAGTACACGTCGGGCTCCACCAGCGAGCCCAAGGGCGTGATGCTGACGCACGGCAACGTGCTGGCGAACCTCGAGCTGATCTCGCGGCGCGCGGACACCGACCACCGGCTGCGGGTCTGCGGCTGGCTGCCGTTCCACCACGACATGGGGCTGACCCAGCTGCTCAGCGTCAGTTACGTCGGCGGCTTCGGCGCCCTGATGTCGCCGACGGCCTTCCTCAAGCGGCCGCACCGCTGGCTGCACATGGTGCACCACTTCCGCGGCGACATCATGCTGGCGCCCAACTTCGCGTACGACCTCTGCGCCCGCCGGATCCCCGACGCCCAGCTGGCCGGCGTCGACCTGAGCAGCGTGCGGCTCGCCATGAACGGCGCGGAGCCGATCGCGGCGCAGACGATCCGCGGTTTCGCGACCCGGTTCGCGCCGCTGGGCTTCCGCCCCGAGGCGGCCTACCCCTGCTACGGGATGGCGGAGGCGACCCTGTTCGTCACCGGCGGCCGCGCGGGCGAGGTGCCGGTGCTCCGGCACGTCGTCACCGAGCAGCTCGAGGCGGACCGGCTGGTGGGGGCCGTGGGCGGTGCGCACACCACCGAGCTCGTGGGCAGCGGCCAGGTCGACGGCTACGACCTGCGCATCGTCGACACCGCGACGGGTGCCCCGCTGCCACCGGGCCGGATCGGCGAGATCTGGGTACGCGGCCCCAGCATCGGTCGCGGCTACTGGAACCGGCCGGCCGAGTCGGCCGACACCTTCGACGCCCACACCCCCGACGGCGAGGGCGGCTTCCTGCGCACCGGCGACCTCGGCGGCCTGCTCGACGGCGAGCTGTTCGTCACCGGGCGCCGCAAGGAGATGCTGATCGTGCACGGCCGCAACCTCTACCCGCAGGACATCGAGCGCGCCGTCCGGGCGCTGCACCCGGCCCTCGACGCCGGCCTGGGCGCCGCGTTCGCGGTCGCCGACGACGATCCGCGCGTGGTCGTGGTGCAGGAGGTCCGCGGCACGCTCCCGCCCGACTCGGCCGGACCGCTGGTCGGGGCGATCCAGGCGACCGTGAGCCGGGAGTTCGGGATCAAGGTGGCCGCCGTCGCGCTGCTGCGCCCCGGCCAGGTGCCCCGCACCACGAGCGGCAAGGTGCAGCGCCGGCGCGCCCGCGAGCTGTTCCTGGCCCACCGGCTGACGACCGTGCACGAGCAGGTGGCGCCCGGGGTCCGCCCGGCACCTGCCAGTTCGACGCCGCCACAGGCGGCGGCGCCCGCCCGCTGACCGAGGAGACCGAGATGGCCACCGACTCCGACGAGTCCTACGACGAGATGCTGGAGTGGCTGACGGAACGGGTCACCTTCTACCTGGACCGGGACGAGCCCGTCGACCCCGACGTCCCGCTCGCCGAGTTCGGCGTCGACTCGATCTACACGGCGAGCATCGTCGGCGAGGTCGAGGAGCGCTACGGGCTCACCGTCGACCCGACGGCCGCCTGGGACCACCCGACCGTGGCGGCGCTCACCAAGTACCTGCACGAGCGGCTGGCGGCGGGATGACCGACGTCGCGGTGGTGGGGCTGGCCTGCCGGTTCCCGGGCGGGGAGAGCCGCGACGCGTTCTGGGAGCTGTTGCGCCGCGGTGGCGACGGGGTCGGACCCGTGCCGCCGGCCCGGTGGGAGCCGGACCGCTACTACTCCCCCGAGAGCGCCAGCGGCACGATGAACAACCGCGAGGGCGCGTTCCTGCGCGACGTGGACGGCCTCGACCACGAGTTCTTCGCGATCAACCCGACCGACGCCGCCGCGCTGGACCCGCACCAGCGCCTGCTGCTCTCCTGCGCCTGGCATGCGCTGGAGGACGCGGGCGTCGACCCGACCGGCCTCGCGGGCGCGGCGTGCGGCGTCTACCTCGGCGTCATGGGCAACGACTGGGTGTGGCGCACGGCGGACACCGCGGCGGCCGGCTTCACGTCGCGCCAGGGCGCCGGCACCGGGCACCACATGGCCGCCAACCGGCTCTCGTACCAGCTGAACCTGCGCGGTCCGAGCCTCGCGATCGACACGGCCTGCTCGTCGTCGCTGGTCGCCGTGCACCTCGCGGCCCGGGCGGTGGCCGACGGCGACTGCGACTACGCGCTCGCCGGCGGTGTCAACGCCATCCTCGAACCGATCAACGGCATCTACTTCACGCTGCTGGGCCTGTCAGCGCCCGACGGCCGGTGCAAGCCGTTCAACGCCGCCGCCGACGGGATGGGCCGGGGCGAGGGCGTCGGCGTGGTGGTGCTGCGCCGGTTGGCCGACGCACGGGCCGCCGGGCAACGGGTCTACGCGGTCGTCCGCGGCGGCGCCATCAGCCACAACGGTCGCAGCAACGGCATCACCGCGCCCGCCCGTTGGGGCCAGCAGGAGGCGATCGAACGCGCGTACCGCAACGCCGGTGTGGCGGCGGCGGACCTCGACTTCGTGGAAGCGCACGGCACGGGCACGCTGATCGGCGACGCCATCGAGGTGAACGCCCTGCGCGCGGTGCACGCCGCCGGCCGCGCGGCGCCGTGCGCGGTGGGCTCGGTCAAGGGGAACATCGGGCACACCGAGGGCGCGGCCGGCATCGCCAGCTTCATCAAGGCGACCTTGGCGATCCACCACCGGCTGCTGCCACCGACCGTGCACGGCCGCCCGACCAACCCGGCGCTCGAGCTGGACGGCCCGGTGCTGCGGCTCGTCGACGAGGCCCGACCGTTGCCGGACACCGGCGTCCTCGGGGGCGTCAGCGCGTTCGGTCTCGGCGGCACCAACGCGCACGTCGTGCTCGCCGGCGACGACGCCCCGGCTGCCGTGCCCAGCCCGGGCCGCGGCGTCTTCACGGTGTCCGCGCCGACCGACGCGGCGTTGCGGCGCAACCTGCTCGCCCAGGCCGACGTGCTCAGCTCGGCACCGGATGCCGAGCTCGCCGCCCGCTGCCACACCAGCAACCGGACGAAGGCGGGGATGCGGGTGCGGTTCGCCGCCGTCGCGACCTCGCGCGTGGCGCTCGTGACGGCGCTGCGGGCCGCGGCGGCCGCGCCGGTGCCGATCGAGCGGTCCGGCCGGATCCGGCTCGGCTTCCAGGTCGGCGTGCCGACCGGCCCGGTCGACGACGCGGTCGACCTGTTGCTCGCGCTGCGGCTGGATCCGGTCGCGCTGCTGGCCACGCCCGGAGCTCCACAGTCCATCGTGGACCGGATCATGACCGCCACCGAGCTGCCCGTCCTGCCCGTCGACGCCGCGCCGCGCCTCAGTCACGTCGTCCGGATCGGCGACCCCCGGGCGGTCCTCGGCGTGTCCACCATGGACGACGTCTGGTCGGTGGCCGCTGCCCTCTACCGGGCCGGCGCACAACCGCAGTGGGACGCCCTCTACCGGCCCGACCAGCGCCAGGTGCGACCCCTCGCGCCCTACCAGTTCGCACCGACCCGATTCCCGTTGCCGGAACGCGCCGGGCGGGACCGACGCGAGGAGACCACCGCATGGAGCACGACCGGATCCCGGTCCTGATCGTCGGCGGTGGCCTCGCCGGCCTCTCCACCGCCGCCTTCCTGGCCTGGCACGGCGTGCCGGCGCTGCTGGTCGAACGGCATGCCGCCGCCCTCGGCCATCCCCGAGCCCGGGTGATCAACCCCCGGACCGTCGAGCTGTTCCGGCAGATCGGGCTCGAGGACGAGATCCTCGCCGCGCGGTCGTTCGCGCACCGCGAGCCGGCCGTGTTCCTCCGCGCCGGGACGCTGGCCGGTCCCGAGAAGGGCCGCGGGGTGATGAGCAACCCGGGCGGGCCGAGCTTCAGCCCGAGCCCGTGGGCGCCGATCGACCAGGACCGCCTGGAGAACCTGGTCGCCGCGCACGCGACCCGGCTGGGCGCCGACATCCGTTACGGCCAGGAGCTCGTGGACCTGGTGGACGGCGGGGACCGGGTGACCGCGACGCTGCGCGAGGCGGCGACCGGTCGGGAGCACACCGTGGTCGCGGACTACCTGGTCGCGGCCGACGGGCACGACTCCGGCATCCGCCGGCGGCTCGGCCTCGAGCTGCAGGGCTACGGCCCGCTCGGCAACCTGCTGTCGCTGGTGTTCGCCGCCGACCTGACCCGCGCGATGGCCGGCCGGGAGCTCGCGATCTGCCATCTCGACGAGCCGGAGGTCGGCACGGTCCTGCTGCCGCACGATCGGGCGGGACGCTGGGTGTTCAGCACGCCCTATCACCCCGAGCGCGGGGAGACGCTGGCCGGCATCAGCGAGCAGCGCTGCGTCGAGCTGGTCCGGGCGGCCATCGGCGACCCGGAGCTGACCGTCGAGCTGCTGCCCCAGCTGACCGACGGAACCAAGAAGCTCGCCTACTCGATCGCGGCCGGGGTGGCCGACCGGTACGCGGTCGGGCGGGTGTTGCTGGTCGGCGACGCCGCGCACCTGATGCCGCCGAGCGGGGCCTGGGGCTCCGGCACCGGCATCCAGGACGCGCACAACCTGGCCTGGAAACTGGCCGCGGTGCTCACCGGCGTGGCCGCACCGTCCCTGTTGGACACCTACGAGGCCGAACGGCGCCCGGTGGCGCTGGTCACCGTGCAGGAGTCGCTGCACCAACTGCGCGCGCGCTCCGGCCGCCCGTTGCCCGGCCTGCCCGACGTGCCACCGGCCGACTACTTCGCGGTCGTCTTCGGCCACCGCTACGCGTCCCGCCTGATCGCCGCCGACGGTCCCGCCGGTCCCCCGCTGCCGCCCGGTGAGCTGCGTGGCCAGCCGGGCACGCGGGCGCCGCACGTGTCGTTGCGGCGCGGCGACGAGCCGGTCTCGACCGTCGACCTCTACGGCCGCGACTTCGTCCTGCTCACCGGCGCCGCCGACTGGGCGGGCGCGGCGGCCGACATCGCCGACCGCGAGCCGGCGGGCCTGGTGGCGCACCTGATCGGTGTCGACCTCGCCGATCCGGACGGTCGGTTCGCGGCGGCGCACGGCATCGGCGACGCGGGCGCCGTGCTGGTCCGCCCGGACGGCGTCGTCGCGTGGCGGCAGGTCGGCGCCCCCGACGGCGATCCCGTGAAGCTGCTGGAGCTGGCCCTCGACCGCGCTCTCGATCGGCACCGTCCGTTGTCGAGCGACCGTCGATCGGCGTATCGCAGCATCGGCGGCAACCAGATCCCACCTCGAGGTTGAGGAGCGCAGATGCCCTTTCGCGTACGCGTGGCCGCCCTGCTCCGGCGGGGTTGGGCGCACGTGGTGGACGGCTTGACCTGGGTGGGCCACAGCGCCTATACCGTGCCCGACTGGCCGGAGCGTGCGGAGCCCCCGTCGGGTGACCCGGACCCGGTGCCCCTGACCCCGGACGAGCAGGCCGCCTGGGAGCAGTTGAGCCGACGGGCGGCCCGGCGGTGAACGGCAACGGGTCGCAGGCGCGGGACGAGCGCGAGGCCGAGATCCTGCTCGACACCATCGCCCGGCATGCCGCCCGACTGGGCGCGGCCGGCGTCGCGCCGCTGCGCCGGATGCGGGTCAGCTCCGGTGACGCCACGGTCGACGTCGAGTGGCAGCAACCGGAGGGCGCCCCGACCGCGACCGTGGTCGCCGTGCCCACGACCACTTCGGTGGTCACGGCGGCAGCCGAGCCGCTCCCGGACACCTTCACTCTCGGCGCGCCGGCCGTCGGCACCTTCTACCGCGCGCCCGAGCCGGGCGCACCGCCCTTTGTGGAGGTTGGCGACGTCGTCTCCGCCGGGCAGCAGATCGGAATCATCGAGGCGATGAAGCTGATGAACCCGATCGAGGCGGAGCGGCCCGGTCGGGTGGTCGAGATCGTGGCGAGCGACGCCAGCCCGGTCGAGTACGGCCAGCCGATCCTCGTCCTCGCTCCGGTCCAGAACCCCGCAGACGCCTAGGAGGTGCCATGTTCTCGACCGTCCTGATCGCCAACCGGGGCGAGATCGCGCTCCGGATAGCCCGGACGTGCCGCGAGCTCGGGCTGCGTACGGTGCTCGCGCACTCGACCAGCGACCGCGACGGCCCGCCGGTGCAGTTCGCCGACGAGGCCGTGCAGATCGGCCCGGCCGCGGCCCGCCGCAGCTACCTCAACCCGGCCGCGCTCGTCACCGCCGCCCTGCAGCGCGGGGCGGACGCGGTGCACCCGGGCTACGGCTTCCTGTCGGAGGACAGCGACTTCGCCGAGATCTGCGAGGCGCACGGCCTCGTCTTCGTCGGCCCGCCGGCCAAGGTGATCGCGCTGCTCGGCGACAAGGCCCGGGCCCGCGAGTTCGTGACGGCAGCCGGCCTGCCGGTGCTGCCCGGCAGCACCCGGGTGCTGAGCTCGGGCACCGAGGCCCGCGCGGTCGCCGACCGGATCGGCTACCCGGTCATCATCAAGGCGGTCGCCGGTGGCGGCGGTCGTGGGATGACCGTGGTCCGCGAGCCCGGTGAGCTGCTCCGCCGCTACGTCGACACGCGCCAGACCGCACAGAGCCTGTTCGGCGACTCCCGCGTCTTCGTCGAGCGCTACCTGGAGTCCGCGCGGCACGTCGAGATCCAGATCCTTGCCGACCGGCACGGCAACGTCATCCACCTCGGCGCCCGGGACTGCTCGGTGCAGCGGCGGCGGCAGAAGCTGGTCGAGGAGAGCCCACCGCCCGGGCTGCCGCCCTCCATTGTGGAGCGGATGGGCGCGGCCGCGGTCGAGGTGGCCCGCCAGGCCGGCTACGTCGGCGCGGGCACGTTCGAGTTCATCGTCGACGACCACGACGACTTCTACTTCATGGAGGTCAACAGCCGGATCCAGGTGGAGCACCCGGTCACCGAGATGGTCACCGGCGTCGACCTGGTCCGCGAGCAACTGGCCGTCGCGGCCGGGCGCCCTCTGACCCTGCGGCAGGAGGACGTCGCACCGCGCGGCTGTGCGATCGAGTGCCGGATCAACGCCGAGGACCCCGACCGCGACTTCATGCCGACGCCCGGCGTGATCGACGAGTACCTGCCGCCGGGCGGACCCTTCGTGCGGGTGGACTCGCACCTGCGGCCCGGCGTGCGGGTCACCGCCGACTACGACCCGCTGCTGGCCAAGCTCGTCGTCTGGGCGCCCGACCGTGGTCAGGCCATCGCCCGCATGGACCGGGCGCTGTCCGAGCTGCGCCTGACCGGCCCGGGCGTGCGTACCACCGCCGCCTTCCTGCGGGACGTCATCGCGCATCCGCTGTTCCGCGACGCCAAGCACACCACCGGGCTGGTCGAGCAGATGAGCGCGGTGAGCGGCTGATGAGCGACAACGGCATCGAGGTGACCGGCCTCGTCAAGAAGTTCGGAGCGGTCACCGCCCTCGAGGGGCTCGACCTGACCGTGCCCGCCGGAACCGTGCTCGGCCTGCTGGGCCCCAACGGCGCCGGCAAGACCACGGCCGTACGCATCATCACGACGCTGTTGCGGCCGGACGCCGGCCGGGCCCTGGTGGCCGGCCTCGACGTGGTGAGCAAGGCCGACGAGGTGCGCAAAGTGATCGGCCTGTCCGGCCAGTACGCCGCCTGCGACCCGATCCTGACCGGGCGCGAGAACCTCGTGATGTTCGGCCGGCTGCACCACATCGGCACGCGCGAGGCGCGGCGGCGGGCGGACGAGATGATCGAGCGCTTCGACCTCACGGAGCTGGCCGACCGCCCGGCCCGCACGTACTCCGGTGGCAACGCCCGGCGGTTGGACCTCGCCGCGACCCTGCTGGTCCGGCCCAAGGTGATCTTCCTCGACGAGCCCACCGCCGGCCTCGACCCGCGCAGCCGCCGGGTGATGTGGGAGGTCATCGAGGGGCTGGTCCGCGACGGGGCGACCCTGCTGCTCACCACGCAATATCTCGAGGAGGCCGACGCGCTGGCCGCCCGGATCGTGATCGTCGAGCGCGGCACCGTCGTCGCCGAGGGCACACCGGACGAGCTGCGTGGCCGGATCGGCGGCGAACGCGTCGAACTGGTGCTGGAGAAGCCCGCCGACCTGCCCGCCGCCGTCACCGCGATGACCGGCGTCGGCAGCGGCGAGGTGACCACCGACGAGGAGGCGCTGCGCATCGTCGTGCCGGTGGCCGGTGGCGCGGGCTCCCTGACCACGGTGGTCCGCGAGCTCGACAGCGCGGGCGTCCAGGCCCACGACCTCGCCCTGCGCCGCCCGACCCTCGACGACGTGTTCCTGGCGCTGACGGGACGCAAGGCCGAAGCGATTCCCGCGCCGCGCAGAGGTGGCCGGCCGGGCGGAAGGGGACGGCGATGACCACGCTCGGATGGACCGTGCACGACTCGGCCGTGGTGGCGCAACGGCAACTGCGCCGGATCGTACGCGTGCCCCAGTCCCTGTTCTTCTCGCTCATCCAGCCGGTGCTCTTCGTGCTGCTGTTCACGTTCGTGCTCGGCTCGGCGATCGCGGTGCCCGGCGGCCGCTACATCGACTTCCTGCTCCCGGGCACGTTCGTGCAGACCGTCGCGTTCGCTGGCGCGGCCACCGCGGTCGGCCTCGCCGACGAGTCCCGCAACGGCTTCATGGACCGGTTCCGGTCGCTGCCGATGTCGCACGCCGCCGTGCTGCTCGGCCGGATCGCCGCCGACGCGGTGCGCAACCTGATCGTCGTGCTGATCCTGCTGCTGCTCGGCACCGCGCTCGGCTTCCGGCTCGGCACCGGCCCGCTGGAGGTGCTCGGCGGCCTCGGCGTGCTGGTGGCGTTCAGCCTCGGTTTCTCGTCGCTGGCCGCGGCGATCGGGCTGTCCGTCGGCAATCCGGAGGTCGCTCAGCTCGCCATGACCATCTGCGCGTTCCCGCTGGTGTTCGCCTCCAGCGCGTACGTGCCGATGGACACCCTGCCGGACTGGCTGCGGATCTGGACGCAGTTCAGCCCGATCACCGTCACCGTCGAGAGCATCCGCAGCCTGCTCGTGGGCCCTGACGCCGGTGGTCCCGGCGCGGCCCGGCTGGCCCCGCTGGCGCTGCTCTGGGCGGCTCTGCTCGTCGTGGTGTTCCTGCCGATCGCGGTGCGGGCGTTCCGGCGCCGGTCCGACCGGTGAGCCACCCCCACCGTCCACCCTCGAAAGGAACGACCATGTTGGACAGACGAACCTTGGTCAAGCTCGGTGCGTTGACCGGCGCCGGGCTGCTGATCCCGCCCGCGGTGACCTCACGTGCGGGCCAGGCCGCGCCGCCTCCTCCCCACCATGTGCACGGTGGCCACGGCCTCGGGCCGCAGCCGGCCTTCGTCGGCTCGGCACTGGCCGCGACGCCGTTCTCGGTGCCGCTGCCGCTGCCGTCCACGCTGCGGCCGACCGCATCGCTCTTCGACACCGACTTCTATCTGCTGCGCCACCGCCGGGCCCGGGTCGAGCTGATCCCCGGCACGACCACCGAGATCTTCGGGTACGGCGGTTCGTACGTCGGCCCGACCATCCGGGCGCGCACCGGGCGGCGCGTGGTCATCGCCCACGTCAACGAGCTCGACATGCCGACGTCGGTGCACCTGCACGGCGGCCACGTGCCGGCCAGCAGCGACGGTCACCCCATGGACCTGATCTCGCCCGGCGCCACGAAGCTCTACCACTACCCGAACCACCAGCAGTCGGCGACGCTCTGGTACCACGACCACGCCCACCACATGGAGGCCGAGCACGTCTACCGCGGCCTGCACGGTTTCTATCTGCTGGAGGACCCGCGCGAGGCCGCCCTGCGCCTGCCGTCCGGCGCCCAGGACGTGCCGATCATGCTGACCGACGCCCAGTTCGCCGAGGACGGCTCGCTGATCTGGGTGCAGAACGACTTCCGCAACCGCAACCAGGTGCTCGTCAACGGCCGGCCGCAGCCCTACCTGCGGGTTGCGGCCCGGCGTTACCGCCTGCGGTTGCTGAACGCGGCCAACCTGCGCTCGTTCGCGCTGAGCCTGTCGACGGGCGAGCAGCTGACGCAGATCGCGTCGGACAGCGGTCTGCTTCCCGCTCCGGCCGCGGTCGGCGCGGTGGCCCTCTCCCCGGGCGAGCGCGCCGAGGTGGTGGTGGACTTCTCCGCGTACCCGGTGGGTACGAAGCTCCAGCTCGTCGACTCGGTCGCCGGGGAGCTGCTGCGGTTCGAGGTGGGTTCGGCGCCGCGCGTCGACGCCAGCCGCGTTCCGGACACGCTGCGCCCGCTGGCGCCGCTGCCGACCGCGGACACGGTCCGGCAGGTGCGGCTCGGCCTCGACTTCGCGTCGGGCACGTTCCAGATCGACGGCAAGACCTTCGACCCGGACCGCGTCGACGCCACCATCAAGCGGGGCACGTCGGAGATCTGGGAGATCACCAACACCGACACCCAACTCGGCATCCCGCACAACCTGCACCTGCACCTGGTGCACTTCCGGGTGCTCTCCCGCGACGGCAACCCACCGGGCCCGGGCGAGTCGGGTTCGAAGGACACGGTCAACGTCAACCCGGGTGAAGTGGTCCGCGTCCAAGCGACGTTCGGCGACTACACGGGCCGCTACGTCTATCACTGCCACCTGCTGGACCACTCCGCCGTCGGCATGATGGCCCAGATGGAGATCGTCGCCTGACGCTGGCAGCCTGAGCGTATGCGGCTGACAACCATTACGAACGTTTCCCTCGACGGCGTGACACAGGGTCATCGGGAGATCGCAGGAGAGTCGTACGGCGGGTTCCACCGTTTCGGGTGGGGCCCGCCGTTGCTCGACGACGAGGCGTCGAGGTTCATCAGCAAGACCTTTCTACGCGCCGACGCGTTCCTGCTCGGCCGGCGGACGTACGACATCTTCGCCGGCTCGTGGGGCGCGGGCATGGATCCCGGCAATCCGGTCGGCTCGGCGCTGAACACGCGGCCGAAGTATGTGGTCTCTTCGTCGCTGACTGATCCACGATGGACAAGCACCACCGTGCTGTCCGGAGACGTGACCGCGGCCGTCGAGGAGCTGCGCGCCGCGCCGGGTGGTGAGCTGCAGGTCTGGGGCAGCGGCACGCTGATCCGGTGGCTGCTCGAGCGTCGGCTGGTCGACCAGCTCGTGCTGCTCACCTACCCGGTCGTCGTCGGCGAGGGCGTCCGACTCTTCCCCACCACCGGCCCGGACATCGGCCTGGAACTGGTCGACCTGCGATCCACCCCGAAGGGACTCGCGATCGGCACCTACCGGACCACCGGGCGACCACGCTACGAGCCGTCAGGCCAACCGGGCGACGAGCAGACCCAGCGGCAATAGCCGCCACGCGAGGCGACGACCCAGCGTGGCTTGCGGCCCTCGTCGACTGCGTAGCCAGGCCCGGTCGTCGCGGGGCAGGCCCTCACTGTCCCGGCGGGAAATGCTGCGTCCACTGGCGGGCGGCCTGCTCCTGCGCGGCGCGTTGCCCCAGCGCCCACCGCCGGGCCGGTTCCGTCTCCTGGAGGAACCGCGGCGCGGGCCGGTTCACCTCGACCGCGGCGCCGTCGCGGGAGGCGACGGCCGACGCGATCACCGCCCATCCCGACTGCGCGATGAAGAACAGCCCCGCGAGCAACAGGGCGACGAAGGCCACCACGACGAACGGGCCGTAGGAGGAGCTTGGCGGCAGCGCGACGGACAGCCCGATCACGGCCACGACAGACAGCACGATCAGGCCGGCGCCGATGAGCATGCGCCGCGTCCGAAGCGCGGCGCACTGACGGCAGAACGGCCACGCCGGCGCCTTGACCCGCTTCTGCAGCACGGTCGCCACGATGGCGAAGAGGATCACGCCAACGACGATCAGGAGGTACGTCCAGGCCGGCGGCTTCGAGCGGAACACGACGCTCCGGTGCCGGTCGGCCGGCTGGCCGTGTCGAGCGCACACGCGCGGCATGCCTTGGCCGCTGGCAGCGAGCTGTGCCGGAATGACCGCCGTCATCGAACCCCTCCGTTCGAGTCGCCCGATGAATCAGCGCCGGCCGATGGCGTCGCGTCACTCGCACCCCCACCGTGCCTGAACGGATCTTGGCTCTTAGGGTGTCCCCATGCCTTCCACCCCTTTGCCGGACCGGGTCGTCGAGCTGTTACGGCTGCCGAACCCGGCGGTCATGGCCACGGTCGCCGCCGACGGTCGCCCCGTCACGGTGGCCACCTGGTACCTGCTCGAGGAAGACGGCCACGTGCTGCTGGGCCTGGACGCCAAGCGGGCGCGGCTCAAGCACCTGCACGCCGATCCGCGGATCTCGCTGACCGTGCTGGCCCGCGACGACTGGTACACGCACGTCAGCCTGCAGGGCCGCGTCCTGTCCATCACCGACGACGTCGGCCTGCGGGACATCGACCGGCTGGCCCGGCATTACACCGGTGACGCGTACGCGAATCGGGAGCGCCCCCGGGTCAGCGCCCAGGTCGAGATCGAGCGCTGGCATGTGTGGGGCCAGCTTCGGGACCAGTAGGCGGCAGCGGCGTCAGCCGAAGAAGTCGTCGATCGGTACGCGCGCCTCGTCGAACAGCGCCGGCCCCTCGCGCGGAACCCGCGTGGGGTCGGCGACCCGCGCGAGTTCTTTGAACTGCTCGCCCGACAGCGCGAACACGACCCGACCGAGCCCGGACCGATCGATCGCGTACGAGCACATGTCACAGGGTTCGCAGCTGGTGTACATCGTGGTCTGTGCCGCGGTCGCCGCGTCGAGCTCCCGCGCCGCCCACCGAGCGAGCTTCAACTCAGGATGAGCGGTGATGTCCCCGTCCCCGGGCACGGTGTTGTGGTCCTCTGCGAGCACCACCCCGCCGCCCCCCACCAACAACGACCCGAACGGCCGCCCACCAGCCCCAGGCGCCGCCGCCGCGAGCGCGACGGCCCGGCGCAGAAACTCCTCGTCCCGTTGATCCACGATCCCCTTCCTACCTTTTCTCCCGGCTCTGGCGCAATCGCCAGGTGTCGGTCATGGTGGTTATGCTTCGCGTCACCGCGTCTGGGTCGACCAGTTGGTGCAGGTGTAGGCCCGGCACCTCGTCGACGAGCCAGCCGCGCTTCGCCGCTTCGCGGGCCGTCGCGTCGTAGGGCGGACCGAACAGGACGTAACCGTTGGGTCCCTTGTCCCAGCCGGCGGGCACCGGGACCGACTCCTCGTAATAGCTCAACGGCAGTCGCGGCTGTTCCGCGGATACCGCCTCGCGCACCTGTGCGTTCGGGAACATCGGCGCGACATCCGCTTCGTCCCACCACGCTGTCCACTGGGGCAGCCGACCGTCGGTCGCTTTCGGACGAAGAAAGTCGAGAACCTCAGGCGAAGCGACCGGAGTCGAACCGGATATCGCCGGCAACGCCGCATCCACGAAGACGCATCCCCGCACCGGCCGGGCCACCCTCGAGGCGATGACGGGAACGAAGAGCCCGGCATTGCTGTGAGCGACGATGACGATCGGTTGGTCAGCGGGAAGCTGATCGACCGCGTCCGCGACGATCCCCGCGATCCCCGGCCAGAAGGGTGGCCCGGCGGCGGCGACAGTCACCAGAGACGGCAGGGCCGTCACCGCCCCGTGGGCGTCGAGTCTGCACCTGACCGGGTCCCACGTCAGGGGCCCCACCGATGGGCTGTGAACGAGAACGAACGCATGATGCATGAAAGCACCGTCCTGTCTGGCGGGGGCGTGCCGAACATTTGCTGTCGGCGCGGTGTCTGCGGGAGGCTCGTCGGGTGATCGGGGTGCTCGTTGTCGACAACCAGGTCCTTATCCGTGCCGGGCTCGTGGCGTTACTGCGGGCCGCGCCAGGCGTCGAGGTCGTCGGCGAGGCGAGCGATGGCGAGACGGCGGTGGCAATGGCCGCCGCGCTCCGCCCGGACGTGGTCCTGATGGATATCCGCATGCCCGGCGTGGACGGCATCCGGGCCACCGCGCGCATTCTGGCCGCACCGACGGACCGGCCGCCGCGAGTGCTGGTCCTCACGACGTTTGACCTCGATGAGTACGTCTACCACGCCTTGCGGGTCGGCGCATCCGGCTTCCTGCTCAAGGACACACCACCGGAGCGGTTGCTGGCGGCGGTTTCCACTGTGGCCGCGGGCGACATGCTGTTCGCACCGTCGGTGACCCGGCGGCTCATCGAGGCCTACACTCCGCACATCGCCGACCAGCCGCCCCACGCCGAGCTCGACGGACTCACCGCTCGCGAACGTGAGGTGGTGCGGCTGGTCGGTAAAGGTCTGTCCAATGCGGAGATCGCCGGCGCGCTCGTCATCTCCGAGGCCACGGTGAAAACCCACCTCAACCGAGCGATGACCAAACTCGGATTGGCCAACCGGGCGCAGGCGGTCGTGGTCGCCTACGAGACGGGACTGGTGACCCCCCGCGCCCGGCCGATGGACGGCTAGGCGTCCGGTGGATGCGGCTTGGTGCCTTTTTCGGCGTAGAACCTCAACATCGCCCGCAACATCATGAGCGCGAGCACGATCCCGATCACCAACCCGATCGCCGCGAGCACATGGCACGCGGCAGCGCATGCGGCGCCGAAGAACATGCTGAATCCATACCCGATCATCATCACCCAGCCGGCGATGACGAACAGAGCGGCGATCTTCTCGATCGCGAACCAACTGCAGAAGAACAGTTGCAGCGTTTGACAGTCCTTCTTGATGCCCTCGAAGACGTCTCCGAGGTCAGGAAATCCGAGATCGGGCAGGTCGGGCTTCGGCAGAGTGGGCATCGACGGCTTGACGCAGCGGAAGGGGGTCATCGGCAGGCAGACGTCGACCGGTTGGACATCCGGCTGGGTGCCAGCACGCTCGCCGCCCTGGTCACCGATGGTCTCCCTGATCTGGCACCAACCGTCGCAGATCCGTATAGGGCCGATGGCTGGCGGTCCCCCTTTGCCCGGTCCGGTTCCGGGACCCGCGCCCGCACCACCGCGACCGGGGACGTAGCCACCGCCCCCGCCACCGCCGCCACCACGACCGGGCGCTGAGCCGTGGCCAGACCCTTGCTCGGCCGGAGCGCCGTCGGAGTCGCTATCGCATCCGCCACCGTACGACGCGAGCTGCCAACTGCCCCCACCTCCACCGCAGGGCGCCAGACCCGACGGGTCGCTGAGCATGACCGGACTGTTGTTGGCATAGCTGTATCCGTGCCGCTGTTGAGGATCGTCGAGCACCATCGGGTCGGCGGAGACGAACCGTCCCAGCGCCGGGTCGTACTCGCGCGCCCCGAGGTGCGTAAGGCCGGTTGAGGCGTCCTTCGTGCCGCCGACGAAGGTCTTGTCGTCGGGCCAGGTGCCGGTTGTCGTGCCGCGAGCGGTGCCAAAGGGCGTGAATCGGCGTTTCGACAGGGTCTGGCTTGACGTGTCGATGGCGATCTGGGCGGTGTCCTGGTGGTCGGCGGTGAGCACCTGAACCCCGCGGATGCCGCGCACCGCGACCGTGGCGCCGCCGTGGGTGTAGTACCGGGTGCCGTTGGCGACCGAGGCGCCGGTCGGAAGGTGGAGCTCCATGCCGGTGAGGTAGAGCGTCGTGCCGCTCGGGTCGCGACGCACCAGCCGCTGCCCTCCGGGTCCGTAGACGTACGTCGTGGTCCGGCCGCCCTCGGTGACGGTGGTCAGGTCGCCGCCGGCATCCCAGTCGAGGATCTGCGGGGCGCCGCCGACCGTGCGGTTCGTCATGTTGCCGGCAGCGTCGTAGGCGAAGCTGTCAGTTCGTCCGGACTGCGCTACCCGCTCGACCCGGTGTCCTCGATTGGTATAGCTGCGTACGGTGTCCGCCTGCCCGCCCACGCCGTGCAGGATCTCACCGGTTCGGCTGCCGCCCGTGTCGTACGTGTAGCTGTGCCAGTAGGGCGCGGGCCCGCCGACGGCCGCTGGCGAGGGGCTGGGAGCGCAGGCGGTGGTGCCTTGCGTCCACGCCTCCGTCAGCCGCTGGGCGTGGTCGTAGCCGAAGCACTGGTTGTCGGTGCCGCTGCGGGACACGTCCACGATCGAGGTGATGTTGCCCGACGGATCGTAGGCGTAGGTGGCACCGTGGTCGACCCCGGGCACGCCCTCGCGATCGGTGCGGGAGGTGGCCAGCCTGCCCGTCGCGTACTCCCAAGTCAGGGTCTGCCAGGCCTTTCGGGCGCCGGTCAGGAACTCGTACTGCCGGAGCTGTCCGGTGTCGGAGTAGCTGGTGGCGTTGACGTAGGTGGCGAGGTTGCTGGTGAGGCGGGTCGGGCGGCCGAGATCGTCGTAGCTGGCGACGATGTTCTCGGCGGAGAGCCCGCCGGCTTCCGGTTGCCCGGTGGACCGCACGCTGCCGTCCGGGTTATAGGCCGTGGTGAAGGTGTAGCGGCCGGCGAGCGCGCCGAGAGCCGAGGGGATGTCGATGGTCGTCTTGAGTGGACGGTTGGCGTTGTCGAACACGTCCACGCGTGTCGTGTAAGGCTGCCCGCCGACCCAGCGGGTGGCTTCCGTGAGCTGTCCCACGCGCGCGGTGTCCCAGACGAACGAGGTGCGCAGGGGACCCCCCGAGGTGCTCTCCCGGATCTCGGTTGGCCGACCCATCGCGTCATGTCGATAGAAGAGCATCCTTCCGCGGCCGTCGGTCGATGTCACCGGCTGGTCGAGATCGTCGTACGTGTACGTGTTGGTTCCCCGGTCGGGGTCGGACACGCTGATCCGCCTGCCCCGTAGGTCGTTGTCATAGGTCCACGTGGCACCGTCGACGCCCGTCATGGTGTGCACGTTGCCGTCCGGCTGGTAGGTGTAACGCGTCGAGTCGTAGCCGCCGGTCGGTGTCGAACCACGAAAGTGCCGCACCTCGGTGCGTCGCCCCCGTGCGTCGGTCAGGGTCATCGTCGCCGGCGCGCCGTCCGGCGGGTCGACGGCGGTCCAGCCGCCGCCATAGCTCGTCACCGTGCGCCACTTCTCCTGGCTGTCGTTGTTGCCAGCGAGAAGGCGTTCGACCGTCACGCGTCCAAGCCCGTCGTAGGCGTACGTGCGCTGGGACTCCACGGCGCCGGGACTGTCCACCCCGAACAGCGTGGTGGAGGGTATGCCGGGCGCGTAGTAGGTCTCGAAAGCGCGCGCGACGTTGCCGCGACTGTCGTGGAAGGTGTCGGTGAGCAGGCGACCGCCGCCTGGTCCGCTGATCTGCGTCTGCCGCGGTCGCAGGAGTCCGTCATACAGCTCGACGCCTACGCGGGTTCCGCCGTTGGGGCCGAGGGTGGTCGTGGTGACCGCCACGATCTGGCCGTCCGCGAACCGGTAGGAGTACCCGGCGTCGGGCACCGCCGCGCCGGCCCGGCCGGGGGCCCAGAGCTTGGCGATCCGCCCCAGCGCGTCGCGGGTCGCGGTGGTGGTCGCGTTTCCCGCGTCGGTGCTCGACGTGGGTTGCCCCCAGGCGGGATCGATGGTCCGTGCCGCCTTGTGGGGGCCGGCGGCCACCGCGGGACCCTCGGTCACGATGCCGGTGGTCAACCCCGCCGTTTCGATGTAGGTGGTCCGATCGGTGTTGCCCGCGGCGTCGGTGACGGCGGTGGCACGCCCGTACCCGTCGAACATCGTTCGTGCGGTCGGCACGTACGTCGCCGTGGTGCCGTCGTGGGCGGAGACCTCCTCGAGTCGCGTCACGTCACCACGGACCGGCACCGCACCGAAACCGCCGTTGTCGTAGTGCCTGCGGGTGTCCGAGACGAGGTGCCGGGCTCGGTCGGGTGCGACCGCGCAGCGGACGGCGACCGTCTCCTCGCGCGTGGGTAGGCTCAGCAGCCAGGCGGACACGTTGGCGGCGTACGCGGTCCGGATGCACCGGTCGTCGGTGGACGTCGCGACGTCGCCCAGGTCGTCCACCTGCGTCGGCAGACCGGTCCGCGAGTCACGCGCGGTGTCGGTGCGGGTCTGCCGCCACGCTCCGCCGTCCATCGCGCTCCAGGTGCGGACCGATGCGGCGCCGATCAGGTTCGCGGTGGTCGTTCCCCATGAACGGGTACGGATCGCCGTCTGTTGCCGCCAGGGCGTGTTCACCGTCTTCTCATGCACGGTCCCGTTAGGTCCCGTGTAGACGGTGTGCTTGAGCAGGAAGCCAGCGAAAGCCTCGTGGTCGACGTGAGCGCCGCCCTCGCCGTCGGTCACGGTGACCGTGGTGGTCCCACCTCCCGGATTCAACCTGTCACCGTGCATGCCGCGCAGGTAGCGGTACTCCGAACGGCTCCCTGGGCTGCCGATACCGCCAGTCATGACCCTGACGAGGTCGTACCCGCGCCATTGCGACCAGGTCTTGACCCCGGCGCGGCTCAAGCCGTCGTCGTCGTCGTAATGCCAAGCGGCGCCCTCGGGATAGGTGTAGGAGGTGACCATCTCCGGGGAGCGGGCGGTGCGGTCGGAGACGATCACCTGTGTGACGACGTACTTGTGGAACCAGTCGCGAACAGGTCGGTCGGCGCCGGCGGGCTGCCAGTAGGTCGGGAAGCACCGCCGGTCGTTCGACTCCGGCACGGGCAACGATGCCAGGGTGCAGTCCCGGGCCGAGTAACTGACGTCGATCTGGCCGCCGGCCTCGTCGTAGATGGCGCCGAGCCGGTACTTCACGAAGGGCGGGATGTCGTCACCGACCTGGTCGACGCGGTTCATCAGCTGCACGTGGTTGAAAGTGACCTTCGGCAGTGGAACTGACGGGCTGGCGGCCTTGCCGGTCTGCTGGATCGAGGCGAGCAACAGCGCCCGGTCGACGTCGGCGTCTCCCCAGTTGTGGTCCAGCGCCCAGGCATCGACGTCGCGATAGACGCCGTCCGCGCGCAGGATCTGGGTGGTGACGGACGTGAGCCGTAGGCGGGACCAGAACGTCGGAGCGATGTTGCCGGCCCGGGTGCAGCCGGAGACGCAGTTCTGGTCCCACGGCACGTCCGGCCACCGCTCGGGATTCGTCGCGATACGGGACGGAGCGCAGTCGAAGCCGCTGTCGCGGAGGCAGCGTTCCGCGGTGCCGAAGAGCACCTTCGCCGGCGGAGCGGTGAAGAGGTTGGCGGCACGCAAGCCGTACTCGATCCGCAGCAGTTGCCCGTCTCGGACATATTCGGCATCCGCTGACAGGCTCACGTTCCGCCCGTACGCGTTGTTCTGGGTGGAGTAGTAGTAGGTCATCGCGTTGCCGTGCGGGTCGACCACGTAGTCGAGGTTCCACCGCCATGCCTGGGCGCACGAGGACCCCGCGAATCCGGCGGCGTCGTAGCACGGCTCGCCACTGTTGTTGCCGAAGACCGGGACGGTCCACGCCGAGTTGGTCGTTCCTTTGCCGGTCGACCAGCCCGGCAGCCGGTGCCGACCGAAGAAGTACTGGGTGCCGTCGACCGCGGTCGCCTTCCAGTACTCGCCGTCGTTGTCACCGTTGCCGATGCCGGCGTCGGTGAGGTGTTCGAAGCGGGTGCCGTCGTCCTGGCGCAGCCGCCAGGTGCCGTCGGCGGCGCGAATCAGCTCGCCGCCCTTTCCGCCCCAGGCCACCGTGGCGTTGTCGTACGCCCAGCAGAGATCTCCAGGTTTGACGCCGTTGGACGGCGGCGCGCCGTCGTCGGCGCAGCCCTTGTAGCGCCGCTCGATGTAGCCGACTGACAGGTCGAAGCCCTCGCCCACCCAGGACGGCTGGTTGTTGGTGTTGGAGGTGCGCCCGTCCAGCGACGCCGACGAGTAGGAGATGGCGAGGTCAGGGTCGAGTCCGCCTGGAACGGGTGGCACCCGGAACGGATAGGACCAGGTGAAGTCGCCCGAGCCACGACCCGCCGACCAGGTCGCGGACGGCGCCAGTGGCGTGGCACGGAAGTCACCCTTGTCGCCCGCGGCACCGGCGACCGCTGCCAGCACCGCGGTCGTGCCAGCCCGCACATCAGCCACCAACGCGGTATCCGCCGCGTCGTTGACGGCCGGCACAGGTGAAACAGTCCGGCAGTCCGCCCGCTCCGGAGTGGACAACGCGCACGCCGGAAGGCGGACCAGGCGCAACCGTGAGCCGTAGGAGCCGCCGTACGCGGCGGCGAAACGCGCGTAGTCGACCCGCACTCGCGTTGCGGCGGCGCCATCGACGGTGAAGACGACGCCGCTAACGCCGGCGCGCTGGGCGACCGCTCGGTCCGACACCCGGACCCGCGCACCGCCGGAGGCGGTCACGCCTGCGTCGGAGGTCGGCCAGCGCGGCACCCGGACGGTGTCGTCGCGGGCGGGATCGGGCGTACGGGGCCGAACTTTCACCGGTCGCCCCGCGACGGGCGCACGGTCGGCGACCAGCGCGGGCCGGTCCTGGCCGGGCTCCGGTGCCGCCTTGGCGGGAGTCGCCACGAGCAGCGTCGCCACGAGATTGGCGGCTACCGCGCCGGTCAGCCACTGACGAGGGATAGGCATTCGCATCACAGTCCTCCCGGACGGTCGACTCGCGTGGCGCGCGCTCAGAACGGAGAATCGGAGGGAATCTCGGTGAAGCCGGCCAAGGTCTGGACCTGTTCCGGGCTCAACACGCCGGAAAACGCCCAGACGTCGTCGATCACACCCGGCCAGAACTCGTGCCAGGCGCCGCCGGTCTTCGCCCGGCCCAGCTGCAAAGCCTTGGTGGCGTCGAAGCCGACGGTGTTCCACCG
Source organism: Asanoa sp. WMMD1127 (assembly GCF_029626225.1). NCBI lineage: Bacteria > Bacillati > Actinomycetota > Actinomycetes > Micromonosporales > Micromonosporaceae > Asanoa > Asanoa sp. WMMD1127. Next base: position 584,152 of record NZ_JARUBP010000001.1, read on the forward strand.
GGTGGAGACCCGGTCGGTGGTCTCCTCGAGGGTCCCGTTGACATAGAGGCGCAGGGTGTCAGCGAGCGCGTCGTAGACGACCGCGAGGTGATCCCATTGCGACTGCCATCGGTAGGCGGAATGGTCGACCGTCTGGGCCACGGCCTCAGCACTGTCCATCGAGGGCATCTCGGCTTGCCAGCCGCCGACGCCGCCCGCGACGGATGGCGCGTAGCGGACAATGAAGCCGCTGTTCGTGACGCCTTCCTGGGAGAAGACGGCTGCTTTGCCGATCGGGGCGGTCGCCGCCGTCGCCCAGCCCGCGACGGTGAAGCTGTGTCCGGTGGCGACGACGGGTCCGGCCGTGGCGGCGAAGTCGCCGGAGCCGTCGAGCACGACGCCGCCCGGTGGGCTACCCAGCCAGCCGGCGTCGGCATCCACCCGGGCGTCACCGCCGAGGCTCAGTGGTCGGCCGTTGCCCGAGTCGTCGGCCCCGTCGACGTTGAGCTTCCAACGAGACACCAACACCGGGTGCTGCCGGCGCAGGTCGGCGACCTCTTCGCTGGTCAGGATGCGGTCGAAGACGCGTACGTCGTCAATGTCTCCCGGGAAGAACTCGTTCTTGGCGCTGTTGTAGCGGGCGCGTCCGATGGCCAGGGCGCCGGTCGAGGTCCAGGCGGACGAGAACGTCTTCTCCTGCTGGAGCACACCGTCGACGTAGAGCCGGGACTGGTCGGTGACAGCGTCATGGACGCCGACCAGATGCGTCCAGACTCCGACCGTCGGTGCGGCGGTCGACAGGGTGCGCACGGAGGAGCCGGGGGCGTCGGCGTTCCAGAGGCTGAAGCCCCAGCGGTTGTCGGCCTTGACGTAATGGAGGTAGAAGGCGCTGACGGCGGTGCCGTCCTGGCTGACGATGGTGGCAAAGCCATTGGTGTTCGCGAGCTTCGCCCACGCGGACACCGCGAAGGACTGGCTCGTGTCGATGACGGGACCAGCCGTTTCCGCGTAACCGCTGCTGCCGTTGCCCCGAAGCGCGGTGCCGACCTGGCCGTCGATGCCGAGGATGGCGCCTGGGTTGATCCGGCTGGTAACCGGCGCGGTTCCCGGGCGGACGTCGGCGGTCACCGTGGCGACGCCGGCTGGTTCGTCGAGTCGCCAGTGCGCCCGCGGCGCGCTGCCCGACCTGGCCCGGAACAGATATGTGGTCGGTGCGCTGGAGTTGCCCGCGGCGTCCAGGGCGGCGACGTAGAGGAAGTTGACACCTGCTCGGCTCGGGGCGAGCGGCACCGTCACCGATCCCCCGGCAGTCGCGGGGCGGTGTTCAGCGGCCGGCGAGTCGTTCATGTTCACCCGGTACCGGGTGACGTCGGCGCTCGGGGTGCTGAACGTGAACGCCCCGTAGCGGCCGACTCCGTCGATCCACGGATCGTCGGGGTTATCGGGATTCGACGGAGGATAGGCGGTGGAGGTGACCGACGGCGAGGACGGCGCCGCCGCGTCGTATGCGAACCAGCAGCTCGTCGCCCCGCCGGTGTAGCTCCACGGGCTCCATTGGTAGCCGTCCCACGTGCGCACCTCCCAGCGAAGCTCGTTCTTCCCGATGATCGACGAGGGAGCTGTCACTTGGAACGTCGACCCGGTCGTCTTGGGACCGATTTGCGCCGAGGTCCACTTGCCACCGTTCCAGGTGACCGAGAACTGGGCGTAGAGCTTGGCCGCCGAGCCCGAGTCGGCGTCGTGCAGCACGGCGTAGAGCGTGGGAAGCCGGTTGACCGTCGGCGTTTTGGTCCAATCGACACACGCGCCCCCGGGGCTCATCGAGAGGTTCTTCATCACCGGCTGCGGCGGCGGCGTGTTGTATTCCACGCGCAGATTGGTGTCCGCGGCAAACCGTTTCCACCAGCCCATCGTGCTCTCCGAATAGGCGCGCAGGCCGAAGGTGATCTCGGTGGCGCCGCGCCCCACCGCCGCGCGCAGGACGTCGCGTAACCCGTTCCCACCGAATTCGACAGGGGTACGGGCGCAGTAGGCCACATCGCGCGACGCGAGGTGGGTGAGCCAGTTGTCACCAGTCGTGTTCCAGTTCGACGATGTGCTGAATCCGCCCGTGTGCCAGAGCTGCACCACCGACGGATCCGAACAGTCGTAGGCGTGCGTCTCGTAGGCGATGAACTCCGCCGAGATGATGTGCTTGCCGGCGAAGGCACCGATCGGCAACCGATAAAACAGCCGCTTCTTCTGGTCCTTGACGCACGCACCGTCGAACTGCACGTCGCAGAGCCCGACGCCTTCGGTGCCGGTGAAGTTGTAGCGGGTGGTCGTCGGGTACCCGCTGGAGACCATCAGGTTCGCCGACTCTCCGACGGTTTTCCACACGGGGTCGATGTGCAGGGGAAATCGCGTGCCCCCGGCGGTGAGCAGCGCGGTGTCCGGCACCAGGGTGATCTGCCCGGCGCGGGCATCGACACCGACTCGGGACAGCGTAGCGCCGGCGGCGGGCATGTCGACGGCTTCGGCCGCCGCGGGTGGGGTGTCCCACATCAGCGGCGGGGGCGCCTCGAAGATCGGCGCACGGCTCCGCGCGTCGCTGATCCGCAGCGCGCCGGAGGCCTCCTGTTCGAGCGCCAGCGATGGCGCGTCCACGGCGATGCGCAGTCGGGCCAGAGCCGGCTGGCGGGCAGCCGACGACGACGCGACCACCAGGACGTGGGAGAAGCCGTCGGCATGCGCCCGTAGCCGCAGGTCCACGCCGGGCAGGACACCGGCGTAGCTGGCCGTGTCGCCGTCCACGGTGGGCGCTGGCAGTGGCGTCGGCCAGGACAGTGCCATGGTCCGCCCCGCCCGGCTCATCCGAGCGAACGGCCCGGCACCGCCGGCGGAGAACCACAGGCCGGCGGTGGACGCCTTGGGGACGAGTCCGCCGTCACGGCGCACCAACGTCGGGTCGACCGCGGCCCAACGACCGTCCGTACGAGCCCGCACCGGCCGGCTGTGTTGCACCATCTCGAAACGGCCGGACGGCAACGCGTATACCTCCTGCGACTCTCCTCGCATGGACGCCACCTCGACCCGCGCGCCGGTCGCGCGCGCTCGGGCGGTGGCGGCCGTCTCCGTCAGCTCCATCGCGGCGGCCGCTGGTCCCGCCGCGGCGGTCGCCGGCCTTGGATCCACCGCGGCGACCGCCGCGCGCGGCAACGCGATCGAGGAGGCGCCCGCCAGCATGGAAAGCGCCCCGACCACGCTCAGGAAACGTCGCACTGTCATGCCACGAGCCATCATGTCCCCCGCTCTTCGTCCGGATTCCGACGCCGGCAGCTGGCTCACGGTAGGCGGCGCACAGGCCGTCAGGCGTCCAGCGGTCGCCGTAACTACGACTGCTATTTCCGCGGTAGTGCCGGGGCCTTCTCAACCGCCGGTGGTATGGCGATGTGCCACACGGCAACGATCCCGCGCCAGTCCATTGTGGAGGTGCCGAGCAGCAGCCGACGTCAACGACGGCTTTGGCGCACATACCAGCTGTGCCCCTGGTCAGGCCGCGCATCGTCCGGGTCGCCGACATAGAGCGGACCGCGGATGCGAACGACGACTCCCATCGTGTAGACGTCGCCGATCGCCGACCAGGCGCTGATGATCAGCCCGAACAGCACCACCACGCCGGCCGGGGTGACCGCGACGACCGGCAGTCCCAGGAGTGGCAGGATCACCAGAGGCGCGGCGATGACGGCCAGGAACGCCGGCCGGGGCAGATACCAGCCCGGAGCGGTGACATAGACCCGCCAGCCATGTCGCCTGACCACCGGACGCGCGCCGGTGATCCACCACAGCGCCGCGACGTGCACGGCCCTGTGCGCGAGAAGTGCGACTACCGGTGTGATCAGCAGGCCGGCGTACAGCGCAGTCGGCGTGCCGGGTGGGACCCCCGTCGTCCAGTTCGCCGGGCGGACGAGCGCGGCGAGCTGGACGAGGACCGCGGTCGACCCGATCCCCCACGGCAGCGCCAGCAACGACAGGATGCGCTGTACCCGCGCGTTGCCGCGCGCGGACAGTGTTCCCCCCAGCGCGAATCCGTCGGGCAGCGTTCGGGTCGCGTGCACAGTGGGCTTCCGGTCAGAAGCCGATGGCCTGGCGAAGGAGCAGGACGGTGCGGCGCTCGGGGCGGGAGGGCCTGGTGCTGTCGTAGACGGTTTCGGGTTCCGCGTTGAGCACGAGGACACGGTTGACCGCGCTGGGTCGGCCGTAGACGGACAACGCACGAGCGTTCTCGAGGGGCAGCGCGTGCTCCTCGAGCCGGCGAAGCGCGGCGGCCAGGTCGGGTACCACCTTCTGCGCCCCCACGATCCAGATCGCGCCGGCGGCGCCACCGGCATAGGCGGGCAGTTGGCTTCCGCTCGCCGACGCGGCCACCAGAGAGCCTGTTTCGGTGACCGCGGCGACACTGCCCACCACCACGTCGGGGCTGGCGAGCAGCCGCCGGATGTCGTCGGACTGGGTGGCCCGGTCCATGGCCAGGACGCGTGGCTTGACGGCGTCGTACCGTACGCCCGTGTTGAGGTCCTCGTCGATCCCGGACAGCCGCAGCGTCTCGCTGGAGGAGGTGAACACGCGCGCACCGGCCGGAATGAGCTCCTTGACGCGGGTACGCGCGGCGGCGACATCGTCGAGGATCTCGGCGCCGAAGCCGTTCGCCCGCAGTGCGGCGGCGGCCCGCTCGAGCCGTTCCGCCGATGCCGCTTCGGCGTACGTGTCGGTGTACCCGGCCTGCAGCGCCTCGATCTCGACGCGGTCGGCGATAATGTCGTTCATGTTGTCCTCCTTGGGTTCTCACATCTACCGACGAGACAGCACTGCGAAATCTCAGGCGGACAACATGAACGCACCACGTGCTACTTGATCCGGGTCATGGTCGAGTCGTAGCCGCCGCCGTCCGGGTAGACCCAGGCGCCCGTGCAGCTGTCGCCGCTGGCGTCGAACGTGCCCTTGTAGAAGGCGGGCGATCCCTTCTCGCCGGCCCAGATCGTGAACGTGTCGCCGTCTAGCTCGTACACGTACTCGAGGGTGTTGCCCATGCTGTCGTAGTAGCGGGACTTGATGTCCGCACTCGGCGCCGGCGCACCGAACGGACGGTCGCGGCCGATGATCTCGATGCCGGTCAACGCTTGACCGAACTGGTTCAGCGAGACGTGCTGCTGAAGGAAGAAGCCCCCTTCCATCCACTCGTAGCGCACGGTGCCCTCCGCTCCGCCGGTCACGGCCCACGTGCCCACCAGGCGATCGAGAGCGCGCAACTCGTCGTCAGGCTTCGGTGTTTCGTCGGTCATGTCGTGCCTTCCTGTTTCGTAGGTGGTGTTCGATCCGGTCGAGGGTGCCGACCCAGGCATAGGTCTGGAAGTAGTCGCGGACCTCGGCCTCGGGGAAGCCGCTCTGCACGACGGTCACCAGGGTCTTGCCGTCCCGCGGCGTGAGGCGGATGTCGACGTCGGTGTCGAGGCGCTGGCCGTCCGGCGTGGTCGTGGTCGTCGTCATGGCGAGGCGGTGGGGCGGGTCGACGACCCGGAAGACGTTGGTTTCCCGGTAGAGCTGCTCAGGGCTGTCGCCCCAGGCGGCGACCCAGCGACCGCCGACGCGCGGATCACAGGTCACCTCCACCACCATGTCCGGCGGGTCGTCGGGACCGCGGAACCACTCGCGCATCGCCTCCTGGTCGGTGAAGGCCCCGAAAACCTCCTCCACGGTGGCGTCGATGACCCGTTCGACCTTCAACTCATGACTCATGCCTGCGTGCCTTTTCTCTTCTTCTCCAGGTAGGACTCGATGCCGTCGAGGCGCCGCTCCCACAACCGTCGGTAGAGCTCGATCCACTGCACGGCGTCCTCCAGTCGATTGGGTCCCAGCCGGCAGACCCGCGTGCGCCCGACCTTCTCGGTGGTCACGAGAAGCGCGTCCTCGAGGACCTGGATGTGCTTCTTGACGCCGGTCAGGGTGAAGCCGGTCGGTTCCGCGAGGGCGGTGATCGAGGCGGGTCCGGCGCCGAGCCGGGTGAGGATGTCGCGACGCGTCACGTCAGCGAGGGCGGAGAAGGTGCGGTCGAGGACCTCTTGCTGAACCATGCGGTTCATCTTGCCCGGCGGTCGGTCGAACGGTCAGGCCGGTCCGCGACTGAGCAGCCGGAACTGCACGACGGACGGCCACAGCCACAACAGTGATCCACCGATCAACATCAACCTGAAATCGGCCACGGCGAACGCGGCCGAGCTCAGCGCCAGGTAGACCGTGGCCGTTCCCAGGCTGTAAGCCAACCAACCCCGTTCACGGAGACGGGCGAACCGGCGCGCGAACACGACGCACGCCACCGTCAGGGCCATGCCCGCCACCGCCGGCGCGAACGAATGCAGAATGCCCTGCCACGACGCGTCGGCCGGCGCGGCCACGCCCGGCGGGAACCCGTCGGCCGGATCCGCCCGAAACAGACCGCCCCAGATCAACGCACTGCCGAATGCGCCGAACAGAATCGGCCCCCACCGCCCGGCGGGACTCGACCCGAGGACCCGGCGAACTCCGGCCGCGCCCGCGATCGCCAGCAGACCGGACAGGACGAAGTTGCCGACCTGGATCCAGCCGAGCTCCCCGAGGCTCAGCAGGCTCAACGGATGCACGGCGGGATCGAAACCCGCCCGCGTCAGCGATTGAGTGAGCACCAGCCCGACGAAGAGCGGCCCCGCCAGCGCCCCGCACACCAGCATGGCCCTGGTGCGACCGGCGATGACGCTCGCCTCAGCGCTGCCGGACCCGGCGGACACGGCCGTCATCCCGTTCTCCTGACTTCTCGACGTTACTGAACTTGTTGGTTCACTATAAGCACGACGCGAGTCCACCCGTCAAGGCCGATTGTGGGTGGTCGTGAGCGGGTACCGCTGTGCGATGTCCCAGATGCCGAGCGACGCGGTCGCGGCGGGCTCCGGCCGACCGGCCAACGCCCCGGGCAAGCGCTCGCGCCGCAAGACGTGGCTGGTCAGCGGCCTGGCCGTGTTACTCATCATGTGCGGTGGCGGGGCGGCGATCGGCGCGTACTACGTCGACACCGTGCCGCCGCCCGACGAGTTGGTGCTGCCGGAGTCGACGACGGTCTACTACGCCGACGGGAAGACGCCGATGGCGAAGCTGGGCACCGAGAATCGCACGATCCTGCCGTACGAGCAGATCAACGACGCGGTCAAGCAGGCCATTGTGGCGGCCGAGGATCGGACGTTCTGGACGAACGAGGGCATCGACTTCCGCGGTGTGCTGCGCGCCGCGTGGAACAACGTCACCGGCGGTGATCGGCAGGGCGCCTCGACGATCACCCAGCAGTACGCCCGGATCGCCGCCGATCTGCGCGGCGTCACCTACTCCCGCAAGCTGCGCGAGGCCGTCATGGCCTGGAAACTGGACGACAACCACAGCAAGGACGAGATACTCGGCTTCTATCTCAACACCGTGCCGTTCGGCCGCGGGGCGTACGGCATCGAGGCGGCGGCGCAGACGTTCTTCGGCAAGACGGCCCGCAAGGACGCGCCCCGCGAGAGCCAGCTGACCCAGTCGGAGGCCGCTGTGCTGGCCGCGATGGTCAAGCAGCCGGAGGCGAACCCGGACGACCCCGAGGGCCAGCCGGGCTACGACCCGAAGCGCAACGACAAGGCTCGCCAGAACTCGATCGAGCGGTGGCGATACATCCGTGACGGGATGGTCGCGCTGGGCTATCTGTCCGCGGCCGAGGGCGCGGATCTCGCCTACCCGGACACCGTCCGTGACTACGATCCCCGGGCCGGTCAGTCCGGCCTCGACCGGCCGGCCGGGCTCGTCGTCAACCACGTGCTGAGCGAGCTGCGCGGCACCGAGCCGTTCAAGGACCGCCCGTTCGACTACGTCCGCAACGGCGGCTTCCGGATCGTGACGACGGTCGACAAGCGCGCACAGGACGCGGCCGAGGCCGCCGCGAACATCCACGGCGACAAGGCGCCGGACGTCGTGCGGGGACAACCCAGGAACTGGCAGTCCGCCCTGGTGGCCGTGGAGCCCGGCAGCGGCCGGGTGCTCGCGTACTACGGCGGCGACGACGGGCTCGGCGCCGACTACGCGGGCTGGTACCTCGACGACGAGGGCCAGGCCGCGGGGTTCGGGCAGCACCCACCGGGCTCGTCGTTCAAGGTGTACGACCTCGCGGAGGCGCTGCGGAACGGCATCTCGCCGAAGCAGCGCTTCGACTCCCCCGCGACCCAGGAGTTCCCGAAGAGCGGCCGCACCCGCGACAGCGCGGCCGGTCCGATCCGCAACTCCGGCAGTGCGGCCTGCCAGCCGCAGTGCGCGCTGTGGGAGGCGACCGTCGCGTCGTTGAACACCACGTACTTCGGGCTCACCGAGCAGCTCGGCGTGCCCGCCGTCATCGACATGGCGCGCAAGGCCGGCGTCGAGTCGATGTGGGCCAACGAGCAGGGCAAGCCCGAGCCCGTGCGGGTCGACCTGCGCGAGACGTCAGGCCAGGAAGCCGCATCGCGGTTCTCCACCGAGGTCGGCATCGGCCAGTACGGCATCACCGTGCAGGACCACGCCAACGGCATGGCGACGTTCGCGGCCGGCGGCAAGCGCGCGAACGCACACTTCGTCCGGTCGGTGTCCAAAGGGGACGACGAGCTCTACCAGGAGCAGTTGACGCAAACGGACGTGGGACTCAGCCCGGAGCAGGCCAAGCAGCTCAACTGGACGCTGCGCCGGGTCGAGGCCGCGAAGGTGCCGGACTGGGACGCGGCAGGCAAGACCGGCACGTGGCAGGCCGGCAAGAGCACCACGCAGAACCTGCACGCCTGGATGGTCGGCTACACCGGCGCGATGGCCGCGGCCGTCTGGCTCGGCACCACGGACGGCAAGCCGCTGCGCACCAAGGACGGCAGCTACGACGTGTACGGCGCGAGCCATCCGGGACGGATCTGGCAGCAGTTCATGACCGAGGCGGCAAAGGCGATGGACCTCGACCCGGACGACCACCGGTTCGCGCAGCCGGCGTTCCCGCAGGAAACGCCGTCCGCGGCCCCCACGGCGGAAACGCCGGCGCCGTCGACCGGCAGTCCCGAGCCGACCGACACACCGCAACCGACGCCGTCGACCGAGCCGACGCCCACGCCCGCACCGACCAAGCCACCGAAGCCGACCCCCACCACCCGCCCGTCCAACCCGGTCACGCCGCCCCCACCACGAGAAGCGGCATGATCCAGACCTTGGCGAAGACAGCGCCGCCCTGGGCGACGTTCGCCCAGGGCGGCACGCGGTCGGCAGCCGTTGGCGTGGCCGTCAGGCCCGCTTCGTGAAGGTCGAGCGTGCCCAGGCGTAGCCGACGACCGCGATGGCCACGCACCAGATCAGGGCGGGGATCACGTCCCCGGCTGCCGGTACGCCGTTGAGAAGTCCGCGCACGGTCTCGATGATCGGCGTAAAAGGCTGGTATTCGGCGAACTGCCGCAGGCCGGGTCCCATCTTCTCGGCGGGAACGATGGCGCTGCTGAAGAACGGCAACATGACCAGCGGTACGGTGGCCAGGCCCGCGGTCTCCGGGGACTTGGCCGAGAGCCCCAGCGCGACGGTGAACCATCCGGCCGCGACGGCGAGCAGCACGACGATTCCCGCGATGGCGAGCCAGTCGCGCAGGCCGGCGGTCGGGCTGAAGCCGAGCAGGAACGCGACGCCGACGAGGGCGGCGATGGCGATCAGGTTGGTCAACACACTGGCGACGACGTGGCCGGTGAGCACCGCGCCGCGGGACACGTCCATGACCTTGAACCGGTTGATGATGCCCTTGGTCATGTCGGCGTTGACGGACGTCGCGACCGATCCGAGGCCGTAGCAGACGGCCAGCAGCATCAGCCCCGGCGTGGCGTAGTCGATGTAGTCGACGCCGACGGCGAAAGCGTCGCCGAACATGTACACGAACATCAGCATGATCACGATCGGCATCAGGACCGCGTTGAACACCGAGGTGGGGTTGCGGGCTATGTGCTTGGCGTTGCGGCGCAGCATCACCAGCGCGTGGGACTTCATGGTGCGACCACCTCTGCGGTGTGGCCCGTGAGGGCGAGGAAGACGTCGTCGAGGTCGGGGGTGTGCACCGACAGTTCGTCGGCTTCGAGGGAGTACTCGTCGAGCCGATCCAGCAGGGCCCGCAGCGACTTGGTCCCGCCGTCGCCCGGTACCCGCAGCGTCAGGGCGTCGTCGTCGCGGGTGGCTTCGGGTAGGGCCTGCGCGGCGGCGGCGAGCTCCACGGCGGTGGTGAACCGCAACCGCACGTGGGTGCCGGGGATCTGGCGCTTGAGCTCGTCGGGTGTGCCCTGGGCGACCAGGCGGCCCTGGTCGAGCACCGCGATCCGGTCGGCGAGCTGGTCGGCCTCCTCCAGGTACTGCGTGGTGAGGAAGACGGTGACGCCGTCGGAGACCAGCCCGCGCACGATCGACCACATGGTGTGCCGGCTGCGCGGGTCCAGTCCGGTGGTCGGCTCGTCCAGGAAGATGATCTGCGGGTTGCCGACGAGGGTCATCGCCAGGTCGAGTTTGCGGCGCATGCCGCCGGAGTAGGTCGAGGCGGCCTTGTCCGCCGATCCGGTGAGCTCGAACCGTTCCAGCAGCTCGGTGACGACGCGCTCGCCGTGGCGCACGCTGCTGAGGTCGACCATCAGCCGCAGGTTCTCGCGGCCGGTCAGCAGCTCGTCGACGGCGGCGAACTGGCCGGTGACGCCGATCGCGGCACGCACCAGCCTGGCCTCGGTCGCGACGTCGTGGCCGGCGACGCGGACTGTCCCGCCGTCGGCCTTCATCAGGGTGGTCAGCACGTTGACGGTGGTGGTCTTGCCCGCCCCGTTCGGGCCGAGCAGCGAGAACACCGTGCCCGCCGGGATCTCGAAGTCGATCCCGTCGAGCACGACCTTGTCCTTGTACGCCTTGCGTAGCCCGGAGACCGCGACCGCGGGCGTCGTCACGCGGTCACCTCCGCCGCGGCTGTGGAGAGCTTCAGTTCGTCCTGCCCGGACAGGGAGATGGGCATGGTGCTGTGCTCCTTGCGAGTCGTGATCGTCGGTCCGCGCCGTGGCGCGGACGCCGGGGCGGTCTGCCGCCTCGATGGCTCGAACGATCGCGCCTAGCGCTGTCGCCAGATCGTCGCGGGGCTGTCGCGGCGCTGTCACCGGCGCCGACACGGCCGCTCGCGGCAGGCCTAGCTGGTGCGATCAGTCACGGGGCGGCCAGGGCCGCGATCCGTTCCAGCGCGTCCTGCCTCGGCAGGGCTGCTCCCCGGCGGTAGATCTCGCGGTAGCCGGCGGCACCGAGGGTTCGGCCGAGCTCGATCCTCAGCCGGGCCACGAATTTGTCGGTATCTTGTGATCGTCCGCGGATGGCCTCGCTCATGCCGAGCGTCTCGGCCGCGCGCTCCGGTTCGCCTTCCAGCATCAGCAACCGGGCCACGCACTCCGCGTGGACCGCGATGGTAGCGCTGTTACCGAAGGTGAAGGTGCCGCGCAGCGCCCTGGGCAGCTGTTCGCGTGCCCCAGCCACCGCCCCTTCCGCGAGCCGGTTGTAGAGTCTGCCGGCTGCCAGCAGGTCGCGGCGTAGTTCGTCGGGAAAGGGCAGGCGGTGCAGCAGTGTTTCGAGCTGATCCAGCGCACGGTCAGCCGCTTCCAAGTCACCCAGCTGGGCGAAGACGTAGGCGAGGTTGTACAGCATCTCGGCCTCCATCCGGCGCTGACCGCGAAGCCGTGCCTGGCGCATCGAGGCGACGACGTCGTCACGAGCCCCTTCGAGGTCACCACTCCGGGCCCGCGTACGGGCGACCGCGGACCTGGTGTGGAAGACGAGTTCCTCGGTGTTCAGCTCGGCGCTGATCACCGCGGCGCGTTCGAAGACGGCGATCGCCTCGGCGAACTCACCGCGCGTGGCATGGTCGCGGCCGATCGCGAGCAGGCACAGGATGATCCCCCACCGGTCGCCGACCTCTTCGAAGCCACGCAACGCCTCATGCCGGGAGTGTGTCCCGGTCGCCAGATCGCCCCGTTCGGTGAGGACGAAGTCATGCGCCCACAATGCGCTGGCGCGGATCCAGGGATCAGGCGAGCGGTATTTCTCCTCCGGTGGTGCCTGGCTCACCAGGTGCACCATCCGCAGCAGCGGTAGCGCCGGGTGGAAGCCCAGGGTCTTGTCCTTGTCCACGAGGCGTACGGCGGTGAAGGCCGCACGCGCGTCCTCGGGCACGGCATCCCCTAGGTCGAGGACGGCATCGAGATAGGTCGAGAACTGGGTGGTCATGCCACGGATACCCCAGTACCAGAGCAACGCGCGAACGAAGCGGGCGGCCGTGGGGGCGTCTGACGCGGCCAGCGCGGTCCGCAGCGCGCGGACCAGGTTGTGGTGCTCGGAGTCGAGCTGCGCGATCGCCTCCAGCTGGGCTCTGGTGCGCAGCAGCGGTTCCTGCTCCTCGGCCAGCGCCAGATAGTAGGCGGAGAAGCGGTCGGCGATCCCGGCTTCGAGCCGTGCGGCCGCGAAGGCGCGGACGCTTTCCAGCATCCGGTAGCGCTGCCCGCTGTGCTGCACGATGGACTTCTCGATCAGCGAGCTGAGAACGTAGAGCACCTCCTCGGCTGGCAGCGTCTCGTCGGTGCAGATCGCTTCCAGGGCGGCGAGCGTCGCCCCACCGGGAAATACCGACAGTCGGCTCGCGAGCGTCCGCTCCGCCGCATCGAGCAGTTCCCAGCTCCACTCCAGGGTCGCGAGCAGGGTCCGCTGGCGGGGCAGGGCGATGCGGCTGCCGGAGGTCAGCAACCGGAACCGGTCGTCGAGCCGCTCGGCGACCTGCTCCACGCTCATCGCGCGAAGCCTGGCCGCGGCCAGTTCCAGGGCGAGCGGCAGGCCGTCGAGCCGCCGGCAGATCTCCACGACCGCGGTGACCGTGGTCTCGTCAAGGACGAAGTCGTCCCGTGCGTAGGCGGCCCGGTCGGTGAACAGCCGAACGGCAGGTGAAGCCAGCGCCTCGACCGCGTTCGCGCCCAGCGCCGGCACGGCCAGCGGCTGCAGCCGCAGCAGCGCCTCCCCGTCGACGGCGACCGGCTCCCGGCTCGTGGTGATGATCCGCAGGTGAGGCAGCCGTTGCAGGAGCGTGCCCGCCAGTTCAGCCACGGCACCGATCAGATGCTCACAGTTATCGAGAATGAGCATGGCGTCATCGACGTCCAGCAGCTCGACCAGGCGATCGACCGGACCAGACTGCTGGCTCTGCACGCTGCCGTAGAAGCGGCCGAAAGCGGAGCTCAGCGTGCCGAGCACCGAATCCGCGAGGTCCTGTGGCCGGGCCACCTCGGCGAGCGGGACGAACCAGCACGGCCCGTGACGGTCTGCCGCCGCGGCGTCGGCCATCTCCACGGCGAGACGGGTCTTGCCCGAGCCGCCCGGCCCCACGATCGACACCAGCCGCGAGCCGGTCACCAGCCGGCCGAGCTGCGCCAACTCGGCATCCCGGCCGACGAAACCGGTCAGCCATGCCGGCAACCGCCGGGATGCCGATGCGATGTGCGCGACCGGGCGCTCGAACTCGCCACGGAGCAACGCCAGGTGAGCCCGCCGCAGCGACGGCGACGGGTCCACGCCGAGTTCCTCAGCGAGCGCGTGCCGGGCGGCCTCGAACACCGCGAGTGCATCGGACTGGCGGCCGGCCGCCCCCAGGGCCCGCATGCGCAGCTCCGCCAGCCGCTCACTCAACGGGTGCGCGGCCGCCGCCGACTGAAGACCGGCCAGGACCTCCGCGTACCTCCCGAGGCGCAGCTCCGCGTCGAACCGATCCTCTTCAGCAGCGGCCCGCAGCTCGTCGAGCCTGACGACCGCCTTCCGAGCGAACGGCGCCTCGCGCACATCGGTCAGTGCGCCGCCGCGCCACAGGCTCAGGCCCTCGCTCAGGAGCGCAGACGCCTCTCGACAGCGCCCGGCGGCCAGCTCGCGGCGGCCCTGTCCGGCCAGCCCCTCGAAGCGATGCACGTCGACGTCGCCGGCCGGCACCGGCAAGCGGTAACCACCGGGCGTCAACTCGACCGTGGCCGGTGTCCCCAAAGCCCTGCGGAGGCGGGCGACGAGACTGTGCAGCGCGCCGGCCGCATCCACCCGCGCTTCCTCACCCCACAGGTCGCTGATCAACGCTTCTGCCGGAACTGGATGCCCCGCGTCCAGGGCGAGGCGGGCCAACAGCATCCGCAGCCGGGCGCCGCTCAGCTCGATCGGCGTCCCGTCCACGGCGAAGGCCTGCACCGAACCGAGAAGAGCCACCCGCACCCGACGAGCTTGCCACAGAGATCAGGCCGGCACCTGGTCAGCGATCATGACAGCGGCGGTCCGTTGCCCCGATCATGTGGCAGGCTTCGCGGGTGCGATCAGCGCTGCTCGGACCGGTTCAGGCGCTCTCTGCGGACGGGACGCCCGTCGAGCTGAGCGGCGTCCGGTTACGGATGCTGCTGGCCCGGCTCGCGCTGGAAGCGGGCCGCCCGGTCTCGGCGGAGACGCTGATCAGCGACCTGTGGGGTGAACAGGCGCCGGCCGACACCAACGCCGCACTCCACAGCCTGGTTGCCCGCCTACGCCGAGCCCTGGGGGCCGCGTGCATGATCGAGCTGGTACCCGGCGGGTACCGGCTGCCCCTGGCGACCCATGAGGTCGACGCACACCGCTTCGAGGAGCTGGCCGAGCAGGGTCGCCGCGAGCTGGCCGCCGGCCGCTGTCGTGAGGCGTCTGCGCTGCTGAGCGAAGGTCTGGCGCTGTGGCGCGGAGACGCGCTGTCCGACGTTCTCGACGCCCCGTTCGCCGCGAGGTTCGCGCTCCGGCTCCACGAGCTGAGGGCCAGGGCCGAGGAGGACCGCTTCGAGGCGGAGCTGCGCCTGGGCCGGCACGTCGAGATCTTGGCCGCCCTCGGGACGGCGAGCGCGGCTCATCCGCTGAACGAGCGCCTGGCCCAGCTGCGCATGCGGGCGCTGGCGACGGCCGGCCGCCAGTCCGACGCGCTGGCGGCGTACGACGCGACCCGCAGGGCGCTCGCGGAGGAGCTGGGGGTTGACCCCTCCCCGCAACTCCAACAGGCCCAGCTGGCCCTGCTGCGAGGCGAGTTCGAGCGCTCGATCGCGCAGCCGGCGTCCGCCGCACACCAACTGCCCGCCAGACTGACCAGCTTCGTCGGCCGCGAGGTCGAACTGGCCCAGCTAGCGCGGCTGACGTCGGCGTCGCGCCTGGTCACGGTCGTCGGGCCAGGCGGGTCAGGCAAGACCCGGCTCGCCCTGGAGCTGTGCGACGCCGCCCTGGCAGACGGCCACGGCCCGCGCCGGTTCGTGCCCCTGGCGGACGTGACCCGCCCGCAGGACCTGGCCGAGTCGATGCTGAGCACGCTGAGCTCGGCCCACGGCCGCCTGTACGCCGACGGGCGCAACCAGCACACCGGTCCGGTCGATCGCCTCGCCGAGCTGCTGGACCTCGACGACGTCCTGCTGATCCTGGACAACTGCGAGCACTTGATCGAGGCCGTGGCCGAGCTGGCCGGCGCTCTGCTCGCACGCCTGCCCAATCTGCGGATCCTGGCCACCGCCAGGGAACCGCTGGCCATCGACGGCGAGGCGCTGTTCCGGCTGCAGCCGCTGCCGGTGCCCGCGGCAGGCTCGAATACGACCGAGGCGGCCGCCGTACCCGCGGTGCACCTGTTCGTCGACCGGGCCACCAGGGCACGCGGAGATTTCGCCCTGGACGAGACCACGGTCGCCGCGGTGGTGGAGATCTGTAGACGGCTCGACGGCCTGCCGCTGGCGCTGGAGCTGGCCGCAGCCAGGCTGCGCGCGATGAGCGTGGAACAGATCGCCCAGCGGCTCGATGACCGGTTCCGATTGCTGACCTCAGGCAGCCGTACCGCGCTGCCTCGCCAGCGGACCCTGCTCGCGACCGTGGAATGGAGCTGGGACCTGCTGGACGAGGCCGAGCAGAACCTCGCCGGCCGGCTGTCGGCGTTCCCGGGCGGCGCGACTCTCGCCGCGTTGGAAAGGATCTGCGCCGACGAGACGCTGCCGGCCGGGGACGTGCTCTACGTCGTCAGCTCGCTGGTCGAGAAGTCCATCGTGCAGCACACCGGGCAGCACTACCGGATGCTGGAGAGCATCCGCGCCTTCGCAGCCGCGCGGCTGCCACAGCAGAGCGCGGGGCTCACCGGACGCTTCTGCGACTACTACCTGGCGCTGGCCGAGGAACAGGAACCCCTGCTGCGCACCCGACACCAGCTGGACGCCATCGCCATCCTCGACGCCGAACAACACAACCTGGTCCATGCGCTGCGCGCCGCGTTGAGCGCATCGGCGGCAGCCACCGCCGCGCGATTCGTCCGCGCGCTGCTCTGGTACTGGGGCGTCCGAGGCCTGAGTGACCAGTTCGCTACCTATCTCGACGCGGTGCTCAGCCTGGGCGACGCGGTGCCCGAGCCGGAACGCGGAGCCTTGAGCGCCGTCCGCCTCGGCAGGAGCGGAGGCGTCGACCTGCACACCATGGGCCGGCACCCCGCCGCGCCGCTGCTGCGCATGGCGCAACTGGTCGGTCAGGACCAGCATTCGCCCGACCCGTGGAAGCGGGCCAGTGCGCTGTGGGCCCACGACTTCGTCCTCAACGAGCAGGGCGACCTGCACACCGGCACCGCGGCGCGCCACGAGGCGTTGCGCTTGTTCGAACAGGTGGGCGACCGGTGGGGCCTGGTGATGTGCCTGCTGCCGATCGGGCGTGATCATGCCTTGCGTGGCGACTACCCCGAAGCGATAGCGCTTTTCGAAAGAGCAGCTGCCGTCAGCGCCGAGCTGGGCACCGACGAGCACATCTACTTCAGCAAGGACGTGCTGGCCAGGTGCCGGGCCCGCAGCGGCGACCTCGAGGGCGCGCGTGACGACATTCTGGCTGCCAGTCGCCAGGCACGACAGCAAGGTCAACGTCGGCTCGAAGCCAGGTTCCTCTGCTCTCTGGCGTCCCACTACAGCCACCTGGGTGACATCGACAGCGCCGACCGGGAGCTGGACCGGCTGGAAACCCTCGTGCACCACCTGCCGTATCCGCGGGAACTGGCGCTCGACGTGGTGGCCGATTACCGGATGTTCAACCGCCTGGTCGAAGGGGCGGCGGACTCCGCCCGAGCGCTGCTGCCCCGAACTCTGCGCGCCGGCTTCCAGTGCGGCAGCAGCTTCGACCTCGCCCGGCACGCCCAGTATCTGGCGCGGCTGCTGATGTTGGAAGGTGACCTGGAAGGCGCGGCCGAAGCGCTGGGCATGAGCGAAGCCATCCGCGGAACAACATTCGAGGTCGACCCCTACGTGAAAGACCTCGTAGTGCTCCTCGCCGAGTCCCTCGGACAAGAACGCTACGGCCAGGCCTACCAGGGTGGGTCGGCCATGCCGCGGCAGGCTGCGCTGGACCGCCTTGCCCTGCTCGCCGCGCAGTGACCCGCACGGAGCTAGGTCGTCGCGACGGATCCCTGCTCCGCGTCAGCTCCCTGCGCTCGTCACCGGGAAGTTGGCGCGGAACATGTGGTGTGGGTCGTGGCGTCGTTTGACGTCGCGCAGGCGCTCGACCACCTCCGCGGAGAAGGCGTCGGTGATGGCCTCGCCAGGGTTGAGGAAGGTGAACGGCTTGCGACCGCTGGTGGGTAGCGCGGCGGCGAGGGCGCGCTGTTTCGCGGCGACGGCTCGGGCGCGCGCCGCGTCTGTGGGCAACCCGAACAAGTACATGGCGTACGGCTCCGTGAGTGTCCCGTGTGGACTATCCGACGGGCGGGCCAGCGCGCCGCCGAGGTGCCGCAGCTGCACGCTCAGCAATGGTTCGATGGGCTGCTCCAACAGCGTCCTGGCGGTGACGTCGTCCAGCGTGGTCAAGAGCTCGCCCCGGGACAGGCCGGCGCTCGGTTCGGTGGGTTCCGCGGTGATGGACCCGAGCTCCGCGACCGACATGAGCCGCACGCTGTCCGACAACGGCCGCGGTAGGCGATCCAGCGGTTCCAGGAGCTCGCGGGCCTCCTTCGCGTCACCGAGATAAGTGACGTCCAGGGCCACCATCGGCGCGGCACCGGGGAAATGCAGCAGGTCCAGCCAGAGGGTCAGGGCGTCCGGCGCCGTGGCCGTGATGTCGCGGAAGCCGTCGAGGACCGCCGGCGCGTGCTCGGCGGGCCACAGCACTCGTCCCCCGTACAGGCTCGGCGCGGGGTGCAGGGTGAGCTCCAGGGCGGTGACGATGGCGAAACTGCCACCGCCGCCCCGCAGTGCCCAGAACAGGTCGGGCTCGGTGTCCGCGGTGACGTGTCGTTCGCGACCATCGGCGTCCACGATGTCGAACGCGGTCACGTTGTCGGCGACCCAGCCGTGCGTACGCCCGAACCAGCTCAGTCCGCCGCCGAGCGCGACGCCGGCGACGCTGACCACCGGAGAGCTGCCCGGCATCCCGGTCAGACCGTGCGCCGCGGCGGCGGCTTGGAGCCGGCCGGACGACACACCGGCGCCGACGCGGGCCCGGCGCGTCACCGGGTCGACCACGAGGGCGTCCAGGCGCCTGGTACGGAGCAGGATCGTGCCCGCGGTGCGGCCGGTGGCGCCGTGCCCGTTGGCCTGGGTGGCGATGCTCAGCCCGGCCGCGCCGGCGTGCCGGACGATCGCAGCGACGTCGGCCGCGTCGGCGGCCTCGAGTACGGCGTCCGCCGGCTGCTCGATGGCGAGGTTCCACGGGCGGCGCGCCGCGTCGAAGCCCGGCTCGCCGGGGAGCCAGACCTGGCCTCGGACGATGGAGCGCAACTGGTGCAAGGCATTCATTGTGATCCTTCTGTGCAGGTAAGTCGGCTGTCTTCACCCTCCGACGGGTCAGCTCGATGATCAATGCCGACATATGCAAGGATCGTGAAGCTAGGATTAACGATCCGGAGGACGGGCATGCTGGAGCGGCACGAGCTGGAGGCGTTCCTCGCTGTCGCCGAGGAACTGCACTTCGGCCGCGCCGCCGCACGACTACGGGTCTCCACCGCCCGCGTCAGCCAGACGATCCGCAAGCTGGAGCGGCAGGTCGGCGTCGCGTTGTTCCACCGGACGAGCCGCCGGGTCGAGCTGTCCGAGGTCGGGCGCGCGCTCTACGAAGACCTCCGGCCGGCCCATGATCAGATCGTCGCCGCGCTCGACCGAGCGATCGAGGCCGGCCGAGGCTTCACCGGCGTCCTACGGGTCTGCTTCACCGGCGCCGCCGGTGGCCAGCTGTTGGTCCGCGCCAGCCAGGCGTTCCGGCTGGACCACCCCGAGTGCCAGGTCCAGATCCGCGAAGCGCAGATAGGCGAGCTCATGCCCTGGCTGCGTGGAGGCGACGTCGACCTCGCCTTGGCCACCTTCCCCGTTGCGGAGCCCGGCGTCGTCACCGGCCCGGTCCTGGTGTCCGAGTCCCGGCTCCTGGCCGTGCCGGTCGAACACCCCTTCGCCCGTCGCGACGCTGTCTCGGTCGAAGACCTGGCCACGGTCACCGTGCTGCAACTGCCCGACACGCTGCCGCGATCCCTACTCGCGGACCGTACTCCACACACGACCCCGGCCGGACGTCCCATCAGAGCCGGACAGTCCGCCGCGACGTTCCAGGAGATCCTCGCCCTCGTCGGCGACGGACAGGGCGTCTTCCCCGTCGGCGCCAACGCCAGGCGCTACTACCCACGCCCCGACGTCGCCTACGTGCACCTACACGACGCGCCACCCCTACAGTGGGGCCTCCTCTGGCGCGCGGCCGACGCCAACGCCCGCGTCCACGCCTTCGCCGAAGCTGCCTACGTCGTCGCCTCGACGCCTTGACGCCGCCGGGCCCTCTCGGCGACTACTGACGGCCGTCTGGGTGGTCGATGGTCAGGCCGGCTGGACCGGCAGTTGTCCGCGACAGGTGGAACAGGTCGCGTGCCGCTCGGCCACTTTCCTTGATCAAGCGCGGTAGGTACTGGGCGATCTCTTCGGGCTGCCGGCCAACGATGTGTTGGTTCCAGCTGATGATGAGCTGCTGCACCTGCTCCGGGACGTCGCGGTCCTTGAGCAGGGCGACCCACAGGCGTGACATCTGGTCCGAGAGCTGGTCGAACGCTGACCGCAACCAGCGGTTGCCGCTCGCGATGGCCAGGGTCTGAAAGACACGCCTCGACATTTCGGAGAAGCGCAGGACCGCTTCCAGCGAATACGCACTGTCGGTGGCGGGCAGGGACCAATCGGTCAGCAGCCGGGCAAGCTCTCGAGCCTCGACGTCGGACATGCGCTCCAAGCCCAGGCGGACAAGCTCAGGGCCGATGAGATCCCACGCCTCGACCAGCTCCGCCACGTCCTGGGCCTCGAGGGGGCTCACCACGTAACCGGCCCGGGGCAGCGTGATGACGAGTCCCTCGCGGTCCAGACGCGCGAGCGCCCGACGAATCGGCGTGAGCCCGAACGGAGTCGAGCCAGCCAGTCCCCGCTCGGTGAGCGGCGATCCCGGCGGGAGGTCGCAGGCCACGATACGGGCGCGCAGGGCGGCGTATGCCTGCTCCGTGAGCGAAGCCTCCCTTGCCGCACGCGGGTCGGTCACAAGACGAAACCGTAGCCCGACCACCCTCCGATCCCCGGTGACGTCGCCCACTCTTCCCGAACCGAACTTGACCGATCCTGGTCGCGACGGACATGCTCGCTCTGAAATTTCAGCCAGGTCAGAAGGCAGACAGCAGGATGAAGGCATTCGTGCTCGCGTTCGGGACGCGTGGCGACGTACAGCCGTTCGTCGCCCTTGGCCGCGCGCTGGTTGACGCCGGCCACGAGGTGCTGGTGGCCGGGCCGGCGTGTTACGCGCCGCTCGCCGCTGCCCTGACCGTGCCCTACGCGCCCCTCGACGACCGGTGGAACCGGCTCACCGACGAGCCACACATCCAAGAGGCACTCGCGACGAACTACCGCGGGCTAAAGGCGAAACGGACAGCCGTCGAGGTCGTACGCCGGACCCGGCAGTACATCGCCGCCGCGCTCGACGACATCACGGCAGCCGTACCCGCCCAAACCGATGTCGTCGTGCACCACACGCTGCTCCCCGGCCAGCACCTCGCCGAGGCCCTCGGCGTCCCCTCGGTCCCAGTGGCGCTGCAGCCGAACTGGGTGCCGACCGGTGCCTTTCCGTGTCCGATGTGGACACCGGCGTGGCTGCCCAGATCTTTCAACCGTTTGAGCTACCGGCCGGCCGCCCTCGTACCCCAGATGCTCCTGGGAGCGGTAGGTAAGCACTGGCGTGCACGACTCGGGCTGAGGTCCCGGCGCGGGTCCGGCGACCCGTTCCGCCGTCCCGACGGAGGCCCCGCCTCCGTACTGCAGGCGTTCAGTCGCCACGTCCTGCCGGAGCCGGCTGACTGGCCCGGATACGCGCCCGTCACGGGATATTGGACGCTCGCCGACGAGGACCGGGGCCCGTCGGCCGCCCTGGCCGGGTTCGTCGACAGCGGACCACCGCCGGTCTACGTCGGCTTCGGCAGCATGCGAGGCCTGAACCCCGAGTCGATCGGCGAGATGGTCCAGCAGATGGTCGACGCGACCGGGCTGCGAGCCGTCGTCGCAGCCGGCTCCGGCGGGATCGCGATGAACGGCGCGAACACCGACTCGGTCCACGTCGTCGACGAAGCTCCGCACGACTGGCTTTTCCCCCGCACCGCCGCGGTCATCCACCACGGCGGGGCAGGAACGACAGCTGCCGCGCTGCTCGCCGGACGCCCACAGGTGATCTGCCCCTTCACGGGCGACCAGCCGTTCTGGTCGCAGCGGATGCACGCCATCGGGGTTGCCACCGAACCCGTCCCACAGCGCCGGATCACCGCCGAACGCCTCGTCGACGCGGTCGAAGCGACGAGATCCGACACCACCATGCCGCGCCGGGCCGCCGAAGTTGGCGAGCTCGTGCGCTCCGAAGGCGGAACACAGCGGGCAGTCGAACTCCTGCTCGAGATCTGCGCCGCCAGGTCCTCGCGGAGCGCTGTCGAGTAGGCCGGCACTCGATTGCGCCAGAACGCAGTCGACCGCCGAAACGGCTGTCAAGGAACGGCCAGCACAGCAGAGAGGTGCAAGCCGACGCGCCGGCTCGAGAGAGGCGCGCCAACGGAACGCGACGCTCATCGTCGTGGGCATCCCGTCAACGATGCGGCGGTGACGCCAGGCGGCGGGATCCGCCGTGTGCGATGTAGACCGGCAGGGCGTTGGTTACCGGCGTTGCCCATCCGGTGCCTGGGCGCCTGTGGCGTGCTCGGCGGCCACCACCATGGCGCGGATCAGTGGGGTTTCGGCGGTGGTGCGCCACACGAGTGCCCACCGACATGGTTCGGCATCGCGGACGGGAACATAGGTGATGTTCGGCCAGGGATAGAAGCGGGCGGCTTCGCTGGCGACGACGGTGACGGCTTGACCCGCGGCGATGACACTGAGTTCTTCATGCCAACCGGAGACTTTCGGGCCTCGCCGGATGGGGCGCCCGGACGGCGTGTGGAACGGGTTGAACGTCTGCTCCATCGAGGCGGGCACGTCGGTGCCGGTAAGCACGACGCAGTCACCGAGGTCCTCGAGGCAGACTGTGTCGCGCCCGGCGAGCGGGTGGCTCGCGTTGACCATCAGCATCAGCGGCGAGCTGTGGGTGACCGGGCCGACGCTGATTTCCGGCTCGTGGACCGGCAACCAGACCAGTGCGATGTCGATCTCGCCGGAGCGCAGGGCATGCAGGGGCGCGGTCGGCTGGATTTCCTGATAGCGCAGGCGAGCGGCCGGGTGACGACTCTGGAACTGCTCGACGACGTGGCTGATCATCGTGGGTTGGGGGCCCATGGCGCCGAGCGTGAGCGTGCCCGAGATGCCGGTTGCGGCGGCGGACACCGTGTCGAATCCCTCGATGATCTGCCGATAGCCGCCGCTGACCTCGCGGTGCAGCTGTTCGCCGAGCGGGCTCAGCCGCACCGCTCGGGTGGTGCGTTCGAACAGAACACCGCCGATGCGGCGTTCCTGCTTGGCGATCGACTGACTGACCCGGGCAGGTGAGATACGGAGCCGCTCAGCGGTCCGCGCGAAGTGCAACTCCTCGGCGAGCGTCAAGAAGATCTCGATGTCCCGAAGCTCGATCACCGCGTAATTATATGGATTTCGCTTACGAATCAGCCGACAGGGTCGTCGTTGATCTTACTCGGACTTCACCGGAGTCTGGTGCCAGCACTTCACCGAGGTAGTTCGAAGGGAAGATCATGACTGCGGTTCGTGTCCACCATTACGCCGTCGAGGCGGCCAAGCTGGAGCAGTTACTGTCCAGTCGCGCGCAGGTCATCGCCGGCATTCGCGCCAACTTTCCGGGTCTGGTCGAGGCTCGGCTCACCCGGCTCGACGACGGCACCTACCAGGACGTGTGGCGCTGGGAGACCGGTGAGCAGTTGGCCGCGGCGGTGGCAGCGTCGGCGAACTTCCCGCCCGTCGCGGCGACGATGGCGCTCACCCACGACAGCACCGTCCAGAACGGCGAGATCGTCGACGAGTGCTAGTCGCCCCGTAGCCGCGCCGCCGGCGAGCTCGGTTCATCCAAGCAGCCGAGGCAACACGACAGTAGGAGCACAAGTGATGCAAGCAAGAATGGCCAATCCCGCGTTCGTCGTTCCCGACGCGATCGCGGCACTGCAGTCGCTCGGGAAGGCCACGAGCGCGGGTGGGGTCGCACCCCGCACCTTGGAGCTGGTCCACCTACGAGCCAGCCAGATCAACGGATGCAGCGTGTGCGTCCACATGCACGCCCGTGACCTGAGAAAGGCGGGAGACAGCGAGGAGCGTATCGCCACAGTCGCGGCGTGGCGCGACACGCCGTACTTCACCGACGCCGAACGCGCGGCTCTGGCGCTCACCGAGGCGGTCACCCGGCTGGCCGACCGAGCTGACGCCGTGCCCGACGAAATCTGGGACGAAGCCGCCAGACATTTCGGTGAGCAGGAGCTCGCCAGCCTCGTCATGTCCATCGCGGTGGTCAACCTCTGGAACCGACTCAACCTGGCTACCGCACAGGTGGCAGGCCAGATCCCCGGCTGATCCCGCTATGCCGCCGGCTACCGCGCCATGGCCGCAGCCGTAGACCTCGCCGAGCGGTAACCCACGGACGGGCCCGGTGGCGGCCCTGTCACTCCGAACAGAGGAAGGATCCCTCGTGCTCATCAACCGCAGACGAGCGCTCGCCGGCATCGGCGCGGCAGCGCTGGTCACCACGACGACGACACTCGCCACCACGGCAACTCCGGATGCGGCCTCGGCTGGCCGTGTGCCGGTGCCCGACGATGCCGAGCTGGCTCGATCGCTGCCGGGCAGGTTCCGCAGTCACCACACCTCCGTCAACGGGACTCGGTTGCACTACGTCGCTGGTGGTGCCGGTGAGCCACTGTTTCTGCTGCCCGGCTGGCCCGCGACGTGGTGGAGCTACCGCAAGATCATGCCGGCGCTCGCCCGACGGTTCCGTGTCGTCGTGCCGGACCTGCGCGGCATGGGAGGCTCCGCCAAGCCGCACAACGGCTTCGACAAACGGACGATGGCCCGGGACGTGTACGAACTGGCGTGCCGGCTCGGCTATCGCAGCGTCAACATCGCCGGGCACGACATCGGTGCGATGGTGGCGTTCAGCTTCGCCGCCAACCACAGGGCCGCCACGAGACGGGTCGCGCTGCTGGACGTGTTGCATCCGGACCGGTCGTTCTACGAGTGGCGCCTGCTTCAGCCGGCGGGTGGTGACACCAACATGTGGTGGATGGCGTTCAACCAGGTCGACGGCCTGCCTGAGCAGCTGATCGCGGGACGGGCACGGCACCTCATCGATTGGCACTACGGCATCGGCCTGGTGGACCAGTCCAACGTCTCCGAACGGGACCGCGCTGTCTTCGCGAACGCCTACGACAGCGTGGACGCTATCCGGGCCAGCAACGGCTGGTACAAGGCATTCCACCAGGACATCGCCGACATGGAAACCTACGCCAAGGTCTCGGCTCCGCTGCTGGGCCTGGCGGCTCCCGCCACCGTCCCATGGTTTGAGGGTGCGTTGCCGTTCGTGGCCGCGGACGTGCGAGGAGTCGTCGCCGTCGACAACACTCTGCACTGGCTCGCCGACGAGGCACCAGAAGTCGTCGGTCGCGCCCTGATCGACTTCTTCGGCTAACCCGCGCCGTACTCGTTCTGGACGCCTCCATCGTCGGGGTCTTCGGGACGGTCGCCGGCTGGCACCGTGGCTGCCGCCCGAAGCGCGCTCATCCCCACCCACACCGCCTCACCCAGGACCACGGAGGCAGCACGCGAGCCTGCTCGAAACGGCCGTGCCGGCTCCCAGTCGACGCGTCGGTACGGCCTGTCGGACCGTGCGCCGGCGGGCGTCCGCCGAGCCGCCGACGGCGTCGTTCTATCGGTCCATGAAGGCACCTGCGCGTGCCGCAATGGCTGTGTCGCGGGCCACGAGTTCGGGAAGGCCCGGGTCTGTCGGCGCCCGCAGGAGTACCAGCTCGTGGTACAGCGGGGCGGTTGCGGCGATGAGGAGCCGGCGCGCGTCGACGCCTGCCGGTATCTCCCCGCGTTCGACGGCTCGCCGCACAATGTCGGCGCAACGGTCGTATCGGTCGGCCCAGAAGCCTTGCAGAGCCTCGGCGGCCTGGGCCGATCGGGACGCGGCGCCGATCAGCGCGACGGTCACCGGGTCGCCGGTCAGTGCGGCATATACCTCCTGGTTGACCGCGGCCAGATCGCCGACGAGGGAGCCTGTGTCGGGTGGACGCCAGGTGTCGACGGTCGCCTCGCCGAGGACGTCGGCCAACAGGCCACCGACATCGCGCCAGCGTCGATACACCGTCGTGCGATGCACGTGCGCGAGATCGGCCACCACGTCGATGCTCAAAGAGTCGTAGCCGTGCTGCACCAACTGCGCGAGCGTCGCGTCGAGCACACGGCGACGAACCTCCGCGCTGCGTCCGCCGGGCCGGCGGGCACGGCCGGTCACCGGCTCGTCGGGGACGCCGGTTGTCGGTCGCGGTGAGGCCATGTCACGATGCTATCGCTACAAATGTAGTTTTAACGAGCGAGGACTTCGTTGACACCTGACCCCACGACCCTCCATCCGATGGCGGGGCACCCACGCGTGGTGTTCCTCAAGACGCTGGTCACCTCGCCAAAGATCACCATCGGGGATTACACGTACTACGACGACCCGGAGGATGCGACCGGCTTCGAACGGAACAACGTGCTCTACGCCTACGGGCCGGAACAGTTGATCATCGGCAAGTTCTGCGCGATAGCGGCCGGAACCCGGTTCCTGATGGCCGGCGGCGACCACCCGATCATGGGCCCGTCCACGTTCCCGTTCACCATCTTCGGCGGCGAATGGGCCGAGCGGACCCTCGATGTCGTGAGCACCATGCCCAGCCGGGGCGACACCGTCGCCGGCAACGACGTGTGGTTCGGCCACCGGGCCACTGTCATGCCGGGGTTACGCATCGGTGATGGGGCGATCATCGCGGCGGGCGCAGTGGTCGTCGCCGACGTCCCGGCCTACACGATTGTGGGCGGGAATCCGGCACGACCGATCCGGCAGCGCTTCAGCGACCAGGACATAGATCGGCTGCACCGGGCCGCATGGTGGGACTGGCCTGCTGACCTGATCACCCAGCACTGCCGCACCCTCATGGCCGGCACACCGGCCGAGATCGAACACATCGCCATCGAGAACGGACTGGAACGAGCCCTGTGACATCCGCATTCATTCATGAACACCCAGTGACCGACGCCAGCTGCGGTCTGTACGCCGTCACCGCGGGCCCGGACGGCGCCTTGTGGTTCACGCTCGCCCACAGCGGCCAACTCGGTCGACTGGTACCCGGCGAAAAACCCACCACGTATCAACTCGACCCGTCCGGGCAGCCCACAATCATCGTCGCCGGCCCTGACGGTGCGCTGTGGTTCACCGAATCCCGGGGGCACCGGATCGGCAGGATCACCACCGCCGGCGAGATCACCCGATTTCCCGTACTGAGCCGCGATGGCGGACCGTACGGCATTGCCCCTGGGCCCGACGGGGCGCTGTGGTTCACCGAGATGAACGCTGGTCGCATCGGCCGGATCACGACCGGCGGCGAGATCACCGAATTACCGCTCCCGGTCTCCGGCGCCTACCCGGTGGCCATCACCGCCGGCGCCGACGGCGGCATGTGGTTCACGATGAACCAGGCGAACGCGATCGGTCGGATCGGCATGGACGGCGCTGTCACCACGTACCCGCTACCGGTCGAAGCCGCCGCTCCCGTGGGTATCACGGCCGGCCCCGACGGCGCCGTCTGGTTCGTCGAGATCGCCGCCGGCCAGATCGGACGGATCACCTCCGGCGGCGCGATAGACGAGTACCCGCTGCCGGACCGCGCCGGCCGGCCCCACGCCATCACCGCCGGCGCTAGCGGGGACTTGTGGTTCACCGAGTGGGGAGGTAACCGGGTCGGCTCCATCACCACGGACGGGAAGATCGAACTCCATGACCTGCCCACCCCACATTCCGAACCGCACGGCATCACTCTCGGACCCGACGGCGCCCTATGGGTGGCCCAGGAAATCGGCACCTTGGCCCGCATCGCCAATCCCGGTCGCTGACAGCGATCCCGCGCCAACGTGCAGGGACCCGCGACACGAACCGACCATGCGACACTGGCCGGCACATGTCCGAGTCGTGGAAGCCGTGGCTGATCCGGCGCGCCAGCCCGGCCGAGCCGCCGCGCCAGGTGTCGCACGACCTCGTCGAGGTGGCCGGCGCCGTCGTCTACGTCATCCTGTGGGAAACCCGCCACGGGCCGGTCCTCTACCACAGCAAGCTCTCCGACCAGCCCTTGGTACGTGACACCGACCTCGTTCGGGCTCTGTGCACCCGGCTGCTGGCCGAGGAACGCCGGCCGGACGCGGTGCTGATCGCACCCGTCCCACTCTTCCTCGACACCCTGGCCGCCGAGTCCGACGCCGGCCCTTACGTCGTCCTGTACCCCGCGCGCTTCGCGGACGGACACCGCCGCTCCGGCCGCCGTCATCTCGCCGGGCGCATCGGCCAAGCGTTGGGGGCCGATCTGCCGATCTGGGTCAGCGGCACCAACACCCTCGCGACGGCGCGCCGGGCACTCGACCATCCGGGCCGGACCGTACAAGTGCCGGACGACACCATCGGGCACAAGCTCCGGCAGGCCGTAGAGGTGGGGCTTCCGGAGGCGTACCCGTTGGCCTGGGCCGCGTTGGCCGCACAGCACGCCACCGACCTCGACAAAATCCGCGCCGGCCTGGCGCGCATACCCGACCGCGGGCGCGGCTGGTACCTCGCGGCGCGCCCCCGCCCACCGGAGCTGCCCTCGCCGCTGCGCGAGATGCTCGCCGCCGCGGCGCCGCCCACCGATCGGGGAGAGGCGGCCGCCCGCGAGGTCATCGGCCTGCAAGCGGCCGCGGACGACTTGGACCGCGACGACCCGCGCATCGAGATCTACACCAGCGCAGCCGAAAGGCTGTCGCACCTGATGTTCCAGGACGTGACTGCCGAGATCATCGCTCGCGGGCCTCGCTCGTCGCACTTGGACCGGGCCCGGGCAGCCCGGCCGATCCCGGCGACCGCGACCTGGGCCGGCCCGGTGGTGGCGACGTGGTTGACGACGCTGACGCCGGTGCCCGACCTGACGCCGGTGCTGCGGCTGCACCGCATCGCCAAGCTGCTGAAGTACACCCGCACCGGCGAGGACCCGACAGGGCCGCCGTGGCGCAGCGCCCGTCCGGGCGAGGTCGTCGAGGCCTACCGGGACGGGACCGGCCGCTATGTGCTGGTGCTGCGGGACGGCCCGGACGGCATCCCGTGGATGTGCGCCGAGTGGCACCGCGACCCCACGGTGGCGGCGACCTGGACCGACGAGACGGTGCTGGCCGCGGACCGCCCGTCCGGCCCGCTGCTCGCGATCACCCCGGATGACACCGGCGGCGTACGCGTCGATCCGTTCCCGGCCGCCCTGACCGACGGCGGCCCGCTGCGCTTCGAGCCCGGCGACCCGCACGTGCTGCGGTTGCTCCTGCCGCTGGCCCTCGATCCCGACGACGCCGCGTTCGCGACCAGACGGTTCGTCCTCGACACCATCACCGAGCATCCCGGCATGACATTGTGGCCGGCCCTGACCGCTCCCGGCGACGCGCTGAGGCTGCGCTGGGACACCGTGCGGGCGGCGGCGTCAGCGGACGTGTCACTCGCCCGCCGATTGCTGGCCCCCGAAGCACCGAAGCTCTACCGCTACTACGCCATCCTGAACACCGAGACGACGCCGCTCGACGAGCTGTGGCAGGTGGTCCGGCAGTCGGCCACGCCCGAGGGCTGGGAGATCGACGAGCACATAGGCCCCGACGGCGCATGGACCCACTCGAACATCCTCGCCGAGATCAACCGAGCCAACCGCGACGACGAGTACCGCCGCCTGTCCCCCGACGAGATCCACGACTGCATCACCATCATCCGCGCACGCCGCTGACGCACGGCTACCGCGTTGCCCTCTGCTGAACGCGCTGCCACCGGCCGCCATCACTGCATACGCGAACCGCGCCCATACACCGTGGGTCCGGCGATCGCCCGGAATCAATGCGACACAAACGGGTTGCCAGATCCCGTCCGCGCTCTCTGCGGACAAGATCTGGCGACCGACATCGTCGGCGGGCAGCGACGCGGGAAGCAAGAGCGGGTGGTTGAGTCCTCGGCGGGCGTCGGCCTGTGGCGCGCCGCGCCCAGCTGCGCTCCACGGCACACGTGCCCGCTGAATGACGATCACACCCGAATCCATGGCCCAGTGGCGAACGCCGCGCTAGCCCATATCCGCTCATGACGCGATCCGGCCGCTACCCAAAGTTATCCGGCGTCGCCCCGGCGGCGGTTGCTCCGCTCCGGGCCCCCGTTCGCGGATGGTGCGTGGTGGCACTGGTTGCCAGGACGCACTGCATCGCGAAGGCAGAAGAGCGGTGGCAACAAGGTCTTTGTGGGCTGGTGCTGGCGAAGAACTCCTCGCAGATCCCGAGAATGGTCGGCAGCAGATCAGAGCCGCACTGCGATGCCGGCAGGCAGCAGGAGGCATTCGTGTTCGTGACAGCTGACCACGATCGGAGGTTGCGCCATCAGCAGCGGGCCGCGCTCAGTCACCGGAGATCCAGAGATATCCGCGTGCCCGGGTCGCCTCCTCGATGAACGCCCCCAGCGCCTGCACGTCGACCGCGAGCTCCGGTCTGCGGCTCGCGATCTCGTCCAGCTCCGCAGTCAACTGCGGCAGCTGGATCAGGTTGATCATGGTGTCGCCGTAGGAATCGATCCTCGACACCAGGTGCTGCCGCTCCCGGTCACTCGCCGCAACCAGGCGTTGCAGCGAGGAGCCCGCTTCCGCGCCGGCATAGCGTCGCTCGTGTACCTGGTTCTCGATATACACATCGAACCCCACCGCGGCGCCTCCTTCACGAAATGGCCGGCCCCCGGCATTGCACATCCCGGCCCGCCAACCTTACGGTCGTCGACGCTCGGGCCCTGCAGGGAATCGGGTACATCGTTCGCACGCCGCCCCACCTGTCCTGGACCACCACGTCACAACTCGTGAACTGTGCGCCGATGTCGTTCGACGGC
Organism: Asanoa sp. WMMD1127; assembly: GCF_029626225.1. Lineage (NCBI taxonomy): Bacteria > Bacillati > Actinomycetota > Actinomycetes > Micromonosporales > Micromonosporaceae > Asanoa > Asanoa sp. WMMD1127. The sequence continues at coordinate 614,851 of NZ_JARUBP010000001.1, forward strand.
CGGCCGACCGGCTCGTCGGCCTTCGCCTCACGCTCGTAGTGCCAGCCTCAGTCCTGGCGGCCGGTCGCAAAATCGTTAGCAACGCCCCGGATTTGAGGACGCCCCCTTCGACCCGATCGAGTAACGGGAACTCGCGCAGGTTCGAATCCTCGGTGCCGAGGCAGGCGCCCCCCGCACGCGACTCGACTCGTTCTAAACGTGCAGTTCATCGGCCGGTTGTCGACCGAGCGGCGCCGCTGGTTGTCGAGGGCAGGATTCGAACCTGGGCACCCGTCGCCCCTGATTGCCAATGCGCGGGTTCCGACCAGATCGCCGTGGCGGCGTCGGGGCGTTTGCCGCACCGAATTCGCCCCCGCCGGGTCGTGAACGGAGGCCACGACGCCGAGCCGGCGAGGTCAGACCCAACGGCAACGTTGGGTCTGACCTCGCATACCGCGAACAGCGCCCACCGCACCGTGGGGTCCGGGGGTCGCCCCCGGAATAGGAATGCGACACAAATGGGTCGCCAGATCCCGTCCGCGCTCTCTGCGGACAAGATCTGGCGACCCATTTGTGGAGCCGAGGGGACTCGAACCCCTGACCCCCACACTGCCAGTGTGGTGCGCTACCAGCTGCGCCACGGCCCCGAATCGCACCCGGTGTCCCGGGCACTCGCGCAATATTACACATGCCCCATGCCGGGGTCATCCGGCAGGGGTGCCCTCAGTTCAGGGCGACATCCGCCGGGAAGTGGGCGACCGCCGACAGGATGCCGCCCTGCCTGCGGAGGACCATCGGCCACAGGTCGTCGGGGCGGTCGACGAAGGCGTCACCCGGTAGGGCGTCGAAGACGAACCACGACCCGCTCTGGATCTCTTCCTCGAGCTGGCCCGGCGACCAACCGCTGTAGCCCGCGAACACCCGTATGCAGGTCAGCTTCTCGCGCAGCGCGTCGGGGTCGATCGAGAGGTCGAGCGTGCCGATCGAGCCCGACACGGGGTGGAAGCCGCGCATCCGCGGGCGCTGGGCCCGCATGCGGGCGAGGCAGATCGCCGACTCGGGCTGCACCGGGCCGCCTTCGAAGAGCACCGCGGGGTCGCGGGCCAGGGTGCCCCAGGCGCCCAGCACGTCCGAAACCGGCACCTCGGTGGCCCGGTTGAGCACCACGCCGAGGGCGCCGCCGGGCTCGTGGGCGACGAGCAGGACGACCGTACGGTCGAAGTTGGGATCTTTGAGCGCCGGCGTGGCAACCAGGAGTCGACCGGTCATCGACTCCATCGACCGGCCCCCGATCGCCTGACCCTCGCCGTGCACGCGCCTACCCCCTGCCGCCGCACGGGGATAGGACATCAGGGTCGACCATCCACGCGCAACACATGCATCGCACCCTAGCCTGACCTACGGCCATGGTTAAGGCTGACAGCCTCGGCGAGAGGGATGAAAGTGACAGCACGCGCGGAGCTTGCGGTGATCGGCGGTTCGGGTCTGTACGCCCTGCTCGACGACGCGACGGAACACGTGGTCGACACGCCCTACGGCCCGCCGTCCGACCCGATCACGGTCGCCACTGTCGGGGACCGGACCGTCGCGTTCCTGCCCAGGCACGGTCGTAACCACCGTTTCCCGCCGCACAAGATCCCTTATCGCGCCAACCTGTGGGCGTTGAGAGCCCTGGGCGTACGCCAGATCCTGGCCCCCTGCGCCGTCGGTGGCCTGCGCGCCGAGCTCGGCCCGGGCAGTTTCGTGATCCCCGACCAGTTGATTGACCGCACCTCGGGCCGCATCCAGACCTTCTACGACGACGGCGCCGTACACGTGAACTTCGCCGACCCCTACTGCCCCGTCGGCCGCCGCACGCTGGAGTCCGCCGCCACCAGCAACGAGATCGCCACCACGACCAGCGGTGCGATGGTCGTCATCGAGGGACCGCGCTTCTCGACCCGCGCCGAGTCGCGCTGGTTCACCCGGATCGGTGGCGCGGTGGTCAACATGACCGGCTACCCGGAGGCGGTGCTGGCCCGCGAGTTGGCCCTCTGCTACTCGACGATCGCCCTGGTCACCGACCTGGACGCGGGCGTCGAGGGCGACCAGGGCGTCACCCAGGAGGAGGTCTTCCGCGTCTTCGGCGAGAACACCGCGCGCCTGCGCGGCCTGCTGATGGACGCGCTGGCCACCATCCCACTGGACCGCGACTGCCCGTGCTCGCACGCCCTCGACGGTCTGAAGCTCCCGATCGACCTGCCCTAGGCCGCACCCACCGGCAGCAGCGTCCCGTTGAGCCCGTCGAGCACCGGCCGGTCGCCCAACGGCTCGGTCAGCGTCACGCTGACGGGCTCGATCAGCAGCTGGTCGGTGCACTCGCCACCGTCGCGCGTCACCCCGCCGGTCACCACCACCACGTCGGGCCCGTTCGACGACGATCGGCGTGACGTCGCGGTCGCACGCCCCGACCCCGAGCGTGTAGCGCAGCTCCAGCCCGTCGACCCCGGTCACACCCTGCGCCGCGACCATCCCCACCGGGACGGGGCGGTTGACCGGCGTGGCTGCCGGCGAGGGGGTGGGCGCGGGCGCCGCGACCGCGTCGCGCAGCACCGCCCGTCCACCGTCGATCTCGAACCGCCACGCCGGCACGGTGGCGACTCCGCGGCTCGTGCGCATCGAGACCTCGGCCAGCGACACGCCCCGCACCGTCAGCCCGACGCAGTCGCCGCCGGCCGGCGCGGAAACGGAACCGTCGGGACCGGAGGAAGACGGGGCCGCAGGGGAAGAGGACACACACGGCGGCGGATCACCAAGATCCATCTTCTGGTACGCCTCGGCCGCACTCGACAACGGCTGCCGCGACGACCCGTCAGGGAACACCACCGTCCCGGCCGCCGGCCGGTCGGCGGGCAGCGCGACCGCGGCCGTCCACCAACCCGCCACCAGCGCCCGCTTCTCGGCCTCGGTCAGCTCACCGTCGACGCTCGTCGGCTCCTGCAGCGGCACGTAACCCTGCCGCCACGCGCTGTCCTTCGGCGACCACCCGTCGGCCACCTCGGCGGCCCACTGCGCCACCGCTTCATAATCGTGGGACGGCGACGCGGGACCACCGCCGTCGCCGACACTGCCCGGCGCGGCGCACGCCGACAGCGCCACGACGACACCACCGACGACGGCGGCGAGACGACCCGCCCGTACGAAACCCATGCCAGGTCAGACGGCGGCCCAGGGCGATCGGTTCCGCGAGATCACCCGATCAGGTCAGGTTTCTCCCCCGATGTCTGTCTCGTACGCGTCGTAGACCAGGTCGGCGCCGCGCTGCCGGTGGCGCGACAGCGCCCGCAGCACGTCGCCGCCGCACCGACGCAGGTCGTCGACCCGCGTGCCGGGCTGGTCGGCACGACGCTGCAACGCCGCCAGCGCCACCGCGATCGCGGCGTGGTCGCGGATCAGCTTGTGCACCCGGTGGCGCAGCCGGGGCGCGTGCTCGAGCAGTTCCGCGTAGAGCCCGTCGTCTCCTTCGGTCACCACGATGTGCTCGGCGAACGCCGCGCGCAGCGACCGCAGCCGGTTGCTCACCCGTTCACGCCAACCCGGTTCGGCGCTCGGTGACGCGATCGCGTGCTCGAACATCTGGATGTCGCGCAGCAACGCCGCCCGGTGCCGGCGCGCCACCTGGAGAGAGATCGCATCAGCGAACGTTGGTTGTGTGCCGCCCACCGCACACCTCCGGTCTGTAGAGACCTTTGCACCGATAGTGACGGCGGTCACACCGGCCTGTAAAGGGAAACGGCGGAACCCGTTGGTACCGCGGCGATCGGCTCGCCCCACCGGTCCCAACAGACCCGCTAGCGTGGCTGACCATGACCCGGTACGGCGCGATGTACGGACCCGACATCACCTTCCTCGGCGTGCCACCGTGCGACCTCGGGACGCCGGCCGGGTGGGCGGACGCCGACGTCGTCATCCTCGGCGCGCCGTTCGACGGGGGCACCTCGCACCGTCCGGGCACCCGCTTCGGCCCGTCGGCCATGCGCCAGGCCTGCTACCTCCCGCACGACGGATCGCGGCCGGCGCTCGCCTTGCGCACCGACGGGCTCAACGACCTCCGGGTGTACGACGCGGGCGACGTCGAGTGCTTCTCCGGCGACATCGAGCGCAGCGTACGGGTGATCGAGGAGGCCGTGGCGACGATCGCCGCGGCCGGCGCGATCCCGGTCGTCCTCGGCGGCGACCACACGATCGCGCTGCCCGACGTCACCGGCGTCGCCCGGACACACGGGTTCGGCCGGGTCTCCGTGGTGCACTTCGACGCGCACGCCGACACCGGCTACAGCGAGTTCGGCTCGCTGCTCGGGCACGGCCAGCCGATGCGCCGGCTGATCGAGTCGGGCGCGGCCCGCGGCGACCGGTTCCTGCAGATCGGCCTGCGCGGCTACTGGCCCGGCCCCGAGACGCTGGACTGGATGGCCGAGCAGGGCATGCGGGCGTACGAGATGAGCGAGATCGTCGCCCGTGGCCTCGACACCTGCCTGACCGAGGCGTTCGCGATCGCGGTCGACGAGTGCGACGGCGTGTTCCTCTCGGTCGACGTCGACGTGGTCGACCCGGGCATGGCGCCCGGCACCGGCACACCCGAGCCCGGCGGGTTCACCTCGCGCCAACTGCTCGACGCCGTCCGCCGGGTCTGCCTGGAACTGCCGGTGGTCGGCGTCGACGTGGTCGAGGTGTCACCGCCCTACGACCAGGCGGAGGTCACCGCGTTCCTGGCGAACCGCGTCGTGCTGGAGGCGCTGTCGGCCATCGCGTACCGCCGGACGGGTCAGGTCTGGGATCCGGCGCGCCCGCTGCTGGACGGCCGGCGACCGGAATGAGATTGGTCACCGCCGATTGTCCTGTCCGGCCGGTCGGGGTCTGATCGAGGGATGGTCGAGGTCACCGGCACCGTGCAGCGCACCGCCTGGCAACGGCGCGAGCTGCCGCCGGTGGAACAGGTCCGGCCCGGCCTGTGGTCGATCCCGGTGCCCATGACGGGCAGTCCGTTGCGCTACGTCCTGGTCTATGCGCTGGCGCTGCCAGACGGCGTGGCCCTCGTCGACGCCGGGTGGCCCGCCGACGACGCGTGGGCGGCGTTGGTCGACGGGCTGGCGAGCTGTGGCTACGCGCTCACCGACGTGCGGGCGGTGCTGGTCACCCACTGGCACGCCGACCACCACGGTTTGGCGGGCGCGGTCCGCGAGGCGTCCGGCGCGTGGATCGGCATGCACGCCCTCGACGCCGCGGCCGTGAAGGGGCGCAGCGACCCGGGCGAGTTCGTGGCGACCATCAGCGCCTGGGTACGCGAGCGCGGCGGCACCGACACCGACGTGGCCGAGACGGTCGGCTCGGTCGACGACGCGCGAGCCCGCCGCGCCCTGGTCGACCCGGACCGGCTGATCGACGACGGCGACCGGCCGCTCGGCGCGGCGGCCGGCGTGCGCGCGGTGTGGACGCCCGGGCACACGGCGGGCCATCTCTGCTTCCACGACGAGCAGCGGCGGCTGCTGCTCGCCGGCGACCACGTGCTGCCGCGGATCAGCCCCAACATCACCCTCCACCCCGGACAGACGGCGGACCCCCTCGGCGACTTCCTCGGATCGCTCACCCGGACGGGTGACCTGCCGGTCGACGAGGTGCTGCCGGCCCACGAGTACCGGTTCGCGGGCCTGCCGGACCGGATCGCCGCGCTGCGGGCCCACCACGCCGACCGCCTGGCCGAGCTGACCCGGGTGGTCGCCGCAGCCCCCGATGCCACCACGTGGGAGATCGCCGAGCGGCTCACCTGGTCGCGGCCGTGGGCGCAGGTGCAGGGCATGATGCGGCGGGCGGCGGTGGGCGAGACGTACGCCCATCTCGCGCACCTGGCGCGGTCCGGCGCGCTGCGCCGGGCGGGCGGCGAGGTCGACCATTGGTCGATAGCCTGACGCGATGAACTGGACCCTGGAAGTCGTCGTCGTGCCGGTCTCCGATGTGGACCGGGCGAAGGAGTTCTATTCCACGAAGTTGGGCTTCGCCGTCGACCACGACACGCAGGGGCCGGGCTTCCGCATCGTGCAGCTGACCCCGCCCGGCTCGGGTTGCTCGGTGGTCATCGGCTTCGGCGCCGTGCCCGACATGCCGCCCGGCTCGCTCAAGGGCCTGCAGCTGGTCGTCAACGACCTGGTCGCCGCCCGGGCCCAGCTCGTCGAGCGGGGTGTCGACGTCGGCGACATCGTCGTCTACGGCGCCAACGGCCCGCGGGCGCACGAGGAGGGCGACGACCTCAACAACGTCGGCTTCGTCAACTTCACCGACCCCGACGGCAACGCCTGGGCGGTGCAGCAGATCACGAACCGGTCCTGACCCGGCGCCAGCCGCTGACCCGCACCAGCACGCCGGCCGAGGCGTGCGGAAGCGGGTCGCCGACGGGCGCCGGCAGGCCCGCCGCCTCGATCAGGTTCTGGTCGAGGTCGAGGAGCTCCGCCTCCCGCAGCGGCCACGGCCCGTGCTCCGCGTCGGCGGCCACCATCCCGCCGTCCCGCACGCTGTAGAGCCGGTGCCGGGCGGTCAGGAACGTGGCGAGCGCGTCCGGCTCCGGGATCGGGGCGCCGACCCGCACGGTGGCGTCGCAGCGCCGGCCGGGCTCGCGGTGCCGGCGGCAGCGGTAATGGTGCACCGGCCCGTCGACCCGCACGGACATGGCCGACCACACGTAGGGCAGCGAATAGGTGAGGTGGGCGACGACCACGGGGGCCAGCCGGTCGGCGTCGAGCGAGAAGAACCAGATGCCGGAGCGACCGTCGGGGCCGCGCACATAGGTGCGCACGTTGGTCTCCGGGAACCGCGACAGCCACGGCAGCGCCGGCACCCAGGGCGCCCGGATGCCGGCCATCACGAACGGCACGAGCCCGACCCAGGCGTCACCGTCGTGGGTCTCGACGGTGAGCCCGCGCGGCAACAGCGCCTGGACGTCGGCGGCCGGGTAGCGCCAGTGCAGGAACGTCAGGTCCCGCCACGTCTGGAACATGACCGGACGCTCGACCACCGGCGACTCCTGCACTCCCCCACCGTACGACCCAGGCTGATCCGAGACTTGGACCAAGTTCGCCCCTGATGTCGGTAAGGTCGGGTTTCGTGGACGCCGACTACCCGTACGACGATCAACGGGATTTCGCCAACGCCCGCCGCGGACGATTGGCCGCGCTGGACCCGGCGGTGGTCCATGGTGCCGACGGCGCGGTCGTGTGGGACAACGACTCCTACGCGTTCCTGGCCGGCGAGCGGCCCGACACCGTGCACCCGAGCCTGTGGCGGCAGTCGTCGCTGGTCGTCGAGCACGGTCTGTTCGAGGTCGTCGACGGCATCTACCAGGTGCGTGGCCTGGACCTGTCGAACGTGACCTTCGTGGAGGGTGACTCCGGGGTCATCGTCATCGATCCACTGATCTCGGTCGAGACGGCGGTCGCCGCCCTGCGGTTGTACCGGTCGCAGCGCGGCGACCGGCCGGTGAGCGCCGTGATTTACACCCACAGCCACGTCGACCACTTCGGCGGGGTCAGGGGCGTCGTCACGCAGGACGACGTCGACTCCGGCCGCGTGCCGGTCATCGCCCCGGCGGGCTTCCTCGAGCACGCCATCGCGGAGAACGTCTACGCCGGTGTGGCGATGGCCCGGCGGGCCGGTTACATGTACGGCGCCGCGCTTCCCCGCAACCCGCGCGGCGGCGTCGGCGCGGGGCTCGGCCAGACCACCTCGACGGGGACCGTCAGCCTGATCCCGCCGACGGTGGACGTCACCCACACCGGTCAGGAGCTGACGGTCGACGGCGTGCGCATGGTCTTCCAACTGGCGCCCGACTCCGAGGCGCCCGCCGAGATGCACTTCCTGTTCCCGGACCGGCGGGCGCTGTGCATGGCCGAGAACGCCACCCACACGTTGCACAACCTGCTCACCCTGCGCGGCGCGGTGGTCCGCGACCCGCACGAGTGGGCCGGCCACCTGACCCGGGCCATCGAGATGTTCGCCGGGCAGGCCGACGTGCTGTTCGCGTCGCACCACTGGCCCACGTGGGGCGCGGACGACATCGGCGAGTTCCTGGGGCTGCAGCGCGACCTCTACGCGTACCAGCATGACCAGACCGTCCGGCTGATGAACCGGGGCGCCACCGGCATCGAGATCGCCGAGCTGCTCGAACTGCCACCGGCGCTGCGCGCGGCCTGGCACACACACGGCTACTACGGATCGATCAGCCACAACGTCAAGGCCATCTACCAGCGTTACCTCGGCTGGTACGACGGCAACCCGGCCCGACTGTGGCAGCACCCGCCGCAGGCGGCCGCCCACCGCTACGTCGAGTTCATGGGCGGCGCCGACGCGGTCGTCGAGAAGGCCCGCCGCTGCGCCGACGAGGGCGACCTGCGCTGGGCGGCGCAGGTCCTCGACCACGTCGTCTTCGCCCAGCCCGACCACGCGGCCGGCCGGTCGCTGCTCGCCGACGTGCTCGAGCGCCTCGGGTTCGGCTGCGAGAACGGCACCTGGCGCAACAGCTACCTGTCGGGCGCGGTCGAGCTGCGGGACGGCAACTTCGGTACGCCGACCGCGACCTCGTCACCCGACATGGCCGCGCAACTGCCGCCGCGGATGCTCTTCGACGCGGTCGCGGTGCGGGTGGACGGACCGCGAGCCTGGGCCCTCGACCTGGCTCTGCGCTGGCACTTCCCCGACCACGGCGAGTCGTATCGCACCACCCTGCGCAACGGCGTCTTCACCGCCGTCCAGGACGGCGCCGGCGACGTAGGCGTGACGTTGACGGTTCCCCGCGCCGCCCTGGTGCACCTCGCCACCGCGGACTTCGACGGTGCCGCTGGCGCCGGCATGACCCTCGACGGCGACCGGGAGGTCCTCCGGCAGCTCGCCGGCGTGCTGGACCCGGGAGACCCCCGGTTCGCCATCGTCGAGCCGTGATCAGGCGGCCCGCATCGGGGCGAACGCGGCGCGCATCTCGGCCGCGAACACGTCGGGCTCCTCCCACGCGGCGAAGTGACCGCCGCGGTCCGCCTCGTTGAAGTAGGCGGGATCGGGATAGACCGTCTCGACCCAGCTGCGCGGCGAGGCCCAGATCTCGCCCGGGAAGGTCGTGAAGCCTACCGGCACCCGGACCGGCGGTGGCGGCTGGCCGGACGCGGTCGCGGCCGCGAGGAACCGGCCGAACTCCCAGTACCACCGGGCGGACGAGGCGCCCGTGCCCGTCAGCCAGTACAAGGTGATGTTGTCCACGACCGTGTCCCGCGTGAGCCCACCCACCGGGTCGTCGTCGACGAACGCGCTCGCCATCTTGTAGTAGCTGTCCGTGTCGTGGTCGAGCATCCAGGCCGCCAGCCCGACCGGCGAGTCCAGCAGTGAGTAGCCGATCGTCTGTGGTCGCGTCGACTGCTCCAGGAAGTAGCCGAAGCCGTCCGTCGTGAACGTCTCGAGCGCGTCGTGCGCGACTTGCTCCTCTTTGGACTCGTTCGGGAGCATGTCCTTGATGCCGATCGCGCCGGCCAACAGGCTGACGTGGATGCCGAGCAGGCCGTCGGGCGCCTGGCGACCCAGCGCGTCGGTGACGGCGGCGCCCACGTCGCCGCCCTGGGCCACGTAACGCGGGTAGCCGAGCCGGCTCATCAGCTCCGCCCACGCACGCGCGATGCGACCGTTCTCCCAGCCGAGCTCGGTCGGTTCGCCCGAGAACCCGTAGCCCGGCAGCGACGGCAGCACCAGGTGGAAGGCGTCCTCCGCCCGTCCGCCGTGCGCCGTCGGGTCGGTGAGCGGGCCGACCACCCCGAGGAGCTCGGCCACCGAGCCGGGCCAGCCATGCGTCATGATCAGCGGCAGCGCGTCCTCGTGTTTGGACCGCACATGGACGAAGTGGACGTCGACGCCGTCGATCTCGGTCATGTACTGCGGCAGCGCGTTGAGCTTCGCCTCGAACGCGCGCCAGTCGTGGTCGTCGACCCAGTAGCGGGCCAGTTCCCGCACCGTCTCCAGTTGGACTCCCTGGGAGCGGTCGGTGACCAGCTCCTTGGTGGGCCATCGGGTGGCGGAGATCCGGCCGCGCAGGTCGGTGAGTGATTCCTCCGGCGTGTCGAGCCGGAAGGCGTGAATTCCATTGTCGCTGGTCAAGTTCTTCACCTGCCAGGTGTCGACCAGCGCCGGAGCGCCGGCGGATGGTCGGTCGTCGGCCCGGGTTGACGGGCCCGAGCCGGACCGGCTGGCATCCGATCATTGTCACACCACTCGCCGCTCGGCGGAGCGAAACGCCTCCGAAGCCAGCCGTTGGATGAGTCTTGACGCTTCCTTGACGCGGTGACCCGGGACCCGACCGGCAGGATGGACGGCGGTGTCGCGATCTCGAGAGGGCTCCCAGGTGCAGACAGATACTCGCCCGGCCGCGTCGCGCGGCGGACGCGACGTCGTCCGGGCGGCGGTCGTGGTCGGCGCGCTCGGGGTCGTCTTCGGCGACATCGGGACCAGCCCGCTCTACGCGCTCCAGACCGTGTTCAACCCGGCCGACCCGCATCCGGTGCCGGTCAATGACGAAAACCTGTACGGCGTCGTCTCACTGGTGTTCTGGGCCGTCATGCTCATCGTCACCCTCACCTACGTGACGCTGGTGATGCGGGTCAGCAACCAGGGCGAGGGCGGCATCATGGCCCTGATCACCCTGTTGCGCCGGTTGACCGACGGACGGGCCCGCCGGCGGGCGCTGGTCCTGGCCGGGCTCGGCGTGTTCGGCGCGGCGTTGTTCTTCGGCGACAGCATGATCACGCCAGCGATCTCCGTGCTCTCCGCGATCGAAGGACTGGAGGTCGTGCAGCCCGGCCTCGCCGACGCGGTCGTCCCGGTCACCGCGGTCATCATCGTGCTGCTCTTCCTCGTCCAGCGCCAAGGCACGGCCGTGGTCGGGCGGTTCTTCGGCCCGGTGATGATCACCTGGTTCCTGGCGATCGGCGCGTGCGGCATCGGCGGGATCATCCAGAACCCGGCCATCCTGCGGGCACTGTCCCCGACGTACGCCCTCGGTTTCCTGTTCGGGCACTTCCATATCGCGTTCTATGCGCTCGCGGCCGTGGTGCTGGCGGTCACCGGGGCCGAGGCGCTCTACGCGGACATGGGTCACTTCGGGCGGCGGGCGATCACCCGCGGCTGGCTCCTGCTCGTGCTGCCCGCCTGCATGCTCAGCTACTTCGGCCAGGGCGCGTTGATCCTCGACGACCAGAACGCGATCAGCAGCCCGTTCTTCCTGCTGACGCCGGGCTGGGCCCGCCTGCCGATGGTGGTGCTCGCCACGGCGGCGACGGTCATCGCGTCGCAGGCCGTCATCACCGGCGCCTTCTCGGTGGCGAGCCAGGCCGCTCAACTCGGCTACCTGCCCCGGTTGCGCATCGCCCACACGTCGGCGTCGACGATCGGCCAGATCTACGTGCCGTGGATCAACTGGCTGCTGATGGTCTCGGTGCTGACCCTGGTATTCGCGTTCCGCTCCTCGGCCGCTCTCGCGTACGCCTATGGCATGGCCGTGGTCGGCACCATCACCATCACCACGCTGCTGTTCTTCTATCTCGCCCACGTCCGCTTCAGGACTCCATTGTGGATAGCGGTGACCGGCGCCAGCATCCTGTTGGCGATCGACCTGTTGTTCCTGGCGGCCAACCTCACCAAGCTGCTGCACGGCGCGTGGCTGCCGCTGCTGATCGGGCTGACCGCGTTCACGGTGATGACGACCTGGCAGCGGGGTCGCCAGGTGGTCACCGGCGAGCGGGCGCGCGCCGAGGGTTCGCTGCGAGCCCTGGTCACCTACCTGCACAGCCACGCCGGTGGGCTCACCCGGGTGCCCGGCACCGCCGTCTTCCTCAACCGCGGCAAGGAGACCACGCCGCTGGCGCTGCGGGCCAACGTCGAGCACAACCACGTGCTCCACCGGCACGTGGTGATTCTCTCGATCGAGACCGAGACCGTGCCGTACGTGCCTGACAGCGAACGCATCGAGGTCGACGACCTGGGTTTCGCGGAGGACGGGATCGTGCACGTCATCGCCCGGTACGGCTACATCGAGACGCCGAACGTGCCCGCCGCGCTCGCGCTGCTCGAGCCGGACAGCACGGAGGGCGTGCTCGACCTCGACGACGCGTCGTACTTCCTGTCGAAGATCGAACTGACCCGCGGCGACGCGCCGACGATGGCTGCCTGGCGCAAGCGGCTGTTCATCGCCACCTCCTACGTCACGGCGGACGCCGCCGAGTACTTCGGCCTGCCGCGCGACCGCACGGTCATCATGGGCTCCCGCATCGCGGTCTGAGCCCGCCGTCACCGCTGCCGCGCCCCCGCGGCATCGAGATGCCCCACCGACTCAGCGACGAACGCCGGCGCGTCGCCCTCGTCAGCCAGCGCCGAGATGTCGAGCAGCTGGGACAGCGGCGCGAGGGCGCTCGGGATGACCCAGTAGTAGACCCAGGTGCCGCGGCGCTCACAGTCGATCAGCCCGGCCTCACGCAGCACGCGCAGGTGATGCGAGATCGTCGGGCCCTTGACCTGGAAGGCGTCGGTGAGGTCGCAGACGCAGATCTCCCCGCCGGCCCGCGCCGCGATCATCGACAGCAACCGTAGGCGCACGGGGTCGCCGAGCGCCTTGAAGGCCTTGGCCAGATCGGCGGCGCCCGCCTCACTCAGGGGTTCACGGACCATCGGCGCACAGCAGGCTTGCGTACTCACCGGACTATCTTGACAACTGTCGAATCAGCGTGCAAGTCTCTGCCTTGACGGTTATCGAATCAGGAGGTGCTGAGATGGCAACGGGGTACGAGACGCCGGTGACCCGTGAGGACGTCCGCGACCGCTACGCGGCGGCCGCGTTGAAGGTGCTCGACCAGGCCGGCTGCTGCGGTGGTGGTGGCGACGGTTGCTGCGGGCCTGCGGAGGACGAGGGCCTGTATTCCGCCGACGAGCGTGCGGAGCTGCCGCGCGCGGCCGTGGAGGCGAGCCTCGGGTGCGGCAACCCACTGATGGTGGCCGACCTGCACGAGGGCGAGACGGTGCTCGATCTGGGCTCCGGCGGTGGCATCGACGTGCTGCTGTCGGCCCGCCGGGTCGGCCCGAGCGGCAAGGCGTACGGCCTGGACATGACCGACGAGATGCTCGAGCTGGCCCGCCGCAACGCCGCCGAGGCCGGTGCGACCAACGTCGAGTTCCTCCGCGGCCACATCGAGGACATCCCGCTGCCGCCCGCCAGCGTCGACGTGGTGATCTCCAACTGCGTGATCAACCTGTCGACCGACAAGCCGGCCGTGTTCGCCTCGACCTTCGCGGTGCTCAAGCCCGGCGGCCGCCTCGGCGTCTCGGACGTGGTCGCCGACGACAGCCTCACCCCACGCGAGCGCGCTGAGCGCGGCAACTGGGTGGGCTGCATCGCCGGCGCGCTCTCGTTCACCGAGTACGAGCAGGGCCTGACCGCGGCCGGCTTCGTCGACGTGGAGATCACCCCCACCCACGAGGCGGCCGAGGGCATGCACTCGGCGATCGTCCGGGCTCGAAAGCCGCACTGACCGCACGCCGCGAGGTCAGCGATGGACAACGCCCGCGGCCGACGTGGGGACGGCGGGCGCGCCGCGGCCCGTCCGCCGTCCCTCGTCGGGATAGAGCACGCACAGCGCCGCGACCCCCGCCACCAGACCGACCAGCTGTGCCACGACGAACCCTGGCACCGACGCCGGCGCGATGCCGGCGAAGGTGTCCGTGAGCGCGCGCCCGACGGTGACCGCCGGGTTGGCGAACGAGGTCGACGACGTGAACCAGTAGGCCGCACCGATGTAGGCGCCGACCGCCGCCGGTGTGAGCGACGCTCGGCCGGTGCGGGCGAGGGCGAAGACCAGCAACACCAGCCCGCCGGTCGCGACGACCTCACCCAACCACAGCGGCGCGCCGGCGCGTGCGTGCGTCGACACGGTGACGGCGGGCTGGTCGAACATGAGGTTGGCGAGCACACATCCCGCGCCCGCGCCGACGAGTTGCGCGACCACATAGCCGGCGAGCGCCGCCAGCCCGGAGCGGTCGCGCCGGCCGAGCCACCACTCCGCGAGGGAGACGACCGGGTTGAGGTGGGCGCCGGAGACGGGGCCGACCACGAGGATGATGACCGCGAGCGCCAGCGCGGTGGCGATCGAGTTCGCCAACAGCTGCAGCCCGACATCCCCGGGCGACAGTCGGGCGGCCATGATGCCCGAGCCCACCACGGCCGTCACGAGCAGGCCCGTGCCGAGCGCTTCGGCGAACAGGCGCCGAGCCGGCCCCATCAGCTCGCGACCGGGATGTGCAGCTCGGCCAGCAACGACCGCACGCGCCGCTCGATCTCGTCGCGAACCGGGCGCACCTCGGCGACGCCCTTGCCGGCCGGGTCGTCGAGGTCCCAGTCGACGTAGCGCTTGCCCGGGAAGACCGGGCACGCGTCGCCGCAGCCCATGCTGACCACCACGTCCGCCGCCCGGACCGCCTCGTCGCTCCACCGGTGCGGGCGCTCGCCGCTGATGTCGATGCCACGCTCCCGCATGGCCTCGACGGCGGCCGGGTTGACCTCGGCGGCCGGGGACGAGCCGCCCGACCAGCCGACGGCGCGGGCGCCCGCCAGCCGGCGGAAGAAGCCGAGCGCCATCTGGCTCCGGCCGGCGTTGTGCACGCACACGAACAGGACGGTAGGCAGGCCGGCGCTCACGCGGACGCTCCAATGAGGACGGAGGACAGGCGGTCGACACGGTCGGCGATGACCGCGTAGGCACGTTCGAAGGCCGCGTCGGTGTCGTCGCGCGCGGGGTCGGGCACGGACCAGTGCACCCGAGCGGCCGGCAGTTGCTCGTGGGCGCTGTCGCACACCGAGACGACCAGGTCGTCCGGCCCGACCACGGCGGCCACGTGCAGCGGCCGGGCACCGGCCAGATCGAGGCCGTGTCGCCGCCCCACCGCGACCGCCCGCGGATGCACGGCCGCCGCGGGATCGGTGCCCGCCGACCTCACCGGCATCGGGGCGCGCGACGCCAGCAGGGCGGCCGCCAGTTGGGACCGGGCCGAATTGTGGGTGCACACGAAGACAACCCGGGAAGCCGCCAGGGACGGTGGCCGCAGCAGGCCGGAGAGAACGTCGGGCACGAGCCGCAGATAGCTCCGCCGGCGATCGCCCTCCGAACGGCGCCGCCGGATCAGGCCCGCCGCGTCCAGCACGCCCAGATGGTGCGCCACGAGGTTGGTCGGCTGGCCGAGGAGCCGCCCCAGCTCGCCGGGTGACGCGTCGCTGAGCGCGAGCCGGTCGACGATGGCGAGGCGGGCCGGGTCGGCCAGCGCCGCATGCACCCGAGCCCGCCGCTCAACGGAATAATCGCTCATTGCCTCAATCATCGTTGAGGCATCGCGACGAAGTCAACGCCGGAGGGCGTCGGCGCCGCCCTCCGGCCCGGCGAACTACTTCGCGTCGCTGTTGAACTTCGAGGTCGCCCAGACGTAGCCCAGCACCGCCAGACCCACGCACCACGCGACCGCCAGCCAGCCGTTGTGGCCGATCTCGCTGCCGAGCAGCAGGCCGCGCAGCGTTTCGATGGCCGGCGTGAACGGCTGGTACTCGGCGATCGGCTGGAACCAGCCCGGCATCGCGTCGATGGGGACGAACGCGCTCGACAGCAGCGGCAGCAGGATCAGCGGCATCGCGTTGTTGCTGGCCGCCTCGGCGGTCGGGCTGACCAGGCCCATGCCGACCGCGACCCAGGTCAGCGCCAGCGCGAACAGCGCCAGCAGGCCCAGCGCCCCGAGCCACTCGAGCGGGCCGGCCTCCGCCGATCGGAAGCCGATGGCCACGGCGACCAGGCCCACCAGCACGACGCTCGCGACCGACTGCAGCACGCTGCCGACGACGTGCCCGACGAGCACCGAGCCGCGGTGGATCGCCATCGTGCGGAAGCGGGCGATGATGCCCTCCGACATGTCGTTGGAGACGGACACCGCGGTGCCGATCACGGTGCTGCCGATGGTCAGCAGCAGGAGACCTGGCACGACGTACGCGATGTAGGCCGAGCGGCCGCCGCCCCCGATGCCCGCGCCGAGCGCGTCGCCGAGGATGTAGACGAAGAGCAGCAGCAGCATGACCGGCGTCAGCAACAGGTTCAGCGTCAAAGACGGATATCGGCGCGCGTGCAGGAGGTTGCGACGCAGCATGGTGGACGAGTCGCGCGCCGTCAGGGCGAGGGTGCTCATCGGATGGCCTCCACGGGCTGGTTGGCGCCGGTCAGGGCGAAGAAGACGTCGTCGAGGTCGGGGGTGTGCACGGTGAGCTCGTCGGCCTCGATGCCGGCCGAGTCGAGGAAGCCGAGGATCGAGCGGAGCTCGCGCTGGCTGCCGTCGCTGGCGATCCGCAGCGCGAGCGACTCGTCGTCGCGGCCGGCGTCGGGCAGCGCCAGGGCGGCCGACTGGTAGGCGACCGGGTCGGTGAACCGCAACCGGACGTGCCCGCCGGGGATGAGCCGCTTGAGCTCGTCGGCGGTGCCCTCCGCGGCGATCTTCCCGGCGTTGAGCACGGCGATCCGGTCGGCGAGCTCGTCGGCCTCCTCGAGATATTGGGTGGTGAGGAAGACGGTGGCGCCGTCGGCGACCAGGCCGCGGACGATCTGCCACATGTTGTGGCGGCTGCGGGGGTCGAGGCCGGTGGTGGGCTCGTCCAGGAAGATGATCCGCGGGTTGCCGACCAGCGTCATGGCGAGGTCCAGCCGGCGCTTCATCCCGCCGGAATAGGTCGAGGCCGGCTTGCGCGCCGCGTCGACCAGGTCGAAGCGCTCCAGCAGCTCGGCGGCGACCCGGCGGCCCTGGCGCTTGGACAGGTGGTGCAGGTCGGCCATGAGGAGCATGTTCTCCTCGCCGGTGATCAGGTTGTCGACGGCGGAGAACTGGCCTGTGACGCCGATGGCGGCGCGGACCGCCTGCGGCTCGGTGGCCAGGTCGTGGCCGCCGACGCGGATCTCGCCGGAGCCGGGGTCGGCCGAGATCAGCGTGGAGAGGATCTTGACGGCGGTGGTCTTGCCGGCGCCGTTCGGGCCGAGCAAGGAGAAGATCGTTCCCTCGGGTACGGCGAGGTCGACTCCGGCGAGCACGACTTTGTCGCCGTACGACTTGCGTAGGCCGTACGCCGCGATGGCGTTTTTCATGACAAACCTCTTAAGGCAGGACGAGCTCGTACCTGTTGGTACGGCCGAACGGGCGGAAGCCGAGGTGTTCGCGGACGGCGAGCAGGCGCGCGTCGTCCTCGGCGGTGACGGTTTCGATCTCGTTGACGTGCGGGTGGTGCGTGCGGAGGCGCTGGACGAGCGCGGCGTTGACCCAGCGGGCCAGGCGATGTCCGCGGTGGCCGGGCAGCACGGCCGGCCCGTACTGCCGGGCCCGAGGCGGGTCGGAGTCGCCGACGACGGCCACCGCGAAGGCCGCCGGGCCACCCCCGCCGCCCGCCTCGGCGACGGTCAGCAGGGCGCTGCCCGGACTGCTCGGACGACGCAGCAGCTCGTCGACCCCGGCCGCGGCGGAGAGGTCGCCGGTCCAGTGCGTCAGCCGGTAGCCGGCGTGCTCGGTGTCGACCAGCTCACCGAGCCACGCCCCGTGCACATCGCAGTAGGTCAGCAGGTCGTGGCGCCGGGATCCGGTGTGCCGGAAGCCGTGCCGCCGACAGAACGCCTCCCCCGGTGAGCCGGCGACCACGTCCGCGAGCAGGCGCGGCCCGGCGGCCTGCGCCCGGGCGGCGGCCAGGAGCTGGGAGCCGACCCCCCGTTGACGCCACGCCGGCTCCACGTGCAGGCTCAGCTCCAGGCCGCCCGACTCCAGGCGCGGCGGCGGATCCGGCCCCAGGGCGACCACCGGCCGCAGGCTCACCACTCCGGCCGACCCGTCCGGCACCATGGCCCGCCACCGCAGGGCCGCCGGATCGGCCACGATCTCGATCAGGGCTTCACTCATGGAGATCACCATCGCGGCGGCGGCCACCAGGAACAACGCCAGATAACGAGCCGCCGCTTAAGCCACCGGTTATCGTTCCTGGCCGTGGAGCTGCGCGACATCGAGATCTTCCTGACCCTGGCCGAAGAGCTGCATTTCGGGCGTACGGCCGAGCGCCTCCGGGTGTCCCAGGCGCGGGTCAGCCAGTCGATCAAGCAGCAGGAGCGCCGGATCGGCGGCGCGCTGTTCGAGCGGACCAGCCGCAGCGTGCGCCTCACTCCCCTGGGCGAGCGGCTGCGGAACCGGCTCACGGCGGGTTACGGCGAGATCATGGCGGGCATCGACGAGGCGGCCGCCTCCGCGCGCGGCCAGGTCGGCACCCTGACGGTCGGCACCATGGACATCCAGCACCGCGAGATCGCGGCCGTCCTCGACCTGTTCCGCCAGCGGCACCCGCAGTGCGAGCTGCGGATGCGCGAGATCCTCCCCTCCGACCCGTTCGGCCCACTGCGGGCCGGCCGCGTCGACATCGGGCTGCTCTGGCTCCCGGTCCGCGAGCCCGACCTGGTCGTGGGTCCCGAGGTGTTCTTCGAGCGGACGGTGCTGGCCGTCGCCACCGACCACCCGCTGGCAGGTCGGGAGCGGGCCGAGATGGAGGATCTCGGCGACCACCCGGTCGTCTACATCGACGGACCGATCCCCGACTACGTCTGGGAGTCGCACACCCCGTCGGTGACACCGGGCGGACGGCCGGTCCGGCGCGGGCTCGCTGTGACGACCGTCGAGGAGGCCTTCACCGCGATCGGTTCGGGCCGCGTCATCTCCCCCATCGGCGCGTTCACGGCCGCCGCCCGGCGCCGCGACGACGTCACCTTCCTGCCCATCACCGACGCGCCGACCATGCGGTACGCGCTGGTGTGGCGCAGCGCCGGCGAAACATCACTCGTACGCGCCTTCGTGCGGGCCGCCGAGGACGCGACCGCCACCACCAGTGACCCGCATGCCTCCAAATTGGACGAGGTCGACGGGCCCGATCCCGAGTAGCCTGAAACGGTCGCCGTCGGCAGCGCAGGAGGTGAGCATGACCGACGAAGTCGTCCTCGACGCCACCGAGGGCGCTCTCGACGCGCACACCGCCGGCGACCTCGGCGAGGGTGTCACGCAGGCCATCGCCCTGGCCGATCTGACCCCGCACCGGCGGCTCCTGGTCGACCTCCGGCACCTGGAATCTCTGGCGGCCGCCGGCGCGCGGGCGTTGCGCGACGCCGCCGTGCGGTGTGCCGGCCACGGCGTCCAGTGCCACGTCGTCGCCCCAACCGGCCACGACTCCCGCCGGGTGCTCGACCGCCTCGACGTCGGCCCGCTGCTGCGGATCATCGACGACGACCCGACGCTCGCCGACCCGACGGACACCGGCGCCTTCGACGAGAGCTATCTCGCCGTCGAGACCCACCGGTCCGACGGCATGATCCGGCTGGTCGCGTTCGGCGACATCGACATGGAGACCGCCGACGAGCTCGAGCGGGCCCTGCACGAGGCGGTGACCGCCGAGCCCGCCCGGCCCACCATCGTCGACCTGGCCGGCGTCGCCTTCCTCGACTCCACGGGCATCAGGGTGCTGGTCCAGGCCAAGGTGCGCGCCGAGGCGCGGGGCGTGTCGTTCGGCATCACCAACCCGCAGCCCAACGTCGCGCGGGTCCTCGAGATCACCGCCGTGCTCACCGCGCTCACCGCCCTCGACCACCAGAACGGTTAGCCACCCGCCTCCCACCGTCGCGGCTCTGGCCACTGTGGACCCAACACCGCTGGTTCTGGCCGGCGAGACCGTCACTGCCCCAGCCGAACGCCGGGGCCGGGCCGCGCATCGGTCGATCCTGTTCGCGCCCGTCGTCGACGGCGACGTCCTGCCCGCCACACCGTGGTCCGCGTGGGCCACCGGGGCCGGCTGATTTAGCAGGACCACTCCTTCGCCGAATTGCGACTAGCGCCAATAGGTTTGTGATGGAAACATATTGGCATGACTACTGGAGTGGCGAGCGTCGGCAGCGACCCGAGCCGGCTGCTGGCTGACGCCCGCGCCCTCGCGCGCCGGGTCCGGGTCGCTCAACGGGTGACCTGGCTGCCGCTGCTCGTGCTGGCCGGGGTGACGCTCGGGTCGATCCCCGTCTACCTGGTCAGCCGCCCGGTCACCGGCAGCTGCCACGCCGTCGACGGCGGCGAGCTGTGCCGGATCTGGGAACCCGTGGCCGACACGTACTGGCTGGTCGCGACGGTCGCCGCCTACGCCGCGATCGCCCGCGGCTACCTCCGCGTCGTCTACGCCCGTGGGCTGGGCTCCCGGGTGCTGCCCTACATGGTCGCCGGCGGTGGGCTCGCGGTCGCGATGTTCGCCGCCGTCGCGTTCGGCGCGGGGGCGTGGATCGTCCGCGACCCGCAACAGCTGCTGGACCCGTCGCTCTTCGTCCGCGTGCTGTTCCGGCTGCTCACCCCGACCGGCGCGATCGGCCTGGCCCTGCTGGTGCTGGCCTGGCTCGAACGGCACGTGGCGCTGCTGCTGTTCGCGCTCGGCTACCTGGCGGTGGTGCTGGCGCCGGTCAGGTTCGGCTGGCTGGGCCACTGGGGCGGCGTGTGGGCCGACGGCCCACAGCTGGTCGTCAACGGCGCGGTGCTGCTGCTGGGCAGCGCCGCCTTCGCACTGGCACAGCGGTCACCCACCGCACGGACGGAAACCACTCAGCCCCGGGCGGCCGGATGACCCGCGGCTCGTGCGGGGCAAAGCCGTGCCCACCGAGGCGTGATCGACCAGACTGCTGGTGTGGACATCAACCAGATCCTGTCGACCGCGCGGGAGGCGCTGTCCGTGCGGCGGGTGTTCGGTGATCCGGTCGAGCGCGACGGCGTCACCCTCGTTCCCGCCGCGATCGTGGTCGGCGGCCTCGGCGCCGGCGGCGGTGAACGCGACCAGCAGTCGGGCGCCGGCGGCGGGGCGGGCGGGTTCGCGGTGCCGGCCGGGGCCTACAGCATCGCCGGCGGGCGCGTCCGCTGGCATCCGGCCGTCAACGCCAACGCGATCGCGGTGGCGGCGGCCGCGGTCGCCATGACCTGGCTGGTCACCCGGTCCCGCGGCCGGCGGCGGTGGTCGTGAGCGGCGAGAGCGCGACCGCGCGGCAGCGGCGGATCTGGGACAAGGCCGCGCCCAGCTACGACCGGCAGATCGCGGTCTTCGAGAAGATCTGGTTCGGCGGCGGGCGCCAGTGGCTGGGCGAGCGGGCCCGCGGCCGGGTTCTCGAGGTGGCCGTCGGCACCGGCGGGAACCTGCCCTACTACCCGGCCGACGTGACGCTCACCGGCATCGAGCTCAGCCCGGAGATGCTCGCCCGCGCCCGGCAGCGGGCCACCGACCTCGGCCGCGCGGCCGACCTCCGCGAGGGCGACGCGCAGGACCTGCCGTTCCCCGACGCGTCGTTCGACACGGTGGTCTGTGGGCTGGGCCTGTGCACGATCCCGGTCCCCCGCCGGGCGATCGGCGAGATGTGGCGGGTCCTCACGCCCGGCGGCCGCCTCCTGCTGCTCGACCACGTGGTCAGCACCTCGCGCCCGCTTTACGCGGCCCAATGGCTGGTCGAACGGCTCACCATCCGGTCGGCCGGCGAGCACCTCACCCGCCGCCAGCTACCCCTGGTCGAGGCGGCCGGCTTCGAGGTGGTCGAAACGGAGCGCCTCAAGGCCGGCACGGTCGAACGCGTCCACGCCGTCAAGCCCGCGCGGGAATGACGAACGCCATGCCCACCGACTCCGGCGCCGTCTCCGCGAAGCCGAACTTCGCGTAGAGGTGGCGGGCGGCGCCGTCGGCGATGAGCGAGACGTACGCCGTGCCGGGCGCCACCTCCCGCAGCCGCTCCATGAGCGCGCCCATGATCGCCGCGCCCACGCCTCGGCGCTGGTGCTCGGGCAGCACGCACACATCGACGATCTGGAAGGCCGTGCCGCCGTCGCCGATGACGCGCCCCATGCCCACCGGCTCGTCGCCCGCGTAGGCGATCACCGCGTGCCAGCCGCCGGCCAGCCCCGCCGCCGCCGCTACTGTCGACTTCGGACTCAGGCCGGCGCCGGTCCGTAGCCGACGATAGAGCTCCACCGAGGGCGTTTCCGCCCGCACGACGTAGGTCATCGTGCCGCCTTCGGGGTCAGCACCGCGGCGACCAGGGCCCCGACGCCGGCCACGATCGCCGCCAGCACGAAGCCGTGCTCGAAGCCACGCAGTGTGTCGCCGACGATGCTGGCCGCGGCCACGCTGGAGATGACCGCGGCCCCGATGGACGCGCCGAACTCGTGGAACGTGCTGACGATCCCCGACGCGACGCCCGCCTCGTACGGCGCCACCTGGCCGAGCGCGGTCGCGGACGAGACGACGAACAGCGCACCGGTTCCCGCCGCCGCGACGGCCACGCCGGCGGTCACGGTCACCGGGTGCATGAACAGCGCCGGCGCGGCCATTCCGAGCGCCGCGAGCAGCAGGCCGGCGACGGCGAGCGGCCGCGCGCCCGCCCGGGCGACGAGGCGGCCGGTGAGGTTGGCGCCGACCATGGTCGCGATCGCGATCGGCAGGAACAGCAGACCCGTACGCAGGGCGCCGTAACCCCGCGCGTGCTGGAAATAGAAGGTGCCCATGAAGAACACGGCGATCATCAGCGCGGTGGCCAGCAGGATGAGGAACGTGCCGGTGGCCACGGGCCGGCGCGCCAGCAACCGCAGGTCCATGAGCGGCGCACGGGACCTGCGCTGCCAGAGCGCGAACGCCGCGAGGCCCACCGCCGCCAGCACGAGCAGCCAACCGGTGGTCGGCGTGAGCCAGCCCTGGTCGCCCGCGTTGACGAAGGCATAGATCAGGGTGCCGGACGACGCGGTGACGAGCAGGGCGGCCAGCACGTCGAGCCGGACCCGCGGCGCGGCGCCGTCGAGGCGCGGCAGCATCCGGGCCAGCACGGCGAGCACGACCACTCCGATCGGCACGTTGACGAAGAAGACCCAGGGCCAGCCGGGGCCGGCGGTGAGCAGCCCACCCACGAGCACGCCGAGCGCCGCGCCGCCGCCGCCCAGCGCGGACCAGACGCCCAGCGCGCGGTTGCGTTCGTCGCCGTCGAACAGCCGCACCACCAGCGACAGCGCGGCCGGAGCGAACAGCGCCGCGCCGACACCCTGCGCCACCCGGCCGGCGATCAGCACCGCGGCCGAGCCGGCCAACCCGGTCGTCAGGGACGCGGCGGTGAACACCAGCAGGCCGGCGAGCACCACCCGCTTGGCGCCGAGCAGGTCGGCGATCCGCCCGCCGAGCAGCAGCAGCCCGCCGAACGTCAGCGTGTAGGCGCTGACCGTCCAGGTCACCGCCGCCCGGCTCAGGGCGAGGTCCGCGCCCATGTGCGGCAACGCGATCGCCACCACGGTGACGTCCAGGATCAGCATCAGCTGCGCCACACCCAGGAAACCCAACATCCGCCACCGTGCCGGGTACGCGGTCCGCGTCGCCGCCGCCTCCTCGGGCGCCTCGTTCCGGGTCATCTCCGCCAGCCTCCCCGCGCATTAACTCGTACTCTCGAATACGAGTTCCTGCGCCGAGGCTAACTCATACACCGGCGTACGAGCTAGTGTGTTCAGCATGACCACCGCCGCCGCCCGACCGCGCCGTGCGGATGCCGAGCGCAACATCGCCCGGATCGTCGCCGCGGCCCGCGCCACGCTGAGCCGCAACCCGGACGCGACCGTCGACGACGTCGCCAAGGCGGCGGGCGTCGGGCGAATGACGGTCTACGGCCACTTCCGCACCCGGCCGGAACTCGTCGAGGCGGCCCTGGTCGAGGCGTTGCGGGCCGGCGAGGAGACCCTCTCGGCGGTGGAGCTCGGGGGCGACGCGCGCGCGGCGCTCGGCCGGCTGCTCACGTCGACATGGTCGCTCGTCGCCGAGTCGTCAGCGCTGGTGACGGCCGCCGAAGGAGTGCTGCCCCAGGGGCGCCTGCGCGAGCTGCACGCGGGCCCCGCCAAGCGGGTCGAGCAGCTGATCAAGCGGGGCCAGCGGCAGGGCGTGTTCCGCACGGACCTGCCGGTCGGCTGGCTGGTCAGCTCGGCGCACTACCTGGTCAAGGGCGCGGCCGCCGAGATCCACGCCGGCCGGCTCGAACCGGCCGACGCCCCGCGCCTGGTCACCGAGAGCGTCCAGTCACTGCTGGCCGCACGCTAACTCCCACGGGCGGCGTTGGTCTCGCGCAGCACCGCCCAGTTGTCGCCCACCGGGCCCAGGTGGGCGAGCTTGTCGGGGTTGTGCACCACCCGGATCGCCTGGATCTGGCCGTCCACGATGTCCAGTGCCATCGTGTTGAGGATGCGGCCCTCGCGGTCGCGGAGGATCGCACCCGGTTGGCCGTTGACCTCGTGCGCCTCCACGATGCCGCCGATCCGGACGAACGGGGTGACCAGCGTCGCGAGGACCTTGGCCACCGCGGCCGCTCCGTGGAACTCCGGCCTCCACTGTGGAGACTTTCCGCCCGCGTCGCTGACGAGCTGCGCGTCCGCCGACAGCAGCGATCGGATGCCGCCGAGGTCGCCGTCGCGGAAGGCGTCGAGGAACCGGCTCGCGAGCTGCTGGCGCTCGTGGCGGTCGGCATCGAACCGGGGCCGCCCGGCGTCCATGTGGCGCCGGGCCCGCACCGCGAGCTGGCGGCAGGCCGCCTCCGACCGGCCCACCGCCGCCGCGATCTCGCCGAAGTCGAACGCGAACACCTCGCGCAGCACGAACACCGCGCGCTCCAGTGGCGTCAGCCGCTCCAGCAACAGCAGCGCCGCCATCGAGACCGAGTCGGCCAGCTCCGCCGCGCGTTCGGGATCCTCGTAGGGATCGGTCAGCAACGGCTCCGGAAACCACGGCCCGACGTACGCCTCGCGGCGCACGCGGGCCGAGCGCAGCACGTCGATCGCGATGCGGGTGACCACCGCTGACAGGAACGCCTTGGGCGACGCCGGCGGGGTCGGCGCGTTCGCGTAGCGCAGCCACGTCTCCTGCACCGCGTCCTCCGCCTCGCCCACACTGCCGAGAATCCGGTACGCGATCGAGAACAGCAGCGGCCGCAGGTCCTCGAACTCGTCGACGCGACTCATGCGAGTCCGTCCCGGAAGCCCTGCCGCCACGACGGATAGCCCGGCTCCCAGCCCAGCTCCCGCTTGGCCTTCGCGTTGGAGAAGCCGCGTCCCTCGGTCATCATGATCACCGCCTGGTCGCCGGCGAGCAGCCGGGCCAACCAGACGGGTACCCGCATCGGCGGCTTCGCACCCGCGCAGGCCGCGAGATGCGGCAGCCACTGGTTGGCCGGGGCGGGGTCGTCGTCGACGATGTTGAAGACGCCGCGCGCCTTGTGCTCGACGGCCAGCACGGTGGCGCTCGCCGCGTCGTCGAGGTGGATCCACGAGCTGTAGCCGGTGCCCTTGCCGACCAGCGGATATTGCCGCCGGCGCAACAGCTCCACCTGGTCGTCGGTGGCGCCGGGCCCGTAGAACGCGCCGTAGCGCAGGACCGCGCCGCCGGCCCGGACGACCACGTCCTCCACGTGCGCCATCGCCTGGAGTCCCGCGTTGGCCCGGGTGCCCGGCAGCAGGTCGAGCGGATCCTCCTCGGTCTTCACCCACCCACCTTCGCGGATGCCGTTCCAGCTGGCGTAGCCCTGCGCCACGAAGTGCGGCACCCCGGTCGCCTCGGCGGCGGCCAGCAGGTGGTCGGTGCCGGCGCGGCGCAGCCGGTTGGTCTGCGCGAACCAGCGGTCCGGGTGCTTGATGTCGGGCTTGCCGGCGTGCGCCATCGAGATGGCGGTCATCTGGTGCACGATCACGTCCGGCCGGGCCGCGGCGACCGCCTGCCCCACCGAGGCCGCGTCGAGCCCGTCCATCACGACACCCCGAGCGCCCAGGCCGGCCAGCAGTCCCAACTTGGCCGGGCCGGTCGTCGTCGCGGTCACCTCGTGCCCCCGGGCAACCAGCTGCGGCACCAGGCGCCGCCCGAGCACACCGCTGCCTCCGGCCACGAACACGCGCATGATCATCACTTCCCCGTGTCGACTGACTTGGCGTTCGTCAACCGAGACGAGGCAGCCCGCCGGGCTGTGACATCACCTCCAGGGTCGCAGCGTCTGGTCGGCGACGGCGTCGAGCACCTGCGGCACGCTGCCCGTGCGGCGCAGCACGGCCCGCTGCCTGGTCGCCCCGTTGCCGTGCCGCCGCAGCTGGGCCAGCCCCCCGTCGACCAGCTCCGCGTCACCGGCCAGCGCCGGACGGACCAGCGCGGCGAGCTCGTCGACGAGCTCCCAGGCCGGGCGGAGCTGTCCGGCGAACGGATCGACCAGCTCACCGTCGAGACCGCTGTGCGCGGCGCGGCGGTAGGCCACCGACAGCACGCCGTCGCGCAGCCGCGGCGCCGGACGACCCGCCCGGATATCCGCGACCGCGGTGGCGACCAGGCCACGGACGAGACCGGCCGCGAGTACGGTCTCGGCGGTGGTCAGGCACACGTCGCCGGCGTCGACGTCGACCGCCGGGTCGGCTGGCCACGGGCTGGCGTGCCAGAACGTCGTCCGACGGTCGAGCAGCCCGCGGATCGACCGCCAGCTCGCCTGACCGCTGTCGGCGCCCAGGTGGAGCGGCGAGTTGGCGGTGATCGCGTGGATGACCGGCAGCCAGACCCGCAGCCGCTCGCAGACGTCGGTGGCGACCGCCCGGTCGGGCACGCTGACGCGTACCCGGCAGCCGGCGACCGCGGTGTCGCGGTACATCCCTGGCTCGATGTCGGACACCGGCGTCGCACCGATCGCGGTCAGCCGGGCGCCGGCGCCGTGCGCGGCGACGGCGGCGGCCCACCGCATCTTGTCGAGCCGTTCGCCGAGCTCGGCGAGGTCGCCGTAGGGCCGCGTGGTCACCACCCGATGGCCGAGCGGCACGCCCCCGCCGTCGTCGGGGTCGAGCAGGAGGAACTCCTCCTCGACGCTGACGGCGAAGGCCGGCTGGTCGAGGGTCGCGACGTCATGCCCGGCCGGACCGGGTCGCATCGTCATGGTGCACCGTTTCTGCTGGAGCGGGCCGGCCCCGCCACCGGCCCGCGGGCGACCGGACTACCCGTGGGCGACGGCCGCAAACAGCGAGCTCTCAGAGCTGCTGCCGTACGCCCGGTTCGGTGCTTATGTCGGCGACCTGGTCGGATCTGGCGCCACTCAGCGCGGTCCGACCCTTGCCGTGCCGGCCCAGCGGCAGCACCGTCCGGCCGCGCACGTCCTCGAGGTTCGCCGCCCAGGCCGCGTACATTGCGACGGCGAACAGCACCACGCCGATCACGCCGGCGGTCCTTTCCCACGCCACCGAGCCGCTCAGCTCATAGCTGGCGGTGGCGAAGAAGCGCAGGGCGGCGAGCAGGAACACCAGCGCGGGTACGAGCTTGCCGAGCGCCGCCGACAGCGCCAGGAGCGTCATCACGCTGCCGGAGACCAGCAGGAACAGGCCGAGGGCCGGGCTCGTGGCGCCGGGACGGGACGTCACGAGGACGAGCCCGACGACGAGCCAGGTCAGCGCCAGCGTCGCCATCGCCGTGCCGATGGTGCCGTCGCGGGCCAGCAGGCTGAACACGGCCGCCACGAGCTGGGCCACGAAGGCGAACCCGATCAGGGCCAGCGCGACCTGGTGGCCCTGGTCGGCGCCGATCCAGCCGAGCTGCAGGCCACTGAGTGGCAGCGTCGCCCCGGCCAGGCCGAAGAGCCCGATCGAGGTGGGTGCGCCGACCGGCCGCAGGACGATGGTGAGCCGGTCCCGCGGGCCGGGTTCCGCCGTGGTGGTCATGTCCGGACGCTATCGCCGACCCATCGCCAGAACCGGTCAACCGCGCGGAAAGCGCCGTTTGTCCCGATCCACCACGGCGTACTGTGACCTGGGTAACCGCCGTTCATGACAGGCCAGGACGTCTCGTCTCTATCGCATAGGCAACGACGAAGGAGACGTCATGAAGATCTTTCTTGCGGGCGCATCCGGAGCGATCGGACGCGAGCTCGTCCCCATGCTGGTGGCACGCGGCCACGACGTGGTCGGCACGACCCGCTCGACCACCAAGACGTCGGCCCTGCGGGCGCTCGGCGCCGAACCCGTCGTCGTCGACGCGCTCGACCCGGACGCCGTCGCCGACGCGGTGGCCAAGGCCGAGCCCGACGTGATCGTGCATCAGCTCACCGGGCTGAGCGGCAGCCTCCGGCAGGCGAAGCAGATGATGGCCAACACCAACCGGCTCCGCACGGAGGGCACCGACCACCTGCTGGCCGCGGGACGAGCCGTCGGCGTACGCCGGTTCGTGGCCCAGAGCTTCGCGGGTTGGATGGAGCGGGCGGGCGGGCCGGTCGCCGACGAGAACGGCCGGCTCGAGCCCAACCCGCCGGCCGACGCCGCGCCGCTGGTGGCCGCGTTGCGCCACCTGGAGGAGGCGGTGACCGGCATCGGCTGGGCCGACGGCATCGCCATCCGCTACGGCGGGTTCTACGGTCCCGGCACCGACCTCGACTCCGCACCGGACGCCGTCATGGGCGGACTGATCCGCAAGCGGCGCTTCCCGATCATCGGCAACGGCGCCGGAATCGCGTCGCTGGTGCACATCACCGACGCCGCCGCCGCGACCGTGTCGATCATCGAGCGCGGCCGGCCGGGCATCTACCAGGTCGCCGACGACGAGCCGGCGCCGGCCAACGAGTGGCTGCCGGCGATGGCCCGGGCGCTCGGCGCGAAGCCGCCGCGGCGGGTGCCGGCCTGGCTCGTCCGCCCGCTGACCGGCGCGGCCGCCGTCGACATGATGACCCGCGCCCGGGGCATCTCCAACGCGAAGGTCAAGCGGGACCTGGACTGGACGCCCCGCTATCCGAGCTGGCGCACCGGATTCGTCGAGGGACTGAGCTGACGTGTCCACATCGGAGCTGTACGGCGAGCTGCGGCCCCGGGCGATGGCCATCGCCTACCGGATGCTCGGCAGCGTCGCGGAGGCCGAGGACGTGGTGCAGGAGGCGTTCCTCCGCATGCACCAGACGCTGGAACGGGACGAGCCGATCGCCTCGCCGCGGGCGTACATCGCGACGCTCGTGACCCGGCTCGCCATCGACCAGCTCCGGTCGGCCCGCCACCGACGGGAGAGCTACGTCGGTGAGTGGCTGCCGGAACCGCTGTCCACCGGCCCGTCGCCGGCGGACCAGGTCGAGACCGCCGACTCGCTGTCGCTGGCGTTCCTGGTGCTGCTGGAGAACCTGTCGCCGGCGCAGCGGGCCGCGTTCCTGCTGCGGGAGGTCTTCGACTACCCGTACGCGGAGGTGGCCGGCATCATCGACACCGATGTGGACAGCGCCCGGCATCTGGTGGCCCGGGCCCGGTCCCACGTCCAGGAGCGACGGCCGCGCTACTACGCGTCCCGCCAGGACCGGACCGAGCTCGCCACCCGCTTCTTCGCCGCCGCCGAGCACGGCGACCTGCCGGGGCTCGAGGCGCTGCTGACCCAGGACGTGGCGCTGCACGCGGACGGTGGCGGCAAGGCGCCGGCCAACGTGCACCCGGTCAACGGCCGCGAGCGCGTCGCCAAGGCCCTGATCACCGGTCTGTCCACGCTGCCGCGCCTCGGCGTGCGCATCGAGGTCACCGACGTCAACGGCCAGCCGGGCGCGATGGCCTTCGACACCGGGAACCGCCTGATCGCCGTCGTCGGCCTCGACATCGTCGAGGGCCGGATCCAGACGATCCACGCCGTCGTCAACCCCGACAAGCTGCGCCACCTCGACGAGGTCGGCGACCTGGCCGGCCTCCAGCGAGCCGCGCGCAAGCGCCGCCGCTGACGATTCCCTACCGTTCCACCGGCTGCCCCCACACCGGGCAGCCGGCGATGAAACCTGCGAGGAGACACCTCATGGACCTCAACGTCTGGCTCTGGATCGCCACCGGCGTGCTGGCCGCCGTCCTGCTCGTCAGCACCTCGAAGATGTTCGTGCCCCGGGAGCGGATCGCGGCGGTCGGGCATGCCGGGGAATGGGTCATGGACTTCACCCCCGGTTCCCTCCGGGCGATCGGCACCTTGGAGATCGCGGCCGCCGCCGGCCTGATCCTGCCGGCCGTGCTCGACATCGCGCCGGTGCTCGTGCCGATCACCGCCGTGTGCGTGGCGCTGCTGTTCACCGGCGCGGTGATCATGCGGTTGCGCCGCGGCGAGCGCGCGACGATCGCCGCCGACCTGGTCTATCTCGTGCTGGCGCTGTTCATCGCCTGGGGCCGCTTCGGACCAGCGCCCGTCAACGGCTGAGCGGTTCGTCAGCTGACCGGTTGGAGCACGACCTGCCACGCCCCGGTGACGTGTTCGGGGACGATCTCGATCGTGACCTCGTCGCCGGGGCGCGGGTCGAGGCCGAACTCGGCTCGCCACGCGCCCTCCCGGTCGCCGTACATGCCGTAGCCGGCCACCTGGTAGTCCCACCATTCGCCCGTGACCACCTGCACGCCGTCGACGCGGACGTGCAGGTAGCCGGGTGTCTGCGCGACCATGTCGATGCTCTGCAGCGGCTTCCAGGTCAGGGTGCGCCGCACCACCGTCGTCGGGTCGGCCGGATCCGATCGGATGATGACCGCGCCGGGGCACAGTTGCTCGGTGCAGCCGGCCGGCAGGGTCCCGGTGAGCGGCGCCAGCGTTCCCGACGGCCGGGGCGGCAACGGGAACTGGGCGAACTCGATCCGCTCCCCGATGGCGAACGCGAAGGCGCCCGTCGAGGGGACCGGTGCGGCGGTGTTCTGTGCGCCGTCGAACCGCTCGGCGCCGGTGATCGTCATGACGAACGTCGTGGGCTGGCCGACCACGACGCTCGGATTGGTCCACTTCGACCACCGGGCCGCACCTCCGCAGGTGCCGTTCAGCACGTCGCGGCCGTTGACGGTGATCTTCTCCTGTAGCACGAGGTCGTCCGCGGCGTCGCAGCGGCTGAAGATGACCAGGTCCGCCGCGCCGGGGGTGATCGTCAGTTCCACCCGGCGTGCCGGCAGGGCGCCCGACTTCGCGGCCACGACGCGGGCGCCGCCGGCGTACTCGGGGAAGCCTTCGATCGTGCGTATTGCCGGGGTGATGGGCGTCGTGGTCCGGTCGGGCACGACGACCGCGGCGATACCGGCGAGCGCGACCACCGCGCAGGCGGCCCACGCGGCGACCCGACGGCGCCGGCGGCGGCGGACCTTCGTCGCCACACCCTGCAGCCGCAGGTGGTGCATGACACGGTCGGCCGACGCGTCCGACCGCTCGTCGAGCAGCTGCCGCAGCTCCGTCGTGTTCATCGCAGCATCCCTTCCGGCGCGAGCGTCTCGTCGAGGCGCAGCTTGGCCATGGCCCGGCTGGCCTGACTCTTGACGGTGCCGACCGAACAGCCGAGCGCCTCGGCGATCTCCTGCTCGGAGAGGTCCTCGAAGTAGCGCAGCACCAGCACCGCCCGCTGCCGCCGGGGCAGTCGACCGAGCGCGCGCCACATCCGGTCCCGGTCGTCGAACTCCCGCTGCGGGTCGCCGGCGTCGGCCGCCTCGGGCAGCTCGGCGGTCGGCAGCTCACCCCGCCAACGGCGGCGCCACGCGGAGGCGTACGCGTTGACGAGGATCCGCCGCACGTAGGGCTCCGGATCGCCGTCGATCCGCGTCCACGCCTCCCAGGCCCGCGCGAGCGCGGTCTGCAGCAGGTCCTCGGCCAGCGCCCAATCGCGGGTGAGCAGGAACGCGGTCCGCAGCAGCCGCGGTGAGCGGCTCACGACGAAGTCGGCGAACCCATCGGGTGTGTGCACGTGCCCGCCCTCCTGCCATCGGTCAGCAGGTAGTACCGGCTGCGCGCCGAAAAGGTTGCACCAGTTATGCGGCGGATACCATCCGGTCGACGGCGGCGGTCAGGATGTCGGCGCTGGTGCCGAAGTTGAGGCGCACGAAGCCGCTGCCGGCGGCGCCGAACCGCGGACCCGGCTCGAGCGCCACGCGACCCTTGGTGAAGAACAGCTCCCGCGGCGTGGCCCCCGCACCGATCGCGGTGCAGTCGAGCCAGGCCAGGAAGGTCGCCTCGGGCGGGCGCCAGGAGACCTTGGGAAGGCGCTCGGCGAGCAGGTCGCCGAGCAGGGTGCGCCGGTCGTCGAGAGTCGCCAGGAGGCGGTCGAGCCAGGGCGCGCCTTCGTCGTACGCGGCGATGCTGGCCAGGACGCCGAAGTGGCCGACCCGCCACGGGGTGTCCGGTGGTAGCCGGTCGGTGACGGCGGCCATCTCCGGCGCCGCGGTGACGATCGTGGCGCACTTGAGCCCGGCGAGGTTCCAGGCCTTGCTCGACGAGACGAGGCTGATCGCCACCTCGGCGGCGCCCGGGACGGTGAGGATGGGGGTGAACTCGGCGCCCGGCAGGGTCAGCGGCGCGTGGATCTCGTCGCTCAACACCGGCACGCCGTACGCCGTGGCAAGCCGGACGAGTTCGGTCAGCTCCTCGCGGGTGTGCACGCGGCCGACGGGGTTGTGCGGGTTGCAGAGCACGAAGGCGGCCGGGTGCGTGGCGAAGGCGCGTTGGAGGCCGGCCAGGTCGAGGCGGCCGTCGACGAGTGGCACCTCGTGCACGCGGCCGCCGGCCTCGGGCACCCAACCGAAGAACGGCGCGTAGACCGGTGGGCAGATCACCACGGGGTCGCCCGGGCGGGCCAGGACGCGCAGCAGTTCGACCACGCCGACCCCGACGTCGGTCACGGCGGTCACCGCGGTCGGGTCGATCTCCCAGGACCAGCGTTCGCCGGCGAACCGGGCGAGGGCGTCGGCGAGCGCGGGCATCGGGGCCGGGTAGCCGGTGTCGGAGCGCTCGACCGCGTCCGCGAGGGCCGCCTGGATCGGCGGGGCGAGGTCGAAGTCCATCTCGGCGACGGGCAGGGGCAGCACGTCGGCGGGATGGCCGCGCCATTTCTGGCTGTGGCGTCGGCGCAGCGTCTCGATCGGGGCGACGGGCAGCAGGTCCATGTGGTCCACCCTGCCACCGCGGGAGTTCGTTCACCGGGTGGCGGCCCCAGCGGCGGCGCGATCGCGGCCGGCCAGTCGACGGAGTACCCGGTCAGATAACCGCCGGTCCCGGGCGGCGCAGTCAGGCGGTGCGCCGCCCGGCCCGGATCCGACCGATGTCCCACAGATGATGATGCGCGTCATGACAGTTGTAGCGGACGAAGCACCCCAAGCCTCCACCCGGCGACCCTAACGGCGACTCGCGTCCTGGCGGCGGAGGGACGGCCAGCGCACGGCCAGGGCGACCGCGCTCAAGCCGAACAGAGCACCACTCACCGCGACCCAACGCACCGCGTACGAGATGCGGGGTTGGCCGGTCGCCGCCTGGTAGGTCGCTTCGCCCAGGTCGAGGATGCCCGGCAGGAAGACCAGGAACAGCAGGGCCGCGGCCAGGGCGGGCGCGCGGAGGTGGTTGAGGACCGCGCGGCGGGTGGCGGTGCCGGTGCCCGTCGCGCGGGTGAGGAGACCGTCGGCCGCCGCGTAGAGCGGGAACAGGATCAGGTCGTGGAACACCGCCGCGCCGATGAACCAGAGGGCCATTCGCCATAGGGTTGGCTCGCCCCAGAGGTAGAACACCGACCAGCCCGCCAGGGTGAAGCAGCCCAGCAGGAGCAGGGCGTGCGGTGTGCCGGCGCCGTAGAAGCGGTCACGCATCGCGGAACTCGATGCGGGCGACCCACTTCGTGCAGTGCACGCCCGGCAGCGCCGGCACGATGACGCGGGCCGGGTAGCCGTGGTCGGGCGACAGGTCCGCGCCGTTGACCCGCAGCGCGAGCAGCGCATCCCGGTCGGCGACCTGGTTGGCCTGCAGCGTCGCCTGGCGGAACAGGCCGCCGCGCTCCAGCGACACCACGTGGGCCGACGCCGGGTCAGGCACGCCGGCGAGCGCCGCCAGGTCCGCCAGGCGTACGCCGGTCCAGGTCTGCATGGTGGACCAGCCCTCGACGCAGGCGATCGGCAGCCGCGCGGTGTGCTGCGTCATCGCCAGCAGCGCGGCCCGGTCGAGCGACACGGGCCGTGCGCCGCCCGTCAGCGTCAGCCGCCAGCCCGCTCCGGTCGAGGCCGGCTCGATGCCCGCCGCCGCGGCGCTCCGGTTGACCTGGAAGCCGTTCGGGCCCCGGCCCGGGTTCTCGCCCCGCGGCAGCAGGAGCGCCGTGCGCCGCAGCGGGCCGTCGAGGTGCTGCCCGACCGTGAGCAACGCCAACAGCAGCGAGCCGCCGCCGGCCAACGCGAGCACGCCTCGCCGGCTCATGGTCCGCGGCCCAGGAGCGGCCTCGGGGTCGCGGTGGCGCAGCGCGGACACCAGCCGCGGCAGCTTCAGCGCGACGTGGGCGACGAACGCGCCGATGAACACCCACGCGCCGAAATAGTGGGCGGTGTAGAAGTCGAATCCGAAGAGGTACGCGTACTGGATGTTCAGCACGCCCGTCACGATCTCGAAGAGGATGCCACCGACGAGCAGCAGCAGGGAGAGCCGCTCCAGGACCTGCGCGAGCGACCGCGCCGGCGGCCACACGAACAGCTTCGGGATCACCGACCAGAGCTTCGCCAGCACGATGGGGATCAGCACGATGCCCAGGCCGACGTGCAGGCCCTGGGTCAGCCGGAACAGCCACGACGGCCGGGTGGGCCAGTCGAACGGCGGCAGCCGCAGCCAGCCGACCTCCAGCGGGAACGCCTGATGGAACTGCGGGCCGTAGGCGGCATAGTCCAGCAGCCCGGTGACGATCACCAAGGGCAGGGCGACGAGCAGGACGAGTCCCAGTAAGGAAGTCAGCCGCGGACCACGCACCGGGCTGCGCCAGCGCCGGTCCAGCGGACCATCCGACCGTCGATCGTCCAAGGCGGACAACGCCGCACCTCCTGTCGCTCAACACAAGCAGGCTATGCGGACCCGACGGCGCCGGACCGTGTTTGCGCCCTTGCGAACTCCTTACGGATCGCCCGATCCGCCGCGCGCCGGCCCGGACGTTCCTACGCTCGACGGCATGCGGGTACTGGTGACGGGCGCGGCCGGTTTCGTCGGGTCGCACGTGGTGGATCTGCTCGTGGAACAAGGGCACGAGGTGGTGGCGCTCGACGCCCTGCTGCCGCAGGCGCACGGCGGCGAACTGCCCGAGTGGTCGCGACGGCACGACGTCGTGCGGGGCGACGTGCGCGACGCCGACCTGCTCGACCGGCTGCTGTCCGGAGTGGACGCCGTCTGCCACCAGGCGGCGATGGTCGGCCACGGCCTGGATCCTTCGGATGCGCCCGACTACGCCAGCCACAACGACTACGCCACCGCGGTGCTGCTCGCCGCGATGCACCGGGCCGGCACCCGCCGGCTGGTCCTGGCGAGCTCGATGGTGGTCTACGGCGAGGGCCGCTACCGGTGCCCGGCCCACGGCGTCACCCGGCCCGCCCCGCGCACGGAAGCCGACTTGGCCGCCGGCCGCTTCGACCCGACCTGTGGCGCGTGCGGCGCCACGCTGACGCCCCAGCTGGTGCCCGAGGACGCCCCGCTCGAACCCCGCAGCACCTATGCCGCGACCAAGCTGGCGCAGGAACACCTCGCCGCGGCCTGGGCCCGGCAGACCGGTGGCGCCGTCTGGGCTCTCCGCTACCACAACGTCTACGGGCCCCGGATGCCGCGCGACACCCCTTATGCCGGTGTCGCCGCCATCTTCCGCTCGGCCCTCGCCGCCGGCCGGCCGCCCCGGGTGCTCGAGGACGGCCGGCAGCGCCGCGACTTCGTCCACGTCACCGACGTGGCCCGCGCGAACCTGCTCGCCCTCGCCACGCCCGCCCCCGACGCGCTGGTTCCCGTCAACGTCTGCTCCGGCGAGCCGCACACGGTCGGCGATCTCGCCACGGCGCTCGCCGACGCCATGGCCGGCCCGATGCCGCTGGTGGTCGGCGGCGCCCGGGCAGCCGACGTGCGGCACGTCGTCGCCGACCCCCGCCGGGCCACCGAACTGCTGGGCTTCACGGCCCGCGTCAGCTTCGCCGAGGGTGTCGCCGCCTTCGCCGTCGACCCGCTGCGCGCCCCGGCCGCGGTCAGGACACCGTCCAGAGCAGA
Source organism: Asanoa sp. WMMD1127 (assembly GCF_029626225.1). NCBI lineage: Bacteria > Bacillati > Actinomycetota > Actinomycetes > Micromonosporales > Micromonosporaceae > Asanoa > Asanoa sp. WMMD1127. The sequence continues at coordinate 650,969 of NZ_JARUBP010000001.1, forward strand.
TGGTTGACCGCCAGCGCGGTGAGCGCCTGACCGGCCAACCACCAGCGGTGCGTACGCGCCGGCAGCAGCGCGACCGCGGCCAGCGCCCATACGGCGAACGGCAGCCAGATCCGTTCCACCTCGGCCTTGCTCATGCCGGACAGGTCCGCGCCGACGACCGCGAGCGCACCGGCCAGGGCGAGCAGCACCACCGGCGACCGTTCACGTAGCCCGGCCACCGCCCGCCGCAGCGCCGGACCGACCACCGGGCCGGCCGAGACGACGAACGCCGCCAGGTTGGCCCAGACCCAGTACGCGTAGGGCCGCTCGGCCGCCCAACCCTGGTTGTAGCGCCGCACCACCAGCTCGTAGCCCTCCCACCAGTGGAAGCCGGCCACCGTGAAGGCCACCACGACGGCGGTGACACCGGCGGCGCCGGCGAGCAGGGCGGCCACGCGGCGGTCGCGCCGGCACACGAGCGCCGCCACGGCCAGCACGCCGGCGAGCACGAAGCCGTAGGAGAGATAGAGCGCGAAGCCGAGCAGCAGCCCGCCGCCGACCGCCAGCGCGGGACCGCGGGCCACCAGGAGCGCGACGCCGGCCGCCACCACGGCGGCGAAGATGCCGTCGGCGGAGGCGCCCACCCAGACCGCGCCGGGCAGCAGCACCAGGAACGGCACGGTCGCCCGGGCGGCGTCGGGCGCGCCCAGCGCCCGCAGGGTCACCGGCACCGAGACGGCCACCGTCGCGCCGATCAGCACACAGGCGAGCCCGGCCGCGGCGCCGCCGCCGAGCCCGATGCGGTCGAGGAACACGAACAGCAGCAGGGCGCCGGGCGGGTGCCCGGCCGTGTGGGTCGACCAGGACCCGGGTTGGAAGTCCAGGATCCGATCGGCGAACCCGGCCAGCAGCGCCCCGATGTCGGTCACCCGCGGCACCTCGGTGAGGTACTCCGCCTGCGGAGTCAGTCGCTCGGCGAGGCCGGCCGACCAGCCATCCACCATGGACAGCGCGAGCGTCCAAGCCACCGAGCCCAGCCAGGCGGCGCCGAGCAGTGTGCCCCAGCGCGCGGTGCGCGCCCACGGCACACCCCAACCGATCACCGCACCGGCGATCAGCACCGCGGCCGGCGTGCCCCAGCCGACGTGCGGCTGCCAGGTCGCGAACAGCGGCGCGGCATCCGCGTGCAGGCCCACGCCGCGCCGGTTGAGCAGGAGACCGACCACCACCGCGGCGCCGAGCAGCACCGCCTCGGTGCCGAGCACGACGAGGTCGGCGGCGATCGGCCGGCGGGTCCGGGCGCGCTCCGGCGGCGCGGTGACGACAGCCATGACGATCGAACGTAACCGCCGCACGGCCCCGGGCAGGGCCGAACCCGGCTCCTGTCACCGGATGGTAAGAACCACGGCCGGCGGTAAGGGATCGGTAATCCGCGAACGCCGACGGCGGCCGGTGCGGGCCCATAGCGTCGAAGCATGCCGACTCCGTCCAATGCCGACAGCCACGCGATCGACGTGGTGCTGCCCTGCCTCGACGAGGCCGCCGCGCTGCCCGGTGTGCTGGCCGCGCTGCCGCCCGGCTACCGGGCGATCGTGGTGGACAACGGATCCCGCGACGGTTCGCCGGAGGTGGCGGCCCGGTGCGGGGCCACGGTCGTGCACGAGCCACGCCGGGGGTACGGCGCCGCGGTGCACGCCGGCCTCGCAGCGGCCGGGACGGACGTCGTCTGCGTGCTGGACGCCGACGGCTCGTTCGACCCGGCCGAGCTGGCGGCGCTGGTGACGCCCGTGCTCGCCGGTCGCGCGGATCTGGCGGTCGGCCGGCGGCGCCCGGTCGCCCGCGGCGTGTGGCCGTGGCACGCGCGGGCCGGCACCGCGCTGGTGGCCGCCCTGCTGCGCCGGCGCGGCGTACCGCTGCACGACCTGAGCCCCATCCGGGCCGGCCGGCGCGAGGCGCTGCTGGCCCTCGGCGTCCGCGACCGCGCCTTCGGCTATCCGTTGGAGCTGCTGATCCGGGCCGCGCACGCGGGCTGGCGGATCCACGAGATCGACGTGCGCTACGCCCCGCGCGCCGCCGGCACCCGCTCCAAGGTCTCCGGTTCGGTGCGCGGCACGCTCCGGGCGACGCGCGACTTCGCCGCCGTGCTGCGTACCGTCGGAGTGCCCCGATGACCGTCCTCCTGGTGATGGCGAAGGCGCCGGTGCCCGGCACGGTCAAGACCCGGCTCTGCCCGCCGGCGACCCCGGAGCAGGCCGCCCGGATCGCGTCCGCGGCCCTGCTCGACACCGCCGAAGCGGTCCAGGGCACGACCGCGCTGACACCGGTGCTCGCCTGCGCGGGCCGGCTGCGGGCCGGGGTGGCGGGAGAGGCGCTGGTCGCGGCGTTCGCCGGCTGGCGGGTGCTGCCGCAACGCGGCGCCGGCCTGGGCGACCGCCTCGCCAACGCGCACGCCGACGTGGCGACGGCCTTCCCGGGTCGCGCGGTGCTGCAGATCGGCATGGACACGCCACAGCTGAGCCCGGACCTGCTCGACGCCGCGGCCCGCCGGCTCGACGACGCTTCCGCCGTGCTCGGCGCGGCCGCCGACGGCGGGTGGTGGGCGCTCGGTCTCCGCGACCCGCGGCATGCGACGGTCCTGCGCGCGGTGCCCATGTCCACACCGGACACCGGCCGCCGCACCCACGCGGCGCTGGAGAGCCGCGGACTGACGGTCGCGTCACTGCCCGTGCTGCGCGATGCCGACGAGTGGCCGGACGCGCTGGCGGTGGCCGCGGCGGCGCCGGGCGGCCGGTTCGCCCGTGAGGTCGCCGCCGTTCGCGCCACCCTCGTGTCCGGATGACCGCGACCGGCTTCGCCGCGGCGCTCCGGGGCGACCCCGCCTGGCTCGTGCACGACGACGGGCGCCGCCAGCGCCTGCCCGTGCGGCGCTGGCACGCGACCGCCGAACCGGAGACGGCGGCCGTGGTGAGCCGGTGCACCGGCCCGACCCTCGACCTGGGCTGCGGGCCGGGCCGGTTGACCGTGGCGCTGGCCCGGGCCGGGGTCACCGCGCTCGGGGTCGACGCCAGCGCCGAGGCGGTCGCCATCGCCCGGTCCCGCGGCGCGGTCGCCATTCACCAGGACCTGTTCGCGCCGCTGCCCGCCGAGGGGCGCTGGGCGCACGCCGTGCTGCTCGACGGCAACATCGGCATCGGCGGCGACCCGGTGGCCCTGCTGCTTCGCTGCCGGGCCCTGCTGCGACCGACCGGCACGGTGCTCGTCGAGCTCGACGGCCCCGGTACCGGCTTCTGGCGCGGCCACGCTCGGGTCGCCTCCTCGGCGCTCGGCCCCCGCTTTCCCTGGGCGCGGCTGGACACCCGGTCCGCGGTGGGCATCGCGGCCGCCGCCGGGCTCGTGGTCCGGGAGATCGCCCACCGCCGCGACCGCTGGTTCGCCGAGCTGCTCGTGGACGCGACGTAAGAAGCTGGCAAGGATCGCCCCCGCCCACCGTGGCTACGCTAAGCCCGGGGAGGTGGGCCATGCGGCAACGCGTACTCGTGGTCGACGACGACCAGACGGTAAGCGACGTCATCTGCCGCTACCTCGACCACGCCGGCTACGCGGTAGCGCACGTCGGCGACGGCGCCGCCGCCCTGGAGGCGGTCCGCCGCGAGGCACCGCAGCTGGTCGTGCTCGACGTGATGCTGCCGACGATCAGCGGCCTGCAGGTGTGCCGTGAGCTGCGCTCCACGCCCGACGGCGTACCGATCATCATGCTGACCGCCCGTGGCGACGAGGCCGACCGCGTGCTCGGCCTGGAGCTGGGCGCCGACGACTACCTGACCAAGCCGTTCTCTCCCCGCGAGCTCGTGCTGCGGGTCGGCTCCGTGCTCCGCCGCGCCGGGGCGCCCGCGGCGCCGGCCGCCGAGGTGCTCCGGGACGGCCCGCTGGAGGTGCTGACCGGGCCGCGGGTGGTCCGCCTGGGCGCGGCCGAGCTGACCCTGACGTTGCGCGAGTTCGACCTGCTGGCCCACCTGATGCGCCACCCGGCCCGCGCCTTCACCCGCGCCGAGCTGCTCGAACAGGTCTGGGGCTGGACGTTCGGCGACCAGTCGACGGTGACGGTGCACGTGCGCCGGCTGCGGGAGAAGATCGAGGCCGACCCGGCCGACCCGCGGCGCATCGTGACGGTGTGGGGCGTCGGCTACCGCTACGAGCCGGCCGATGCGTGACCTCGCCCTGATCTTCGCGATCGCCCTGGCCGCGGCGCTGGCCGTGGGCCTGGCCGCCGCCCTGCTGCTGCGCCTGCTCCGGCGCCGCTCGATCCTCGTGCACCTGACCGTGCTGCTCACCGCCACGGTGCTGGCCGTGGCCGGCGGGGTGGCCGCGGTCGCCGAGGCGATGTTCCTCTCCGCCCACGACCTCGAGGTCGTGCTGATCACGATCGCCGCGGCGGCCGCCGTCAGTCTCGGCGTCGGCTGGCAGTTCGGGCGGCGGCTGGCCCGGGCCGCGGTCTGGGCCGACCAGGCTCGGGATCGGGAGCGGCGGCTGGAGAAGAACCGCCGGGACCTGGTGGCCTGGGTCTCGCACGACCTGCGTACCCCGTTGGCCGGTCTCCGCGCCATGGCCGAGGCGCTGGAGGACAGGGTGGTCAGCGACCCGGCCACGGTCGCCGAATATCACCGGCGGATCCGGCTCGAGACCGACCGGATGAGCCGGCTCGTCGACGACCTGTTCGAGCTGTCCCGGATCAACGCCGGCGCGCTGCGGCTGTCACCGACGGCGGTCGGCCTGGGCGAGGTGGTCTCCGACGCGCTCGCCACGGCGGCGCCGCTGGCGTCGGCCCGGCGAATCAAGCTCGTGGCGCCGGAGTCCGGCTGGCCGACGGTCACGGCGAGCGAGCCCGAGCTGAGCCGGGTGGTCGCCAACCTGCTGCTCAACGCGGTGCGGTATACGCCCGACGACGGCACCGTCCGCGTCGAGGCCGGCCACGAACCCGACACCGCCTGGCTGGCCGTCGCCGACAGCTGCGGTGGCATCGCCGCGGCCGACCTGCCGCGGCTGTTCGACGTGGCCTTCCGCGGCGAGTCGGCGCGCACCCCGGACAACGGCGCCGGCGGCGGGCTGGGCCTGGCGATCGTGCACGGCCTGGTGCAGGCCCACGGCGGCTCGGTGGACGTGCACAACACCGCCGACGGCTGCCGTTTCGTGGTCCGTCTACCGGCGGCCTGAGTCCCACCACGCCAGCACCGACAGCGCGCGGGCCGTGTTGAGGCGGCTCGCGCCGGGCGGCTCGGCCTGAAACCACTGCTTCCCCGGGTACGCCGAGTAGGTCGGCCACCGGCCGTCCTTGCGGCGGGCCCGCGCCACGACGTCGACCGCGTCGGCCAGGCGGTCGTCGCGCGCGCCGGTCCGGGCGAAGTATTCCAGCCCACGCAGCACGTCGAAGTGCCACTCGGGGAAGGCCGGGAAGCGCACGCTCCCGCGGACCGCGACCTCGCCCGTACGGTGGGAGCGGTAGAGCCGGTGCGCCAGGAAGAACTCTCGACCCCGCTCCGCCGCGACCGCGTCCGGACCGCCGGCCGCCTCCAGCGCTTCGAGCGCCATGATGCTCGTGTGGAACGAGCTGTGCTTCGCCCGGTCCCCGCGGGCCGCGCAGTTCCACCCTCCGTCGTCCTGCTGCTGGTCGAGCAGGAAGGCGATCGCCTCGTCGACCTCGCCGGTCCGGTGGCCGAACGCGCACGACACCCGCACGAACATCGACACGACGCAGGTCTCCGCGACCCGTCGGCGGTCCTGCCACTCCCACAGCCGCGCGCAGCCCCGCAGCGCCGCCGGATGTCCCGGCACCAGACCGAGCCAGAGCAACCGCAACAGGGTGTACGTCGTGGAGGTCCACTTCGGTGTGTAGACCCCGCCGCCCCAGGTGCCGTCGGGCGACTGCTCCGCGAGCAGGCGGGCACCCCAGCCTTCCGTGGCGACCCGGGCCCGTTCCCGGGTCACCTCGGGCTCGCCGGCCCCGGTCAGGTCGCGCAGCACGCGCCAGCGGACCGCCGGGTCGCCGTCGAGCAACCAGGTGCGCAGCTCGTCATCGATGGCCGACAGCGTAGCGCGACGCCGTGACCAGCGCGGCCAGCCCGGTGGTGACCGGCACCGCCGCAACCAGCCCGATCGTCCCGACCACGCTGCGGACGATCTCGTCGACGATGAACTCGCTGGTGAGCACGGTGGACGCCGGCTGCCCGCCGATGATCACCAGAAGCAGCAACGGGAGCGACGCGCCGGCGTACGCCAGGACGATGGTGTTGACCGTCGAGGCGATGTGCGATCGGCCGACCCGGGTCGCGGCGCGGTAGAGACCGCGGGCGTCGAGCGTCGGGTTGGCCTGCGCGAGCTCGCCGACGGTGGCCGCCTGGGTGACCGTCACGTCGTCCAGCACACCGAGCGTGCCGATCACGATGCCGGCCAGCAGCAGGCCGCGCGGGTCGATCTCGCCGAGGAAGACGGCGAGCAGGCCGGTGTCCTCGCTGCCGAAGCCCGTCAGGTGCAGCGCTTCCGTCGCCGCGACCGCCAGCCCGCCGGTCAACGTGAGGCTGACCAGCGTGCCGAGCACGGCCACCGAGGTCTGCACGCTGAAACCGTGGGTGAGGTAGAGGACCATGAACATGATCGCGGAGGCGCCGACGATGGCGATCAGCAGCGGCGGCTTGCCTACCGCGATCGCCGGGAGGATGAACGTCAGCAGGATCGCGAAGCTGACGCCCAACCCGATCAGCGCGGCCACGCCCTGCCACCGCCCGAACGCCACGATCACGAGCGCGAAGATCCCGATCAGCACGGCGAGCGGCACGCCGCGTTGGTGGTCGAGGACGGCGTACTGCGGTGGTCCCTCCGGCGCGACGCTCTCCGCCACGACGATGTCGTCGCCGACCGACACGACGGGCGAGCCGGGTCCTTCGGGGATGGTCGCGGTCACCGTCTGGCCGGACTGCGGCCCGTTGGTCAGCCGGACCGTCACGGACCCGCACTGGCGGGCCGTCCGCTGCTGGCACGGCTCCGGCTGGACGGCGGTCACGGTCGCGTCGCGCCGGGCCGGCTGGTCGGTCGCGATCGTCGCGGGCCCGGTGTACGGCCAGAGCACGGCGAGCCCGATCCCGGTCAACACGGCCAGCGGTACGAGGATCGCCGCCACCACGATCTGGATGCGCCGCGGCGACGGGCCGACCGGTCCGTGCGCGTGCGACATGAGGCTCACGCTATATGTCCGTTATATCCCATGGCCGCGAAAGCGGGGCAACCCGTTGACCATCACCCGGCCGGCGTGCCGCCATGGTGGAATGAGCGCCGTCAGCCTGGCCGGGGTCGCGGTCGTCGGATTCGCGTCGGCGTTCCAGCCGTTCACCCCGGTCGAGGCCTATCTGGTCGGCGTCATGGCCACGACCGGCACGGCGCCCGTCGCGGCTGGGGTCGCGGCCGCGGTCGGCCAGACCGCCGGCAAGGTGCTCATCTTCCTCGCGACCCGCGGCCTGCTCCGCGGGTCGTTGCTCCAGCGGATCGTGGACCGGACCCGCCGGCCGGCCCGCCGCCCGTCGGCGTTCCGCGACCGGATGACGGCGCTGATCGCACTCCTGGACCGCCCGCGCTGGTCGGCGGCCCTGCTCTTCACGAGCGCGGTCGCCGGCATCCCACCCTTGATCGCGGCCACGGTCTACGTCGCCCGTACGCCCATGTCGCTGTCGCTCTTCACGATCCTGTGCGTGACGGGCCGCATCGTCCGCTTCGTCGCCCTGGCCTTCGCCCCAGCCCTGGTGCTGCCGTCCTGAGCGATTGACTCCTGTGCATGTGTCGTGGCAGGCTGGGCGCGCTGTTGCGGGAGCGACGTAGCGAAACGGAAGCGAGGGCGGCTTCCGGCCTCGACTCCTGGAGCTCTCCATGCGCATCGCCCGACTCCTGGCGGCGCCGTTGATCGCGCTGGCCGCCGTCATCGTCGTCGTCCTCCCCTCCTCGCCCGCCTCCGCACACGGCAGTGTGGTCAATCCCGCGTCCCGCAACTTCGGCTGCTGGGAACGTTGGGGTTCCCGCTTCCAGGCGCCGGAGATGGCCACCGAGGACCCGATGTGTTGGCAGGCCTGGCAGGCCAACCCCAACGCCATGTGGAACTGGAACGGCCTCTACCGCGAGAACCTCGGCGGCAACCACCAGGGCAACATCCCCGACGGCCAGCTGTGCAGCGGCGGCCGGGCCGAAGGCGGTCGCTACAACGCGATGGACACCGTCGGCAACTGGCGGCCGGCCAATGTGGGCACCTCGTTCTCGTTGCGGCTCAACGACCAGGCCAGTCACGGCGCCGACTACATCCGGGTGTACGTGACCCGGGCCGGCTACGACCCGACCACCCAGCCGTTGCGGTGGAGCGACCTGCAACTGGTCAACCAGATCGGCAACACGCCGGCGTCGCAGTGGCAGCCGGCCGCCCAGGGCGTGCAGATCGACATCCCGGTCAGCGTGCCGGGGCGCACCGGGCGGGCCATGTTCTACACGATCTGGCAGGCCAGCCACTCGGACCAGTCCTACTACTTCTGCAGTGATGTCTCCTTCGGCGGCTCCGGCGGCAACCCGACCAACCCGCCGACGAACCCACCGACCAACCCACCCACCAACCCACCCACCAACCCGCCGACGAACCCGCCCACCACGCCGCCGGCCGGGCCGGGCAGCTGTGCCGCCAGTTACAGCCTGGTCGGCTCGTGGACCGGCGGCTTCCAGGCCGACGTGCGGGTGACCGCGGGCTCGGCGGCGATCCGCGGGTGGACGGTCACCTTGACCTACGCCAACGGCCACCAGGTCGCGCAGGTCTGGAACGGCACGGTCACCACGAGCGGATCGACCGCGACCGTACGCAACGCCGGCTACAACGGCGCCCTCGGCGCCGGCGCGAGCACCACGTTCGGCCTGCTCGGCTCGTCCAGCGGCGCGCACACCGCGCCCACCGTCAGCTGCGCCGCGGCCTGACGTCGGTAAGGAGCGGCATCGCCCGCAGCGGACGGTGCCGCTCGCACCCGGCTGATAGAGTTCGGCCGATGTCGAGCGACCGGGGGGACGACTTCGCGGCCAGACTGCGGGCCGCGCGGTCGCAGAGGGGGGCCGACGCCGCGCCGTCGGGGTCTGGCGAGGGTTCGTCCTTCGCCGGGCAGGTGCGCGCGTTCGCCGCGGCCGGCCGGCTCGACCGGCTCGAGCTCGAGCCTCACCTGCTGCGGCTCACGCCCGACGAGCTCGGCGCATACGTGCTCGAGGCGGCCAACGCGGCCCTCGCCGCGTCGGCGACGGGCGACACCGGTGACGCGCCGCCCGATCCCGAGGCGCTCGCCGCCGCGCTGGGCCCGGCCATGGAGTCCGGCACGGCGATGATGCGCACGATCTCCGAGTCGCTCGGCGACGTCATGTTCCGGCTCCGCGAGCGCACCGGGATGAGCGGCGACCCGGGCACCCAGGGGCTGGCGTCGATCCTCGACGAGACCAGCGACCTGTTGCGGCTCGCCGCCGGCACGACCACCGACGAGCCCGGCCCCGCCCCGGAGCAGAGCGCCCAGAGCGACGACGGCTCCGTCGTCGCGACCGTACGGCCCGGGCCACGGGTGGTGGCGCTCGACATCGCGGGCCGGGCGCTGCGGGCCGGGGCGGGCACGCTGGCCGGCGAGATCGTGACCGCGGTCAACAACGCCCTCGACGGCCTCGCCGCCTCGGCCGGTCCGGCGGCCGGTCCCGCCATGCCGCTCGAGGGGCGGGTGCGCGACCTCCAGGACGCCAGCCTGGCGCACATGCGGGCCTACACCGGCGCGCTGCGGGCGCTGCTGGGCAGTGTCGGCGGGCCGGAGCCGGTGACACGCGAACGGAGCGGGGATGGCTGACCTCAACATCGACTCGGCGGCGCTGCGCTACTCGGGCAGCGGCGTGCAGACGACGGCCGAGGACATGGGCCAACGGTTCACGGCCTTCCAGGCGGAGCTCGCCTCGTTCGGCCAGCCGTGGGGCAACGACGACCTGGGCTCGCTGATCGGCATGGCCTACGAGGTCGTCATGGAGGTGGCGATGGACTGCATCAGCGGCAACCTCGACGGCCTCGTCGAGGACGGCGCCGGGCTGCTCGGCATGGCCGACAACTACGACGCGGTCGAGCAGGAGAACGTGGCCGGCAGCCAGGCGTTCGACGGCCTGGTGGGCTGACGTGGGGCTGCAGCTGCCAGGCGAGCTCACCTCGCTGCTCGCGATGCTCGGCTACAACTGGCCCGAGGCCGACGAGGAGAAGCTCTTCGAGATGGGCCAGAGCTGGCTGCGGTTCGGCGGAGGGCTGCCGGCCGACCTCGAAGCCGCCAACGCGTACGCCCAGCAGGTCTGGACCCGCAACGAAGGCCAGGCGGTGGCCGCGTTCCAGGCCGCGTGGTCCGACCCCGAGTCGTTCAGCGCCAACCTGGACGACGCCGGCGTCGCCTCGACCATCGTCGGCGCGGCCCTGATCGCCTGTGCCGGCATCGTGCTGGCCCTGAAGATCAACGTCATCGTCCAGCTGGTCCTGCTGGCGATCCAGATTGCCCAGGCGATCGCCACGGCCGTCGTCACCTTCGGCGCGTCCCTGCTGGAGATCCCCATCTTCAAGATGATCACCAGCCTGATCCTGGACCAGCTGATCGACCTGGCCCTCAACGCGGTCCTCAATGGATAGTCATGGCGCGGGCTAGCCGCGGCGGCAGCGCCGGCATCTTCGAGCCGGCCCTGAAATGGATGCGCAAGAAGGTGCAGCGCAGCCGCCGTCACCACCACGTCTTCCGCGGCGAGGTCCGCCGCGGCCCGGGCGGCGGCCTGCGCGGCAGCGGCTGGCACCACCGCTTCATGGGCCAGGACCCACCGGACCGCCGGGTCACCCAGGTCACCCGCCGCGGCGCGGACGGCACCTACGCCGCCGACGTGGAGATGCGCGGCGGCCCCACCGGCGCCTGGTACCCCAAGCCCGCCGGCAGCAGCTTCTTCCCTGATAATTGGACCCCACAACAGGTCGACCGAGCGATCGAAAGCGCCTTCGCCAACAGCACCCCGGTGCCCGGCACCAACGGCCGCCGCTGGCGAGGCGTGGCCGACGGCGTCCTCATCGAAGGCTCGTACCACCCCAACGGAAGGGCATGGAACTCAGGATGGCCGATCGTCCAATAAGCGGCGTCACCTTCCACCGCGACGACCACGGCGCCCCCGCCTTCCACCCAACGGACGACACCTGGAGCGCAATAGGCTCCCTGATGACCAGCGACGTCCAAAACGTAGCTCTCTGGGCCCTCCGCCTCCTAGCCAACGTAGACGACGTAGAAGCCGGCCAAACCGACCTGGAAACCTGGCAAGGCAACAGCTGGCAAGTAGAAATCACCAAAAAAGGCATGCACCTACAGGACCTGTACTCAGACGACTGGTCAGGCACCCACTCGCTGAGCGAAGCGAAAGCAGTACTCCTGGCCTACCTAAAGTTCCTCCTGCCCAGCAACACGCAGCGCCAGTCAGAACTAGCAAACTGGGAACAGCAGGAGGGCCGCCCACACCCCAGCCGCGAAGCCATCGAGGCCCTGTAGGTCCTGCGCCGGCGGCAATATCTCCACCGTGACCACACGCGCGGGGTTCCCCGGGCGCTCGGCCCCCGAGAGGCCCTGTAAGTCCCGCGCCGGCGGCAACATCTCCACCGCGACCACACGCGCGGGATCCCCCCGGGCTCGGCCCTCGGAGGCCCTGTAAGCCCTGTGCCGGCGGCAATGTCTCCACCGTGACCACACGCGCGGGGTTCTCCGGGGGCTCGGCCCCCGGAGCAGACATAACGAGTGGGCGGGGCGTGCGCTTTTTGCACGCACACCCCGCCCACCCACTCGTGGAGGTGCCGGGAATCGAACCCGGGTCCTTCGGCGCCTTGTCAGGGCTTCTCCGAGCGCAGCTCGCTGTGTCCTTACTCGGCCCCACCGATCACGCGAGCGAGTCGGTGAGACGGGCCCAGTCGCTGATTGATCTCGCCGCGCGGCCCCCGCGACCGGGGCCGGTTGGCCAGCCTTCTAGCTGATGCCGGCTAACTGGGCCGAAGGCACTCCCAGGCCGACAAGTTCGCTAACCCGCCGTCAGGCGGCGAGGGCGAACTGAGCGCGATTCTGCTTGGCGCTTATTGGTTTCCAACGACCGATTATCGAGACGACGTTGGCTTCCTCGGCTCGCTTCCCCTGTCGCAACGGACGAAGTCGAAACCAGTCACCCCCTCGTGCTGCGCCTGCCGCAGCCACTACAGATTAACGTGCCGCGCCACGGGTTTCTTCCCGAGGTGGGAACCGCCCGTTGGCGGACATATCACTCCATGCCCTTGCCCCGCCGGCCGGCGGCTCGCTGGATCTCCCGATCGGCGTCGCGTTTGGCCAGATCCTGCCGCTTGTCGTAGGACTTCTTGCCGCGCGCCAGGCCGAGCTCGACCTTGGCCCAGCCGTCGTTGAAATAGACCGAGAGCGGCACCAGGGTCACGCCGTCGTCCTTGAGCTTGCCCAGCAGGCGGTCGATCTCGAGCCGGTTGAGCAGCAGCTTGCGGGTGCGGCGCGGCTCGTGGTTGGTCCACGTGCCCTGGCTGTATTCGGGGATGTGCATCCCGTAGAGGTAGAGCTCGCCGCCCTGCGCCTGGGCGAACGAGTCGACCAGCGACGCCCGGCCCGCGCGCAGCGACTTGACCTCGGTGCCGGTCAGCGCCATCCCCGCCTCGTAGGTGTCGAGGATGGTGTAGTCGTGCCGGGCGCGGCGATTCGACGTCACGACCTTGCGGCCCTTTTCCCGTGGCACGACAACCTCCCTTAGACAACCGTGCAATGTTACCCGTCACGGCCGCGATCGACATCCGCATAACGACAGTGGGCCCGCGCCACAATCGGCACGGGCCCACTCCGGAGGCGGGTTCAGCAGAGGCAGGGGGCCAGGAAGTCCAGCGGCTGCACCGGGTCACCGTTGAGCCGCACCTCGAAGTGCAGGTGGTCGCCGGTCGAGGCGCCGGTCGTGCCGACCCGGCCGATGACCTCGCCGCGCTTCACCTCCTGTCCCTCGTGGACCAGGATCTTGGACTGGTGCCCGTAGCAGGTCGACATCGACCTGCCCCGGTACTTGCCGTGGCTCAGGCACGTGTAGTTGCCGTAGCCACCGTTCCAGCCCGCCATGATCACCTTGCCCGCGGCCGCGGCGTGGATCGGCGTGCCACCGCCGGCCGCGATGTCCATGCCCGCGTGCAGCTGCCACACGTGGTAGTACGGGTCGAACCGGTTGCCGAAGTCGCTCGACTTCTCGCCGTGCACCGGCATGAACAGCCGCCCCGCCGACAGCTTGGCCTCGGCCGCCGCCTGCTGCTTGGCCTCCCACGCCCGGAGCGCCGCCGCGATCTTCGCCGACTCCGCCTTGGCCTCCTTGTACTTCTGGAGGCTCGCGGCCCGCTCCTCCTGGGCCACGGTCAGCGCTTCCTCTTTCTGCCGAACGAGCTGCGCGACCTCCCGTACGGCGTCCTCGGCCTGGTCTTCCGCGACCGAGGCCTCGTCGACCGCCGTGTCCGCGGTCAGCATCGCCTCGTCAGCCGCGGCCCGGGCCACCGTCGCGTCGTTCTCCTCGTGCCGGGCGACCGCGACCGCGTCGAGGTAGCTGCGCACCATCCGCCTCTGGTCGGAGATCACCCGGTCGACGTAGCCGAACCGGTAGAGCGCGTCGGTCGGGTTGTCAGCCCGGATGAGGACGTTGATGTTGGCGATCGTGCTGCCCTTGTAAGCGGCGGCCGCGAGCTCGACGATCTGCTGCTGTCCCTCGCGCCGGTCCCGGTCGGCCGCCGCGAACCGCTTCTGCGCGCTGGCCACGGCCGCCTGGGCGACGTCGGCCTTGCGCTGCGCCGTCTCGGCCCGCACCTGCGCGGCGACGACCTGACCCTTGCTCTCGATCACCAGCTGCTCCGCCGCGGGCATCTTGCCCGTCGCCGCGACCAGCTGGCGGGCCGCCTCCTGAGCACGCTCGGTGGCGCCCTCGAGTATCGACGACGCCCGGGCGACCTCGGCGTCGATCCGTTTCTTGTCGTCCCGTGGATCTCCTCGGGCGGCGCCGGCCGGCTGGATCGCCGCGAGGACGACCACGGCCAGCACCAGCACCGCTAACTTCGGACGTTTTCTGCGATAGGAGTACATCTCGCACCCTTCACCCGCACGTGAGCATGACGCTACCTACGGCACACAGGGCGCAAAGGCGAAACGGAATAACAAGCGGCACACAGCACGGCGCCCGCCACGCCGCTCTCGCGACGTGACGGGCGCCCCAGCCGTGTGCCGAAGTTAGACCCGCAGATAGAAGCGGAGGGTGACCCAGGCGGTGATCGAGCTGACCAGGGTGCCGGCCAGCGCCATCAGCGGCAGCATGATCAACACCTTGCCCCACGACAGCGGCGTCAACAGGTCGGTCAACTCCTGCAGCGACCCGTCGAGCAACAGCACCTTGCCGAGCGCCAGCGCACCGAAGCCGATGATCGCGCCGAGGAGACCGGCGACCACCGCCTCCAGCACGAACGGCGCCTGGATGAACCAGTTGGACGCGCCGACCAGCTTCATGACCGCGACTTCTCGGCGTTTGCTGTAGGCCGCCACCTGGATCGTGTTGCCGACCAGCAACAGGGCGGCGATCGCCATCACGCTGGCCGCCACCAGCGCCATGGTCTGCACCGAGCCGAGGATGTTGAAGATCTTCTCCAGCAGGTTCCGTTGGTCGATGATCTGGTCGACGCCGTCCTTGCCCACGTAGGCCTCGCGGACCTGCTGGTATTGCTCCGGGTTCTTCAGGCCGACCCGGAACGACTCGGGCAGCTGGCCGGGCTTCACCGCGTCGACGACCGCCGGCACGTCGGCGAACATCTCCTGGAACTTGGTGAAGGCCTGGTCCTTGGACTCGTAGATGACCTCACGAACCAGCGGGTCGGCCTTCAGCGCGCCCTCGAGGCTGCTGCGCTGGTCGTCGGTGATCTCGGGCTTCAGGAAGATGGCGACTTCGATCTTGTCGTAGTAGTACGCCTTCATGTCCTTGACCTGCGTGTAGATCAGGCCGCTGGCGCCGAGCATGGTCAACGAAACTGCCATCGTGATGATCATGGCGACGGTCATCGTCACGTTGCGCCACAGTCCGACCATCACCTCGGACATGACGTACTTCAACCGCATCGGGGGGATTCCTTCCGGAGCTCCACTGGACTAACCGACTTGCCGGGGGGCGAGTTGCGCGCGAGGGGGGTTGCGCGGCTCAGCCGTATACGCCCCGGGCCTGGTCGCGAACGATGCGACCACTTTCGATCTCGATGACGCGCCGGCGCATCTGGTTGACGATGTTGGAGTCGTGGGTGACCATCACGACCGTCGTGCCGGTCCGGTTGATCCGGTCGAGCAACCGCATGATCTCGATCGACGTGTCGGGGTCGAGGTTTCCGGTCGGCTCGTCGGCCAGCAGGATCAGCGGCCGGTTGACGAACGCGCGCGCCACGGCGACGCGCTGCTGCTCACCACCGGACAGCTCGTGGGGGTAGCGGTGCTCCTTGCCGCCCAGGCCGACCAGCTCGAGGACCTCGGGGACCACGCGCCGGGCGACCGCCTTGGTCTTGCCGATCACCTCGAGCGCGAACGCCACGTTCTCGTAGGCGGTGCGGTTGGGGAGCAGGCGGAAGTCCTGGAACACGCACCCGATCTGCCGGCGGAACGCCGGGATCTTCCACGACCGCATCGCCGTCACGTCGCGTCCGTTGACGTGCACCCGACCGCGGTTGGGGGTGACCTCGTGCAGCAGCAGCTTGATGATCGTCGACTTGCCGGATCCCGACGGGCCGATGAAGAAGACGAACTCGCCCTTCTCGATCCCGACAGAGACCTCGTCAAGCGAAGGCCGCGAAGCCTTGGGGTAGGTCTTGGTCACGTGCTCGAGCTGAATCACGGGTCGTGAGTCTACGCGGTGTAACGAAAACTCCAAGCCTCCAGGCACCCCTGCTGCCCGTAATGCCGGAAAGGCCGAAATTTATTCCACACATTAGACGGAGACGCACACGCAGCGTCACCGAAAATAACGGGCTAGGCCGGGTTCGTCTCGAGCTCGCGCTGCTTGCGCCAACGGATTCCGGCCTCGATGAACTCGTCGATCTCGCCGTCGAAGACCGAGGACGGGTTGCCCGTCTCCTCCTCAGTTCGAAGGTCTTTCACCATCTGATAAGGATGGAGGACGTACGAGCGCATCTGGTCGCCCCACGACCCGGCCGCATCCGTCTTGAGCCCGTCGAGCTTGGCCTGCTCCTCCTGCCGCTTGCGCTCGAGCAGCCGGGCCTGGAGCACCCGCAGCGCCGACGCCTTGTTCTGGAGCTGAGACTTCTCGTTCTGGCAGGTGACCACGATGCCGGTCGGGATGTGGGTGATCCGGACCGCCGAGTCGGTGGTGTTGACGCTCTGGCCGCCGGGACCCGACGACCGGTAGACGTCGACCCGGATGTCGTTCTCGGGGATGTCGATGTGGTCGGTCTGCTCGGTCACCGGCAGCACCTCGACGCCGGCGAAGCTCGTCTGCCGCCGGCCCTGGTTGTCGAACGGGCTGATCCGGACCAGCCGGTGGGTCCCGGACTCGACGCTCAGCGTGCCGTAGGCGTAGGGCGCCTTCACCGCGAAGGTCGCCGACTTGAGACCCGCCTCTTCCGCGTACGAGGTGTCGTAGACCTCGGTCGGGTAGTTGTGCCGCTCGGCCCACCGCAGGTACATCCGCAGGAGCATCTCGGCGAAGTCGGCGGCGTCGACGCCACCCGCACCGGCCCGGATCGCCACCAGCGCCTCCCGCGAGTCGTACTCGCCGGAGAGCAGGGTGCGGACCTCCATCTCCTCGACCGACTTGTGCAGCGCGGTCACCTCGGTGCCGACCTCGGCCAGCGCGCCCGGGTCGGACTCGGCCTCGGCCAGCTCCAGCAGCACGTGGGCGTCGTCGAGCCGGCCGCGGAGGGCGGCCAGGCGGTCGATCTCGCTGTTGACGTGGGAGAGCTTGGAGGTGACGGCCTGCGCGCGGGCCTGGTCGTCCCACAGGTCCGGGGCCGACGCCTGCTCCTCCAGGTCAGCCTTGTCCCGGCGCAGCTTGTCGAGGTCGAGCACGGCCTCGATGTTGCGCAGGGTGGCATCGAGAGTCTTGAGCTGTTCGGCGTAATCGGCAGCGGTCACAACACTGAAGCGTACCGCTGTCACGCCGGATCCCCCGCTCAGCGGGTTGCCCGCCGAGCGAGGGAGCTCCGATCGGGACCTACTTCGCGGGGGCTGCCTTCAGCCAGCTGAGGGCCGCCTTGTGGTAGTTGACCGCGAAGTCGAGGGCCGCGGCGCCGTAGGCGTCGCCTTCCTTCTTGGCCTCGCGGGACTGCTCGCGGGCCGAGGCGAGCGCCTCGGTGTGGTAGGCGTTCGCGTTGGCGTAGAGCTCCTTGAGCTGTCCGCCGGAGTGCTGCTGGCCGAACGCCACGCGAAGGGCCGTCGGGTTACGCACGGCGTCGCGGCCGGGCGTCTCGCCGAGCCACCGGGTGAAGGCCCGCTTGCCCGCCGCGGTGATCGCGTAGGGCTGACTGGATCGGGGACCCGGCTTGCCGAGACGCACGTAGC
The DNA here is from genome assembly GCF_029626225.1 of Asanoa sp. WMMD1127. NCBI lineage: Bacteria > Bacillati > Actinomycetota > Actinomycetes > Micromonosporales > Micromonosporaceae > Asanoa > Asanoa sp. WMMD1127. The sequence continues at coordinate 668,602 of NZ_JARUBP010000001.1, forward strand.
CCTGCTCGGCCAGCGCCGGCAGCTCGCGGTAGACCTGGCTGCGGGTCATCGACCAGTAAGGGCCGAGCCGACGCTCGGCGGACGCCATCAGCTGCCCGCCGGTCATCGGTCCTTCGTGGAGCAGACCGAGCAGTGCGGCCGCCGTGGGGTTGATGTCATTATCCGCCATATCTCAAAGGTCGCACCTCGACGGCCCCTCGTCCAGGATTTCCGCTGATCAAAAACGGAGCGTCTCCACAATGCACTGTCTGGGACAGACAGTCTGCTGAGGACAATGAAGCCAGGCGGGCAGGATCGGCGGCAAAAGCCTTGATCATGTCGTCCCGGGCATGGAAGGCATGAGATCACCGATACCGGGCAGCGATCCCGGCGTCGGCACACCGGCGGGTGACGGCGCGGGTGAGGTGGCGGTGGGAGCGGTGGGACCACTGGGGACGGTGGGGTCCGGCAGGGCGAGCGCCGCCAGGGTCACGACGGTGACCAGCGCCACGCCGCCACCGAGCAGCGCGACACGCGGGCCGGCGCGCCGGGGCCGGGGATCCGGTCGACGTTCTGGTCGAGGTTCCGGCCGGGGTTCCACAGGGGCCGGTGGTGGCGCCGGGAGTCCGGCGACGGGGATGGCGACCAGACCTCCGGCGTACGCGGACGCGGGCGAGACGGGCGCGGCCTTCAGGGGCACCCAGGCGACCGGGGCACGGGCCACCGTGGACCCGCCCGGTCGGGGCCACCAGGTGACCTGCTCCCCGCCCAGCGGGTCGAGTGTCGGCGCGCCGTCGAGGGCCGGCTCCAGCCCGCGCAGCCGGCCGGCGAGCAGTCGCGCCGGTGGCCGCCGGTCGGGCGCCGGCGCCAGGCAGTCCTCGATCACCGGCCAGACGACGGCGGGCAGGCCCGGCGGTGGTACCGGTGTGCACGTGGTGTGCCGGGCGAGCACCTGGGTCGGCTGGCCACCACGGTAGGGACTGCGACCGGTGAGCATCTCGAAGAGCACGATGCCGAGCGCGTAGACGTCGGCGGCCGGGCTGGCCGGCTCGCCGGCGACCACCTCGGGCGCGACGTACTCCGGCGTGGCGTGGATGACCGCGGGCCGGCCGTGGGCCAGCCGCCGCGCCACGCCGAAGTCGGTGACCCGTACCCGCCCGCCGTCGGCCGGCACGAGCAGGTTCGCCGGCTTGATGTCGCCGTGCACGACGCCCCGGCCGTGCAGATAGGCGAGCGCGTCGGCCACCTGGGCCGCGATGTGCGCCGCGACGGCCGGCGGCACCGGCCCGTCCCGCCGGATCCGCCGCCGCAGGTCGAGGCCGACGACCAGGTCCAGCACGAGCGCGGGCGCACCGTCGATCGTGGTCACGTCGCGCAGCCCGACGATGCCGGGATGGTCGAGCTCGCCCAGGATCTCCGCCTCGGCCGCGAAACCGGCGACGAGCTCGCGCTCGGCGGCCGCCTCCGGCCGCAGCACCTTGACCGCCACGGGCTCGCCGCGGTCCCGGTCGACACCGCGCCACACGGCGCCGACCGCGCCCCGCGCGATCTCGTCCCCCAGCTCGTACGCCATCACGAACCTCCCCGCGGCCCAAGCTAGGCGCGGGAATGCCGGCGCCGGCCCGACGACCGTCGGGATGGCACGAATCAGGGTCTAGAGGCGGCTGCGGAACTCCCACAGCTCCGGATAGAACCGCAGCTCGATCCGGGAGCGCAGGTAGGCGCCGCCTGCCGAGCCGCCGGTGCCGGGCTTCGTGCCGATCTGGCGCTCGGCCATCAGCACGTGCCGGGCCCGCCACAGCGAGAACGCCTGGTCGTGCGCGACCAGCGCCTCGGCCAGGTCCCAGAGCTGACCGAACCGTTCGCGGTCGTTGGCTATCGCCGCGTACGCCGTGAATCGCGCCTCGGCATTCGACACGTCGAAGCCGGCCTTGGCCAGCACCGCCAGGAAGCCCTCCCAGAGGCTCGGCTGGTCGAGGCGCGCCTGCAACCGGGCCCGGTCGTCGTCGGCGAGCCCCTTGAACCGCCGCAGGAAGCCGGGGTCCTTGGCGCCGGAGAGGAACTCGATCTCGCGGAACTGGGCCGACTGGAAGCCGGAGGCCGGCGCCAGCTTGTTGCGGAAGGCGAGGAAGTCCTGCGGCGTCATCGTGTCGATCACGTCGACCTGGTTGATCAGCACCCGCTCCACCACCAGGCAGCGCTCCAGCCGCACGCGTGGCAGGTAGCTCTCCCCGACCAGCATCCGGTCGCGGGCGTCGGTCAGCTCCGACAGCAGCAGCTTGAACCACAGCTCGTACACCTGGTGGATGGTGATGAACAGCAGCTCGTCGTGGGCGGGCGGTGACGACTCCGGCACCTGCTGGTCGAGCAGGTCCGGCAGCCGCAGGTAGGCGCCGTACGTGAGGCGGCCACCCTGCTCACCGAAATGGGCGTCGTGAAGGATCTCTTCGGTCACCTTCGCACGGTATCCCCTCAGGGTGTTTGACCTGCCGGGGCGGGTGGAGCAGGCTGACTGGCCGTGGTGTCCGCGTTGGTGGGTTGGCTGGCTCTCCGCACGCCCGAGGAGCTCGCCGCGATCATGCGCCGGCGCCCCGACGCACTGCCGGCCGCCGACCTGGAAGCCCTCGCGGCCCGGCTGGCCCGCGACGGCTCGGTGGCGGCCGCCCTGTCCACTGTGCCGCTCCCCCAGGCCCAGGTGGTCGAGGCGCTGGCGGGCCTCGGCGGCCCCGGCGTCCGGCCCGACCGGCTCGCCCGCCTGCTCGGCCGCGCGGAGCACGACGCCGACCTGGCCGAGGCGCTGGCCGAGCTGGCGGAGCTGGCGCTGGTGTGGCCGGACGAGACGGGCGCGCTGCGGATGGCCGACCCGCTCTGGTCCCACCCGGAGTTCCCGCTCGCCCTCGGCCCGCCGGCCGCCACGCTGCTCGCGCCGGTCGACCGGGAGCGGCTGGCCGGCATCGCCGCGGCCTGGGGGCTGCGGCCCGACCGGCCGCGGACACTGGTGGCCGCGGTGGCCGCGGCGCTCGGCGACGAGCAGCGGGTACGCGCCGCGCTCGCGGACGCGCCCGCGCAAACCCGGGACCTCCTCGACGAGTTGGCCCATCAGGGCCCGACCGTGCCGCTGCCCGAGCCGGCGCTGGCCTGGGCCCTCGATCGGGGTCTGGTGATCGCGGACGGCTGGCGGCGGGCCACCATGCCGCACGAGGTCGCGGCGGCCCTGCGCGGGCCCGAGTGGCGTGCGCCGTTCGACCCACGGCCGCCGGTGCTCGCGGTCGGCCTCGCGCCGGCCGCCGCGGTCGAGCGCGAGGCGGTGTCCGCCGGCACGCTCGCGGTGCACCGGGTGGGCGCGTTGCTCGACGCGGCCGAGCGCGCGCCGCTGGCGGCGCTGAAGTCTGGCGGCGTCGGCGCCCGCGAGGTGCGGCGGGTGGCCAAACTGATGGGCGCGATGGATGGCGAGACCCGGCTGTGGCTCGAGGTCGCGTCGGCGGCCGGGCTGCTCGGGTTGGCCGACGAGACGCTCGCGCCGACGGCGGCCTACGACGAATGGCGCGCCGCCAGCCCGGCCGAGCGGCTCGCCAGCCTCGCCACCGCCTGGCTGACCGTGGCGAGCCTGCCCTCGACCGACCACCGGCCGGGCGGCGGTCCGCCGATCGCCGCGCTGCAGCCGGACCTCGCCTGGGCGGCCGTGACCGAGGCCCGCCCCCGGTTGCTGCGGCTGCTGGCCGCGCTGCCACCAGGGCGGGGCGCGGCGGCGGCCGCTCCGCGCGACGACGGTCGTCCCACCGATCCGGCCGCGGTCGTCGCGGCGCTGCGCTGGGAGCTGCCAGTGCTGCTGCCCACCGCCGACGCGGCGACCGTCCTCGTCGAGGGCACCCTGCGCGAGGCCGGGTGGCTCGGCCTGGTGGCGCTCGGCGCGCTGAGCCCGGTCGGCCGGGCACTGGTCGAGGCGCCCGACAAGGTGGCCGGGGCCGCCGCCGAGCTGCTGCCGGACGCGGTGGCCGAGGCGATCTTCGAGAGCGACCTGACCGCGCTCGTACCCGGGCTGCCGGCGGCGCCGCTAGCGACCCTGCTGGACGCCGCCGCCGAGCGGACGGCGGCCGACGGCAACGCGGCCGGCTGGCGGTTCACCCCCGACTCGGTGCGGTCCGCGCTGGACGCGGGCTTCACGGCCGGCACGCTGCTGGAGGCGCTGCGGATCGTGGCCGCGGACGGCGCGCTGCCGCAGGTGCTGGAGTACCTGATCGAGGACACCGGCCGGCAGCACGGCCAGGTGCGGGTGCGCGCCGTCGGCTGCGTGCTGCATACCGAGTCGGCGGCGCTGGCCGCGGAGCTGCTCGGCGCCCGGCCGCTGCGCGGGCTCGGCCTGGTCGCGCTGGCGCCGACGATCCTGACCAGCCCGCGCGCGGCCGAGGAGACGCTCGACGCGCTGCGGGCGGCCGGCTACGCGCCGGCGAGCGAGGACGCGACCGGCGCGCCGACCGTGCGGCGGGTGCCCCGGGCCCGCGCCGCGCCCCGCCGGCGGCACGTTCCCGCGGCGCGGCCGGCCCCGGCCGGCGACCTGGTCGAGGTGGCGGAGCGGCTGCTGGAGGCGGACGTCGTGGTGGCCGTCCCGGCGAGCGGCGCCGACGAGCCGGCCCGGCCGATGCTGTGGCTGGTGCCCGACGAGACCGCCGCCGAACCGGCGCCGGACGTGGCCGCCGAGGTTCGGCGGCACGCGCCCCAGCTCGACCAGCGGCAGCAGGAGCTGCTGGTCTACGCGATCGTGGCCGGCGAGCCGGTCACCATCGACTACCGCACGGGCGGCGGCGACTTCTCCAGCCGGGTCGTCGAGCCCCGTGAGCTCGACGGCAAACGGCTGGTCGCCTGGTGCCGGCTCCGCGACGACGAACGCGTCTTCGGCCTCAACCGGATCGAACGCGTCCGACCGGGCTAGCCCATGTGCGGGTAGCGGTGGTCGGTCGGCGGCACGAAGGTCTCCTTGATCGTGCGGGGGCTGACCCAGCGGATCAGGTTGTGCCACGAGCCGGCCTTGTCGTTGGTGCCGCTGGCCCGCGCGCCGCCGAACGGCTGCTGGCCGACCACGGCGCCGGTCGGCTTGTCGTTGATGTAGAAGTTGCCCGCCGCGAAGCGGAGCACCTCGGCGACCTGGTCGACGACCCGGCGGTCGTTGGCGAAGATCGAGCCCGTCAGCGCGTACGGCGCGACGTTCTCGGCCTGGCACACCACCTCGTCGAACTTCGCGTCGTCGAAGACGTGGACGCCGAGGATCGGCCCGAAGTATTCGGTCGTGAACACCTCGTGGGTCGGGTCGCTGCTCTCGACGACGGTCGGGCGGACGAACCAGCCCTCGCTGTCGTCGACGGTTCCGCCGGCCAGCACGGTGCACGACGCGGAGTTCTTGATCCGGTCGAGCGCGCCCGCATGCTTGGCGAACGCCCGGGCGTCGATCACGGCGCCACCGAAGTTACTGAAGTCGGTGACGTCGCCGTAGGTGAGGCTGTCGGCGGTCGCGGCCAGCCGGTCGCGCAGGCCACCCTCCCAGATCGACCGCGGGACGTACGCGCGGGAAGCCGCGGAGCACTTCTGGCCCTGGAACTCGAAGGCGCCGCGGATCAGCGCGGTGTGCAGCGCGTCGACGTCGGCGCTGGTGTGCGCGATCACGAAGTCCTTGCCGCCGGTCTCGCCGACGATCCGCGGGTAGCCCCGGTAGCGGTCGAGGTTGCCGCCGACCTCGTGCCACAGGTGGCGGAAGGTGGCCGTCGAACCGGTGAAGTGGATGCCGGCCAGGTCGGGGTCGGCCAGCGCCACCTCGGAGACGGCCAGGCCGTCGCCGGTCACCATGTTAATCACGCCGGGCGGCAGGCCGGCCGCCTCGAACAGCCGCATCGTGAAGTGCGCCGCGAACTGCTGGGTCGGCGACGGCTTCCAGATCACCGTGTTGCCCATCAGCGCGGGCGCGGTGGGCAGGTTGCCGGCGATCGCGGTGAAGTTGAACGGCGTGATCGCGTAGACGAAGCCCTCGAGCGGGCGGTGGTCGAACCGGTTCCACACCCCGTTGGCCGAACGGGGCTGGTCGGCCAGCAGGTCGCGGCCGAAGTGCACGTTGAACCGCAGGAAGTCGATCAGCTCGCAGGCCGCGTCGATCTCCGCCTGGTAGGCGGTCTTCGACTGGCCGAGCATGGTCGCCGCGTTGAGCGTGTCGCGCCAGGGACCGGCCAGGAGGTCGGCCGCCCGGAGGAAGATGGCTGCCCGGTCCTCGTAGGGGAGGGTCCGCCACATGGGTGCCGCCGCCTTGGCGGCCGTCACCGCCGCCTGCGCGTCGGCGTTGGACGCGTTGTGGGTGACCCCCAGCACATGCCGGTGCCGGTGTGGCTGCACGACGTCGATGGCGTCGCCGGCGCCCATGCGCTGCTCGCCGTCGATCGTCATGGTCAGCTCGGCCCGCTCACCGGCGAGTTCGGCCAGGCGGCGCTGAAGGCTGTCCCGCTCGGCGCTGCCGGGCGCGTAGTCACGCACGGGCTCGTTGCGCGGCTCGGGGGTCTGGAATATGGCGTCCATCTTCGGCTCCTGACCGATCTCGACGGCTCTGGCGACATCGGGCCCGCCGGCGCCGGGCGGTCAACCGGGCGCGCGCCCGCGACCACCGGCGGGTGCCGGCGCCACGGTGGTGGGACCTCACGCCATATTCGCACGTCCGACCGCGTGGCGGCCCGTCCGCGCCCGCGCCCGGGGGCGCTCAACCGGCCCGCGTACGCTGGGCTGTCGAGCGGACCGGGGTCGAGCCGACCGAAGGGGAGACGATGAGCGAGCGCACCGGGGCTGTGGACTCGCCCCCCGCCGACGAGACGCCGGCCGTGGTCGAACAGCGCAAGCCCGTCGAGGAGGCGGTCGCCGACCGGCCGTCCGTCGACGAGCCCGCTGACGACGAGGCGGCCGCCGACGAGGTGGTGGGCGACACCGAGCCGGTCGCTGCCGAGGAGGCCGCCGACGACGAGACGCCCGTGCGGATCTCGTCGCGCCCGACCGGGCGTACGACCGGGCTGATCCCCGCCCCCGGCGCCGGACTGCTCGCCCTGTTGGCGCTGGCCTGGTTCGGCACGACGCTCTGGGTGTTGCAGCGGGAGATCTCGACCTCCGTGACCGACGCGGTGGCCATCGCATCCGCCGCCATCTCGCTGCCCACGGTCGTCTCGGCCAGCCTGGTCGCGGGCGCGGCGGCGGCGCTGGTGACGGTCAACCTGATCGCCCGCGCCGGCTGGACCCCGGCGGCCTCGACCCGGTGGGCGGGCGCGCTGGTGACCAGCATCGTGGTCGGTCTGCTGGGCGCGCTCGGCGTGCTGGCCGGGTACGACGGCCCGGGCAGCCGGGTGCTGGCGGCCACGATCGCGGCGGCCGCGGTGGTCGGCGGGGCGCTGGCCGGCCTGCGCCCCACGTCGGTGGTGGCCGCGATCTGCTCCGGCGCGCTCGCGGTGTTCGCGGTGCAGTTCGTGCTCAACTACCTCGGCGCCGGGGTGATCTCCGGGGCCAGCATGCTCGCGGCGATCGTCGCGGGGCTCGTCGGGGGCCTGGTGCCCTACTTCTACCTCCGCAAGGTCGGCAAGCGGGAGACCACCGAGGGCGGCCCGCTGCGCTGGCCGGCCTACATGGTGACCGGCGCCGGGGTCGGCCTCGCGCTGCTGGTGACCGAGGTGATCACCCGGGTCGGCGGCGCGCAGGTGCTCGACGCGGTGGCCGCGCTCAGCGACCTCGACCGGGCGTACCGGGCGCACGTGGACGCGGACCGCCTCACGTACGCCCTCGTCGTGCTCTTCGTGGGTGCGCTGGCCACCACGATCGCCTTCGGGCGGACGCTGCCGTCAAAGAAGCGTGTCTAGCTCCGAGACGTCGTACCACTCGAGCTCGTGGTCCTCGGCCCCGTCGACGGTGAACTGCGCGTCGGGGTCGCCGGCCAGCGCCTCCTCCACCTGATCGGCGGCCGCGGCCACGTCGGGCTCGGCGTCGGCGCTGTCGACGTGGATGGCCGCGACCGCCTGCACCGGCACGGGACCGGTCAGCCTGACCATGCTGGAGCCGAGCTCCGCGTCGACCCGCTGCACGGCTGACCGGGCCAGGTCGGCCGAGACCACCACCCGCCGGCGGGGCGCGGTCGGGTCCTGGCGGAGGAGCCGCAGGGCGCTCTGGGCGGCCCGGGTGAAGGCGACGTACTCGAGCTCCTCCTCGTCGCCCTCGGCGTACCACTCCCGGAGGTCGGCGGTCACCGCGTGCGCGGCGGCGGCGGTCAGGCCCTCGTTGCGGAGGGCGGCGAGCATCGGCAGCGTCGCCGGCAGGTAGACCCGGATCAGAGCGTCTGGCACCGCACGTTCATACACTGCCGCCGGGTGTGGCCGCCAGCGGCGCGGTCAACGGGTCTGCCGGCCGGGTGACCAGGCCCTCGGGGGTGACGACCGGGAAGCCCTCGCGGATCCAGTACTCGATGCCGCCGATCATCTCCTTGACCTCGTAGCCGCGGCGGGCCAGGTCGTAGGCCGCCTTGGTGGCGCCGTCGCAGCCGGGGCCCCAGCAGTGCACGACGATCGGCTTGTCCTTGTCGAGCAGCTTGTCGGCGCGCATGGGGATCATGCGCCGTGGGAGGTGGATCGCCTGCTGGATGTGAGCCTGGCGCCAGGAGGCGAGGTCGCGGACGTCGACGAGGGTGACGGTCTCGATCTCCGCGTGTACGTCGGAGACGTCGGTCTGGAAGGCGAGCTTGGCGGCGAAGAAGTCCTGGGCGTTCATGGTGGTTGACGGTATGCGGGTTTGCTCCCCTGATGAATGGGCGATCGGTGGTCTTGGCGTTGTTCGGCCGCTGGATCGACGGTAGTTTGGCGGCGTGGCCGCTTCTTCCCCGGTGCTCGACCCGACCGACTGGCGATTGCTCGCTGCGCTGCAGGAGGCGGGGCGGGCGTCCTATGCCGAGCTGGCGCGGATGGTGGCGATGTCGCCGAGCGCGGTGGCGGAGCGGGTGCGGCGGTTGGAGGAGGCCGGGGTGGTCTCCGGGTACCGCGCGGTGGTGCCGCCGGCGGTCGTCGGCCTCGAGATCATGGCCTTTGTCCGGCTGCGTTACCCGACGGGCAACTACAAGCCGTTCTACGCACTGCTCGACAGCACGCCGGAGATCATCGAGGCCCACCATGTCACGGGCGAGGACTGCTTCGTGCTCAAGGTGGTGGCCCGGTCGATGCGTCACCTCGAGTCGGTGTCGGGCCGGATCGCCGGCCTGGGCGCGGTGACGACCAGCGTCGTCTACTCGAGCCCGCTGCCCGGCCGCGACGTCTCGGCCGCCGCGGCGCTCGATCCGGCTGGCCCCGGGGCCAGGGCATAGGTGCTGCCGACAGGCAGTCGATGGCAAACTGAGGCGACCGGACCGATCTGGGGAGTGATTTCGGTGGCCGAACCGAGATTCCTGCAGCTGTCCGAGGTGGCCGAGGAGCTGGCCGTCTCGGACTCGCAGGTCTACCACATGGTCCGCAGCGGCGAGCTTCCGGCGATCAAGATCGGCGGTCGGGGGCAGTGGCGGGTCGAGCGGGTCAGGCTCGAGGAATACATCGCCCGGAAATATGCCGAGACCGCCGAGTGGGTCCAGAGCAACCCGCTGATCGACAAAGAGTGATTTCCCGGTAAGTGGGGTGTCCGCGGTGCGCGGACACCTCACTTTGCCTGCCCGCCATTGACGGTGGCCGAAGTCTGAGCGCAGAATGAGCTGGTCGAAGGCAAACGAAAGCAAACACAAGATTCTTTGTCTGATCAGCCCACCGGGGAGGCTGCTCGATGTCGACCACGACCCTCAACCACCGACTACCAGCACGGGCGCGGGCCACCGGGACAGGATGGCCGAGTCCTGCAACGCGCCACCGTGTCGCAACCCTCAGCGGGCGCGGTCAGCCCGACAGCAACGGCGGGGCAACCCCTCGCCGTGTCGTGCATGATGCGGGGGCGTCGTTGATTCGGCGGTCGCCGCAGCAGCGGCGGACGGTGACCCGCGGCGGCTACTACCCACCGATCCGGGTGCGGCCGGCGCCGTCGTTCGAGACGCCGTTCGCGCACGAGGACGGCGCCGACGAGTGGTATCGCGAGGCTGGCGGCCAGCTCTCCTTCGACTTCGCCGCGCTGACGCGGCGGGCGGAGCCGATCCGCGAGATCCCCATGGCGCCACCGCCACCGGCCGAGCCGCGCCCCGTCGCGTCGCCCGATGCCCGCCGCGCGGCCGGCCGGTTCACGCGGACCTGTCTGGAGATCCTCAACGGCTACCGCCCGGTGGCCCACGTCCGGCCGCTCGCCAAGCCGGCGACCGCCCACACGCTGATCGACCAGCTGCTGGACGCCCTTCGCCGCATGCCGGTCGCGCCGACCGTGCCGCGGCGACAGCAGCAGCCGGAGCTGGTGAGGCTACGCCGGCTACGCATCAGCGAGCCGACGCCCGGCGTCGTCGAGGCCGCCGCGGCGCTGGGCACCGACGCCCGCACGTGGGCGATGGCCTTCCGCCTGGAACACACCAGCACTCGATGGCTCGGCACGGTCCTGCAGGTCCTATGACTCCCCGGAGCGCCCACCAGGCCCGGGCACGCCGGTGGGCGCTCCGGGGCTCCACCACCACCGCGCGCGCGACGCCGCTGGGACCGCGTCGTCGGGTCGTGCCCACGCGTCGAGAGGAGGTCCAGCGAAGGCGAAAGCCCGCCCCCACAGCGGGGGGCGGGCTTTCGTGGCCTTGAACGTCAGTTCGCGGTCGGGGCTCCGTGGCAGCGCTTGTATTTCTTGCCCGAGCCGCACGGGCACGGCGCGTTGCGGGACGGGCCGTTGCTCGGCGTCGCGGACTGGCGGCCCGGGGACGGGCGGCGGCCCGGCGACGGGCGCGGGCGGTCGCCGTTGCCCGCCGGCGCGGCTCCGCCGACGCCCAGTGCCGGCGCGTGCTGCATCGGCGGCTGGGGCTGCGGCTGGGTGTGCTGCACCGCGACCCCGCCGCCGCCGGCGGCGCCGTCGATGGTGGGGGCGGAGTATTGCAGGCCCTGCGGGCGGGACGACCGGCCGAGGCCCTTGGCCTTGATCTCGATCGTCGCGTCGTCGGGCATCGGCAGGGCGCGGCCGCCGGTGGCGGCGGGCTCGGCCTCGGGCGCCGGGGCCTCCTCGACCTGGACGTCCAGGTTGTAGAGGAAGCCGACGGTCTCCTCCTTGATGCCGTCCATCATCGTGGCGAACATCTCGAAGCCCTCGCGCTGGTATTCGACCACCGGGTCGCGTTGCGCGTAGGCCCGCAGGCTGATGCCCTCCTGCAGGTAGTCCATCTCGTAGAGGTGCTCGCGCCACTTGCGGTCGATCACCTGCAGCAGCACCATGCGCTCGAGCTGGCGGGTCGCCTCGGTGCCGAGCTCTTCCTCGCGCCGGTCGTACGCGTTGTGCGCGTCGTCCTTCATCCGCGAGAGCAGGAACTCGGCGTCGATGCTGTTGCGCTCGCCGCCGGCCTCTTCCTCGACGTCGTCGATCGTCACGCCGACCGGGTAGAGCTGCTTGAGGCTCGACCACAGCTGCTCGAGGTCCCAGTCCTCGGCGTAGCCGTCGGCGGTGGCGCCCTGCACGTAGGCCTCGACCACGTCGTCGATCATGTGGCGGACCTGCTCGTGCAGGTCCTCCCCGTCGAGCACGCGCTTGCGCTCGGCGTAGATGACCTGGCGCTGCTTGTTGAGCACCTCGTCGTACTTGAGGACGTTCTTGCGGATCTCGGCGTTCTGGCCCTCGATCTGGGCCTGCGCGCTGCGGATCTGCCGGGTGACCATCTTGGACTCGATCGGCACATCCTCGGGGATGTTGAACCGCTCCATGACGGCCTCGACGGCGCCCGCGCGGAAGCGGCGCATCAGCTCGTCCTGCAGCGACAGGTAGAACCGGGACTCGCCCGGGTCGCCCTGCCGGCCCGACCGGCCGCGCAGCTGGTTGTCGATGCGGCGTGACTCGTGGCGCTCGGTGCCGAGCACGTAGAGGCCGCCGGCGTCGACGACCTCGGCCGCCTCGCTCGCGCAGTGCTGCTTCCAGCGCGGCAGGATCTCCTCGAACGCCTTGGCGTAGTCGTCCTCGTGCTCGATCGGGTCGAGGCCCCGCTGGTGCAGCTCGGCCGCCGCGAGGTTCTCGGGGCTGCCGCCGAGCAGGATGTCGGTGCCACGGCCGGCCATGTTGGTCGCGACCGTCACCGCCCCGCGCCGGCCGGCCTGAGCGATGATCTCGGCCTCCTGCGCGTGGTATTTCGCGTTGAGGACCGAGTGCTTGATGCCCCGGCGGCGCAGCAGCTGCGAGAGGATCTCGGAGTTCTCCACCGAGACCGTGCCGACCAGGATCGGCTGGCCCAGCGCGTGCCGCTCGGCGATGTCCTCGACGACCGCGTTGAACTTGGCCTTCTCGGTCTTGTAGATGACGTCGGGGCGGTCGACGCGGACCATCGGGCGGTGGGTCGGGATCGAGACCACGCCGACCTGGTAGACCTTGTTGAACTCGCCGGCCTCGGTCTGCGCCGTGCCGGTCATGCCGGCCAGCTTGTCGTACAACCGGAAGTAGTTCTGCAGCGTGATCGTGGCAAGAGTCTGGTTCTCCTGCTTGATCTCGACGCCTTCCTTGGCCTCGATCGCTTGGTGCATGCCCTCGTTGTAGCGACGGCCGTGCAGGATGCGGCCGGTGAACTCGTCGACGATCAGGACCTCACCGTCGTTGACGATGTAGTCCTTGTCGCGCTTGTAGAGCTCCTTGGCCTTGATCGCGTTGTTGAGGTAACCGACGAGCGGCGTGTTGACCGACTCGTAGAGGTTGTCGATGCCCAGCCGGTCCTCGACCTTGGCGACGCCGCGCTCGGTGATCGCGATGGTGCGCTTGGCGTAGTCGACCTCGTAGTCGCCCTCGCCGTCCTTGCCGGGCTGGAGCCGGGCGACGACCGAGGAGAACTCCGAGTACCACCGGGCGGAGTGCTCGGCCGGACCGGAGATGATCAGCGGCGTACGCGCTTCGTCGATCAGGATCGAGTCGACCTCGTCGACGATGGCGAAGTTGTGGCCGCGCTGCACGAGCTCGTCCTTGGACCACGCCATGTTGTCGCGCAGGTAGTCGAAGCCGAACTCGTTGTTGGTGCCGTAGGTGATGTCGCACTCATAGGCGGCCCGGTGCTCGACGGACGGCCGGTTGGGCAGCACCACGCCGACGGTCAGGCCCAGGAACTCGTGGACCCGCCCGACCCACTCGGCGTCACGTTGCGCCAGGTAGTCGTTGACGGTGATGACGTGCACGCCCTTGCCGGAGAGCCCGTTGAGGTAGGCGGGGAAGACACCGGTCAGGGTCTTGCCCTCACCGGTCTTCATCTCCGAGATGTTGCCGAAGTGCAACGCCGCGCCGCCCATGATCTGCACGTCGTAGGCGCGCTGGCCGAGCACCCGGGCGGCCGCCTCACGGGCGGTCGCGAAGGCCTCGGGCAGCAGGTCGTCGAGGGTCTCCCCGTCGGCCAGCCGCTCGCGGTATTGGAAGGTCAGGTCGCGGAGCTCGTCATCGGTGAGGTTGACGTAGTCGTCCTCGATCGAGTTGACCGCAGCCGCGATGGCCTTGAGGCGGCGCAGCATGCGTCCTTCGCCCGCACGAAGGAATCTTTCCAGAATCGACACGGATCAACGCTCCCCTAGACGGTCTGCCGAACTATGGTAGGCGCTCATCCGGGGTGACTGTCAGGGGCGGTTCCCGACGAGCAGGTTATAACGGACATAACGAAGCTAACGCCGGAGGAAATCCGGTTATGCCCCAGCAGAAGTGTCCGGCAGGATGACCGCGTGGAGCCACCGAAGATCATCACGGACGGCCTGGTCATCCGGGCGTGGCAACCCGACGACGCGGCCGCTGTCGACCGCGCGTGCCAAGATCCGGACATCCAGCGCTGGACGACCGTTCCGGTGCCCTACCGCCGCGAGCACGCCGACTTCTTCGTGGGCGAGTTCACCACGGCGGCTTGGCGCAACGGCACGACGGCGCCGCTGGGCGTGTTCGACCACACCACCGGCGAGCTGGTCGGTTCGTCCGGTCTGGTGAAGATCAGCGGCGACCAGGCCGAGGTCGGCTACTGGACGGCGCCCTGGGCCAGGGGGCGCGGCGCGGCCACCGCCGCCACCCGCGCGGTGGCCCGGTGGGCGCTCGACGAGCTGGGCGTACGGCGGCTCGTATGGCGCGCCGAGGTCGGCAACCACCTGTCCCGGCTGGTCGCCCTCCGCTCCGGCTTCACGATCGAGGGCATCGCCCGGCACGACCTCGAGGACCGTGACGGCACCCGGCGGGACGCGTGGGTCGGCTCACTCCTGCCCGGCGACCCCACCGACCCAGACACCGCCGCGCCCGGCTCGGCCGAGGCCCGCCGCGCGGTGACGTTCAGCCGGCCGCAGCCGGAGCTCTTCGCCGCGACCCGCGACGGGGAGATCAAGCTGCGGGCCCTGGAGGAGCGCGACGTCGACCCGATCGCGGAGAGCGCCAACGACCCGGAGGCGGTGCGCTGGACGACGATCCCGCACCCCTACGAGCGCGCCCACGGGGAGAGCTTCGTCCACGACTACGCCGCCGGGGTGTGGCTGCGCGGCACGGGCGCCGTGTTCGCGATCGGCGATCCCGCCGACGACGCGTACGCCGGGGTCATGGAACTGCGCCTGCACCCCACCCGGCCGGCGCTCGCCGACGTGGGCTTCATGGTCCCGCCGCAGGCGCGCGGTCGTGGTTTCGCCCCCGCCGCGCTGGCCGCCATGTCCGCCTGGGGCTTCACCGCGCTCGGCCTGCACCGGATCGGCTGGTGGGCCAACGTCGGCAACGAGGCGTCCCGGCGGGTCGCCGAGAAGGCCGGTTTCACCTTCGAGGGCACCAGCCGCGGCTACCTCGACCACCGGGGCGAGTGGACGGATGCCTGGACGGCCGCGCTGCTGGCGTCCGACGGAAAGGCTCAGCGATGAGACGGGAACCCATCGAGCTGCCGACGGTACGGCTGCGCGCGCTGCGGGACGACGACACCGACGACGTCGTGGCCGCTTGCAACGACCCGCTGATCCAGCGGTTCCTGCCGGCCCTGCCGCGGCCCTACACGGCCGAGCACGCGCTGACCTGGATCCGGGACGACGCGCCGTGGGCGGCCGGCGGCGCCAGCTGGGCGATCGCCGACCCGGCCAGCGACCGGCTGGTGGGCACGATCGGCGTCCACCACGTCGACCGCGACCGGATGCAGGGCGAGATCGGCTATTGGGCGGCGCCGTGGGCGCGCGGCAAGGGGCTGACCACCGAGGCGACCCGGGCGACCGCCGAGCGGGCGTTCGCCGACGGCTTCGAGCGGCTCGAGATCCTGGTCGACCTGGCCAACCCGCGGAGCGTACGGATCGCGCTGGCGGCCGGGTTCCGGCCCGAGGGCACCCGCCGCGGCGCGGCCCGCAACGCCGACGGTTCCCGGCGCGACGTCGTCGTGTTCGCCCGGCTTCCCGGTGACAGCGCCGCCCCGGTCGACCGGCTCCTGCCCGACCTGCCCGGCGGCCAGCTGTCCGACGGCGTCGTGACGCTGCGGCCGGTGCGCCCCGACGACGCCGGCTTCTACCACGAGCTGTTCAGCACCCCGGACATCGTCGCGTCCCACGTGCCGCCGGTGGCGCCGGACCTCGAGGAGCTCCAGCTGCGCTGTGCCCGCGCGGAGAGCCGCTGGCTGCTCGGCGAGCGCGCCGACCTGGTGATGGTCGACACCGCCACCGGCGCGCCGGCCGGCGACATCGGCCTCTACTACCAGGAGCCGATGACCGGCCAGGCGATGATCGGCTACTGCGTGCTCCCGGCGTTCCGCGGCCGCGGGTTCGCCCGCCGGGCGAGCGTGCTGCTGGCCCGCTGGGTGTTCGCCGACACCGGCATCGCACGGTTGATCGCCGGTACCAACCCGGCCAACGCCGGATCGCAACGGGTGCTCGAGTCGGCCGGCTTCCTGCGCGAGGGCTACCAGCGCCGCCGCCTGCCGGGCCTGGCCGGCGGCCGGATCGACGACGTCCTTTGGGCCCTGCTGCCCGGTGATCTACCCGAGAGCAGCTGAACGGACATCGCCGGGCTTGCGGGTGTCGATTAAGGTGAGCCCACTTGGCAGCGGGGACCTGGGAGATGATGATGACTGCTCGGCGGCGCAACACCGCGCGCGTCGTGCTGGGCGCCGCGTTCCTCGGCCTGGCCGCCGGTGGCACCGCGGCCTGCGACTCGGCCGACGACGACCACACCTTCTACTGCGTCGACCAGAACGACACGATCGTCGACGAGGACGACTGCGACGACGACGGCGACGGCCGCGGCGGGTTCTTCTTCTGGGCGCATTCGCCGCGCTACAAGAAGGGGCTCAAGCCCGGCGCCAAGCTCCCCTCGGGCGGTTCGAAGTTCGCCTACAACGACGCGGCGCAGCGCTCCGCGTGGGGGCTGCCGGCGACCGGCCGGGTCAGCAACGGCACGGTGAAGTCCAACGTGGTCGGCAGCGGCGGCGACGGCTCCAGCAGCAAGTCGTCCGGCGGCTGAGGTGCGGCGGGTCGCGCACGGTGCACAGCGGGCGGAGTGGGAGCAGGCCAACGCGTCGCTCGGCCTGACCTACAACGCCACTCCCCTGGCCGACGGCCGGACGCTGTCCTACTGGCGTGAGGGCCCGTTCTACGACTTCGACCTCGACGAGATCCTGGCGCTCGAGCGGGCGGCGACCACCCTGCACCGGATGTGCGTGGCCGCCGGCGACCACATCGTGGCCGGGTGTCCGCGCCGGGAACGCGCCGTCCGTCGCGAGGCCTACCTCTCGGCCGAATGCTGGCCCGACACCTGCCGGATGGCCCGGATCGGCATCCCGGAATACGTGCACGAACAGGTGATCCGCACCTGGTTCGACGGCGACAAGGACGCGTGGACGCACGCCGACAAGGACCTGTTCGGGGCGCACGCGCACGCGCCGCAGGCTCCCGACTACTCGCCGAGCGTCTACGGGCGGTTCGACCTGTGGTACGCGGGCAAGGGCAGCACACCGAAGCTCCTCGAGTTCAACGCGCAGACGCCGACGGCGCTGCTGGAGAGCGCGGTGGTGCAGTGGTCGTGGCTGGAGCAGACCGGCCAGACCCACCACCCCGAGCGGCAGTGGAACGCGGTCCACGAGCGGCTCGTCGACGCGTGGCAGCGCAACATGGCCGAGCTGCGGGCGGCCCGGCCGTGGCTGCCGGAGCGGCCGACGATCTACTTCGCCTACGAGACGAGCGAGACGTCCGGCGAGGACCGGATGAACGTCGCCTACCTGATGGAGACGGCCAACCAGGCCGGTTTCCCGACCGAGCTGATCGCGATGAGCCAGATCGGTGTCGACGAGGTCGACGGGACGATCCGCTTCCAGCGCGGCCAGTTCGAGGTCGGTCCGCAGATCGACGTGATCTTCATCCTCTACCCGTGGGAGTGGCTCTGGCACGAGGAGGGCGGCCGGGCGATCTTCCGCAACATGGCCGACCCGACCAAGCGCGGCACCGTCTGGATCGAGCCGCCCTACACCGCGGCGCTCTGGTCCAACAAGGGCCTGCTGCCGGTGCTGTGGGAGCTGTTCGGGGACAAGCCCGAGGGCGAGCTGCTGCTGCCGGCCTACTTCGCCGACCAGAAACCCGCGACGATGACCTCGTACGCCAAGAAGCCGATCTGGTCCCGTGAGGGCGCCAATGTCGAGCTCGTGCGCGACAACGTGCCGTTGGTCGCCAACGGCGGCGACTACGGCGCGGAGGGGTTCGTCTATCAGGAGCTGCGCGAGCTGCCGTCATATCCCAGCAGCGACGGCGTCTGTCACCCGGTGCTCGGCGTGTGGCTGGTCGACGGCGAGCCGGCGGGGATGGGCATCCGGGAAGGAGTGGGCGTCGACGGGCTCATCACCCGCAACGACGCCCACTTCGTCCCGCACACCATCGGGTCACACCTGTAGCGAGATGATCCCGTAGTCGTATCCCTTGCGGCGGTAGACCACGCTCGGCTGGCCGCTTTCCTTGTCGTTGAACAGATAGAAGTCGTGTCCGACGAGCTCCATCTGGAAGAGCGCGTCGTCGACGGTCATCGGTTCGCCCGGGTGCTCCTTGACCCGCGCGATGTGCCAGGGCTGATCGTCCTGCTCGTCCTGCTCCAGCACCGCGTAGCGTTCCGCCGGGTCGTCGAGCACCGCCGTGCCGGCCGACTTCTTGGACTGCGCGGGAAGCACCGGCTCCGCCGCGTAGGGCAGGGTCGCCGTGTGCTCCGCGACGGAGACAGGCGGGCGACCGCGGTGTACGCGCCGCCGGTCGGCCGCCCGGCGCAGGCGGCTGTCGAGTCGCGTGATCGCCGCGTCGAGGGCGGCGTAGAAGTCGGAGGCGCAGGCCTCGGCGCGGACCACCGGTCCGCGGGACGCGCAGGTGATCTCCACGCGCTGGCAGTGGTCGGATTGGCGCGGATTGCGCTCGTGGAATAGTTCGACGTCGACTCGGATCAGCTTCTGGTCGTAGCGCTCGACCTTCGCCAGCTTGTCGGCGACATGGATCCGGAAATGGTCGGGCACCTCAACGTTTCGGCCCTTGACGACGATGTCCACGCGTTACCTCCCACAACTTCTCTGAGCTGATTGCGGTGGTGTTGGGAGTCGGCAACGCCGTGAGCTCATGACCCTGGGCATCGACCGACCGGACGGTGCGCCTCCTTTCGGATGCGGGTCCCCTCGAGGCTTGGACCACAGTCCTACCCCGGTGAATTTCACGCTAACGCCCGTTGGCGTCTCAGTCACCCCCTGTCAGGCCGAGGGCTCGGAGAAGTTTCGCCCAGTGGGCGCGATCGGGTGAAAACGGCCCTACTGAGGGTGACGCCTGCGTGTCGCTGCGAGTACGGCGGCGCCGTCGACCGGTATGCCGGACCGGAGCAGCACCGCGGTCACCGCCGCGAGGGTGGCGCCGGTGGTCACGATGTCGTCGACGAGGACGACCGCTCCCCCGTTCGCGCGCGACCTGGTGCGGCGCGGTTGGAAGGCTGCCGCGGCCGCAATTGCCCGCTGGGCACTGTCGAGGTGGGTGTGGTCCGGTTTCGGCAGCGCCCGCAACGGTTGCGCGACCGTCGCCGGCCAGCCCGCGCGGCGCAGCGTTCTCGCGGCGCGGTCGGCGAGGCGGCGCATGTGGTCGCCGTGGCGCTCTCTGATCGCTGACGCGGTGGACGGGACCGGGATCAGCGTCACCGGGCGGCGGACGCCACCCGCGGCCAGGGCGACCGCTTCGGCGAGCAGGGTGCCGAGCGGGGTCGCGAGGGTTACGCGGCCGCGTTCCTTGTAGGCCAGCAGGGCCTCGCGCAGCGGTCCGGCGTAGTCCCCGACCGCGGTGCACGGCGGCAGACCAGCGGGTGCGGGATTCGGCCGGGCGGCGTGTGGCCGCAGGGCGGCCAGGGAAGCGGCGCAGTCGGCACAGGCGCCGCGGCGGAGCGGGACGTGCGGCGTGCGGCAGCCGGCGCACTCGGCCGGCAGCACCAGATCGGCGAGCGCGGCGAGAACCACGGGCTCAGTAGATGAAGAAGGGTGCGGTCGGCTGGTCCTGCTCGTCCGTTCCCGGCGAGGGGTTGCTCGGCACGCCGGCCAGGCCGGCGCGGGTCAACTTGGTCGACCCGCCGCGGGTCAGCCAGGTCACGTTCTCCGCCTCGTAGAGCACCGTGCTGAACCGGCCGAGGGCCGTGCTCTCCGGATAGGCGGCGATCGTCGTGATCTGGCCCTGCGCGTCGACGATCCGCTCGACCCTGCGGGCGCCGTCGATCGTGACGTCGTAGATCGACAACCGACCCTCGTCATCGGTGCCCCCGACGGCGAGCGCCGTCTCACCACTCCAGGCCACCGCCGTCATGGCGTCCAACGGTTTGGCCACGGGCCACGCTTCCGAAAGGCTCACGTCGTCCTGGTTGTTGACGACCGGCGCGACGTAGAGCCGGTCGCTGGCGATCAACGCGATGCGCTGGCCGTCCGGCGCGGCCGCGACATGGGTGATCCCGGCCGGCACGCCCTTCGGAGAGAGCTTCGCGGGTCGCTGTCCCGGGCCGAACTTGTAGAGACCGCTGTCGGTGATCACCAGTGCGGTTCGCGACCGTGGGATCCACACCGGAGGCGAGACCGGCCTGACGCCGGGAACCGCGGTCCACTCGGCGATCTGGCCGCCGGCCACAGCGGTGCCGAGCCGCAGGTCGCCCGCCCTCGTGACAACGGCGGCGTCCATGCCGTCGTCGTGCCGGTTGAAGGCCGCCGAGCGTAGGTTCTGGTTTGCCGCGCTGGTCACCGGCGGATCGACGGACGTGCCGGCCAGCGCGCGGATCCGGCCGTCGAGAATCGTGTAGGCGTGCTCGTCCGGCCCAACCGGGTACGGCATCCGATGCAGCAGATCCTCGACGTTGTACGGCTCCGCCAACGCCTGGCCGTTGATCTTTAGCTGGAGCTTCTGAGGCTGAACCAGGTCCGGGCCACGAACCGTCCAGGCCGCCTGCTGGGCGAGGAAGTCCTCGGCGTTGTTGTCGACCGCCTTGGGTGACCAGTTCATCGTCAGCTGGCCGTTGTCGATCGGCGCGTTGATGAGTAGCTTGCTGCCCTCGGGCAGCGCCTGCGCCACGTCGGCGACGGACGGCGACGGACCGTTCTCGATCATCTTCAACAGCTCAGTCGGGACCCGGTCGGCGCCGACCTCCCGGGGCAGCCAGCGCAGATCGGGCACGAGCGCGCTGCGGTCGCTGTTCCAGAAGTAGACGGTGCGATCGGTGTAATAGGTCGACAGGACGTTCACGTTGAGCAGCGGCATCGGCGGCGGGACGGCCAGCGAGTAACCGCCGATCGTGGGCTCCGGATTGACCTGCAGGAGGTAGGTCTCCGTGCCGCGCGTGGGCGGGAGGATCTCCCCATTGGCGTTCAGGACACCCAGGTGCGTGACCGTGAGCTTGACCTGACCGCTTTCCCGGTTGATCTCAGGAGTGTTCCGCAGCCGAACCAGGGCAACACCACTCTTGAAGTTGATGTTGTCGGCCTTCCCCTGGCTCATGTAGTCCTGCACGCGGTGTTGGCTCCGCTCGAACTCGCCCGCCGGTGCTTCGAGGAAGTTGCGGACGAACTCGTCGATGCTGCTCGCCTCGTCGCGTTCGGGGGGCGGTTGGGCGGTGCTGGTCTGCGCGCCGGCGCCCTGCACCGGGCCCGCCTTCTCCACCTTGACGTCGGAGTGGTCGGGGATGCCGCAGCCCGCGACCAGGCCCGCCGCCAGACCGGCCACGGCCACGATCCCGGCGAACCGGCGCCGCATCATGGCACCTCCGCCGGGACCGCTGTGATCGCGCGGGGCTGCACGGGCGCGGCCACCGCGGGCACGTCCGCGTCTTCGGGCACCAGCCGCACCGGCGACGTGGTGAGCCGGTCGCCGGCCCGCACCGGCAGCGTCAGCCGGAACTGGGCGCCCTGGCCGGGCGCGCCCCAGGCCTCCAGCCAGCCGCCGTGCAGGCGGGCGTCCTCCAGGCTGATGGACAGGCCCAGACCCGTGCCGCCGGTCTGTCGCGCCCGCGACGGGTCGGCCCGCCAGAACCGGTTGAAGACCAGCTTCTCCTCGCCGGGCTTGAGGCCCAGGCCGTGGTCGCGCACCGCTACGGCCGCCGCCGTCCCGTCGGTGACCAGCCGCACCACGACGGGCTTGGCCTCGGCGTGTTCGACGGCGTTGCCGACCAGGTTGCGCAGGATGCGTTCGACCCGCCGCGGGTCGGCCTCGACGATCACCGGCGAGTCGGGCACGTCGACCCGCAGGTCGACCGCACAGCGCTCGGCCAGACCCCGCAGCGGCTCGACCGCCCGGTGCACCAGCGGCACGAGGTCGGTGGGCTCGGCGTCGAGCATGGCGAAGCCGGCGTCGTAGCGGCTGATCTCGAGCAGGTCCGTGAGCAGGCTCTCGAAGCGGTCGAGCTCCGTCTGCAGGATCTCCGCCGTCCGGGTCACGTCGGCCGGGAACCGCTCGCGCTCGGCGAAGATCAGGTCGGCGGCCATCCGTACGGTGGTCAGTGGGGTGCGCAGCTCGTGCGACACGTCGGACGTGAACCGGCGCTGCAGGCGTGACATGTCTTCCAGGCGGACGATCTGCCGCTGCAGGTTGGCGGCCATCTGGTTGAACGACGCCGCGAGCAACGCCAGGTCGTCTTCACCGGAGACCACCATCCGCTGGTCGAGCAGGCCCGCGGAGAGCCGCTGCGCGGTGCGGGCGGCGATCCGGACCGGCCGGACGACCAGCCGGGTGACCAGCGCGGAGAGCAGCCCGAGCAGGAGTACCAGGGTCGCGCCGGTGGCGAGCACCGTGGTGTTGATCTGGCTGGCCGCGGAGTCCTGGGTGCTCAGCGGCTCGACGTAGTAGAGCTCGACCTGGCCGAACTTGGTGCTGACCGGGGTGCCCTTGACGAGGTATTTCGCGGGGCCCGCGCCCAGGTCGGCGGATCGGATCGCGGTGGCCTTGTCGCCCCGCTCGACGGCCTGGGTGATGTCACCGGTGAGCACGCCGGAGATGTCACCGGGGCGCGACTGCACCGTGGAGATGTCGATGAAGCTGTCGGCCTTGACCACGACCAGGCCCGAGCTCGGGTCCTGCGCGTCACCGCCACCGAGATAGAAGACGACGTCCTGGAGCGTGCCCTGGACGTTGGGCTCGTAAGGCTTGCTGAAGACCGCGAGCTGCTCCCGGGTCCAGGACTGGCCGTAGTCCAACTGCGCCGACAGGTTCTCCTCGGCCCGGTTGAGCAGGATCGTCGAGCTCCGGTAGGCGACCACGTAGGCGAAGACCGCGACCAGCAGGCTCGACACGACCAGCGTCAGGGTGACCACGCGGACCTGGAGCGAGCGCCGCCAGGTGTGTTCGATGGTCACCAGGAAGAGCGTCAGCTGGCGGACGAGCCGACCCCAAAGGACCCGGGCGTCGGCCCGGGCCTTACGGAGGACTTCGTCGAGTGACGCTCTGCTCACAGCGCAACCCAGGTTATCCGGTGCCGGCCTTGTAGCCGACGCCACGGACAGTGAGGATGATCTCGGGCCGCTCGGGGTCGGGCTCGATCTTGGCGCGCAGGCGCTGGACGTGCACGTTGACCAGGCGCGTGTCGGCCGCGTGGCGGTAGCCCCAGACCTGCTCGAGCAGCACCTCGCGGGTGAAGACCTGGCGCGGCTTGCGGGCCAGGGCGACCAGCAGGTCGAACTCCAGCGGGGTCAGCTTGACCTCGTCGCCGTCGCGGGTGACCGTGTGGGCCGGCACGTCGATGGTGATCTGATTGCCGGGCGGGCCGATGGTCAACATCTCCGGCGCGGCGTCCTCGCCCCGGCGCAGCCGGGCCCGCATCCGGGCGACCAGCTCCTTGGGCTTGAACGGCTTGACCACGTAGTCGTCGGCGCCGGACTCGAGCCCGAGCACCACGTCGACGGTGTCGCTCTTGGCGGTCAGCATGACGATCGGGACGCCGGACTCCGACCGGATCGACCGGGCGACGTCGATGCCGCTCATCCCGGGCAGCATCAGGTCGAGCAGGACGATGTCGGGCCGGTTCTCCCGGAACGCGGACAAGGCTCGCTCGCCGTCGGCCACGAACGAGGGTAGGAATCCCTCACTGCGCAGCACGATGCCGAGCATCTCCGCCAACGCGGGGTCGTCGTCCACCACCAGAACCCGGGCTCTCATGGCACCAATATTCCATCCGCGTTCATCGCGGTGTGACCGGCCGGCCGGGGGATTATCTGGACCGACCCGGTACGCGGTCCCCACAATTCGGTCGTTCGGCGCTCTTCCGGGCCACCGGGTACGCAATATCCCCCACTCCGGTCCCCGAGCGTGACCTGCGCCATGCCACGATGACCGCTATCCCGCGCAGCCTCCCGGAGCCGACCCTGGACACGTCCGCCATCCCCCGGCGCCCCCTCACGGTGGGCGAGCTGCTCGACGCCGCCCTCCTGGTGCTCCGGGCGCACGCGCTGGCGCTGCTCCCCCTGGCCGCGGTCCTGGCGATCGGGGAGCAGCTGCTGCTGGCGCCCCTGCGCGACTGGGCCAACCTCTATCTGACCGACGTGGTCGACCCGTTCCGCTGGCTCGACGAGGACTTCGGCCCGGTCTGGACCGTCCTCTGCGTCGGCGCGGGCTGCGAGGCGTTGATCATCGCGCTGGTCGCCGCACCCGCCGCCCGGGCCGCCGGCGCTCTGCTGCTCGGTCGGCCGCTGCCCACCCGGGCGGTGGTCGACCCCCGCGGCCTGCGCCCGATCGCCACGACCGCGCTGGCCGTGTTCGCGGGCCTGACCGTGGCCACCGCGTCGTTCGCCGGCCCTCTGTGGGCGGTCGGCCTCGGTTTCACCGCCTTGGCCGTGCCGGTGCTGGTGGTCGACCGGGTCAACCCGTTCCGCGCGATCGGCCGCGGCATCAAGTTGGCCGGCCGCTCGGGCGCGCGGGCGCTGTGGATCCTGCTGGTCGCCTACTTCACCTGGTGGCTGATCCGGGTGCTCGTCGGCACCGGCGGCGGCAACCTGCTCTCCCAGCTCGTCCCCCTGCCCGACGAGGCGATCGGCGTGCTGCTCGTCGGCATGCGGGTCGCGGTCAACACCCTGGCGTACGCCGCCCTGGCCTGCCTGGTCGCGACCCTGCACCTGGAGACCCGGTTCCGCACGGAGGGCCTTGACATCGCCCTGAGCCGGGGCCTGCACGCCGACCCGCTGGCGGTGCGCCGATGAGCGGCTTCGCGCGCTGGTGGACGGAGTCGGTGGCGGCGGTGGGCGACGTGCTGTCGCTCGGCTGGCTGCTGCTCATCCTGCTGGCGCTGGCCGGCGTCGTGGCGGTGGTCTGGACCCACTGGGCCCGCATCCGCCGCTTCCGGTTCCGGCCGGCATGGTTCACGCGCCGCGCGCGGCCGAGCCAGCCTCCGACGCCCGAGGAGGCTCTGCAGGACGACAGCGAGCCCGACGCGCTGCCCGACCTGCCGGCCGCGACCTTCCTGTCCCGGGCCGACCGCTATGCGGCGCAGGGCCGCTGGGCCGAGGCCGTGCGCGAGCGGTTGCGCGCGGTGGTCCGGTTGCTGGTCGACCGCAAGGTGATCGACCACCATCCAGGATGGACGGTCACCGAGCTGGCCTCGGCCGCCGGCCAGCGCGCGCCGGCCACCGACCGCCCGCTCGGCGCCGCGGGCCTGATCTTCTCCGACATCTGGTACGGCCAGAAGCCCGCCACCGCCCACGACGACGCCACGATGAGACAACTCGCGTCCGATGTGGACAAGGCCGTCACCGGCGCCCGGGTGCCGGCGAGCCGGCGGGGTGAGGCATGACGGTGCGCGCACCCGGCCGCCGGGCGGCCCTGCTCCGTGGGCTGCGGCGCACCCGGCGCACGACGATCCCGTTCGGGCTGGCCCTGCTGGTGGTGCTCACCACGGTGGTGGCGCACGCGATCGACACACCCGACACCGGCGACGCCGACTTCCTCTCGCCCGTCAGCGAAGCGGGCATCGGCTCGGCCCGGCTGGCCGACGCGGTGCGCGAACGCGGTGTCACCGTGGTCCGGCACACCGATCCGCGCACCGCGCTGACCGACTCCGCCGGCGCGACGCTGTTCGTGCCGGCCGCCGAGTTCCTCGACGCCCAGACCGCCGAGATGCTTGAGTCGCTGCCGGCCGACACCCGGATCGTGCTGGTCGACCCGCCGGCCCGCACGCTGCAGGGCGCCGGCGTCCCGTTGACCCGCGCCCAGCGGCGGTGGGCCACCAGGGCCGAGCCGTCCGGCGGCTGCCGGATCCCCGGCGTCGAGCAGACCGGCGACGTGGCCGCGCGCCGCCAGGCGTACGCCGTGAACCGCTCCCGTGCCTTTGACGCGTGCTATCGCGCCAGCGTGTTCCGGTTCAGCTATCCGCAGGAGATCGTGGTCGTCGGCGCCACCGATCCGTTCCGCAACGACCGGCTCGCCGAGCACGACAACCGGGCCTTCGCCGCCGGTCTGCTGGCCACCCGGCCCCGGCTCGTCTGGCTCGACCTGCACGAGCGCTACACGCCGCCGGAGCCGCCACCGGGGACCGGCCCGCCCGACGACTACCGGACCGACGACGGTCAGCCGGTGGATCCGGGTGAGGGCTATCCGGCGCCGCCGGAGGGCGACCGGTCCGGCGCGCGCGACGGTGACGGCAGCAGTGATGACGGCGAGAGCGCCGCCGGCGGCGACAGTGCCTCGTTGACCGACGCGTTCCCGCCGTGGGTGTGGGCGATGCTCGCGACGCTGGGCGCCGCGCTGCTCCTGCTGCTGCTCTGGGCGGCCCGGCGCCTCGGTCCCGCGGTGAGCGAGCCGCTGCCGGTCGAGGTGCGCTCCGGCGAGACGGTGCTCGGCCGGGGACGCCTCTACCAGCGCGCCAAGGCCCGTGGGCCGGCGGCCGAGGTGCTCCGGCGGGCCGCGCTGCGCCGGATCGAGCCCGCGCTCGGTCTGGAGCCCGGCCACACGCCGACCGACGTGGCCGAGGCCGTCGCCGCCCGCACCGGCCGCGACCCCGACCGGCTCGGCGCGCTGCTCTACGGTCCCGAACCGACGCACGACGACGAACTGCTCGACCTCGCCCGCGGCCTCGACACGGTGGCCGACGAGGTGGGCGGCGTGCCCAGCCGCGACACCCAGCCCGGCGGCGCCGGGCCCGACACCCCGCCCGGCCACGCCTGGCCTGGCACCCAGCCCGGCGGCGCCGGGCCCGACCAAGGAGAACCACGGTGACCCTCGCCGCCGGACCGACCGCCGAGACCGATCCCCGGGTGGCCCTGCACCGGCTTCGGGCCGAGATCGCCAAGGCGGTGGTCGGCCAGGACGCGATCGTCACCGGTCTGCTGATCGGGCTGCTCACCCGGGGCCACGTGCTGCTGGAAGGCGTACCCGGAGTCGCCAAGACCCTGCTCGTCCGGGCTTTCGCGGCGGCGCTCGACCTCGACATGAAGCGGCTGCAGTTCACGCCCGATCTGATGCCCGGCGACGTGACCGGTTCGCTGGTCTACGACCCGCACGGCGCCGCGTTCACGTTCCGCCCGGGCCCGGTGTTCACCAACCTGCTGCTGGCCGACGAGATCAACCGGACGCCGCCCAAGACCCAGTCCGCGCTGCTGGAGGTCATGGAGGAGCGCCAGGTGTCGGTCGAGGGTGTGCCCCGGCCGCTGCCCGAGCCGTTCCTGGTGATCGCGACCCAGAACCCGATCGAGTACGAGGGCACCTACCCGCTGCCCGAGGCCCAGCTCGACCGGTTCCTGCTCAAGCTGGCGGTCCCGCTGCCCAGCCGCGACGACGAGCTCGGCGTGCTGCGCGCCCACCACCAGGGCTTCAACCCGCGCGACCTGGCCGCCGCCGGCATCCAGCCGGTGGCCACCGCGGCCGACCTGGCCGCCGGGCGGGAGGCGGTCGGCCGTGTCGGTGTGGTCGACATGGTGCTCGGCTACATCGTCGACCTGTGCCGGGCCACCCGCGTCTCCCCGTCGCTGGAGCTGGGCGCCTCGCCCCGCGGCGCCACCGCGCTGCTTGCCGGGGCCAAGGCGTGGGCCTGGATCTCGGGCCGCGAGTACGTGACGCCCGACGACGTCAAGGCCGTGGCCCGGCCGACGCTGCGGCACCGGGTGCGGCTGCGCCCCGAGGCCGAGCTCGAGGGCGTGACCGTCGACCAGATCCTGGACGCGGTGCTCGGCACCGTGCCGACCCCGCGCTGACGATGGTCACCTGGCGGAGCGCCCTGCTGCTCGGCGTCGCCGCGCTCACCATGCCGCTGTGGGCGGCGCCGTGGTGGGCCGCCGCGGCCGCGGGCTTCCTCGTGCTCGCAGCGTCCCTTGTGGACTTTCTGCTGGCCGCCCCGCTGCGCGACCTCGCACTGGACCGCAACGGCGACACCACTGTCCGATTGGGACAGTCGGCCACCGTGCGGCTGCGGTTGCGCAACAACGGCCCGCGTACGCTGCGCGCCCAGATCCGCGACGCCTGGGTGCCGTCGGCCGGCGCGGTCACGCCGCCCGAACGCCTGACGGCGCCACCGGGCGGCAGCGCGACCCTGGCCGCGGAGCTGACCCCGACCCGGCGCGGCGACCGCCCGGCCGTACGCGTGACCGTGCGCTCCCACGGCCCGCTCGGCCTCGCGTTCCGCCAGCGCGCCGAACGCCCCGCGACGCCGCCGTGGCGGGTCCGGGTGCTGCCCCGATTCGCCTCGCGCCAGCTGCTGCCCGAGAAGACCGCGCGCCTGCGGGTGCTCGACGGCACCATCGTGACCCGCGGCCGCGGCCAGGGCACCGAGTTCGACGCGCTGCGCGAGTACGTGATCGGCGACGACGTGCGCTCGATCGACTGGCGGGCCAGCGCCCGGCGGTCCGACGTGATGGTCCGCACCTGGCGCCCCGAGCGGGACCGCCGGGTCGTCTGCGTCCTCGACACCGGCCGCACCTCGGCCGTCCGGATCGGCGACGAGCCCCGCCTCGACGCCGCCATGGACGCGGCCCTGCTGCTGGCCACGCTCGCCTCCCGGGCCGGCGACCAGGTCGACCTGCTGGCCGTCGACACCGCCGTGCGCGCCTCCGTCTCCGGCGCCGGCCGCCAGGTGCTGCTGGCCCGACTGGTCAACGCGCTGGCCCCCCTGCAGCCCGCGCTCGTCGAGACCGACTTCGAGCTGGTCGTCGGCGAGGTGCTGCGGCGGGAACGGAAGCGGGCGCTGATCGTGCTCTTCACGGCACTGGAGCCGGGCGCGCTGGGCGAGGGGCTGCTGCCGGTGCTGCCGCGGCTGGTCGCCCGGCACAAGGTCGTCGTCGCGGCCACCCACGATCCGCTGCTCCGCGAGCTGACGACGCGGCGGGCGGAGACGCCGGCCGACGCGTACGCGGCCGCGGCCGGACACCGCGCGCTGGCCGAACGCGACCGGGTGGCGGCGGCATTGCGCCGCGGCGGCGTCGAGGTGGTCGACGCGCCCGCCACGGAGTTCGCGAGCGCGGTCGCCGACGCGTACCTGACCCTGAAGGCGAACGCCCGCCTCTAGGAGAGGCGCGAGGCCGTCGTTGGCCAGGCCAGCGGCGGCGTGTCGTCGGAGTAGGGGACGCCCGGGCGCACCAACGGCGCGGTCTCCGGTTGCGCCGGCGACAGATCCGGCCAGATCGCGTTGCTGACCGCGCGGGCCCGCCCGAGCCGGTCGCGGGCGCGCCGGTGCCGCTCAGCGATCACCGCGGCCAAATAGGCCCAGCCCGGCACGTTCGGCGGCGCCGGCGGGGTGGTGACGGCGGCGATTTCGGCGGCCAGCTCGCGGCCGAGCTCGGTGCGCGCCGGCTCCCGCAGCTCCCGGCCGCGGGCCAGGAAGTGCCGGACGGCCAGCGCCAGCTCGTCGGACACCCCGGTCAGGTCGAGCGTCCGGGCCCAGCCGGCCAGCTGCGGCGGCATGCCGGGCACCCAGCCCCAGGTCGCCGGCGTCCGCTCGTGGATCACCATGGTGCCGGCCACGAGGTCGCCGAGCCGCTTGCCGCGCGGGTTGCCGAGCATCGTGGTCAGCGCCGCGACCCAGGTGACCGGCGGCAGCAGCACCCCGGGCCATTCGGCGGCGACCCCGACGAGGCTGCGGGTCAGCGCGTGCCGCAGCCGCACGGGCCCGCCGTCGTCGCGGACCACCCGCAGGCCGAGCGCGGCCTTGCCGAGGGTGCGCCCGCGCCAGAGCGTCTCGCAGGTCACCGGGTAGCCGACCAGCAGCAGCACCGTGCCGACCACCGTGATGCCCTGCAGCGACGCGTCGTCGAACTCGAACGGCAGAGTCGACATCACGAGCGTGACGAGGGCGAACAGCGCCACGGCGATGATGAACATCGCCATCAGGTCGAGCAGCAGCGCGGTCATCCGCGAGCCGGCCCGGGCCGCGCGCACCTCGAGCTCGACGGCCTCGCCGATTACCACCCGGTCGACAGGTTGCGCGGTCACCCGCACAGTGAACACTATGAGCGCGTGGATCTCGACGCCTACGTAGCCGAGCACAGCGCGCAGTGGCGCCGCTTGGAGCAGCTCTCCGGCAAACGCCGGCTCACCGCGGCCGAGGTCGACGAACTGGTCACCCTCTACCAGCGCACGGCGACGCACCTGTCGGTCGTGCGCAGCCGTACGCCCGACCCTGCCCTGATCGCCCGCCTCTCCCGCCTGGTCCTGGCCGGCCGCGCGGCGATCTCCCCCGGCCCCCGTATGCGCCTGGCGGACGTCGGCCGGTTTTTCACGGTGGGTTTCCCGCTCGCCGCCTACCGCGCGTGGCCGTGGTGGAGCGCGGTCGCGACCGGCTTCACGGCGCTGAGCTTCTTCCTCATGTACTACACCGCCGCCCACCCCGAGGTCGCCAGCGCCCTGATCGGCGACGAGGCCGCGCGCCGCCTGGTCGAGACGGAGTTCGCCGCCTACTACTCCGAGTACTCGCCGCAGACGTTCGCGTTCTCCCTGTGGACGCACAACGCCTGGCTGTCGGTGCAGTGCCTGGCCTCCGGCGTACTCATCCTCCCGGTCCTCTGGCTCCTGTGGAACAACGCGCTCAACATCGGCCTGAGCGGCGGCGTGATGATCCAATATGGCGAGGCCGACCAGTTCTTCAGCCTGATCACCCCACACGGCCTCCTGGAGTTGACCGGCGTCTACGTGGCCGCCGGCGTCGGCCTCCGCATCGCCGGCGCCTGGATCCGCCCGCCACGCCACCTGAGCCGCACCCGCTCGGTGGCCACGGCCGGCCGCGAAGGGTTGCTGGTCGCGATCGGCCTGGTAGGCCTGTTCGCGGTCTCGGGGGTGATCGAAGCGTTCGTCACGCCGTCGCCGCTGCCACCGGCCTTGAAGATCGCCATTGGCGCGCTGGCCTGGTTGGGCTTCCTGGGTTATGTGGTGCTGTTCGGCTCGTCGGCGGCGCAGGCGGCTCGGGTGCGGGCGGCCGCGGAGGAGGCGGCCGCGCGCGCGGCGGTGCTCGGGGAACGGACGGTCGAACTGGCCATATTGGACTCGGGTCCGTCGGGGGCGCGACCGTCGCTCCCGCCAGACCACGGGCCGGTCCCTGGCGGGCCCGTCCCTGCCGGGTCCGCCGCCGCAAGACCTAACTGACCCCGAGCCGCGGCCACGCTTTCGAACAGCGCCTCCGCCACCACCGCCCACTGGGAGACGCGCCGCGCGCACGGGCTCGCCGTGTGCATGCTGCGGCCTTGCGATGACCGCACGCCTTCCCTTCGCCTGCACCAGGTCCGACGCCGTGGCATTCACATTGGCACCGTCTGCTCGTGAACCTTCTGGCCTGCCGACGGTACTCACGTGCATGGACGGATCTGTCACGCGCAGCGGCGCCGGCGGTGCTCATCGCGGCGGCGCGCTGGCCATTTGCTGGGATAGGTCAGCACGGCTGGCCGCACGCTCCGGTGCGCCAGCGAACGGCCGCCCGGTCGCTCAGCGGATTCGCGGCCGGCCCGGCCGCGCCGGACGGGGTGGGGCGTCACTCGAAGAGGGTGCGGCCCCAATAGTCGCCGGCGTCCGTCACGCCCGGCGGGCAGGCGAACAGGGCGCTCGAGACGTGCCGGAGATATTCGTTCATCACGTCATGGCGCGCCAACTGCAGCTGGATCGGCACGAACTGCTTGTGCGCGTCGCGCTGGAAGGAGATGAAGAACAGGCCCGCGTTGAGGCGGCCCAGCCCGTCCGAGCCGTCGACGAAGTTGTAGCCGCGGCGCAGCAGCCGGGCCCCGCCGTTCTGGCTGTGGTGGGCCAGCTTCACGTGGGCGACGTCCGCGATCGCCGGCTTGTCGTCGGCGCCCTTGATCGTGAAGTCGAGCTCGTCGAACTCGTTCTGCCGGCCGAGCGGCGCCCCGCTGCCCTTGGCCCGCCCCACGATCTCTTCCTGCTCGCCGAGCGAGGTGCGGTCCCAGGTCTCGATGACCATCCGGATCTTGCGCGCCACCAGATAGGTGCCACGGTCCATCCAGGACGCACCGTCGCCGCCCTTGGCCCACAGGTGCTCGTCGAGCAGCGCGGTGTCCTCGGCCTTGAGGTTGGCGGTGCCGTCCTTGAAGCCGAAGAGGTTGCGCGGCGTCGCCTGGTCGCGCGACGTCGACGACGTCCGCCCGAAGCCGAGCTGCGACCACCGCACGCTGACCACGCCCATGCCGATCCGGGCCAGGTTGCGGATGGCGTGCACGGCGACCTGCGGGTCGTTGGCGCAGGCCTGCACGCACAGGTCACCGCCCGAGATCTCCGGCTGCAGCGCGTCGCCGGGAAACTTCGGGAGGTCCGCGAGCGCGGCCGGGCGCTTAGCGGCGATGCCGAAGCGGTCCACACCTTGGGCGTCGCGGAACAGCGACGGGCCGAAGCCGACCGTCAGCGTCAGCCCGGCCGGCGGCAGGTCGAGCGCCTCACCGGTGTCGTCCGGCGGCGCCTCCGGGATCCCGTTGACCGCGCCGATCGTGCCGGCGTCCTTGCCCGCGGTCATCCGGGCGGCCGCGGCCGTCCAGTCCTGGAGCATCGACACGAGCCGGTCGCGGTCCTTCGTGATCACGTCGAACGCGACGAAGTGCAGCCGGTCCTGGGCCGGCGTGACGATGCCGGCCTGGTGCGCGCCATAGAAGGGGACCGCGCCGCTGGCCGCCGACGGCACCGTTTCCGGTTGCGAGTCGGCGGCCAGCACGGCCGTCGCGCCGGCAGCGGCGCCCGCGATGCCGGCCACACCGACACCCGCGATCGTCATCGCCTGGCGACGAGAGATGTTCATGGGTCAGCCCGCCACCACCGCGGCGACCTTGCTGATCGGCTCGGCCAGCGCGTTGATCGCGTCGGACAGCGCCTTCAGGTCATCCTGCGACAGCTCGTTGTGCAGCTTCCAGCCGTCGCCGGCGCGGTGCTTCGACAGCGCCGTGTCGACGTTGGCGAACTCGGTGTCCAGCTGCTTGACCAGGTCGGCGTTGCGCTGCTCGAGCGCCGGCCGCAGCGCCGAGATGGCGGCCTTGGAACCCTCGACGTTGGCGTTGAAGTCCCACAGGTCGGTGTGCGAATACCGGTCCTCTTCACCGGTGATCTTGCCGGTGGCCACCTCGTCCAGCAGCTCCTTGGCGCCGTTGGCGAGCTGCAGCGGGGACAGCTGCTCCGCGTTGGCCTTCGCCACGATCTCCTTGATGTTGACCATCAGCTCGTCGGCCATCGGACCCGACTTGGAGATGTCGCCGGTCTTCCACAGGTCCCGCTCGATCGCGTGGAACCCGGTGAACTTCATGCCCTCCTCGACGACCTCTTCCCGACCGTCGATCTTCGGGTCCAGGTCACCGAAGATCTCGGCGACGGGCTCGATCCGCTCCCAGTACGTGCGAGCGACCGGGAACAGCTGCTTGGCCTTCGCGGCGTCGCCGGCCTTGACCGCGTCCACGAACTCCTGCGTCTTCTGCAGCAGCGCGTCGGTCTGGCTCTTCACATACCGCGAGTAGCTGGTGGTGGCGTCCTTGAGCGCGGCGTCCTCGGTGAGCGGGGCGGCCGAGCCGTTGACCTTCAGCGGCCCGCGGATGCCCTTGCCGATCATGCCGGGCTTGCAGGCGGTCTCGTAGGTGCCGGCGGGCAGCTCGACGTGCAGGTCGCGGCTCAGGCCCGGCGCGATGTTCTCGACCTCGCCCATCACCCGGTCGCCGGCGGCGTACACGTAGAACTCGGTGACCTTGCCGCCCTTGTTGGTGACCTTGAACTGCACGGTGCCCGCGTCGACGTCGGTGATGCCGACCTCGCAGGCGCTGTCGCTCGCGTTGACGGCGATCGGCCCGCCCTTGTCGGCGCCGGCGTCGGCCTTGTCGTCGCTGCCGGAGCAGGCGGCCAGGCCACCGGCCAACAGGGCGACCGCCACGGTCGCCAGATAACGGTTACGCATTCAGGGACTCCTGGTCAGGCCTGCGGCGAGGGTGCCGAGGTGGGGGTTTCGGAGGGCGCGTCGGCCGCGGCGGCCGGCTTCGGCTTGGGCTTCGCCTTCGCGGGCTTGAGGAAGATCGCCAGAACCGGGATGCCGTACGCGACCCAGGCGATCGTCTCCAGCACGGTGGGCGCGGGGGTGACGTTGAACATGCCGGCGAGCAGCGCGGCGTACCAGGTGTTGGGGTCGAGCGTGCCGCTGATGTCGAACGCGAGCGTGTTGATGCCCGGCAGCACGCCGGATTCCTGGAAGTCGTGCACCGCGTACTTGAGGATGCCGGCCGCGACCAGGATCAGCAGCGCGCCGGTCCAGGTGAAGAACTTGCCGAGGTTGATCCGGACGGCGGTGCCGTAGAGGAGGATGCCGATCACGACAGCCGTGACCACACCGCCGATCAGCGCGTAGAGCGGGCCGCCGTCGGTCTCCACGCCCTGCACCGCGGAATAGAAGATCAGCGCGGTCTCCAGCCCTTCGCGGACGACGGCGAGGAAGGCCATCAGCGCGACCGCGAGCGAGCCGACAGCGAGCGCGTCGGTGAGCTTCGTGCGCAGCTCCCCGGCGATCGACCGGGCGGCCTTGCGCATCCAGAAGATCATCCAGGTGACGAAGACGACCGCGGCGAGGGAGGTGATCGCCTCGAACAGCTCGCGATCCTGATAGTCGGCGAGCAGCGTCGTGCTCGTGTAGGTGAGCAGCCAGCCGAAAAGGACGGACAACGCGACGGCGAGGGCGACGCCCGCCCAGACCTGGATGAGCCGGTCCTTGCGCTGCGACTTGACGAGGAAGGCGACCAGGATGCTGACCACCAGGGTTGCTTCCAGGCCTTCGCGCAAGCCGATCAGATACGTGGCGAACATGTGCGTCGGGCTCCGTCACACTAAGTGATAGGCGCACCTAAGTAAGGGCAGCCATACCTTCTCTCCGGCCCGAGCGGAAGTCAAGTTGGCAGTGGACCGGTAAGGTCCCGGCACGTGAAGGCCTTCATCCCGTGGCTGACCGTGCTGGCGTTGGTCATCGCGCTCAACGCCATGCGACTGCGGCCGCTCGCCACGGCGCTGGCGGTGGGTTGGCTCATCTATTGCGTGTGGACCTGGGTGCGCCCCAAAAAACCACAAAACCGCCCCAACTAGAGCGGGTCAGCGAGGTCCCAGCCTCTCGCGACCAGGGCATCGCAGGCCGCCACCGCAGCACGGAGACGCTCGTCGCGGGGGCCGGACAGTTCGACCACGGGTACGGGCGCGCCTGCCAACATGTCGCGAAACCGACCCGTCATCCACTCTCGAACGTGCTCACCGTCACGCAGCCCGTCCTGTTCGAACGGCACGCCGACGTGGTCGGTCAGCAGGTACAGGTCGGGCCAACGGGCGGCGGCGCGGACCTTCTCCGCGGTTTCACCGAGGTAGCGCTCCTGCCACAGCGCGGTGGCCCGGGCGTCGGTGTCGCAGATCAGCAGCGGGCCACTCGACCTGGCGGCGTGGTCGGCGGCGGCTTCCTGACGGTGGGCGACCTCGACGAAATCCTCTTCCGCCCAGGTGACGTCGAAGATGGACGCCCCCGGCCCGAGCGCGGCCAGCTTGCGTTCGGTGAGCTCCCGGCCGTACTCGGGGACCCAGGCCGTGCCGAAGTGCTCCGCCAGTGCGCGGGCGGTCGTCGTGGTGCCGGTCGACTCGGCGCCGACGACCACGACCTTGCGGACGAACCACGCGCGTACGGGCGGCGACAGGGCCCACCAGTGCGCCGCCGGGTCCGCGCGAACGGCCGTGCCGGAGACGGGGACCATGCCGCGGTCCTGGTCGAAGGGCACGTGCGCGGCGTCGAACCGGCGAGCCAGCTCGGCGCCGTAGGGCTCGGACGTAAAGACGGCGTCGAAGTCGGTGTCGCCGGCCGCGGCACGGAACAGGGCGCAGTGCGCGTCCCAGGCGGCCGGATCGGCGTAGTCGATCGGATGATCGTCGTAGCGGCCGACGAACCGCACGTGTGGCGTCCCGGCATGGATCTCCTCCAGCCAGCCGACCCGCAGGTCGAGCGGGATCGACTCGCGACGCGACGGCGCGACCACGACGGTGACGGCCGCGCACCGGGCGGCGGCGAACGCGATCAGCGCGTGGTGACCGGCGTGCGGCGGATAGAACTTGCCGACGATGAGCCCGTGCGCGTACGTCACGCCGCGACCAGGGCCGGAGTCCGCGCGGCGCGCCACTGGCGCAGTCCGAAGACGCAGAGGGTGAGGAAGATCAGGTAGAGGGCGGCGGTCAGGTAGAGGCCCTTGTAGGCGTACAACGGGATGTAGATCAGGTCTGCCGTGATCCAGAGCCACCAGCTCTCCCAGCGCTTGCGGGTCTGGCCGTAGGTGGCGAGCAGGCTGAGCGCGGTCGTGAGCGCGTCGGGCAGCGGAACCGTGGAGTCCGTGGCGCGGTCGAGGAAGAGCCAGAGGGCGGCGGTGAGGGCGACCCCGGCGGCGGCGAGCGCGACCCACTCCGCCCGGCTGGTGTCGGTGACCTGGAGCCGGGTGCGGTGCTGCCCGCCGTAGAGCCAGGCCCACCAGCCGTAGAAACCGAGGATCACGTAGAGGACTTGCAGGCCGGCGTCGGCGTAGAGACCCGAGGTCCAGAAAACCAACATCAACAGGGCGACGTTGAGAATGCCGACGGGCCAGTTGCTGATCCGCTGCCGCGCGACCAGCCACACGTTGAGCGCCCCGGTGACAAACCCGAGCAATTCGGCCCACGAGGTGGGCGTGCCACCCAGCGTGAACGCGGTGTCCGTGAGCAATCCCGCCTCCGCACAGGCGATTCAAAGAACGGTGGCCCTCCGCCGAGTTCCGGCGAAGGGCCATCGGCAGTGCCCGCTCCCGAAAGAACGGTGGCCCTCCGCCGAGTTCCGGCGAAGGGCCATCGGCAGTGCCCGCTCCCGAAAGAACGGTGGCCCTCCGCCGAGTTCCGGCGAAGGGCCATCGGCAGTGCCCGCTCCCGAAAGAACGGTGGCCCTCCGCCGAAGTTCCGGCGAAGGGCCATCGTCCTTGATTTCGATCTAGAGCGGAAGGGTCGCGGGCCTGGCAGGGCGTGGGCCGGGTTGTGGCCCGCGCCCGGTCCCCGGCGGGAGCGACGGTCGCGCCCCCGACGGACCCGGGACCGGATCCGGTTCTTGGATCAGTAGCGGTAGTGGTCCGGCTTGAACGGGCCCTCGACGGCGACGCCGAGGTAGCTGGCCTGCTCCTTGGTCAGCTCGGTCAGGTGCACGCCGAGCGCGTCGAGGTGCAGGCGGGCGACCTTCTCGTCGAGGTGCTTCGGCAGGGTGTAGACGCCGACCGGGTACTGGTCGAGCTTGGTGAACAGCTCGATCTGCGCGATCGTCTGGTTGCTGAAGCTGTTGGACATCACGAAGCTCGGGTGGCCGGTCGCGTTGCCCAGGTTGAGGAGGCGGCCCTCGGACAGCACGATCACCGAGTGGCCGTCTTCGAAGCGCCACTCGTCGACCTGCGGCTTGATGTTGATCCGGGTCGTGTCGCCGCGCTTGGCCAGGCCGGCCATGTCGATCTCGTTGTCGAAGTGGCCGATGTTGCCGACGATCGCCTGGTGCTTCATCCGGGCCATGTGCTCGTTGGTGATCACATTGAAGCAGCCGGTCGCGGTGACGAAGATGTCGGCGGTCTCGACGACGTCCTCGAGGGTGGCGACCTGGTAGCCGTCCATCGCCGCCTGCAGCGCGCAGATCGGGTCGATCTCGGTGACGATGACCCGGGCGCCCTGGCCGCGCAGGCTCTCGGCGCAGCCCTTGCCGACGTCGCCGTAGCCGGCCACGACCGCGACCTTGCCGCCGATCAGCACGTCGGTCGCCCGGTTGATGCCGTCGATCAGCGAGTGGCGGCAGCCGTACTTGTTGTCGAACTTCGACTTGGTGACCGAGTCGTTGACGTTGATCGCCGGGAAGAGCAGGCTGCCGGCCTGCTGCATCTCGTAGAGGCGGTGCACGCCGGTGGTGGTCTCCTCGGTGACGCCCTTGATGCCGGCGGCGACCCGGGTCCAGCGGCGGTTGTCCTCCTTGAGCGAGCGGTGGAGCAGGCCGAGGATGACGGCGTACTCCTCGCTGTCGGCGGTGTCGACGCTCGGCACGGCGCCCAGACCTTCGAACTCGGCGCCCTTGTGTACGAGCAGCGTGGCGTCGCCGCCGTCGTCGAGGATCATGTTGGGGCCCTCGCCGTCGGGCCAGAGGAGCACCTGCTCGGTGCACCACCAGTACTCCTCGAGGGTCTCGCCCTTCCACGCGTAGACCGGGACACCGGCCGGCGCCTCGGGCGTGCCGTCGGCGCCGACGACGATCGCGGCGGCCGCGTGGTCCTGCGTCGAGAAGATGTTGCAGGACGCCCAGCGGACCTGCGCGCCCAGCGCGGTCAGGGTCTCGATGAGCACCGCGGTCTGGATGGTCATGTGCAGCGAGCCGGTGATGCGGGCGCCCTTCAGCGGCTGGGTCGCGGCGAACTCGCGGCGGAGCGACATCAGGCCGGGCATCTCGTGCTCGGCGAGCTGGATCTCCTTGCGGCCGAAGGCGGCCAGGGAAAGGTCGGCCACCTTGTAGTCGCCCTCGGCGAGGGTGCGCGGACGGTCCCCGGTCGACGCGCCGTGCGCCGGAAGGGTGCTGGTCATGAAAGCTCCTAGTCGGTCGCGTCTGCTGGGCACTGCGCCTGATCGCGACCTTCGAGCTTACGCGTGGGGCATCGGTGAAGCAGCGTTACCCCGGGCCGGCCCGGACTGGCTCCGCGGCGTCGCAAGCCGGTGGCCCCCGTCCGCGCATAGCGCACGGGGCGGTGGGTAGTCGGCGGATAAACCGCTCGACCCCACACCGCCCCGTGCATCCCCCCGGTTTGGTTCCCCCGCGCGTGACTCGGACCTTCGTCGCGATAACGCTGCGTGGTTATAGAGTCACACGACGCGATCGGCTCCGTCAAGAGAATGCGGATATTTCCTGACTTGTTCTGGTCGTGGCGTCGTGGATCTTGCTGGTTGGCGGCGTTTCCTTGTGGGGCTGGCGTGGGGTTACTGACCAAGGGAGGCGACGTAGGCCTCACCAGCGCCGGCGATCATGAGGGGTCCGGCGCCGGCGGGGCCGACCGCCGCTTTGCCCGGAGTGAGCGAGACCACGCCGGTGGAGTCCCCGATGGTGATCTCTCCGGCGGTGCAGAGGGCGAGTGCGGGGCCGTTCAGGCGCAGTTCGGTGGGCCGGGTGACCCGGTGCAGGGCGAAGTCGTCGACGGGTACGGGCCACGTGGAGACGCCTGGCGCGACCTCGACGGCCTTGACGACCGGGTCGTCGAGCACCTCGAAGCGGAGCACCTGGAGCAACTCGCCGACGTCGACCCGCTTCGGGGTGAGGCCGCCGCGCAGGACGTTGTCGCTGGCGGCCATGATCTCGACCCCGGCGCCGGAGAGGTACGAGTGCAGGTTGCCGGCGGGCATCCACACGGCGTCGGCGGGCTCGAGGCGGACGGGGTTGAGCAGGAGCGCGACCAGCACACCGGGGTCGGACGGGTAGTGCTGAGCGAGCCGGCGCACGAGGGCGAGATCGTCGGCGAACCTTTCGCCAGGTTGTGCGCCGGTGACGAGTTTGACCAGGTCAGCGCCCTTGCCGGGCCAGGTCAGCAGCAGCTCGACGGCGTCGGCGAGCTCGCCCCGGCGCAGGTGGTCGACGACCGGTCGGAGCGGCTCGCCCCCGAGGGCCTCCAGCGCGTCGGCCGAGCGCTGCGGGTCGCGAAAGCCGCACAGGGCGTCGAACGGCTCGATTGCGACGAGCAGCTCCGGCTTGTGGTTGGCGTCGACGTAGTTGGTGTCGCCGGCCGCGAACCGCTCCCGGGCCCGGTCGAGATCGGGGTGGGCCTGCAGCGAGAGCGGGGCGTCGGCGGCGAGGAACTTGAGGAGAAACGGAAGCCGGGGCCCGAACCGGGTCACCGCGTCGACGCCCAGCCACCCGATCGGCGCGGCCGCGATCGTCTCGGCCAGGCTCACCGGGCCGTCCTCACCGTCCAATGTCGATGGAGCGGCGGGGTGGGCGCCGACCCACAGCTCGGCCTCCGGCCCGGTGGTCGGTGCCGTGCGCCCCTGCAACCGGGCGAGCACGGTGCGCGAACCCCAGGCATAGTCGCGAATCGGGCTGTCGAGTGGTTCCACAGTGGCCGGTCCCTCGGGTAGGCGCTGGTCGTCTGGTCGCATCGTGCCTTGTGCCGGCGGCCGGCCCGCACGGCCCGACCGCCGATCATCGCCGGCCGACGACCGGCGCCGACCGCGGGCGCGCGTCCCGGTAATCCGGGCGACACCGCGCCGCCCGCCAGTCTCCCGCACGGCAGCAACGACGCCCGACCGGCCGGCACGGTCGTCGCCCGCCAGTCTCCCGCACCACATCAACGACGCTCGGCCGGCCGGGGGCGGTCGTCGTCGGATCGGGGCTCGGGTTTCTCCGGACGCCGCGCACCAAGTCGATCGAGGGCGTCAGTGGGTCGTGATGCCTTCGGCGGTTTCGGCGGCGGACCCGTTCCCGGCCTGTGCCGCCCGGCGGCTGAAGATGTCCGGCTCGAGGTAGATCACGCGGGCGATAGGCACCGCCTCGCGTACCCGGGCCTCGGCCGCGTTGATCTCGCGGGCCACGTCCTCAGCGGAGGCGTCCGGCATGACTGCGATCTTGGCCGCCACGAGGAGCTCCTCGGGGCCCAGGTGCAGGGTCTTCATGTGGATGATGCGGTCGATACCCTCGCCGACCAGCGACTTCTCGATCGCCTGGACGTTTTCCGGGCTGGCACCCTCGCCCACCAGCAGGCTCTTGGTCTCGAGGGCCAGGATGACCGCGATCGCGACCAGCAGCAGGCCGATCATCGCGGTGCCGACCGCGTCCCACCGACCGTTGTGGGTGGCCAGCGTCATCGAGACGCCGAACAGCGCGAACACCAGGCCGAACAGCGCGCCGACGTCTTCGAGCAGCACGACCGGCAGCTCGGGCGCCTTCGCCCGCCGGACGAACGAGACCCAGGACGCCTTGGCCCGCAGTGGGTTGGATTCGCGGATGGCGGTACGCAGCGAGTAGGACTCGAGCCCGATCGCGACGACCAGCACGGTGACCGGCACCCACTGCCAGCTGTCGAAGCCGTGCGGGTCCTGCCACTTGTGCCAGGCCTCGTAAAGGGCGAAGAGGCCACCGACGCTGAACAGGATGATCGAGACGATGAACGCGTAGATGTAGCGCTCACGCCCGTACCCGAAGGGATGTTCGGGCGTCGCCTTCCGCTTGGACCGGCGGCCGCCGAGCAGGAGCAGCACCTGGTTGCCCGAGTCGGCGACCGAGTGGATCGCCTCGGCGAGCATCGACGAGGAGCCGGTGAGAACGAACGCCAGGAACTTCGTGACCGCGATGCCGAGGTTGGCACTGAGGGCCGCGACGATGGCCTTGGTGCCGCCTTCGGCACTCATGTCACTGCGCTCATGGGTTCGAAAGCTCCTTCATCTCGGAGACGGCGGGGACCGCCATCGGATCGAGACCATGGGCCAGAGCGAGATAGACCGAGGCGAAGTCGGGCACGGCGACGAGGGACGCCAACCGCTCCAGCGACGAGCCGCCCTCGGCCGTGATCACGTCGCAGCGCACACCGCGCCGCTCGGCCAGGGTCTGGATCGCGTCAGCCCGCCGCTCCTCCACCGCCAACGGCTCGTCGGTGTCGTCGTCGGCGTTGAGCCCGCCGTCGCGCAGCAGCACGACGCGTAGTCGGCTCGACTGTTGCCCGTCTTCGTCGTCGAACGGGTCGGCGAAGATGTCGCGGTCGGACTCCACCAGGCCGCCGAACACGCCGTCGAGCAGGCCGACCCGGCCACGCCCGGCCTCACCGAGCGCGCCGGCCACCACGGGGTAGCGCGCGTTGGCCGACAGCGTGTCGGCGAACCGCCGGGCCGCAACGGTCGCCAGCGGCGACGAGCCCCAGACGATCGGCACGGAGCCGGCGAGCCCCAGCGCGAGGGACTTCGCGGGGTTGACGAACGACTCGGCGCTCGGCCGGCACCGCTCGGCGTCGGCGTCGAGCCGGGTCGCGGTCTCCGCGAAGTCGGCCTCGTTGACCTTGACGAGCCCGAGCGTGCGGGCGGCCAGCAGCACCGGAACCGTCAGCGCCCACAGGCTGGCCCGGGCCGGCGCACGGCGCGGAACCGGGATGAACGGGGCACGGGCCCGCTCGACCACCGACTGGAGCTCGGAGTCGGGCGCACCGATGCCAACCAGGCGGGCCCCGCGTCGGGCAGCGGCGTCGGCGGCCGCCAGCGCCTCAGGGCTGTGGCCGGACGCGCTGATCGCGATCACCACGTCGGCCGCGCCCACCCAGCCGGGTACGCCGGCGCTGCGGTGGGCGATAACGGGCGCGCGGGACCGCGGACCGGCGGCCATCGCGAGGATCTCGCCGGTGCGGGCCGCGGTGCCGGCGCCGGCGATCACGACGGCACGCGGCTGCCCGTCGTCTTCGAGCGCGGACAGGTTGACCTCGGCCGCCAGGGCGGCGGACTCACGGACCTGGGCGCCGGCGGACGCCGTCATCCGCAGCATGCCGCCCGGGTCGTTTTCGGCCATGGCCTCCTGGTTGTCCAGGAGTGCCTCGTCGGCGATCCGCTGGCCACGCAGGCCGGCGGCGCCACCCACGGGGGTGTCCATCAGCTGGCCTGCCCCTCGCCCGCGGCCGGCGCCGGCGGGCGCGCCTCGTCGAGAAGGAGGATCGGGATGTCGTCGCGGATCTCGAACACCCGGCGGCACTCGGTGCAGGTCAGCGTCTGCGCCTCCGCGTCGTAGGTGAGCGGCGCGTGGTGCGTGTCAGGACAGGCGAGAATGTCCAACAGCTGCTGATCCAGGGCCATCGTGCGGCTCTCCTTCCAAAGGGCGGGCGGCGGGCCGTCCGGCGACGATCTTAACGGCGGATGAGGCCGAGCACCGCGTCGCGCAGTTCCGCCATGCGCGTAGCGGTCGGCGCCTCGACGTTGAGTCGCAGCAGCGGCTCGGTGTTGGACGCGCGTAGGTTGAGCCAGGCGCCGTCCGGGAAGGTCAGCGTCAGTCCGTCCAGCTCGTCGACGACCGCGTCCGGGTACGCCGCGCGTACCTCCTGCTGCTTCGCCTTCTGGTCCTGCACCGTCGAGTTGATCTCGCCGGACGCGACGTAGCGCTCGAACTCGCCGCCCAGCTGGGACAGCGGCTCGGGCTGCCCACCGAGCGCGGCCAGCACGTGCATCGCGGCGAGCATGCCGGTGTCGGCGAACCAGAACTCGCGGAAGTAGTAGTGCGCCGAGTGCTCACCGCCGAAGACGGCGTTGGTGCGCGCCATCTCCGCCTTGATGAACGAGTGCCCAACCCGGCTGCGCACGGGCGTGCCGCCGTTTTCCGCAATGATCTCGGGTACGGCGCTCGACGTGATCAGGTTGTGGATGACCGTGTCGCCGGGGTGCTTGGCCAGCTCGCGGGCGGCGACCAGCGCGGTGATCGCGCTCGGGCTGACCGGCTCGCCGCGCTCGTCGATCACGAAGCACCGGTCGGCGTCACCGTCGAAGGCGAGCCCGAGGTCGGCGCCGTGCTGCACGACGGCGTGCTGGAGGTCGATCAGGTTCTTCGGCTCCAGCGGGTTGGCCTCGTGGTTGGGAAACGAGCCGTCGAGCTCGAAATAGAGCGGGACGATCGTGAGGGGCAGCGAGTCGAGCAGCTGGTCGCCCAGCACCGCCGGGACCGTGTAGCCACCCATGCCGTTGCCCGCGTCGACCACGATCTTGAGCGGGCGGATGCCGCGCAGGTCGACCAGCTCGCGCAGGTAACGGGCGTAGTCGATGAGCACGTCGCGCTGCTCGGGCCGTACATCGGAAGTCACCGGTGTGGGCGCCGGCGCCGCGCCGTCGAGGATCGCCTGCGCGTTGGCCTGGATCTCGCGGAGGCCGGAATCCTGGCCGATCGGCTTCGCGCCGGCGAGGCACAGCTTGATGCCGTTGTATTGCGCCGGATTGTGGCTGGCCGTGAACATCGCGCCGGGCATGCCCATCGAGCCGGCGGCGAAGTAGAGCATGTCGGTGGAGCCCAGGCCGGCCTCGACGACGTCA
Source organism: Asanoa sp. WMMD1127 (assembly GCF_029626225.1). Lineage (NCBI taxonomy): Bacteria > Bacillati > Actinomycetota > Actinomycetes > Micromonosporales > Micromonosporaceae > Asanoa > Asanoa sp. WMMD1127. Next base: position 712,623 of record NZ_JARUBP010000001.1, read on the forward strand.
AGACCTTCGCTGAGTACGCCGCGGGCGAAGGCGGCCGCCAACCCCGGCGACGACGCGCGCATGTCGTGGGCGATGACGACGCTGGCGGAGTCGGGGTGGCTCGACCGCAGGAACTGGGCGAAGCCCGCGCCGAGTGCTTCGGCAGCCCGCTTGTCCCACTGATCCGGGACGACACCGCGGATGTCGTAGGCCTTGACGATCTGGGACAGGTCGGACAACGCACTCGCTCCTTGGACGATGCCAGTCGTATCGCCGCCGAGCGTAACGGAGGGCGTCCGCCGGGCCGGCGAAGGCTCTTCGTGGCCTGTGGATAACTCCGAACTGTGGATAACCAGTTTTCAGTCTTCTACGCGCGGAAGAATCGCCGTCGGCTGGTCCGCCCCCGGTCCGGCCGCCGGACGCATGGGAGGAAGGAACATGATCTGGGTTTCTGGCGCACCGCCGTCGGCCGCCGCCGAGTGCCGCCTGGCCTCCGCTGTCGATCCGCCGCCGCCCCGGTCCGAGCGCAGCTGGCGCACCAGGAAGACGATCAGGCCCGCCCCCACCGCGACCAGCCCCAGCCCGCCGATCATGACCAACCCGCTCATGCCGAGAAAGCCACCGCTGTCCGAGTTGCTCGGCGGAATCGGCACACCCGCCGCCAGCGGGCTCTTTGCCGGGTCGTCGAACGGCGCTACCGGCTCCTCGGTCGCGACGGGGCTCGGGGTGGCCTTCTTGGTCGGCGAGGGCGACTTCTTCGTCGGGGTCGGCTTGACCCCGTTGATCCGGGCCGACGCCGACTCGCTGCCGAGCGACTGCCCGCGCCCGTTGAACACCTGACCGATGAGCGTCACACTCCCGGACGGCGTGCCGTCGGCAAAGCTGACCCGATACCGCCCGACCGCGGTCTGGCGGTTACACAACGTCGACCGATCCGGCGCGGTCCGCTCGGTGACCACCGTGCTCCCGCCGCCGTCGGACACGACAATCGGCCGCCACTGCCCACGGCTCAGCGTCTCGACCCGAACCTGCCCGGAGTTCATCCCGCTGGCGAGCCGGATGGCCAGCCCGGTGCGCACGCTGATGCAGCCCTTCTCCCGCCGCTCGACGACGACGGAAGCGGAGCCAGGATTGCCACCGGCGGTGAAGCTACGCGACGCTCGGAGGTCGATCCGCTCGTCCGCGGCACTGGCCGCGCCGGCCGTCACCACGAGCCCGACGCCAACCGCCCCGAGCAGCCCGACGCCGGTCGCCAACAGCGCCACCGCCCGACGCCCACCGCGCCGACCCGCCATCATCACCATCTCCTGTGCCGAGTTCCCCCACCAGGGCGACACGGTACCCGCTGGCCGGTCGCCCCAACCGGCACGAAGCCCTCCAGATAGACCGTAGGTAGTGGACCGGCAACAACCCGCACTGTCATGTTCCCGACGCCACCCTCACCCACCCTGCCGCGGCCTGCCTCGCCACCGGAAGATCCACCCAATCGTCTCTTCATCAGGCAATTCCTCGCCACCGGTCACCCCGAGCGCGATCCGCTCAGCCTCGGCGCGGTCGACGCTTGCCCAGCGGTCATCGTTGCGATCGTCATCGAGGAAACCCACCACGAGCGCGGGGTTGTAGCTCCAAGCCTTCAACTTGTGGTCCCACAAGAGGGCATCGCCAGGACCGACATCCATGACGAAGACTCCCGCAGCCTGCTCTCTATCCCTTCGGCCGTAGACCACGTAATAGCTGTACATCGCCTCCCCCAAGATGATCATCGATCGGGAAGTCGGCTGCATCGAGACCGAACTCATCCACCACGTCGGCAAACGCCAAGCCATTCATATCCAACCAAGCGCGGTACTCCTGCCAGACATCCGGCCTCCGAGCGATCCATCGAGAGAAGGTCGTATTTCGCGGCGGCCACTGCTCAGCCAGTCGCGGAGGCATGCGCTCCGGCAATCGCAGGCTCCGGTTTACGGCGAGTGTTCGCAGAAATGCGTGGATTCGGCGTGCGCTGGAGCCTGTATCGCCAGGCGTGCCGTCCTGCCGCACGATCTCGTAGAGCTGGTGGGTGAGCTTGCCAGCACGCCACGAATCGGCCGTGGGCAACTGGAGCTCAAACTGGTGGCCTGTCAGCGCGCGGAGGGTGAGGTTCATGCCCATGAACCGGTTACCAACGGCCCAGAAGTTCTTGAGCGACCGGGGACCTGTGGAGTAACCCGCTGCGGCAAGGGAGTCGAGCACGCGCTCGACCACAGGCCTGCAGCGATCATCGTGTGGGACCACGATCGTGAAACGGAGGACGTCGTTCACGTCCTCCGCGAACTCGTCGACCGAATCATTGGCCGCGCGGGCTTCCGCGTCGTATTTCCTCGCCAATGACTCGAAGCTTTTGACTCGATGGTCGAGGCCTTCGAGCCGCAGCGCCTCGTCGAGCCCGAGCTCGGCCGAGACGTCTGCGGCGATCGCCGTCAAATCGCGCTGAACGCGGTCTGCTGCTGTCTCGGCAGAGGTCCGGAGTCTTTCGAGCACGTGACGTTCCGTGGAGTCGAGCTCGATCGCCGGCTCACTGTCGCTCCAGCTAAGGAGCACCGGCGTTCGTTCGGTCCCGAACAGCTGAACTGGCAACAGGCTGTGGTCGCCGGCAGCAAGGAGACCGGCAAGGTCCCCGAAAGATGTCGCCACCGAACCCTGCTCGTCACGGATGCGGCCAGCAACCTCCAGCACGGGCAAAGGTCCGTTGGGCCCATGGGTGCGCCGTCGCAGCCCTCTCTCGACCATCGCCGCCGGCCAGTCGGCTACGCGCTCGGACGGGACGTGAACCACCATGGGCACTCGCGGGAGACGTGCCTCTCGTGCGGCGCGGAGCCGGTAGTTGTCGAAGCACGCGTAGCTTCCGTCACCCCAGCGGATGCCGTGGATCGGGGGGCCTTGCCAGCCGGTTGCGCGGAAGCGGGCGACTAGTTCGTCGAGCCCGAGGTTGTCGCTCCTCGTCGGGTTGATGCTGCGTTGGGTGAAGCGGATCTGGTCCGGTGGGAGCAGGGCCGTTCGCGGGAGGATTCTGTCGAGGTGCGATCGTTCGGTTTCCGTCAGTGAATCGGGATCGACGCCGAGGTCCGAGTAAGTGACAGCGCCGACGCCGACGGCTCGGAGCTCCTCCGGGCTGGGGTCTCGAAGCATCCGCTCGCGGTCGCCTCGATGCTTGGCGTGAGCGCGCGACGATGAGGAATGAGCATCTCCGGCGCCAACCACAGCCGACGCGACAACGGCGGTCCCGGGCTGCTGCGGTGCGTCGGTCAGGCCGGCGCGAGGGGCGGCGTCTGCGACGGATGGACGATCCGTTTGAGGAGGGTCGGCAGCAACAAATGGTTGCGGGCTGAGCGGCGCAGGTCTCACCGAGCCGTCGGTGTGGGGAACGACCACTGCGTCCTGCCGATCGCCGATTCCCGGCAGCAACGAGTCGGCTGGAAGGTCGACACGACCGGCATCGAGCGGCGGCTCGGCCTTCGAGGTGGAGGGCGGGCCAGTCGACGCGGTCGGGCCCGCCTGCGACGCGTCGATCCGAGCAGTCGGTGTCGCGCTCGAAACCTCAGCGTCGAAGGACGCCCACGGAGTCGGCGGCGGGCTCGAGAGAGCTGGAGTCGAAGCCGCCTCGGTGACGCGTGGCAAATCCGTCGAGGCAACTGGCGCGGTTGAACCGGAAGCTGCCAGACCCCCGAATCTGGCCGCGGCTGAGCCGGCAAGATCGATCGTGCCGTCGACGGCGCCTGAGGTGGCGGCGCGGGCCGATTGGCCGAGGTCCGGTAGGCCGGCGCCCGTCGCCAGGCTGGCCGCCGTTTCGGCCAGTGCCTCCGAAGCAGCCGAACGCACCGTCTTCGACACCACACCGGCGACCGGATCCGGGACCACCGTCGACCCGGCCGCTCCCCCGGCCAACCCGCCCACCGCCGACATCCCCATCGCCGCCACATCGAACGACTCACGGTGGCCCACCAACCGCTGATAAGACTGGATCCCACCCGCCGTCGTCAGCTCCTGCGCCGACTCCAAAGTCCCCGCCGCAACGGCGCGGCGAGCAGCGAGCCGGACCGTCGACGTCTTGACCACGTCGCGCGACACGGTCAAGACCAACCGGCCGAAGATGCGCTGGATCGCTGCCCTGGTCGCCGCCGCGGCGGCCATGGCGGCCGGGGTCGCGGCGCCCGCCGACAACGCCACCGCGATCCCCAGGCAAATCAGCTCGATGACGAGCAGCCCCACCTCGATCCAGATCTCCAGCTTCGCCGCTTCGATCTCCGTGCCGCACGCATCGACCGCCGCAGCGATCTCTGTGAAGGCCGCGCTCAGACCGCCCAGCAACTCGTCGACCGGATGCCACGACTCGGCGAAGGCCGACGCGGCCGGGCCCGCATAAGACGACGTCACGGCAAGCGCGGCGACAGCCGACTCCGCCCGCGCCGACGACAGCGACGAACCACCCTCCCGCCACGCCGCGGCCAGTGACCACAACGCCGCCTCGTCGCCATCCGGCCATTCGGCGCCGATCACCCATTCGAGGCACTCGTACGCCCAGTCCGGCACCTCCCACGGCAGCGTGTCGAGCGGATGCGGGATCGGGCTCCCCAGCACCGTCACGGCGAAGGGCCGAAGCGGCGCGCGGCCGCGTCGTCCGCGCTGGAAGTGGACGCGCAGGCGGCGGCCACCGCCGAGCCCAGCTCTGACAGGGCATCCCCCGCCGCCGACCGCGCCGACAGCGCCGCCGCCGCGACCGGCAGGTAGACCCGGGCGAACGCCTGCCCCGCTTCGTCCGCGCCCCACGGCGCACAAGCCGAGATGGACTCCGCCGCGCGCACCTGCGCACCGATCGCCGCCAGATCCTGAGCCGCCCGCGCCGCGGCCGCGAAGTCCAGGTAGACCTCAGGCATGGCGCCGCAGCAGGGCGTCGAACTGGCCTGATCGCACGTAGTCGGCCACCCCCGAACCCGGCGGCAGGTAGCCCGCAACCAGGTCCTGGACCGCCGCCGCGGCCGACGTCGCCGCGGATCGGACCGTCGCCGTGGCCACGGCCGCCAGCTGGTCGGGGCGGTGGGCGCGGTAGGCGGCCGGGTCGAACGCCAGCCGGACCAGTTGGCCGCGGGCGTCGACCGTAGCGATCACCAGGCCGTCTGGTGAACGCGCCGTTGTCGAGAAGGCGGACAGGCGGTCGCGCAGCTCGGCCATGCCGGCGCGGATGCGTTCGTATTGGCCGAGCACTTCTTCGGCACGCCCACGCAAGGCTTCGTTGCGCTGTGCCATTGCCGATTCTCCCAACCCCGCAGGCAGAGATCACCGAAAGTCACGCTGACGATACCGGGAGACATTGATCGATGTTGTCCCATCCACAGGAAGTTTCCACCGCGGCGGCCATGTCCCGGGGCCGCCGCCGGCCGTTGAAGTGGGAGTCGGCACCACCTGATGAGTGAAACCCCAGCTCAAGCCCCGCGTACGGGGTCTTGGCGTGCCCTCCTGCGCACTGATCTCATGTGCCCATCCGCAACCGCCGGAGCAGATTGGACGGTGCATCAGCGATGACTGTCAGCACGGGCAACCGCTCCGCGATCCCGGCACCCCGCCGTGGGTCCGGGGTGTTCGAGCGGGCGCGGACCGTCACCGAGCCGGCACTGCGGGCCGCCATCGACTCACTGCCGCCCGCGACCCGGCGCGCCGTCGGCTACCACTTCGGGTGGTGGGACAGCAGAGGCAACCTTCATTCGGGTACGCCCGGCAAGGCGCTCCGCCCCGCCCTCGTGCTCGTCGCGGCCGAGGCCGTCGGCGGCACCCCGGTCGGCATGGCGGCCGTGGCGGCCGTCCCCGCCGCGATCCCCGCCGCCGTCGCGGTCGAGCTGATGCACAACTTCACCCTGCTCCACGACGACGTGCTCGACGGCGACGGACTGCGCCGCCACCGGCCGGCGGTGTGGAAGGCGTTCGGCACCGGCGCCGCCATCCTGGCCGGTGATGCCCTGGTCGCACTGGCCTTCGACGTGCTCGCCGCCACCGCCCACCCGAGCGCCTCGACCGCCGCGCGGCTTCTCGGCGCCACCGTCGCCCAGCTCGTCGAGGGGCAGGCCGACGACCTCTCCTTCGACCGGCGCGACGACGTGCGCCTCGACGAATGCTTCCGTATGGCCCGCCGCAAGACCGGCGCGCTCCTGGAGTGCAGCGCCGGCCTCGGCGGGCTGTTCGGGGGCGGCACACCGGCCCAGATCGCCGCCCTCCGCGGTTTCGGGGTCGAGCTGGGTCTGGCGTTCCAGCTCACCGACGACCTGCTCGGGATCTGGGGCGGCGTCGACGCGACCGGCAAGCCGGCGCACTCGGACCTCAAGCACCGCAAGCGATCGCTGCCCGTGGTCGCCGCGCTGGCTGCCGGTGGCGCGACGGCAGACCGCATCCGCGACGCGTACCGAGCGACGCAAGAGATGTCCGATGTGGAAGCGCAGGAGCTGGCGGGCACCATGGACGCCGCCGGTTGGCGCGACTGGTGCCGCAGTGAGTCGAGGCGGCACCTGCGGGTGGCGCTCGATCTGCTCGAGCCCGCCATCACCACCGAACGGCGCCAGGACCTGCGTGCGATCGCCCGGCTGGTCGGTGACCGGGACCGGTGAACCGCGGCATCGCCGCCGCGGCAGCCGTCGCGGCTCTCCTACTCACGCCCATCCCGGCTTCCGCCGCACCCGCCCAGGCGGCAACGGCCACTGCCACCGCGACACGGGCCATGCGGGCACCCGCCCCAGCGCCGGCACAGACCACATCCGCCACCGCAGCGCCGGCTCAGGCCGCCGCGGGCTGCTACGGCGAGATCTACCTGACTCGCGACCGGACCCTGCACCGCCTGGGCGACGACAGCCCGATCGCCGAGTTCGCCGCCACGCCGGACGCGGTGGCCTGGGTCCCGGCCACCCGCTCCTTCTGGGCCATCGCGGGCGACCAGGTCATCAGCTTCGACCAGGCCGGCCGGATCACCAAGCGCCTGCCGCGCCCCCGCGCGCTCGACAACGACGACCCCGTCACGGTCGTCACCGGCGTCAGCAGCGCGGCGACCGGCGCCGGCGACCGCTGGATCGTCCGCACCGGCCGCGACGTCGTCACCTACCGGATGCCAGCGCTGAAGGAGATCGCGCGGCGCACGCTCACCGCCCCGGGCGCCGTCGACATCCTCCTGCGCCCGCAGATCGCCGACTGGGACCTCGACCGCGGCCGGCTCTATTCGGTCGTCTCCGGCACGCTGATCGGCATCAACCTCGACACCGGCCGGGTAACCGCCATCGCCCGCCCACACGGGCTCCCGGTGACCGGCACCTACGGCGCCGTCGCAATCGATCCACAAAGGACCGTGCACGCGCTGCACGACCAGAGCGGCCGCCTATACGAGATCGACCTCGACGATCCCGGTGCCGCGAAGGCCAGCACAATGGTCGGGCCGGCCACCCGCTCGGACGCGGCCGCCTGCCCCGAAGGCTGGGACTTCGGCGACGCGCCCGCACCGTTTCCCACCAAACGCGCCGCCAACGGCCCGCGCCACCGGCTCACGACCGGACTGACACTCGGCCGCACGGTCACCGCAGAGTCCGACGCCACGGCGAACGACATCGACGACGCCCTGGCCAAACAGGCGATCACCGACGACGGCGCCTTGACCGTTCGGGTGACGGTCACCAACGCCACCAACGGCAACGCCCTCCTCGCCGCCTGGCACGACCTCGACGGCAACGGCCGCTTCGATCAACGCGACCTCGCCACCGCCCGCGTCAAGCGCGGCCGCACGACGGTCACCCTGTCCTGGCCGCCGAGCCGGGCGACAGCGAGGACGTCGAGCACCCTGCGCCTCCGTCTCTACGGCAACCCCGGCTACAACGCGACCCCGAAGCCATCAGGACCGGCTGACAGCGGCGAGGTCGAGGACCACCCGATCACGATCCGCCAGCCGGCCAAGCGCGAAGCCCCGGATCCGTTGGACATCCAGAACCTCGGCGCGACCGACGCCATCCCCGACCCGGGCGCCAAGCCCGTGGCCGAGCCCTTCCCCTCGCCCGAACGCCCGCACCACCCCGTCGCCACCGCCGCGCCGCACAGGCCCGAACGCCTCCCGCTGACCTGGTCGGTGTTCGTGGGTCTGCTGGTGCCCGCCGCCTCTGTCGCCGCGCGGGCGGCCGCCAAGAGAGGAAGTCGATGAACACGCTGCTCGCCGGGATCGCCGTGGTCCTGGCCTCGGCCCTCGCGTCCGTCGTCGGGTTCACCGTGGTGTCCCGCTGGGTGCCGCGGCGCTGGCGGGTGGCCGACGGCGACGCGGTCGGCACGGTCTATTCGACGATCGGCATGGTGTACGCGATCCTCATCGCCATCGCCGCCATCGCGGTCTGGGAGCCCCGCGCCGACGCGGCGGCCAACACGGAGGTCGAGGCGAGCAGCCTGGTCGAGGCGTACTGGTCGGCGAACCGGCTCGCCCCCGCCGACCGCGACGACGTGCGGCGCCTGATCGTCGGCTACCTCCAGGTCGCCGGTGGCGCGGAGTGGGACCACCTGCGCAGCGCCCACTCCGGCACGATGACCGCGGAAACCCTGTCGACCGAGTTGCGGGAGCGGGTCGACGCCGTGCGGCCGGCCACCGACGGCGAGCAGGCCGCGCACCAGACGCTGGCCGGCCAGGTCAGCACGGCCGCCACCGCCCGCCGCGCCCGGATCGGCGACGCCGACGCCCGGATGCCCGCGCCGCTCTGGCCCATCCTGCTCGGCAGCGCGTTCGTCAGCGTCGGCTTCCTCTATCTCTTCGGCCTGCGCCGCACCGTCCCCAATGGAGTCATGTTCGCCGCCCTCGGCGGCATGGTGGCGCTCATGCTCTTCGTGCTCTATCAAGTGGAACTGCCCTACAGCCGCGGCTTCGCCGTCGAACCGGACGCCCTCCGCGCCGCGCTGGAATCCTTACGCGGCGCGGATGGCGTCTGACGCAGCCAGCCACGCCACAGTGATGCGCCAGGCCGCGGCATCCGACAGCGACGCCGCCCAGCCCGCCATGGGCTGGCGACCCAACCCGCCCAGCCCGCCATGGGCCGGCGACCCAACCCGCCCGGCCCGCCACTGGACGGCGACCCCAACCCGCCCGACGGCGAAGCAGTCGGCGGGCCCGCCGCCGGCGGGCGAAGCAACCGGCCGGTGCCACCGGACGGCGACGCAACCCGGCCAGTCCGCGGCTACCCGGCCCGGACGGCCTCCAGCGCGGACGCCACCACATCGAGCCCACGCTCCAACGTCCGGTCGTCGATCACCAACGGCGGCAGGAACCGCAGCACGTTCCCGTAGGTGCCGCAAACCAACGTCAGCACACCCCGCCGATGGCACTCGGCCGACACCGCCGCCGCGGTGACCGGATCAGGCGTCAGCGACCCCGGCTGGACGATCTCGATGGCCATCATCGCGCCGCGGCCGCGTACCTCGGCGATTCGCGGGTCCGCCGCCGCCAGGTCGGACAGGCGCCCGCCCATCATCAGGCCGATGCGCCGGGCCGCCGTGATCAGGTCAAGCTCGCGCATCGTCTCGATCGAGGCCAACGCCGCCGCACACGCGATCGGGTTGCCGCCATAGGTGCCGCCCAACCCACCTGGATGCACCGCGTCCATGATGTCGGCCCGACCGGTCACCGCACCCAGTGGCAACCCACCCGCGATGCCCTTGGCCAGCGTCAGCAGGTCCGGCACCACGCCCTCGTGCGACGACGCGAACCAGTCGCCGGTGCGGCAGAAGCCGGTCTGGATCTCGTCGGCGACGAACACCGCGCCCGCCTCACGGGCCCACGTCGCCAGCGCCGGAAGGAAGCCGGGCGCCGGCACCACGAAGCCGCCCTCGCCCTGGATCGGCTCGACGAGCACAGCGGCGACGTTGGTGGCCCCGATCTGGGCGCTGACGAGGTCGAGCGCGCGGGCGGCGGCCTCCTCCCCGGACAGGCCGCCGTCGCGCAGCGGGTAGGACATCGGCACCCGGTAGACCTCGCCCGCGAACGGGCCGAACCGGTGCTTGTAGGGCATGTTCTTGGCGGTCAACGCCATCGTCAGGTTGGTGCGGCCGTGGTAGGCGTGGTCGAACACCACCACCGCCGTGCGCCCGGTCGCGTGCCGGGCGATCTTCACCGCGTTTTCCACGGCCTCGGCGCCGGAGTTGACCAGAATCGAGCGCTTGTCGACGTCGCCCGGCGTCAGCGCGTTGAGGGTCTCGCAGACCGACACGTAAAGCTCGTATGGCGCGACCATGAAGCACGTGTGGGTGAACCGCTCGACCTGCTCGCGGACCGCGGCGACCACCTTCGGCGCGGAGTTGCCCACCGACGTGACCGCGATGCCCGACGCGAAGTCGATCCACTCCGTGCCGTCGACGTCGGTCAGCGTGCCGCCGCTCGCATGGTCCACATAGGAGCTGATCACCGAGCTGACGCCGCGGGCCACCGCGGACATGCGCCGCTTCTGCAGGTCGGAGGAACCCATCAGCCCTCCAGGTTGTGCATCACGTGCTTGACCCGGGTGTAGTCCTCGAGGCTGTAGACCGACAGGTCCTTGCCGTGCCCTGAGTGCTTGAAGCCGCCGTGCGGCATCTCCGAGACGAACGGGATGTGCGTGTTGACCCAGACGCAACCGAAGTCGAGCCGCCGGGTCATCCGCATCGCCCGACCGTGGTCGCGCGTCCAGACCGAGGCGGAAAGGCCGTATTCGACCCCATTGGCCCAGCGTACCGCCTCGTCTTCGTCGCTGAACCGCTGAACGGTGATCACCGGACCGAACACCTCGTCCTGGATGATCTCGTCCTGCTGGCGCACGCCGGACACGACGGTCGGCGCGTAGAAGAAGCCACGCTCGCCGACCCGGGCCCCGCCGACCTCGAGCGAGGCGTGGTCGGGCAGCCGGTCGACGAACCCGGTGACCCGGCCGAGCTGGTTGACGTTGTTGAGCGGGCCGTAGAGCACGTCTTCGTCGTCGGGCGCGCCCGTCTTGGTGGCGCGGGCCTGCTCCACCAGCGCGGCGAGGAAGTCGTCGTGGATGCCGGGCCCGGCCAACACCCGCGTGGCCGCCGTGCAGTCCTGCCCGGCGTTGAAGTAGCCACCCACCGCGATCGCCTCGGCCGCGGCCGCCACGTCGGCGTCGTCGAAGAGCACGACCGGCGCCTTGCCGCCCAGCTCGAGGTGGGTCCGCTTGAGGTCGGGCGCCGCGGCCGCGGCGACCTCTTTGCCGGCCCGGGTCGAGCCGGTGATGGAGACGAGCTGCGGCACCGGGTGGGCCACCACGGCGCGGCCGGTGTCGCGATCGCCGCAGACCACGTTGAACACGCCCGCGGGGAAGAACTCGGACGCGATCTCGGCCAGCAGCAACGTGCTGACCGGCGTCGTGTCGGAGGGCTTGAGCACCACGCAGTTGCCGGCGGCCAGCGCGGGCGCGATCTTCCAGATGGCCATCATCAGCGGGTAGTTCCACGGCGTCACCTGGCCGACGACGCCGAGCGGCTCGCGGCGCACATAGGAGGTGTGGCCCGCCAGGTATTCGCCGGCCGAGCGACCCTCCAGCATGCGCGCGGCGCCGGCGAAGAACCGCAGCTCGTCGACCGCCGGCGGCAGCTCCTCGTCGGTGGTGAGCTGACGCGGCTTGCCGGTGTTGCGCACCTCGGCGTCGACGAGCTCGGCCGCCCGGGCCTCGACCGCGTCGGCGAACTTGAGCAGCGCCAGCTGCCGCTGCGCCGGGGTGACCTCACGCCAGCTCTCGAACGCCGTCGCGGCGGCGGTCATCGCCCGGTCGACGTCGGCCTCGCCGGAGATCGGCGCCTGCGCGAACACCTCGCCGGTGGTCGGGTCGACCAGATCGCTGAAGTTGCCGTCGACCGGCTCGACGTAGTCACCGTTGACGAAGTTGCGCAGCTGCTGCTTGTCGCTCATGGTGGCGGCTCCAGGCGTGGGGGTGAGCTGTTGGTTTCGAAACCCACACGCCATCCTCGCGACTGAATTCGTGGCTGACAAGGCCCATCGCCACCGTTTCCGCGAAACTGTGGGGTGAGTTAGGCTCCGCCCGTGGACCAGCGCGCGTTCTACGTAGCAGGCCGGCCGGAACACGGCGTCGACGCGGTGACGATCCGGCACCCGTACGACGGTCATGCTGTCGGCGTCACCACCACCGCGACCGCCGAACAGGTCGAACGCGCGGTCAGCGCGGCCGCCGACGTGGCTCCCGCGGCCGCCGCACTGCCCGCGCACGCCCGCGCCGCCGCCCTCGACCACGTCTCAGCCCGGCTCAAGGAACGCGCCGACGAGATCGCCAGGCTGATCACCGCCGAGAACGGCAAGCCGCTCAAGTGGGCCCGGGCCGAGGTGGGCCGCGCGGTCTCGACGTTCCGGTGGGCGGCCGAGGAGGCCCGCCGGTTCGCCGGCGAGCTGCAACGCCTCGACACCGACCCGGCCGCCACCGGCCGCGTCGCCGTGGTCCGCCGCTTCCCGCGCGGGCCGGTCCTCGGCATCACGCCGTTCAACTTCCCGCTCAACCTCGTCGCGCACAAGGTCGCTCCCGCGATCGCGGCCGGCGCGCCGATCGTCGTCAAACCCGCGCCCGCCACTCCGCTGACCGCGCTGGTGCTGGGCGAGATCCTCGCTGAGACCGACCTGCCCGAGGGCATGTTCTCGGTGCTGCCGCTGCCCAACGAGCGGGCCGGCGCGCTGGTCGAGGACCCCCGACTGCCGGTGGTCAGCTTCACCGGCTCCGGCCCGGTCGGCGCGGCGATCCGGCGGGCGGCGCCCGACAAGCACGTGACCCTGGAGTTAGGTGGCAATGCCGCGGTGCTGCTCTGCGAGGATTGGACCGCCGACGCGGATCTCACCTGGGCGGCCGAGCGGATCGCGACGTTCTCCAACTACCAGGCGGGGCAGAGCTGCATCGCGGTGCAGCGGGTCTTCGTACACGAGTGGATCTATGACGGTTTTCTGCCCCGTCTGGTCAACGCCGTCGCCGCGCTGCACACCGGCGACCCGAACGACGAGGCCACCGACGTCGGCCCGCTGATCTCCGAGGCGGCCGCGCAACGCGTCGAGTCCTGGGTGGACGAGGCGGTCACGGCCGGCGCCACGATCGAGGTCGGCGGCCTGCGCGCGGGCGCCACCTATCCCCCGACGGTGCTGTCGCGCGCGCCCAAGGACGCGAAGGTCAGCCGCGAGGAGGTCTTCGGCCCGGTGCTGGTCGTCGAACCGGTCACCTCCGACGCGGCGGGCTTCGAGGCGATCAACGACTCGGCGTACGGACTGCAGGCGGGCGTCTTCACCCACAACCTGCAAACCGCGTTCGCCGCGCACCGCACCCTCCAGGTCGGCGGCGTCATCGTCGGCGACGTGCCGTCATACCGCGCGGACCAGATGCCCTACGGCGGCGTGAAGGGGTCGGGCGTCGGACGCGAGGGACTGCGCAGCGCCATCGACGACTACACCGAACCTCGCGTCATGGTGCTCACGGGGCTTGATCTTTAGATTTACGCGCGTCCGCGGTGGGCACGACCGTTTGCTCCCGCGCGCAACGGGCGGGGCCAAACCCCGGCCCCGCCCTGCCGGGTCCGCGGTGGGCCTGGCCCGCAGGACCCCCGGTGAGCTCGGCCCGCCGAACCCGCGCTGCGCCCGGCCCACGGGGTCTGCGGTCGGCCGGTCCGCCGGGTCCGCGGTGAGCCCGGCCCGCCGGGGTCCCCGGTGGGCCCGGTCCGCCGGGTCCGCGGTGAGCCCGGCCGCCAAGCTGGCGGAGAGCCCGCCCCCCGGACGCGGTGACCCCGGCCCCCAGCGCGCTGAGTCTGGCCGCCAGGCGCGGTGAGCCTGGCCGCCAGGCGTGGTGAGCCCGGCCCCCATCTGCAGGCGGCCCGACCCTCCGGGTCCGCGTCTACGGGCGTTAGGAAGGGACCCTTCCTATGCGGAAAGCGATAAGAAGGGGCCCTTCCTTCCGGTTAGGCTTCGCCGACGTTGGGGCCGCGGCGGCGTAGTTCGTCGACCGCGCCCATGGCGTCGCGGAGTTCGCCCAGCCACTGGTCGGCGTGCTGGCCGACGAGGCGTACGCACCAGGCCAGCGCCTCGGAGCGGCTGCGGGCCACGCCCGCGTCGACCAGCGTGTCGAGGACCTGGCGGTCGGTCTGGCGCAGGCGGGTCATCACCGGCGCTGAGAACGTGGTGAACAGCGCCTCGGTGTCGCCGCAGGCGGCGCCCCAGCTGACCTTGCGGCGCCAGCGGTGCTCGACCTGCTGCGCGATCTTGATGCGCTGCTCGCGGGTGTCCTCCCGGTGCTGGGCGATCCGGCCCTGCTGCGCCGAGGCGCGGTCGGCGTCGGAGGCGCCCTCGGCCAACTGCGGCGCCGGCAGCCGACCAATGATCATGACTTCGTCGCGGTCGATGGTGACGTGCGGCGGCTCGGTGAACCAGCCGTCCGGCACCGCGCCGGTGATCCACGCGGCCAGGCCGTCCGCCGGCGGCGGCTCCTGCCGCCCGCCGCGCGGTCCCGCTTCCCATGGGCCTCGGAAACCTCTCATGCCACACCTCCGAGCGCTGCGATGCTTACTTGATTACAGCATTACACCCTTGCACGAGCGCGCACAGAGCTGAGCGGTTCGCCGTGAGCGGAATCGGGAGGCGGGGTCCTTGCTCTGCAGCCACATACGCAACGGTCCGGTGCGGAGCTGGTGCGCATCGCATCAGCCTGCGAGCCACAGCGATGATCATCTCGCCCGCGCCAGGAGAGCTGGACTTGGCCAACCTGGCCGCCTGGCCAACCTGGCTACGGGCGGGAACCGCCCCAGCGCGACGGAGACCTCGGCCGTGGGCAAACAGGACCTCGACCGGGTGGCGAGGGAGGGCTTTGGCTCACGCGAGGGGTCTCGGCGAGCGGGAGGGAGGGCCTTGGCCAGGGCGAGGGAGGGCCTTGGCTCACGCGAGGGGTCTCGGCGAGCGGGAGGGAGGGCCTTGGCCAGCGCGAAGGAGGCTCTCGGCGAGCGCGAGGGAGAGCCTCGGCCAGCGCGAAGGAGGCTCTCGGCGAGCGCGAGGGAGAGCCTCGGCCAGCGCGATTGCCGGTCCGACGGCTGACGCCTGGTAGGCGAGGCACCACGGAGGCGGCGGAGGCCCTCCCTCGCGCTGGCCGATGCCCTGCCTCGTGCTGGCGGAGGCCGAGGTCGTGCTGGGTGAGGCCGGCCCGCGTGCCACCCGATCCGCCTTCGGCCCGCACTCCCCTGCTGGACGAAGTCAAAGATCAACCGCCACAACTCGTGATCAGGTGCGTCGCGTCAGGAACCCGGCAGCCGGGGTCCATGAGCAAGTGCATCCGATCGGGAAAGCGGTCGGCGTGTCGTCCAGGCCAGACGCACATGATCTTGTGCGAATGGCGCCACAAGCCAGGACCGACGCACATGATCAAGGCAAGGCACCTCGACGAGCGTTCGAAGCAGAACAAAGGCGCTCTGCGAAGACCCCGGCGAACCCAAACGCGATGCGCTCGCCGAGCGGTGATGCGTGAATCGATGCAAAACCAAGCCGATCCAGCCAATGAAAGAGCCGGCCGGGCCGGGTGGCGCGAGCCAAGCCATGATGCGTGGACGAACCAGAGCAAGCAGCGTCTCAGCGCATGGCCCAGGGCGAGCCGTAGGCGGCCAGCAGGTCCAGGAACGGCTTCGGCGGCAGCGCTTCCGGGCCCAGGACACCGACGCCCGACCACGTCCCGCCGGCCAGCAGTTCGAGGGCCACCACCGGGTTGACGGCGGTCTGCCACACGACGGCCTGATGCCCGTACTCGCGCATCGACCATTCGTTGTCGACCACGTGGTAGAGGTAGACCTCCCGCGGCGACCCGTCGACACCGGTGCCCCGCACCCACGTCCCCGCGCACGTCTTGCCGCGCATCCGCGGCCCCAGAGAAGCCGGATCCGGCAGGCACGCCGCCACCACGTCGCGCGGCGCCACCGACACGTCGCCGACCTTCACCGGCACGGTCGAGTCCAGGCCCAGGAGATGCAACGTACGCAGGACCGAGACGAACTCGGCTCCCAGCCCGTACTTGAACGTCACCCGACCCGCGTCGACCCAGCGCGGAATCAGCAGGACCTCTTCGTGCTCGACGTTGACGCACTCGACCGGCCCGATGCCGGCCGGGAAGTCGAACACCTCCGGTTCCGAGAACGGCTCCGTGGTGAACCAGCCCCGCTCCCGCTCCCAGACCACCGGCGGGTTGAGGCACTCCTCGATCGTCGTCCAGATCGAGAACGACGGCGCGAACGCGTGCCCGTCGACCACGAGGTTCGACCCGTCCCGCACGCCGATCTCGTCAATCGACGAGAACAGCTCGTCGGCGGCATAACGGGCGAAGATGTCGGACAGCCCCGGTTCCACCCCGATGCCGCACAGCGCCAGCCGCCCCGCCTCCGTCCACAGCGACGACGTCGCGAACTGGGCCTCGCCGAGCACGACACCGGTCGACGCGTACGGCTGGGTCGGGTGCGGCTGGGACAGCGACATCGCCATGTCGAGGTAGTCGGCCCCCGCCGCGAACGCACCGTCGAATATGGACATGACGAACCGCGGGTCCACCGCGTTGAAGACGTGCGTCGCCCCCGCGGCCAGGTCCCGCACCTCCGTCGCGGACGACGCGTCGACGCGGGCCGCCGAGAACCGCGGGTCGTCGACCGCGGCGACCACCGCCTGCGCCCGCTCCAGCGAATAGTCCGCCACCACCCACGACGAGAAGAACGTGCGGCGCGCGGCGATCGCGGCGGCCGCGGCCCCGACGCCGCCGGCGCCGATCTGCAGGACACGCATCAGGAATCGAACCCCAAACCGAATCTGTCGAGCGTACGCAGCCACACGTTGCGCCGGCCCTCGTGCGCGTCGGCGTGCGCCATGGACCAGCGGGTCGCGTTGATGACGAGGGAGCGCAGCGGTTCCGGCGGGAACGGCACCGGGCGGCTTCGTACGAAGTCCAAAGTGGTCAATGGTGTGGGCTTGCCGGCGAGCAGGTCCAGCGCCACGCGGGCCCCGAAGCGGCTCGCGCCGACGCCGAGCCCCGTGAAGCCGGACGCGTAGGCCACCCGACCGCCGAGCGCCGTGCCGAAGAACGCGCAGAAGCGGGAGCAGGTGTCGACCACGCCGCCCCAGCGATGGGTGAACGTGACGTCGGCCAGCTGTGGGAACGTCTCGAAGAAGTGCTGAGCCAGCGTCGCGAACGTCGGCGCCTCCCGGGCCAGCCTCGGCGCCATCCGGTTGCCGAAGTGGTAGACGGCGTCGTACCCGCCGAAGAGGATCCGGTTGTCGGCGGTCAGCCGGTAGTAGTGGAACTGGTTGCCGGAGTCCGCCAGCCCCTGCCGGCGCCGCCAGCCGATCGACGCCAGTTCGTCGGCCGACAGTGGCCGAGTGACCAGCGCGTAGTCGTAGACCGGCACGACGTAGGCCCGCAGCCGGCGCAGCAACGGCGGGAACGCGTTGGCGGCCAGCACGACCGCGCCGGCCCGCACCGAACCGGCCTCGCCACGCGCCACCACCCCCACGCCGTCCCGGGCCAACCCGGTCACCCGCGTGTGCTCGAACACCCGCACCCCCAGCGACAGGCAGGCGGCGCGCAGCCCCCAGGCCAGCCGGGCCGGGTCCAGCATGACCGTGCGGTCGCGGTCCCAGACGCCGCCGAGGTAGGTGGGCGAGTCGACCTCCGCCCGCACCTCGTCGCGGCCGAGCACCACGACGTCGTGCCCATGCCGGCGGGCGAGGGCAGCGTCCGATGCCAGATCGGCCACCTGGTGCGCCGCGGTGGCGAGCGAGATCTCCCCGGTGCGCTCGACGTCGCAGCGGATGTCGAACAGCGAGACCGTGGCCAGCAGCGCGTCGAGGTTGGCGGCGCCCAGCTTCTCCAGCGTGTCGATCTCGCGGGGGAAACGGGCCGCGCCGTTGGCCAGGCCGTGGGTGAGCGAGGCCGCGCAGAAACCGCCGTTGCGGCCCGAGGCCGCCCAGCCGCAGGTGCCGGCCTCGAGCAGCACGACGTCGCGCCCGGGGTCGTCCTGCTTGGCCTGCAGCGCCGCCCAGAGTCCCGAGTAGCCGCCGCCGATCACCAGCAGGTCGGCGCTCGTGTCGCCGGTCAGCGGTGGCAGCGGATCGGGGCGCTCGGGACGGTCGAGCCAGAAGACCTTGGGCTGCGCGTCCGCGAGCGCCCGACCGACGTTCATGCCACCCGCGCCCCCCGTCGACGCCGCACGTTGGTCGCCACCACCAGCAGCAGCGCGATCGCGAACATGGCCGTGCCGATGACGTTGACCTGCGGCGGGATGCCGCGCTGGTTGGCTCCCCAAACGTACATCGGGAAGGTCACCGTGTTGCCCGAGTTGAAGTTCGTGATGATGAAGTCGTCGAACGACAGCGAGAACGCCAGCAGCGCGGCCGCGACGATGCCCGGCAGCACGAGCGGCAGCGTGACGCGGCGGAACGTCTGGAACGGCGTGGCGTAGAGGTCCATCGCCGCCTCCTCGAGCCGCGCGTCCATGCCGGCCAGCCGCGCCTTGACCGTGACCACCACGAACGAGACGCAGAACATGATGTGCGCGATCAGGATCGTGACGAAGCCCAGCTGGACGCCGCCGGCCGTGAACAGCGCCAGCAGGGACGTGCCCATGACGAGCTCGGGCGTCGCCATCGGCAGGAAGATCAGCAGGTTGGTGGCCCCGCGGCCGCGGAACTGGTGGCGGGCCAGGGCGAACGCCATCAGCGTGCCGAGGATCGTCGAGCCAACCGTGGCCAGCAGACCGATCCAGGCCGAACGGCCGACGGCGGCGCAGAGGTCGGCCGGACCGCACAGGTTGGTCCAGTTGTCGGTGGTGAACGCGTTGAAGTCGTAGGAGAGGCGGCTCGACGGGCGGTTGAACGAGAGCCCCGCCACGACCGCGATCGGCAGGAACAGGTAGATCAGCACCATCAGGCCGACGGTCAGCACCCAGTGCTCCGCGATCCAGCGTCCGATCCGGTGTGTCATCTCAGACCACCTCGTCGGTGCCGGAGCGGCGCACGTAGAAGAAGACGATCGCCAGGATGACGGCCATCAGCAGGAACGAGAGGGCGGCGCCCTGCGGTGGCTCCTGCCGGGACAGGAACGCCGAGTTGACGACGTTGCCGACCATCGTGGTGTTGGTGTTGCCGAGCAGCGCAGCGTTGATGTAGTCGCCGACCGCCGGGATGAAGAACAGCAGCGTGCCGGCGACCAGGCCCGGCATCGACAGCGGGAGCGTGACCTTGAGGAAGGTACGGGTCGGGCTCGAGTAGAGGTCGCCCGCCGCCTCCAGCAGCCTGGTGTCGAGCCGTTCGAGGCTGGCGTAGAGCGGCAGCACGAGGAACGGCAGGAAGTTGTAGGTCAGGCCGAGCACGACGGCGAGCGGGGTGGCCAGCAGCCGGCCGTCGGCCGCGAGGAGGCCGATGTCGCGCAGGAAGCCGACCAGGGCGCCGTTGTCGGACAGGATCGTCTTCCAGGCCAGCGTGCGCACCAGGAAGCTGGTGAACATCGGCGCGACGACGCAGATCAGCAGCACGTTCTTCCACCGGCCGGCCTTCTGCGCGATGGCGTAGGCCAGCGGGTAGCCGATCAGAATGCCGATCACCGTGGCGATGCCGGCGTAGGCGAAGGAGCGGACGACCTGGGGCCAGGCGTACGCGATCGCGTCCGGGTAGTTGCTGAACGCCCAGGTCATCGCGTAGCCGGTGGTCACCGAGCCGGACGGGTCGTAAAGGCTGGTGGCGCCGAGCTGCACCGCGGGCACCACGAAGAACAGCACGAGCCAGGCGCCGCCGGGGAGCAGCAGGAGATAGGGCAGCCACCCCCGGCGGGTGCGGCGCGGGTCGGCGCCGGGCGTCTCGACCGGGCGCGCGCCGACGCCGGTCAGAAAGCTCACGAGCCGACCCCGACCGCGTCCGGCGTGTCCAGCACCGGCGTGGTGCGGTCGCCCTCGCCCGGCTCGCGGTGCAGCAGGAACGCGTGCTCCGGGCTCCAGTGGGCGGTGACCTCGGCGCCGACCGCCAGCGGCGCCGCCGATCCGTTGTTGGGCGCGAACACCGCGAGCTCGGTGCCCCAGCCGGTCCGGACGAGATACTGCGTGCTGACGCCCACATAGGACGAGTCCGTGACGACGCCCGTCACCGACTGGTGTCCGGTGGGCACCGCGGCGCCGTCGGCGACCAGGGCGAGCTTCTCCGGGCGTACGCCGAGGAAGACCGGACCGTGCTCGGAGCGCGCCCGGACCGCGGGCACCGCGAACCGCTGGCCGTAGGCCTCGACCAGCACGTCGCCGCCGGACCGCCCGTCGGCCTCACCGGCCAGCAGGTTGGACTGGCCGAGGAAGTTGGCCACGAACGCGGTCGCCGGGTACTCGTAGATCTCCGCGGGGCGGCCGAGCTGCTCGATCCTGCCCGCGTTCATCACCGCGACCGTGTCGGCCATCGTCATGGCCTCCTCCTGGTCGTGGGTGACGTGGACGAACGTGATGCCGACCTCGGTCTGGATGCGCTTGAGCTCGATCTGCATCTGCCGGCGCAGCTTGAGGTCGAGGGCGCCGAGCGGCTCGTCGAGCAGCAGCACCTGCGGGTGGTTGATCAGGGCCCGGGCCAGCGCGACCCGTTGCTGCTGACCTCCGGACAGCTCGGCCGGCCGCCGCTTGCCGAAGCCGTCGAGCTGGACCAGCGCGAGCATCTCCTCGACCTGCGAGCGGACCTCGCGCACCTTGCGCCGGCGCAGCCCGAACGCCACGTTCTCGAACACGTCGAGGTGCGGGAAGAGCGCGTAGCTCTGGAACACGGTGTTGACCGGCCGCTGGTAGGGGCGCAGGCGGGTGATGTCGCGGTCGCCCAGCCGGACCTCGCCGGCGGTCGGCTCCTCCAGCCCGGCCACCATCCGCAGCGTGGTGGTCTTGCCGCAGCCCGAGGCGCCGAGCAGCGCGAAGAAGGCGCCCTGCGGGACGGTCAGCGTGAGGTCGTCGACCGCGGTGAACACGCCGCCGAACCGCTTGGTGAGGTTGGTGAGCCGCAGGTCGCCGGCGTCGGATCCGCTCGCCACGTCAGGCTCCGATGACGCGCTGGAACGCGGACTCGTACTCCCGCTCCTCGGACTCGCTCAACGCCTTGAAGACCTTGGCGTTCCCGAGCAGCGCGTCGTCAGGGAAGATCAACGGGTTCGCGGCCAGCTCCGGGTCGATCTTCTCCATCGCCTCCTTGGCGCCGCTGACCGGGCAGATGTAGTTGACGTAGGCGGCGACCTCGGCGGCCACGGCCGGGTCGTAGTAGTAGTCGAGGAACTGCTCGGCGTTGGCCTTGTGCGCGGCCTTGTTGGGCACCGAGGAGTTGTCGGAATAGAGCATCGCGCCGCTGTCGGGCGCCACGAACTTGATCTTCGGGTCCTCCAGGCCGAGCTGGATGATGTCGCCGGACCAGCCGATGCACGCGGCGATGTCGCCCTTGGCCAGCTCGGGCGCGTAGTCGTTGCCGGTGAACCGGCGGATCTGCCCGGCGTCGACCGCCTTCTGCAGCTTGTTGATCGCGTCGTCGAACTGCGCCTTGGTGAAGTCGGACGGGTCGTGGCCGTTGGAGAGCAGGATCAGCCCCATCGTGTCGCGCATCTCGGTCAGCGCGGTCACCTTGCCCTTGAGGTCGGGCCGGGTGAGCAGCTCGTCGACGGAGCGGATCTCCTTGGCCACGTTGCCGTTGAACGCGAGGCCGGCGAGGCCGGACTGCCACGGGACCGCGTACTCGTTGTTCTTGTCGAACGGGCGGCCCTTGAGCGACGGCAGCAGGTTGGCCTGGAAGTTGGGCATCTTCGCGGTGTCGAGCTTCTGCAGCCAGCCGAGCCGGATCATGCGGGCGGTCATCCAGTCGGTGAGGACGATGACGTCGCGGTCCGTCGGTTGGCAGGCGGTGAGCTGATTCTGCACCTTGCCGAAGAACTCGTTGTTGTCGTTGATGTCTTCCGTGTAACTGACCTTGATGCCGCTCTTCTGCTCGAATGCGGCGAGAGTCGGCCGCTTCGATTCGTCTTTCTCGTCGACGTCGATATATTGCGGCCAGTTCGAGACGATGAGCGTCTTGTCCGAGGCCGAACTGTCTTCACTGACACAGCTGGCCTCCGTCTGCTGCGCGCCCTTGGTGCCGCAGGCGACGAGGGCGCCACCGGAAACGGCCAGCGCGCCGGAGGCGAGGGCGCCGCGCATCAGGGTGCGGCGCGACAGGGAGGAACGCGAGAAGGAGAGCAGGGCCGCGGCCTCGGGCGAAAGCGGGGGTTGCGTGCGGTAGCGCATCGAGGGCTCCCGGGGGGTTCGGTCTAGTTGGGGGATAGCTAGACGACGACCGATCCTGACATGCGTGGACCCCTGTCACAAGGGATTCCGTTGTGGCACTCGTAGTTGACGACGAAATGCGGAAGACTTGCGGCCGTAACGCAGGTCGGTTATTCGAGGAGGCTGCCGGATGGGCATCTCGGGCAATGGGGTTGTCCCCGGCGCGCGCCGCGTCATGGTTCGCGAGGGGGCCAGTCATGCACTGCTCGACGACGTCGCCAAGCAGATCATCGAACAGCTCCAGGAGGACGGGCGACGGCCGTACGCGTCGATCGGCAAGGCTGTCGGTCTGTCCGAGGCGGCGGTCCGCCAGCGGGTGCAGCGGCTGCTCGACGCCGGGGTGATGCAGATCGTCGCGGTGACCGACCCGCTCCAGCTGGGCTTTCCGCGCCAGGCCATGATCGGGCTGCGGATCTCCGGCGACCTGGAGCAGGTGGCCGACCGGCTGGCCGACCTGCACGAGGTCGATTATGTCGTGATCACCGCGGGCTCGTTCGACCTCCTCTGCGAGGTGGTGTGCCGCGACGACGACCACCTGCTGGAGATGCTCAAGCGCCTGCGGGCCGTCGAGGGCGTGGTGTCGACGGAGGCGTTCGTCTATCTCAAACTGCGGAAGCAGACCTATTCATGGGGTACGCCCTAGCTTCGGATTTCGTGGTCTGTTGCCTCTGTGGCTTCTGGAACGCTTGCCTCGGGTGGCGATCTCGTGCGATAACCGTAGTAGGTGCTGTGAGCTCACCCGCTCGCACGACGACGCGATGGGGAACCCGATGGCCAACGCCACCGACCACCTGTGGATGCACTTCACCCGGATGTCGAGCTACCGCGACGGGGAGGTGCCCACGATCGTCCGCGGCGAGGGGGCCTACGTCTGGGACTCCGCCGGCCGCCGCTACCTCGACGGCCTGGCCGGCCTGTTCGTGGTCAACGCCGGCCACGGCCGCACCGAGCTCGCCGACGCCGCCGCCAAGCAGGCCGCGGAGCTCGCGTTCTTCCCGCTCTGGTCCTACGCGCACCCGACCGCGGTCGAGCTCGCCTCCCGGATCGCCTCCCTCGCACCCGGCGACCTCAACCGCGTGTTCTTCACGACCGGCGGGTCCGAGGCGGTCGAGTCGGCGTGGAAGCTGGCCCGGGCGTACTTCAAGCGCGTCGGCAAGCCCACCAAGCACAAAGTGGTGAGCCGGCACATCGCCTACCACGGCACGTCGATGGGCGCGCTGTCGATCACCGGTCTGCCGGGGATCAAGTCGGACTTCGAGCCGCTGGTGCCCGGTGGAATCAAGGTGCCCAACACCAACTTCTATCGGGCGCCGGAGCACGGGTCGTCGGCCGTCGAGTTCGGGCGGTGGGCCGCGGACGAGATCGCGCGGGCGATCGAGCGGGAAGGGCCGGACACGGTCGCCGCGGTGTTCCTGGAGCCGGTGCAGAACTCGGGTGGGTGCTTCCCGCCGCCGCCCGGCTACTTCGAGCGGGTGCGGGAGATCTGCGACGCGTACGACGTGTTGTTGGTGTCCGACGAGGTGATCTGCGCCTGGGGCCGGCTCGGGCACTATTTCGGCGCGTCCCGTTACGGCTACCAGCCCGACATCATCACCACGGCGAAGGGCCTGACCTCCGGGTACGCGCCGCTGGGCGCGATGATCGCGCGGGACTCGTTGATTGAGCCGTTCCTATCCGAGACTGAGATGTTCGCGCACGGGATCACGTTCGGCGGGCATCCGGTGTCGTGCGCGGTGGCGCTGGCGAACCTCGACGTCTTCGCGCGGGAAGACCTGAACGGTCACGTGCGTAGTAACGAGGACGCGTTCCGGTCCACCCTCTCGCGGCTGCTGGACCTGCCGATCGTCGGTGACGTGCGGGGTGACGGCTACTTCTACGGGATCGAGCTCGTCAAGGACAAGGCGACCCGGGAGACGTTCGACGAGGCGGAGTCGGAGCGGCTGCTGCGCGGCTTCCTGTCGTCCGCGCTGTTCCAGGCGGGCCTCTACTGCCGGGCCGACGACCGCGGCGACCCGGTCATCCAGCTGGCGCCGCCGCTGATCTGCGAGCAGCAGCAGTTCGACGAGATGGAGCAGATCCTGCGGGCGGTGCTGACGGAGGCGTGGCAGCGCCTGTGATCTCGTTCTGGATGGGCCCGCCGCCGCCGTTGCGCCCACCCTTGCCGAGTTCGTTGTCGTGCGACGTGGCGATCGTGGGAGCGGGCTTCACCGGGCTGTGGACGGCGTACTACCTGATCTCGGCGGACCCGTCGTTGCGGGTGGTGGTGTTGGAGGCGTCGTACGCGGGGTTCGGGGCGTCCGGTCGCAACGGCGGGTGGTGCTCGGCGCTGCTGCCGACGTCGCTGCCGACGCTTTCACGGCGGTTCGGGCGGTCGGCGGCGGTCGCCTTCCAGCGTGCGATGAACGCGACCGTCGACGAGGTGGGGCGGGTCGCTTCTGTCGAGGGCATCGCGTGCGATTTCCACAAGGGTGGGACGGTGGTGGTGGCCCGGTCGCCGGCGCAGCTCGCACGGGCCCGGGCCGCGGTCGAGTCTTCGGCGTCGTTCGGGTTCACCGATGACGTGCTGCTGACGGCGTCGGAGGCGTCGGCCCGGTTGGGCGCGACGTCGGTGGTGGGCGGCGTCTACACGCCGCACTGCGCGGCGATCCAGCCGGCCGCTCTGGTGCGGGGCCTGGCGTCGGTCGTCGCTGCGCGCGGTGTTTCGATCTACGAGGGGACGCCGGCGACTGCGCTGCGGCCGGGTGCGGTGTCGACACCGCACGGGACGGTGCGGGCGCCGGTGGTGGTGCGGGCGACGGAGGGTTACACGTCGTCGCTGCCGGGCCTCGGTCGCGCCGTGGCACCGATCTACTCGCTGATGGTCGCGACGCCGCCGCTGCCGGACTCGGTGTGGGCCTCGATCGGGCTGGGGTCGCGGGAGACGTTCTCGGACTTTCGGCATCTGATCATCTATGGGCAGCGGACCGCTGATGGGCGGTTGGCGTTCGGTGGGCGGGGGGCGCCGTACCATTTCGGGTCCGCGGTCTCGCCCTCGTTTGACCGGGAGCCGTCGGTCTTCCTGGCGCTGCGGCGGGCGTTGGGCGAGCTGTTCCCTGTGCTGGGGGCGTTGCCGCCGGTGTCGCATGCGTGGGGCGGGCCGCTGGGGGTGACCCGCGATTGGACGGCGTCGGTGGGGCTGGACCGGTCGACGGGGCTTGGGTGGGCCGGTGGCTACGTCGGGGACGGGGTCGGGACGTCGAACTTGGCCGGACGGACGCTGGCCGACCTGATCCTTGGCGCCGAGTCTGACCTTGTGCGGCTACCGTGGGTCAATCATCGGTCGCGGCGGTGGGAGCCGGAGCCGTTGCGGTGGTTGGGCATCAACGCGGCCTTGCGCGCGACGGCGTCGGCGGATGCGGTCGAGGCGCGTACGGGGCGGGGGTCGCGGTTGGCGGCCCTCACCGAACGCCTGACCGGCCACTGACGGCGACCACCGCTCATCCGGGGCGCATCCGGGGCGCATCCGCGTCAGCCGGCGCCTGTCCGCCTGAGCCGACGCCTGTCCGGCACAGCCGGCATCTGTCCGGCCCAGCCGACGCCCGCCCGGCACAGCCGACGCCCGCCCGGCACAGCCGACGCCCGCCCGGCACAGCCGACGCCCGCCCGGCCCAGCCCCCGGCGTGGCCGCCGACCAATCGGCATGGCCGCCAACCGCCCGGCCCAGCCGACGCCCGCCCGGCCCAGCCGACGCCCGCCCGGCCCAGCCGACGCCCGCCCGGCACAGCCGACGCCCGCCCGGCACAGCCAACGCCCGCCCGGCACAGCCAACGCCCGCCCGGCACAGCCAACGCCCGCCCGGCACAGCCAACGCCCGCCCGGCCCAGCCGACGCCCGCCCGGCCCAGCCGACGCCCGCCCGGCCCAGCCGACGCCCGCCCGGCCCAGCCGACGCCCGCCCGGCCCAGCCGGCACCTGTCCGGGCTCAGCCGGCACCTGTCCAGCGGAGCATCGAACCGCCCGGCCCAGCCTCCGGCGTGGCCGCCAACCAAACCGGCATGGCCCCCAACCGGCATGGCCGCCAACCAACCGGCATGGCTGCCAACCGCCCGCCTGAGGCAGCTTCCCGTCCGGTCACGCAGCGCGACCAGACGGTGGGCAAAGGCGAGCGGCGGCCCGGGCGGCGTACTGCGACCGGCCGCCGGTGGGTGTGCGCTGCAGCGTCGTCCTCCATGATCATGTGCAGCACACCTAGGAGTTCGCCGGCGGAAGGCGTGATCATGTGCAGCCCACCTGGAGGTTCGGGGGCGTGTCACCCTGGTCCGATACACATGATCTTGCAGTATGCGATCTGTCCACTCGACTCGGCGCACATGATCAAGGATTCAGCGGCCGAGAATCGGCTGTTCTGAACCCGCGCCACGGTTCCATCGGACGCCCACCCTCGGGGCGCAGGCATCCACTGGCAAGATCGCCTGGCTCCACGCGCCCGACGCGCGGCGGCTCGTCGATCTCGCGATGGAGAGCGGCTCGCTATTGGCTGGGCGGGATGACGCGGAGGTGGCCGCGGCGGCCCTGCTGGTGGCCGGCGTGCGGCATGTCGTCGAAGTCGTCGTAGCGGCCTGGGCGCGCGGCTTCGCGCACGGCGTCGGCGAGGGCTACCAGGTCGTCGGTGGTGGGGGGTGGGGGGTCGAACTCGCCCTCGTGGCGGACCACCTCCCAGCCGCGGGGGGCCGTGAGGGAGCGGGCGTGGGTCTCGCAGAGGTCGTACGTGTGGGGTTCCGCGAAGGCGGCGAGGGGGCCGACCACGGCGGTGGACTCGTGGTAAACGTAGGTCAGCGTGGCGACAGCCGGCCGGGGGCAGCCGTTTCTGGAGCAACGCCGTGGAGACCTCACGGCGGCACGTTATCTCCCCCACCCGGGCGGTGCCCCGCCTTGCGCCGCGACACGCCGATCGGGGGCTAGGCTGAGGCTGCTTTTCTGCAGGAGGTGTGCGATGACCAGCCCGGCCAACCGCCGGCCGCCGTCCGGCCGGCGCCGCGACCGTCACGGTCGTGGGTTGCGGGGGCGCTTGGTCCCGGCGACGGTACCGCTGGCGCGCACGAAGGCCGAGATCTTCGATGATCTTGTGCTCGACACGGTCGAGACGCTGGAACATCGGTTCGCCAAGGAGCTGGCGGGGGTCGAGTTCGCGGTGGAGGACGTGCCGCCGGACCTGAACGTGTACGACACCGACGTGCTGGAAGACGGCGAGGTCCCGCTGGCGCGGCTGTTGCCGGGGCGCCCCGGGCGGGCCGACATGGCCCCGCGAATCGTGCTGTACCGGCGGCCGCTCGAGTTCCGCGCCATGGACCACGACGACCTGGCCGACCTGGTGCACGACGTGATCATCGAACAGGTGGCGAATCTGCTGGGGCTGGATCCTGACGAGCTGAGCTGACGGTCGGCACGTCGGCCTGCCGGGCCGCGGTCGCCGCCTGCCGGCCGCGCTCACCGCCTGCCGGCCGCGCTCACCGCCTGCCGGCCGCGCTCACCCCCCCCGGCCGCGCTCACCGCCTCCCGGCCGCGCTCACCGCCTCCCGCCGTTGCCGCCTTTCGGGCTGCGCTCACCGCCTGCCGGCCGCGGTAGCCGCCTGCCGGTCGCCGTCGCCGCCTGCCGCCGCGATCGCCGCCTCCCGCCGTCGTCGCCTGCCGGACGCCGTCGTCGCCTGCCGGACGCCGTCGCCGCCTGCCGGACGCCGTCGCCGCCTGCCGAGCCGCGGTCGCCAGCCATGCCCTACCGACATTTGGCCATGGTCAGCGGGCCAGTGCGAGGGCCATGCTCGTCCGGTGCCTCAGCCGGCCGCCGGGCGGGTCGGCTCTCGTCGCCCAGCGTTCCCGGCCGCGCCTCGCCGGCGCGATTGTGGTTCTGGATGCGGTCGAGGGCCCGCATCGTGACGATGATGGCCCTCGCTCCCGCTTATGATCTTGTGCCGCTGCCGGTCGCGGGTTCCCCCTCCGCGGTTGTTCGGTCGCGGCTTGCTCCGCTCACTCTGCCGGTCGGCCCGGTCAGGCGACGACGCGCCGCTTCAGCTTGCGCCGCTCCCGCTCCGACAGGCCGCCCCAGATGCCGAACCGCTCGTCGTGCCCGAGCGCGTATTCCAGGCACTCGGCCTTGACATCGCAGCGCGAGCAGATCCGCTTGGCCTCGCGGGTCGAACCGCCCTTCTCCGGAAAGAACGCCTCCGGGTCGGTCTGCGAGCAGAGCGCCCGCTCCTGCCACTCCGGCGCGTTGCCCAGCAGGTCGGCGACCTCGACACGGCCACCATCCATAACGTTGCCTCCTTTCGCACGTCGGCCACTTGCGACCGACGTAACCCCCTCGCGGAAGGCCCTACTTTTTCGCCCGTACGGTCCGTTTTGTCATGTCCCGTTCGAACGACCCCAGTGAAATTACACGCGTGTAATGCGTGCGTCGTCAAGCGGAACCTGATAAATAGGCCCACTCACCGGCGTGCCGTGGGCGACTCGCGGGATGGCGCCTGGCCCTTCGGCTCCCTACCGATCCAGACCCCGAGCGGGTAACGCTCGATCGACCACATTCCCACCAGCTCGGATGTACCAACCGCACACAACAGATCAAACCATGACATCGCTACCTTGATCCACCCGGCCTCCGCTAGTCCCCCAGTCGAGAGCAGGAACCGGACGAGTGATTGCCCACCCAGTTGATCATGCAAACGGGCGGGCTGGGCGTGGCTTTGGTTAGGTTTCGGACCGGCGCGGGCACCGCCCGGGACAGGGACAGGGCCGGCTCGGACCGGCGCGGGGACCGCCCGGGACAGGGACAGGGCCGGCTCGGACCGGCGCGGGCACCGCCCGGGACAGGGACAGGGCCGGCTCGGACCGGCGCGGGCACCGCCCGGGACAGGGACAGGGCCGGCACGTCCTGGAGCATCGCGGCCGCCGCGCCGCCGTCCGGGCCGCGGCCACCTCCTTACCCTTGGGGACCCGCTCAGCCACAGGGCGATCTCCATCAGACGGCCTCGCCTGCCGATGCACGAGACCGATTCAGGGCTGCTTCGGGCGGAAGCTCCAGTTCAGCGTCGCGGCTCGGCGATTGGTGTCGGCACTGGCGCGGCCCGACTCATCCCCGGCGCACCACAACGGCCCGGGCAAGGACGACGGTCTTGCGGTCCAGGCAGTCGCCCGGCCAGACTGCGGCGTCTTGCCGCTGACATCGCACCCGCCCGCCGTGCGGCGCGACGCGCCGGCCCCGGACCCGCCAGCCGACCAGCCGCAGCTGCCGCACGAGCAGCGCCGTCAGGACCAGCGTGGTCGCGACCAGCCGACGGCGACCTGCCGCGTCGTCGCCGAATCCGGCCGTGAGCCGCCCGCGCCGGCGGGCCAGCGCGCTTTGCGCCGGCATGGCGGCTCGGTGGTTCATGGCGGCGCGGCTCAACTATTCCGCGACACACACCGCAGCGGCCTGAGCCTCGACGACGATCCGAGGCCGAAGAGATCGCTGCCCCAGACGGCGTCCTGCCGCCGACATCCCATCCCGGTCGCCTCGTTCGGCCTCACCGGTCGTTGGCGGACGAACCAAGGCGGCTGCTAGCCCGCTGCGACCGGCACGGCCGGTCCTGCTAAGCGATCAGCAGGCGCGCGACTCGGTCCGAGCGGAACCACGAGCCTCCGGGCCCGCGTCAGCGCAGGCCGTACGCGGTTGTGCGCTCGCGGGCCGGGCGTCCGGCCGCGGCCGCGATGGCCTTGAGCTGTTCGACCGTGCGGGCCGAGCCGTTGGCCGAGCCCGCCATGCGCGAGATCGTCTCCTCCATCAGTGTGCCGCCGAGATCGTTGCAGCCGCCGTTGAGCATGGCGACCGTGCCCTCGTCGCCCAGCTTGACCCAGGAGCACTGGATGTTGGCGAGGCGGCCGTGCAGCAGCAGGCGCGCCATGGCGTGGACGACCCGGTTCTCGCGCCAGGTCGGGCCCGGGCGGGCGATGCCGGCCAGGTAGATCGGCGCGTTCGTGTGGACGAACGGGAGCGCCACGAACTCCGTGAAGCCGCCCGTGCGGTCCTGCACGGACGCCAGCACCCGGAAGTGGCCGAGCCATTGGCGGGGGTGGTCGACATGCCCGTACATCATCGTGGAACTGGATCGGATGCCCAGCTCGTGGGCGGTCGACACGACGTCGACCCAGGTGGCGGCCGGCAGTTTGCCCTTGGTCAGCACCCAGCGCACGTCGTCGTCGAGGATCTCCGCGGCCGTGCCCGGGATCGTGTCGAGGCCTGCGTCGCGCAACGTCTCCAGCCAGTCGCGGACCGACATGCCGGCCTTGGCGGCGCCGGTGACGATCTCCATGGGTGAGAACGCGTGGACGTGCATGCCCGGCACACGCGCTTTGATGGCGCGGACCATCTCGGCGTACGCCGTGATCGGCAGTTTCGGGTCGATCCCGCCCTGCATGCAGACTTCGGTGGCGCCCGCGGCCCAGGCTTCCTCGGCGCGGTCGGCGACCTGGTCGACGGATAGTCGGTAGGCGTCGGCGTCGCGCTCACGCTGGGCGAACGCGCAGAACCGGCAGCCGACGTAGCAGACGTTGGAGAAGTTGATGTTGCGATTGACGACATAGGTGACGTCGTCGCCGACCGTGTCCCGGCGGACGTCGTCGGCCAGCCGGCAGAGCTCGTCGAGCGCCGACCCGTCAGCGGTGAACAGCGCCATCGCGGCCGACTCGTGACGCTCCTCGAGCAGCGCGGCGGGGTCGGTGGCGGCGAGGCGCAATCCTTCGAGTACGTCGGACGGCTGCCGCTCCCCCGGCCCCGAGCGCGCTTCCGGCGCAATGCGGTCGGCGATCTCGGACCAGTCGCCGTAGACCGAGTCGAAGTCGCCGCGGCGGTCGCCGGTGCGGCCGGTGGTGTCGATCGTGGCGTGCAGGTCGGTGCGGCCGCCGGGGACGAACGCCTCGTCAGGCTCCTGCCAGGGCCGGCCGACCGGCATCGCGCCCTCGGTCGCCAGGCCCGTCGCCGGGTCGACCAGCGCCGCCACGTGCGCGGCCAGGCGCGGGTCGAGCCAGGGGTCGCCGCGCTGCACGTAGTCGGGATAAATGGTCAATCGCTCGCGCAGCGTGAAACCGGACGCGGCCGAACGGGCGGCGAGTTCGTCGATCATCGGCCACGGGCGTTCGGGGTTGACGTGGTCGGGCGTGACCGGCGAGACGCCGCCCCAGTCGTCGATGCCGGCGTGTAGGAGCAGGTCGTATTCGCCCTCGATCAGGTTGGGCGGCGCCTGGATGCGGGCGCCGGGGCCGAGGACGATGCGGCCGACGGCGATCGTGGCGGCGAGATCGAGCAGCTCGGCGTCGGGCATGCCGCGCATCGCGGTGTCCGGCTTGGCCCGGAAGTTCTGGATGATGACTTCTTGGATGTGGCCGTATTCGCGGGCGGTGCGCCGGATCGCGAACAGCGCGTCGGCCCGCTCGGCCAGGTTTTCGCCGATGCCGATCAGGATGCCGGTGGTGAACGGCACGCCGACCCGGCCCGCGTCGTCGAGCACCCGCAGCCGGACGGCGGGCTCCTTGTCGGGCGAGCCGAAATGCGGGCCGGTCTTGTCGGACCAGAGCCGGGTCGCGGTGGTCTCGAGCATCATGCCCATGCTCGGCGCCACCGGCTTGAGGCGCTGCAGCTCGGCCCAGCTCAGCACGCCGGGGTTGAGGTGCGGCAGGAGGCCGGTCTCCTCGAGGACGGCGATCGCGCTGGCCCGCACGTAGTCGAGCGTCGAGTCGTAGCCGCGCGCGTCGAGCCACTCGCGCGCCGCCGGCCAGCGCTCCTCGGGCCGGTCGCCGAGGGTGAACAGGGCCTCCTTGCAGCCCTGCGCGGCGCCTTCGCGGGCGATCGCGACGACCTCGTCGCGGTCGAGGAAGGCGGCCGGTAGGCGGTGCGGCACGGTCGCGAACGTGCAGTAGTGGCAGCGGTCCCGGCAGAGGCGGGTCAAGGGAATGAAGACCTTGCGCGAGTACGTCACGACGCCCGGCCGGCCGGCGTCGCGTAGCCCGGCGTCGCGGATCCCGCCGGCGATGCGCAGCAGCTCGTCGAGCGCGTCGCCGCGGGCGGCCATCAGATCCGCGGCTTCGCCCTGGTCTAGCGCCTTGCCGTCGGCGGCGCGGGCGAGCGCCCGCCGGATGCTCGCGGCGGTCGGCGGCGTGGGCGCGGTCGGGATCAGATCAGCCACCGTTGAAGCGTAGGCGCTACCACCGACAGGTTCCGTGGCGGCGGTCACGCGGGATAAATCTTGGGCGTGGCGGTGAACCTTTCGCAGCCGCCGGGCTACCAACTGACATGAGCGAACGAAGCCCGCTGGGCGTCAGCCGACGGCGACCACCACGTGCGTCCCTTGGCCGTCGTCGGCGGTCTCCATCGTGGACGGTAGGCCTTCTGCGGCGAGGGCCGCGCGGAGGCGGTGCACGTCTGCGCCCAGCGCGATGAGGGCGGCGGCGGCTGCCGTCGTCGTTGGCTCGGCGCGGCAGACGACCCGGTAGCGGGGGGCGTTTGTTGCCGCCTCGGCGCCGGTGCCGGTCGCGGCCGCTCGCCGGGGTTCGGTGTCGAAGGTCGTGGTTGCGGACCGGCGGACGGCGGCCAGGGCGCGAGCGAGCGCCTTCTGCACGTCGACGTCCTCGAGCACCGGGAAAGGAGGTGGTGCGGTGTCGGCGAGGCGGGCGGCGGCCCGGAGACCGTCGGCGCGGGCCTCGGCGGTGCCGAGGGAGAACAGGTCCTGGTCGGCGCCGCGGACCAGGACGGCGGCGCCGTCGCCGTCGGCGGTGGGCAGTGGGGCGTCCAGGTAGCCGCGGACGACGGCTACCGGGACCTGGGCGCACTTGCCCTTGACCAGTTCGCCGGCTGCGGCCAGTTCGTCGACCACGGCCATCTGGGTGATGGAGAGCTCGTTGCCGTAGGGGTCCACCTCGCCGCGGTGGTCGCGGATGGCGGGGATGCCGGCGGCGCCGAGGGCGACGTCGGTCAGGCCGTTGCGCCACGGGCGGCCCATGGTGTCGGAGATCACCACGGCGACGTCGAGGCCGTGCCGCTCGCGCAGCGTGGTGCGCAGGGCACGGGCGGAGGCGTCCGGATCTTTGGGAAGGAGCACGAGGTGCGCACGGTCAACGTTGGACGCGTCGATGCCGGCCGAGGCCATCACGAAGCCGTGGTGGGTCTGGACGATCCGGGTCTGCCCACGGCGGGCCACGGGTCGCGCCGTCTCGGCCCGGAGCACCTCTTCGCGGGCCACGGCGCGTTCGTTGCCGTCGACCGGCACGTCGACGAGGCTCCCCTCCGCCTTCGACACGATCTTGCTCGTCACCACCAGCACGTCGCCCGAGCGCAGCCACGGCGCGGCGCCGGTGATGGCGGCCGCCAGGTCGTCGCCGGGTCGCACGTCGCCGATGCCTTCGACCGGCAACACCTCGAGCCGCATGCGCCCACTCCCGCCAGCTGTCGTGGTCAACTCGCTCGCCGCAGTCATACCAGGTCGACGGCCGCTCGGACCATGTCGGCGGTGGCCTGCTCGTCGCTCATCCAGAGCGGCACGGCCCGCACCGTGACACCGGGCACCTCGGCGCCGGCGTCCGACTCGTCGACGAGCCAGCCGTCGAGGATGCCGCCGTTGGCGCGGGCGCCATAGAGGTCGCCGACCGCGGCCGCCGTGCAGGGGACGCCCAGCACGGCCAGGCACTTGTCGGCCATCCCGCGGACCGGGCGACCGCCGATGATCGGCGAGAGGCCGACGACCGGGGCCGACAGCGCGGCGCGCAGGCCCGGAACCGCGAGGATCGGGCCGATGCTGACCACGGGGTTGCTCGGGGCGACGAGGACCACATCGGCGGTGGCCAGCGCCTCCAGCACGCCGGCGGCCGGCTTGGCGGTGTCGGCGCCGACGAAGACGAAGCGCTTGGTCGGCACGTCGCCGCGGTGGCGTACCCACCATTCCTGGAAGTGGATCGCCTTCTCGCCCTCAAGATCGACCACGACGTGGGTCTCGAAGCGATCGTCTGTGGCGGGAAGCACACGCACGCCCGGCTGCCAGCGCTGGCACAGTGCCTCGGTCACCGCTGACAGTGGGTAACCGGCGTTGAGCATCTGACTGCGTACGAGATGGGTGGCGATGTCCTTGTCGCCCAGGCCGAACCAGCCCGGCTCGGCTGCGTACGCAGCGAGTTCGTTCTTCACGGCCCAGGTTTCGCCGACCCGTCCCCAACCGCGTTCTGGGTCGGCGGCGCCACCCAGGGTATACATGACGCTGTCGAGGTCCGGGCAAATCCGCAGGCCGTGCATGGTGACGTCATCGCCGACGTTCACCACGGCGGTCACCTCGGCGCCGGTGGACCGGGCATAGGCTCGCACGCCGGTCAGGAACCGCGCCCCGCCGATACCTCCAGCCAAAACGACGATGTGCATCCCGCAATCCTTACCTACACTGCCGGATTCCCGGCGTCCGGGCGACTACGCTCACGAAAGCCATCTTCCGTCATCGCCCCAGGGGGAGCCGTGACCACCCAACCCGAGGCCGGGTCGAGCGAACAGCAGACGACCTCGGCTAGTCAGATCACCAAACCCTGGCGCGAGCTGATCGCGCTGGTTCTCGTGGGCGCGAACGCCGTCCTCCTGTTCGTCGGGCTCATCGATCTCCTCGTGCCCTATTCGGCGAATGT
The DNA here is from genome assembly GCF_029626225.1 of Asanoa sp. WMMD1127. NCBI lineage: Bacteria > Bacillati > Actinomycetota > Actinomycetes > Micromonosporales > Micromonosporaceae > Asanoa > Asanoa sp. WMMD1127. The sequence continues at coordinate 747,614 of NZ_JARUBP010000001.1, forward strand.
CGGTTTCTCCAGTCGGGCCGGCGGTAGTTTCTTCGACTTCGTCGGCATCGAGGCGATCGTGCTGCCGCTGGTGGCTGTGCTCCTGGCCACACACATCAAGCCGCCGGTGCCGCGAGCGAAGCTGATCACACAGGCAGCTTTGATCGAGTACGCCGTGTCCGCCGTATTCGGCGTCATCGCGCTGCTGGCCTGGCTGTTCGGCTCGCTGGTCGACGGCGAGGTGCGCGCGGCGTTCACCGGCCTGCTGGTGCGCGTCGCCTACGCGGGCATCTTCGCGGTCGCCGGATTCCTGATCTACAAGATCTGGCGGACGCTGTACTACGTGCCGCGCCCCAAGCCGCAGCCCGGTGTCTACGGCGCGCCGGCCGGTGGTCCCGGTGGCTACCCGCCCGCGGGTCCGGGCCCGATGGGCCAGGGCCAGCAGGGATACGGACAGCCGCAGGCGTACGGCCAGCCCGGCTACCCACCGCCGCCGGCCTACCCGGGCGCCACGCCCGGGCTCGGTGGTCCGGCCGCTCCGGGTGCGGGCCAGCCCGCTCCTGGTCCGGGTGCGGCCCCTGGCCAGACCGGTGCGATCCCGCCCGGCGGGGCGGCGCCGTCGGCCTCGGCTCCGTCGGAGCCGGCGACCTGGCCGCCGGTCCCGGGTGCGCCCCAGGCGACCCAGACGATCACCGCGCCGCCTGTTTCGGGAGCACCGGCCCCCGCCGCTCCGGCGGCGCCCGCGGCCAGCCCGCACGACGAGCCCACGGCGGCGATCCCGACACCGGAGGGCGAGCGGACCCAGGTGATCAACCCGGCCAGCCAGCAGCCGAGCGCGGGCTCCGCCCCGCCGCCGGCAGCGACAGCGACCGGCGACGAGCCCACCCGGCCCGACATCCGCTGACACCGCATCGGGGGCAGCAGGCCCGGCACAAGCCGGACCCGCTGCCCCCGACGCATGTCCGAACCAGATGGACCAGAGCCAGCCGGGCCGCTGGCCCGGGAAGCCCGGCGCGGGACGCTGGGTCGCCAGACGCGGAAGGCGCAGCGCGGGGCACGCGGAGAACGCGGCGCGGAGAACGCGGCGCGGAGAACGCGGCGCGGAGAACGCGGCGCGGAGAACGCGGCGCGGAGAACGCGGCGCGGAGAACGCGGCGCGGAGAACGCGGCGCGGAGAACGCGGCGCGGAGAACGCGGCGCGGAGAACGCGGCGCGGAGAACGCGGCGCGGAGAACGCGGCGCGGAGAACGCGGCGCAGGGTCCAACAGCCCCAGGGTCGCGCGGAGAGCACGGCGCGGGAGGCGCGGCGCGGGCGGCGCGGCGCGGCGCGGACGGCGCGGCGCGGCGCGGACGGCGCGGCGCGGCGCGGAAGGCGCGGCGCGGAAGGCGCAGCGCGGAAGGCGCAGCGCGGAAGGCGCAGCGCGGAAGGCGCAGCGCGGAAGGCGCGGCGCGGGAAGCGCGGCGCGGAGGGCGCCAGGAAAGAAAGTGGCACCACCCGCCGGGCCCCCACGTCGCGGCGGGTGGTGCCGGCGTGGACCCGGGAGGAAGGTCTACGCGTGGGTGCCGCCGGCCGCCCACCTCCACGACGTGTGTCGCGGGCCCTCGTTGGTAGGTCGGCCGGACGGCTATGCCGCCCCGCGGCTTGCGGGGCGTTAACACGAGCATGGCCAATCTGCATGCCCAATGCGACAACATTCAGCCTCTGCTGAAACATGCTGGTCAGCGGTAGGCTGAGGGCCCTTCGGACGCCAGTCCGCCCCCGACTACCGGAGCCACCGAGACCGTGCTGCGGATCCACTTCACCCGTGACGACGTCGCGCGCACTCGGGTTGCGCCTGGGGCGGATTCGGTTTGGGAGCTGGTGCTCAGCCTGCATCTGTTCCAGGGCCGGCGGCCAGCGCGGGATCCGTTGCTCAGCGGGTGGCGGCGCGATGTCGCCGCTGGGTTGCGGCTCAGTCCCGACCGCGACAGCGTCAAGCTGTTGTTGGCGCTCAACCCGCCGCAGGGCTATTTCCCGGACTTCCTGACGCCCTACGCCAGCCGGGCCGGGTTGGCGCCCGCGCTCGACGCCATCCGGTCCACGCCGGCCGCCCACCTCCGCCGGGACCTCACGCTGCTGGCCAGCGGTAACCGGCTGCCGGCCAGTGCGGGGGCGCTCGCGCACGGCGACAAGGCCACGCTGATCAGGCTCACCGACTCCATGGAGCGTTACCGCGCCCTCGCGCTCGCTCCCTACTGGCACAGGATCGAGAGCGCTGTCGAGGCCGATCGCGGGCAGCGCGGCCGGGCCATGCTCGCCGACGGCGCCGACGGGCTCCTGGCCAGCCTCCGGCCGGCGATGCGGTGGGACGGCCAGACGCTGGAGGTACGGCACTACCCCGTCAGCCGCGACCTCTACCTCGACGGTCGCGGGCTGCTGCTGGTGCCCTCGTTCTTCTGCGCCCGCACGCCGGTCACCCTGGTCGACCCTGAGCTGCCGCCGGTCCTCGTCTACCCGGTGGACCGGCTCGGCGGCCTCGACCAGGAGCCCGGCCGGCACGCGGCACTCGCCGCCCTGCTCGGGCGCACCCGGGCGCGGGTGCTCGAGGTGGTCGACGGCGGCGCGTCGACCACCGAGATCGCCCAGCGCCTCGCCATCTCGGCCGCCGCCGCAAGCCAGCACACCGCCGTGCTGCGCAACGCCGGTCTGCTCGTCAGCCGCCGCGACGGCAACACCATGCTGCACACCCTGACCCCGCTGGGCCGGGCGATGCTCAACTAGGGGCTCAGTCGTGCCAGAGGGCGATGCGGTGGTCCTCGTCGGTCACATAGATCCGCTCGCCGTCGACCACCGCCAGACCCTCCACGTTGTGGAACGGCGCGAGCTCATCGACCACCGTCCCGGCGACCCGACTGTCCGGGCCCAGGTTGAAACGCACGTGCGTACACGTGATGTCGCCGCCCGTCGGGTGGTCGTCCAGGAGCACCGAGCCCTTCCCGAGCGCGTCGATCGACCCGACTACCGCCTCGAACCCAGATGGCGTCGCCGTCAGCGCGCGGAAGCCCGTCAAGGTGCCCGACGGCGTGACCCCGGTCAGGGCGTACGCCCGCACGACGGCGGGCCAACTGCGCGGATCCGAATCGAACATGCCCTCCACGCCGGAGATCTCCACCATGATCGGCTCGCCGTCCTGGGTCACGGGGAACCGCAAACCCAGCAGCAGCGTCCCGGCCGGGGTGAACGCCGCCGCCTCCACGTTGAGCGGCAGATCGCCGGTGACCACGCGCGTCACCCAGCTCTTCGCCTTGGCCGAGCCGCGTACCTGCGTGTCGCGAATGAAGCGCTGCTGCACCCGCGAACCTGGCGGCAGCGGGCTGATGTCGGCCTGGGCCAGCGCGTCGTTGATCGCCCGGTGCAGCCGGAACTGGTTGCGCACCACGTCGAGCCGCACCACGCCCCGCGCCGCGTCATCCTCGCGGAACCGCGCGAAGAACGCCCGCTTCGGCCGCAGCGGCCCCGCCTTCGAGCCGAAGTGGGAGCCGACCACATAGACCCAGCCGTCGCGGTGGGCCAGCGCCTCGCCGTCCTCGGTGCGGCCCGCCTCCGGCCCGGCGTCGAAGCCCTGGTGGTGCGCCACCCAACCGCCGTCGTGACCCTGCACCAGCAGCGCCACGCAGGCCTCGACCGGACCTTCGTCGAGCACCGTCCACAGGCCACGGCGCGCGCCGTGGGCTTCGAGCAGAGCCGGCGAGAGTACGGGCAGCAGGTCGCTCGCCTCGTTGCCGGCGACGGTGAGCTCCACATGGCGCAGCGGTGCGGTCATGCGATCAGCGTAAGAGTCAGCAGAAACCCTCGTCGCCACGTGCCTTCAGCTCGTCGACCAGCTGTTTCACCTCTTGGGAGCGCTCGCGCGCGCAGACCAGCACCACGTCGGGCGTGTCGACGATCACCAGACCGGACACGCCGAGCGCGGCCACCAGCCGGCCCGACTGCGGGACGACCACGAGCCCGTCGGTGTCACGGAGCAGCACGCCGGGCTTCTCCCCGGAGTCGGGGCCGCCGCCGAGCACCACGTTGCCGCGCGAGTCGCCCGGCAGCACGTCACCCAGCGTCTGGAAGTCGCCGACGTCCGTCCAGCCGAAGTCACCGGGCACGGTGCCGACCTTGCCGGCCGCCGCCGCGCCTTCCATCACCGCATAGTCGACCGAGATCTTGGTCAGCGTCGGCCAGGTCACCGACAGGACCTCGTCGCGCGTCGGCTCGTCCCAGGCCGCGGCGACCCGCATAAGGCCCTCGTGCAGGGTCGGCTGCTGCCGTTGGAGCTCGGCGAGGAACGCGTCGACCCGCCACACGAACATGCCGGCGTTCCACAGGTGGTCGCCGGACTCGACATAGTGCTTGGCCAGCTCGTACGCCGGCTTCTCCTTGAACTCGCGGACCATCCGCACCGGGCCCGGGCCGACCTCTTCGCCGCAGGCCAGATAGCCGTAGCCGGTCTCGGGCCGGGTCGGCTTGATCGCAATTGTCATCAGCAGCCCGCGCTCCGCGCCGGCGACCGCCTGGCGCACCACGTCGACGAACTGCCCCGGGTTGGTGATCAGGTGGTCGGCGGCGAAGGCACCCATGATCGCTTGTGGATCGTGCCGGGCGATCAGCGCGGCGGCTAGCCCGATCGCGGCGCAGGAGTCCCGCGCCGAGGGCTCGACCAGGATGTTCTCCTCAGGCACGGCGGCCAGCTGCCGGGCGACGGCGGCCGCGTGGGCGGCGCCGGTGACCACCAGCGTGTGTTCCGGACCGGCCAGCGGAGCGACCCGCTCGACCGTCGCCTGCAGGAGCGACATCGGGCTGCCGGACAGCGGGTGGAGGAACTTCGGCTGGTGGAGACGGGACAGCGGCCACAGTCGGGTTCCGCTGCCGCCCGCGAGGATGACGGCGTGCATCGGGCAATCATGCCCGAAGGGGGCAACCACGGTTGAGCTACGCTCGCGCCCGTTGCCAAGCCGCGATGTGCACCTCGGCGCTCGACTCCCAGGTGAACTCCTTGGCCCGGTCGAGGCCGGCCTTGCCCAGCGTCGCCCGCCGCGGCTCGTCGTCGAGCAGCGCGACCAGGTCGACGGCGATCTGGTCCGGATCTTCGCTCGTGTAGGCCACCGCGTCGCCGCCGACCTCGGGCAGCGACAGGCGCGGCGTGGTCAGCACCGGCACCGCGCACGCCATGGCCTCGAGGATCGGCAGGCCGAAGCCCTCGCCGAAGGACGGGTAGGCCGCGATCATCGCGCCGCCGAGAAAGCCGGGCAGGTCGGCGTAGCGCAGGTAGCCCGGGCGCAGCAGGCGCAGGTGGCCGGGCACCTCGGCGACCGCGCGGTCGATGTCGTCGTCGTGCCCCTGGCCGCCGGCGACCACCAGGGCCGGCGGGTTGGGCCGGTCGTGCACCGCCTTGACCCAGCCGCGGATCAGGCTCGGCACATTTTTCCGCGGCTCCTTGGCGCCGAGGAACGCGATGTAGCTGGTGCCGGCCAGCCCCAGCCGGGCGGCGACGCGGGCCTTCTCGTCGGCGGTCGGCGGGTGGAACGCGGTCGGGTCGACGCCGTGGTAGGCCACGTCGACCCGGGTCGGGTCGGCGTCGAGCAGGCGGATCAGCTCGTCGCGGGTGGCCTTGCTCGGCACGATCACGCGGTGGGCGCGGCGCAGCGAGGTCTTGATCGCGCTGCGGAAGAAGGTGCGCCTGGACTTGTCGTAGTGCTCCGGCTCGGTGAAGAACGTGGCGTCGTGGACGGTGACCGTCACGGGGCAGCCGGCCCGCAGCGGGCAGGTGTAGAACGGCGAGTGCAGCACGTCGGCGCCGACCTGCTGGGCCAGCAGCGGCAGCCCGGTCTGCTCCCAGGCGAGGCGGGCGGGCCGGTGCGCGACGGCGGCCGGCGCGGCGACCACCTCGGCCGCCGGCAGCATCCGGCTGTAACGCTCCGCGTCGGTGCGCAACCCCACCACGGCAAGCTCCACCTCGGAGCCGATCACCTTGCCCAGCGCACCCAGCAACCCGTCGACGTAGCGGCCGACCCCGCCGCGGTCGGCGGGGACGCTGGTGGCGTCGACGAGTACGCGGGGCGGACCGGAAGTCACGGTGCGGGCTCCTCAAGCGTGTGGTGTGTGCCAGGCCACTATGGCCCCAAGCCTACGCTGGGTCGCCGACCGGTCGGAGCCGGTGACACCGTCACGACACGGCGAACGATCGATGGCTAACCGGTAAGGTGCGACCGATGGTCGAAGTGAGCGCTGACGGAATCGCCCGGATGTTCGCGGCGGCAATCCGGAGAGATCCGACAAGACCCCTTTTGACCTGGTACGACGACGCCACGGGCGAGCGCACCGAGCTATCCGGAGCCACTCTCGACAATTGGGTCGCGAAGACCGCCAACCTGCTCGTCGACGGCGCGGGGCTGGGCGAGGGCGACCGGGCCGGCGTGCTGCTCCCTCCGCACTGGCAGACCGCCGCCGTCCTGCTCGGCTGCTGGGCCGCCGGCGTCGAGGTCACCGCCGAGCAGCAGCCGGTCGACGTGCTGTTCGCCGCCGAGGGCCGGATCGCCGAGGCCGCGGGCTGGTCGGCCGGCGACCGCTACGCGCTGTCACTGCACCCGCTCGCCCTGCCGATGCGCGACGTGCCGGCCGGCTGGCAGGACTACACGGTCGCGGTCCGGGCCTACGGTGACGTCTTCGCCGCGTACCCCCGTGGTGCTTCGGACTGGCACCCGGCCGATCCGTTCGGTCTCGTGCCGGGCGACCGCGTGCTGATCGACGCCGGCCGGCATCCCGACCCGCGCGACTGGCTGCTGGTGCCGCTGGCCGCCGGGGCCAGCATCGTGCTGTGCGGCAACCTCGACCGGGCCAAGCTCGCCGACCGGATAGCCAGCGAGCAGGTCACCCGCGACCTCAGCTGACCCCGTCGCGGGCCAGCTTCTCGAACTCGGCCAGCGACTCCGGGTTGGCCAGCGCGCCCTTGGCCGCCGCCGCCTCCACGGGCGCCCCGGTGAGGATCTTCTTGACCGGCACCTCGAGCTTCTTGCCGCTCAGCGTGCGCGGGACGCCGGTGATCCGGTAGACCGCGTCCGGCACGTGCCGCGGCGACAGGGCGGTGCGCAGCTCTTTGGCGATCTTGGCTGTCAGCGGGCCGTCCAGGTCGCGGCCGTCGGCGGTGACCACGAACAGCAGCAGCTCACCGGCACCGCCTTCGTTGTCTTCCAGGTGTACGACCAGCGAGTCGGCGATCTCCGGCAGCCCTTCGACGACGGAGTAGAACTCGGCGGTGCCCAGCCGCACGCCGCCCCGGTTGAGCGTGGCGTCGGAGCGCCCGGTGATCACGCAGCCGCCGTGGTCGTTGATCGTGATCCAGTCGCCGTGCCGCCAGACACCGGGATAGACGTCGAAGTACGCCTCCCGGTAGCGGCTGCCGTCCGGGTCGTTCCAGAAGCCGACCGGCATGCTCGGCATCGGCTCGGTGATCACGAGCTCGCCGAGCTGGTCGAGCACCGGGGTGCCGTCGGGCGCGTACGCCTCGACCGCCGCGCCCAGCGCCCGGCACGCGATCTCGCCGGACCGCACCGGTAGCAGCGGGACCCCGCCGACGAAGCCCGTGCAGACGTCGGTGCCGCCGGACAGCGACTGGAGCTGCAGAGTGGGGCTGACCGCGTCGTACACCCACTCGAAGCCCTCGGGCGGCAGGGGCGCGCCGGTCGAACCGAGCCCGCGCAACGCGGTCAGGTCGTGGTCGGCCCGCGGCACCAGAGCCGACTTGCGGCAGGCCAGCAGGAAGGGGGCCGACGTCCCGAAATAGGTCATCCGGGAGTCCTGCGCCAGCGCCCACAGCGTGTCGAGGCTCGGCGCGCCCGGGTTGCCGTCGAACAGCACGATCGTCGCGCCGACCGCCGGGCCGGAGACGAGGAAGTTCCACATCATCCAGCCGGTGGTGGTGAACCAGAAGAACCGGTCGGCCGGGCCGAGGTCGTGGTGCAGCGCCAGCATCTTGAGGTGCTCGAGCAGGATGCCGCCGTGCCCGTGGACGATCGGCTTCGGCAGGCCGGTGGTGCCCGAGGAATAGAGCACGTAGAGCGGGTGGTCGAACGGCACCGCCGCGAAGGTGAGCGGCTCGTCCGTCGGCGCGGTCAGCTCGCTCCAGCCCGACCCGGCGCCCGGCTCCAGGTAGTCGATCATCACCAGGTGCTCGACCGAGGGCAGCGCATCGCGGATCGCGGCCACCTCGGCCCGGCGGTCGACCGGCTTGTCGCCGTAGCGGTAGCCGTCGACGGCGACCAGCACCCGCGGCTCGATCTGCTGCCAGCGGTCACAGACGCTGCGGGTGCCGAACTCGGGCGCGCAGGAGGAGAAGATCGCGCCCAGGCTGGCGGTCGCCAGCATCAGCACGTACGTCTCCGGGATGTTCGGTGCGTACGCGGCGACCCGGTCACCCGGTCCGACACCGAGGCGGCGCAGTCCCGCGGCGCACCGGCGTACGGCCTCGCGCAGCTCGTCTTTGCTCAGCGTGACGGGCGCACGGGTCTGGCCGTGCGCGATCACGGCGGGGTCGTCGCCGGCCCGGCCGGGCATCCGCAGCACGTTCTCCGCGTAGTTGAGCGTCGCGCCGGGGAACCAGCGGGCCCCGGGCATGTGCCGGTCACCGACCGTCTCCGTCGGCGGGGTGTGGGCGACCACCTCGAAGTAGTCCCAGATCGAGCTCCAGAAGCCCGCCAGGTCGGTGACCGACCAGTGCCGCAGCGCCTCGTAGTCGGCGAACGCCAGACCCCGCTCGCGCTCGAGCCACCGCAGGTAGTGGCCGATCCGGCTGGTCTCGCGTACGTCGGACGGCGGCGTCCACAGCACCTCGTTGCTCATCCGGCCATCCTCCCCCATCGAGGCAGGCAGACATGTAGGTCCCACGCACACATTCACGGGTCAGAGCCGCTCCGGTACGGTGCTCGCGTGCGTCATCTGTGGAGCCTGCTCGCCGGCATCGTGGTCGCGCCGCTGGCCTGGATCCTGCTCGCGCTCGGCCAGGACGGATCGAACTCGACGATCACCACCTGGGCCGAGACGTCGACGTTCAACACGGCGCGGCTGATCGAGCCCGCGGTCTACCTCGGCGCCGCCGGCGTCGTGATCGGCGTGCTCGCCACGCTGCGCTGGTCGCCGCTCGGCCCGCTGGTCGCGGGGCTGCTGCTGATGGCGCCGTACGTCGGGATGTTCATCGCGCCGCTGCGGGTGCGTTCCGCGGTGCCGGGCGGCTGGCGGCTCTTCGGCGACCCGCTGCCGCTGCGCCTGCCGCTAGACAACGGCACGCTTTTCTTCCTAGGCCTGCTGCTGGCCATGGCGGCGTTCAGCGTGCAGCGGTGGCGCCGCTGGCCGCTCGGCGTCGCCGCCACCGCGGACCGGTCCGGAGTGGACGACACCGACCCCGACCTGTTCGGCGGCGGCTACCCGTCCGACCCCGACACGCGGCCGCCGTCGCTGGCCTACCCGCCGGCCGACGTGCCCGCGCCGCGGTCGGAGCAGCCGTTCGGTGGCGCGCCCACCGCCGGCACCTCACCCTGGGCGTCGCCGCCCGCGCCCTACCGGTCGGAGGGTAGGGCCGAATAGGCGACAGAGTTCGCCTGCCACCCGGGGTAGCGTGCGCCTCACCTACCCGCGGGAGGCCCGATGCGTCACCTCGGATCGCTGCTCCTGTCACTGGTGCTGGGCCCCGCGATCTGGGTGCTGGCCGGCTACGGGATGAGCGAGGTCGCGACCGGGCCCGGCGGGGTCGACCTGCGTGTGGTCGGTGGCTACGCCGCCTTGGCCGCGGCGGGGGTGCTGCTCACGCTGCTCGTCATGACGCGGCTGTCGCCGGTCGGGCCGGCCGTGGTCGGGGTGGCCTTCATCGTGACCAGCCTCTGGGCCGCGCAGGACGCGGGGCTGTTTCGTGACCTTTCGACGGTCGACGTGTTCGACCGATCGGCGGGGCTGGCCAATCCCGTGGTCGGCCTCGGGCCCGTAGTCGGCACGCTGCTGTTGCTCACCGTGACCAGCCCGCGGCGGTGGCGGCGGCATCCTTCGCCCGCCGGCCAGCAGCCGGTTGGCCAGCCGCCCGTCTATCCGGGTGCCGCCGTGGCGGGGGCGCCGGGTTACCCGCCTCCGCCTCCGCCGCCCCCGCATCCGGGGGCGCCCGGCTTCGATCCTGGGCCCTATGCGACGGCGGCGATCTACGGACCGGGGCGCGGCGGACCGGCGCCGGCCACCGTCACTCCGGCGCCGACGTCGGGGGCACCGGCTCCCTGGGGCCCGCCGACTTCTGGCGCTCCGGTGGGTGGGGTCGGCGCGCCAGCGCCGACCAGCGGCGCGCCAGCGCCGACCAGCGGCGCGCCAGGTTTTGGGGCGCCAGCGCCGACCAGCGGTGCGCCGGGCTACGGGCCGTCGGCGCCGACCAGCGGCGTGCCCGGCCCTGCCTCGGCACCGTTCAGTCCTGCGCCCGCGCCGCCGGTGGGGCATTCCGGGTCGTTCAGCCCTCCACCGGCCGGGCCGCCGACGCAGGGTCCGGCCGGGCGACCGCCCGCGACTCCGCCGCCGCCACCGCCGCAGTTCACGCCGCACGTGCCGCGTCAGCCGGGCGCCGACGAGGCCGCGGACGCCACCGAGGCCACCACCCGGCTCAGCGCCCCACCACCACCGCCGCCGCCCGCGGACGAGACGACCCGGCTCAGCGCCCCACCACCGCCGCCGCCCGCGGACGAAACCACCCGGTTCAGCGTCCCGCCGCCGGCCGCACCCGCGGACGACACGACCCGCCTCACCGCTTCGGAAGCGACGGACGAGACCACGCGGCTGACGCCGCGCGCGGAGCCGCCGGCCACCGCGGACGGCGACGAGGACACGACCCTCCTGCGCCGGCCGACCGAGGAGGCCGCCCCGCCGGCCGCCGGAGACGGCGACGAGGAGACGACGCTGCTGCGCCGGCCCGATGCGCCGGACGACGACGAGAAGACGACGGTCCTGCCGTCCCGATCAGCCGACGAGGAGACGACGCTGCTGTCGCCGCGGGCCGAACCAGCCGCCGACGAGCCCAGTGACGACAGCGGCACCCGGCCGCTGCGGGGCACACCGCCGCCGCCGGCGGCGTACCCCCCGCCGGGTCATGCGACCCCGACCTCGCCCCCGTCGGACCCGGACGCGACGACCCGGCTGAGCTGACGCTGACGACCGTCAGCCGGCCAGCAGCTGGCGGGCCATCACGACCCGCTGCACCTGGTTGGTGCCCTCGTAGATCTGCGTGATCTTGGCGTCGCGCATCATCCGCTCGAGCGGGTAGTCGCGGGTGTAGCCGTAGCCGCCGAGCAGCTGGACCGCGTCGGTGGTGATCTCCATGGCGGCGTCGGAGGCGAAGCACTTCGCGGCCGCGCCGAAGTAGGTCAGGTCGGCGTCGGCCCGCTCGGAGCGGCCGGCCGCGGCATAGGTCAGCTCCCGGGCGGCCGTCAGCTTCATCCCCATGTCGGCGAGCATGAACTGCACACCCTGGAAGTCGGCGATCGGCTTGCCGAACTGGCGGCGCTCCTGGACGTAGCCGAGGGCGTAGTCGAGCGCGCCCGACGCGATGCCGACGGCTTGCGCGGCGATGGTGACCCGGGTGTGGTCAAGGGTGCGCATCGCGGTCGCGAAACCGGTGCCGGGCTCGCCTATAATCCGCGAATCCGGAATATGCACATTGTCGAAGTAAACTTCGCGAGTCGGTGAGCCCTTGATGCCGAGCTTCTTCTCCGGCGCGCCGAACGACACACCGGCATCCGACTTGGACACCACGAACGCGGATATGCCGCGCGACCGCGCGCCGGGCTCGGTGACCGCGAAGACGGTGTAGAACTCCGACACACCGGCGTTGGTGATCCAGCGCTTCACGCCGTTGAGCACCCAGCCGTCACCGACGCGCTCGGCCCGGGTCGTCATCGACACCGCGTCACTGCCCGCCTCGGGCTCCGAGAGGCAGTAGGAGAACATCGCCTCGCCGCGCGCGACCGGCGGAAGGAACTCGGCCTTGACGGCGTCGGATCCGGCCAGCAGCAACGGCATCGTGCCCAGCTTGTTGACGGCGGGGATCAGCGATGACGCCGCGCAGGCGCGGGCCACCTCCTCGATCACGATCGCGGTGGCCAGGGCGTCCGCGCCGGCGCCGCCGTATTCCACCGGGATGTGCGGCGCGTGGAAGTCGGCCGCGCGCAGGGCCTCGTACGACGCCTTGGGGAACTCGCCGGTTTCGTCCGCGTCCGCGGCGTTGGGCGCGACCTTGGCGTCGCACACCTCGCGGACCGCCGCCCGAATAGTCCGATGCTCTTCGGGTAGTTGGTAAACATCGAACGAAGCGTTTGTCATGATTGCGGCCCTCCCCTTGGCCGGCGGTGAGCGCCACCGGTAGCGTGCGTCGGGCATGCGTCTATCTGGCCCAGTGCAGAGGATACCGACCGGTAACGTCGGCTCGGATGCACAGTGGGTAGGCTCACGCACTATCCTCGCCTGCGCGGGCGAACCGCAGGCGAGCCCGCCCAGTGGCGGGGATACAAGAAAATGTCCTAACTGACGCGCCGTGCGGGCGCGGCCAGCCCCGACAACCGACGTGGCGCGAAGAAGCGCCGCCGAGCGTGAGCGGAGAACCAAGGCGTGACGATCCCGTACCCGAACACCCAGCCCATGCCGGCGATCGCGGCGGTGACACCCCCGTCCGGCGCGGCCCGCCCGCGGCTGACCTTCCTCGGCACCGGTTACCTGGGTGCGACGTACGCCATCTGCTACGCCGAACTCGGCTACGAGGTGCTGGGCGTCGACGTCGACGAGGCGAAGATCGCCGGCCTGGCGTCCGGCGTCGTGCCGTTCCACGAGCCCGGTCTTGACGAGCTGCTGCGCCGCAACATCGCCGCCGGCCGCCTGCGGTTCTCCACCGACTACAAGGAAGCCGCCGACTTCGGCGACGTCCACTTCATCTGCGTCGGCACCCCGCAGCGGGGCGACGGGATGGGCGCCGACCTGAGCTACGTCGAGGGCTCGGTCGTGGCGCTGACCCAGCACATGACCCGCAAGGCGCTGATCGTCGGCAAGTCCACGGTTCCGGTCGGCACCGCCGAGTGGATCGAGCAGCTCGTCGGCAAGCACGTCGCGCCGGAGCTCGGCGTCGAGGTCGCCTGGAGCCCCGAGTTCCTGCAGGAGGGCTTCGCCGTCGAGGACGTGCTGCGGCCCAACCGGATCGTCGTCGGCGTGAAGAGCGACTGGGCCAACGGCCTGCTCTACTCGGCGCACAAGGGCGTCTTCGACCTGGCCGCGACCGAGGACCGCGAGGTCCCGCTGGTCATCACCGACTTCGCGACGGCCGAGCTGGTCAAGGTCGCCGCCAACGCGTTCCTGGCCACCAAGATCTCGTTCATCAACGCGATGGCCGAGGTCTGCGAGGTCGCCGGCGGTGACGTCACCCAGCTGTCCCGGGCGATCGGCTACGACCCGCGCATCGGCAACCGGTTCCTCCAGGCCGGTGTCGGCTTCGGCGGCGGCTGCCTGCCCAAGGACATCCGCGCGTTCCAGGCGCGGGCCCAGGAGCTGGGCGCCGGCGAGGCGCTGCGGTTCCTGCACGAGGTCGACCTGATCAACCTGCGCCGCCGCACCCGGGTGCTCAACCTGGCCGCCGACCTGCTCGGCCGCCGCTCCGGCCCGGCGGGCCCGGACCTGTCCGGCGCCAAGATCGCGGTGCTCGGCGCCACCTTCAAGCCCAACTCCGACGACATCCGCGACGCGCCCTCGCTGGCGGTCGCCGGGCTCCTGCTCAAGGCCGGCGCCGACGTGCGGGTCTACGACCCCGAGGGCATGGACAACGCCAAGAAGGCCGCGCCCGACCTGACGTACGAGCCGACGCTCAACGACGCCGTGCGCGAGGCCGACCTGGTCTGCGTGCTGACCGAGTGGGCGGACTTCCGCAACGCCGACCCGGTGGCGCTCGGTGAGCTGGTCGCCGGCAAGAAGGTGATCGACGGCCGCAACTGCCTCGACCCGGCGCTGTGGACCCAGGCCGGCTGGGTCTACCGGGGCATGGGCCGCCCGTAACAGTCCGTTTCGCCGAAGGGCGCTTCCGGGGTTCCGTACCCCGGGGGCGCCCTTTCACATTGGAGGGACGTCACCGATTTCGGGTGTCGCGTCCGGACACGCCCAAAGGGACTGTTCAATCGACGTCCGGTATGGGCATGCTTCGGTATAGGCGTCACTGTCCTGCCGCGGAGAGGTGCGATGGAAAGGTATCCCTGTCCCTCCTGCGGCCGGGAGATCGACCCCGCGCCCCGGTGCCCCTATTGCAACGCGCAACAGGGCCGGTGGGCCGACGAGGTGTCGCGCATCGAGCGCGAGATCTCCGAGATCCGACGCAAGGACATCCAGCTCGTCCGTGAGCAGCGGCTGCTGGCACAGCGGATGCAGGCCGCGCAGTTCCAGCGCGACATCCTCAACGCGGCCAACCAGGAGCGGCTCAAGGAGCAGATCAAGAAGCCGCGCAAGGTGCTGCGCAAGCGGGTGTTCCGCCGCCCGCCGACCGCGGACCCCACCGGCCCGCGGATTCCCCGACAGCAGCCCGCCGGGGGCACGCCACCGACACCGGAGCCGCCTCCGCCGCCGCGGGTGCAGGACCTCGACGACGACGGCGTACGCGAAGAGGCCTCCACCCGCGAGATCCAGAACGTCTATCTCGGCCTGGGCGCCCTGCTCCTGGGCGTGGCGGCGGTCGTGTTCGCCGGTGTCACGCCCTACGCGATCCCCCGGCTCGTGATCCTGGCCGGCGCCGCCGCCCTGATGCTGGGCGTCGCGCCGTTCGTGCGGGCCCGACGGCTGAGCTCGACCGCCGAGACCATCTCCGCGGTCGGCCTAGTGCTGGTGCCGCTGATCGGCTACGCCTTCTGGCTCGTGCCGGACGTGCGCGTCGGGCCGGTGCCGGGCGACGTGTTCGCCGGGATCGTGTTCGCGGTGACAGCGGCCATCGCGGCGGTCTACGCGAGCGCCACCGGGCTGAGCGTGCCGCGGTACGGGACCGTGCTCGCCCTCCAACCGGTGATCCCGCTGCTCACCCACCGGTGGATCGAGGGGCCGACGGGTTGGGCCTTCTCGCTCGCGGCGGTGGCCGCGCTGGACATCTGGCTGGGCCGGCAGTACGCCGCGTTCGGCGCCCTCGTCCCCCCGGCCTGGTCGGCCCGGCTGGTCCCGCCGGCCGACGAGCCCCCACCCACAGCCGCCGGGCGGTTCTGGCGGCGTGCCGACGGTTCGGGCGCGGACGGGTCGGCAACCGTCGCGGAGCCTTCCCGGCGAACCGACGCTCCGGCCGGTGATTCGCCCGCCGCTGGCGGGCGCTTCTGGCGCCGTTCCGAGGGCCCGGCCGATGTGGGGCCGATTTCTGGGAAGCGGGGGACCACCGGGCGTGCGTGGCGGCGTTCGGACGACGCCACCGATGAGCCGGCGACCGGCGGCCCGTCCGGGGCGGTTCCGGCCACGGGCGGCCCCAAGGTGTCGCGGATCGTGTCCTCACCGATCCCGCCCAAGCAGCGCACCGACGAGGCGCCGGCCGAGCCCACGGGCAAAGCCGCGACGGAACCGGCGGGCGGCCCGGACCAAGGCCCGACGGCTGGTCCGACACCGGAGACTGCGGCGACGCCGAAGGAAGGTGCGGCCGCCGGGCCAACCCCGAACGCCGGCGCGACGCCGACGAAGGCCGCGGACGCCGGGCCAACTCCGGAGGCCGCCCCGACGCCGAAGGACGCGGCAGAGCCGCGGCGTCGGCCCGAAGGGGCCGCCGAGGAAGACGAGGTGTTGATCGACGCCGGCCCGGTCGACGCGCCGGTGTCCGGACCGCCGCCGCAGACCGAGGTCGCCGCCCGCTGGCTGCGCGAGATGTCGTGGGTGCTGTTCGGCATCGCGATCGGTGCCGCGCTCATCTACGCCGTGGCCGGGCTCGTCGACGCCCGCACCCTGCCAGCCGCCACCGTGGCCGGCATCGCGCTGGTCACCGCCGCCGGTGTCGGCCTGATCGGCTCGATGTCGCTGCGCCACCGGCCCCTGCCCGACGTTGCCGGCGGCATCATGACGCTGGCCATCGTCGGCGCCGCCGGTCGGGTCGCCGCGGTCGCGATGCCCGGGCACGCGCTCGTCGTGATGGCGGCGATCATCGTGCTGATCGGCTTCGCGATACGTGCGCTGCCCGACGACGCCAGAAAGGGCCCGCAGCTCGCCTCGACCGCGGCGCTGCTGGTGATCGGCATGGTGGTCGCCGGCAACACGCTGCGCGCCGCGATCGCGCCGATCGACGCCGCGCTGCCGATGTGGGGCGCGGACCTGACGGCGTACGACGCTCGCCTGGACGCCGCCATCGGCTCCGCGCAGTGGCAGCTCGCGGTCGCCGCCGCGCTGCTCACGGTCGCCGCCGTGCTGGCCGCGCCGGCGGAGATCCGGCGGGAGCTCGCCGTCGCGGGCGCCGCGCTGACCGCCCTCGCCGCGCCCGCCTCGTTCGACCTCAGCTGGGCCGCCGCGCCGTGGCCGCCGGCGATAGCCGCCATCGCCATCGGTGTGGCCGGGCTCTGGGCCCGCACCCCGCGAGCCGGCGCCGCCCACGCCGTCGGCGCGGCCCTGGTCGGGCTGGCCGCCGCCGGCGCCTCCGCGGCCCGGCCGTCGCTCAGCGCCGCGGTGCTGTTCGTGATCGCGGCCAGCGGCGCGCTGATCGCCGCGGCCGCCCGCAGCGCCCCGCTCCGCTCGCAGAACGCGGGCGCCGAGCCGGTCGGCGAGTGGGCCGCCGGGGGCGCCGCGTTCGCCTTCCCGGGCGCGGTGGCGAGCTTCGTCGCCGCTACCGTGCCGGCCAACGCGGCCACGGTGCCGATCCTGGCCACCGCCTTCCTCGCCGTCTGCGCCACGCTGAGCTTCGCGGCGCTCAACCAGGTCGCCGAGCGGCAGCTCAGCGTCCCGCTGACGGCGGGCACCGGGCTCGGGGCGATCACCGTGGCGATCACGGCGTTCGCCGCGAGCCAGTCCACCGTCGCCGACAAGCTGGTCGGCGCGCTGATGCTGGTCGCCGCCGTGCTGCTGTTCCTGGCCCCGTCGATCGACCACGGCCGGCGGGCCGACCGGATGCTGGACGGCGCCGACTTCGCGTCGGCCGCGGCGACCACGGCGCTGATCGGCGCGCTGGCCCGCATCGCCGCGATCCTCGCGCCGGGCGGCGAGATCGCCACGGTGGCCGCGATGATCCTAGTGGTGGCGATCGTCGTCCGGGCGCTGCCGGAAGGCTGGCGGCGCGGTCCGGCGCTCGGCATCGCCGTCGGCGGGGGCGTGATCGCGGCGATCGCCGGCTACCAGTGCCTGGCCGGCGGGCTGCGCATCCTGGCGACCCCGGGCGCGCTCTGGTCGGCCGACCTCAGCCAGTGGCCCGGCAGCACCGACGCGGGCGGCGCCTGGCAGGCCCCGGTCGCCCTGGTGCTGCTCGCCGGCGCGGCCGCGATCGTGCTGCCCCGCCCCTGGTCCTACGACGTCGCCGCGGTCTTCGTCGGTCTCGCCACGATCGGGGCGCCGGCCGCGCTCGGGCTGCCGTGGTACTCCCCGATCATCGTCGGCGGCGCGGTCGCCACCATCTACGGCGTGGCCGCGGTGATGGCCGCCGACCCGCGGGCCGGGCTGGCCCGCATCTGGGTGGCCGCTGCCGTCGCGCTGCACGCCGTCGGCGCCAGCGTGGTGCGCCCGTGGACCACCGCGGCCGCGCTCGCCATCATCGTGCTGATCGGCGGGGTGGTCGCCGCCCTCGCCGGCAACGTCGTCGCCACCCCGCCCGGGGAGCCCCGCGAGCCGGTGGCCACGGGCGGAGGCACCGGCGCGACCACCGAGTCGTCGGGCTATCCGGGCGCGGAAGCGGCCCCACCCGTCGGCGCCGAACGGATCGTCGTCGACAACGGTGTCGGCGTCGGCGCCGGCGCGGCGACCGCCACGATGACCCGGCCCCGACCGACCCCGACCGGTGCGGCCGTCGCGGCGCCGGCCGAGGTCGCCGCGGCGCCACCACACCTGAGCACGATCGGCGGCCTCGCCCTCGGTGGCGCGTTGCTGGCCCTGCCCGGCGCGCTGGCCGGCTTTGCCGCGTCGATGGGGAGCTCGGCCGTCGTGGTGCTGACCGCCGCCCTGGCCGGTTCGAGCCTGGGGATGGCGGTGCTGGCGGCGTCGCGTACCCGGATGGCGCCGTTCCTGTCCTATGCCTCCGTCGGCCTCGCCGGCGGCGCCACGGTGACTGCCGGCACCGCGCTGGCCACCAACGTCTCCCCGGGGGTTTACGCGGCCGGCGCGGCCATGCTGGGCATCCTCGCGGAGCTGCTGCGGTCGACCGCCCCGCCGAGCGGTGAGATCGACTCGGCCCGCCGCTGGAGCGCGGCCGGATCAGGCCTGTGGCGACGGGTGCCCGGAGGCTTCGGCCGGCGGTGGTCGCTCGACCCGGCGATGGGTGCGCTGCTGCTGGCCGTACCCGGCGTGCTGTTCGCCCTCTATGCCCTCGGCCCGGCGCTGATCGCCGCCCTGATCGACCCGCTGCAGGTCCTCAACGGCGTCTGGGAGGGCCCGCCGGCGGCGCTGCTCGACCCACCGCCGGGCGCCGTCGAACCGTCCAATGTGCTCGCCGCGCTGCTGCTCACGCTCGCCGCCGGCCTGGCCGCGCTGGCGTTCTCCGGCGGCCGGCCGCTGCGGGCCGTGCCGGTGGCGCTGCCGGGCATCGCCGTCACCATCCTGATCACGCCGGTGTCGCTCGGCTACGGCTGGCCACACAGCACCCGGGCCGCGCTGGCCGTGTTCGCGGTCGCGATGCTCGGCCTGGCGCTGACCCCGCCGCCGCCGGAGTCGGAGCTGGCGCAGTCGCTGCGCACGGCCCGGATCGCCACGTTCGTGATCGGGCTGGCCGCCGGAAACGCCGGCCTGGTCGGCAGCCTCGCCACCCGCGCGATGACGCTGCTGACCCTCGGCAGCGCGGTGCTCGTGGGCGCGATCGCGGCGTTGTACGGGCGGACCGAGCGCTCCCGCATCCTCGGCTGGCTGTTCGCGGCGATCATGGGCCAGGCCTTTGTGCTGACCGTCGGCCTCGTCGGCGGCCTCCCGCGCACCACGTCGGCGTTCGGCGTCCTGGCGGTCGGCGCCGCGCTGCTGATCGGCGCCGCACTGCTGCCCCGGCTGCGCCGGCCCGAGGCGTCCCGCGAGGCGACGACCGTCGAGTGGAGCGGCTACGCGGGCGGCCTGATCGCGTTCGCGCTCGCCTTCGACTCGCGGCCGCACCTCGCCGGCCTGCTCGCCGCCTGGGGCGCGGTGCTCGGCGTCGCGGCGGGCCGCCCCGGCCGGCAGGCGTCCCGGCGCCGGGTCATCTTCTACACCGCGCTCGGCTGCGAGGTGGCGGCCTGGTGGCTGCTGATGGACCTGGCCGAGGTGCGGCTGCTGGAGGCCTACACGCTGCCGTTCGCGGCGGTCGCGCTGGTGGCGGGCCTGATCGAGCTGCGGCAGCGGCCGTCGCTGGGGAGCTGGGTGGCGTACGGACCGGCCCTGGTCGCGGCCTTCCTCCCGACCACGGTGATCGTGCTGATCGGCGACACGACGGACACCCGCGAGCTGCTGCTGCTGGTCGGGGCGGCGGCGACGCTGGTCTTCGGCTCGATGGTCAAGCAGCAGGCGCCCTTCATCGTGGGCGCGGTGGTCACCGCCATCTCGGCCATCCATTTCACGGTGACTCGCGTCGGCCCGTACTACGTCGTCCTGCCGATCGGCGTCATCCTGCTGATCCTCGGCGCCAGCAACGAGAACCGCCGCCGCGCCCAGGAACGCATCCGCAGCCTGGGCCGGATGCGTTAGGACGCGCCGCGGCAGGCTGCGCCGACCGACAGCCCACGCAGGTCGACTTCCGACCGCGGCCGGATCACGCCGCCGTCACGCCGGGCGCAGGGAGGCCTTGAGCGCCGCTTCCTTCTCGGCGACCAGCACCTCGAGGCCCGCCTGGAAGTCGACCATGCGTTGCCGCAGGGCCGGATCGGCCGCCGCGAGGATGCGGACCGCGAGCAGGCCCGCGTTGCGGGCGCCGCCGATCGAGACCGTGGCCACCGGCACGCCGGCCGGCATCTGCACGATCGAGAGCAGGGAGTCCATGCCGTCGAGATATTTCAGCGGCACCGGGACGCCGATCACCGGCAGCGGGGTGGCCGACGCGACCATGCCCGGCAGGTGGGCGGCCCCGCCCGCACCCGCGATGATCACCTGGAGGCCACGGTCGGCCGCCGTTCGGGCGTACGCGATCATCTTGTCGGGTGTGCGATGGGCGGAGACGACGCCGACCTCGTAGGCGACGCCGAACTCGTCGAGGGCCTCCGCCGCGGCGCGCATCGTCGCCCAGTCGGAGTCGCTGCCCATGATCACGCCGACGGCGGTCACCAGTGCGTCCCTTCGCGTAGCCACCAGGCCGCACGGGCGGCGCGGGCGCGCAACGACTCGAGGTCGTCGCCGAGAACCGTCACGTGGCCGATCTTGCGGCCGGGCCGCGACTGCTTGCCGTAGAGGTGCACCCGGGCGCCCGGATCCTCGGCGAACAGGTGGTGCAGCCGCTCGTCGGTCGACATGCCGCCCGCCGGCCCGCCGAGCACGTTGGCGCTGACCACGACGGGCGCCGCCAGCGCCGTGTCGCCCAGCGGGTAGTCGAGCACCGCCCGCAGATGCTGCTCGAACTGCGACGTGCGAGCGCCCTCGATCGTCCAGTGGCCGGAGTTGTGGGGGCGCATGGCCAGCTCGTTGACGACCAGCCCGCCCGGCGTCTCGAACAGCTCCACCGCCAGCAGGCCGACCACGTCGAGCGCCGTCGCCAGGTCGATCGCCAGCTTCTGCGCCTCGACCGCGAGGTCCTCGGGCAGCAGCGGCGCCGGCGCCAGCACCTCGACGTTGATGCCGTCGCGCTGCACGGTCTCGACCACCGGGTACGCGGCCACCTGGCCGAACGGCGACCGCGCCACCTGCACCGCCAGCTCGCGCCGCAGCGTCACCAGCTCCTCGGCGATCAGCTCGGTCCCGCTGCCCAGGACCTCGGCAGCCGCGGCGGGCGAGTCGACGACCCACACGCCGCGCCCGTCGTAGCCGCCCCGGGCCGCCTTCAACACCAGCGGCCAGCCGGCCTGCGCGCCGAACGAGGCCAGGTCGGCCGGCGAGGCGATCGGCTGCCACCGCGGCACCGGCGCGCCCAGCCCCGACAGCCGCTCCCGCATGCGCCGCTTGTCCTGCGCGAACACGAGCGCGTCGGCGGACGGGAACACCTTGACGCCCTCGGCGGCCAGCGCGCGGATGTGCGCCTCCGGCACGTGCTCGTGGTCGAAGGTGACGACGTCACAACCCTTGGCGAAGGTACGCAGCGCGGCCAGGTCGGTGTGCTCGCCGATCTGCACGTCGGCGACGACCATCGCGGCGCCGTCGTCGGGGTGGGCGGCGAGCACGCGCAGCGACTGGCCGAGCGCGATGGCGGCCTGGTGGGTCATCCGGGCCAGCTGGCCCGCGCCCACCATGCCGACGACAGGCAGTCCGGTCCGGGAATCCATGGCGCGGGAAAGCCTATCCCGGGGTCACCGACGGGCGAGCTGCGCGGTGAGGTCCGCCACCGCCGTCGTGGGGCGATCACAGACGAAACCGCGGCAGACGTACGCCGTGGGCGCGCCGTCGAGCAACGGACGATCAGCCAACAGTGGTACGCCCGGCGCGTCCGGCGGCCCGACCAGCACCACGGCGCCCGGCGGGGCGAGCTCGTAGGCGGTCGCCACCAGCGGATCGCCGGTCGGGTCGTCGGTGGTGGCGATGACGATTTCGTAGGGGCCGGAAAGCAGTGCCTCCGCGGTGGCGGCGGCGTACCCGGAGAACCGCGGGTACTGGGCGACGATCGGGGCGACCGTGCCCAGCGCGGCCTCGGCCGCCTCCCGGTAGGCGGGCTCGCCGCTCACCGCGGTGAACGCGGTCAGCGCCGCCGCCAGCGCCGTCAGCCCGGACGGTGTCGCGTTGTCGGTCGGGTCGGCCGGCCGGGTGACGAGCCGCTCCGCGTCGTCGGCGGTGTCGTAGTAGCCGCCGTTGCCGGTCGGGAAGTGCGCCAACGCGGCGTCGAGCAGCGTGCGGGCGAGGTCGAGCCAGCGCGGGTCGAGGGTGGCCTGGTGCACGGCGCAGAACGCCTCGGCCATCGCGCCGTAGTCGTCGAGCACCCCCGGCGGGTCGCCGACCACGCCGTCGCGGGAGACCCGGCGGAGCCGGCCGTCGACCACGTGCCTGTCCGCGATGAGACCGGCCGCCCGGACCGCGGCGCCGAGCGACTCGCCGGTGCCGGTGGCCATGAAATGCTCGACCAGGCCGGTGATCGCCAGGCCGTTCCAGGACGCGACCACCTTGTCGTCGCGGGCGGGCTGCGGGCGCTGGGCCCGGGCCGCCAGCAGGCGCGCGCGGACGTCGGTCCACCGGTCGACCACCGGCGGGTTGGCGTCGTCGATGTCGCGGGCCAGCCGCAGCACGCTGGCGCCCTTCTCGAACGTGCCGGCGGCGGTGACACCGAAGACACCGGCGGCGTACGCCCCGTCCTCCGGACCGAGCGCCTCGACGAGTTGGGCCGGGGTCCACGAGTAGGTGAGGCCCTCCACGCCGTCGGTGTCGGCGTCGAGCGACGAGGCGAACCCGCCTTCGGGGGTGCCGAGGTCGCGGACGATGAACTGTGCCGTCTCGTCGGCGATGCGGCGGGCGAGCGGGTCGCCGGTCAGCCGCCACAGGTGCGTGTAGACGCGCAGGAGCAGGCCGTTGTCGTACAACATCTTCTCGAAGTGCGGCACGATCCACCGGGCGTCGACCGAGTAGCGCGCGAACCCGCCGGCCAGCTGGTCGTAGATGCCGCCGCGGGCCATCGCCTCGCAGGTGTGCCGCACGATCTCGAGCGCCTGCTCGCTGCCGGTGCGCTGGTAGTGCCGCAGCAGGAACAGCAGGTTCATCTGCGGCGGGAACTTCGGTGCGCCGGAGAAGCCGCCGTTCTCGCTGTCGTACTCCGTGGCCAGTTTCTCCGCCGCGGTGTCGAGCATCTCCGCGGTCAGCGGCGCGCTGATCCCGCCGAGCGCCTGCGCCCCGCCGACCGCCTCGACCACCGCGGCGCCCTGGCGCATGACATCGTCGCGCTGGTCGCGCCAGGCTTTGGTGACCGACTCGAGCAGCCGGCTGAAGTTGGCCTTGGGAAAGTAGGTGCCGCAGAAGAACGGCGTGCCGTCGGGCGCCGCGAACACCGTCATCGGCCAGCCACCCTGACCGGTCATCGCCTGGGTAGCCGTCATGTAGACCGCGTCGACGTCGGGCCGCTCCTCGCGGTCGACCTTGACGCTGACGAAGTTGTCGTTCATCAGCTTGGCCACACCGGCATCTTCGAAGCTCTCGTGCGCCATCACATGACACCAGTGACAGGCCGCGTAGCCCACCGAAATGATCACCGGCACGTCCCGCCGTTTGGCCTCGGCAAAGGCGTCGTTTCCCCACTGCCACCAGTCGACGGGGTTGTCGGCATGCTGCAGCAGATAGGGCGACGTGGCGTTGGCTAGCCGGTTCACTTCTCCACCATGGCACATCGGGCCGTCCCACGACCGCCTGCGGCCCGCCGGTCGCTGTGTCGCGCGGTCGGCGCCCTGCCCGCCGTCAAAGTGAGCTGGCCATGGGTCACAGTCCCCTGTCCGCTGTACGAGGTTTGGCGGTGGTCACCGCCGCTGGGTCTCGACCGGGTGGCGTCTGTAGGTGGAGCCGGGTTCGTCGAATTCGAAGCCGTTCTGGTCCAGGGCGTTGAAGATGGTCAGCCAGGATGGTGCGAAGTGGAAACCCACCGCGATGCTGCCGTTGGCGACGTCGCGGCCGACCCATTCGAGCAGCTCGACGCCGCCCAGTTGGCTGCCGGGGAAGCCGGCCAGCCGCGGAAGCGGTTCGGCCCGCCAGGCGATGCGGAAAAGTCAACCACTGCGGCTCCGAACCGCCATCCTCTGCGGACAGGACGCCAAGCCCACGCCGCACCCACAGCCTTTCAGACGACGTGCGGCCGGTCGCGGGACGACGCCAGCTCATAGGACACTCCGGTCAGTCGCTCCGATGTAGCCCACAGGCGAGCACGAAACTCAGGGTCCTGGGCGGCCGCGGGGATCCGGGCCGGCGCCGGGCGGCCGCGGCCCTCGCCGATGCCGTTGGGGGCGTAGTAGGCGCCGCTGGCGATGGTCGGGTCCGTGGCGGCCAGGAGCGACGGACGGGCGGCGTCCGCCGCGCTCTGGCCGGCCAAGGCGACCACACGGTCGGCGACGAAGCGCAACCACGGCGGCACGTGGCGCTGGATGCCGGTCGGTGCCGTGCCCGGGTGGACGCCGATGCTGCGCAACCGGTCGGTGCGGGCCGCGAGTTCCAGGGCGAACGCCACGTTGGCCAGCTTGGACGCGCTGTAGGCCCGCATCGGCCGGTAGCCGCGGTGCAGGTCGAGGTTGTCGAAGTCGATGCGGCCCCGCCGGGCGATCACGGCGCTCACCGTGACCACGCGCGGCGCGGGGGCGGCGAGCAGGGCCGGCAGGAGCAGCCCGGTCAGCGCGAAGTGCCCCAGGTGGTTGGTGCCGAACGTGAGCTCGAACCCGTCGGCGGTCAGCCGGCGCTCGGGTACGGCCATCACACCGGCGTTGTTGACCAGGACGTCGATCCGCGGGTGTTCGGCGCGGACCCGCGAGGCGAACTCCCGCACCGACGCCAGGTCGGCGAGATCGAGCTCGCCGGTGCTGACCCTCGCGGACGGGTGCGTCGCCCGGAGCCGGTGAGCGGCCGACTGGAGCACATCGGCCCGGCGCCCGGCGATGAGCACGTCCAGGCCGCGATCGGCGAGGCCGGCCGCTGTCGCGTACCCGATGCCCGCGGCACCGCCGGTAACGATCGCGATCATGATGACCACTCCTTCGATTGGGCTTGACTAACTAGATAGTTAACCGGGCCGCACCCCAGTCGTCAACTAACCGGTTAGTCAAGTAACCTGAACCACATGCCACCCAGCGGAGACGCCCAGGAGACCCGCCGCCGGCTCGTCGAGGCCGCTTACCGCGAGTTCGCCGCGCACGGCATAGCCGGCGCCCGCGTCGACCGGGTCGCGGCCAGCGCGGGCGTCAACAAGGCCCTGATCTATTTCCACTTCGGCAACAAGGAGGGCCTCTTCACCGCGGTCTTCGAGCAGATCGTCAACCAGACCCTCGCCGAGGCCCCGATGGATGCCGCGAACCTCCCGGAGTACGCGGCCCGCTTGTTCGACGCCGGCCAGACCCACCCCGACGCCCTCCGCCTGGCCACCTGGCACCGCCTCGAGCGCGCTGCCGACCACCCGCCGCTCAGGGCGGTCCTGGACGCCAACCAGTCCAAGATCGACGCGATCGCCAAGGCCCAGGCCGCGGGCCAGGTGACCACCCGCTACACGGCCGCCGAGATCCTGGCGCTGGTCCTCACCCTCGCCAACATGTGGTCGGTGATGACTCCGGAGATGCACCTGGCGGCGCCCAAGGACCCCGCCACCCGCCGCGCGCTGGTCATCTCAGCGGTGGCCACGCTGGTCCAGCCCTGACAACGCGCGGCTCAGGCCGACCCGTCGGCCCGCAGCGGAAAGACCTGCGCCCGCGCCGAGTCCGTCAGCTGGCTCAACACCGCGACGATCTTGTCGGCCGGCATCGGCTTGAAGAAGTGGTAGCCCTGGGCCGCGCCGCAGCCGAGGTTTTCCAGCGCCGCCCGCTGCGCGGCGGTCTCGACGCCCTCGGCGACGACCCGCAACCCCAGCTCCTGCCCGAGCCCGATCGTGAACCGCACGATCGCCGCCGCCTGGGGTGACTCGGCCATCCGCATCACGAAGGACCGGTCGACCTTGACCTCGTCGACCGGTACCCGGGCGAGGAAGGCCAGCGACGAGTAGCCGGTGCCGAAGTCGTCGAGCGCGATCCGGACGCCCAGCTGGCGCAACCCGGCCAGGACCTCGTCGATCACTTCCTGGTCGCTCATCACGACGGTCTCGGTGATCTCGAGGACGAGCCGGTCGGGGCTGACGCCGTGGCGGCGCAGGAGCTCGTTGACGTCGGAGGGCAGGTGCTGGTCGAGCAGGTTGTGCGCCGACAGGTTCACGGCGATCGGCACGTCCATGCCGTGCGCGGCCACGTCGGCGGCGACCCGCAGCGCGCGGTCGATGACGTACAGCGTGAACGCGCCGAGCAGGTCGCTCTCCTCGGCGGCACGGACGAAGTCACCGGGCTTGAGGACGCCCCGGCGGGGGTGGCGCCAGCGGATGAGGGCCTCGACGCCGGTCGGCGCGCCGGTGGTCAGGTCAACCGCGGGCTGCAGCGCGAGCACGAGCTGATCCTCGGCCTCCAGCGCCTCGCGCAGCTCGGACAGCAGCGTCAGCTGGTCGGTGCTGCTCTCGTCGCGGCTCGGGTCGTAGCAGGCCGTGTTGCCGCCGCCGCCCTCCTTGGCCTGGCGGAGCGCGATGTCGGCGCGGCGCAGCAGCTCGGCCACGTTGGCACTGCCGGGCACCGCGACGACGACGCCGGCCGAGGCTTCGACGGCGAGCTGGATGCCCTGCACCTCGGTGGTGGCGGCGACGGCTTCGATCAGCTCGGCGGCCCGGTCCAGCGCCCGTGACGTGGTCATCCGCTCGGCGCCGGCGATCAGCAGCGCGAACTGGTCGCCGCCGAGCCGGCCGAGCAGCTCGCCCTGGCCGGTCAGGGCCTTCATGCGGGTGGCGGTGGCGGCGAGGAGCTCGTCACCGGCGGCGTGGCCGAGGGTGTCGTTGACCGTGCGGAACCGGTCGATGTCGACGACGACCAGCGCCACCGGGTGGTCGCGGCCGAGCCGGCGCAGGGCCGCGTCACCCTGCGCGACGACCGCGGCCCGGTTGAGCAGGCCGGTCTGGGCGTCGTGCACGGCGTCGTACGACGATCGCTCCTGGAGCAGCGACCACGCGCGGTGGGTGACGGCGTCGTGGAGGGCGACGGCCAGTGTGTCGCCGAAGGAGCGCAGCGCGAACTCGTCGCGGGCGGACGGCAGCGTGGGGCGCGGCAGCGCGACCCGGATCTGGCCGACGAGCTGGCCGCGTACGGTGAGCTCGCGCACCAGGGTCGACTCGTCGCCGCCGGTCGCGGGCCGCTCGTCGAGGTCGGTAACGCCGTTGCCGCCGTCGGCGTCGGCGTGGTAGCGCCGCCAGCTGCCGTTCATCCGCACCACGTCGAGGTCGACGCGCTCGGCCACCAGCAGCCGCAGCGCGCCGGCGACGCCGGCCACCGCCACCTCGTCCTCGTCGAGCTTCTTGAGGGCGCTGGTCGCGCCGGCGAACTCCTCCCAGGCACGGCGCTCGTCGGCGGCCCGCAGCCGGTGGCCATAGGTCTGCTGGAGCAGCCACAGCACCGGCGGCAGCAGGAGGAGCCAGCGCGGGTCAGAGTCGACCATCGCGACGGTGGCGAGGCCGACGACGACGTTGCCGATGAACATCAGCAGCTTGTCGTGCAGCGCGCGGACCAGGGTGGCGAAGACCGGAACGCCGTGGACGAGCCGCAGGTAGCAGACGGCGAGCAGGGCGCCGACCAGGAGATAGGTGAGAGCGCCGAGGACCAGGGCGCCGGCCAGCGGCGGGGTGAGCGGCGCGCCGATCGGGTCGGCGAGGCGGCAGGCGACCGTGACGGCCGCGGCGACGGCGACGGTCTGGCTGGCCGCGATGTGCACGACCTCGAGGGGTGTGCGGAGCTTCGCGAAGGTGGCGAGGAGGAGCCAGGCGGCGAGCGCGGCGGCGAACGTGGCGGCCGGCAACCAGCCCGATGGTGCGGCGTAGAGGCCGATGATCAGCGCGGCCTCGCCCCAGGTGACGGATAGTCGCCCGGAGCCGATGCGTAGTCGGAGGCTGGCGAGCTGAGCCAGGGCCATCACGCCGCACGCGATGCCGAACCGGGCGATCGGTGGCAGCGGGTCGCCGGCCGGGATGTGCGCCGGCCAGAGCAGCCCGACCATGGTGGCGACCACGGCGAGCACGACCAGGAGGGCGGTGAACGCGTGCGCCCGGGCGGGCACCTCCGCGGCGCCGGCGCCCCGGGCCACGCGACCCAGGCCGGTGCGCAACGAACTCATCGTCGACTCCCACCCACGGGACCGTGGACGGGACCTGCGCGATGATCGCCAAAGGACAGGTCGCGCCGGGAGCGGCCGGCGATGGTCATCGGCGCCCCCTTCCGCGCACGCCACGGGGAACCCACGTGGGTGCCCACGGCGGAAGGCTAAGCCAAAGATTGAGGGCGCAACAGGGGGCAGACGTCTGGTTTGGCCCTCAATGGGAGTCGTCGTGCCTGGTCAACACCGGATTGCCCAGTCTGGAACGAATCCAGTGCTGGTCAGGATCGGTCATTCTCCTCAGATGGTTTCGCTGCGACAGATTTCGTCGTGGTCGGATCCACGACACTCTCGTCGGGCGCGGGGAACCGCTCGGGCAGCCGCCGGAGGCGGCTGTTCATGTTGCGGATCAACAACACGGTGGCGGTGCCCAACAGAATGATCAGGAGCAGTCCCATGGGGCCGGCCAGACCGCCCTCCCGGGTGTCACCGAAGTTGTTGACCGCGAGCACGTCGACGACCGTCAGCATGGCGGCACACTCCTTCACACCCGGGGGAACCACCCCACGCTACGCTCGCCCGCTCAGCGGGCGCGCACCGCCTCCCGAACGCCCGCGAACAGGTCGGACTCGGGCACCGGGCTGTCGACCAGCGACTTGACCAACTCGAAGTCCTCGGTCGGCCAGACCTTGCGCTGGATGTCGAGCGGCACCTGGAACCAGCCGCCGTCGGGGTCGACCTGGGTAGCGTGGGCGCGCAGGGCGTCGTCGCGGACCTCGAAGTAGTCGCCGCACTCGACCCGGGTGGTGACCCGGTCGCCCTTGTCCTCGCGCTCGTCCCACTTCTCGAGCCACTCGGTGTAGGGCGACTCCAGGCCGGCGGCCAGCAGCGCCTCGTGGGTGGCGAGCAGGCGACCCCGGCTCCAGCCGATGTTGTAGTAGAGCTTGAGCGGCTGCCACGGCTCGCCCAGGTCGCGGTAGCGCTCCGGGTCGCCGGCGGCCTCGAACGCCGCCACGCTGACCTTGTGACACATGATGTGGTCGGGGTGCGGGTAGCCGCCGTTCTCGTCGTAGGTCGTCACGACGTGCGGACGGAACTCCCGCATCAACTTCACCAGCGGCGCCGTGGCCACCTCGAGCGGCTGCAGCGCGAAGCAGCCTTCGGGCAGCGGCGGCAGCGGGTCGCCCTCGGGCAGGCCGGAGTCGACGAAGCCCAGCCAGGCCTGCCTGACCCCGAGGATCGCCCGGGCCGCGTCCATCTCGGCGCGGCGGATCTCGGCGATGTTCTCCCACACGTCGGGTCGGTCGAGCTTGGGGTTGAGCACGCTGCCGCGCTCACCGCCCGTGCAGGTCGCGACCAGCACGTCGACACCCTCGGCGACATAGCGCGCGGCGCTCGCCGCACCCTTGCTCGACTCGTCGTCCGGATGTGCGTGCACGGCCATCAGACGCAACTGCTCTGCCACGGACTGCTCCCCCACTCGTCCCTGCCTCGGACCTGGTCATCCTCGGCTGCGAGGATGGAACCCTGCCATTCTGGCCGATCGCACCGACAAGATTTCGTCGGGACCGACTGCAGAGGTGCTCCCCGTGACCGAGACGCCGACATCAGCCACCTCGGCTGGTCCGCTGCCGACAGCAACCACACCGGCCGCGCCGGTGTTCCCGCCCGGTCGCTACGGCCGCCGGCGGGAGCCCCAGCGCCGCCGCCCGTGGCTGGTCGCCGGTCTCGCCCTGGTCACCGTCGTCGTCGGCGCGCTGGTGGCGGTGCGGCTCTACAAAAACTACGGCGACCCGGCGTACGACGCCCAGGTCGTCAACTACACGGAGATCGACGACTCGGGCCTGACGCTGCGGTTCCGCGTGACGATCCCAGAGGGTGGACAGGCCTCCTGCCTGCTGCGGGCGCGGTCCCGCGACGGCGCGGATGTCGGCAAGCAGGAGATCGTCGTCCGTGACCGGCCCGGCGACGGGACTACAGCGGTCACCCAGCGCCTGGTCACGTCGGCAAGGCCATTCGTCGGAGAAGTCCTGCGCTGCGTACCGGTGGCATAAACGGGTGTTTCGGGCACGACACCCAGCTGTACATCGCTGGTAAGTTGGAAGTTCGTACTTGTCACCCGCCACCCAAGGAGATCGTCTGTGTCCACGACCGACCGCGGGACTCCCGTCACCTGGTTGTCCCAGGACGCGCATGACCGGCTCCAGGCGGAACTCGACGAGCTGATCGCGGCCCGCCCGGTGATCGCCGCCGAGATCAACGCCCGCCGCGAGGAAGGCGACCTGCGCGAGAACGGTGGCTACCACGCCGCGCGCGAGGAGCAGGGCAAGCAGGAGCACCGGATCAGCTACCTCAAGGAGCTGCTGCGCACCGCGCAGGTCGGCGACGCCCCCAAGGCCGACGCCGTCGCCCCGGGCACCGTCGTGACGATCCACTTCGACGACGACGCCGACGACACCGAGACGTTCCTGCTCGGTTCGCGTGAGATCTCCGCGACCACCGACCTGACCGTCTACAGCCCCGAGTCCGCGCTCGGCAAGGCGATCCTCGGGGCGCACAACGGTGACACCGTGACCTACACGGCCCCCAGCGGCGCCGACATCAAGGTCACCGTGGTCAAGTTCGCGCCCTTCGAGGGCTGAGTTCGCGCAACCGGGTCCGCATCCGCCTGGCGGGTGCGGACCCGTGCGGCATCAGGCGAACGAGACGACGTAACCGCTCGCCCGCAGCGCCCCGACCACCTGGTCGGAGTGCTCCGAGCCGCGCGTCTCGACCGACAGCGCCACCTCGACCTCGCCGAGCCGCAGGTGCGGGTTCTGCCGCTGGTGCACGACGTCGACCACGTTGGCGTGCTGGTCGGCGATCTGCGTGAGCAGGTTGGCCAGCGAGCCGGGCCGGTCGGCGCAACGCACCGTGACCCGCAGGAACCGGCCCGCCGCCGCGAGGCCGTGCTCGATCACGCGCATCAGCAGCAGCGGGTCGATGTTGCCGCCGGAGAGCACCGCGACGGTCGGCGGCTCTGCCTCGACCACCCCGGCCAGCAGGGCGGCCACCCCGACCGCGCCGGCCGGCTCAACGACCAGCTTGCCGCGTTCGAGCAGCATCAGCAGCGCGCGCGAGATGTCTTCCTCGGTCACGGTGACGATCTCGTCGACCAGCTTCTCGACGTGCGCGAAGGTGATGTCGCCGGGGCAACCGACCGCGATGCCGTCGGCGATCGTCGAGTAGTTCTCGAGCCGGGTCGGCGCGCCCGCGACGAGGGAGGGCGGGAAGGCGGCGGCCGCCGCGGCCTGCACGCCGATCACCCGCAGGTGCGGGTTGAGCGCCTTGGCCGCGACCGCGATGCCGGAGACCAGCCCGCCGCCACCGACCCCGGTGACGATCGTGCGGACCTGGGGGCACTGCTCGAGGATCTCCAGCGCGACCGTGCCCTGCCCGGCGATCACGTCGTGGTGGTCGAAGGGATGGATGAACACGGCGCCCGTACGATCGGCGAACTCCTTGGCCGCCACCAGCGACTCGTCGACGGTGGCGCCGACCAGCTCGATCGCGGCCCCGTAGCCCTTGGTGGCCGCGACCTTGGGCAGCGGCGCCCCGACGGGCATGAAGACGGTGGCGCTGGCCCCGAGCATCTCCGCGGCCAACGCGACACCCTGCGCGTGGTTGCCGGCGCTGGCCGCCACCACGCCGCGGGCACGCTCCGCGTCGCTGAGCCGGGCGATCCGCACGTACGCCCCGCGCACCTTGTAGGAACCGGCGCGCTGCAGGTTCTCGCACTTCAGCCAGGCCGGACCGCCGAGCCGGGCGCTCAATGGGCGGGAGGGTTCCAGCGGCGTGGTGCGCACGACGCCGGCGAGCAACTCACGCGCCGCCTCGACGTCGGCCAGCCCGACAAGGTCCGTCATGCCCCGATGGTCGCACTTCCCACGCCGCCGGGCGCGCCGGGTGACCCTGAGACACCCGTCACCCGATCTTCCTGCGCCGCGGAGATCCGGGGCACGGCGTAGCCGAACGCGAGCGCGGCCAGCAGAGCGGCTGCGGCGGCCACCGTCATGACGATCGCCACCGTGCGGTGATGGTCGGCTACCAGGTCGACCAGCTCCGGCAGGGTGGCGTCCGGGCTGACCGACGTCGGCACGAACACGCCGGTCAAGCGCGGGACGAGCACCATCAGGACCAGCGCGGCCCACCAGGTGATGGCGGCGGCGGTGACCCGGCGGTCACCGGTGCTCTCGCGGGCGACAGTGCGCATGATCCGGCCGGGAATGGCCACATTGGCGATCGGTACGAACCAGCCGCCGACCGCCCAGCCCGCGCCCATCGTCGACGGTGGGTCAGGAAAAGCGTCGAGGTTCTTCCGAGCCCGCCACAGCCAGATGATCGTCAACACCAGCGCGGCCGGTTGGACGAGCAGGCTCGCCACCATCACGCCCAGCTCGGCCTGGCCGAGCCGCACCGACGTCGCCATCTTGTCCGGGATGACCACGCCGGCGATGCTGATCGCGTAGACCCAGTCGAGGACTGCCGAGAGCACGTACAGGAGGGCGGCCAGGCCCACCAGCACCACCGCGGCCAGCCCGAACGCCCGCACCCGGTACGTGCGGGGCCCCGGCACTACGAACTCATTCACGCGCCGACCGCCGTGCGGTTCTGCTCCTCGTACCAACCGCGGTGGATGCGTTCCTCCTGGGCCCCCGAGATGCGCGGGACGGCGACGGCGAACGCGACCGCGGCGATCACCGCCGCCCCCACCGAGACCGTCAGGATGATCGAGATGGTGAGGTAGTTGTCCATCACCGCGATCACCACGTCGTCGGTCTGGGACGGCTGCACCACGCCGGCCAGCCGGTCGGCGACCGTCGCCAGCACCAGCGCCACCCACCAGATCACGGCGACCGCGCTGACCCAGCCCTCGCGCACGCTCTGGCGCGCCACGTTGGCGACCATCCGGCCCGGCACGACCAGGTTCGCGATCGGCAGGAACCAGCCGCCGATCGCCCAGCCCGGGCTCAGCACCGGTTGGGTGTCGGGGAACGCGTCCAGGTTCTTGCGGGCCCGCCACAGCCAGATCATTGTCAGCACCACGGCGACGATCTGGGCCAACCCGACACCGAGGCCGGCGTACGGGAGCAGGTTCTCCAACGAGATCGTCGTGTCGAGCTGGTCGACGTCACCGTTTGCGGCCCGGCCGGTGATCGTGATGGCCCAGTACAGCGCCAGGTTGGCCAGGTAGGCCAGCGCGGCCAGGCAGACGACGGCCACCGCGGCCACGCCGATGCCGCGTACCCGGTAGGTCTTGTGTCCCTCGTAGACGAACTGGTTCATCGCCGCTCCCCGTGATCTTGAACCGCATGATTCTGCGGTCCGCGCCGGGAGCGGAGATCAACCGGATGGCTCGATGTCGACGCCGATCAGGGGGTGCCGGCCGGGTCGGCGACTCGCGGCCACGAGCGGGCGTGCCGTGGCCAGGGCGCGGCCATCTCGAACTGCCCGGCGATCGCGAGCAGCAGCAGCTCGCTGCCGGGCGGGCCGACCAGCTGCACACCCAGCGGCAGGCCGTCGGGGCGCATCCCGACCGGCACGACCAGCGACGGCAGGCCGGCGAGGTTCCACGGCGCGGCGTACGGCGCGTACCGCAGGCTGGTCAGCAGGTTGGTCCGCCACGACCGGGCCGACCACTGGTCGGCGGCCGGCGGCGCCCCGGCCAGGGCCGGCGTGACGAGCACGTCGACACCGTGGTCGGTGAAGAAGTCGATCGAGCGCTGGCGCCAGGCGTCGCGGTCGTCCTGGCGGACGTAGCCGCGGCGGTTGGCCCAGTCGCCGAGCGCCGCCTGCCGCCGGGTGCGCGGCTGCAGCGCGCCCCGGTCGAGAGCGTCGAACTCGGCGTCACTGGCGGCCGCCGCGAACCAGTGCGCCATGCCCTTCAGGCCGAGCGACACCGGGTAGACGGGGTCGATCGCGGCCACGTCGTGCCCGGCACCGATCAGCAGCTTGGACGCCGTCGCGACGGCCTCGCGGTTGGGCGCGTCCGGGCGGATGCCGGCCACCGGCGACCGGGTCGACACCGCGAACCGCAGCCGGGCCGGCTCGACCAGCTTGTCGGGGTTGCGGCCGGCGAGCACCGCGAACACCAGCGCCGCGTCGGCCACGCTGGTCGCCAGCACGCCGTGCTCCGTGAGCCCCCACCAGCCGTCGGCGCCGAGCTCGCGGGGCACCACGTCGAGGCCCGGCTTGAGCCCGACCAGGCCACAGCAGGCCGCCGGGATGCGGATCGAGCCGAGGCCGTCGTTGCCGTGCGCGACCGGCACCATGCCGCTGGCGACCGCGGCGGCCGAGCCGCCCGAGGAGCCGCCCGGCGTGCGGTCGGTGCGCCACGGGTTGCGGGTCACCGCGGTCTCGTCGTCGGTCATGGCCCACAGCCCGAGCTCCGGCATGCGGGTGATGCCGACCGCGACGGCGCCCGCGCCGCGCAACCGGCGGACCACCTCGTGGTCCTCGGCCGCGACCGGCGTGCTGGCGGCGGCCGACCCGTTCCAGATCGGCGCGCCCGCGATCGCGGTGTTCTCCTTGATCGCGATCGGCACACCCGCCAGCGGCAGGCTCGACAGGTCCTCCAGGACGTCGACCTCTTCCGCCTCGACGATCGCCGCGCCGGCCCGGACGGTCCGGAACGCGGACAGCACCGGGTCGGCGGTGGCGATGTGGTCGAGGTGGTCGGCGACCACCCGGGTCGCGGTGGTGTCACCGCGCCGCACGGCGCGGGCGATCTGGCGCGCGGTCGCGCCGACCCAGCTCGGGACACTCTCAGACACGGGCCACCCTCCCCATCGGGCCGCTGTGGACACCGCAGTGTCTCAATAGGTCAGCCGAGCGCGCGCTCCAGGTCGGCCAGCAGATCGTCGGCCGTCTCGATGCCGACAGACAGGCGCACGAGATCGGCGGGCACCTCGAGCGGCGAGCCGGCCGCGCTGGCGTGCGTCATCCGGCCCGGGTGCTCGATCAGCGACTCCACGCCGCCCAGCGACTCGGCCAGGATGAACAGCTCGGTGCGCTCGCAGATGCGTACCGCCGCCTCCTCGCCGCCCGCCGCCCGGAACGACACCATGCCACCGAACCGGCGCATCTGCTTGGCCGCGGTCTCGTGCCCCGCGTGCGTCGGCAGGCCCGGGTAGAGCACCTCCGACACGGCCTGATGGTTGCGCAGGTACTCCACGACCCGCTCGGCGTTGTCACAGTGCCGATCCATCCGTACGCCGAGGGTCCGGATGCCCCGCAGCGTCAGCCAGGCGTCGAACGGGCCGTTGACCGAACCCATCGCGTTCTGGTGGTACGCGAGCCGCTCACCGAGCTCGTCGTCGCCGACGATCAGCGCGCCGCCGACGACGTCGGAGTGGCCGCCGATGTATTTCGTGGTCGAGTGCACCACCACGTCGGCGCCCAGGCTCAGCGGCTGCTGAAGGTAGGGCGACGCGAACGTGTTGTCGACGACCAGCAGCGCGCCGGCGTCCCGCGCGAGGGCGGCGGTGGCGGCGATGTCGTTGATGCCCAGCAGCGGGTTCGACGGGGTCTCGATCCAGATGACCTTGGTCTGCCCCGGCCGGATCGCGGCCCGCATCGTGTCGATGTGGTGGATGCTGGCCGCCGTCCAGGTCAGCCCCCAGCGCTCGGCCACCCTGGCGAAGAGCCGGAACGTGCCGCCGTACGCGTCGTCGGGGATCACCACGTGGTCGCCCGGCTGGCAGACGGTGCGCAGCAGGGTGTCCTCGGCGGCGAGTCCGCTCGCGAACGCCAGGCCGCGGCGGCCGCCCTCCAGCGCGCGCAGGGCCTCCTGCAGGGCGTCGCGGGTGGGGTTGCCGGAGCGGCTGTATTCGTAACCCTCGCGGGGCTGTCCGACCCCGTCCTGGGCGTACGTGCTGGTCTGGAAGATCGGTGGCACGACCGACCCGGTCCGCGCCTCCGGGTCCTGGCCGGCGTGGATGGCGAGCGTCTCGAAACCGTAGGTCATTGGATGGAGGCTAGTCTTCCTCGGTGGCGGACTGCGTGTTCTGTGGCATCGTGGCGGGCGAGGTGCCCGCGTTCGTGGTCGGCTCGACCGCCGACTGTGTCGCGTTCCTGGATACCCGGCCGGTGTTCAAAGGCCACACGCTGGTGGTGCCGCGTACGCATCTCGTGGTTTTGTCTGATTTGCCGGGCTTGGCTTTGCCCGGATATTTCGGGTTTGTGCAGGAGGTCGACCGGGCCGTGCAGTCCGCGCTCGGCGCCGGCGGCTCGTTCGTCGCCATCAACAACCGGGTCTCGCAGTCGGTGCCGCATCTGCACACGCACGTCGTTCCGCGCACCAAGGGTGACGGTTTGCGGGGATTCTTCTGGCCGCGGACCAAGTACGCGTCCGACGAGGAGGCGCAGGACTACGCGAAGCGGATCGGTGCGGCGCTGTAGTTTCTGCTGATGACCACTCGAGTCGTCGTCACGGGCGGCAGCGGCAAGTTGGGGCGGGCGGTGGTGCGCGATCTCGTCGCGCACGGCTACGAGGTGCACAACATCGACCGGACGCCGTCACCCGACCCGGTGGCGCCGTACACGCGGATTGATCTCGGTGATTATGGGCAGGTCGTCGAGGCGCTGGCCGGGATCGAGGACCGCTATGCGGCGGTCGACGCGGTCGTCCACCTGGCCGCGATCCCGGCGCCGGGCCTGACCGGCAACGCGGCCACGTTCACCCACAACATCACGGCGACGCACCACGTCTTCGCCGCCGCCCGCGCCGCCGGCATCACCAATGTGGTGTGGGCGAGCAGCGAGACCCTGCTGGGCCTGCCGTTCGGCGAGGTGCCGCCGCCGTACCTGCCGGTCGACGAGGAATATCCGGCGCGGCCCCAGTCGTCGTACGCCCTGGCGAAGCATCTCGAAGAGCAGATGGCGGCGCAGTTCTGCCGCTGGAACCCGGGCTTGAAGATGATCGGCCTGCGCTTCTCGAACGTGATGGAGCCGGCGGACTACGCGGCGTTTCCGTCCTATGCGGACGATCCGGTGCTGCGGAGCTGGAACGCCTGGTCCTACATCGACGCCCGCGACGGCGCCCAGGCGGTGCGGCTGTCGCTGGAGCTCGACGCGACGGGGATGGACATCTTCGTGATCGCCAACGCGGACACGGTGATGCCGCAGAAGTCGGCCGACCTGGCGGCGCAGGTCTTCCCTTCCATCCCGATCACCCGGGACGTCGGGTCGCACGGGACTTTCCTGTCGATCGAGAAGGCGCGGCGGGTGCTCGGCTATTCGCCGCAGCACAGCTGGCGGGGGTAGCACCGTGGCTGTCCGGCGCATGGACAACGTCTTGATCGTGGTCTCGGACCTGGACGCCGTGATCGCCTTCTTTGTCGCGCTGGGGATGGAGCTGGAGGGCCGCGGCCCGGCCGAGGGCCAGTGGGTGGAACGCGTCATCGGCATCGACGACGTGCGGCAAGAGGTCGCGATGCTCCGCACCCCGGACGGCCAGGGCAAGGTGGAACTGGCGATGTTCCACGAGCCGTCGGCAGTCCGCTCCACGCCGGTGGACGCGCCGGCGAACACGCTGGGGATCCGAAGGATCATGTTCGCGGTGGACGACGTCGAGGACACGATCGCCCGCCTACGCCGACACGGCGCCGACCTGGTGGGCACGGTGGAGCGGTTCGAAGACCTCTACCTGCTCTGCTACGTCCGCGGCCCGGAAGGCATCATCGTCGGCCTGGCCCAGGAACTTCGCTAAACGAGCGCCAACCCGTGGTGTTCGGCGAAGTCGGCGTAGTCCTTGGTGTTCAACGTGGCGAGCGGAAGACCTTCGGTCAGACACGAAGCCGCGATCCAGGCGTCGTTGATCGGATGCATCCGACCACGACGCCTGCCGGCGGCCGACAGGCGA
The DNA here is from genome assembly GCF_029626225.1 of Asanoa sp. WMMD1127. NCBI lineage: Bacteria > Bacillati > Actinomycetota > Actinomycetes > Micromonosporales > Micromonosporaceae > Asanoa > Asanoa sp. WMMD1127. The sequence continues at coordinate 785,641 of NZ_JARUBP010000001.1, forward strand.
CCCCAGGTGCGGGCGGTCTCCCACGTCCCGTCAATCGTGAGGCAGCGGGACATGAAGGCTTCCAGCGCGCCGAGATTGCGTGGGCTCCAATCGCGCATCGCGGCCCATTGAGTCAGCTCGCCGACGGTCACAAACGTCAGACACCAAGCGGACGCCGTCAACCGGCCGGCGAGCCGGCCATCGAGCTTGCCACGAAAGACATGCGAAGCGACGTCAGTGTCGAGGACGACGTAGCGCACGGTCACACCAGGTTGGCGTGGCGCTCCGCGTATACGTGCCCTAGGAAGGCAGCTAGTTCGGCGTCGGTGTCGAAGATGTCGAAGTTGGCCATGTCAGCGACCTCGGCGACCGGAACGATCCCGCGACGTCGAGCCTGCTCATCGAGCGACTCCCGGTGGGCCGGATGCCCGGGCCGACCGGCGAAGCGCGTGGCTTCGGTAGACATGTGTCACACCTCCATGGCTCAGTGTGACAGCTCCGGACCGGATCCGGTGCCCCGCGGCAGTGCTTAGGTCAGGCCGTAGAGATTTCCGAGGTCGAGCAGGTAGTGGCCGAGGACCTGATCGCGCTCGAGGTCGAGGATCAGCACGAGGAACACGTTGGCGGTCTCGCATCGGATGAGGACGTGCTGGCAGTCCGTCGCCGGCATCGTCCAGGCGTAGGAGACCGTGCCGGACGAGAAGTCGTGGCCGTCGCAGTCGTCCTGCGGAATCGACTCGAAGTAGTCCCAGAAGTCGAACGGCGGCGCCTCGTCCGGCCCCACCTCCACCGGGTGCGGGTCCATGGTCGCCCGGTATTCCGACTCGGTCAGCAACGCCATGACCAACCTTGACACGCACCACCTCCTCCGCGAGCGCCCACCCGCCCGGCCCGGTGCACCATGGAGCGGTGCTGAACGACGCCGACTTGCCCACGTGGTCTCAAGGCGCTGTCGCGGAGGCCAGGAACTCGATTTCTCGGTTCGGGTGCCTGCGGGCAAGGCTGAGCCTCGTCGATCCTGCCGTTGGCGGTCGCCGGCACCCGGTCTTCGCCGGTTGGCGGGTCGCGTGGAACATCGGCAACAGGGCCGACGGTCAGCGGCCGGACAACGACGCGATCGTCCTGCCCGAGGGCTCCTCGTCGATCAGTCCAGGTGGGGCCAGCATGGTGCTGGTCGTCCCGATCTACCCCAATCGCTGGGTTCACGTTGAGTCGGGAGACGTCCTGCGGATGAGGGATGGAAACCGGATCATCGGGTCAGCCACCGTTGTCGATCGAGTGGCGCCGACCAATGAACACCTCGTTGGACGATGGCCGCCCTTCACCATCGTCCGCTTCCTCCACGACCTTGAAGGGTTCCCGGCCGGGACTACAGCAACGATCGTCGACGTCTTCGCTGACGGCTACGAGGTCGAGATCGAAGGCGAGTCCGGTGAGACAACGGGCCTGGCCTTCGTCGGCGACGATGACCTTGAATGGCGCGGATGATCCGGAGCGGCACGCTCAATGCGCCTGGCGCGGATCCTCGAACCCGCGCCAGGCCAATGGCGGCGGCTACGCCGTCCTGGCCACGCCCACCGGGCAGGTCATGCCGTTGGGGCCGTGGTTGCAGTAGCCGTACGGGTTCTTCGACCCTGGCGGACGATGCGGTGCTCTCCCCCTCGTTGGTCAGCGGTTGTCGCCGCTGCCACCCAACAGACCACGGCTCTGGCGACTTGCCAGCTTGGCTAGATTGCCGGTCGCGATGTCGTCCAGCGAAAGATCGAGATAGTCGGCGAGCACCGCCAGATACCAGAGCACATCACCGAGTTCCTTGGCGATGTCGACCCGGTCGATCCGCGACTCCTCGCTGTCGAGGTCTCGAACCCACTTCTTGAACTTCTCGGCGACCTCACCGGACTCGCCGACCAGGCCGAGGACCAGGTGGAGCAGTTCGTTCTTCTTGTCACGAGGAGCGGCAGTACGCAGGGCGGCGCGCTGATAGTCGTCAAGGTCCATGGCGGATCAGTATGGAGCACCTTCTCCGCTGTCCAGTCGAAGGCGAGTCTGGCGCGGATCCAGGGACCCGCGCCAGGCATGGAAGGGTTACGCCGTCCTCGCCACGCCCACCGGGCAGGTCATGCCGTTGGGCCCGTGGTTGCAGTAGCCGTACGGGTTCTTCGAGTCCGACAGGTACTGCTGGTGGTAGTCCTCGGCGTAGTAGAAATCGGTGAGCTTGCCGATCTCCGTCGTGATGTCGCCGCGGCCCGTCCCTCGGACGATCGGGTTGAAGGCGTCCCGGGACGACTGGGCCGCGGCCAACTGCTCGTCCGTCGTCACATAGATCGCCGAGCGGTACTGGGTGCCGACGTCGTTGCCCTGGCGCATGCCCTGGGTCGGGTCGTGGTTCTCCCAGAAGACCTTGAGCAGGTCCTCGTACGCGATCCGACTCGGGTCGTAGACCACCTGGACCACCTCGGTGTGGCCGGTGCCGCCGGAGCAGACCTCTTCGTAGGTGGGGTTGGGCGTCTGGCCGCCCGCGTAGCCGGCCGCCGTCGAGATCACGCCCGGCAGCGTCCAGAACAGGCGCTCGGCGCCCCAGAAACAGCCCATGCCGAAGACGGCGACCTGCGCGCCCGCGGGCCACGGCCCGGTCATCGGCGTGCCGAGCACGACGTGCTGGTCGGCGACCGGCATCCCGAGCGGGCGGCCCGGAAGCGCCGCACCCGGCGCTGGCAGGTCGTTCTTCATTCGACGCAGGAACACGGTGGTACTCCTCTCGTTCCGCCATGTGTAACACCGCGACCATCGCGAGCCTTACCCGCGACGGCGAGGTCGGACCGGGTGCGACGAACGAGGAGGAAGGACAGAACGAAGGGGCCCACCCAGGACGGAAATGGGCCCCTTCGTCCGAAGCGGTCGGGCGGGCAGCGGATCTAGCTGCGCGACCACTTCTGGTTGGCACCGCCGGTGCAGTCCCAGATCTGCAGCCGGGTGCCGTTGGCCGAGCTCACCCCGGTGGCGTCCATGCACTTGTTGGACTGGGGGTTGCGGATCTCACCGGCGCTGTTGAGCGTCCAGCGCTGTGCCCCGCTGCCGTTGCAGTCCCAGATCTGCAGCTTGGCGCCGTTGGCCGTGGAGCCGCTCGGCACGTCGAGGCACTTGCCGAGCGCCCGCACGGAGCCGTCGGAGTTCCAGGTCCAGTTCTGCGCGTTGGTGCCGTTGCAGTCCCAGAGCTGCACCGCGGTGCCGTTGGCGGAGTTGGCGCCCGACACGTCGACGCACTTCCCGCCGTAGCCGGTGATCCGGTTGCCGCCGGTCGGTGGCGGGTTGGTCGGGCCGCCGCCGCCCGGGACCTCGTAGACGCGGACGTAGTCGACCGTCAGCGACTGCGGGAACTGCGTCGAACCGTCGGGGTAGCCGGGCCAGAGGCCGCCGACCGCGACGTTGAGGATCATGAAGAAGTTGTGGTCGAAGACCCAGCGGTCGCCGCCGAGGTCGGCCGGGGTGCGGCGCTGGTACTCGTTGCCGTCCACGTACCAGATGATCAGGTTGGGCGACCAGTCGACGGCGAAGGTGTGGAACGCGTCGGCGAACGCCCCGCCGATCGTGTAGCCGGCGCCGATGCCCTCGCCACCCGAGTAGCCCGGGCCGTGGATCGTGCCGTGCACCGTGTTGGGCTCACGGCCGATGTTCTCCATGATGTCGATCTCGCCGCTGGTGGGCCAGTTGACCGGGGCGCCGAGCATCCAGAACGCCGGCCAGATGCCCTGACCGCGCGGGATCTTCATACGGGCCTCGAACCGGCCGTACGTGCGGCTGAAGGTGCCGTTGGTCAGGATCCGGGCCGACGTGTACTGGCACGTGCCGTAGTGACACTGGAAGTTGGACGGGTTCTCCCGCCGGGCGGTGATCACCAGGTTGCCGGCGCCGTCCATGGCGGCGTTGCGCGTGCTGTTCGTGTAGTACTGCTGCTCGTTGTTGCCCCAGCCGCTGCCGCCGATGTCGAAGCGCCACTTCGACGAGTCGACGGCGCTGCCGGCCGGTCCGTTGAACTCGTCGGACCAGACCAGCGGGCCGGGTGCTGGAGCCGCACTGGCGGGCCCGGCGAGCGGCACGGTCAAAGCCGTTGCCACCAGGAGGGCGCTCGCCGCCGCGGCGATCAAGGTGCGGGGACGGAGCACGACGATCACCTCATCAGCGCAAGAGAAAGAGACGGGCGTAACTATCTGGAAACCTGTCAGATAGACGAACGTCGTGTCAAGAGAGCGCTCTCGCAGAGGTGCCAGAATTTTCTGGCGACCGGGACCGCCCGGGAATCAGCCGTGCAGGCCGCCGGCCGCGACGTGGATGAAGACCGCGGACACCTCGTTGGCGTTGGCCAGCGTGTCGACGTAGCCGTCGGCCGGCTCGAGCGCCTTCTCGAGCGCCGCCGACGAGTCCTTCGTCTCTTCGCCGTCACCGAAGACGACCACGCTGAGGCTCACCGGGCGCTCGTCGTCGTGGGCCGCCTTGAGCTCGGCGCTCAGGGCCGGCAGGTCCAGCTTCGAGTCGCTGTCCTCGTTGCGCCCGTCGGTGAAGATCAATACCCGATTGGGTACGTCCTTACGGGCGTTGTCCTGCGCGCTCTTGTACGCGGCGAGGATCGTCTCGTAGAGCCCCGTACCGCCGGAACGGGTCGTCAGCTGCTTGCAGGCCTCGAGCGTCCGCTCCCGGTGCGACGGGGTCAGCGACTCCGCCGGCAGCACCTCGCGGTAGTCCCGCGGCGGGTCGAGCTGCACCCCGAACTCCCAGAGGCCGAGCCGGCTGTCGTCGGGGAGCAGGTTCTCCAGTTCCTGGCATCCGTCGGCGACGAGCTCCATCAGCGAACGGTTGGAGCCCGGCGCGGGGTCGTTCATGGAGCCCGACACGTCGACCACCACCAGGAGGTCGGTCTGCCGGTCCTCGGAGTACCAGGTGGCCAGCACGTGGTCGACGTGGTGCGCGCCGAGGAACGGCATCATCTCGGCGGCCAGCAACGGCAGCTGCTCGGCGCCCGGCGGTGGCTCCTCGGGCTCGCCGGAGCGCGCGGTGCGCAACCCGGCCGCGGCGATCGCGTCGACGCCCTCGGGCCCGGCGAGCGCGTCGAGCAGCCGGCTGAGCCCGGCGGCCCGCTCCTCGTCGGCCAGTGCGGCGTTGGTCGGGAACCAGGTGTAGCGCAGCGCCACCCGCCAGTCCTTGCCGGCCAGCACCGCACCGTCCTTGCGGAGCTTGCCCAGCTGCGGGACCAGCGCGTACTCCGGGATCAGCCCGACCTCGCCCGGGTTCTCGGGCAGCGCGATGCCGCCGCCGCGAATCGTGCGGGACTTCGCGTAGGCCCGGGACAGCACCTGGGCCGACGCGTCCATGCCCGCCTGGTCCCAGACGGTCTCGGCCATCGAACCCGCACCGACCATGCCGTCGCCGGACGTGCCGGGCTCGCGGATCACCATCTTCACGGTCGCGTCGGTGTCGAGCAGGGTGGCCAGCGCGAGCCACGAGTCGCCGGCGGAGCGCAGCTTCGCGGCGGTCGCCCCGTCGGTGACCATGTAGATCGGGCTGTCGGCGACGACGGTGCCCGCCCCGCCGGTGCCGATGGTGTTCTCCGGGCCGAGCCGGGCCAGGTCGAGCGTCGGCGCCGTGCCCACCCACGACGTGTCGTCGGGGATCCACAGGTCGGCGCCGGTCTGCCGGACCGTGTCGGGGGCGGCGCGGCCGTCGGCGATGACGATGTCCATCCGGACGCACTCGTCGCCGTCGGCCAGCTTCGGCGCCATCGCGGTCAGCACCGGCGCGAACGACGAGGCGGTGACCACCTTCAGCTTCTTGCCGCACGGTGACCCACCGCCCGAGAGCGCCGACCAGCCGTCGCTGCGGACGACGACGATCCCGGCGGCGACCAGGGCCGGCAAGCCGAACAGCAGGAAGGTGAGCACGGTCCAGCGGACGACCCCGGAGCGGGCCGCGTGCTTACCCATCACGTTGTCCTATCCCCCCTCGACCGCGGCCCGGACCGTCCCCCAACGCCGGCCACTCACGCCGCTACCCGCGGTTACTGCTCACATTTGATCTTTATTCCTGCGCTAAAAGTGGCATATGACCCAGAAAAAACCGTTGCTGCGCACCTCGTCGCGTGGATAGCGTGGCCATACACGGGAAAGGAGGTGGTCCAGCTTTGTATAGCACTGGGACTCGTGAGGTGGCTGCCCGCTAGCCGCTGTCCTTGACAGTTTCCGTTCGTCGAGACCGTGTGGCAGCGGCGCGGCGAAACTCAAGCAGCCACCCGACCCCCGAGGTGCCGGCCCAGTCCACCGGCCCGTGCGCGCACGGTATGCCTCGGGGGTCGAACCCTTTCTGGACCAGATTCTCCGGCAAAATAGCGATCCGTACGGACGACCGACTTCGAACCGATCAGACAATCGGCTGACAGCCGTTATGGAGCCATTTCCGTGACGCTATCGCTACGGCTCGCACAGGCGACCGACATCGACGCCATTGGCGCTCTCCACTACGACTCCCGGATTGCCGCCTATCGCGACTTCGTGCCGATTGCGGGGCTCCGGGGGCTCGCGCCGGAATCGTTGGCGGCGTGGTGGCGAGAACGATTCGCGTACGAGGCGGAAACGCACCGCCTGACGGTTGCGGAAAGCGACGGTCGACTGGTCGGCTTCAGCTACGTCGGCCCGGAGGAGGAGCACGAGGCCGGCGTCGGTCAGCTGTACGCGATCCACCTCGACCCGGCGGCGCAGGGGCGCGGGTTCGGCCGGCGGCTGATGAGCGACGCGCTGGCCACGATCGACCGCAACGGCTGGCGGCGGGCCGTGCTGTGGGTGCTCGAGGGCAACGCGCACGCCCGGCGCTTCTACGAGCGGGGCGGCTGGCGGCCCGACGGCCGCGAACGCGAGGAGTTGATGGGCGCGGCTCCCACCCGCCAGCTCCGCTATGTGCGGGAAAGCTGGCTGGGCGAGAGTGCGTGACCGAGATATGCGGGGGAACCGATTGGTCACGCACCCTCGCCCGCCGTACCCAACCGCTGCCGGTGATGCCTGGCCGGAGGCACCGTGACCGACGGAGGCTAGTCGGTCCGGACCGCGGGTGGGTGTTCGCGGGATGCCGCTGTGCTGGCGGAGCACGCGGCGGTCACCGCTGTGGGGAGGTCTTCAGTTAGGTGACGGCGACCCGCCGGCGACCCGCGCGGGCGACCACGCGAACGCTGTTGAGGTCGTGCCGTGCTGTCCAGCCCTCACGCCAGGAGCGACGGGATGCCGCCATGGCGTGCTCGGCGACGCGCCGGGAGTGGCAGGGCCAGGCCCCACCGCATCCGTCGCAGCCACCGTCGCGGCCGGGTCGTGCGTGCCGCCCGAGAATGTCCCGGGCGTCTTGCCAGAGGAGCCGGTCGACGACATCGTCCGGCGCGGTTTCGCGGGCCGGGTCGGTCCGCACGGTATGGTCGACGCTGACCACGATCGGTCCCCCTTGTTCGCGGCGGCCCGCCGGCCGCCGTACGCATATGGAACCGTCTCTCGGTCGCCCGCAATCGGACAGTCTGTGCGACTTCCCGGATTAATCCGGTTTGTAAGGGCTGGCATTCCCGTCCGCAAAGCCGTAACGGCCTCACATAATGAGCCATGGGTACGGGTGAGCCGCCGCTCCTCCGCCTGATCCGCGAAGGCGTCATCGGCGATGACCAGGTGATGTGGGGTCCCTACGGGCCGCGCCGGGTCACCTATGCCGACTACACCGCCTCGGGCCGGGCGCTCACCTTCGTCGAGGACTTCATCCGGCACGAGGTGCTGCCCCGCTACGCCAACACGCACACCGAGTCGTCCGGCACCGGGCGGCAGACCACCCGGCTGCGCGAGGACGCCCGGGCGCTGATCCGCGAGACGGTGGGCGGCGACGACGACACCGTCGTGATCTTCGCCGGCTCGGGCGCGACCGGCGCGATCGACAAGCTGATCCGCATCCTCGGCATCCGGATCCCGGCGGAGCTCGACGACCGCTACGGGCTGCGGGCCCAGATCCCGCCCGAACGCCGGCCGGTGGTCTTCATCGGCCCCTACGAGCACCACTCCAACGAGCTGCCCTGGCGGGAGTCGATCGCCGACGTGGTGGTCGTGCCGGAGGACGCCGACGGCCACGTCGACTGCGCCGCGCTCGCCGCCGAACTGGTGCGCCACGCCGACCGGCCGATCAAGATCGGGTCGTTCTCGGCCGCCTCCAACGTCACCGGGATCATCACCGACGCCGCCGCGATCTCCGCCCTGTTGCACGAGCACGGCGCGCTGGCCTGCTGGGACTACGCCGCCGCCGGCCCGTACGTCGACATCGACATGGCCGGCAAGGACGCCATCTTCCTGTCGCCGCACAAGTTCGTCGGCGGCCCTGGCACACCCGGCGTGCTGGTCGTGCGCCGCCACCTGCTGCGCAACCGCGTGCCGACCGTCCCCGGCGGCGGCACCGTCGACTACGTCAACGCGGTCGAGCACCACTACCTGCGCGATCCGGCCCACCGCGAGGAGGGCGGCACCCCGGCAATCGTCGAGTCCATCCGGGCGGGCCTGGTGTTCGCGCTCAAGCGGGCGGTCGGCACCGAGCTGATCCGGGCCCAGGAGGAGCGGTTCCGGCGGCTCGCGATGGACGCCTGGGCGGCGAACCCGGCCATCGAGGTGCTCGGCAACCCGCGCGCCGACCGGCTCTCGATCCTGTCGTTCGTGGTGCGCCGGCCGGGCGGCCGCTACCTGCACCACAACTTCGTGGTCGCGCTGCTCAACGACCTGTTCGGCATCCAGTCCAGGGGCGGTTGCTCGTGCGCCGGCCCGTACGGCCATCGCCTGCTCGGCATCGACCTCGACCACTCGCACCGCTTCGAGCGCGAGGTGATGGCCGGCCGCGAGGGCATCAAGCCAGGATGGGTACGGGTCAGCTTCAACTACTTCCTCACCGACGCCGTCTGCCGCTACATCGTCGAGGCGGTGGACCTCGTCGCCCGCGACGGCTGGAAGCTGCTCCCGGACTACCGGTTCGACCCCTATTCCGGGCTCTGGCGGCACCATCGCGGGCTGGCCGAGCCGGCGCTGCGACTGACCGGCCTCACCTTCGACGCGGGCGGCGTCCGCTGGACCGACGCGGCGCCCGCCGCACGCGCCACCGAGGACGTGCTGCCCGGCTACCTGACCACGGCCAAAACGATCATGCAGGGGTACGACGGCAGCGGCTGCTCCGAGGGCGGAGCCGCCGTCTCCCCCGGCTTCGAGGCGCTGCGCTGGTTCGACCTGCCCGCCGTCTGCCTCGCGCCGGCCGGGCCCGCGCCGGCCGAACCCGAGCCGGCTGTGGCGGCGCTGGCCGGGCCTGAGCCGACCGCGTAGGCGCGCGCCAAAACCGCGCCGGCTAGGCCGGCGCCGGCCAGGCCCGAGCCCACCGCGTAGGCGCGCGCCGAAGCCGAGCCGGCTAGGCCGGCGCCGGCCAGGCCCGAGCCCACCGCGTAGGCGCGCGCCGAAGCCGAGCCGCGGCTGGGCCGGCGCTGGCCGCGCCTGAGCCCACCCGGGTAGCGGGCCGAAGCCGAGCCGGTGCTGGCCGGCGCGCCGGGCCCGGGCGCGGCGAGCCGTTCGCTCTGAGCGAATCCGCGCGATCGGCGGCATCACCGCCGGTGACCGCGTGTTGTGGAAGGCGTGGATACCGAACGGACCGAACCGGAGCGCGACGACACCGCCGCGCTCGACGCGTACTCGCGGGTTGTCACGACGGTTGCCGCGCAGATCCTGCCCAGCGTGGCCGCGGTGTCGGTGCGGACCGGCCGCGGCGCCGGCGCCGGATCGGCGGTGACCTTCACCGACGACGGATTCCTGCTGACCAGCGCCCACGTGGTCGAGAGCGCCAGTGGCGGCACCGCCACCTTCGGCGACGGGACCGAGGTCGGCTTCGACGTCGTCGGCCGCGACCCGCTCTCCGACCTCGCCGTGCTCCGGGCCCGCAACCCGGGCGCCCCGCCCGCCCCGCTCGGCGACGCCGACCGGCTGCGGATCGGCCAGCTCGTCGTGGCCGTCGGCAACCCGATGGGGTTGGCCGGCTCGGTGACGGCCGGCGTGGTCTCCGCCCTCGGCCGCTCGCTGCCGGCCCGGGAGGGGCGCGCGATCCGGCTGATCGACGACGTGATCCAGACCGACGCCGCGCTCAACCCCGGCAACTCCGGCGGCGCGCTGGTCGACTCCTCGGGGCAGGTGATCGGGGTCAACACGGCGGTCGCGGGCTACGGCCTCGGGCTGGCCGTGCCGATCAACCGCAACACCCGGCAGATCATCGGGGACCTGATCCAGGACGGCCGCGTACGCCGGGCCTGGCTGGGTGTCGCCGGCGTGCCGGTGCCGCTGCCCCCGCCGGTCGCCGAGCGCACCGGGCAGCGCACGGGCCTGCGGGTCGTCGAGGTCGTGCCGGGCAGCCCGGCCGGGGTCGCGGGGATCTACCTCGGCGACATCCTGCTGACCGCCGGCGGCCAGCAGATCCAGAACGTGCAGTCCCTGCAGCGGCTGATGCTCGGGCCGGCGATCGGCAACCGGCTCTCGGTCACCCTGCTGCGCCGTGGCGCCTTCGTCGACGTGGTGACCGTGCCGGCGGAGCTCAGCACCCGTTGACGTGGTCGAGCCGGCTCCCCCTGCCGCGGGGAGCCGGCTCGGCCGGGTGGTGCCGGGTCAGTGTGCGGCGTGCCGGCGCTTCCGGCGGCGGCCGAGCAGCAGCAGGGCGAAGCTGACCACCAGGATCGACAGGCCGGCGATGGCCAGGCGGACGTTGGACGGCCGGGTCAGCGACTCGCCCGACTCCGCGCCGCCCTGGCCGGGCAGCGGGCCGTAGTTCGCGACCACCGCGGGCTCGGTGCTGGCCGACGGGCTGGCGGCCGGGCTCGCCGACCAGCTGGCCACCGCACCGGACGGCGTGGCCGACGGGCTGACGTCCACGGTGCCGGTGTCGCCGCCCACGACGGGTTCGTCACCCGGCAGCAAAGGCGCCTCGCCGACCGGCGGCAATGGCTCCTCGGTCACCGGCCCGCCCGTCGTCGGTTCGGGAGCGGGATCGATCGTCGGGTACGGCGGCTCGCTCAACCACGCCCACGGCAGCCCGCTGTCCATCGGCGCCGGGTCGGTCGCCGCCGGCGGCGTCACCGAGGGAGCGGCGGGGGAAGCGGCGGCCGTGCTCGGCTCACCCGTCTCGGTCGGCAGCGTCGGCAGCTCCGTGGGCAGCCCCAGCCCCGCGGTCGGCTCGACGCTGGCCGGCGGCGCCGTGGCGGGCGTCGCGGCAGCCGCTTTTCCACACTGGACGGTTGTGTTGAACGGCAGGTCGTGCGTCTCGCCGCCGTTGGTCGCGGCCGTGCCGTGGCGGTAGCTGCTCACCACCAGGTTCCCTTCGTTGTTGGCGGTGTTCACGTCGGTGAACGCGGCCCGCGGCGCGTAGATCGTGCCCTCGGCGGTGTCCGCGCCGACCTGCGTGATCGCGGTGGCGTCCGGGAAGTTCATCAGGATGTACGGCGCCTGCGTGTCGCCGACCCCGGCGAAGTTGGTTGTCCGCCACTCGTAGTCGGCGCCGGTCCGCACGTTGACCAGCACCGGCGTATCGGCGCTGGGCTGGGTGTTGAACGTCAGGTCGGACAGGTTGTTGAACTCGTCGCCGGTCAGGTTGAGCACGTTGGTCTGGTTGGCCGTCAGCGACACGTACGCCTTGGTGCCGGGCGTGCTGACCGGCCGGGCGAGCTCACCGCCGCCGGAGTTGCGCAGCCGCACCGTCTGGGCGCAGGTGTCGAACTGGGCCGAGCGCTCGCGGAAGGTGGCGAACACGCCGGCGAAGTCGAGCGCGTCCTGGGCCTCCAGGCTGGCCTTGCGGTCGCCCGGGACGGGCGCGGCCGGGTCGGTGGCCCGCAGGACCAGGCCGTCGTCGCCCTTACCCAGCACGCCGGCGTCCACCACGGGCGGCGCGTCGAGCAGCGCCCGCCCACCGATCACCAGCGGGCTGTCGCGGTCGCCGACGCGTACGCCCCGCTCGGCCGCGATCCGGTAGTCCGGACCGAACGTGACGTCGCCGCCGATCGCCATCGGGCCTTCGCTCTCGGTGCCGGTCAGCGTCGCGTCCCGCTCGACCAGCACGAGGAAGCCGAGGCCGCCCTCGATCGGGTTGACGGGTCCGGTCGCGGACGCCGGCGTCAGCATCCACAGCGACGCGCCGGCCGCGACGGCGCCTACCGCCGCCGCGGCCACCCAGCTGGCTTTCCTGGCCATGCGAAAACCGCCCCCCGAAGCGAATAAACCTCCAAGAGGTAGTATTCACCGCGAATGGGACAGAGTTCGCGTTTTGCCGTTATTGGATCAAATGCCTAGCGAGCGCCGAGGTGCGCCAGCAGGTCCTGCCGCGTGATGACGCCCTTGGGCTTGCCGTCGATCAGCACCAGGGCGGCGTCGGAGGTCTCCAGCAGCGCCACGGCCTCGCTGACCGGCTGGCCACCACCGATCATCGGCAGCGGGGCGTGCATGTGCTTCTCGACCATGTCGTGCAGGTGCGCCTGGCCGGTGAACAGCGCGTCCAGCAGCTCCTTCTCCACGATGGAGCCGGCCACCTCGCCGGTCACCACGGGCGGCTCCGCCTTGAGCACGGGCACCTGGGAGACGCCGTACTCCCGCATGCGGTCGATCGCCTCGCGGACCGGGTCGGTCGGGTGCACGTGGACGAGCTCCGGCATCTGGCCGTCCTTGCCGGCGAGCACGTCGCCGACGGTCGGCTCCGCGCCGCCGGTGGACAGGAAGCCGTAGCGGGCCATCCACTCGTCGTTGAAGATCTTGGAGAGGTAGCCGCGGCCGCCGTCGGGCAGCAGCACGACGATCACGTCGTCGGGGCCGGCCCGGTGCGCCACCTCGAGCGCGGCGGCGACCGCCATCCCGCACGAGCCGCCGACCAGCAGGCCCTCCTCGCGGGCCAGGCGCCGGGTGATGTCGAACGAGGTCTTGTCGGAGACCTCGACGATCTCGTCGCAGACCGAGCGGTCGTAGGTCTCGGGCCAGAAGTCCTCACCGACGCCTTCCACGAGATAAGGCCGGCCGGTGCCACCCGAGTAGACCGAGCCCTCCGGGTCGGCGCCGATCACCTTGACCGCGCCGCCGGAGACCTCCTTGAGGTAGCGACCCACGCCGGAGATGGTGCCGCCGGTGCCCACGCCGGCCACGAAGTGGGTGATCCGGCCGCCGGTCTGCTCCCAGACCTCGGGACCCGTCGTCTCGTAGTGGGAGCGGGGATTCTCCTTGTTGGCGTATTGGTTGGGCTTCCAGGCGCCCGGGATCTCGCGGCTGAGCCGGTCCGAGACGTTGTAGTAGGAGCGCGGGTCCTCCGGCGCGACGGCGGTCGGGCAGACCACCACCTCGGCGCCGTACGCCCGCAGCACGTTGCGCTTGTCCTCGCTGACCTTGTCGGGGCAGACGAAGACGCAGCGGTAGCCCTTGAGCTGGGCGACCAGCGCCAGCCCGACCCCCGTGTTGCCGCTGGTCGGCTCGACGATGGTGCCGCCGGCCTGCAGAAGACCGGCCTTCTCGGCGGCCTCGACCATGCGCAGCGCGATCCGGTCCTTGACCGAACCACCGGGATTGAAGTATTCGACCTTGGCGAGCACCGTCGCGTCGATGCCGGCCGTGACGCTGCGCAGCCGGACGAGCGGAGTGTTACCGATGAGGTCGACGACGTTGTCGTAGTAGCGCACGGCGTTGTGCCCTTCTGGGTCGGCGGGTCGATCCCAGCCTACGTGCGCAGCTCAGGGCGCCACAGTGCCGGGTATGACCGCCCTCTGCCGCGCCTCCCAGGCGAGGAACCGCTCCGTCTCGGACAGCACGCTGCCGGCCAGCCAGGTCACCATGACCAGGTCGTCGACCAGTCCGAACACGGCCAGGAAGGCCTCCGGGACGAAGTCGAGCGGGGAGACCACGTAGACCGTGGCAGCGGTGATCAGGGCCAGCCGCAGGCCGCCGTCGTACTCCCCGCTGGTGGTTGCCTTGATCATCCGGGGTAGGGCCGCCAGCCGGGTGCCGAGCCCTGGGCCGCCCCGGGCGCCGGCCGTCAACGCCCGGCCGAGGGCGGCGAACGCCGCGGTGCGCTTCAACGTCCTAGCCATGTTTTCGACCTCCTCCGCATCATGATGCCCAGAACGCGCCACCTCGAATCGCCGCGAGGTTTGTTCCTGGGAGGGCCTCCGGGTGCGTGAAGCACCTTTTCGGGCGCATCGGCGTTAGCCTCGTAGCCGTACAACACACATGGGGGGCACGCCAATGGGGGCAGCCGAGGCAATAGCCTGGCGATCCGCCGCCCGGACGGTCGCGCGGTTCACGGCGGTCGGCGCGGGGGTCACGGCGTTCGGAGCGGTGGCCGGCGCCGCGCTCATAGTCGGGCAGGCCGAACAGGCCCGCCGCCGCATCCCGCAGGCGCAGGAGCCGCCGCCGCGCGGTGACGGCGTCTACGGCACCCGGTTCCCGGGCCCGGCGATCGAGATGGTGGTGGTCGGCGACTCGTCGGCGGCGGGGTACGGCGTACACAAGCCACGCGAGACGCCCGGCGCGCTGCTCGCGACCGGGGTGTCCCGGCGGCTGCACCGGGCGGTCCGGCTGCACCGGCACGCCGTGGTCGGCGCGCTCTCGGCCGGCCTGCCGCACCAGGTGGAGGCGGCGCTCGAGCGCACGCCCCACCCCGACCTGGCCGTCATCATCATCGGCGGCAACGACGTCACCCACCGCACCAGCACCCACATCGCGGTGCGGCACCTGGTCAACGCGGTCCGCAAGTTCCGCGCCGCGGGCGCCCGCGTCGTCGTCGGCACCTGCCCCGACCTCGGCACGATCCAGCCGATCCAGCCGCCGCTGCGCTGGCTCGCCGGCCGGTGGAGCCGCCAGCTCGCGGCCGCGCAGACCGTGGCCAGCGTCGAGGCCGGCGCCTGGACGGTCTCGCTCGGCGACCTGCTCGGCCCCCGGTTCGCGGCGGAGCCGGCCCGGATGTTCGGTCTCGACCGGTTCCACCCGTCGGCCGAGGGCTACGCGCTGGCCGCCGCGGCGATGCTGCCGACCGTGCTGGCCGCGTTCGGCGCGCCCGACGAGGAGCGCGTGGCGCTGCGGGCCGGCGAGGGCGTGCGCTCGCTGCCGCAGGCCGCGCAGGAGGCCGCCCGGCAGCCCGGCACCGAGGTCAGCGGCACCCAGGTCGCCGGTCGCGACCGGGGTCCGGCGGGCCGCTGGGCCCAGCTCCGGCGTCGCCCGGCCGCGTGGTTCGGCCCCGTACCCGAGGGTGCTCGTCGCCTGTTCGGGAACCTACGCGGCGCCCCACCAGCATTACCCTTGGAGGCGGCGCGCGACGACGCGCAGCCGTCCACGGTGGAGGAGTTGGCATGACGTCACGCGGTCTGGCCGCCCGCATGGGCCGCACGGCCGCGATGACCATGCTGGCCGGCACGCTCGGCGGGGCCGCGCTGCTGGCCGGCGAGTTCGTCGCGGCCCGCAACCGCCGCTACGCGCAGCCACAGCTCGGCCTGGCGCTGCGCACCTCGGTCGGCCGCGAAGGCGCGCCCGAGGTCCGCATGGTGCTGCTCGGCGATTCCACATCGCTCGGTGTCGGCGTCGACAGCGTCGGCGACACCGTCGGGGGCCAGCTCGCGCGGCTGCTCGCCGACGACGCCGGTGTGCGCGTGCACCTGTCGTCCGTCGGCGTCTCCGGGTCCCGTTCGACCGACCTCGCCACCCAGGTGGCCCGCGCGCTGCTCGGCGAGCGGCCCGACCTGGCGGTGATTCTGATCGGCGCCAACGACGCGGCCGCGTTGCGCCGGCCGGGCGAGTCTGCGGCCTACCTCGCCGCCGCGGTGCGCCGGTTGCGCGACGCCGGCGTCGAGGTCGTCGTCGGCACCTGCCCCGACCTGGGCGCGGCCCGCGCGATCGACCAGCCGCTGCGCGAGCTGGCGGGCTGGTGGGGCCGCCAGACGGCGACCGCGCAGGGCCGCGCGGTCCGCGCCGCCGGCGGCGCCGTCGTCGACCTGGCCGCCGAGACCGGCGCGGTCTTCCGGGCCGACGCCGGCACGCTCTGCTTCGACGGCTTCCACCCGTCGGCCGACGGCTACCGGGTGTGGGCGCACGCGCTGCTCCCGGCCGTGTCGGCGCTGGCCGGCCTGGGGCGCTCACCGGCGTCCTGACCCCGACGGATTGAGACCAATCGCATCCTCGCGGGAGGTTGCGCTCAGGTTAACGTTGGTTATGGCCATCCAGTCGGACCGCGACGCCGTCATTGTCGCCACCGCTCGTTCGCCCATCGGTCGGGCTGTCAAAGGTTCGCTGCGCGAGCTGCGGGCCGACGACCTGACGGCCACGATCGTCCGGGCCGCCCTCGACAAGGTCCCCGAGCTCGATCCGACGACGATCGACGACCTCTACCTCGGCTGCGGGCTCCCCGGCGGCGAGCAGGGCTTCAACATGGCCCGCGTGGTCGCCACGATGCTCGACCTCGACGGCCTGCCCGGCGCGACGGTCACCCGCTACTGCTCGTCGTCGCTGCAGACCACGCGGATGGCCTTCCACGCGATCCGCGCCGGCGAGGGCGACGTGTTCATCTCCGCCGGCGTCGAGTGCGTGTCGCGGTTCGCCCGCGGCTCGTCGGACTCGCTGCCGCCCGAGGCCCAGGAGCTGGTCGGCGGCGGCTGGGAGAACCCGCGCTTCGCCCCGGCCCGGTCGCGCTCCAAGGAGCGGGCCGCCGGCGGCGCCGACGTGTGGCACGACCCGCGCGCCGACGGCGACCTCCCCGACATCTACCTCGCGATGGGTCAGACCGCGGAAAACCTCGCCCAGGTCAAGGGCGTGAGCCGCGAGGAGATGGACGAGTTCGGCGTACGCAGCCAGAACAACGCCGAAAAGGCCATCGCCGACGGCTTCTGGGCCCGCGAGATCACGCCGGTGACCACGCCGAGCGGCACGGTCGTGTCGCAGGACGACGGCCCGCGCGCCGGCGTGACGCTGGAGGGCGTCAGCGGCCTCAAGCCCGTCTTCCGCCCCGACGGCCGGATCACCGCCGGCAACTGCTGCCCCCTCAACGACGGCGCCGCCGCGGTCATCGTGATGAGCGCCGGCCGGGCCCGCGACCTGGGCATCCCTCCGCTGGCCCGAATCGTCTCCACCGGCGTCACCGCCCTCTCCCCCGAGATCATGGGCCTGGGCCCGGTCGGCGCGTCGCTGCAGGCCCTGAAGCGCGCCGGCATGACCATCGACGACGTCGACCTCGTCGAGATCAACGAGGCGTTCGCGGCCCAGGTCATCCCGTCCTACCAGGACCTCAACATCCCGATCGAAAAGCTCAACGTCATGGGCGGCGCGATCGCGGTAGGCCACCCCTTCGGCATGACCGGCGCCCGCATCACCGGCACGCTGATCAACTCTCTCGACTGGAACGACAAGACCATCGGCCTGGAAACGATGTGCGTCGGCGGCGGCCAGGGCATGGCGATGGTTCTGGAGCGGCTGAGCTGAGGGATTCGGGTCTGGATGGCTCGGGTCCGCGGTGGGGCGGTGCCCCTCGGGACCCGAGCCAGGATCAAGATCCGGATGACTCGGGTTCGCGGTGGGCGCGACCGTCGCTCCCGCCAGGCACCGCTTCGCTGCCATGCCCGTCCCCGGTCACGCCGAAAACGTTTGGAAGGGACCCTTCCTATGCGGGATGCGCTAAGAAGGGGCCCTTCCTTCGCCGTTTAGGCGACGCGCGTGATGCGGTTCGGGGGTGGGGTCGGGGCGGCGGTCGGGTGGAGGATCGCCGCGAGGGCTTCGACGCCGTCGATCAGGCGGGGGCCCGGGCGGACGATCAGGGCGTCGGCGTCGATCGCCCAGATCGGAACGTCCCGGAAGTGTTCCGCGATCGTGCGAGCCTGGTCCGCCGCGCCCGGCAGGTCGTAGCCGCACGGGGCCACGACCACCACGTCCGGGGCCGCGGTCTGGATGGCCGGCCAGGTGGTGGCCGTGGAACGGGCGCCGGGGTGCGCCGCCACCGGGGCGCCGCCGGCCGCGGCGATCAGGTCCGGAATCCAGTGGCCCGCCCCGAACGGCGGGTCGATCCACTCGATCAGCGCGACCCGCGGCCGCCGAAGGCCCGACACCGCGGCGGCCACCGCCGACAGCCGCCCGCGCAGCGACGCCACCAGGGCGGCGGCCACCGCCGGAGCGCCCGCGCGTTCGCCGACCGACTGGATCGAGTCGAGGACCTCCGCGAGGGTGTGCGGGTCCAGGGTGAGCACGTCCGCCCGGCAGCCCAGGTGGTCCAGGGCGTCCGCGACCCGGCCGGACGGGAGCGCGCAGACCCGGCACAGGTCCTGGGTCAGGATCAGGTCCGGTTCGAGGTCGGCCAGCGCGTCGGCGTGCAGCGTGTAGAGGTCGCCCGGTGGCGTCGAGCGGACGTACGCGTCGATCTCGGCAGGGGTCATGCCCTTGGTGTCGCGACCGCCGACGATCACCGCCGGCCGCGCGGGGGCGGTGACCTCGCACTCGAAGGTCACGCCGACCAGGTCGTCGGCCAGGCCGAGGGCGTGGACGATCTCGGTGGCCGCGGGCAGCAGGGACACGACGCGCAGGGTCAGCCCACCTTCCACGTCGTGGCGTCGGCGATCCGCTTGCCCGGGCCGAGCAGCTGCTCCAGCGTCTGGCGCAGCGTCGCCTCGTTGACCGTGCCGTCCGCCAGGACCACGCACTGCGCCTTCCAGAACGCGAAGTCCGCCTTGGCCTGGGCCCGCTGGAAGTCGCCGATGCCCGGCACCACGCCCTCGGTCGCGGCCTGCTTGAACAGCTGCGACGTCGGCTGCGAGTAGGTGCCCATCGACGCCGTGCCGTTGGCGCCGTAGGGCGCGATGAAGAAGCCCTCCGGGATCGCGAAGCCCGCGCCGGCCGCGGCCGACCAGCGCATCGGCCAGGGTTCCTTGGGGGTGGCCGGCGGCACCGGGATCATCACGCCGCCCGGTGAGACACAATCGCGCCAGTGGCCGCCGCTGATGAACTCCGGGACCGGCGCGCGGTCGACGACCGGCAGCGGCTTGGGGAACAGCGGCAGCAGGGCGATCGCGACCAGGCCCGGCACCAGCACCCGGCCCACCTGCCACTCGAGCTTGAGGGCGGCGTCGACGGCGACCACGAGGACCGTCGCGATCAGCGGGATCAGCGCCAGCGCGAACCGCATCGGCAGCGCGCCGTCGACCACCGGCAGGCCGAGCAGCAGCCGGTAGGGGCCGACCACGTCGGTGCGGGTGCCGGCGACGACCACCTCGGGGCCGAGGGACAGCGCCGCCATCACGACCGCGGCGATCGTGCACGCCAGCACCAGCGGGCGGCGGATCAGCCAGATCGCGCAACCGACCGCCACCAGGATCAGGGGCCAGCCGAGGAACGTGTTGTATTCGGCCGGGCCGGTGCTCAGCCGCGCGTTCTCGTCGCGGCCGAACAGCGACAGCGGCGAGATCGTCTTGAAGCTGGCCAGGTCGGCCGAGAAGAAGTGCGGGCTGAACACACCGTTGGGCACGCTCTGCGGTCCCTTGAACTGGAACCACAGGGGGTACGCCAGCGCCACCACCGAGAGCGCCACGGCGACGCCCAGACCCGCTGCGGCTCCGCCCAGCACCCGGCGGCTGAACCGCGGCCGGGCGCCGGCGTAGACCAGGGTCATGATCACCAGGGTCAGCGCGGTGAGGAACAGGACCTCCTCGCCGATGAACACCTGGACCGTGACGGTGACCGCCAGCACCAGCGAGAAGATCACGATCCGGCGCCAACCGCGGCGGCCCTCGCGGCCCGCGTTGACCGGGTCGCGCGGGTCCGCCGCCCGCAGGATGCCGACCACCGCCCACACCAGCACCGGCACCAGCCAGAGCGCGGTCATGTGCAGGTGGCTGTTGTTCTGCGAGATCATGCCGGGCGCGAACCCGCAGAACCCGCCGCCGATCGCCGCGGCCAACCGGTGTGCCCGCGCCACCCGGCGGAACAGCAGGTAGAACGCGACCGCGGTGAGGCCTAGCGACAGCGTGGCCAGCAGCGCGAACGTGACCGGCGCGCCGAACAGCAGGGTGACCGGCGAGAACAGCGTGCCGAGCGCGATGACCGTGGTGTTGGCCATCAGGTTGACGCCGTCAGGGGCGTTGAGCCGGTCGGTGAGCAGCGAGAAGTCGCCGTGCAGCACCCGCGAGTCGACGGCCAGGAACCACTCGTAGAGCGTCTGGTCCTCGGGGTTGAGGCCGAGCACCTTGCCCGTCGGCGAGGGCCACAGCCCGTGCATGACCCACACGGCGAGCAGCAGCAGACCGAGGCAGATGGCCAGGTCGGGCAGGTCGGGGCGGAACCGGGCCGGCGACCAGCGCGCCGACCGCCCGGGCGCCGGTGGCGGGTCGGCGGGGTCGGCCTGCTGCGCGGCGCGGGCAGTGCTGGTCACGCGCTAGACCCTAGTATGCGAAGTGGCGTGGCAGGTGCCGCCTCCACCGTAGCCGTGCGCGTCCGGTTACCGTGACAGGCAGTTACCGTGAGAGTGACGCTGCCCGGGTGGTGGAACGGCAGACACGGCTGCCTTAAAAGCGGCTGCCGAAAGGCGTGCGGGTTCGAGTCCCGCTCCGGGCACCAGCGTCCACATCGGCGCCGCGGGCGCATATGCGGCGACCGGAGGCGGCCGAACGTGATTCTCCACTTGGCGGCGCATTGCCAGTACCCTTTGGGGACCTAATTCTTCCTCAGGGAGGCGTGACTGTGAAGACGTCCAACCCGGTGCTGGCGGGGCTGGGCCGGGAGGCGGAGCGTTCCGCCACCGGACCTTACGGCCAGCCGGGGCACGCACAGCCGTACCCCGCGGGCACGGGGGCCTACCCGGCCGCACCGCCCGCGGTACGACCGATGTCGATCGACGACGTCGTCATCAAGACTGTCGCACTGCTCGCGATCGTCGGCGTCGCCGCCGCCGCCGCGTGGAACCTCATTCCGGATTCGCTGCTGTTCCCGGCCTGGATCGGCGCCGCGGTCGTCGGCCTCGTGCTCGGCCTGGTCATCTCGTTCATGCGCATGGCCAACCCCGCGCTGATCGTCACGTACGCCGTGGTCGAGGGCGTGTTCGTCGGTCTGGTCAGCAAGTTCTACGAGGAGATCGCCGGCTACCGGGGCATCGTCCTGCAGGCCGTGGTCGCCACGTTCGGCGTCTTCTTCCTGATGGCCATGCTCTACAAGGCCAAGGTCATCCGGGCCACGCCGCGGTTCGTCAAGTTCATGGTCGCGGCGCTGGCGGGCGTCTTCGCGGTCATCATGATCAACCTGCTGCTGTCGCTGTTCGGCTTCAACACCGGTTTGCGCGACAACGGCGCCCTGGGCATCGGGTTCAGCCTGGTCTGCATCGTGATCGCGTCGCTGAGCTTCATCCTCAGCTTCCACGAGGTCGAAGAGGGCGTCCGGATGGGCCTGCCCGAGCGCTACTCGTGGGTGGCGGCGTTCGGCATCCTGGTCAGCCTGATCTGGCTCTACCTCGAGGTGCTCCGCCTCCTGAGCTTCCTGCAAGGCGACGACTGACCGCACAGCTCCAAAAGCGCCCCCGCGTCGGCCGGACGCGGGGGCGCTCCCATTTTGGGCGGCTATGGTCGAAGCCGGGGGTACGCCATGCAGAGTTCGAACCCGGTCCTCAGCCACCTCGACGACACGGCCCGCACGGAGCGCCAGGTGCTCGGGCAGGCACCGGCCACCCGGGCGATGACCGTCGACGACGTGGTCGTCCGCACGGTCGCCCTGCTCCTGCTGACCACCGCCGTCGCCGCGGTCGCCTGGTTCACCATCCACGGCGGCGCGGCGCTGCGCTTCGGCATCATCGGCGGCTCGATCGGCGGCCTCGTGCTCGTCCTGGTGATCAGCTTCCGGCGGATCACCAACCCGTGGGTGATCAGCCTCTACGCGATCCTCCAGGGCGTGCTGCTCGGCGTGGCCAGCCGTGGCTTCGAGGAGCTCTATCCCGGCATCGTGATCCAGGCGGTGGTCGGCACCCTGGGGGTGTTCCTCGGCATGGCGGTGCTCTACCGGGCGCGGATCATCCGGGCCACACCCCGGTTCACCCGCTTCGTGATCGGCGCGCTGATCGGCGTCGTGGTGCTCGGCTTCGCCAACCTGATCGTGTTCTGGGTCAGCGGCCGGCAGGGCCTCGAGGTCTACACCCAGTCCGGCGAGGTCGGCTGGATCCCGTACGTCTTCGCGATCGTCTGCATCGGCGTCGGCGCGCTCACCTTCATCCTCGACTTCAACGCCGTCGAGCAGGGCGTCCGCTACGGCCTCCCGCAGCGCTACGCCTGGTACTGCGCGTTCGGCATGCTGGTCGGCCTGATCTACCTCTACTGGCAGATCCTCCGCCTGCTCAGCTACATCCGGCGCTAGATTCGGGGCCGTGACCGATCAGGATCTCGGACGGATCGTCGACCTGCTCACCCGGCAGGTCTCGCACTGGCAGGCGCCCCGCTGGTCGGCGCCGGCCGCGGCCGGGGAGGGCACCCGCGGCGACGCGGTCTACCACCTGGTCCAGCGCCTCGCCGACCTCGCCGCCGACGTGGAGGGCCGGGTCCGCCAGGCGGTCCCCCGGCTCGACAACGACGCGTCGCTGCCCGACCAGCTCCGGGTGGTCGCGGCCGACCTGGTCGCCGCCGACCCGGCCCCGGAACTGCTGGTCGCCGCGGCCGGCGACGTGGCCGCCGTGCGCGCCCTCCTCTAGTTCGCTCTTGACACTACCTCGCATAGCGAAATAGTGTCCTCCACCGTGGACACCACCCAGCTGCTCAAGGGGGTGCTCGACCTCGCCGTGCTGGCCGTTCTCAAGGACGAGGACGGTTACGGCTACGACATCCTGCGCCGGCTGCGTGCCGCCGGCCTCGACGAGGTCGGCGACGCCTCCGTCTACGGCACCCTGCGCCGGCTCTTCCAGGCCGGGCTCCTCACCACCTATGTCGTGCCGAGCGAGGAGGGGCCGCACCGCAAGTACTACGGCCTCAACGCCGCCGGCCGCGACCAGCTGCACCGCGCCGGCAAGACCTGGCGCACCTTCGCGTCCACCATGGACGCCCTGCTCGACGATCGGGGGGTAGCGGCGTGAACGTCGTTGCGGAGCAGGCGGCCTATCTCGACGCGGTGCGGCGGGCACTCACGGACCTCGACCCGCAGGCCCGCGACGAGCTGCTGGAAGACCTTCCCGAGCACCTCGCCGAGGTGGCCGCCGAGGGCGAGGGCACGCTGGCCGAGCGGCTCGGGCCACCGGAGGCGTACGCGGCCGAACTGCGGGCCGCGGCCGGGCTCGGGACGGCCCGGGCGGCGCGTGGCTTCGACGACCGCCTGGCCGCCGCGAGCCGCACCGCCCGGGGCGCCCTCGGCCGCGCCGACCGCAAGCTCGGCCCGGTCGTCGGCTACGGGCGGGCCAGCGAGTTCCTGCGGCTGCTGCGGCCCGCCTGGTGGGTGCTCCGGGGCTACCTGGTCGCGATGCTGATCACCGTCATGACCACGGGCGGCGGGTTCGGCCTGCTGCCCCGGCTCGGCGGCAGCACGCTCGCCGCCGTGCTGCTGCTCGCCGTCTGCGTGCTGGCGTCGATCTGGCTCGGCCGCCGCGAGCCCACACTGCGCCCCGTGCCCCGGGCCGGCATCGCGCTGGCCGGTGTGGGGCTGTTCATCTTCGGCGCGGTGGGCTTCGGCGAGGCCGACCGGGGCCCGGGGGACCGCGAACCGGTGGAGATCGTCTCGGGGAACCCGTACGAGTACATCCAGGACGTCTACGTCTACGACCAGGACGGCCGGCCGCTGACCAACGTCTTCCTCTTCGACCAGGACGGCAACCCGATCCAGCTCGGCGATCCGTACCGCTGCCAGGAGGCCTACCTCTACCAGACGGAACGCGGCATGACGGCGGCCTACCCGTACTGCCCGAACCGACCGCCCTACCAGATCGCACCCCGGCCGGGCATCGCCGAGACTCCGCAGGAGACGGTCGCGCCGGCTCCGGACCCGACGGCAGAACCCTCCGAGTCGGCACCGGCCACCGCCACGCCGGAGCCCAGCGCGACAAGCTGAACACCGTATCGAACATCATCGACGGCGACGGGGCGTGCACCGAGCGCGAAAAGCGAGGTGTTTGCCACGTCGCCGTCGTCTTTCGTTCGCCCGGTAGGCATGGCAAGGTTTTGGCACCGCTACCCGCGGACCGCAAGAGGCAGCCGACGACGTCTGACCCCGACAGGAGAAGGCCCATGGGTACGAAGATCAGCTACCCGAGCCACGGAACCACCGCCGAGGGCTACCTCGCCCTGCCGGCCGGGGCCGACGCCGGCACGCCCGGAGTGATCGTCCTGCACGAGTGGTGGGGGCTCGTCCCGCACATCACCGCGATCGCCGACCGGTTCGCCGAGGCCGGTTTCGTCGCCCTGGCGCCCGACCTCTATCGGGGCGAGTCGACCGGTGACCCCGAGACCGCGCGGCGGCTGGCGTCCAACCTGCCCCTCGACCGCACGGCCGCCGACATCACCGGCGCCGCCGAGTTCCTCGCCGACCGCCCCGAGGTCACCGGCGAGATCGGCGCGGTCGGCTTCAGCATCGGCGGCAGCTTCGCCCTCTGGGCGCCGGCCCTCTCCGACAAGGTCACCGCCGGCGTCGGCTTCTACCCGTCGCTGCCGTGGTCGCTGCTCAACCCCGACTGGTCCCGCTACGCCGGCAAGCACGCGGTCATCCACTGCGCCGAGGAAGACGGCGCGTCGACCGCCGATGGCGTGCGCACGGCCGCCGACGCGATCCAGGCGGCGGGCGGCTCCGTGAAGCTCTACGACTACCCGGGCAGCCGGCACTCGTTCTTCAACGACGACCGCCCCGAGAGCTACGACCGGGTCGACGCCGTGACGTCCTGGGCGCGCACGATCGAGACCGTGCGGAGGTTGGCACCCACGGTGGTGTAAGAACGAGCGGTGGAGGTGCGCTCCCCCGACGAGGTCGTCACACGCGCGGCCGGCTCGGCCGACCTGGCCGCGCTCGACGCCGCCGTGTGTGACTGCTTCGCCTGCCCGCGGCTGGTCGCCTGGCGCGAGGAGGTGGCCGCGACCAAGCGGGCCGCCTTCCGCGACTGGACCTACTGGGGCCGGCCGGTGCCGGGCTTCGGTCCCGCCGACGCCCGGATCGCGATCCTCGGACTCGCGCCGGCCGCCCACGGGGGCAACCGCACCGGCCGCATCTTCACCGGCGACCGCTCCGGCGACGTGCTGTTCGCGGCGCTGCACCGGGCTGGCCTCGCCAACCAGCCGACCAGCGTCTCCGTCGACGACGGGCTCACGCTGCACGACCTGCGCGTATTCGCGTCGGTGCGGTGCGCGCCGCCGGACAACAAGCCCACGCCGATCGAGCGCGACACCTGCGCGCCCTGGCTCTGGCGCGAGCTCGAGCTGGTAAAACCGACGGTGCGGGTCGTCGTCGCGCTCGGGGCGTTCGCCTGGGCCGCGTGGTGGCCCGCCATGAGCAGGGTCTACGGTCGGACGCCGCCCAGTCCGCGCCCGGCCTTCGGCCATGGGGCACACTGGACGAGCCCGGACGGTGGAGTTCCGCACCTGCTCGGGTGTTACCACGTCAGCCAGCAGAACACCTTCACCGGCCGGCTGACGCCCACCATGCTCGACGAGATCTTCGCTCGGGCCAAGGAGCTGGCCGGGGGGGCATAGGCATGGATCTCGCGTCCCTGCGCCGCTGGTGGCCGCTCGCGCTCGTCGTGGGCCTGCTCGGCCTCGCCGCACTGGCCGCCGGCCACTCGTCGCTGCAGATCGGTCAGGTCGAGGCGAGCACCGAGACGCAGCAGGCGCCCGGTGGGCAGGAAGACTTCAGCACCCCGATCGCGCCGACGTTCCCGCCCACGCCCGAAGAGGTCGCGGCGGCCGAGCCCAACGAGCTGCCCGGCTGGCTCGCGCCGGCCGCCGCCGTGCTGTGCGCGGCGGTCGTACTCGCCGTAATCGTGGTGGTGGTCTGGATCCTGGTCCGCGACGGGCTGCGCCGGTTGCGCCGCCGCCCGGTCAAATACCACGAGGACCAGCTGCCGGCCGCGCCCAACGCCGACCAGGTCGTCGCCGCCGTCGACGCCGGCCTGACCGACCTCTCCGACACCGACGGCGACCCGCGCCGCGCCGTGATCGCCTGCTGGCTGCGGCTCGAGCAGGCGGCCGCCGCGGCCGGCACGCCCCGGCAGGTCGGCGACAGCCCCACCGACCTGGTCGCCCGCCTGCTGCACGCCCACCAGATCAGCGCCGACGTGCTGGCCGCGCTGGCCGACGTCTACCGCGAGGCGCGCTACGCCACCCACGCCGTCGACGACCGGATGCGCACCCAGGCCCGCTCGGCCCTGCAGCGCATCCGCACCGAGCTGACCAGCGAAGTGGCGGCATGAGCACGAGTGCCGACTACGACGACGATCTCGACGAGCGGGTCGACGACCAGACGCTGATCGACGACCTCTTCACGTTCGAGGAGGACGACGAGCCGGGCCCGCTCACCGAACGCTCCGGCACCGACCTGCGCTGGTGGATCAAGGCGATCGTGGTCGGCGCCGCGCTGGCCGCGGTGGCGGTGTTCGGCCTGCGGCTGTTCGGCTACACCGTGCCGATCGCGGCGGTGGTCGGGGTGATGGTCGCGCTGATCGCGCTGCGCCGGGTGACCAGTGCGCTGGCCCCCGTCCAGCTCACCCGCAACCGCCGGCGTGCGCCGTCGACCACCGAGGACGGCACCTACAACTTCTCCGATCGCGACGCGTTGCGTACGGTGGTCGGCCGTTGGGAAAGACTGCTCCAGCGGGCCGGCAACGACGCCGGGTCGGCCCGCGCGGTGCACCGCACCATCGTCGAGGTCGCCGACGAGCGGCTGCGCCAGCGACACGGCGTGACCCGCGCCGGCGAACCCGAGCGGGCCCGCGCCCTGCTCGGTGACCAGCTGTGGAGCTACCTCGGCACCCCGCCCACCCGCAACCTGGCGCCGCGCGACGCGGCGGCGTACGTCCAGCAATTGGAGAGGTTATGAAAGACCTGGTGCCGGTGCCCGTCTACGAGGTCGGCCGGTTGGCCCGGGCGGTGCTCGACTCGGTCGGCAACGTGGTGGTCGGCAAGCGCGACGCGCTCGAGCTGGTGCTGGCCGGCATCCTGGCCGGCGGCCACGTGCTGCTCGAAGACCTGCCGGGCCTCGGCAAGACGCTGACCGCCCGGTCCTTCGCGCAGGCCCTCGGCCTCGACTTCCGGCGCCTGCAGTTCACCCCCGACCTGCTGCCCGCCGACGTGACCGGCTCGTTCCTCTACGACCAGCGGCGCGCCGACTTCAGCTTCCGGGCCGGCCCCGTGTTCACCAACCTGCTGCTGGCCGACGAGATCAACCGGACGCCGCCGAAGACGCAGGCCGCGCTGCTCGAGGCCATGCAGGAGAAGCAGGTCTCGGTCGAGGGCGTCACCTACCGGCTGGACCCGCCGTTCCACGTGCTCGCGACCGCCAACCCGATCGAGTACGAGGGCACCTACCCGCTGCCCGAGGCCCAGCTCGACCGGTTCCTGCTGCGGGTCTCGTTCGGCTACCCGACCCGCGACGAGGAGTGGGACGTGCTGCAGCGGCGGATGTCCCGCCGCCAGGAAGAGGCCGAGCTGACGCCGGTCGTCGACGCCGGCACGCTGCGCGGCATGCAGGCCGCGATCGAGGACGTGGCGGTCGAGGACTCGATCGGGCGCTACATCGTCGACCTGACCGCGGCCACCCGCGAGCACTCGTCGGTGCTGGTCGGCGCGTCCCCGCGTGGCTCGCTGGCGCTGCTGCTGCTGGCCCGGGCGAAGGCGGTGCTGGCCGGCCGCGACTTCGTGGTGCCCGAGGACGTCAAGGAGGTCGCGCTGCCCGCGCTGGCCCACCGCATCACGTTGCGCCCGGAGATGTGGCTGCGCCGGGTCGACCCGTCGTTCGTCGTCGCCGAGGTGCTCGACCAGACGCCCGCGCCGGCCAGTGGCGCGCTGCCGAGCTACAACGCGATGACCGACACCAACCCCGGCGTACGCCTGGCCGAAGTTCCGCCGTCCCGGCACGCGTAATGAGCGAGCTGGAGACGCCGGCGGTCCTCGAGGAGGAGCTGGCCGAGCCGCAGTGGGTGCCGACCCGCGCGCTCGGCCGGGCGGTGCTGCTCACCGGCCTCCTGCTGATCGCCGGCGTGCTGCTGGGCCGGGTGGACCTCGTCGTGCTCGCGACACCGTTCGCGATCGGCACCGCGTACGCCCTCCGCCGCCGGCCGGCCGCGGTGCCCAAGGTCCGGCTCGGGACCGACGACAACCACCACGTCGAGGGGGCCGCGCTGACGGCCGGCGTCCAGGTGGTCAACCGCGACACCGTGGGCTATGACCTGGTCGTCGTGCGTACGCTCGTCTCGCCCTGGCTGGCCGTCGAGAAGGCCGACCGGCCACACGTGATCACCGTGGCCCGCGGCGGCGCCAAGGAGATCGAGCTCGACGGCGAGGCCGTGCGCTGGGGCCGGCACCCGCTCGGCCCGGCGTCCGCCCGGGTCACCGCGTGCGACGGGCTGATCGCCGGCCGCCCGGTGGTCAGCGGTGCCCGTAACGTGCGGGTCTATCCGATGACCGAGCCGTTCGACGCCGACGAGGCGATGCCCCGGGCGGCCGGCCTGGTCGGTGGCCACCGCTCCCGCCGGCCGGGCGAGGGTGGCGAGCTGGCCGGCGTGCGCATCTTCGGCCCCGGTGACCGGCTGCGCCGCATCGACTGGCGGGTCTCGCTGCGCACCGAGCGGCTGCACGTCGCCGCGACGCTCTCCGACCGCGACGCCGAGGTCGTGCTCCTGCTCGACGTGCTCAACGAGGCCGGCCGGTCCGGCGGGGTCAAGGGCACCGCGTCGGTGATCGACACGACCGTCCGCTCGGCCGCCGCGATCGCCGAGCACTACCTGCACCGCGGCGACCGGGTGTCGCTGCTCGAATATGGCCCGATCGCCCGCCGGCTCCGACCCGCGACGGGCCGCCGGCAATACCTGACCGTCCTCGAGTGGCTGCTCGACGTGAAGGTCTACCCGGCCGAGTTCCAGCCCTACGACACCGTGTTCGGCTCGCAGGTGCTCTCCCACAACGCGCTGGTCGTGGTGCTGACCCCGCTGATCGACAACCGCTCGGCCGAGATGCTCGCGCGGCTGGCCCGGTCCGGCCGCTACGTGGTCGCGGTCGACACCATGCCCGAACGCGCGGCCCCGCCGGCCCGCGGGCCGTGGACGGAGATCGCGCACCGGGTCTGGCGGCTCGAACGCGACAACATGATCGGCCAGCTCCGCGAGCACGGCGTGCCCGTGGTGGCCTGGGCCGGCGCAGGGAGCCTCGACATGGTGCTGCGCGACGTCGCCCGGCTGGCCTCGGCGCCCAAGGCGGTGGGTCGATGATCGGCGCGCTGACCGACCGCCTCCGGCGGCTGCAGACCACCGTCACGCGGGCCACGCTGGTCCCGCTGCTCGTCCGCGTCGGCATCTTCGCCGCCTTCGTGGCCGCGATGGGCTTCGCGTTCCCACCCGCGCTGTTCTTCGGCCGTACCGTCGCCGCCCTGATCGTGGTGGCCGCGCTGCCGGCGCTGGCCCCGCGCGGCGCCACCACCACGCTGCTCATCGTGGCGATCGTGGTGGGTTGGGTGATCGTGACCGCCGAGTCCGTCGAGGGCATCCAGCTCTGGCGACTGCTGGGCCTGTCGGCCACGCTCTACCTGGCGCACACCCTGGCCGCGCTCGCCGCGGTGCTGCCGAGCGACGCCGTGGTGGCGACCGAGGTGCTGGTGCGCTGGGTGGCCCGGGCCGCCGCGGTGGTGCTGGCGGCGTCGGTCGCCGGAGTGCTGCTGGTCTCGGTGGCCGGGATCGGCGACGACGAGGCGCTCACCCTGGCCGCGCTGGGCGGGTTGGTCGTGGCCGTCACGGTGACGGCGGTGCTGGGGTGGCTGGTGCGGCGCCGGGCATGAAGAGTCATGGAGGTCACATGGTTGTCCTCCATCACAAATCGCCCTTCTGACCGAGCAATTCCGCGCCGAGAAGAGGATCGTTGATGTCGTGAGACCTCAACGGATTCTCGTGGTCGGTGCCGGGCACGTCGGGCTTTACGCCGCTCTTCGCATGTCGAAGAAGCTGCGTGCCCGCGAAGCCGAGGTGACCGTCGTCGATCCGCAGCCGCACATGACCTACCAGCCGTTCCTGCCGGAAGCCTCGGCGGGCAACATCTCCCCGCGGCACTCCGTCGTGCCGCTGCGCCGGGAGCTGCGTAACTGTCACATTGTCGCGGGGACGGTCACCGACGTCTCCCACGAGCGCAAGGTCGCCACGGTGCAGCCCATCGTCGGGCCGCCCCGGGAGATCGAATACGACCACATCAT
Organism: Asanoa sp. WMMD1127; assembly: GCF_029626225.1. NCBI lineage: Bacteria > Bacillati > Actinomycetota > Actinomycetes > Micromonosporales > Micromonosporaceae > Asanoa > Asanoa sp. WMMD1127. The sequence goes on from NZ_JARUBP010000001.1 coordinate 816,027, forward strand.
CGTGGCGCCCGGTTCGGTCTCCCGCACCCTGCCGATCCCGGGCCTGCGCGAGCACGGCATCGGCTTCAAGACCATCGGCGAGGCCATCTACCTGCGCAACCACGTGCTCGACCAGCTCGACGTGGCAGCCGCGACCGCCGACCCGGAGGTACGCAAGCGGGCGCTGACCTTCGTGTTCGTCGGTGGCGGCTACGCGGGCATCGAGGCGCTGGCCGAGATGGAGGACATGGCCCACGACGCGGTCAAGCGCTACTACCCCGAGCTGTCCGTCGACGAGATGCACTGGGTGCTGGTCGAGGCCACCAACCGGATCCTGCCGGAGGTCGACCGCGACATGGGCGCCTACACGGTGCAGGTGCTGCTCAAGCGCAAGCTCGACATCCGGCTCGGCACCCGTCTCGAGTCGTGCGTCGACGGCGTCGTCAAGCTCTCCGACGGCGACAGCTTCCCGGCCGACACGATCGTCTGGACGGCGGGCGTCAAGCCGTCGCCGATGCTCGACTTCGTCGACCTGCCCAAGGACCAGCGCGGCCGGCTCACCACCAACGCGGCGCTGCAGATCGTCGACGGCGACAAGGTGGTCGAGGGCGCGTGGAGCGCCGGCGACTGCGCCGCCGTCCCCGACCTGACCGGCCCGCCCGGTGCGATGTGCTCGCCGAGCGCGCAGCACGCCGTGCGCCAGGCCAGCCGGCTCGCCGACAACATCCGCGCGGTCATCCGCGAGCGCGAGCCGGTCGACTACAAGCACAAGCACGTCGGCAGCGTGGCCAGCCTCGGCCTGCACAAGGGCGTGGCCCAGGTCTACGGCGTCAAGTTGACCGGCCCGCTCGCGTGGCTGATGCACCGGGCCTACCACCTCAGCCGAATCCCGTCCTTCAACCGCAAGGTCCGGGTCCTGATCGACTGGGTGCTGGCGTTCTTCCTGCGCCGCGAGGTCGTCTCCCTGGGTCAGCTGCACGACCCGAAGGAAGAGTTCACCGACGTGACGCCGCACATCGACCCGCCGGCGGCGCCGCCGGCCGCCGCTCCGGTCGCAGCGGAACGACAACCGGTAGCCGCTCGCAGATGACATCGGGGCGCCCCCCATTTCGGGGGCGCCCCTTTTCGTGCTCAGGCCGGGGCGAGGAGGCAGAACTCGTTGCCCTCCGGGTCGGACAGCACCGTCCACGTGACACTCTCGTCGAGCTCGATGATGCTCGCGCCGAGGCTGCGCAGCCGGGCCACCTCGACGTCGACGTCGTCGCCGCGGTACGGGCGGATGTCGAGATGCACGCGGTTCCACCCGGTCTTCACGTCGGGCGTGCGCAGGAACTGCAGATAGGGTCCGACGCCTTTGGCGGAGCGCAGCACCGCGTTGTGGTCGGTCACCCGCAGCAGCGTCCAGTCCATCGCCTCGCCCCAGAACCGGGCCATCTCCCGTGGATCCGCGCAGTCGACCACCACCGAGGCGATCGGCCCCGTGTCCTGGATGAGGGGCCCGGGCTTCAGCACGCAGAACTCGTTGCCCTCGGGGTCGGTCATGACCGTCCACTCGGCGTCGCCCTGGCCGATGTCGGCGCGCGCAGCGCCGAGCTCCGTCAGGCGCGCGATCAGCTCCGCCTCGTGCTGGGTCGAGGTGGTGGCGAGGTCGACGTGCACACGGTTCTTCGCCGTCTTGGGTTCCTGCGAGGCCACGAGGTCGATGCAGACCGCGACGGGGTCCGGATAGGCGAAGTCAGGGGGTTCGAGGTTGGTGATGCCGGGTCCCTCGCTGGAGACCTCCCAGCCGAGCACCTGCGCCCAGAAACCACCGAGCGCCGAGTCGTCCCTGGCCTTCATCGTGATCTGCACGAGCCGCGTCGCCATGCCTAGCCTCCGATGCTGTAGGCGATGCCGTCGAGGATGTCGTGCTCCGAGGCGATCACCGACGTCATCCCCGCGCGTTCCATGATGATGCGCAGCACCAGGGCGCCGGCGCCGATGACGTCCGCCCGCCCCGGGTGCATGATCGGGTTTTCCAGGCGCTCCGCCGGGGTCTTGGACAGCAGGTCCGCGGTCACCTTGGCCACGTCGTCGTAGGAGACGCGGGCGTGGTGGATCCGGCCCGGGTCGTAGCCCGGCAGGTCCAGCGCGATCCCGACCACCGTGGTCACGGAGCCGGCCAGGCCGACCAGCGTCGCCGCCGCGCGGCCCGGGACCGCCTCCAGCGCCCGGTCGACCGCCGCAGCGATGTCGGTCTCCGCGGCCGTCACCTCCGCCGCCGTGGGTGGGTTGCTGTGCAGGTGGCGCTCGGTCATGCGGACGCAGCCGATGTCGACGGAGATCGCCGCGTCGGGTCCGGCGTCCGACGAGCCGGTGACGAACTCCGTGGATCCGCCGCCGATGTCGACGATCAGGTACGGCGCCGGCGCGACCAGGCCCCGCACCGCGCCGGTGTAGGACAGCCGGGCCTCCTCGTCGCCGGTCACCACCTCGGGGGCCACGCCGAGCGTGGTCAGCACCATGTCGGTGAAGTCGGCCGCGTTGGCCGCGTCGCGGGACGCCGAGGTCGCGCACATCCGCACCCGGGACGCACCCAGCGCCCGGATCTGGGCCGTGTAGTCCGCCAGCGCCACCCGGGTCCGCTCGATGGCCTCGGGGGCCAGCCGGCCGGTCTGGTCGACGCCCTGGCCGAGCCGGACGATCTCCATCCGGCGGGTCACGTCGGTCAGCCGACCGTCGGCGCCCACGTCGGCGACGAGGAGGCGGATGGAGTTGGTCCCACAGTCGATCGCAGCTACCCGGGTCACAAGGTCGACACTACGAGAGGTGCAGCAACATCCGCGTGTTGCCCAGGGTGTTGGGTTTCACTCGTTCCAGGTCGAGGAACTCCGCGACACCTTCGTCGTACGACCGCAGCAACTGCTCGTAGACCGTCGCCGGCACCGGCGCGCCGTCGATCTCACGGAAGCCGAACCGGCCGAAGAACTCCGTCTCGAAGGTCAGCACGAACACCCGGCGCACACCGACGTCGCGCGCGGCGGCGATCAGCGCGGTGACCAGCTCGTAGCCGATCTTGCGGCCCTGGTGGTCCGGGTCGACGGCGACCGTGCGGATCTCCGCCAGGTCCTCCCACATCACGTGCAGCGCGCCACAGCCCACCACGGTGGACCCGTCGACCGCGACCCAGAACTCGAGCACGTCCTCGTAGAGCGTGACCGTGGCCTTGCTCAGCAGCCGGCCGCCGGTGCTGAACGTGTCGATCAGCCGGCGGATGGCCCGCACGTCACCCGTGCGGGCCCGGCGGACCGCGATGTCGCCCATCAGTCGGCGACCTCGACACACGGCCCACCGTCCCACCAGGAGCCGATCGCCTCGATCGCCTCGTCGCCGAACGGGTTGACCCCTGGACCGACGGCCAGCGCGTGGGCGACCAGGACGTGCAGGCACTTGACCCGGCCCGGCATGCCGCCGGCCGAGATGCCGTCGATCTCCTCGACGTGCGCGACCGCCTCCCGCCGGGCCAGGTAGTCCTCGTGCGCGGCCCGGTAGTGCGCGGCCAACTCCGGGTCGTCGGCGAGCCGGGCGGCCATCTCCTTCATCAGCCCGGCCGACTCGAGCCGGCTGCACGCCGCCGTGGCCCGCGGGCAGGTCAGGTAGAACAGCGTCGGGAACGGCGTGCCGTCGGCCAGCCGCGGCGTGGTCTCGACGACGTCCGGCAGCTTGCACGGGCAGCGGTGCGCGACCGCGCGGATCGCCCGCGGTGGCCGGCCGAGCTGTGCGGCGACGGCGGCCCGGTCCCGGGCGGACGCCGCCTCACCGACGGGCGTCACGGCGTGCTTTCCGCGTTGGCGGCCTCGACGCTCGACCAGAGCGTGTCGTACCACGGATCGGGCTCGGGCGGCGTCGCGCCCGGCGGCGGCAGGCCCGCGTCACGGGCGGCGCCGTCGGGGTCGGAGAGCAGGATCAACAGCTCTTCGCCGGGGAGGACCATGAAGAAGCGGCTCCTCGCCTGGGTCTTGATGTAGTTGGGGTCTTTCCAGAGCGCGGCCTCGTCCTGCAGGCGCTTGATCTCGGCGCGCTGCGCGGACTGGGCCGACTGCATCTCGGCGATGTCGGACTGCTGGTTGAGATAGACCCGGATCGGATAGGTGTACGCGAGAGCCAGCGCGATCAGCACCGCGACGAGCACCGTGGCCCGGCCGGTGAGCCGGCGTGGCTGTGGCGCGGCGGTGCGCCGGGCGGCGGCGCCGGTGGCTCCGGCGCCGGTGCGGCGCGCGGCGGCCGGCCGGTTGGCCGTGCGTGGCGTGGCCGCCGACCGCGCGGCGACGACCGTCTCCCGTGTGCTGGCCCGGGCGGTTGCCCGACCCCGGCCGGCGCTGCTGCTCGGGCGGCGGGAGGGCCCCTGCCCGCTCGGCATGCGGCGCTGCGTCACAACCCGACACCCCCTCCCCCGAGGTCCCGACGCGCCGAGGCCTCCGTGGAGGCCCCGGCACAGGCGGGGTCAGCTAGCCGAACGGTACCTCGGGAACGCGCCCGCGCCGGCGTAGCGCGCCGCGTCCGCGAGTTCCTCTTCGATCCGGAGCAGCTGGTTGTATTTGGCGACCCGGTCGGACCGCGCCGGCGCGCCGGTCTTGATCTGGCCGGAGCCGACCGCGACGGCCAGGTCGGCGATCGTGGTGTCCTCGGTCTCGCCGGAGCGGTGACTCATCATCGTCGCGAAGCCGGCCCGGTGGGCCAGGTCGACCGCGTCGAACGTCTCGGTGAGCGAGCCGATCTGGTTGACCTTGACGAGGACCGCGTTGGCGGCGCGCTCGGCGATGCCGCGGGCGATCCGCTGCGGGTTGGTGACGAACAGGTCGTCGCCGACGATCTGCACCCGGTCGCCGACCCGCGCGGTGAACGCGGACCAGCCGGCCCAGTCGTCCTCGGCCAGCGGGTCCTCGATCGACACGATCGGGTAGTCGGCGACGAGCTTCTCGTAGTAGGCGCTCATCTCGTCGGCGCTGCGCTTCTCGCCCTCGAACGTGTAGACGCCGTCGGCGAAGAACTCGGTCGCGGCCACGTCGAGGGCCAGCACGATGTCGCTGCCCAGCCGGTAGCCGGCCTTCTCGACGGCCTCGGCGATCAGGTCGAGCGCGGCGGCGTTGGTCGGCAGGTTCGGCGCGAAGCCACCCTCGTCACCGAGGCCGGTGGACAGGCCCTTGGCCTTGAGCACCGACTTGAGCGCGTGGTAGACCTCGGCGCCCGAGCGGACCGCCTCGCGGAACGTCGGGGCGCCGATCGGGGCGATCATGAACTCCTGAACGTCCACGTTGGAGTCCGCGTGGGCGCCGCCGTTGAGGATGTTCATCATCGGCACCGGCAGCAGGTGTGCGTTGGGGCCGCCCAGGTAGCGGAACAGGCTCAGCTCCGCCGACTTGGCGGCGGCCTTGGCGATGGCCAGCGAGACGCCGAGGATGGCGTTCGCGCCGAGCTGCGACTTGTCGGGCGTGCCGTCGATGTCGAGCATCTTCTGGTCGATCAGCCGCTGCTCGCTGGCCTCGAAACCGATCAGCTGGTCGACGATTCGTTCCTCGATGTTGGCGACGGCCTTCTCGACGCCCTTGCCGTTGTAGCGCTGCGTGTCGCCGTCGCGCAGCTCCAGCGCCTCGAACGCGCCGGTCGACGCGCCCGACGGCACGGCGGCCCGCGCGATCGTGCCGTCGTCGAGCCCGACCTCGACCTCGACGGTGGGGTTGCCGCGCGAGTCCAGGATCTCCCGGGCGACGATTCCCTCAATGGTGGCCACTGTTCCGACTCCCTGCCGTGTGTTGATGTCGTGGGCTCACGGCCGCGACGCTGCGTCCCGTCGTCCCCGAGGAGCCTATCGGGCGTTACCCTCGGCTCCGTGAGCCGGTTCGTGCCCGACGCCGTGGCGGCGGGGCCGCCCAGCCCGTCCGACCACTGCGTGCTCGTCGCCGGACGCCGCCTGTTGACGCCCTTTCCCCGCCGCGCCGACCTCGACGACCTGCCCGACGACGTGGCGTGGGTGCCGGTCGGTTCCCTCGACGGCGTGCGGGTCTGGGCCGCCGGGCTGCCCGAGCGGATCGACACGCTCGGTGACTGGCGCGGCTGGCCGTCGATCGCGGCCGCCCTCGACGAGCCGCGGACCGCGCTGGCCGGCCGGGCGCTGCAGATCGTCACCTGGCGGCGCAGTCACCGCTACTGCGGCGCGTGCGCGACCGAGCTGGCCGACGTCCCGGGCGAGCACGCCCGCCGCTGCCCCGGTTGTGACCTCTACGTCCCGATGCAGCTCTCCCCGGCCGTGCTGACCGCGATCCGCCGAGGCGAGGAGATCCTGCTGGTCCGGCACACGTACGGGCCGACCGAGCTGTGGGCCCTGGTGGCGGGCTTCGTCGAGGCCGGCGAGTCGCTGGAGGAGGCGGTGCACCGCGAGGTCGCCGAGGAGGTCGGCCTGACCGTCTCGGGCCTGCGCTACTTCGGCAGCCAGCCGTGGGCGATGTCCGGCCCCGGCGTCGTGCTGACGGGCTTCCTGGCCTCGGCCGCGCGCGACGCCGAGCCGGTGGTCGACGGCAAGGAGCTGGCCGAGGCGCGCTGGTGGCCGCTGCGCGACCTGCCGGAGGCGCTGCCGCCGACCTACTCGATCTCGCGCTGGCTGATCGACGCCGCGGTGGCCGAACTGGCCTGAGACACGACCCGGAACCGCTCGGCGACGATCTGCGTGTCGTCGTCAACCGTGAAGCCCGGGTCGCCCAGCTCCGCCCGCACCTCCGGGCTGTGCCAGAACTCCTCGTGGCCCGCCCGCCACTCGGCCACGGACCGGAAGCCCTCGCCCTCGTCGATCGCGTGCTGGAGGTCGACGTCGCCGCAGCGGACGACGCGTACCTCGGTGAGCTCGATCGCCGCCACGCGCCGGCCGGCCGAGTCGACCACCGCCGAGACCTGGCCGACCACGGGCAGCGGCTCGTCGACGTAGCCCGCCAACAGCGCCGACGTCGAGGTCTTGGCGCCACTGAGGATGGCGGCCACCAGCTTGTCGCGCAGCGGGCCCGGGAAGGCGAACTCGGCCAAGGGCAGGTCGTCGAGGTTCATGACCGCGGCGCCAGGCCGAGCAGCTGCGGGAGGTGGCGCGGCGGCGGCGAGCCGTGGGCGATCATCGCGTCGTGCCACTGCCGGGTGCCGGTGCCGGCCGGGCGGCGCAGCGCGGTGTCCAGGATCTCCTGGTAGCCCACGAAGTAGGTGGACAGCTGCGTCGAGGTGAGCAGCGCGCGGCGCCACTTGCCGGCCGCCTCGCCCTCCTCCTGGAAGCCGGGCCCGGTCATCAGCGCCATCGCCTCCTCCTCGGTCATGCCGTCACAGTGGACGGCCTGGTCGAGGATCGCGTTGATGGTCATCCGGAGCTGCATCTTGAGCTGCTGGAGGCGGATCGGCAGGCCGCCGAACCGCAGGCCGGCCATCACCTCCTCGGTGTAGACCGCCCAGCCCTCCGCGAACGGGCCGGAGACGCCGAGCTTGCGGACCCGGGTGGTGCCCTGGAACCGGCGCGAGTGGGCGAGCTGCAGGTAGTGCCCCGGCATCGCCTCGTGCACGGTCAAGTTGCGGATCATGTGGTTGTTGTATTCGCGGTAGAACGACTCCACCCGCTCCGGCGACCAGTCGGCCGGGGTCGGCGAGATGCAGTAGAAGGTCGGCAGCTCGGCCGTCTCGAGCTGGCCGGGCGAATCGCAGTAGGCCACCGCGACGCCGCGGGCGAACTCCGGCATCTCCTGGATCACACACGGGTCGTCGACGAGCGACACCAGGTCGTGCTCGCGTACGAAGTCCGTGCACTCGACCATCGTCTGCCGGGCCAGCTCGACGATCGTGTCGTTGTCGGGGTGGTCGGCGCCGAGCCGGCCCAGCGCCTCGCGCACCGTGTCGTCGTCGGGCCGGCCGCCGGTCAGCTCGGCCGCCGCCCGGCGCAGGTCCTCGCCGACCCGCTCGAGGTTCTCCCGCGCCCGGTCGAGCACCTGCCCGGCGGTCAGCTCCGTGTCGAGGGTGTGCCAGAGCCGGGCCTCCCACAGCCGACGGCCCAGGCGCGGGTCGCGCTCGGCGGCCGGCAGTTGGGCGCGCAGCCAGTCGGCGAACTCGTCGAGGGCGGCGACCGCGGCGTCGGCGGCCGGCTGCACCGTGCCGCGCATCGGCGGCGCCTCCTCGAGCATCGCCGGCACCTCGTCGCGGACCAGCGCGGCCGTGCCGGCGAACTGCCCGATCGCGGTCTCGACGTGGATCCTGGGCATCGCGGCGAGCGTGGACCGGGCGGTGGCCAGCGCGTCCGGCACGGCCTCGAGTCGCTGGGTCAGGCTTTCCAGGCGTACGTCCACCGGGGCGAACGGGCGCGCGATCAGCTCGTGGATCAGGTCGCCCGGATTGTGCGCCAGCGGGTTCCACTCGTGCTCGCGCACCTCGGACAGCTCGAACATGCCCCGCTCGACCCGCGCCGTCAGGATCGCGTGGTCGACCTGCTCCTGGGTGTCCAGCGCGTCGCTGTCGACCTCGGTCAGGGCGCCGCTCGCGTCGCGCAGCATCGCGAACCGCGTCATGACCCCGTCGGCGGACAGGTCGGGCAGCTCGCCGTCGAGGCGGTGGTCGCCGGCCGACGCGGCCAGGTGCGGGTCGCTGTCCAGCAGCGCGTCGACGATCCGCTCGGCGAGAGGCACGAAGTCGGGCATGGGGTCCAACCTAGACGATCAGCTCAGACCAGCTCGCTCAGCCGGCGGATGCTCGCGGTGATCCGGTCGGGGCTCTGGCCGGCGTACCCGATGACCAGACCCGGTGGTCCGCCCGGGCTCAGCCGCGTGGCGCTCAACGGCACCGGGCCGAGCCCCGCGGCGTGCGCCTTGGCGGCCAGCGCGGCGTCGTCGGTGCCGGGCGGCAGTTCGACCACGAGGTGGAGGCCGGCCGCGACGCCGTGCACCCGGCAGCCGGCCAGGTGGGTGGCGAGCGCGGCGACCAGCGCGTCCCGGCGGCGCCGGTGGGCCCGGCGGGCCTGGCGCAGGTGCCGGTCATAGCCGCCGGTGGCCAGCAGGTCGGCGAAGGCGAGCTGTTCGAGCGCCGGTCCGCCGTAGTCGGCCGCCTCCTTGGCGGCGTGGATCGCCGCGCGCCGGTGCCGCGGCGGGCAGAGCCAGCCGAGCCGCAGCGCCGGCGCGAGCGCCTTGCTGGCCGACCCGAGGTGCGCGACGACGTCCGGTGCAAGGCCTTGGAGGCAGCCGACCGGGTCGCGGTCGTAGCGGAACTCGGCGTCGTAGTCGTCCTCGACGATCAGGCCGCCCGTCTCGCGGGCCCAGGCGATCAGCGCCGCCCGCCGGTGCGGCGCGAGCACGACGCCGGTCGGGTATTGGTGGGCCGGCGTGACCAGCACCGCCGGCACGTCGCTCGCCCGCAGCGCGTCGACGTCGAGTCCGTCGCCGTCGACCGGGATCGGCACCAGCCGCAGTCCCTGCGCGGTCATGTGGGCGCGAATGCTCGGGCTGCCCGGCTCCTCGACACCGAACCGGTCCGCGCCGGCTCTCCGCAGGTGGTGGGCGACCAGCGCGAACGCCTGCGCGGCGCCGGTGGTGACCACCACGTCGTCGGCGGTCAGCCGGGCGGCCCGCACGCGACCCAGATAGTCGGCGAGGGTCGCGCGGAGCCTGGGCGCGCCGGCGGCGCCGGCGTAGCCCAGGTCGGCCGCGGTGGCGCCGGCCAGGGCCCGCTCATAGGCGCGGCGCCAGGCGGCCCGCGGGAACGCGGCCAGGTCCGGCTGCCCGGGCCGCAGGTCCACCGGCAGGTTTCCACCGAACGCGCCGACGTGGGTCGGCTCCGCACCCACATACGCGCCGGCGGCCGCGGCCGGCGGGCCGCTGGGGGCGGCCACGGTCGTGCCGGAGCCGCGCTGGGTCAGCAGGCGACCCTCGGCGACGAGCTGCTCGTAGGCGCCGACCACGACGCCGCGGGAGACGCGCAGGTCGGCGGCGAGCCCACGGGACGATGGCAGGCGGGCGCCGGGCGCGAGCCGGCCGTCGGCGATGGCGGCCCGCAGTGCCGCGGTGAGCTGGTCGCCGAGCCCGGGACGGGAGCGGTCGAGGTCGAGCAACGCCTCCATGTGGTCTCCTCATCTGGGCCGTGAGTGGACCTGTTGACCGGACCATTGTGCTCCTAGCGTCTCGTTCATGAGGATCTCGAAGGGCATGGCCGTCGCCTTCTGCGTGCTCGGCATGACGCTGGTCGGCAGCTCCGTCTCCGTCAGCCAACTGCTGCTCGACTATCCGACGCTGACCGCGCAGGCGATCCGGTACGCCGCGGCGGCCGCGGTGCTGTTCCTGATCGCCCACCGCTTTCCACGGCTCGGCGGCGCCCGGCCCGGGGTCCGCCCGACGGCCCGCGAGCTGGGCATCCTGCTCGTGGTCGCGGCGACCGGGATGGCCGGCTTCAACGCGTGCATCATGCTGGCCCTGCACCACGACACCGAACCGGCCGTGGTCGGCACCGTGATCGGCGCGGCGCCGCTGGGCCTGGCCCTGCTCGGCCCACTGATCGCCCGCGGCCGGCCCAGCTCCCGGCTCATCGTCGCGGCCACCGTCGTGGTCGCCGGCACCGCGCTGGTCGAGGGCACGGGCCGGGCCACCACCGTCGGCCTGCTCGGCGCCGCGGGCGCGCTGGCCGGCGAGATCCTGTTCTCGCTCCTGGCCGCGATCGTCCTGCCCCGCCTGGGAGCGGTGCGGGTGGCGGCCTGGAGCTGCGCCCTGGCGGTGCCGCTGCTGGCGGTCGGCGCCCTGGTGGCCGGCGAGCCGGCGGCCTGGCGCCTACCCACGGCGACCGAGGCCGGCGCGCTGGTCTATCTCGCGGGCCTGATGACGGTCGTGGCGTTCGTGGTCTGGTTCATCGGCCTGGAACGCCTCGGCGTCGAACGGGCCGGCATCCTGGTCGGCCTGATGCCGGTCGCCACCCTGGCCACGGCGGCGGTGATGGCGACGGCGCTGCCGGGGGTCGGGCCGGCGCTCGGGGTGCTGACGGTCGCGGTCGGGCTGGCCTTCGGCCTCACCGGCCGGTCACGCACCGAGGCGCCAGCCAGCGCTGAGCAGCCGCCGAGCGCCGAACAATCGCGGGCCCCCGAGCCGGCCGCCCTGACCGCCACGACGTAGTGGGAAGGTCAGGAGCGTTCGGCTGCGCGGACGGTGTCGGCGTAGCGAAGGGCGGCGGCGCGCAGCTCCGCCTCCGGGTCCTCGCCCGCGGCTCGGGCGGCGGCGACGAGGCGGAGCAACCGCGCGCCGAGGTCGTCGCCCTCGGGCAGCGGCACGGACAGGCCCGCGCGCTCCACCCGCTGGAGGAACTTGGCGGCCAGCGCCAGCGCCGGCTGGGCCAGTGCGACACCGTCCATGGCCGAGTCGCGAGACTTCTCGGCCTTCTTGATCTGCTCCCAGTTGGCGATGATCTCGTCGACCGAGCCGACCTCGGTGCCGGCGAAGACGTGCGGGTTGCGACGGATCATCTTGTCGACGAGGTCGCCGGCCACGTCGTCGATGGTCCAGCGACGGTCCTCGGGCAGCTCCTCGGCCAGCCGGGCGTGCAGGACCACCTGGAGCAGCACGTCGCCGAGCTCCTCCCGCAGGCCCACCAGGTCCTCGGCCTCGATCGCGTCGTAGGCCTCGTAGGCCTCCTCCAGCATGAACTGCGCCAGCGACTGGTGGGTCTGGGCCCGCTTCCACGGGTCGCCGCCGGGCGAGGCGAGGCGGTCCATCACGGTGACCGCGTCGAGCAGGCGGGCGCCGGCCGGGTCCCAGGAACCGTAAGTCACTTCCAGCTCGGCCAGGCCGGGCTCACGGGCGAGGCGTACGCCCAGCTCGCGGGCCAGGTCCGGATCGCCCGTCGGGCCAGCCAGCCAGACCACGTCGGTCTCGCGGGCGTGCGCGAGCAGCGTGTCGACCCGCGGCTCGACGAGTGTCACCGCGCCGCCGGCCTGGCGGATGGCGTCGGTCAGCGGGGTCTCGGCCGCGGCCAGCACGGGCTGGGCGCGCACGGCGTCCCACGCGGCCGCCGTCAACAGACCGGCGGGCAGCCGCGGCGACGTGACCAGGAGCAGGATGCGCGGCATACCTCAGGCGCGGTCGTTGACGGTGTCGCTGCCGGCCAGGTAGGGCAGGTCGTAGAAGACGGCGCCGCCCTGCGAGGAGACCACCATCGGGGCCGACAGCGGCAGGTAACGCGGGTTGACCGTGGTGTCGCTGGCCGAGGCGGCCTTCTCCAGGAGCCCGGTCAGCTGGTACGCGGCCGCCACGAACTCGCCGCCGCCGAACGCCTGCTTGATCTGCGGCAGGTCGAAGCCGGGGTCGATCGCGTTGACCTTGACGAGGGCGTCGTACACCCCGCGCAGCTGGTCGTCGGTCACCGCCGGCACGCTGTTGCCGATCTTGGCGAAGATTCCCTGCGAGAGGTTGACCCACTCGGTGTAGTCCTTGGCGTACTCGCTGCCCGCCGGCACCCCGAGCTCGGCCGCCACCTGGTCCTCGGTGACCGCGTTGACCGGCTGCACACCCTGCTCGCTGGCCACCTTGCGACCCAGGTCGAGGCTGACCTCGAGGTCGACGACCTGCTGCCGACTGACGGCCGGACCGGGCGCCTTGGTCGGCTCGGCGCCGGGCTGCTGCTGCTCCTGCGGCGCCGGCGTCGCCGTCGCGCCCGCACCGGCGCCGTCGAAGATCTGCGTGACCTGGTCCTCGGTCACCTTCCGGTCGCCCAGGTAGGCGGCCACGGACGGCTCGGAACGGCAGGCCGCCAGGCCACCCAGGCCGAGGGCGGCGACGACGGCGATCGACGCGATGCGGCGGGCACGAAGCATGGTCGACACTCTCTCACGCCCCGTGCCCGCGCTGCCTGTCACCCCAGGACGTCGCGGACCAGCTGCTCACACCACTCCAGCAGCGCCTGGTCGCGCAGCGGCTCGCCGCCGATCCGCCGCGTCGTCGGGCGCGGCACGCTGACCTGGTCGATCGCCGACTTGTAGACGGCGTCCGGGTGGTAGCGCTTGAGCCGCAGCTGCCGCGAGTCGGGCAGCGGCATCGGCGAGAACCGCAGGTGCTTGCCCTGCACCGAGACGTCGGTGATCCCCCGCGCCCGCATGACCAGCCGGAACCGGGCGATCGCCACCAGGTTGCGGACCGGCTCCGGCGGCTCGCCGTAGCGGTCGGTCAGCTCGGCCACGATCTCGTCGAGCTTCTCGGTGGTGCGGGCCTCGGCCAGCTTCCGGTACATCTCCAGCCGCAGCCGCTCGACCGCGATGTAGTCGTGCGGCAGGTTGGCGTCGATCGGGAGATCGATCTTGAAGTCGAACTCCTCCTCGGGCTTCTCGCCCTTGAACGCCGACACCGCCTCGCCGACCATCCGCACGTAGAGGTCGAAGCCGACCCCCTCGATGTGCCCGGACTGCTCGCCGCCGAGCAGGTTGCCGGCGCCGCGGATCTCGAGGTCCTTCATCGCCACGTACATGCCGGCGCCGAGCTCGGTGTGCTGCGCGATGGTGGCCAGCCGCTCGTGGGCGTGCTCGGTCAGCGGCTTCTCGGGTGGATAGAGGAAGTAGGCGTACGCCCGCTCCCGGCCCCGGCCGACCCGACCACGGATCTGGTGCAGCTGGGCGAGACCGAGCAGGTCGGCCCGCTCCACGATCAGCGTGTTGGCGTTGGGGATGTCGATGCCCGACTCGACGATCGTGGTGCAGACGAGGACGTCGTACTCCTTCTCCCAGAAGCCGACCATGACCTTCTCCAGCGCGTCCTCCCCCATCTGACCGTGCGCCACCGCCACCCGGGCCTCGGGTACGAGCTCCCGCAGCCGACGGGCGGCCCGGTCGATCGACTCGACCCGGTTGTGGAGGTAGAAGACCTGGCCGTCGCGGAGCAGCTCGCGGTGGATGGCCGCGGCCACTTGGCGGTCGTCGTGCGCGCCGACGAAGGTCAGCACCGGGTGCCGCTCCTCCGGCGGCGTCGCGATCGTCGACATCTCCCGGATGCCGGTGATCGCCATCTCCAGCGTCCGCGGGATCGGCGTCGCCGACATGGTCAGCACGTCGACGGACGTACGCAGGGACTTGAGATGTTCCTTGTGCTCGACGCCGAACCGCTGCTCCTCGTCGACCACGATCATGCCGAGGTTCTTGAAGCGGGTCGCCGACTGCAGCAGCCGGTGGGTGCCGATCACGATGTCGGCGGTGCCGGCCGCGGCCATGTCGAGCGTCTGCTCCGCCTCCTTCGGCGTCTGGAAGCGCGACAGCTGGCGGATCTGCACGGGGAACTGGTTCATCCGGTCGGTGAACGTGTTGAAGTGCTGCTGGGCGAGGAGCGTCGTCGGCACGAGCACGGCGACCTGCTTGCCGTCCTGCACGGCCTTGAACGCCGCGCGTACCGCGATCTCGGTCTTGCCGTAGCCGACGTCGCCACAGATCAGCCGGTCCATCGGGATCGACTGCTCCATGTCGTGCTTGACCTCGTCGATCGCGGACAGCTGGTCGGGCGTCTCCGTCCACGGGAAGGCGTCTTCGAGCTCGCGCTGCCAGGGCGTGTCGGGACCGAACGCGTGCCCCTTGGACGCCTTGCGGGCGGCGTAGAGCTGGATCAGCTGCGCGGCGATCTCGCGGACGGCCTTGCGTGCGCGGGCCTTGGACTTCTGCCAGTCGGTGCCGCCCATCTTGTGCAACGCCGGCGTCTCGCCACCGACGTAGCGGGAGAGCTGGTCGAGCTGGTCGGTCGGCACGTAGAGCCGGTCGCCGGGCTGGTTGCGCTTGCTCGGTGCGTACTCGATCACGAGGTATTCGCGGCTCGCGCCGTTGACGACGCGCTGCACCAGCTCGACGTATTTCCCGATGCCGTGCTGCTCGTGCACGACGAAGTCGCCGTTGCGCAGCTCCAGCGGGTCGATCGTGTTGCGCCGCCGCGACGGCATCTTGCGCATGTCACGCGTGGTCGCGCCGCGCCCGCCGGTCACGTCGTTGCCGGTCAGCACGACCAGCCTGGCCGCCTCGTCGACGAACCCGTGGTTGAGCCCACCGCAGGTGACCAGCACCTCGCCGGGTCGCGGGGGTTCGTCGATCGTCTCGGTGAGGGTGGCGCCGAGGCCGGCGTCCCGCAGCACCTCGACGGCCCGGTTGGCGGGCCCGTGCCCCTCGAAGACGAGCGCGATCGCCCAGCCCTCGGTGCGCCACTGCTCGACGTCCTTGATGACCTTCTCGGTCTCGCCGTGGTAGAGCGTGGTCGCCTGGGCCGCCAGCGCGATCGCGTCGCCGGTGTCGGGGGTGACGGTGACCGCCTCGACCGGGTCCTCCCACGGCTGCGGCTCGGCCTCGACGACGCTCTCGACCAGGCCGAACGGCGACACCGACCACCAGGGCTGGCGCAGTTCTTCGGCCGCGTGGCGTACCTCGGCCAGGGTCTTGAACGCGGCGGCGCCGAGGTCGATCGGCGCCTGCCCACCGACGGCGGCCGCGGACCAGGAGGCCTGGAGAAACTCCTCGCTGGTACGCACGAGGTCGTGCGCCCGGGTGCGGATGCGCTCGGGGTCGCAGAGGAGGACGTGGGTGTTGCTCGGCATGCAGTGCACGAGCAGCTCGAGCTGGTCGGCGCCGACCAGCGCCGGGGCGAGCGACTCCATGCCCTCGACCGGGATGCCCTCGGCCAGCTTGTCGAGGATCTCGAGGAGCTCGGGGTGCTTCTCGCTGAGCGCTCGTGCCTTGCGTTTGACGTCGTCGGTCAGCAGCAACTCCCGACACGGCGGGGCGAACATGCTCTCGACCTTGTCGATCGTCCGCTGGTCGGCGACGGCGAAGGTGCGGATCTCGTCGACCTGGTCGCCCCAGAACTCGACCCGGGAGGGGTGCTCGTCGGTGGGCGGAAAGACGTCGAGAATCCCACCGCGCACGGCGAACTCGCCGCGCTTGGTGACCAGATCGACCCGGGCGTACGCCATGTCGTTGAGGCGGCGCGCGATGTCGTCGAGCTCGGCCTCCTCGCCGGCCTTGAGCTCGACCGGCTCGAGGTCGCCGAGCCGCTTGAGCTGGGGTTGCAGCATGCTCCGGACGGGGGCGACGACGACCTTGACCGGATTGTCGCCGGGATGGGCCAGCCGCCTGAGGACGGCGAGCCGACGCCCCACGGTGTCGGAGCGCGGCGAGAGGCGCTCGTGGGGCAGCGTCTCCCAGGCGGGGTAGCTCACGATCTGGTCCTGGGGCAGCAGGCTGGCCAGGGCCGCCGCGAGGTCGTCGGCCTCGCGGGAGGTGGCGGTGACGGCCAGCACCGGGCGGCCGCCGCCGGTGTCCTGTGCCGCCACGGCGGCGACGACAAAGGGACGCAGGGCAGCGGGCGCGGTCAGATCGAGCCCGTCGGCGTCAGGGAATCCGGCGCGAGCGAGATCGCGCGCACGGGCCAACCCCGCGTCACCCAGGGCCGCGGCCAACAGACCATGAAGCATGGATGATCCTCTCGGGCACGCATGAAGGCCCCCCAGCCGGCAGGCAGGGGGGTGCGACGTGCAGCTCCAAGAGTACGCCGGAGGCCCGACAACCCGCCTCGCCGTTTCCCATGTCGTCGGCGTCGCGGCGGTGAAGAGTCGACTGCAATGTAGTTAAGTAGCTATTCATTGAAGCGACTGAAGTCGAATTGCAATCAGGGTGCACCGGCTTGATCAGGGAGTTCACTCACGTCTTGTCGCATACGCCGACTCTGGTGTCGTTGGCGTTGTAATGCCAACATCTAGGTATGCGGATCCGGTAGGACGGATTCACTCCGACGGCTGGCGGCGACATGGGCGAGGAAATGGGCAGCCGAAAGGCGCTTTCGCGGGTGCGACGTGTGCTGTCGTGGACAGCCGCCCTAGCGGTGGGCGTGACCCTGGCCTTGATTCTTGGCTTGGGCGCCGTGAGCGCCATCGCCGAAACGGCGACCGGCCAGAGGTGGGCCGAACTCTCCAACGTGGGAGAGTCGTTCGGCCTGCTCAATGCGATCTTTTCCGGTTTGGCGCTGGCCGCCGTGGTGGTGACGTTCTGGATGCAGTTCACGGAGCTGCGGTCGCAGCGATCCGAGCTGGCTGTGCAGCGTGACGCACTGATCCAGACCCAGGCCGAACTGCACCGCACCGCCGAGGCCAGCCTCCGGCATCTGCACGTCGATCTCGTGAAGATGTCGATGAACGATCCGCTGTTGGCGGCCGTCTGGCCCCGGACGGTGAGCTCCGACGTCCGCGACCGCCAATATCAGTACGCCAACCTGATTTTGCAGCATCATGTCCTGCGACTTCAGATTTCTGAATTCAGTGAAGCCGAACTCCAGCGCGTTTTCAGGTATCTGTTCCTCAGTCCGATCATGCGCGAGTTCTGGACGGATACCGCCAACGCACGCGCCGCATTGGCTGCGCCGGGCTCGTTCGAACAGCAGATGCACAAGGTCGGCAACGCGGTCTGCGCCGAATACGAACACCTGCTGCAGACCCAGCGCAGCTGCGCGACCACCCAGGCCGAGTGGGATGAACGACCGCTCGCGGAGGCCGCCTAGTCGGGGGTCTGTGATTTCCTGATATCGCCGAGCGCGGCCAACATCACCTCGCGGGGCAACACCACGATGCGCTCGTGAGCGCCCCGGGCGGCTTCCACGTCGATCAGCTCGCCGTCGAGTTCCTCGGTCGCGTCCAGTCCGATGACAGCGAAGTTGCCGTCCGCAAGCTCGAGCACGTCGGGGCAGCTGATGTTGGTGCTGCAGCGCTCCTTGGGCGACGAACCGTGCCGACGAACGATCTTCATGGGTCCGCCAGCCACCGCCACGCTCCGTCTCACGGGAAGATTCGGACAATTCTGACACGGGCCACCGACGTCACCAACTCGACGCGCCCGGTGATCTTCTCGCAGCGAAGCCGCCGCGACAAGACCGTCAATGCCGGGGTTCGACCCAGCCGCTCTCGGTGAGGTGATGGAGGACCGCGCCTACGGCTTCGTCGACGCTCAGGATGCTGGTGTCGATCGTCAGTTCCGCGTCCAACGGCGTTTCGTACGGGTCGTCGATGCCCGTCATGCCCTTGATCAAGCCGGCTCGCGCCTTCGCGTACAGGCCCTTGCGGTCCCGGCGCTCGCAGACCTCCAGCGGCGTCGCGACATGGACCAGCACGAACCCGGCCCCCGCCGCCGTGGCCATGTCCCGAGCCGTCTTCCGCGCCGCCGCGTAAGGCGCGATCGGGCAGCACAGCGCCATCCCCCGATGCCGCGCCACCTCGGCCGCCACCCAGCCGATCCGGCGGATGTTGAGATCGCGGTCCTCCTTGGAGAACCCGAGACCGGCCGACAGCTCCCGCCGCACCACGTCGCCGTCGAGCAGGGTCACGGTGCGGTCCCCGGTCTCCCGCAGGTGATCAGCGACCCCCCGCGCGACCGTCGACTTCCCCGACCCTGAAAGACCAGTCAAGAACACGACCAGACCCCGATGGCGCCGCGCCGGCCGCGCCCGCGCCAGCTCCTTCGCCACCGCCGGCGGGGTGTGCCACTCCGGCAGCGGAAAGCCACGATCCAGGAGGTCGTCGATCTCCTCGTTGGTCAGCGCCAACCGCCGATTACGCGGCGGGATGTCGTCGCGCCACCGCCACTGCCCGTCGCGGTTGTCGTAGGCCAGCTCCCGCGGCACCAGCACCCGCGGCCCGCCGCCCGACAACATCTCGCCCGTCGACAGCAGGTGGGTCACGCCGTAGGCCGCCGCCACCCGGGCCCGCAGCAGCGCGTCCCGGATCTCGTCGCCGCGCCGCACCAGGGGCACCGCGACCAGCGTCGCCGGCGGCATCCGGTCGCGGGCCGCGAACACCGTGCGGACCAGCACCTCCGGCGGCAGACCGCCCGGGCCCGCATCGCCGACGGGGATCAGGACCAACAGGTGCGCCGCCAACGTGCGCGCCGCGTGCGCGATCTGCGCCAACTGCGGCCGATGCAACGGACGGTCGGCGACCACACCCAGCACCCGGCCCGGCGGCAGCAGGTCGCGCACCTCGCCCGGCGTGCGGCGCAACCGCTGGAACGGCCCGTGCCGGCCGTCGCCGATCTGCCGGACCGTGCCGCCGACTCCGTAGAGGGAACCCCGCGACGGCCAGACGTCGTTGACCTCGATCGCCGCGATGGGGGCGCCCTCCTGGTCGGTGAGCACCACCGAGCGCGCGGCCGGGTCCGACAGCTCCAAGCCCAGGGCGAGCGACTCAGGGATCTCCAGGGTCACCGGCAGCGGCCACGGCGTCCCGTCGGCGAGCCGGCCCCGGCGCTGCAGCGCGGTCAGGTCGGCGCGGCCGAGGAAACCGGTGAGCGGCGCGTAGGCCCCCGAGAGCAGCAGCTCCAGGTCGGCGAGCTCGGACGGCCGGGGGTTGTAGGCCGGCGCGTCACGCAGCATCTCGTCGGGCATCAGCCACCCGCGCTCGCTCAATCGAACCCCCTCGGTCAATCCGCGCCCAAGTCTCTCAGTACGGCACGGGCAGGGTCGAGTCGGACCCGCCCCGGGATTCAGATGGCCGCGGAGCTGAGAGGACGCTGAGAAACGGGCCCCCTAGTGGCGAGATCGGGGGTGCGCCGGATCCACGGTGGTGACGCTAAGTCATACGCTGAGCCGCGTGACACTCATCGCGACCGAGTCGCTCACCAAGACGTACGGCGGCCGGGTCACCGCGCTGTCCGACCTGACGGTCAGCGTCGAGCCGGGGATCATCGGGCTGGTCGGCGCCAACGGCGCGGGCAAGTCCACGCTGATCAAGATCCTGCTCGGGCTGCTCCCACCGACCTCCGGCCGGGTGCACGTGCTCGGGCTGGATCCGACCGTCGACCCCATGGGCGTCCGGGCCCGGGTCGGCTACATGCCCGAGCACGACTCCCTGCCGCCCGACCTGTCCGCGGCCGAACTGGTGACCCACCTCGGCCGCATCAGCGGGCTGCCGAAGACCACGGCCCGTGAGCGCGCCTCCGAGGCGTTGCGCCACGTCGGCCTCTACGAGGAGCGCTACCGCCAGGTGGGCGGCTACTCGACGGGCATGAAGCAGCGGGTCAAGCTGGCCCAGGCGCTCGTACACGATCCCGATCTCCTGCTCCTCGACGAGCCGACCAACGGCCTCGACCCGGCGGGCCGCGACGCCATGCTCGCGCTCGTCCAGCGGATCGGCACCGAGTTCGGCATCTCCGTCGTGGTCTGCTCGCACCTGCTCGGCGAGGTCGAGCGGATCTGCGACCACCTGATCGCGATCGACGGCGGCCGGCTGCTCCGCTCCGACAACGTGTCCGCGATGACCACCTCGACCGACGTGCTGGTCGTCGAGGTGAGCGAGGGCGGCAAGGAGCTCGAACAGCGGCTGCTGGAGATGCGGCTGCCGGTCACCCACGACGGGCACGCGCTGCTGGTGCCGCTCGAGGACGACATGACGTACGACCGGATCCTGACCGCCGTGGCCGATCTCGATCTGCCGCTGCACCGACTCGACCAGCGCCGCCACCGGGTGGCCGAGCTCTTCGCCGACCGGGAGGCCGCGCATGTCTAGCCCCGCGGGTGTCATCCACGACATCGGATACCAGCGGTACGAGGGTGAGCGGCTCGGCCGGCGCGACGTCTTCCTGGCGCTCTACACGCAGAGCCTGCGCACCGTGTTCGGCCTCGGCCGCAACTTCAAGGCGAAGATCTTCCCGTGGCTGATCGTCGGCGTGGTCGCGATCGTCGGCATCGTGATGATGGCGATCCGGGCGCAGACCGGCGAGGTCGTCATGAAGTACTCGGAGCTGCCGCAGTTCCTGAGCACGCTGATGGTGCTCTTCGTGGCCATCGCCGCGCCCGAGCTGGTCTCCCGCGACCTGCACAGCGGCGTGCTGCCGCTCTACTTCTCGCGGCCGCTGCGGCCGATGGACTACGGCCTGGCCAAGCTGGCCGCCCTGGTCACGGGCATCGTCATGGTCTGGGGCGGCGGCCAGCTCCTGATCTTCATCGGCGCGGCGTTCTCGGTGAAGGGCTTCGGCAACGTGGTGAACGAGCTCGCCGACGCGGGGCTCGGAATCATCTACACCGCGCTCTACGCGATCGTCTTCGCCAGCATCGCGGTCCTGGTGGCCTCCCTGCTCAAGCGGCGGGCGGTGGCGGCCGCGGCGATCGTCGGCGTCTTCCTCGTGACGGTGCCGATCGTGGGCGTGCTGTTCACCGTGCCGTCGGAGACGGCCCACCAGCTCGCGCAGATCGTCAACCCGGCCACCCTGGTCGGCGGCGTCGGCGACTGGCTGTTCGAGCCGACCAACGCCGACCCGGACCTGGACATCGGCCCGTTCGGACCGCTCTACGCCCTGGTCACGCTCGGCCTGATCGCCCTGTGCGTGACCCTGCTGATCGGCCGCTACCGGAAGGTGTCGAAGTCATGACTCTCGAAGTCGCGGGCGTTTCCCGCTGGTACGGCAACGTGGTCGCCGTCAACGACGTCACCATGTCGCTCGGGCCGGGTGTGACCGGGCTGCTCGGCCCCAACGGCGCCGGCAAGACCACGCTCCTGCACATGATGGCCGGCTTCCTCCCGCCGTCGCGGGGCACGTTGACCATCGACGGCGAGTCGACCTGGCGCAACCCGGAGGTCTACCGCAAGCTCGGCCTGGTCAGCGAGCGCGAGTCCGTGCACGCGTACCTCACCGCGCACGAGTTCGTGCTCGTCAGCGCCAAGCTGCACGGGCTGAGCGATCCGGAGGCGGCGGCCACGCGGGCGCTCGACCTGGTCGAGATGTCGGAGTTCCAGGACCGGCGGATCGGCACCTACTCCAAGGGCATGCGGCAGCGCACCCGGGTCGCGGCGGCGCTCGTGCACGAGCCCGAGGTGCTGCTGCTCGACGAGCCGTTCAACGGCATGGACCCGCGGCAGCGGATGCACATGATGGACCTGCTGCACCGGCTCGGCCAGGCCGGCCGAACCATCCTGTTCAGCTCGCACATCCTCGAAGAGGTCGAGCAGCTCTCCGGCACGGTGCAGGTCATGGTCTCGGGCCGGCTCGCCGCCTCCGGTGACTACCGCACGATCCGCCGGTTGATGACCAACCGGCCGCACGTGTTCGCCGTGCAGTCGACCGACGACCGCCGGCTCGCGGTGGCGCTCATGCACCAGCCGTCGGTCAACGGCGTCGACCTGACCCGCGACGGCCTGACCGTACGGGCCGGCGACTACGGCAGCTTCACCCGGGCACTCCCCCGGATCGCACTCAAGGAAGGCATCCGGGTGCGCCGGCTCCTGCCCTCCGACGAGTCCCTGGAAAGCGTGTTCTCTTACCTGGTGGAGGCCTGATGTCCACGGTCGCCTGGATCACCACGCGCGGCCTGCTCGGCCGGCGCCGGTTCCTGCTGCTCCTGCCGCTGCCGATCCTGATGGTGGGCATCGCGCTCATCCCCCGGTTCGCCGGCGCGACGCCCGAGGAGTGGACCCAGCCGGTCATCGTCGCGCTCGGGTTCACCACCCTGCTGCCGGTGGTCGCACTGATCGTCGGCACCGGCGTGCTCGGCGCCGAGATCGACGACGGCACGATCACGCACATCCTCTCGAAGCCGATCCCGCGCTGGCGGATCGTGCTGCCGAAGCTGCTGGTGGCGATCGGGGTCACGGCCGCGACCGCGGCGGTCCCGTTCTACATCGTCGGCGCCCTGGCCTCCGGTCCCCGGTTGGGTCTCGGCCTGGTAGTCGGCTCCACGGTGGGCGCGATCCTCTACTCGACGATCTTCGTGGCGCTGAGCCTGGTCTCCCGCCGGCCGGTGCTGCTCGGCCTGGTCTACGTGATCGTCTGGGAGGGCCTGCTGTCCAACCTGGTCAGCGGCACGCGGGTGCTCTCGGTGCAGCAGTACGCGCTGGCCATCGCCGACAAGGCGTCCGCCTCCCCGCTGCTCAACGGCAACGTCTCGGTGACCGTAGCGATCGTGATGAGCATCGTGGTGACGGTCCTGTTCCTGGTGCTGGCCATCCGGAAGCTGGGCTCCTTCTCGGTGACCGGCGAGACCAGCTAAGGGAGCGCGCTGGGGATCAGCCATTCCGGCAGGGCGCGTAGCAGCGCCACCACGATCGAGATGACGATCCCACCGAGGATCAGCAGGCCAAGACCGGTCAGCCCGGAGTACCGCTTCGGCTGGCCGGTCTTTCTGTCCGGTGCCGGGTCTTCGGGCTCGGTCCACGGGCGTTCGGCACGGAGCCAGAGCAACATGCCGATTCCGTACGGGAGCCCGCCGAGGAAGAACCAGAACCAACGCGTGCCCAACTTCGGTGCGGGACCCTGGATGAGGATGGCGAGAGAGAGGAGCGCGATGGTCGCAGCCAAGACTGGTGGGAACCATGGGATCGTCGTGCCCTCGTCGAGCCCGAGCACCTGCTCCAGCTGCCTGGCTTCCGGCGGCTTGCCGTCGAGGGGCATCCCGTTCTCGGGTTCCAGGCGAAGCACCTGCGCATAGTGCACCCGCCCGAAATCGGTGCGCCACACTACGAACTCGGTCAGCACGCCTTGCTGCTCGGAGGTGAGCCTGACTGGTGTGAACCAGAGCGACGACCGGTTGGCGTCACCGATCGTCTCGGCGCTCTGGTGCGCGACGATCCGACCGGCCTGCGCGTCGGCGATCGCCTGCTCGACGGTGGACTCCCGGGGCGCAGTCCACCAGGCGGTCACCGCCCACAGCACCCACCCGCCCAGCAGCGCCCACCGCAGCCACGGCTTCACCCGGGGCCAGGCCCCGGCGCCCTGCAACGCATCGACCCCCGCCATGGTGGTGATGGTCGCAGGCCGCCGCACCTCCCGGCAATCAGCCGGTGTTGCGCATCCCGGCCGCGATGCCGTTGACCGTGGTCAGCAGCGCCCGCTCCAGGGCCTGACCGTCGCTCGGCGCCCGCCGCCCACCGGGCGCCGTCGCCACCGCGCGGCCGGCGGCGCCGGAGTCGCGGTACTGCCGCAGCAGGGCGACCTGCAGGTGGTGCAGCGGCTCCAGATAGGTGTCCCGGACGGCCAGCGTGCGCTGCAGCACCGCGTTGTTCTCCAGCAGCGCGGGCGAGCCGGTGATCGCGAGCACCTCGCGCTTCGTCAGCTCGTACTCCTGCTCGATGACCTCGAAGATCCGCCGCAGGGGCTCGGGGACGAGCGTCTCGACGTACCGCCGGGAGATCGTGAGGTCGGTCTTGGTCAGCATCATCTCGACGTTGGACAGGAACGTGCGGAAGAAGTGCCAGTCGCCGTGCATCTCCTCGAGCACCGGCGCGAGACCGGCGGCGCGGGCGGCCTGCAGGCCCGAGCCGACGCCGAACCAGCCGGGCACGATCTGCCGCGACTGCGTCCAGCCGAACACCCACGGGATGGCCCGCAGCCCACCGAGACCGGCGTTGGCGTTGGGGCGCTTGGCCGGGCGCGAACCGATGTTGAGCGCGCCGAGCAGCTCGGTCGGGGTCGAGGCCCAGAAATAGTCGGGCAGGTCAGGGTCTTCGACGAGACCACGATAGGCCGCGAAGGCGGTGGCGGAGACCACGTCCATCGCGTCGTCCCACTTCGACAGCATCTCCTGCGGCTGGCGCGGCTCGGTGTGCAGCAGCGTCGCCTGCAGCACCGCTGCCACGGTCAGCTCGAGGTTCTCGCGGGCCAGCGCGGGCAGCGTGTATTTGTCGGAGATGACCTCGCCCTGCTCGGTGACCTTGATCGAACCGTCGAGCGTGCCGTAGGGCTGGGCCAGGATCGCCTCGTGGGTCGGGCCGCCGCCCCGGCCGACGGTGCCGCCGCGACCGTGGAACAGCGTGAGGCGCACGCCGTGGCGGGCCGCGACGTCGCGGAGGGCGCGCTGGGCCCGGTGGATCGACCACTGCGAGGTGGTGATGCCGGCTTCCTTGTTGGAGTCGGAGTAGCCGAGCATGACCTCCTGCACGTCACCGCGGGCCCGCACGAGGGCGCGGTAGGCGGGCAGCGACAGCAGCTCGTCGAGCAGCTCGCCGCCGGCGTTGAGCTCGGCCGGCGTCTCCAGCAGTGGCACGAACCCGATGTCGGCGCGGTTGCCGTGCACGTCGACCAGGCCGGCCTCGCGGGCCAGCACGGCCGCGGCGAGCACGTCGTCGACGCCGAGCGTCATCGAGATGATGTAGGACTCGATGACCTCGGGGCCGAACCGGTTCTGCGCCTCGCGGATCGCGGTGAACACGTCGAAGGTCTTGCGCGCGCCGTCGGTCAGGGCCGTGCCGACCGCGGCCAGCGGCCGCCGCCCGGACAGCTCGGTGGCCAGCAGCTTGGTGCGCTCGTCACGAGGCAGGTTGCGGTAGTCGGTGACCTCGCCGACGTGCCCGTAGAGCTGCGCCAGCACCGCGTGGTGGGCCTCCGCGTGCTCGCGGATGTCCATGGTGGCCAGGTGCAGGCCGAACGCCGACATGGTGCGGATCGCGCTCGCGAGCTTGCCCACGGCGGTCAGCTGGCCGGCGTTGCGGGCCAGCGAGGCACGCATCAGCTCGAGATCGGCGATCAGCTCGACCGAGCCGCGGTAGTCGCGACCCGGCACATGCGCGGTGCCGGCGGCGAGCCGCGCCCGGGTGTTGGAGAGCTTCGCCTTCACGCAGCGGGCCTTGAGCCGGTAGGGCTCCTCGGCGTTGACCCGGCGGAACCGCTCGGCGACCTCGGGCAGGTTGTCGAGGTCGCGGGCGAGGCTGGCGGACAGGTCCAGGGAGACCCCGCGCAGCCGGCGCGACACCGAGACCTCGTTGATCAAGTGGTCGAGGGCCTGCTCGGTGGCCTGGATGCCGTGCTCGTACTGGATGAGCAGCACGTCCCGGGTGACCGCCGGGGTGACGAACGGGTTGCCGTCACGGTCGCCGCCGATCCAGGTGCCGAAGGTCAGCGGGCGCGCCGTCGGTGAGGTCTCGATGCCGAGCCGGCGCAGCGTGTCGGCCAGGTCGTCGAGCACCTGCGGCGCGGCGTCGGCGTAGAGGTCGCGCAGGTAGTAGATGGCGTTGCGGGCCTCGTCGGTCGGGTCCGGCCGGTCGAGGCGCAGCTCGTCGGTCTGCCAGAGCAGGTCGAGCAGCTCGGCGAGGCGGCGGTCGTCGGCGTGCGGCGGCGCGCCGTAGAGCACGCTCTCGGCGGCCTCGGCGTCGAGCTCGTCGGCGATGCCGCGCAGCTTGGACAAGATCGAGCGGCGGGCCGCCTCGGTCGGGTGCGCGGTGAACACGGGCCGCACCGCCAGCCGCCGGCCGGCGGCCGCGATCTCCTCGGCTGGCACGCCACGCTCGGCGATCAGCTTGGCCGCCTGGTCGAGCCAGCCGCCCTGGGTGGCCCGCTGGCGGCGCAGCTCCCGGGCGCGGTGCACCTGCTCGGTGATGTTGGCCAGGTGGAAGTAGGTGGAGAAGGCGCGGGCCAGCTTGGTGCCGGTGGTGACGTCCATCGACGACAACCGGCCGGCGGCGGCCTCGGCGTCACTGCGGACCAGGGCGCGGATCTCCTCGACCAGGTCGAGCAGCGGGCGGCCCTCCTGGCGGGCCAGCGTGTGCCCCAGCAGCGTGCCCAGCCGGCGGATGTCGGCGCGGAGGGCGGCGTCGGGGTCGTCGGGGGTGGTCGGACCGGCGGGGTCGGACACGGGTGCGCTCCTTACGGCGGTGCAGGGCGGACAGCGCTGTCCCGTGCTTGATGATGCTACCTGCGTCGCCCGGGCCGGCGGGCAGTGTGGGCCGGGGCTGTGGGGTGATTAATCCCGTTTGCGCGGTTGGCTAGCCTCTCAGCATGGAATACCCGCCCAAGCCTCGCCCTGGGTCGCGCGTCGCGGTGATCTCCCCGTCCGCGGGCCTGCCGCAGATCTTCCCCGAGGTGTACGAGCTGGGCCTGCGCCGCCTGCGCGACGAGTTCAAGCTCGAGCCGGTCGAATATCCGACCACCCGGGTCCTCGGCGCGTCACCCGCCGAGCGCGCCGCCGACGTGCTGGCCGCCTTCGCCGACCCGTCGATCGACGCGGTCCTGGCCACCATCGGTGGCGACGACCAGCTGCGCATCCTGCGCCACCTCGACCCGAAGGTGCTGCGCGCCAACCCGAAGCCGTTCCTGGGCTACTCCGACAACACCACGTTGCTCAACTACCTCAGCGGCCTCGGCATCGTCGGCTACCACGGCGGCTCGATCCTGGTGCACTTCGGCCGGGCCGGCGCGATGCACCCGCTGACCCGCGAGTCGCTCGCGGCGGCGCTGTTCGGCTCGGGTTGGCACGACCTGACGCCGTCGCCGGACTACTCGGACGAGCCGGTCTCGTGGCACACGCCCGACTACGCCGACGTCCCCCAGCCGATGTTCGCGTCAGCGGGCTGGCGCTGGCACGGCACCGCCGCCGGCCCGGTGACCGGCCGCCTGTGGGGCGGCAACATCGAGGTCCTGACCTGGCTGCTCGCCGCGGACCTGGTGACACCTCCGCCGCCCGGCGCCATCTTCTTCACGGAGACCTCAGAAGAGATGCCGTCGGCGACGGAGGTCTACTACATGCTGCGCAACCTCGGCGAACGCGGCTGGCTCACCGACTGCCCGGCGATCCTGGTCGGCCGCGCGAAGTGCTGGGACCGCAACAACCAACTGGCCCCGGACGCGAAACGGGCGTACGCCGACGACCAGCGAGCCTCGATCCTGCGCGCGGCCAGCGAATACGCCCCGGGCGCCCTGGTCGTGCTCGACCTGGACATCGGCCACACCGACCCGCAGCTGGTCCTCCCCTACGGCGGCGAGGCCCGCATCGACCCGGACGCCCGCCGCATCGCCGTCCACTACTGACACCTCAAGCCCAGTAGGCGGGGCGCCGCAGCGCCGGCCCGCTGGGCCGACCGACCCGCGACGGAAGTTGCGCCTGGCGCAGCTTCGCGTCGCCGATCGTGAATGACCCGTCGGCCAGCCGACGCAGGGCGTCCGATCGTCGCCGCGGCGGGAACGCGGCAATCACCCGCTTCCCGCCGCCGACCCGGCGAATCTCGTGAATGGCCGGCGCGCGAGGTCCGTGGTACAGGTTGAAACCATCCACGTACGCGATTACGCGGTACACCATTCCACCTCGGATCCGCTAGACTTGGCCTACCCCGCCAGGGTCTAGTCGCCCTGGCCCGACGGCCCCCGTAAGGGGGCCGTTTCTATTGCGGTCAATGCGCCGGCGACGCTAGTTCCGGCCCCGCCAACGCGCTGCCCCGCGGCAGGCAAACTGCGGACAATTTCAGCGGCGCCCGCCGAAATCCCAAAGGTGGACCTCGACGCCGGCGTAAGCGTCGACAGTGAGCAACGCGGCCGCCTCCGAAGCGGAGTCCGCACGAACCAGCCCCGCCGTCCCCAGCCACCGCTCCCCGTCGTCCGAGAGCAGCGGCCCGTAGGCGACCAGATCACCGTCACCCGCCGACGGCGCGAGATCCACGGCCGGCCCTTCCCCGAGACCCAGCACCAGGTAGCGCTGACCGGCCGCACGATCGCCGGGGAAGTCCCACATCGTGCGGCCCAGCACGTTGCGCCAGCGCCGGAGCAGCACGTCCCGATAGACGCCCGCCTGATAGTTCGGCTCGTCGAACGCGAACGCCCGCGCCGCCGCCGCGTCCGGCAGGTCGACGATGTGCACGCTGCCCGACGGCGTCTCGCCATCGGCCGCGAACGTCGGACCCCGGGCGATCATCCGATCCGCGAACTCGTCCATGTAGGACCAGTGAGCCTCACCCAGCGCCAGGCGCAGCGGCAAAGACCCCGGCCGGTCACGGTGGTAACAGAGGAACTCCATGGCCTAGATCTTGGCCGTTCCGCTTGACACGGGCACGCCCCAAGGAGCATATTCAACCTATAAGTTAATTAACCGAGTGGTTGAGGAAGGCGGAGCGGTGGACCGGTTGAGCGAGGTGTTCAGCGCTCTCGCCGACCCGACACGGCGGGCGATACTCGCCCGGCTCGCGGAGGGCGAGGCGACGGTCAACGAGATCGCCGAGCCGTTCCCGATCAGCCTGCAGGCCGTCTCCAAGCACCTGAAGGTGCTCGAGCGGGCCGGCTTGATCACTCGCGGCAAGGAAGCGCAGTGGCGGCCCTGCCGGCTCGACGCGGCGCCGCTGCGGGAGGTGGCCGACTGGGTCACCACCTACCAGCGCTTCTGGGAAGAGCGCTACGACGAACTGGGTGAATACCTCAAACGCCTCCAGAAGGAGAACTGAGATGGCCGAGAACCTGACCGTGACCATGCCGTCCGACCTCGAGGTCAAGATGGTGCGGGTGTTCGACGCCCCGCGCGCCCTGGTTTTCGAGGCCCACTCGAAGTGCGAGCACCTCAAGCACTGGTGGGGTCGCGGCAACCCGCTCGACTGCGAGGTCGACTTCCGGCCCGGCGGCAGCTACCGCATGGTCGAGCACGCACCCGACGGCGACTGGGCCTTCCGCGGCGAATACCGCGACATCCAGGTCCCGCACCGGATCGTGCAGACCTTCGAGTTCGAGGGCATGCCCGGCCACATCTGCGAGGAGACGCTGGAGCTGACCGAAGAGGGCGGCAAGACGACCATCACCAGCGTCACCCGCTTCGACACCAAGCAAGAGCGCGACGGCATGGTCGAGGCCGGCATGTCCGAGGGCGCCGGCCAGTCCTACGACGCGCTCGCCGCGTACCTGGCCACGCTCTCCTGAACCCGCCGACGGGGTGCCCGGAGGAAAGACCGGGCACCCGCCGACATCACTTCAGGTCCACCTGGAAGGTCGGATCAAGACCCAGTCGCCGGTACGCGGCCAGACCGCCGGACGTACGCGTCACCCGTGAGTCCTTCCCGCTCTGGTCCGCCGGGGTGTCGAAGTAGACCATCGCCTTCATCCGCGGGAACAGCGACATTTGCTTGGCGACCGAGTCGAAGAACTCCGCCTGGTGGCCCGGGTTTCCCGACGAATACCAGACGCCCCACTCGGCGAGCATGAACGGCTTGTCGGGATGCCGCGCCGCCGCGTAGTTGTAGAAGCCCGGCCAGTTCGGCGCGCTGCTCGAGGTGCGGTTCATCATCTCCTCGAAGTCGCCGTAGCCGTAACCGCCGCGCTCGCTGTGCGCGTAGACGTCCCAGGCGAGCCAGTCGACCACGTCGTCGCCGGGATACAGGTCCTCCCACCACGACTTCGTCAACCATGGGATGTACGCCATGTGCACCATCACCGACACGATGTTGGTCACGCCCTGGGCCCGCAGCCGGTTGATCACGTACCGGTACATGTTGCGGTAGTCCGTGGCCGTGTAACCCGAGCCGCTGCTGGCCCGCACGTCGTTCTCCGGCTCGTGGTGCACCGTGAAGAAGAACGGCTCGGTGAAGGTGTCACGGATGTGCTCGGCCAGCCGGTCGAGATAGTCGTCGGTGTCCTCGTCACCGCGGGCGATCTGCGCCCAGCTCGCGCCGGTCGGCTTCCAGTTAAGGAAGAGCAGCCGGGGCTTCGCCGGGTCGCGCGCGATCCGCATCTCCATCGCCGTCGGGAAGAGCTCGGTCCCCCGGTGGTACGCGTGATAGATCGCCTGCGTCCGCCCGGTGTCCGCCTCGAACTCGGCCAACGCCTGGTCGCGCGGCTGGTCCGTGTGCGCGCCGGGCGCCACACCCCAGAGCACCCCACACGTGGGTACGAGCTTCGCCCCGAGCGTGCACCGCGGATCGCCGGGATCCGACGGACTGGTGGTCGGCGTCGGCGACGCGGTCGGCCCAGCGGTCGGCGACGTGGTCGGGTCGACGGTCGGCGTCGGGTCCACGGTCGGCGTCGGGCCAACGGTCGGCGTCGCGGTCGGGCCCACCGTCGGGCCGGCGGTCGGCGACGTCGTCGGCGCGGGCGTCGTCGGGTCCGTGGTGGGCGTCGGATCGGGCTCGTCCGGCTCGTCGGGATCTCCCGGCAGATCAGGGAGATCCGGCAGATCGGGAACGTCCGGCACCCCAGGGAGATCCGGCAGCCCCGGCAGGTCGGGCAGGTCCGGCGGGTTCGGCGGCAGCGGCACATCCGGCAACGACGGCAGGCTCGGCCGCGGGAAGCTCGGCACCGGAATGTCCGGCAGCTGGACGCCGCCCGGCAGCCCGCCGCCACCGACCCACGGCCGCACCGCGTCCTGCCACGACACCCGCAGCCGCGGCTCGACCCGCCCGCGGTCCTGGCTCACCCCGTCCGCGTCGAAGAAGTCGGCGAGCCCACCGCCCGGCGCGGTCACCGCGAACGCGTACGTCCCTCGGCCCTTGATCGCCTTGGACACGTCGAACGTCACCGCGCGGTCGGACCGTCCGGGGCGGGCGCTGGCGATCACCGAACCCAGCCGCGGCGCCGACCGCCGGTCGAGCCTGTCCTCCAGCCACGACGTCCCGGGCACCTGGCTCAGCTCCAGCAAGGGCGGCAGCGCGCCGGCCCGCCGGGTCAAGGTGATCTCGGCCCGCGCCGGTTTGCGCGCGGCACGCCGGCTGTCGACGTCGAACTTGAGGTAGGTCACGGCGGCCCCGCCACCGAGACCACCGGCCACCAACTGCATGCGGCCACCGTGGGGACCGACCCCGGCGGTGGTCGCGTAGCCGTCGGCGCTGGCGGCCAGATGGAGGTCGGGATTGGACCCGAGGGCGCCCCCCACGACACCCAGCAGGATCGCGACACCGGTCAGCCCGGCCGCGACCGCGGTGCGTACTGCGAGTGGTCTGGCCATCAGGTCCCCTCCATCGTGACGCCTGTGTACCGGCGTGGCTGATGGTGCTCTTGACCGACTTTATCCAAAATCAGCTACTTGGGAGCATTAGCCGTTTTTCTGGGTGACGGCGAGCCCAGCTGAATGTACGGTTCGTCCCCCCACGGGCGAGTTACGCGAAACCCCGCCCGGCCGTTGAACCACCCGTGGAAACCACCGGCCCCACCGCGCCCGACCTCTCCGACTACCTCGGCCTGTTCCGCAGGCAGTGGTGGCTGGTTGTGCTGGGGTGCGCGCTCGGCATCGGCGCCGCCTTCGCCGCGACCCAGGTCATGCCGAAGACCTACGAGTCGGTCACCTCGGTTCTCGTGCAGCCGGCCGGCCAGGACACCAACGTGGCCGGCGGCCGGACCAAGGGCGACATCAACCTCGACACCGAGGCCCAGCTCGTCGGCTCGACGCAGATCGCGGTCGGCGCGGCCGACCTGCTCCGCTCCGGTGACGCGCCGGGCGTACTGGCCAAGGGCGTCTCGGTCACCGTGCCGCCGAACACCGCCGTCCTGGAGATCACCTACAAGGCGCCGGACCCGGCCCAGGCCCAGGCGGGCTCGCACGCGTTCGCCGAGGCGTACCTGCGCAACCGCGAGGCCAGCGCGCAGGCCGGCATCGACGCCCAGATCGCGGCCCTGACGAGCAAGGTCAAGCAGCTCAACACCAACCTCGCGCAGATCAACACGAAGCTCGCCGACCTGCCGGAGAGCGCCGCGTCGCGGCCGAGCCTGGAGAGCCAGCGCAGCACCAACCAGAGCCAGCTCAACTCGCTGAGCGGCAAGCTCAACGACCTGACCACCGAGACGGTCAGCGCTGGCAAGATCATCAGTGACGCGCAGCTGCCCAGCGCGCCGACCAAGCCCAACAAGAAGCTCAACCTGGCCACCGGCGCGATGCTCGGCCTGCTGCTCGGGCTCTCCGTCGCCGTCGTCCGGGAGCGGGTCGACCGCCGGGTCCGGGCCGCCGCCGACGTGCAGCGGGCCTCGCGGATGCCGGTGCTCGCCGAGCTGACGGTGGCCAGCGGGCCACAGCTTGACGAGATCTTCCAGCCGTACGCCGCCGGCGGCCGCACCTTCAACCGCCTGCGCAACGAGGTGCTGGCCAGCCTGCGCACCGAGGACCGCGTCGTGGTGGTCACCGGGGCCAGCCGCGGGGTGGCCTCCACCCTGGTCGCGGCGAACCTGGCCGCCGCCATGGCCCGCAGCGGCAGCGAGGTCGTGCTGCTCGGCGCCCACCTGCCCGACAGCCTGGTGGAGACCGCGCCGCTGGCCCGGCTGTTCGGCATCGGCGCCACCCCGGGCCTCGGTGACGTGCTGACCGGCAAGGTCCCGCTGCGCGCGGCCGTGCAGCGGGCGCCCCGGGTGCCGTCGCTGCGGGTCATCACGACCGGCGGCACCGGCAGCGCCGGCGGCCTGCTCCAGTCGCAGGCCCTCCGCCAGGTGCTCGCCCAGCTCCGCCGCCGCGACTGGTACATCGTGATCGACGCGCCGTCCACCGCCACCAGCGCCGACGCGCAGAGCCTGGCCCGCCTCGCCGACGCCGCGATCCTCACCGTCGAGCTGCGGCGCACCCGCCGCCCCGAGGTCCTGGACGCGGTCGCGCAGCTCACCCGGGTCGGCACCCCGCTGCTCGGCACGGTGGTGATCCCCCGGCTCGTGCCGAGCACGGACGGCCACGCCGAGCTCGGCGACGACGACGCCGAGTTCAGCCACGACGAGGACACGCCGGACTTCGACGACCTGCGCGACCTCGACAGCTCCGGCGACGTCCTCCGGGCCGGGCCACGCGACCTGCCACGGGCCCGCCCGGCCAGCAAGGAGGACGACTCCGGCGACCTGAGCGTCGCGGGCGTCAACCTGTCCGGCCTGCGCAGCCGGCCCACGTCGCCGCGCCGCTCGCCCCGCGTCAAGACGGAGGACCCGGACACCGCGGTGCTCCGCCGCCTCGACTCCGAGACCCTCCGCGACATGGATCGCGCCGCCAACAATGGTCAGCACACCGCTTCGTGACCGCGGCCGCCCCGCCCGCGCGTGGCGGCCGCTGACCGCGGAGGCCTGGCTGCCGGCCTGGCCGCTGACCGGCATCCTGGTCCTCTATCCACTGTGGTGGGCCCTCGGCCTCGGTGTGCTGATCTTCCCGTTGGCCGCCGTGCCGATGGCCTGGTACCTCGTCAAGGCCTACACCTCCGGCCGCGTCGTGCGGCTGCCACCCGGGTTCGCGTTCTGGGTCGTCTTCCTCGCCGTGCTGCTCGTCGGCGTGGTGGTCCTGGGCGCCGACCCGACCGGCACCGTGCCCGAGCGCGGGATCGAACGCATCCCGGGCGTGCTGTTCCGGCTCGGCGAGTACGCGGCGCTGACCGTGCTGCTCCTCTACGCCGGCAACCTCAGCGAGCGCGAGCTTCCGCTGGCCCGGCTGGTCCGCCAACTGGCCTGGCTGTTCGTGGTCACCGTGGCCGGCGGGCTGCTCGGCGTCTTCGCCGGCACGTTCGAGTTCACCTCGCCGATCGAGCTCCTGCTGCCCGAGCACATCAGGGACAAGGGCTTCATCCGCAGTTTGGTCCATCCGTACGCGGCCCAGATCCACGACATCCTCGGCGACGACCGGCCCCGGCCGGCGGCGCCCTGGGGCTACACCAACACCTGGGGCAACAACTTCTGCCTGCTGATGGTGTGGTTCTGCGCGGCCGTGTTCGGGGCCGCCAACCGCCGCCGCGTCAAGGTGCTGGCCGTGGCCTGCCTCGCCGTCTCGGTCATCCCCGTGGTGATCTCGCTGAACCGCGGGCTCTGGATCGGCCTGGGCATAGCCGCCGTCTACGCGGCCGTCCGCCTCGCGCTGGCCGGCCGCATCTGGGTGATCGGCGTGCTGCTGGCCGCGCTCGCCGGCATCGGTGCGGCCCTGGCGGTCACCCCGCTCGGCGACGTGGTCGACGCCCGGCTCGACAACGGCAAGTCCAACGGCGTCCGCTCGTACCTCGTCGAACGGGCGGTCACCGGCGCGGCCGAGTCGCCGCTGATCGGATTCGGCTCGACCCGGGTCACCATCGGCGGCCGCAACTCGATCGCCGTGGGCGAGAGCCACGACTGCGAGCGGTGCGGCAACTTCACGATCGGGGGCAACGGCCAGTTCTGGCAACTGATCTTCGCCCACGGGCTGATCGGCACGCTGGGCTACCTGGGCTTCTTCGGCTACGGGATCTGGCGTTTCCGGCGCGACCGCAGCCCGGTCGGCATCGCCGGCAGCTGCGCGCTGATCGGCTCGTTCGCCGCGATGTTCTGGTACAACACGCTGGTCACGCCGCTGGCCTTCATGTTCCTCGCGTACGCGCTGCTCTGGCGCAACGCATCGCAGCCCAGTCCCGACCCACCGCGGAGTGACACTTGAGTCCCGTTGCCACGGCGCCGGCCCACCTCCGCGCGCAGGACGCCACACTGCGCGCCACGTACCTGCGCGAGGTGCTCGACCTTCTCTATCCCCCGCCCTGCTTCACCGACGGCGCGCCAGGTGACGACACCGACGGCCGGGTCGCCGGCACACCGGTGGCCGACTACCTGGTCGTGCCGGACGTGCGGCGGCCCCGGCTGCTGGTGCCGGCCCGGTCGCGCCGGATCGCCGCCGCCGCGGTCCGCCGCTACGCCGAGCCGCAGGGCCGGATCGCCAAGCTCAAGCGGGACGCCGTGGTCACCGCGTTGCGCAGCGGCGCCAGCGGCCTGTTGCTGCGCGACCGGATCCGGGCCTACGGGCCGCCGGCCGAGACGATCGACGGCTACCTGCACCGGGTGCTGGGCGCCGAGGTCGCGCTGAGCATCCACATCGGACCGGCGCGAGCCAACCGCAAGCCGGTGCTCCAGCTGATCTCCCGGGACGGCCGGACGGTGGGCTTCGGCAAGCTCGGCACCGGCCCGCTGACCCGGCGGCTGGTGCGGGCCGAGACCGCGGCGCTCAACGCGCTGGCGCACGCGGTGGTCGAGGACGTCACCATCCCGCGCGTCCTGCACAGCGGCGAGTGGCGCGGCCACCAGGTGCTGGTGCAGAGCGCGCTGCCGGTCTGGCAGCCGCGGGCGCCGTTGGCCGCCGACCGGCTGGCGGCCGCGATGCGCGCGGTCGCCCTGTGCTGCGGCACCTCGAAGGGCTGGCTGTCCACCAGCCCCTACTGGTCGGAGCTGCGCGAGCGGCTGGCCGGGGTGACCGACCGGTCCGACGGGGCCGCGCTGGCCGCCGCCGCCCGCGACCTGGCCGCCCGGGCCGGCGACACCGACCTGCGCTACGGGGCCTGGCACGGCGACTGGTCGCCGTGGAACATGGCGCCGCTGGCCGGCTCCCTGCTGGTCTGGGACTGGGAACGGTTCACCCTCGGCGTGCCGCTCGGCTTCGACGCGCTGCACTACGAGCTCCAGCGCCGGATCCAGACCGACCCCGACGCGGCCGCCGCCGTCGAGCGGACGGTCACCCGGGCCCCGCTCCTGCTCGCGCCGTTCGGCGTGCCGGCCGCCGCCGCCGAGCTGACCGCCCTGCTCTATCTGATCGACCTGGCCGCCCGCTACCTCGCCGACCGGCAGGCCGAGGCCGGCGCCCGGCTCGGCGTGCTCGGCACCTGGCTGCTGCCCGTCCTCGTCCGCCGTGTGGAGGCGTTCCGGTGAAGTCGTCGCATGTCCCGGCCCCGGTCAAGCGGGTCGTCCACTTCGGATCCCGGTCCTACGGCCGGATCACCGCGCCGGCCCGGATGCTGCCGTCGTTCCTCATCTGCGGCGGCCAGCGGTGCGGCACCACCTCGCTCTACCGGGCGCTGGCCGCGCACCCGGTGGTGCTCAAGGCCGTGCTGCACAAGGGCGTGCACTACTTCGACACGTCGTACCAGCGGGGAATGGCCTGGTATCGCGGGCATTTTCCGTTGCAGCGCACCGCCGACAAGGTGACCGAGCGCCACG
Organism: Asanoa sp. WMMD1127; assembly: GCF_029626225.1. Lineage (NCBI taxonomy): Bacteria > Bacillati > Actinomycetota > Actinomycetes > Micromonosporales > Micromonosporaceae > Asanoa > Asanoa sp. WMMD1127. The sequence goes on from NZ_JARUBP010000001.1 coordinate 852,598, forward strand.
GCGTGCCGGCGCAGACGTTCGAGTCGAGCCCCTACTACATGTACCACCCGCACGCGGTCGCCCGGATCGCCCGCGACCTGCCCGGCGTCAAGCTCGTCACGCTGGTCCGCGACCCGGTCGAGCGGGCCTACTCGCAGCACGCCCACGAGCTGGCCCGCGGTTTCGAGGCGGAGCCCTCGTTCGCCCGGGCGCTCGCGCTCGAGCCGGGGCGGCTGCACGGGCAGGAGGAGCGGCTCGTCCAGGACCCCACCTGGTACAGCTTCGCCCATCAGCACCACGCCTACCGGGCCCGCGGCGAGTACGCGACCTACCTGTCGGCGATGGCCAACCGGATCGGCCGCGACCGGATGCTGGTGGTGGAGAGCGAGCGGTTCTTCGCGACCCCGGAAGAGGTCTACGACGAGGTGCTCGCCTTCCTGGGGCTGCCGAACCTCGGCTATCCCGTGTTCGAGCGGCACAACGCCCGGCCCCGGCAGTCCGCAATGGACGAACGCACCCGGCGCGACCTGACCGCACACTTCGCGGCGTACGACGACCGCCTGACCGAGTGGCTCGGCCGCCCACCGGTCTGGCGCGCATGACGGCGCCGCCCACACTTGTCATCGAGTCGCCGCCCGGCGCGGCGGCGACGAAGAAGGCGATCGGCGGTGTCGCGCGGGGCGGTGTCGCGGGCATCCTCGGCGCGGGGGTGGCCGGGCTCGCCGGGCTCGCGGTCACCTGGCTGGTCGCGCACCGGCTCGGGCCCGAGCACGCGGGCGCGTTCTTCGCCGCCACCGCCGCCTTCGTGCTCACCTCGACCCTGGCGAAGCTCGGCACCCAGACCGGGCTGGTCTACTGGCCGGCCCGGCTGCGCGCCCGCGGGCACGGCTTCCTGCTCGGCGCCTGCCTGCGCACCGCGTTCGCCCCGGTGGTCTGCGCGGCCGCCGCCGTCGGTGTGGCGCTCTACGTGGCGGCGCCGGAGCTGGCCCACGCGACCGCCGGCGAGGCGCCGCCGGCGGTGCACGCCGAGCTGGTCACCCAACTGCGGCTGCTCGCTGCGTTCGTGCCGCTGGCCGTGCTCTCCGACACGCTGCTCGCGGCCACCCGCGGCTACCGGCTGATCCGGCCGACCGTGCTGCTGGACAAGCTGGTCCGGCCCGGCCTGCAGACCGTCGGCGTGGCGGCGGTGGCGGTCAGCGGCACCGCGACCCCGAGCCTGTTCGCGCTCGCCTGGGCCCTGCCCTACGTGCCCACCGCGCTGCTGGCCGCCTACGCGCTGCACCGGGCGCACACGCGGACGATGGCCGACATCACGCCGACCCGGGTGAAGCGCTCGCACCGGGCCAGCATGCGGCGCGCGTTCTGGCGGTTCACCGGGCCGCGCTCGGTCGCCTCGGTGGCCCAACTCGCCCTGCAGCGGGTCGACGTGCTGCTGGTCGCCGCGCTGGCCGGCCTCGGGGCCGCCGGGCTCTACGCGGTCGCCGGGCGGTTCGTGGTGCTGGGCCAGTTCGCCAACCAGGGCATCTCGCAGGCGGTGCAGCCGCGGCTGGCCGAGGCGCTCGCGGTCAAGGACCGCCCGGCCGCCAACACCCTCTACCAGACCGCGACCGGCTGGCTGATGCTGCTCACCTGGCCGCTCTATCTGCTGGTGATGACGTACGCGCCGGCGTACCTGGGCATCTTCGGCACCGCCTTTCGCGAGGGCGCCCCGATCGTGGTGGTGCTGGCCGCCGCGATGCTGGTCGCCACCGGCTGCGGGATGGTCGACATCGTGCTGTCGATGGCCGGCCGCACCTCGTGGAACCTCGGCAACGTGCTGGTCGCGCTGGGGCTGACGATCGCCCTGGATCTCGCGCTGATTCCGCGGCTGGGCGCCCTCGGCGCCGCGATCGGACTGGCTGCCGCCGTGGTCGCCAACAACGTGCTGCCGCTCGCCCAGGTCGGGCTCGGCCTGCGGCTCCACCCGTTCGGCGCGGGCTGGCTGTCGGCGGCGGCCGTCACGGTGCTCAGCTTCGGCGTCGCGCCGCAGGTCGTCGGCGCCGTGCTCGGTGGCGGCGCGGGCGCGACCGTGACCGCGCTCACGGTCGCCGCGGCCATGTATCTGGCCGGCGTCCGCCTCCTGCGCCGGCCGCTCGCGTTGGACGCCTTGAAGTCGCTGCGCCGGAAGCGTTGATGCGCCCCGGGTTTACGGTCCGTCCGACGAAAGAGGAGAAACGTGGTCGCGCGTATCCCCGCCGCCGTTGTGTCCGTCGCCGTCCTGGCCGTGCTGGCCGCCTGCACCACGACCGCACCGACGCCCGCGCCGTCGGCCGATTTCGAGCGGCATCCGGCCGGGGTGGCGACGCGGACCGGTCCGTTCGAGAGCGGGCCGGTGAAGCCGCCGACGGACAAGGTCTGGGTCGGCGCCTGGGTCAAGCCCGACGTGTGGGGACAGGCCGGCCGGCGCGCCGCGGTCGCCAAGGTGGAGAAGTCGCTCGGCCGCCGGTTCGACGTCATCAACACCTACCGGACGTTCGACGAGAAGTTCTGGACCGAGACCGACAAGGAGTACGTCAAGCGGGGCAGCATCGTAATGGTCAGCTGGGCCTCCGGCGACACGCGGTCCATGCTGGACGGTCGGCACGACGACCAGATCCGGGCCCAGGCCAAGCGGGTCGCGCGGGCGAAGCGGCCGGTGATGATGCGGTTCCGCTGGGAGATGGACCGGCCGAACCTGCGGGCCACCATGTGGTCGCCGGAGGACTACATCGCGGCGTGGAAGTACGTCCGCCGGATCTTCACGCAGGAGGGCGCCACCAACGCCTCGTGGGTGTGGTGCCCGACGGCCGAGGGCTTCGACCGCGGTGACGCGCCGCTGTTCTATCCCGGTGACGACCAGGTCGACTGGACCTGCGTCGACGTCTACGCGAGCAGCGACTACCGCCCGCTCGACGAGCTCATGGGCAACTTCCTGAAGTGGGCAGCGCAGCGGCCCAAGCCGATCATCGTCGGTGAGTTCGGGGTGGCGCGGGAATGGGGATCGCAGCGGCGGAGGGAGTGGATCCGCGATGCGACCCGGGTGTTCAAGGCCAACCCGCAGATCCGGGCGGTCGCCTACTTCGACTCCGACCCGAACGACAACCCGTCGACGCTGCATTTCAAGATCTCGGACGACGAGCCCGCCTTCGCCGCCTTCCGCGAGCTGGCCGACGAGCTGTCAGGCGTACCGCGCGGCTAGGCGGTTCGCGGTCTGGCGCATGCGCTCGCGCAGCTCCGGCGGGTCGAGCACCTCGACGTCGACGCCGAGCCGGAGCAGCTCGCCGTGGGCGTGGTCGACCGACTCGATCGGGATGGTCGCGGTGCACCAGCCGTGTTCGCCCTCGACGGCGTCGTCGACCGGCCACCGTGCGCGGCCGGCCGGGGAGAGGCGGATCGTGGCGTGCCCGGTGACCAGCCGCGCCCGGAAGTCGGCGACGCCCGCCTGCCAGTGGGCGGCGAGGTCGAAGTCGGCCGGACGGGCGAACCGCTCGTCCGTGGTGGTCAACGCGACGATCTGGTTGACCCGGTACGTCGCGGGCCGTGCGCTGCCCGGTCGGGCCGCCACCACGTACCACCGGCCGCCTTTGAGCACCAGGCCGTAGGGGTCGACCGTGCGCTCGACGTCGCGCTCCCACCCTCGATAGTGGATGGTGATCCGACGCTCCTCCCAGACGGCGGCGGCCACGGCCGACAGGTGCGGTGACGGATCGCCGTCGGTGTACCAGTTGGTCGCGTCGAGGTGGAACCGCTGCGCGATCGCCTGGGCCCGCTCCCGCAGGGCGACCGGCAGCGCGGCCTCCAGCTTGAGCCGCGACGCGGCGACCAGCGCCGAGAGGCCGAGCTCCGCGGCCGGGCCCGGCAGGGCGTGCAGCGCGAGCGCCCCGGCCTCGGGCTCGGTCAGGCCGGTGAGCCGCGTGCGGAAGCCGTCGAGCAGCTGGTAGCCGCCGTCGTGCCCGGCCTCGCCGTAGAGCGGGACGCCGGCGGCGTGCAGCGCCTCGACGTCGCGGTAGATGGTGCGGACGGATACCTCGAGCTCGGCGGCGAGCTGGCCGGCCGTCAGCCGGCCGCGATTCTGCAGCAGCAGGAGGAGGGAGAGCAGTCGACTCGCGCGCACTTCGCTGACACTAGCTGCCAGGGAAGAGCCCTTAGCGTCGCGGTCATGAGTGACTTCGCTTTCTTCTCCGGCACGTGGGACGTCGTCAACCGCCGCCTGCGCAAGCGGCACGTCGGCAGCGACGAGTGGGACGAGTTCCCGGGCGTGACCGTGGCGCACACGTTCTTCGGCGGCAACGGCAGCTTCGACGAGATCACCTTCCCGACGAAGGGCTTCTCGGGCGCCACGGTGCGGTCCTACGACACGGCCCGCGCCGAGTGGTCGATCTGGTGGCTCAACAGCCGGGACGGCCTGTTGCAGCCGCCGGTCGCCGGGCGGTGGACCGACGGCGTGGGCCTCTTCTACGGCGATGACGTCGACGAGGGCGTCGCGATCCGGTGCCGCTACACGTGGACCCGCGAGGGCGACGATCGGGCCCGCTGGGACCAGGCCTTCTCGACCGACGGGGAACAGACCTGGGAGACCAACTGGATCATGGAGATGACCCGCCGGCCCGCCGGTTAGCGGCGGACGGCCGTCGCCGCGAGCAGACGCAGGGCGTACGGGGCGTCGTGGCGCAGGTAGCGGCGGGCCAGCCGGCGTGGTTCGCACTTGAGGCGGTGCGCCCACTCCAGGCCGGCCCGCTGCATCCACACCGGAGCGCGGTGCTGCTGGCCGGCCACGAAGTTGACCGCCATGCCGCAACCGAGGAACCAGGCGTTCGGCAGCGCGGCCCGCAGCCGGGTGATCAGCCGTTCCTGCCGGGGGAACCCGATGCCGACGAAGACCACGTCGGGCGCGGCGGTCCGCACCGTCTCGACCGCGGCGTCCACGGCCAGAGGGTCCGCGTCGAAGCCGAACGGCGGCGAGAGGTGGCCGGCGACGGCCAGGCCGGGGCACTGCGCGGTCAGCCGGTCGGCCGCCTGCTCGGCGATGGCCGGTGAGTCGCCGCCGAGCACGAACACCGAACGGCGGTCGGTGGCGAGCCCCGCCGAGAGCGACCAGATGAGACTCGACCCGGCCACCCGCTCGGGCAACGGGGTCCCCGTCAGCCGGCTCGCCCAGACGAGTGGCATCCCGTCGGCGACCACGAGCGTTGCGTCATCGAGGAACGACTGCACCTCCGGGCAGACTCTGGCCTGGCGCACGATGTCGACGTTGGGCGTGAGGATCCGCCCGCCGTGCCCGCGCGCCAGGGCCCGCCGCACCACGGTGACCACCCGGCGTTCGGTGATCAGGTGGAGGCGCGAGCCGTCCAAGTGAACTCGGGCAAATCCGTAATGAAGCGACACTTCGGCTCTCCCGCTCGTTATGTGTGTGAAACGAGCGAAGGTGGGTAAAAGTGGCACGGCTACTCTTCGTCGGCGGGCTGGGCCGCAGCGGCACCACGCTGGTCGAACGGCTGCTCGGCGAGCTGCCCGGGGTCTGCGCGCTCGGCGAGGTCGTGCACCTCTGGCAACGCGACATCCGCTCCGACGAGCGGTGCGGCTGCGGCGAGCGGTTCTCCGGGTGCGCGTTCTGGACCCGGGTCGGCGAGATCGCGTTCGGCGGCTGGGCCAACGTCGACGTCTACCGGGTGCTGGCACTCCAGGCCGCGGTCGAACGGACGCGGCACATCCCGCGGCTCGCCTCGCCCCGCCTACCGGACGACTACCGGGCGCAGGTGCAGGAGTACGCCGGCTACTACACCGCCGTCTACCGCGCCGCGGCCGAGGTGACCGGCGCGACGGTGCTCGTCGACTCGTCCAAGCACAGCGCGCTGGCCCACTGCCTGCGCTGGTCGAGCAGCCTCGACCTGCGGGTGGCGCACGTGGTCCGCGACCCGCGCGGCGTCGCGCACAGCTGGACCAAGGTGGTGCAGCGCCCCGAGAGCGACGGCGAGAGCGAGATGACCCGCTACTCCCCCGGCCGCTCGGCCATGCTGTGGAACGCCCACAACGCCGCGTTCGGCCTCCTCGCCCGGCGAGGTGTGCCGCTGCTGCGGGTCCGCTACGAGCAGTTCGTCGCCGACCCGCGGGCTGGACTCACGGAACTGGCCGACTTCACCGGCCTGCGGCTCGGCGAGTCCGATCTGGACTTCCTCACCGAGTCGCACGCCGATCTGGGCGTCGGGCACAGCGCGGCCGGCAACCCGATGCGCTTCCGGGTCGGCCGGATCCCGCTGCGCCGCGACGACGGCTGGATGCGCGGGCTGCCCGCCACCGACCGCCGGCTGGTCGGCGCCGTCTGTGCGCCCCTGCTGCGCGCGTACGGCTATCCGGTCATGGTGTCCCGCGGGAGCACGCGATGACCCGGTGGCCGTCGGTCGGGGTGGTGATCCCGACCCGGAACCGGCCCGAACTGCTGCGGGCGGCGCTGGCGGCGGTGCGGGCCCAGGACTATCCCGGACCGCTGCGCGTCGTGGTGGCGTTCGACCAGACCGAGCCGGACCTGCTGTTGGCCACCACGGACGGCGTACCCGTGCTGGTCATCTCCAACTGGCGCACGCCCGGCCTGGCCGGCACCCGCAACAGCGGGATCCTCGCCCTCGACACCGATCTGGTCGCGTTCTGCGACGACGACGACCAGTGGGCGCCGGACAAGCTGCGGGTCCAGGTGCCGGCGCTGCTGGCCTCCTCGGCGGAGTTCGCCACGTGCGCGATCGCCGTCTCGTTCCAGGGCCGGGTGACGCCGCGGCTGGCCGGCATGGCCTCGGTCGGGGTGGCCGAGCTCGCGCGTTCGCGGATGGCGATGCTGCACTCGTCGACGTTCCTGATGCGGCGCTCGGCGCTGGTCGAGTCCGACCGGATCGGGCTGGTGGCCGAGGACGCGCCCGGCTCGCAGAACGAGGACTGGGACCTGCTGCTGCGGGCCGCGCGCCGGCACCCCATCGTGCACGTCGACGAGCCGCTCGTGCGGGTGCTCTGGGGGCGCAGTTCCCATTACGCGTACGAGTATCAGACCAAGATCTCGTCCCTGCGCTGGATGATGGAGCGACATCCGGAGATCCGCGGGTGCCCGCCCGGCGCGGCTCGGGTCTACGGCCAGCTCGCGTGCTGGAACGCGGCCTCCGGCAACCGGGCCGAGGCCTGGAAGTGGACCCGCGAGGCCGTGCGGGCCAACTGGCGCGAGCCCCGCACGGCAATCGCGGTCGCGGCCATGACGGGCGCGGTGAAGATGGAGAACGTGTTGTCCACCCTGCACCGGTACGGCCGGGGGATCTGATTCTGTCGGTGGGTGTGGCTACCCTCGGCGCGTGAAGGTTGCGGTTGCCGACGGCGTCGGGCTCAACGTGCGACACACGGCGGGCCCGGCGGCGCCCGCGTTCCTGCTCGTGCACGGCCTGGCGTCCAACGCCCGGCTCTGGGACGGCGTGGCCGCTGCGCTGGCCGCGGCCGGCCACCCCTCCTACGCCGTCGACCTGCGCGGCCACGGCGAGTCCGACCTGCCCGACCACGGCTTCGACACCGCGACCGCGGCCGCCGACCTGTCCACGGTGATCTCGTCGCTCGGCCTCGACCGGCCCGTCGTGGCCGGCCAGTCCTGGGGCGGCAACGTCGTGGTCGAGCTGGCCGCGCGGCATCCGTCCCTCGTGCGGGCGTTGGCTCTGGTCGACGGCGGCTGGATCGACCTGCCCGCCTCGTTCAGCTCCTGGTCGGCGTGCGCTTCGGCACTGCGCCCGCCGGCAATCGACGGGTCCCTCGTCGACGACCTGCGGGCCCGCCTGCGTTCGGGGCATCCCGACTGGTCCGCCGAGGCGGTCGAGGCGACGCTGGCCAACCTGCGGGTCGACGCCGCCGGCCGGTTGTCACGGCGACTGCCGGTCGAGCGCCACATGGAGATCCTGCGCAGCATGTGGGATCACCCGCCGCGCCAGTGGTTCCCGGCGCTGACGATGCCGGTGCTGTTGATGCCGGCCGGCGGGTCCAGCGTCGACGGGGCCTCGGCGGCCATCCCGTCCGCGCGCGTGCGGCGCTACGTCGGTGGCGACCACGACCTGCACGCGCAGCAGCCCGACCGGGTGGCCGCCGACCTGCTCACGTTGGTCTCACCATGAGCCGGCTGCTGGTGGTGATGGGCTCGGGCGAGACGGCGCCGACGATGGTCAAGCCGCACCGGGCGGTGTTCGCGCGGTCCGGTGGCCCCGCCGTCCTGCTCGACACCCCCTACGGCTTCCAGTCCAACGCCGACGACATCTCGGCCCGCGCGGTGCGCTACTTCGACCAGAGCGTGGGCCGCGCGGTGTCGGTGGTCTCCTGGCGGCAGCCACCGGACGACCCGGTCACGCGGGAGCGGGCCCTGGCGGAGCTGCGGGAGGCGGGCTGGGTGTTCGCGGGCCCGGGCAGCCCGACCTACACGCTGCGCCAGTGGCGCGACACCGCGATCCCCGAGCTGTTGGCCGACAAGCTGACCCGGGCGGGCGTGGTCCTGTTCGCCAGCGCGGCAGCCCTGACCTTGGGCACCCACACAGTGCCGGTCTACGAGATCTACAAGGCCGGCATCGCGCCGCACTGGGCCGACGGTCTCAACCTGATCGAGGCGGCGATCGGCTTCCCGGCGGTGCTGATCCCGCACTACGACAACGCCGAGGGCGGCAACCACGACACCCGGTTCTGCTACCTGGGCGCCGAGCGATTGTCCTATTTGGAAGCCTTGCTACCGCCGGGCCAGCTGATCATCGGGGTCGACGAGCACACCGCCGTGGTCTTCGACCTCGACGCCAAGACGGCCACCGTGTCGGGCAACGGGGTGCTGACCCTGCGCCGCTCGGGCGTGAGCGCGGTGTTCCCGGCCGGCTCGGTGCTGTCGTTCGGCGACCTGGCCGCGGGCCCGTCGGCGGCGCCTCCCGCTCCACCCGCGGACGTGGCGGCGCCGGTCGTGGCTGCGCCGTCACTGCGCGGGGCGGCCGACGAGCTCGACGCCGCCTTCGCGGCCGCGCTGGCGGCCCGCGACGTCGACACCTGCGTGGCGACGATGCTCGAGCTGGAGCAGGCGATCGTCGACTGGTCGGGCGACACCGAGACCAACGACGGCGCCGACCACCCACGCTCGATCCTGCGCGGCATGGTGGTCCGGCTGGGCGAACTGGCCCGGCGCGGCGCCGCGGACCCCGCGGAATCGGTGGGCCCGTTCGTGTCGGCTTTGGTCGAGCTGCGGGCGCAGGCCCGGCTCAACCACGACTACGCGACCTCGGACGCGGTCCGCGACCGGCTGGCGGCGGCCGGCGTCGAGCTGCGTGACACCCCTGACGGCACGATCTGGCACCTCACCACGCCAGGCTGAGCTCCCCAGCGACTCCCGCCGTTCCGGCGGGGCAGCCAGTGGTCAACGTCGGGCTTCCACCAGCCAGCTTCCGGTCGCCACCCGCGGTTCAACGTCGCGCCGCAGCCAGCCACCCCCGGTCGCCACTCGCGGTTGAAGGCGGCCCTGCCGCCGGCCACCTTCCGGTCGGCACCCGCGGTTCAACCTCGCCCTGCCGCCGGCCGCCTCCGGATCGACAGCCAGGCCTCACGTCGCTCTGACGCCGGCCACCTTCCGGTCGGCACCCGCGGTTCAATCTCGCCCTGCCGCCGGCCGCCTTCGGATCGGCAGCCAGGGCTCAGCGTCGCTCTGACGCTGCCCGTCTTCGGGTCGGCGGCCCGGATCCCGGCGGCGCGGTGGCCACGGTCGATCGGGCGCCCGCCGCCCCAGGTCAGGCGGCCGCGCCTGGGCCTGGCAGCAGGTCGACGTCGTGGGCGTGCATCGGTTCGCCGCAGTGGGTGCAGCGCAGGCCCGCTCGGCTGATCTCGCCGCAGGCGTGGTGCCGGTAGAGGACCGGTGGGCCGGCTTCGCCGGCCAGCCACGTGTCGCCCCACCGGGCCATCGCCATCAAGACCTCGACCAGGTCGGCGCCCTTGTCGGTCAGGACGTACTCGAAGCGTGGCCGGCGGTCGTAGGGCCGCCGCTCCAGCACCCCCCGCTCGACCAGATGGTTGAGCCGCTCGGTCAGCACCTTTCGGGAGATGCCGAGGTCCGCCTGGATCTGTTCGAAGCGCGTGATGCCGGCCCACACGTCGCGCAGGATCAGGGGCGACCAGGGCTCGCCGATCACGTCGAGGGTGCGGGCGATCGAGCACGCCATGTCGCCGAAGTTCGTGCGCTGCATGTCGCCAGTCTAGCCGACTGAAGTTCCCTTAGGGAACTCCAAGTGCTAACGTCGCAAGCATGAGCAAGGTGATCAGCGGGCATGCGGTGTCGGTCGACGGCTACGTCACGGGGCGCGATCCCGGCGCCGGGCGGGGCCTGGGTGACGGCACGATGCTCTTCGACTGGTACTTCGACGGCGACACACCCAGCCACGTCTTCGACGGCTTCCGGCTGAGCGAGCCCAGCGCGCGGGTCTTCGACGCGCTCGCCGCGCGGGTCGGGGCGATCGTCGCCGGGCGCAACACCTATGACGACTCCGGTTGGGCCACCGGCGGCGGTCCACACCCGACCGCCCCGCTGGTCGTCCTCAGCCACCGACCGGCGCCCGCGCGCCACCCCAACCAGACCTTCGCCACCGACATCGCGAGCGCGATCGCCGCTGCGCGCGAGGCCGCCGGAGGCAAGGACGTCGGGCTCATGGGCGGCGGCGTCGTGACCGAGGCGCTGCGGGCCGGGCTCGTCGACGAGGTGGTCCTCCATCAGGTGCCCATCCTGCTCGGCGGCGGCCGCCCCTTCTTCCAGTCGCTTCCCGCGCACGTGCGCCTCCGCCTGGTCGAGGCCGTGCCGGCGCCCGGTGTCACCCACCTCCACTACGCCGTCGAGCGAGACTGAAGGAGACAAACAGATGCTCGATCAGGACGTACGCCGCGTGCTCGACAGCACCGCGGTCGCCCACCTCGCCACCGTGCTGCCCGACGGCGCGCCGCACTCCGTTCCCGTCTGGGTCGGCACCGACGGCGACCACATCGTCGTCCTCACCGGCCCCGGCTCGCGCAAGGCCCGCAACCTGCGCCGCGACCCGCGCGTGGCGATCTCGCTGACCCCGACCGACAACCCGTTCGAGCCGGTCGTCATCCGCGGCCGCGTCGTCGAATGGGTCGAGGGCGACGAAGCCTGGGAGATCATCGACCGGTTGGCCATGAAATACATCGGCAGCCCGTACGAACGCGGTCCCGAACGGGTCGTCGCCCGCATCGCCGTCGAGCACCAGCGGGTCGGGATGAGCTGAGCCGGTCAGCCGACGCCGTTGTCCCGCAGGATCGCGTCGATGCGGGCGCGGTGGGCGGCTTCCCACTCGTCCAGCGACTCCTCCGCCTCGGCGGCGAGCTTGGCGCGCGCGTCGTCGAGCACGGCGTCCCGGCGACCACCAGGCACCACCACCACCCCCTCCTCGTCGGCCACGACGATGTCGCCGGACAGGACGCGCACCCCCGCGCAGTCGACGGGCTCGTCGAGCGGCGCCACCGCCTTCTTGACGCCGGGCTTGGGGATGACGCCGCGCGCGTACACCGGGAAGCCCATCTCCCGCACCTCGGCCAGGTCACGGATCAGCCCGTCGACCACGAACCCGGCGATGCCCCGGCGCTGCGCCACCGCGCACACGTTGCCGCCGGCCACGGCGTAGTCGAGGTCGCCGGCCCGGACCACGACCACCGACCCGGCCGGCGCGCGGTGGATGGCGGCGTGCAGCATCAGGTTGTCGCCCGCGGGGCAGCGCACGGTGAAGGCCGGCCCGGCGATCCGCGGCACCGGAGTCCACAGTGGGCGGATTCCGAAATCCATCACCTGGGCCCGGTCGAGCAGGTCGGCGAGGGTCGTGGTCGGAATGGCGGCGAACTCGGTCAACTCTGCAACCCCCAGGAAGGCACGCGCCGGCGCAGGGCCCAGCGGACGATGGGTGGATAGGCGACGGCGGCGCCCGCGAAGACAGCGGAGAGGCCGAGCCAACCCGGACCACCCCAGCCTATGACCAGCGCGGTCAGCAGCGGCGGCGCCAGCATGTTGCCGATCTGGCGGCCCGTCTGCAGGGCACCCTGATATTGACCTTGCGCCCAGTCCGGCGCGAGGTCGAAGGCCACGGCGAAGGTCGCGCTCGACAGCCACAGCTCACCCAGCACGTGCACGGCCGCCGCGCCCAGGACGAGCACGCCGGCCACCCGGGCGCCGCGGCCGGCGGTCAATCCGAACAGGACACACGACGCCGCCACCACCAGGGCGCCGCGGCGACTCACCGGCACCGCCGCCACGGCGGTGTCCGTGCCGCGGGACGCCCAGACCTGCAGCGTGACGCACCCGATCGTGTTGACCAGCAGGGCGGCCGACACCAGGGCCGCGGGCGCGTGGGTACGGCTGACCAGCCACAGCGGCAGCGCCAACGCCAGCAGGCCGTTGTAGAGCGCGGCGACCAGACCGTCCACCAGCGCGAAGGCCACGAACGGGCGGTCCCGCAGGGCGACCAGACGCGGCCCGGCGGCCGGGCGGGCGACCCGCGCCACCACGCCGACCCGGGTGAACACGGCGGCGGCGAGCAGATAGGTGACGGCGTTGCCCCACAGCACCGCGAGATAGCCCGCCCGGCTGTCGAGCAGCAGCGGCCCGGCGGCGACCGCGGTGCCGAGCGCGATGCCGGCGTTGTTGGTCGAGCGGACGAACGCACGCGTCCGCACCCGCTGCGCCGGCGGCACCGCCCCGGCGATCAGCGCGCCGGTCGCCGCCCGGACGGTCGCGTCGCCCACCGCCACCACGCAGGCCACCACGACGTACGACCAGAGGTGGTGCACGAGGGTGAGTCCCGCGAAGCAGCAGGCGAGCGTGACCAGCGCCGCGACCGCGACCCGCCGCGGCCCCCACCGGTCGGCAAGCGCGCCCATCGGGGTGGCCAGCGCGATCCCCGCCAGCGCGCCGGCGCTCAACCCGGCCGCCACCTGCCCGGCGGTCAGACCGACCGAGCGCGTGAGGAAGAGCGCCGCCGTGGCCAGGTAGGCGCCGTTGCCGAAGGTGTTGACGAACGTCGCGAACATCAGGACACGCGGCGCGCCCGACGGAGGAAGCAGCACGCGACCGATTTAACAGTACGTACGTACGGTTTGCAATAGCGAGGTCCCCGGCACGACGCCGTACGGGCCGATCATGCAGGTGAGTCGGCCTCAGGTTAGATTGGGGCGCGCGCTTCATGATCAGTTGGAGGTCGGCATGCGCTACCGCAGGCTCGGGTCCACGGGGACCGTCGTGTCGACGCTGTGCCTCGGCACGATGACGTTCGGCAACGAGACCGACGAGGCCGGCTCCCACGCCCAGCTAGACCGGTTCGTCGAGGCCGGCGGGACGTTCCTGGACACCGCCGACGTCTACTCCCGCGGCGTCTCCGAGCAGATCATCGGTCGCTGGTTGCGCGACCGGTCCGGCGCGCGTGACCGCCTGGTGATCGCGACCAAGGGCCGTTTCCCGATGGGCGACGGCGCCAACGACGCCGGCCTGTCGCGCGTGCACCTCTCGCGGGCCCTCGACGCCAGCCTGGCCCGGCTCGGCGTCGACACGATCGACCTCTACCAGGCACACGCCTGGGACCCGCAGACCCCGATCGAGGAGACGCTGCGCTTCTTCGACGACGCCGTACGCGCGGGCAAGATCCGTTATGTCGGTGTCAGCAACTTCGTCGGGTGGCAGCTGCAGAAGGCGGTGCTGCTGGCCCGGTTCGGCGGGCTGGCGCCGATCGTCACCGTGCAGCCGCAATACAACCTGCTGGCCCGCGACATCGAGCACGAGGTCGTGCCGGTCTGCCTCAACGAGGGCGTCGGCATCCTGCCCTGGTCGCCGCTGGGCGGTGGCTGGCTGACCGGCAAGTACCGCCGCGACGAGACCCCCACCGGCGCCACCCGGCTGGGCGAGAACCCGAATCGGGGCGTCGAGGCGTACGCCGGTCGTAACGGCTCCGAGCAGACCTGGCAGGTGGTCGACGCGGTGCGCGAGATCGCCGAGGCCCGCGGCGCCTCGATGGCGGCCGTCGCGCTGGCCTGGCTCGCCGACGCGCCGGCGGTCACCTCGGTGATCCTCGGCGCCCGGACCACCGCGCAGCTCGACGACAACCTGACGGCCGGCGACCTCGTCCTCGACCCGGCCGAGCGGGCCCGCCTCGACGAGGCGAGCGCGCCGCGGGTGGCGGACTACCCCTACGGCCGCGCCGGCGTCGACCAGCAGGCCCGCCGCATTCCCTAACGGCAGGCGGGGAACGTCGTGCCGACGAGGTCGCAGTCGGTGCCGTTGACGCGGTCGCCGGTGCGGTCGAAGAAGCGGACGTTCCAGGTCGTGGTGAGGTCACGGAGCACCGCGTAGCCCCACTCGCGCCGGGTGACCAGCTGCGCGATCGGCAGGTTGTCGACCGGCTTGCCGATCAGTTGGGCGTCGACCCACGTCTGCGGGTCCAGCGTCGTCCCCGACGAGCCGACGGTCAGCTGCGGCGGACGCCGGGTCGCAGGCGCGCTGTCGACCGCCAGCATCTGGTAGAGGTGCACGTGCCCGGACAGCACGAAGGTGACCCGCCGGTCGAGCCGGCCCAGCGTGCTCGCGGCCAGCGCCGTGTCGAGGTTCTGGTCGATCCACTCTGGATTGTCGTTCGGCGTACGGCCGTTCACCGTCCACAGGGGGCTGTGGCTGAGCAGGAAGTTGTCGCCGTCGCGTACGAGACTGTTGTTGATCTCGTTGAACTGCGCGGTGTAGCGCCCGACCAGCCCGGCGTGGTCGCAGCTCGGCGGGTTCTCCTCGTCGGCCGCGCAGGACGTGTCCATCAGCAGCAGCCCGAGCGTGCCGGCGTTGATCCGGGCAGGCGGCGTGTAGTCCTCGGGGTTCGGAGCGTCGCAGGCGGTCGCGCTCGGCGTCGTCGCGAGGTAGCGGAACCACACCGCACCGGCCCGGCCGCAGTTCTCGTGGTTGCCCCGGACGAACACGAACGGCGTCTCGGCCAGCAGCTCTTCGGCCGGCTCGAAGAAGTCGGTGACCAGGCAGCCCCAGGTGTGGGCGTTGTTGCCCAGGCCCTGCGCGCCACACAGCGGCCGCGGCTGCCGGGACGGCGACGACCGGTAGAGGTAGTCGCCGACGTGGATCGCGAGGTCGGGCCGGACCGGCCGGCGGGCGGCGTTGCCCGACACCTGCCGGAACGGCCAGCCCGACGCCGTGCACCGCTGCATCGGCCCCGACTGCGGGATGCGGCAACCGCTGTCACCGAGCAGCGCGATGTTCTCGGGCCGCGGCTTGGTCGCGCCGGGCAGGCTCCAGTCGGGCAGCGGCACGGTCCCGTTGGCGGTCGGCCGGATCCGGATGCCCTGCGTGGTCTGCGGGTCGACCCGCGCGGCGGTGGCGCCGGCCTCCACCATGCGACTGCAGACGGTGGCGGTGCTGGGGTACGCGCCCACGACGCTCGACCGCACCATGCTGCGCCGCACCGGCTGCCCGCCGACGGTGAACTCGAGGAACGGGCAGTCGGTGCCGGGCGTGACGTACCGGATCTGCGCGCCACCGGGCACGAGCTGGGTCCACGCCCAGGCGGTCGGGTTGGGCAGGTTCGGCGGCCCGTACCCGTCCGCGACCACGTCCGGCCTGGCCGTCGCACCCGGCGCCGCCGTGAGAACCGCCGCGAATACGAGCGCCACCGCGACCGCGATCCGCCCTCCAAGCCTCAGATCCACGCCGCGGATCATTCCAGGATGGACACCGCCGATGAGGCAGCGACACCCGCTTTGTCCACATTCGCCGGGCCGGCGACACGCAGCCGTCAGGCCTCGACGACGGCGCCGTAGCAGGAGGCGACCAGGGCGGCCTGGGCCAGGTCGATGCGGACGCCTTTCAGCTCGACCTCGTCGAGGTGGATCTCGCGCAGGTCGGCGCCGCGCAGGTCGGCGTCCTTCAGGGCCGCGTGCCGCAGGGTGGCGCCGTTCAGGTCGGCGCCGCGCAGGTCGCAGCGGGTCAGGTCCGCGTCGGTGAATTCGGCGCCGCGCAGCTTCACGCCGGCCAGGGCCACGCCGCTGAGCTTCGCGCCGCGGGCGACGACGAACGACCAGTCGCCGCCCGTGACCGTCAGGGGGCGCAGGTCGCAGTCGTCGAACGTCGTGCCGGTCAGCTTGCAGTCGTCGAGCCGCGCGTTGAAGAACGGCGACTTGCGGATCGTGCAGCGCAGCAGGGCGCACCGGGTCAGCACCGCGCTGCTGAGCTTGACCATCGACAGGTCGCACTCGATGAACTGGCAGCCGGTCAGCTCCGCCTCGGTGAGGTCGACGTCGTCGAAGGCGCAGCCCTCGAAGGTGACCCGTTCCAGCTCGTCGAGGGCCCAGTCCTCGACCGCGAACCGCTCCCCGGCATATGTCGCACCCGCTTCGATCACCCCGACAGCATGCCAACCGGTCCGCCGCCCCGCACACCCGGCAACGCGCGTGCGGTCGCGAGGTGCACCTCGATCGGGGCGGCCACGGCGCCGCTCGGGCTGACGAACCCGGCGAGCGCGGTCCGGCACTCGTCGACGATCGCGCGCCGCGTCCGGTGGTCGACGGCGTCCGCCAGCGGGAGCAGCTCGGCCGCCAGGAACGTGTCGAGGGAGTCCAGCCGGGTCGCGCTCGTCCACGACCGGAAGCGGTCGACGAGCAGCCCGGCCCGGGTGAACAGGCGGAAGAGGTGGGCCGGCTCGCCGACGCTGAAGTACCCGTTCAGCAGCTCGCTCGCCGCCGGGCCCGCATGCCGCCCCACCACCTCGGCCAGGGCCCGGTAACCGGCGCTGGCCGCGAGCCGCCCCGGCACCTGGACCACCACCCGGCCGGCCACCCGCCCCATCTCGCGCAGCGCCGCCACCGGGTCGCCGAAGAACATCAGGCCCGCCTGCGACACGGCCACGTCGAACGTGCCCGCCGCGAACGGGAGCGCGCACGCGTCACCGAGCCGCCAGCTCAGGTCGGGGCGGAGTCGCCTGGCGACCGCGAGCATCGCGGGGTTCGCGTCCAGACCGACCACAGTGCAACCGCGGTCCGCGGCGGCGCGGGCCACCACCCCGGTGCCACAGGCCACGTCGAGCACCGACCGCCCGGGCGCCAGGCCCGCGACCGCCCGCTCGGCCCACTCGGCGAACAACGCCGGCACGAACGTCGACTCGTAGAACTCGGCCGCCTCGGCCGACAGCGCGTAGGTCATGGGCCCAGCACAGCGCTTCCGGCTCCGGCCCAGAAAGTGCGAATTCTGGACCACCGAGGTACGAAGAACGGACTTCCGCTCCCGCCGCCGCGCCCGGGATGGTGGGCAGATGCGCAGCTACGGCCAGTACTGCCCGATCGCGCTGGCGGCCGAGGTGTTCGCCGAGCGCTGGACGCCCATCATCATCCGCAACCTGCACCTCGGCTGCGCCCGCTACAACGAGATCCTCGACGGCGCGCCCGGCCTGCCGCGCAGCGTGCTGTCCCAGCGCCTCCGCGCGCTCGAACACGCGGGCGTGGTGAGCCGCGTGACCACCGGCCGGGCGACCAGCTATCGGCTGACGGAGAGCGGCCGGGACCTGGCCGACGTCGCGATCGCGCTGGGGGCGTGGGGGCACCGCTGGCGTTCGGCCGTCCCGGCCGACCAGGACCCCTACCTCGCCCTCTGGACGATCGCGCGCCTCATCGCGCCGGCGACCCTGCCGCGGCTCCGGATCGTCGTCGAGTTCCACGTCCGGGACCGCCGGGCACCCGACCGCTTCTGGCTCGTCCTGTCGCGCACCGGCAACGAGGTCTGCGCGCGCTCGCCGGGATTCCCGGTCGACGGCCTCGTCAGCGCCGACACCGCGACCCTGGTCCGCTGGTACGCCGGTGAGATCGCGCTCTCGACCGCCCAGCGCGGCGGTGGCATGTCGGTCAGCGGGCCGCGCTGGCTGGTCGAGCAGCTTCGCGCGTGGGGGCGGCTGAACCCGTACGCGACGAAAGGGCCCACCCGCGCCTAGCGCGAGTGGGCCCCGGAGGAGAAGCGGTCAGGCTCCGAGCTTGCGGGCCAGGTTCTCGTCGAGCGCGTTCATGAACTCGTCGGTGGTCAGCCACGGGGCGTCCCGCGAGATCAGCAGGGCCAGGTCCTTGGTCATCTGGCCGCCCTCGACGGTCTCGATGCAGACCTGCTCGAGCTTGTTGGCGAACTCGGTGACCGCCGGCGTGTTGTCGACCTTGCCCCGGTGGGCCAGGCCGCGGGTCCAGGCGAAGATCGACGCGATCGGGTTCGTCGAGGTCTTCTCGCCCTTCTGCCACTGCCGGTAGTGCCGGGTGACGGTGCCGTGCGCGGCCTCGGCCTCGACGGTCTTGCCGTCGGGGGTCATCAGCACCGAGGTCATCAGGCCCAGCGAGCCGAAGCCCTGCGCCACGGTGTCGGACTGCACGTCGCCGTCGTAGTTCTTGGCGGCCCAGACGAAGCCGCCCTCCCACTTGAGCGCCGCGGCGACCATGTCGTCGATCAGGCGGTGCTCGTAGGTGATGCCGGCGGCCGCGAACTCGTTCTTGAACTCGGCGTCGAAGACCTCCTGGAACAGGTCCTTGAACCGACCGTCGTACGCCTTGAGGATCGTGTTCTTGGTCGACAGGTAGACCGGGTAGTTGCGCTCCAGGCCGTAGCGGAACGAGGCCCGGGCGAAGTCGCGGATCGACTCGTCGAAGTTGTACATGCCCATCGCGACGCCGCCGCCGGGGAAGTCCGCGATCTCGAACTCCATCGGCTCCGAGCCGTCGGCCGGGGTGTAGGTGATGGTGACGCGACCCGGGCCGGGGACCACGAAGTCGGTTGCCTTGTACTGGTCGCCGTGGGCGTGGCGGCCGATCACGATCGGCTTGGTCCAGCCGGGCACCAGGCGGGGGACGTTGGACATCACGATGGGCTCGCGGAACACGACGCCGCCGAGGATGTTGCGGATCGTGCCGTTGGGCGAGCGCCACATCTTCTTGAGGCCGAACTCCTCGACCCGCGCCTCGTCGGGGGTGATGGTCGCGCACTTCACGCCGACGCCGTGCCGCTTGATCGCGTTGGCCGCGTCGACGGTGACCTGGTCGTCGGTCGCGTCGCGGTGCTGGATCGACAGGTCGTAGTACTCGAGGTCGACATCGAGGTACGGCTGGACCAGCTGCTCGCGGATCTGCTTCCAGATGATCCGGGTCATCTCGTCGCCGTCGAGCTCGACGACCGGGTTCGCTACCTTGATCTTGGCCATCGGCCGGCGCTCCTCTCGGACTTCTCGTTAGCAGTACGAGCGTACTGCAGCGGTGCGGGGCCGTCGCGCCGGGCCTCACCGTGGGACCATCGGGCGATGCCCCTCCAGCGCCAGGTCGGAGAAGCCACGATCATCGCCCTGCCTGATGGCGAAGGTCCCTTCTTCGAGCCCCGAACGAAGGCATTTCCCACCGCAACTCCGGATGTTTGGCGCAAAGCCGACGAAACCGATCCGGCCTCGGTGACCGCGGGCGGCGACTGGCTGCTGCGCTTCCGCTGCTTCGCGATCCGCCTCGGCCGCCGCACCGTGCTCGTCGACGCCGGCATCGGGCCGGCCGACTCGCCCGCCGCCGCGTGGGCGCCGGTGCCGGGCCGACTACCCGCCTCGCTCGACGAGGCCGGCATCCACCCCGACGAGGTCGACACGGTCGTGCTCACCCACCTGCACACCGACCACATCGGTTGGGCCGTGCGGGCCGGCGAGCCGTTCTTCCGCAACGCGCGCTACCTGATGCAGCAGACCGAGATCAAGGCCATCGAGGAGTACGCGGCCCCGGCCGGCCCCTACGCCCTCGAACCGCTGCGGGCCGCCGGCCAGCTCGACGCCGTCGACGGCGACCACCGGCTCGGGCCGGGGTTGCGGGTGATCCACACTCCGGGGCACACCCCCGGCCACCAGTCCGTGCTGCTCGAGGACGGCGCCGACACGGTGCTGGTCACCGGCGACCTGCTGGTGCACGCGGTGCAACTCGTCGCGCCCGAGACCGCTTATGCCCACGAGATGGATCCGGATCTCGCCCGCACGACCCGGGTCGCCCGGCTGGCGGAAGCCCGCGAAAAAGGGGCCACCCTGGCGGTTTCCCACCTGGGTGACCCCTTCGTAACGCTCTAGAGGTTGGCGACGTCGCCCTGCTTGGCCCGGACGGCCTCGGCGGCCTCGCCCAGCGCGGCCCGCTCCGACTCGGTCAGGTCGGTCTCGACGACCTTCTTGACGCCGCCGGCGCCGATCTCGGCCTCGACGCCCAGATAGACGCCGGAGATGCCGTACTCGCCGTCGACCCAGGCGCAGACCGGCAGCACCGCGCCGCTGTCCTCGGCCACGGCGCGCGCCATGCGGGCGGCCGCGGCCGACGGGGCGTAATAGGCCGAGCCGGTCTTGAGCAGCGCGACCACCTCGGCGCCGCCGTTGCGGGTGCGGACGACGAGCTCCTCGATCTTGTCGGCCGGCAACAGCTCGGACAGCGGCTTGCCGTTGACCGTGCACTGCGACGGCACCGGGACCATCGTGTCGCCGTGCGAGCCGAGGGTCAGCGTCTTGACGGTGCCGACCGGCACGGCCAGCGTCTCGGCGACGAAGTTGCTGAACCGGGCGGTGTCGAGCATGCCGGCCTGGCCGAGCACCCGGTTCTTGGGAAAGCCGGTGGCGATCTGGGCCAGCGCGGTCATCTCGTCGAGCGGGTTGGACACGACGATCACGACGGCGTCGGGCGCGTGCCGGGCCACCTGCTCCGAGACGCCCCGCACGATCTTGGCGTTGGTCTCCAGCAGGTCCATCCGGCTCATGCCCGGCTTGCGGGGGAGGCCGGCGGTGATCACGACGATGTCCGAGCCGGCGATCTGCTCGTAGCCGGAGCCGTCGGTGCCGGTGGTGACGCCGACGATCTGCGTCTCGAAGCCCTCGATCGGCCGGGACTGGTTCATGTCGAGGGCGAGACCCTCAGGCTTGCCCTCGATGATGTCCGTGAGCACGACGGTCTCGAAGACGTCGTACTCGGCCAGCCGCTGCGCCGTCGTCGAGCCGTAGAAACCGGCACCGACGACGGTGACCTTCTTGCCCATGGTCGCCTCAACTCCCTGTTACCGGCAGATTTCCCGCGACCGTATCAGCGCGCAGCGGGCCGACCGGACCTAGGGGCACCAGCCGTTCAGCGGGTCACTGCGGCCGGTCCAGAGGAACGCGTTGCTGACCCAGCTGCCGTCGGAGAGCTTGTCCCACTGGTTCGTCCGGTAGCCGTCGCGGCCGGTGTGCGTGGTGCCGCGGGCCGAGCACACGATGTCGACCGTCGCGCCGTCCGCCGTCTGCCCGACGGTGGCGTAGTTGGTGCCCGGACCCCGCCGGCGGTTGACCTTCGTGCTGCCGTTGGTGTCGACGACGCCCTGGCGGAACCCGAGCTTGCCGTAGTTGTAGAGGCCGCCACCGACGTTGACCCGCTTCGAGCCGTGTAGCGCGTACCCCGCGTAGTTGGCGGCGGTCTGCCGGATCGCCCACTTGCCGACGTTGAACTTGTCGATCGCGATGTACTTGTTCTTGTAGCGCAGCGAGAAGTGCACGTGCGCGCCCGTCGACGAGCCGCCGCAGGAGACGTCGTTGCCGATGTTGCCGAGGAACGTGCCCTCGTCGACCTTCTTGCCGCTGGCCGCGATGTTGCCGGACAGGTGGTAGTAGTCGGTGGCGAACCCACGGTCGTGGATGACCCGCAGCCAACCCCGGCCGGACGAGCACATCGTGTACGCGAGCCCACCGCGCGCCGCCAGCACCCGCCCGTCACCACCGGCCAGATCGATCGAGCTGCGGATCGTGCCGCTCATCTGGTGCGGCCCGCCGGTGAGCCGCCACGTCTGGCCGAGGGCGTAGGGCAGCCGCAGGCCGGTGCGCCGGTCGAGCGCCGTCGCCTCGGCCCGGTTGCGGTTGACGCCGAAGGCCCGCTTCTCGTCGGCGCTCAGGATCGGCGAGCGCGCGGCCAGGTCCGCGAACGTGGGCTCGCCCTCCAGCGCCGCGGTCCAGCCGCGCCGGTCGCGGTAGGCGATGAAGAGCCAACCGTCGGGGTACGCGCCGGCGGTCGCGGGCGCCGGCAGCACCGCGGTGCCGAAGCCCCACGTGCCGGTGGTCCGCTTGGCGAGGTTCACCTGAGGGTCGGGTGCGGCCGCCCGGCTGCGGGCTAGCAGAATCTGGCGCACGACCTGGATGAGATCGTCTTTGGGGCCGGCGTGCGCGGGCGCGACTCCGGCAGATCCGATCAATGCGGTTAGGACGGCAGATGCGGCTATTGCGATACGGAGTCGCATACCCCGATAATCGGAAATTCGGGCATCTCGGTCACGTCGCCACGCCGATCGCCGGTCCGGCAGCCCGTTCGGCCACTAGTCACAGTGGGTAGTCGCGCGCTCGCCGAACCCACCCTCCATTTCCGACATATCGGTCTGAGGGACGGGCCGTTTCGTTCCGGAACCTGAGGCATAATTTTCCCCGGCCACCCTCGTGACCTTGCGCTGCGTGGCCGCTCCACAACAGACGAAGAGCTTGACCCGCAACACTTGCGGACCGCGTCGTGACCCCGCCGTGACCCGCCGGTTTGGGCTGAGGGAGTCCATTGACTTACCTTTGCCGTCGTTGCACTGCGTCACCCGACCGGTGGCGCGTCGACCCGCGCGCGCGAGCAAGTGCCACCAAGGAGGCTCCATGCAGGTTCGCAGGCTGATCGCCGGAACCGTCGTTCCGCTGGCCATCACCGCCGGTCTGGTCGGATGCAACAGCGGTGACCAGGCGAAGGTCGACCCCACCGGCGTGGTCAGCATCCAGATCGCCGAACCGCAGCACCTCACGCCGGCCAACACCAATGACGCCAGCGGCATCCAGGTGCTCTCGGCGCTGTTCGCCCCCTTGGTGAGCTACGACAAGGACTTCAAGCCCGTCCCCGACGCGGCCGCCTCGATCGAGTCGTCCGACGACCACAAGGTTTGGACCATCAAGCTCAAGGACGGCTACACGTTCCACAACGGCGAGAAGGTAACCGCCGACAACTACGTCAACGCCTGGAACTACGCCGCCTACGGCCCGAACGGCCAGAACAACGGCTACTTCTTCAGCCGGATCGCCGGCTGGTCCAACACCCAGTCCAAGGACGAGGACGGCCCGGAGGGCCCGAAGAAGGCGCCGGCGCCGAAGGCCGAGACGATGAGCGGCCTCAAGAAGGTCGACGATCTCACCTTCCAGGTCTCGCTCGCCGAGCCCTTCACCGAGTTCGAGACCATGCTCGGCTACAGCGCGTTCTACCCGCTGCCCAACGCCGCGTTCGCCTCTCCCGGCGTGCTCAAGGAAGACTTCGAGAGCGCCCCGATCGGCAACGGCCCGTTCATGATGAACGGCAAGTGGGACCACGACGCCAAGGTCGAGGTGGCCAAGTACGACGCCTACCCGGGCACCAAGCCCAAGGTCGGCGGCGTCGAGTTCCGGATCTACCTCCAGCCCAGCGCGGCGTACGCGGACGTGCTCTCCGACAACCTCGACGTGATCCCGCAGATCCCGACCGAGAGCATCCCCACCGCGCCCGACGACCTCGGCGACCGCTTCCAGCGCAGCTCCGCCTCGCAGTTCCAGTTCCTCGCCTTCCCCACCTACGAGGCCGAGTTCTCGAAGCCCGAGGTGCGCAAGGCGATCTCGATGGCGATCGACCGTGACGAGATCGTGCGGTCGGTGTTCAAGGGCTCCCAGCAGTCGGCCCGATCGTTCGTCTCGCCGGTGGTCGCGGGTTACCGCGAGAACACCTGCGGCGAGGCCTGCGAGTTCGACGCGGCCAAGGCCAAGCAGCTCTACGACGCGAACGGCGGCCCGAAGAAGTTGCAGCTGTCCTACAACTCCGACGGTCCGCACAAGGACTGGATCGACGCCACCTGCAACCAGCTCAACGCCAACCTCGGCGTCGAGTGCACCACGGTGCCGGAGGCGAAGATCGCCGACCTGCTGACCAAGGTCGAGGAGCGGACGCCGGTCGGCATCTTCCGGCTCGGCTGGATCATGGACTACCCGTCGATGGAGAGCTACCTCGGCCCGCTCTACAGCACCAGCGGTTCGTCGAACTACTACGGCTACAGCAACGCCCAGTTCGACAAGTTGGTCGAGGAGGGCGCGTCCGCCAAGTCGCCGGACGAGTCGATCGCCAAATATCAGGCGGCCGAGGACATTCTCGCCCAGGAGTTGCCGGTGATCCCGCTGCGCTTCGCGCAGAACAACTACGGCTACTCGACCCGCGTGCAGAACGTCGTGGTCGACCTGTTCAGCCGGATCGACCTCGACCAGATCGAGGTGCTCGGCTGAGCTGGCGCCCGGCACGACCGCCGGTCCCCGCAGGGACCGGCGGTCGTCGGCCGTTCGGGAACCCGGGGTAAGTTCACCTTCCGACTCCACCCCACCCGGCGCACAGAGAACTGGCACGCATGGCTCGTTACGTCATCAGGCGTCTGCTCCAGATGGTCGTCACCTTCATCGGGACGACCTTCGTGGTGTATGCGCTGATGTTCGCGAACCAGAACGACCCGATCCAGGCGTTGGCCGGCGACCGCCCCGTCAACGACAACGTGCGCCAGGTGCTCACCGAGCAGTACCACCTCGACGAGCCGTTCGTGGTGCAGTACGGCTACTACATGCGCGGCCTGCTGACCGGCGACTTCGGCAAGACGCTCACCGGCCGGCCCATCGGCGACGTCATGTCCGACGCCTGGCCCAACACGATCAAGCTGGCGCTGCTCGCACTGCTCTTCGCCACCGCGTTCGGCATCGCCGCGGGCCTGGTCGCCGGCCTGCGCCGGGGCAGCGTCTTCGACAACACCACGCTGGCGCTCACCCTGGTCGTCGTCGGCCTGCCGATCATCGTGCTGGCGCCGATCGCCCAGCTCGTGTTCGGCATCAAGCTCGGCTGGTTCCCGACCACGGCCGGCGCCCGACCCAGCCTCTACGGGTTGATCCTGCCCGCGCTCGTGCTCGGCGCCGCGTCGACCGCCACCATGCTCCGGCTGACCCGGGCGTCGGTGGCCGAGAACGTGCGGGCCGACTACGTGCGCACGGCCCGGGCCAAGGGGCTCGCCGTCCGCCGGGTCGTCGCCGTGCACGTGCTGCGCAACTCGCTGATCCCCGTGATCACGCTGATCGGCGTCGACCTCGGGACGCTGATGGCCGGCGCGATCGTCACCGAGGGCGTGTTCAACATCCCCGGCGTGGGCTCCAAGCTGCTCCAGGGCATCCAGACCGAGGACGGCCCGCTGGTGGTGGGCTTCGTCAGCGTGCTGGTCGTCGTCTTCCTGGTCACGAACCTGCTCGTCGACCTGCTCTACGCCGTACTCGACCCGAGGATCCGGTATGAGTGACCTGGAGATGGCGGCGACCACCGAGCTCGGCGCCCGACCGCCCGCCGACCCGCCACCCGCGGGCGGCCCGACGCCCACGCCGAGGTCGCGCAGCCTGGCCGCCGACGCCTGGTACGACCTGCGCCGAAACTGGATCTTCTGGGTCGCCGCCGCCCTCGTCGTGCTCGTCGTGCTGATGGCCGTCGTGCCCGGCCTGTTCAGCTCGGCCGACCCGACCGCCTGCAACACCCGCCGCCAGTTCGCCGGGCCCTCCGGCGGCGCCCTGTTCGGCTACGACTTCCAGGGCTGCGATGTCTTCTCCCGCACGGTGCACGGCGCCCGCGCGTCGGTGCTGGTCGGCGTGTTCGCCGTGCTCCTGACCGGGGTGATCGGTCTGGTCTTCGGCATGCTGGCCGGCTACTTCGGCGGCTGGCTCGACGCGGTGCTCTCCCGGGTGGTCGACGTCGTGCTCGGCATCCCGCTGCTGCTCGCCGCGATCGTGCTGAGCAAGCGGCTGGCCGCCGACCGGCAGGGCTCCGGCATCCTGACGGTGGTCATCGTGCTCGGCCTGCTCGGCTGGACCACGGCCGCCCGGGTGATGCGCTCGTCGGTGCTGGCCGCGCGCAGCCAGGACTACGTCGCCGCGGCCCGGATGCTCGGCGCCGGCCCGCTGCGGATCATGTGGCGGCACATCCTGCCGAACGCGCTCGCGCCGTTCATCGTCGTGCTGACGATCGCGCTCGGCACGTTCATCGCGACCGAGGCGACGCTGTCGTTCCTCAACATCGGCCTGCGACCGCCGGCGATCTCGTGGGGGATCGACATCGCCACCGCCGGCAAGCACGTGCGCGAGGCGGCCATGCCGCTGGTCGCGCCCTCGCTGTTCCTCACCCTGACGGTGCTCGCCTTCATCATGCTGGGCGACGCCATCCGGGACGCCTTCGACCCGAAGCTGCGCTGATGACCTACTCCTCGTATCCGCCCCCGGACTACCACCAGCCACAGAGCTATCCGCCTGCCGAGCAGCCGTCGACCGCGCCCGTCGTGGCCGGCTGGGGCGACGAGCGCACCGGCTGGGACACGCCGACGGCGGCCTGGTCGACCGCGCCGACCCGGGCCCGGGTCACCCCGCCGCGTTCCGGGGAGCACCTGCTCGACGTGCGCGACCTGTGGGTGGAGTTCGGCATCCGGGACGGCGTCGCGCGGGTGGTCAACGGCGTCTCCTTCCACGTCGACCCCGGTGAGACGCTGGCGATCCTGGGCGAGTCCGGCTCCGGCAAGTCGGTCACGGCCCAGGCCGTCATGGGCATCCTCGACAGCCCACCCGCTGTCGTACGCGGCGGCCAGGTGCGCTTCGGCGGCGAGGACCTGCTGACCGTGGCGCCCGAACGCCGTCGCCAGGTGCGCGGCCAGGAGATCGCGATGATCTTCCAGGACGCGCTGTCGGCGCTGAACCCGGTCTACCCGGTCGGCTGGCAGATCACGGAGGCGCTGCGCTCCCGGCGCGGGATCAGCAAGTCCGACGCCCGTCGCCGCGCCGTCGAGCTGATGGACCTCGTCCAGATCCCCGCGGCCAGCCAGCGGGTCGACGACTATCCGCACCAGTTCTCGGGCGGCATGCGGCAGCGCGTCATGATCGCGATGGCGCTCGCGCTGCGGCCCAAGGTGCTGATCGCCGACGAGCCGACCACCGCCCTCGACGTCACCGTGCAGGCCCAGATCATGGACCTGCTGGCGACGCTGCGCGCCGAGCTCGAGATGGCGCTCATCCTGATCACGCACGACCTGGGCGTGGTCGCCGACGTGGCCGACCGGATCACCGTGATGTACGCGGGCCGCGTCGTCGAGCACGCCGACGTGCACACGCTGTACGGCGCGCCCGCCCACCCGTACACCCGTGGTCTGCTTGCCTCGGTGCCGCGCCTGGAATATCGCGGTCACGGCCTGCACTCGATCAGTGGGACGCCGCCGAACCCGGTGGCCATCCCCGAGGGCTGCGCGTTCCACCCGCGGTGCCCGTGGGCGCAGCAGGTGTGCCGGATGACCGAGCCGCCGCTGACCCGGATCGGCCGGCTCGACCGGGCCAGCGCCTGCCACTTCCCGCCGGAGGCCCTCGATGCCCGTCTCGCATGAGCCGATCCTGCGGGTCGAGAACGCCGTCAAGCACTTCCCGATCACGCGGGGCGTGGTGCTGCCCAAGAAGGTGGGCGCGGTCAAGGCGGTCGACGGCGTCAGCTTCGAGCTGCGGCCCGGCGAGACGCTCGGCCTCGTGGGCGAGTCGGGATGCGGGAAGTCGACGCTGGCCAAGCTGCTGATGCGGCTGGAGACGCCGACCGCCGGCCGGGCGTACCTCAAGGGTCATGACCTGTTCCGGATGCGGGCCGGCGACCTGCGGCGGCTGCGGCGGTCGATGCAGATGGTCATGCAGGACCCCTACACGTCGCTCAACCCGCGGATGACCGTCGCCGACATCGTGGGCGAGCCGTTCGACATCCACCCGGACGCGGCCCCGAAGGGCAACCGCGACCTGGCCGTACGCGAGCTGCTCGAGCAGGTCGGCCTGGCGCCGGAACACGCGAACCGCTACCCGCACCAGTTCTCCGGCGGCCAACGCCAACGCATCGGCATCGCCCGCGCGCTGGCCCTGCGCCCCGAGGTGATCATCTGCGACGAGCCGGTGTCGGCACTCGACGTCTCGGTGCAGGCCCAGGTGGTCAACCTGCTGGAGCGGCTGCAGGACGAGCTGGGGCTGGCGTACATCTTCATCGCGCACGATCTGTCGGTGGTGCGGCACATCAGCGACCGGATCGCCGTGATGTATCTCGGCCGCATCGTCGAGACGGGCACGTCCGACCAGGTCTATTTGCGCCCGACCCACCCCTACACCCAGGCCCTGCTGTCGGCGGTCCCGGTCCCGGACCCGAACGCCCGGGCGCGCCGCCAGATCATCCGGCTGTCGGGCGACGTGCCGTCACCGGCCGACCCGCCCAGCGGCTGCCGCTTCCGCACGCGATGTTGGAAGGCCCAGCCGCGCTGCGCGAGCGAGGAACCACCCCTGTCGCAACGCGCCGTCGACCCGCACCCGTCGGCCTGCCACTACGCGGAACTGCACCACGTCATCGCCTGACCGGGTGGCTGGCCTGATAAGCCAGCCGTCGATCCGCCCCCACGGCGATCGCGTCGAGGACGTCGTCGAGCCCCGCGAAGGCCGCCCACCTCTCGATGCCGCAGCTTTCCGCGAGGCGGGCGGTGACCAGGTCGAGCAGCGCGTGGCCGGCGGGCTCGTGGGCGGAGCCCGGGCCGCTCAGCTCCTCGGGGTGGATCACCTTGCCGATGTCGTGGGTGGCGGCGCCGTAGTGGACGGCTTCGCGGTCGAAGATCAGGGCGGGATAGCGCGCCCGTAGCGCGGTGGTGAGCTGGCAGGCGACGTCGTGGACGGCGCGGAGGTGGGCCGCGAGCCGCGGCGGGGCGTCGAGCGCGACCAGCAGGTCGGCGACCTCGACCGGCAACGGTCGCAACAGGGTGTCGTCAGGGTCGAGGGCGCGCGCGAGCATCGGACAACCTTAGGAGGTCTCCCGGTGGAGCTGGTGCCGGTGCCGGCGGGGACGGTGACGCTGGCGGATCGGCGCACGCAGAGCAGCTGGTCGGTCGAGGTTCGGCCGTTCCGGCTCGGGGTGTTTCCGGTGACGCAGGCGGAGTACGCGGCGGTCACCGGCGAGTGGCCGAGCTCCTCGCGGGGCGATCGGCTGCCCGTCGAGAGTGTGTCGTGGCGGGACGCCGCGCGGTTCTGCGTGGCGCTGTCGCGGCGCGAAGGGCTGCCGCCGGCGTACGCCATCGTCGGTGACGTCGTCTCGTGGGATCCCGCCGCTTCCGGGTACCGGCTGCCGACCGAGGCCGAGTGGGAGCACGCGTGCCGGGCCGGCACGACGGGGCCCCGCTACGGGCCGCTCGACGAGATCGCCTGGTACCGCGGCAACTCGGGCGAGCGGATCCACGAGGTGGGCGGGCGGCGCCCGAACGCCTGGGGCCTGCACGACATGCTCGGCAACGTCTGGGACTGGTGCTGGGACCGCTACGACCCCGAGGTCTACGGCACCTACCGCGTCCTGCGCGGCGGCGGCTGGTTCGACGAGCACTGGAGCTGCCGCGCCTCGGTCCGCCGCCGCAGCCACCCCACCTTCCGCGTCGACGACGTCGGCTTCCGGGTGGCGCGCTCCGGATAGCCGGCACCGGTTTGCCGGGAAGGCATGGGGGAATTTCCTCACCATCGGCACGAAAGGAGGCCGCTATGCCGGCGGGATCGAGCCCCAAGCGGGAGCGGCAGTACGAGCACATCAAGGACAGCGCCCAGAAGCGCGGCGCGTCGTCCGGGCGGGCCAAGGAGATCGCCGCCCGCACGGTCAACAAGGAGCGGGCCAGGTCGGGCGAGTCGCGTACGGCCAGCCGGTCCTCGGTCAAGGACATCTCGTCCGGGCAGCGAGGCGGCAAGCGGTCGCACAGCGGCGCCCAGGGCCGCACCAAGGAGCAGCTCTACAACGAGGCCAAGAAGCGCAACATCCAGGGCCGCTCGAGCATGAGCAAGGCCGAGCTGGAACGAGCGCTGTCGAAGCGCTGACGGGAACCACGACCGGGCGCCGCGGCTCTGCCATTACATGGTCATGAGTGTGCGGCGTCCCGGTGTGCTGCTGGCCGGGCTGTTGTTGGCGGCGGCCGGCTGCTCGGGGGACCGGGACGCCGCCCCACCGCCGACGTGCTCCTCCCCCGTCCACAGCGAGCTGCAGGGCACGGGGTCGCTCTGGGCGCTGTTCTTCCCGCGGCCCGGCCAGACCGCGCCGGTGGTCGCCGGCGAGGAGACGAAGATCGTCTGGAAGATCGGCGGCACCGGCGACTTCACCATCGCCGCGACCGGACCCGACGGCGCCACAGCCGAGCTGGTCTGGGGCCCGACCGGCCACGGCGCCAGCACTTGGGAGCGGCCGGGCACCGAGTACGGCACGGGCTTCCTGTTCCCCAGGGCCGGCTGCTGGACCGTGACGGCCGAACGCACCAGCGGCGAACGCGGCGAGCTCTTCCTGACTGTCGCCTAGTGGAAGAAGTGCCGGGCGCCGGTGAAGAACATCGTGACGCCGGCGGCGTTGGCGGCGGCGATGACCTCCTCGTCGCGGACCGAGCCGCCCGGTTGGACCACCGCGCGGA
Organism: Asanoa sp. WMMD1127; assembly: GCF_029626225.1. Lineage (NCBI taxonomy): Bacteria > Bacillati > Actinomycetota > Actinomycetes > Micromonosporales > Micromonosporaceae > Asanoa > Asanoa sp. WMMD1127. Next base: position 883,145 of record NZ_JARUBP010000001.1, read on the forward strand.
CGCCCGCGTCGGCCAGGATCTGGAAGCCGTCGGCGAACGGGAAGAACGCGTCCGACGCCGCCACCGCTCCCTCGGCCCGCTCCGCGCCCGCGCGGGACACCGCCAGCCGGGCCGAGTCGACGCGGTTGACCTGGCCCATGCCGACGCCGACCGAGGCGCCGTCGTGCGCCAGCAGGATGGCGTTGGACTTCACCGACCGCACGGCCCGCCAGGCGAACGCCAGGTCGGCCAGCACGTCGTCGCCCGCGGCCGGGCCGGCGACCAGGCGCCAGGCCGCCGGGTCGTCGCCCGGCGCGTCGATCGCGTCGCGCATCTGCACCAGCACGCCGCCGGTGATGGGGCGCCACTCGGCCGGCAGCGGCGCGAACGGCGGGGCCTGCAGCAGCCGGATGTTCTTCTTGCGGGTGAGCACGTCCAGCGCGCCCTCCGCGAACGCCGGCGCCACCAGCACCTCGGTGAAGATCTCGGCGACCTGCTCGGCCATCTCGACGGTGACCTCGCGGTTGGCCGCGATCACGCCGCCGAACGCGGAGACCGGGTCGCAGGCGTGCGCCTTGCGGTGCGCCTCGGCCACGTCGTCGCCGACCGCGATCCCGCACGGGTTGGCGTGCTTGATGATCGCGACTGCGGGCGCGTCGAAGTCGTGCGCCGAGCGCCAGGCCGCGTCCGCGTCGACGTAGTTGTTGTAGGACATCTCCTTGCCGTGCAGCTGCTCGGCCTGCGCGAGTCCGGGCGGGGCCGCCGGGTTGGTGTAGAGCGCGGCCTGCTGGTGCGGGTTCTCGCCGTAGCGCAGCGGGGTGTCGGCGTGCAGGTTGAGCCCGGCGAAGGTTGGCCATTCGGCGGGCGCGACGCTGGTGGCGAAGAACTCCGCGACCGCGACGTCGTAGTCGGCGATGTCGGCGAACGCCCGCGCCGCGAGCGTGCGGCGCTCGGCCAGGGTGAAGCCCCCGTCGGCCAACGCATTAACGATCATGGGGTACGCCGAGGGCGACGTCACCACCGCGACCGAGGCGTGGTTCTTGGCGGCCGCGCGGACCATCGCCGGCCCGCCGATGTCGATCTGCTCGACGCACTCCTCGACCGAGGCGCCGGAGGCGACCGTCTCCTGGAACGGGTACAGATTGGACACCAGCAGCTCGAACGGAGCGATGTCCAGCGTGGACAGCTGCTCGAGGTGCGCCGGCACGCGGGTGTCGGCGAGCAGGCCGGCGTGCACCCGGGGGTGCAGCGTCTTGACCCGGCCGTCGAGCACCTCGGGGAAGCCGGTCAGGTCCTCCACCCGGGTGACCGGGACGCCGGCGTTCGCGATCGTGGTCGCGGTCGAGCCGGTCGACACGATCTCCACCCCGCCGGCGTGCAGGGCGGCGGCGAGCTCGGTCAGCCCCGTCTTGTCGTACACGCTGACCAGGGCGCGCCGCAGCGGCCGCCGCGCGTCGTCGTTCATGGGATGGTGACCTTCCTTCCGGTGATGGTCCAGCCCTCGCGGACCAGGCGGCCGACGGTGTCGACGAGTTGCTGGCGCTCGGCCACCTTGATCCGCTCGGTGAGCGTCTCCTCGGTGTCGTCGTCGAGGACCGGGACCGCGACCTGGGCGACGATCGGTCCGGTGTCGACACCCGCGTCGACGAAGAACAGCGTCGCGCCGGCCAGCTTGACCCCGTAGGCGAGGGCGTCGCGGGGACCGTGGATCCCCGGGAACGCCGGCAGCAGCGCGTTGTGGGTGTTGAGGTAGCGGTCGCCGAACGCGCCGAGGAACGTGTCGCCGACGAGCTTGAGGAAGCCGGCCGAGATGACCAGGTCGGGCTTGTGCTCGGCGACCCGGTGGGTCAGCGCCTCGTCCCAGGCCGCCCGGGTCGGATGGTCCTTCACCCGTTCGACGAAGGTCGGCAGCCCGGCCGCGGTCGCCCGGTCGAGGCCGGCGATGCCGTCGCGGTCGGCGCCGACGGCCACCACCGTCGCGCCGTAGCCGGGGTCGGCACAGGCATCGAGCAGGGCGGCCAGGTTGCTGCCGGAGCCGGAGATCAGAACCACGATGCGAGCGGACGCGGGCACGTAGACAGACACTACCGGCCGCCCCGCCCACCCCACGCGACCGGCCTTGACGCAGTGATGATCTTCCAGGAGCATCGGCTGGCTGACTAGCTGGAAGGACGTTCGGTGACCAACCCATACCCGCCCCAGGGCTACGGCCCGCCGGCCCAACCCCAGAACACCCAGGGTCTCGTGTCGATGATCCTCGGCATCGCCTCGATCCCGCTCGCCTGCTGCCGCGGCATCGGCACGCTGCTGGGCATCGCCGCGATCGTGCTGGGCTACCTGGGCAAGCAGAAGGTCGCGCAGGGCCTCGCCAACAACGGCAGCCAGGCCCAGACCGGCTTCATCACCGGGATCATCGGCACCGCGCTCGGCCTGCTGATCCTGATCCTGGCCGTGGTGCTCAGCGTCGTCGACCTGCCCGGCCAGTAGGGTCCGGTCCCTCGCCGGATCCTCAGGGTCCGGCGAGGGCCCTGGTCGCGGCCGCGCCCACGGTCGCGCCGATGGTCATCACGAGCGCGCCGGCCAGCGCGACCTGCCAGGCCACCGGCCCCATCTCGGCCAGCCGTGGCCCGCCGACCGGCCCGCGCGACACCTGCGCGGCCAGGCCGAGCAGCAGCCCCGCCACCGGGCCACCGACCGCGGCGGCGCCGACCAGCGAACCCCACGAACGGTGCCGGCCGTACGCGTCGCCCGCCCGCAACCGCAGCACCCGGCGGGCCAGCAGCCAACCGGCGACCATGCCGGCCAGCAACGGCGCCGCCAGCAGCAGCGCGCCCAGCCCGCCGACCGGGCCCTGCGGGATCCCCGCGGCCAACGGCAACGGCAGCAGCGTGCCGACGTCGACCTCGGTGGTCCGGACGATGGTGTCCACACCCACGGCGAACCCCGGACCCAGGAGGTACGCGGCGGCCCAGATGGCGGCGTTCGGCGCGTACGCGAGGCAGATCAGCGTGATGCCCACCTGGCCGGCGACGCCGGTGCGGTAGGCGCCGAGCACGTCCGCCGCGTCGCCGCCACTGAGGGCGACCGACAGGCCGGCCATCGCGGCGCCCGTGCCGAGCACGAGAACGGCCCCGACCACGCCGGTGCGGATCCCGTCGCGCAGCACCGGCGGCATCCGCACCGCCATGACCCGCAGCGCTCCGGTCACCCGCAGGGCGCCGACCAGCGCCGAGAGCGTGCCGAACACGAGACAGTGGACGAACGCGCGCAGGGCGGAGACCTCGAGCCCGGGCTGGTCCGCCAGCAGCGCGGCGGCCGTGCCGACGACGCCGTAGCCGAGGCCCACGGTGCCGGCCACGGTGGCCGCCTGGAGCGGGGAGCCGCGCTGGGCGATGCCGTACGCCCGGCTGGTGTGCACGCCGGCCCGGCTGACCCGCCACGCGGCGAACGCGGCCACGGCGAGCGGCGGCAGGCCGAGCGGGCCGAGCGAGGTGCCCGGCGGCACGCCGTGAGCGAGGAGCCAGCCGGCCAGGCCGGCCCGGACGGCGTCGCCGAGCTCGCTCACACCGGCGGTCAACTGGGCCAGCGCCAGCGCGGCGGCAACCGGCAGGAACGAGAAGGCGGCCGCGAACAGCGCCGCGACCGCGCCCGCGATCAGCAGCGGGGCGCGGTTGGTGGGTGGGGCCGGGCGCTGCCGCGGCAGCCGCACCGTGGGGCGGTTGCCGACGTCGATGGGCTCGGTCGGCCGGTTGCGGACATCGGACGGGTCGGGCCGGTCGGTCGGCCGGTCGCGGACGTCGATCGGCTGGGTCGGCCGGTGGCGGACGTCGTCGAGTCCGGGTTCGGCCCCCGCTGCCGGGTCTGGATCGGTCTCGGGCTCAGGATCGGGTCGAGCGGCTGCGGTGCGCCGGACGAGCGGCGGGTCGTCGTGGCGCGGCAGGTCGATGCCGATCGCCTCCTGGTCCGTGCCCATGCCGCGGACCGGGCCCGCCGGCGGGTCCCGTCGGTCGTCGGCGGCCGGGGTCTGGCCGTCGGGGGTCGGACTGCGCATCGCCGCCTACTTTTTCACGCCGGCCGCGTGGGCCCGGCGCGACACCACGGACCTCGATCATCGCGTCAAGCTCCAAAGCGGACAAGCTTCGTAAATTAGGGGATAACATACGGCGAACCGTGTAATCGGTCTCGAACGACCGGGAGGCGTCGCATGACCGCCGAGTATCCGCCCCGTGGGCAGGAGCCGGACGAGCCGCACCCACCAGCCGGCTCGCCGCCGCCCGGCGGCCCCACGCGGGATCCGTGGGCGCCGCCGGACCCGACAGGACCGTCGTATCCGCCGGGCGGTCCCGTCACGCCCGCGTCGCAGCAGGACCCGCCGGGCGGATATCCACCGCCGCCGTCGGGGTCGCCCGAGAACTATCCCGGGCAGGAGGCCGGCTATCCGTCGTACCCGCCGCCGGGTCAGGAGCCGCCGCCCGGGGGTGGCTATCCGCCGCCGGGCCAGCAGCCGCCACCGGGGTACGGGCCGCCCGGGGGTTATCCGCCCGGCCAGGAGCCGCCGCCGGGCTACCCACCGCCCGGCTATCCGCCGGTCGGGGGCGGTCCGGGCGGGCCCGGTGGTCCCGGGGGGCCGGGTGGTCCGGGCGGGCCGGGTGGTCGCAATCCGTTCGGTCGCGGTTCCGCCTGGGGCGGTCAGGACCACACCACGCTGTGGGGCTGGCTGGGCATCGTCATCGGCCTGATCTGCTGCGGCATCCTCGGCATCCTCTTCGGCGTGCTGTCGATCCGCGACGCCCGCCGGTTCGGCAAGTCCCAGACGATCGGCTGGGTGGCGATCGTGCTCAGCGTGGTCAACATCGTGGCCAGCCTGGTGCTCAACTTCACCCGGCAGTACCCAGGCGTCTACTACAACTGAGAACGGGGGACGGCGCCGAGCGCCGTCCCCCGCTTTCAGCGACCCGTCAGCGGCTTTGGATGATCTCGCGCATCAGGCGGGCGGTCTCGCTGGGCGTCTTGCCGACGCGTACGCCGGCCGCCTCGAGCGCCACCTTCTTCGCGTCGGCCGTGCCGGCCGAGCCCGAGATGATCGCGCCCGCGTGCCCCATGGTCTTGCCGGGCGGGGCGGTGAAGCCGGCGATGTACGCGACCACGGGCTTGGTCACGTTGTCCTTGATGAACGCGGCCGCGCGCTCCTCGGCGTCGCCGCCGATCTCGCCGATCATGACGATCGCGTCGGTCTCCGGGTCGTCCTGGAACGCCGCGAGCGCGTCGATGTGCGTCGTGCCGATCACCGGGTCGCCGCCGATGCCCACGCTGGTCGAGAAACCGATGTCGCGCAGCTCGTACATCAGCTGGTAGGTCAGCGTGCCGCTCTTGCTGACCAGGCCGATGCGGCCGGCGGGGGTGATGTCGGCGGGGATGATGCCGGCGTTGGAGGCGCCGGGCGACGCGATGCCCGGGCAGTTCGGACCGATGATCCGCGTCTTCTGCCCCTTCTCGACGTTGTAGGCCCAGAAGGCGGCGGTGTCGTGCACCGGCACGCCCTCGGTGATCACCACGGCCAGCGGGATCTCGGCGTCGATCGCCTCGACCACGGCCGCCTTGGTGAACTGCGGCGGCACGAAGATGACCGACACGTCGGCGCCGGTCTCCTTCACCGCGTCAGCCACGGACGCGAAGACCGGCAGCGCGGTGCCGTCGAAGTCCAGCGTCTGGCCCGCCTTGCGCGGGTTGACGCCGCCGACGACGTGGGTGCCGGCGGCCAGCATGCGCCGGGTGTGCTTGGAACCCTCGGAGCCGGTCATGCCCTGCACGATGACCTTCGAGTCCTTGGTCAGCCAGATTGCCATGTCTCAGACCCCCGCAGCCGCGAGCTCGGCGGCACGCTGCGCCGCACCGTCCATCGTGTCCACCCGCTCGACCAGCGGGTTGGCCGCGCCGTCCAGGATCGCGCGACCGGCCTCGGCGTTGTTGCCGTCCAGCCGGACGACCAGCGGCTTGGTGACCGCCTCGCCGCGCTGCTCGAGCAGCGCCAGTGCCTGGATGATGCCGTTGGCCACCTCGTCGCAGGCGGTGATGCCACCGAAGACGTTGACGAAGACGCTCTTCACGCTGGGGTCGGAGAGCACGATCTCGAGGCCGTTGGCCATCACGGCCGCGCTCGCGCCGCCGCCGATGTCGAGGAAGTTGGCCGGCTTGACGCCGCCGTGCTGCTCACCCGCGTAGGCGACGACGTCGAGCGTCGACATGACCAGCCCGGCGCCGTTGCCGATGATGCCGACCTGGCCGTCGAGCTTGACGTAGTTGAGGTCCTTCTCCTTGGCGGCCCGCTCCAGGGGGTCGACCGCGCTCTGGTCGACCAGCGCCTCGTGGTCGGGGTGCCGGAAGCCGGCGTTCTCGTCGAGCGTGACCTTGGCGTCGAGGCAGAGGACGCGGCCGCTGGAGACCTTGGCCAGCGGGTTGACCTCGACCAGCGTGGCGTCCTCGGCGACGAACGCCCGCCACAGCTTGATCGCGATCTCGATGATCTCGTCGGCGGCCTCGGCCGGGAACTGCGCCTTGGCGACGATCTCCTTGGCCACCGCGACGTCGACGCCCTTGTTGGCGTCGATGGCGACCTTGGCGACCCGGTCCGGCGTCTCGGCGGCGACCTGCTCGATGTCCATGCCGCCGGCCACGCTCGCGATGCACAGGAACGTGCGGTTGGCGCGGTCCAGCAGGTAGGAGAAGTAGTATTCCTCGGTGATCTCGGCCGTCTCGGCCAGCATCACCTTGTGGACCGTGTGGCCCTTGATGTCCATCCCGAGGATGTCGGTCGCCCGCGCCACCGTCTCCTCCGGCCCGTCGGCCAGCTTGACGCCGCCGGCCTTGCCGCGGCCGCCGACCTTTACCTGGGCCTTCACGACCACGCGGCCACCGAGGCGTTCGGCGATCGCGCGGGCCTCCTCCGGGGTCTCGGCGACACCACCGGCGAGCACGGGCAGCCCGTGCCGCTCGAAGAGATCGCGCCCCTGGTACTCGTACAGGTCCACGTTTACGCGTCCCGTCCTCGTCTCCGCGGCGCACCCTTGCGCCGCGCCCATTCTGGTGTTTGAGGGGAGCCTATCCACGCCACGCGGGTCGGCAACCCGGCCGGGTCACGGGTGTGCGGCACCGCACAGGGTCCGGCTTCCCGGAAATTTCTGAGATGGCGCGTAACCGCCGGATAAGGGCGTCGTTGACTTCAGTGTCGGCACGGAAGCGACAAAGCCGACGAAGACGGCCGATGCCCTGTCGGTCGAGGGGTGGCGGCGGGGCATCGTGCATAGAGAGGCCGGGCGTGTGAGGGGTGCGTCCGGCCTCTCCCCTTTTCTCGTGCTTTAGCCGACCGGCTGAGCGACGTTTTCGCGTACCCAGTCGACGATTGCCTGCGTAGGCGCTCCCGGCGTGAAGATCTTGGCCACGCCCATTTGCTGCAATTCGGGAATGTCCGCTTCAGGAATAATGCCGCCGCCGAACACGACGATGTCGCCGGCGCCGCGAGAGTCGAGCAGTTCGAGTACGCGCTTGAACAGCGTCATGTGCGCGCCGGAGAGGACGGACAGCCCCACCGCGTCGGCGTCTTCCTGGATCGCGGTCTCGACGATCTGCTCCGGGGTCTGGTGCAGCCCCGTGTAGACGACCTCCATGCCAGCGTCGCGCAGCGCCCGCGCGACAATCTTGGCGCCCCGGTCGTGCCCGTCCAGGCCGGGCTTCGCCACCACAACCCGTACGCGTGAGCTCATGTCGGTCCTCCACAAGGGCTTCGTTGCCTGAACGAACGGTAACCCGGTCGGGCCCCTAGGGGCGACACCGGGTGCGGCGTGCCACATAACAATAAGTAATGCTCGATATCACAGAGAGCTATTAACGAGGCTCCCCACAAAAGGTTACGAAATCAGGCATTCCACTGCGGACGGTCGGACTTAATGTCCGCGAAACACTCGTCCAACTTGAGAGTCGCTTAAGGGTTGGCTACCGTGTCCCACGGCTGCCAATCCGTTCCCCCCGGAATGGCACTGCGGATCACCGGCGTTCACCCCCCGTGACAAACGCCGCGTCCGCCCAACTGTTCCGACAACGGAGGGTGTGCGTGCGCCAGCGCTTGTCGTCTGAGAAGGACCGTTATCGCGGTCGGCGACGCGTCCCTACCCCGCCTCGCAGCCGCTACGCGATCGTCGTCACCGGCGCCTTCGTCGGCGCGGGCGTGGTCGCGATGGGCGCGAGCGCGATGCCCGACGCCAAGGCGGTCGACCCTCAGGTCCTGGCCGGCCTCAACGGCACCTCGGTCGACAACGCTCTCCAGGAGCGTGCCGACCAGGCCAGCAAGGCTTCGCGGTCCGAGCGCACCGACAAGATGGAGACCTCGCTCGCCGAGTCTCCCGACGTCTGGCAGCTCCCGCTCTCCGGCTACACCTTCACCAACCCCTACGGCATGCAGGGCAAGCAGCTGCACGCCGGGATCGACCTCGTCGCCCCCGAGGGCACCCCGTTCGCCGCGGTGCACGACGGCGTCGTCAAGGAAGCCGGCTGGATCGGTGGCTACGGGATGGCCGTGATCATCGACCACGGCGACGGCACCGAGGTCATCTACGGCCACGCCAGGCAGGTTCTGGTGCAGAAGGGCCAGCAGGTCAAGGCGGGCGACATGATCGGCCTGGTGGGCAGCACCGGCCACGCCTACGGGTCGCAGCTCTGCATCGAAACCCAGGTCGACGGGGAGTCTACGGACCCGATCCCGTTCTTCAAGGAGCGCGGAGTGGACATCCAGCTACAAGTCGCCTCAATTTACGGCTGAGTAGCCGCCCCTGCACGCAGGGTATTGTCCGTCGAACCGCCCGTCGCGAATGCGATGGGCGGTTTCTTGTTGCCGTAAGGCCGGCAAAGTTTCCTACGCCACAGTGACCGTTGTGACCCCGGTCACTGATCTTGGTGGCGCCCGTACCGGTAAGTAGCGGTTCAGATCGGGACATAGCCTCCCTCACTCAGCGCGGTCATCGACACGGCATACGCATGGCTGTCGCCGCGTTGAACACGGCTCGTACAACCATTTGCCGGTCCGTGCCGCACAACCACGGAGGTTCCCCCTCGTGCAATCGAACTACCCGTACGACCAGCAGCCGGAGCAGGAGTTTCACGCTCAGAACGGCGAGATCGAGCCGACGCCGCAGGCGCCGCTCGGCTTCCGCGACCGCGTGCGCACGTCGCTCGCCGGCCGCGGTCGCGTGGTCGCGCTGGCCGCCGTCGGCCTGCTCGGCCTCGGCATAGCGGGTGGCGCTGTCGCTACTCTCGGTGACGACGACTCGACGTCCCCCACCACCATCGCGGTAGCCGACCAGCAGGCCCGCATCGACGCGGCCGGCCGCGCCGACCGCTCGCTGCGCTCCCCCGTCGCGATCCCGTCCGTGAGCCCGACCACCGAGACCGCCACCCCCAAGGCCTCGGAGTCGCCCAAGGCGCCCAAGGCGGAGAAGAAGGCGCCGGTCACCAAGAAGGCCGCCCCCAAGGCGCCCGCGAAGCCCAAGACCTCCGGCCCGAAGATCTCGAAGGCCGGCTGGACCTCCCCGATGATCGGCGCCGAGGTCACCTCGTGCTTCGGCATGCGCTGGGGCGTCCCGCACCAGGGCATCGACTTCGCGATGCCCGAGAACACCCCGGAGCGCGCCACCGCCGCCGGCACCGTGACCGCGGCCGGCTGGGCGTTCACCGGCTACGGCATCTCGGTCGTCATCGACCACGGCGACGGCTACTTCACCCACTACGCCCACATGAACCGCACCGCGGTCGAGGTGGGCGACACGGTGAAGGCCGGCCAGATCATCGGCTACGAAGGCTCCACCGGTGACTCCACCGGCCCGCACCTGCACTTCGAGGTGCACCAGGGCGCCATGTGGAACCAGATCGACCCCGCGCCGTTCCTGAAGGCGAAGGGCGTGCCGGTCGACGGCTGCTGAGGCTTACCCCGCCCCCCGGAAACGATGGGTCCGGCTCCTTCGGGAGCCGGACCCATCGTCGTCGTGGCGCTTGGTCGTGGCGCTTGGTCGTCGCGCCCCAGGCAGGAGTCGAACCCGCAATCGGCCGCTTCAGCAGCGGATGCCCGACCCGTCGGGCGGCTGGGGCCTGTTGCCCTCAATTGATAATGACGCGCCAGAGCGGGCTGGCGTTGCACGTGTCACTCAAGTGGGCGCAGAGATCGAGGGCCAAGGGCATGGGGCCGGCTCGGTCACGGCGAAGGGCCGTGGATGCGGCCACGCCGGTCAAGAGCGCGACAGCCACGGCCGCCGATCGGTGGCGCGCCGGCCCGCACGGGGCCGGCCCGGTCACGGCGAAGGCCGTGGATGCGGCCACGCCGGTCAAGAGCACGACAGCCACGGCCGCCGATCGGTGGCGCGCCGGGCCGCACGGGGCCGGCCCGGTCACGGCGAAGGCCGTGGATGCGGCCACGCCGGTCAAGAGCACGACAGCCACGGCCGCCGATCGGTGGCGCGCCGGCCCGCACCGGCCGGCCCGGTCACGGCGAACGCCGTGGATGCGGCGCGCTGATCAAGAGCGCGACAGCCACGGCCGCCGATCGGTGGCGCGCCGGGCCGCACGGCGCCGGCCCGGTCGCGGCGAACGCCTGGTTGCGGCGCGCTGATCAAGAGCGCGACAGCCGTGGCCGCCGATCGGTGGCGCGCCGGGCCCCGCGTGCCAGGCCGAGGCCCGCGAAGGGTGCGGCCAGGAGGAGGAGCGCCAGCAGCGTCGGTGGAGGGTCGGAGATGGCGTTGCTGGCCAGCACCACCGCTGCGACCGGAAGCGCCAGCACCGCGGCCCGCCAGCGGACCCCGCGGCGCTGGGCAAGCACGGCGGCCACCAGCAGCGAGCCGACCAGCGCCGCCGCGAGGAGGCCGAGGCCGCCGGCCTCGTATCGCCAGCCTCGGCCGATCGGCAGCCAGGGGACCGTGGCCGCGAACTCCGCGCGCGGCAGCCACCCGGTCAGGATCCCGATCGCCCCGGCGGCCACGGCGGCCGCCAGCGGCCGGCCGCGGAGTCGGGAGCCGGCGCCCACCAGCCACACCGCCAGCGAGCCGGTGGTCACCACCGCGGCCACGACGGCGATCGGCACGCGCTCAACGCCGAAGATCCACACCCCGAAGGCGGTCTCCCCGACCAGGCCGAGCCCGGCGGCGACGACCGCGAGCCCGCGCCAGCCGGCGACGGCGGCCACCGCCGCCAGCAGCCACAGGCCCAGCTGACCGAAGACCAGCACGACGAGCCAGAACGGGATGGGCAGGCTCGCGTCGAACAGCCCGTGCCAGATCCCGGCGCCGCGCAGCGCGCCCGCCGACATCCCGATCGCGCCGATCGTCCCGACGACACCGGCGGCGGCCGGCCAGGCCGACCCGCCGAGCCGCCCGACCGTGTGCGCGGCGAGGGCGGCGCGGGCCAGGTCGGCAACCTCGCCCCGCCGCGGGAAGCGCTGGCCCTCGTCGGCGGCGGCCAGCAGGGCGGCGAGCATCTCGGCCTCGTAGTCGGCGCGATGGCGGCGCGGGAAGAGGCGGAGCAGGCGCCGGTAGCGCCGCTCGAGGTCGGCGGCCGTCACGCCGGCTCACCGCGGGCCAGCGCGACCTTCAAACGGGCCGCCGCCGCAGTGGCGTGGCGGGTGAGCCGCTCGGTCTCGGCCGCGAGCCGGCGCGTGCCGTCGGCGGTGAGTCGGTAATAACGGCGCAGGCGGGAGTCGACGATCTCCTCGCGGTCGACCTCGATGAGGCCGTCGGCGCGCAGGCGGTCGATCGCCGTGTAGAGGGTGCCGACGCCGATGACGACGCGACCCGCGGAAATGTCACGGACGTCCTCGATCACGGCGTAGCCGTGCCGAGGACCGGCGGCCAGCGAGGTGAGGATGAGGTAGGTCGGCTCACGCAACGGCGCGTCGTCCTTCATGGACGAACAATACATCGGTAGCCGATGTATATCAATCGTTGGTCGCGGTTGGTCAGCGGGCGGTGGTCGCCGGCGGCAACGCACCGGTTGCGGCGACGACCGGCACGGGGTTGGCGCGGACGTGAGCCATCGTCGGGTGGTCTCGCTTCCCCTGGCCGCAAGCCCCGCGGTTGCATTCAGCCGCACGTTCCACGGGCACGAGCGCTCAGCACATCGCGAGAAGATGAGGACGCGGGCCCCCTGACCCAGTGCGTCGCATCAAGTCGACCAGCACCGCCCGCACATGATCGTGTGCGCCTTACCATGACGGCTGGCGGCGTCTCATCCAGACGACGTTCACACGATCGCGCCAGATCCCCACCTCAGGCCGGACCCAGCGCACATGATCACCGGCGAAGCCACGCGCTAACCCGCACTGCCCGGGTCGGCCGCGACAAGCCGCAACGTCGCGACCACCCAAGCACAGCGGGCGGGAATGACGGGAACAAGGCGGAGCGCCGAGCCCGACGAACGACCTCGCCCCCATGCGAACAGCATTGTGCGGTCGAGCGAGGACCGGACGAGGAGGTCCGCCCCGGGGTGAAGCGCAGCCGCGGGCTAGAGCTTCTCCACCGGCGCGTGGCGGAGGACCAGCCACATCGTCTGGTCGCCGAAGTCGATCTGGGCTCGGGCGCTCGGGCCCTGGCCTTCGACGGCGAGCACGCGGCCCAACCCGTAGCGCTGGTGGTTGACCCGGTCCCCGACCGCCACCTTCGGCGCGGCCTGGCGCAGCTCGCTGGCCGTCGACAGCTTGCTGCCGTCGATGCCCAGCCGGGCCGCCAGCGCCGCGGCCTTGGGCGTGCCGCCCGAGAAGCCGCCGCCGCGCGCGGCACCGCCGCCGGACGCACCCACGCCGCGGTTCCCCACGCCTCCACCGGTGCCGGACCAGGACGTGTAGGCCCCCTCCGTGCGCTCCCAGCGCACCAGTTCCTCCGGCAGCTCGGCCACGAAGCGCGACGTCGGGTTGTAGGACGGCGCGCCCCAGGCCGACCGCGTCACCGCCCGCGACAGGTAGAGCCGCTGCCGGGCGCGGGTGATCCCCACGTACGCCAGCCGGCGTTCTTCTTCCAGCTCGGTGTTGTCGCCCAGCGCGCGCATGTGCGGGAACACGCCGTCCTCGAGCCCCGTCAGGAAGACGATCGGGAACTCCAGGCCCTTGGCCGTGTGCAGCGTCATCAGGGTGACCACGCCCTGGTGGTCGGGGTCGTCGGCGGGGACCTGGTCGGCGTCGGCGACCAGGGCCACCTGCTCCAGGAAGCCGGCTAGGGTGGCCTGCTCGTCGTTGCCCTCGACGCGTTCGGTGAACTCGCGGGCCACCGAGACGAGCTCCTGCAGGTTCTCGACCCGGCCCGCGTCCTGCGGGTCGGTGCTCTCCTCCAGCTCGGCCAGGTAGCCCGACCGGGTCAGCATGGCCTCGAGGACCTCCTCGGGCGGCGCCGTGTCGGACAGCTCGCGCAGGCCGTCGAGCAGCGCGACGAAGTCGCCGATGCCGTTGAGGGCCCGGCTGGAGATGCCGGGGGCCTCGCTGGCCCGGCGCAGCGCGGCGCCGAACGAGATGCGGTCGCGGGACGACAGCGCCTCGACGGCTCCCTCGGCACGGTCGCCGATGCCGCGGCGCGGGGTGTTCATGACGCGGCGGATGCTGACCGTGTCGTCGTCGTTGACGATCGCGCGCAGGTAGGCGAGCGCGTCGCGGACCTCGCGCCGCTCGTAGAAGCGGACGCCGCCGACCACCTTGTAGGGCAGGCCGACGCGGATGAACACCTCTTCGAAGACCCGGGACTGCGCGTTGGTGCGGTAGAAGACCGCGACGTCGCCCGGGCGGGCGCCGGCGTCGTCGGTGAGGCGGTCGATCTCGCGGGCGACCCAGTCGGCCTCGGCGTGCTCGGTGTCGGCGACGTAGCCGACGATGCTCTCGCCGGCGCCCTGGTCGCTCCACAGCCGCTTGGGCTTGCGGGACGGGTTGCGGCTGATCACCGCGTTGGCGGCGTTGAGGATGGTCTGGGTCGAGCGATAATTCTGCTCGAGCAGGATCGTGCGCGCGTCGGTGTAGTCGCGCTCGAACTCGAGGATGTTGCGGATCGTCGCGCCGCGGAAGGCGTAGATGGACTGGTCGGCGTCGCCGACGACGCACAGCTCGGCCGGCTCCAGCCCCTCGGTGCCGGAGACCAGCTCCTTGATCAGCACGTATTGCGCGTGGTTGGTGTCCTGGTATTCGTCGACCAGCACGTGCCGGAAGCGCCGCCGGTAGGTCTCGGCGACGTGCGGGTGCGACTGGAACAGGTGCACCGTCGTCATGATCAGGTCGTCGAAGTCGAGGGCGTGCGCTTCCTTGAGGCGGCGCTGATAGAGGGTGTACGCCTCGGCGACCGCCCGTTCCATCGGACCCTTGGCCCGCTCGGCGAAGGTCTCCGGGTCGACGAGCTCGTTCTTGAGGTTGGAAACCTGGGCGGCCAGGCCGCGGGCCGGGTGGCGCTTGGGGTCGAGGTCGAGCTCGCGGGCGACGAGCTGCATGAGCCGGCGCGAGTCGTCGGCGTCATAGATCGAGAACGTCGACTTGAGGCCGGCGTGGTCGTGCTCGGCACGCAGAATGCGTACGCACGCGGAGTGGAACGTCGACACCCACATCTGCCGCGCGCGGCCACCCACCAGCGCGGCGACGCGTTCCTTCATCTCGCCGGCGGCCTTGTTGGTGAACGTGATCGCGATGATCTGGCCGGGGTGCACGTCGCGCGCGGCCAGCAGGTAGGCGATGCGGTGCGTCAGCACCCGGGTCTTGCCCGAGCCCGCGCCGGCCACGATCAGCAGCGGTGAGCCGGCGTGGGTGACCGCGTCGCGCTGCGGGCCATTGAGGCCGGTGACCAGCGCTTCGGGGTCGAGCTGGGGTCGCTTCGGCCGCGCGGCGCCGCCGTCGGCCGCGGAGTCGGCAGCGGCGAGCACGGCGGGCCGGCCGTCGGCATCGGAGATTTCGAAGAGAGCACGCATCGCACCGCGAAGTCTATTCCGACCGTCCGACAACTTCCGGCGGCGGCACTGCGCCCGTACCACCCGCTCGTGTCCCTATCCGACACCCTGTCGTCATCGGCCTGGCCTGGCGTCTTGTCACCCGAAAGAGAACGATGGCCTCTGTCGCGTCTCCCCGTCCGGGTGACGCCCCGTTCGATCACACACAGGATGTGAAATGCCGATCACGAGTCGACCTGGCCGGTGGCTGCGCTACCTCGCGGCGCCGGCCCTCACCCTCGGGGTGATCGTCGCCCTGCCCGGCGCCGCCCCGTCCCCCGCGGCCGCGGCGCCCGCCCTGACGCCCGTCTCGGTGTCGTTCGGCCACGGCGGCACGCTGGCCGAGGGCAACCTGCTCGGGTTCAACGACTTCCACGGCTCCATCGACCCGCCCACCGGGTCCGGCGCCGCCGTCAACGGGGTCCCCGCCGGTGGCTCCGAATACCTCACCACCGCCGTCAAGCGGCTGCGGGCCGAGGCCAAGGCCGAGGGCCGCCTGAGCACCACCGTCGGCGCCGGCGACATGGTCGGCGCGACGCCGCTGGTCAGCGCCGCGTTCCACGACGAGCCGACGATCGAGATGCTCAACGTGATGGGCATGGAGATCACCTCGGTCGGCAACCACGAGTTCGACGAGGGCACCGACGAGCTCAAGCGCCTGCAGTACGGCGGCTGCCACCCCGTCGACGGCTGCCAGGACGGCGACCCGTTCTACGGCGCCGACTTCACGTACCTCGCGGCCAATGTCGTCACCAAGCGGCTCAACCTGCCGCTGCTGCTCCCCTTCAACATCCGCATCGTCGACGGCGTGCCGGTCGGCTTCGTGGGCATGACGCTGGAGGGCACCCCGAGCATCGTGAACCCGGCGGGCATCCAGGACGTCGACTTCAAGGACGAGATCCAGACCGCCAACAGGTACGCCGCGCTGCTGCGGCTGTTGGGCGTGAAGTCGATGGTCCTGCTGCTCCACGAGGGTGGTTCCCAGTCGGGCAGCCCGCAGCCGGTGGACGGCTGCAACAACTTCGCCGGCCCGGTGGTCGACATCGTCAAGGGCCTGCGCCCGGAGTACGGCATCGTCGTGTCCGGTCACACCCACCGCTTCTACTCGTGCGCGCTGCCGAACTCGGCCGGTGCCAATGTGGTGGTCACCAGCGCCGGCACCAACGGCCAGCTGGTCACCGACATCGACTACGCGCTCGACAAGAAGACCGGCAAGTTCGCCTCGATCACCGCCCGCAACGTGATCGCGGAGAACGGCGTCCGCAACCCGGACGGCACCTACCAGACGAACCCGGACGGCACGTTCGTCCGCAACGCGGCGCTGGTCGACCCGGCGGCGAAGCGGCTCGCCGACAAGTACCGGACCGCCGTCTCGCCGATCGCCAACGAGGTCGTCGGGGCCATCTCCGCCGACATCGTCCGGGACGTCCGGCCCAACCAGGAGAGCCCGCTCGGTGACGTGATCGCCGACGCGCAGCTGGCCTGGACCCAGGACGACGGCGCGCAGATCGCGTTCATGAACCCGGGCGGCATCCGGGCGTCGCTCTCGTACGCCAACTCCCCCGGCGGCGAGGCGCCCGGCCAGGTCACCTACGGCGAGGCGTTCACCGTGCAGCCGTTCAACAACCTGGTCGTCACCCAGACCTTCACCGGCGCGCAGATCAAGGACGTGCTGGAGCAGCAGTTCGTCGGGTTCGGCGGGCAGACCACCCAGCGGGTGCTGCAGGTGTCGGCGGGCTTCACGTACACCTATGACACGACGCTGCCGGCGGGTTCCCGGGTGAGCGCGATCGCGCTCAACGGCACCCCGATCGACCCGGCGGCGACCTACCGCGTCACCACCAACGACTTCCTGGCCAACGGTGGCGACGGCTTCACCAACCTCAACGTGCGCACCGACCGCACCACGGCGCCCGGCTTCGACGTCGACGCGCTGGTCGCCTATCTGGGCGAGAACGCCCCAGTGGCGCCCGGCCCGGCCGACCGGATCACCCGCGTCGGCTGACCGTTGGTTGCCCGGCCCGTCCCGCTTGTCGGGATGGGTCGGGCGCCACACCCCGGTGGCTCTTGCGCCGGTTTGGGGGCCGCGGGCATACTTGCCCACGTGATCCAGCAGCCGCGATTTTACTTTTACTACGGCACCGGGAGTCCGGCAGCTGTAGGTCGCGCCTGAGCACAAGACCTGCAAAAAGCCCCGGGCTCCTGGAGCCCGGGGCTTTTTCGGCCTCGGGATCCGGCGGCCGCCGAGACGAGAAGACCTGACATGGCCCCCGAGGAGCATGAGATGAGCACCAACGCCGTCGCCCAGCCGACCACCGGCACCGAAGACGCCGCCGCGGCGCAACGCATCCGCGCGATGCGCGAGCGGATCGACGAGATCGACACCGCCATCATCGAGCTGTGGCAGGAGCGAGCCAACCTGTCGCAGCAGGTCGGCGCGACCCGCGTCGCCTCCGGCGGCACCCGCCTCGTGCTGTCCCGCGAGCGGGAGATCCTGGAGAAGTTCCGCACCGCCCTGGGCGCCGACGGCACCCAGCTCGCGCTGCTGATCCTGCGCGCGGGCCGCGGCGCCCTCTAGCGGCCTGCCCGCGATCGGCTCACGGTCGGCTCGCGGCCGGCTTACGGTCGGCTCACGATCGACCCACGATCGACCCGCGATCGGCCCGCGATCGGCCCGCGACCGACCCGCGAGGCCGCGACCGACCCGCGAGGCCGCGACCGACCCGCGAGGCCGCGACCGACCCGCGAGGCCGCGACCGACCCAGGAGGCCGCGACCGACCCACGATCGGCCCGCGTCGACCCGCGATCGACCCGCGATCGGCAACACACCGACGCTTCGCGGCTCACTCGTAGCGGATCGCCTCGTGCCGCGTGGCCAGGCCGAGCAGCGGGAGCGCGAACGACGCGAACACCAGGGCCGCCAGCACGCCGGCGCCGATCATGCCGAGCACCGGCAGGCCCGGCCACGTCCAGACCAGGTTGTCGCCGCGGGTGGTCGCGTAGGCCGCGACCAGGCCGAGCGCGACCCCGACGAGCGAGGTCACCAGCATCGTCGCCGCCGTCTCGACCAGCAGCACCAGGCGCAGCTCGCCCAACCGCACCCCGGATGCCCGGAGCAGGGCGAACGGTCGCCGCCGCTCGGCCAGACCGCCGATCACGCCGCCGGTCAGGCCGAACGCGCCGAGGACGAGCACGAACACCGCGGCCAGGCCGGCCAGGCGGTCGAAGTCGAGGAAGATCGTCTCGAGGTGGTAGTCGACCGGGTCCCGGTCGGTGTTGATGATCGCGTTGGGGACCAGTTTGGCCGCCTGGGTGCGCACCCGGTTCTCCGCGGGCAGGCTGCCGTCGGTCGGCACGTAGAGCTGGGCCACGGTCATGCCGGCGACGTCCGAGTTGGGCTCCACCGGGCCCCACTCGCTGGCGGGGTGCGGGCAGGTCGCGTACCGCACGCGGGCGAGGTCGGCGCACGAGATCACCGACCGGCCGCCCCACCGTTCGGCCACCGCGCCCGCCGCCAGCAGCGGCGCGACGACGTCCGGCGACACTGGACCGGTGTTGATCTGGACCACTCCCGGCCGCAGCCGCTGGTCTTCCTGGTCCGGCGGCGGTCCGGGCCGGTCGGCCGTGCTGGCGAGGAACGTGGCCGCCATCGCGGCGAGCGCGACGACGCCGACCGAGCGGAACGTCGACCGTGGGTCGTGCGCGATCCGCCGTGCGGCGAGCAGCGCGGGCGCCCGCCGGCTGACTCCCGCGACCGCGCGGGCCGCCAGCAGGCAGAGCCAGGGTCCGATCAGGACCGCGCCGACGACCTGGAGGAGCACCAGGATCGGCTGGAGCTGGTCGACCGTCGTCGCGGGCAGCTCCAGCGGGATCAGGGCGAGCTGGCCGACGACGCCGACGGCGAGGGGCAGGGCGGCCCACCGGGTCGGCGCCGGGCGGATCGTGCGCCGGTGCACGGCCAGCGGGGTGGCCTGCACGGGCCAGAGCGAGGCGAACGTCGTGCCGACGGCCAGCAGCGGCGCGCCGACCAGCACCAGCGCGAGCACCCAGCCGGGCACGGCGAGGTCGGCGAGCCAGAAGTGTCCACGTTGGAACACGACGGTGGCGGCGAGCACCCGGCGGCCCAGCTCGTAGCCGCCCCAGGCGAGCAGCGCCCCGGCCCCGGCGGCCAGCGCCGTCTCGGCCGCGGCCAGCAGCGCCGTCTGCGCGCGGGTAGCGCCGACGAGCCGCAGCATCGCCAGGCGCCGCTCCTGTTGGGCGGCCGCCACCCGGGTCATCAGCACAAGGAAGATCAGCACGGGTACGAGGACGAAGACCGCCACGCCCATGCCGAGGCCGGCCGCCTGCAGCGCGAGGATCCCGCCCCGCGGCGAGGTCCGGTAGAAGCCGTGCACCTCGCCGACCGAGCGCACGCCGCGCAGCTGCTCGGGCGTGCGGCCGATGACGGCGACGAGCTCGTCGGCGTGGGCCAGCCCGGCCGGGCCGATCGTCATCGTCGGCCGGCCCGGGAACCGGTCGTCGAGCTGGTCGTCGGGCGTGTCGGCGAGCAGCCGGCGCATGGCCGGTGACACCGCGATCTCGCCCGCGCCGGGCAACCGGTCGAGGCCCGGCGGCAGCGGCGGGTCAGCGCCGAGCGGGGCCACGTACGCCCGGATCATCGGGGTGCCGTCGAAGTAGTCGCTGACGGCGAGGAAGAGGGCGCCGTCGGCCTTCTCGGCCGGCGGGTCAGGAATCTCGTCGGTGACCGCGGCCGTCGCGGCGTCCTGCCAGCCGACGCGGGCGTCGCGCCCGATGGCCGCGAACGGCGCACAGATGCCGAGCAGCAGCAGCGTCGCGCCGACACCGACGCCGGTGGCGGTGAACGCCCGGCGGAGCCAGTGCTCGCGACCGCCGGCCAGCGCCAGCCGCAGCGCCGTCAGCGGGTTCATCCGGCACCGACCAGCACCGTCTCGCGGCCGTCGCGGACCAGCACCCGGCGGTCGGCGTACGCGGCGACGCGCGCATCATGGGTGACCAGCAGGACGCTGGCGCCCTGCGCCCGGGCGGCGTCCACCAGCAGCTCCATCACCTGGTCGGCGGCAACCGAGTCGAGCGCGCCGGTCGGCTCGTCGGCGAACACCACCGCCGGCCCGGCGACCAGCGCGCGGGCCAGCGCCACCCGTTGACTCTCGCCGCCGGACAGCTCGCCCGGCATGCGCTCCTCGAGGCCGGCCAGGCCGAGCCGGTGCAGCCAGTCCCGCCCGGCCGCGAGGGCGTCCCGGCGGCGGCGACCGGCCAGCAGCAGCGGCAGCGCCACGTTCTCCACCGCGGGCAGCTCCGGAACGAGCTGGCCGAACTGGAAGACGAACCCGAACGCGGTGCGGCGCAGGTGCACCCGCTCGCGGTCGGGCAGGTCGTCGACGCGGCGGTCGCCGAGCCACACCTCGCCGGAGTCCGGCCGCAGGATGCCGGCCAGGCAGTGCAGCAGCGTCGACTTGCCGGAGCCGCTGGGCCCCATCACCGCGACGATCTCGCCCTCGGCCACCGCGATCCCGGCGCCGCGCAGGGCGTGCGCGCTGCCGAACGACTTGTGCAGGTCACGGCCGGTCAACAGCATCGCGCACCTCGTCGGCCAGCACGCCGAGCCGGGCCGAGGTGTGGTCGATCCACCGCAGGTCGGCCTCGATGTGGAAGAGCTGGTAGTCGGCCAGGATCGCGTCCTGGTTGCTGGTGGCGGCGCGCCGCGCCCGGGTCAGCGCGGCCATCGCCTCGAGGTGCAGGGCCCGCTGGGCGTCTAGGTAGCGGTCGGCCGGACGCCCGGAAAGCAGCGCCAGCACCACTTTGGTGAACAGCACCGGCTGCAGCAGTGGCTGCGGGGCCTCGGGCTCGCCGAGCCAGGCGCCGAGGTCGGTGACCCCGTCGTCGGTGATCGCATAGCGCTTCCGGTCGGGACCGGCGCCGGCCTCGACACCGACGACCTCGATCAGCCCGTCGCGGGTGAGCTGGGCGAGCGCGCGGTAGACCTGACCGAACCGGACGGGCTTCACCCCACCGAACCGCTTGTCATAGGACTGCTTGAGGTCATAGCCGTGCCGGGCGGACCGTTCGAGCAGACCGAGCAACGCGTACGAGACAGTCACAGGCGTGACTATACCCAGTGAGTATACACAATGGAAGTAGTCGGGGTTGCATCTCCACCCGCCAACCACCGCCGCTGGGACCTCGCGGCGGTCGCCCGCCTCGACCTGGTCCGGACCCTCCGGGATCTCGGCCTCGACCTGCCGACGATCAAGGGCGTGCTGGCCGAGGACCTGACCGTCGCTGACCATCGAGGTGCGCGACCGGGTCACCGAGGCGATCGCCGCCGGCATCGACCCGGCGACGCCGGCGGCGGCCGCAGTGCTGGCCGACGTGGTCACCCGCTCGCCGAGACGTTCGAGACGGCGGACAGCGTCGACTATCGCGGCACGCTGCTGGAGCGGCTGCGCACCGCGAACGACCCACGGGTCGAGCGCTACGTCCGCCTGATCGGGATCATCAACGACTGGCCGGCCACGCCACCGCCGGCGCCGGTTGGCTGATCACCGCTCTCGGCCACCACCGGCGGCCGTGAGCGGACCTACCTGATGACGCCGTCCTCCGGGAAGTGGCAGGCGGCCGCCGCGCCGTTGGGCTTGATGGTCAGCGGCGGCTCTTCGGTCGCGCAGACCTCCTGCGCCTTCCAGCACCGGGTGCGGAAGCGACAGCCCGACGGCGGGTTCAGCGGCGTCGGGACGTCGCCTTCGAGGCGGATGCGGCCCGATGCGCCCATCTTGGTCACGTCCGGCACCGCCGAGAGCAGCGCCCGGGTGTACGGGTGGGCCGGGCGCTCGTAGATCGCGTCGCGGTCACCGATCTCGACGATCTTGCCGAGGTACATGACGGCGATCCGCTGGCAGAAGTGGCGCACCACGGCCAGGTCGTGCGCGATGAAGACGAACGCGAGGTCGAGCTCGCGCTGCAGCTCGCGGAGCAGGTTGATGACCTGGGCCTGGATCGACACGTCGAGGGCCGACACCGGCTCGTCGGCGACGATGATCTTCGGCCGCAGGGCGAGCGCGCGGGCCACGCCGATGCGCTGCCGCTGACCGCCCGAGAACTCGTGCGGATAGCGGTTGTAGTGCTCCGGGTTGAGGCCGACCAGCTCGAGCAGCTCCTGGACGCGCTTCTTCACGCCACCAGGCGGGTTGATGCCGTTGACCTGCAGCGGCATCGCCACGATCCGGCCCACCGTGTGCCGCGGGTTCAGCGACGCGTACGGGTCCTGGAAGATGATCTGCATGTCCTGCCGCAGCTGCCGCAGGCCGCCGCCCTTCGCGTGGGTGATGTCCTTGCCCTCGAAGGTGATCCTTCCGGACGTGGACTCCAGCAGGCGGACCAGCATGCGGCCGGTGGTCGTCTTGCCGCAGCCCGACTCGCCCACGAGGCCGAGGGTCTCGCCCGGGCGCACCGAGAAGCTCACATCGTCGACCGCGCGCACCAGACCGGTCTTGCCGAACATGCCGGACCGCACCGGGAAGTGCTTGGTGAGGTTTTCGACGACCAGCAACGGCTCGCCGGACGGGCGGGACGGCTCGACCGGCTGCGTGCCGGGCTGCTGGACCAGGGTCTCGGTCATTGCGCGACTCCAGCGGACGGTGCGATGTCTTCGGCGTAGAACTTCTTGCGGTCCGCCTCGGACAGATGACAGGCCACCAGGTGACCGCGTTCCTGCACCTGGTGCAGCTCGGGCACGTCGGTGAACGAGCGGTCGCCGTTGCGGCCCGCGTAGCGGCAGCGCGGGTGGAAGGCACAGCCGCTCGGCAGGTTGATCAGCGAGGGCGGGTTGCCCTTGATCGGCACGAGGTCGGCCTCGGCGTTGCCGTGCAGCGAGGGCACGCTGGCCAGCAGACCCCAGGTGTAGGGGTGCTGGGGGCGGCGCATGACCTGCTCGACGCTGCCGAACTCGACGGCCCGGCCGCCGTACATCACCAGCACCTCGTCGGCGACCTGGGCGACCACGCCGAGGTCGTGGGTGATCATGATGATCGCGGAGTTGAACTCGCGCTGCAGGTCTTCGAGCAGGTCGAGGATCTGGGCCTGCACGGTGACGTCGAGGGCGGTGGTCGGCTCGTCGGCGATCAGCAGGTCAGGGTCGTTGACCAGGGCCATCGCGATCATCGCGCGCTGGCGCATGCCGCCCGAGAACTCGTGCGGGTAGGAGTCCGCGCGGCGTGCCGGCTGCGGGATGCCGACCCGGCCCAGCATGTCGATCGCGCGCTTCTTGGCCTCGCTCTTCGACGCGTTGGGGTGGTGGACCTTGTAGGCCTCGGCGATCTGGGCGCCCACCTTGTAATAGGGGTGGAGCGCGGACAGCGGGTCCTGGAAGATCATCGACATGTCGCGGCCGCGCAGCCGCCGGCTCTGCTCCTCGGACATGCCGACGACGTTGCGGCCGCCGACCGAGATCTCGCCGGAGATGCGGGCCCGCTTGGTGTTGTGCAGGCCCATGATGGTCAGCGACGTGACGCTCTTGCCGGATCCGGACTCGCCGACGATGCCGAGGGTCCGGCCGCGCTCGACCTCGAACGACACCCCGTCGACAGCCTTGACGACGCCGTCTTCGGTCGGGAACTGCACCCGGAGGTCCTTGACCCGCAGGTACGGGCCGGTGTCGTTGGTCGTCGGGCTCTGCGGCGCCGAGGCTGGTGCGGTCACTGTTGTTCTCCCTCGCGCTTCAGCTCAGCCGGACCCGTGGGTCGATCACGGCGTACAGCACGTCAACGATCAGGTTGGCCACGACGATGAACACCGCGGCCAGGAGCACCGTCGCCACCACGATGGGCAGGTTCAGGAAGTTGACCGCTTCGACGGTCTCCTTGCCCAGCCCGCGGAGGCCGAAGATGGTCTCGGTGATGAACGTGCCACCGAGCGACGCGCCGATGTCGAGGCCGGCGATCGTCACGATGGGCGTGATCGCCGCGCGCAACGCGTGCTTGGTGTAGACCCGGCGCAGCGGCAGACCCTTGGAGCGGGCGGTGCGCACGTAGTCCTCGGAGAGGGTCTCCAGCATCTGGGCACGGGACAACCGGGCGTAGATCGCCGAGTTGAGGAAGCCCAGCGTGACCCAGGGCAGAATGAGCCCGCTGGCCCACTTGAGTGGGTTCTCGGTCAGCGGGGTGTAGGACGGGAACGGCAGCAGGCCGGTCGCGTAGACGAACGCGTAGAGCAGGATCAGGCCGAAGAAGAACACCTGCATCGACGCGCCGGTCAGCGAGATGCCGATCGCCACCTTGTCGAACATGGTGCCTCTGCGGAGCGCCGAGATCATGCCCAATGAGACGCCTATCAGCAACCACAGGACGGCCGCGCCGAAGACGATGCTGGCGGTGACCGGCAGGGTCCGGCCCAGGATGGCGGTCACCGACTCGTTGTTGCGGAACGAGAAGCCGAGGCAGGGGGCGTCGCAGCGCTGCTCGAAGGCGGTGCCCTCGGCGTACGTGCGCCCGACGAAGACGCCCTTCATGAAGCCGGTGTATTGCTCGACGATGGGTTCGCGCAGACCGAGGCGCGTCTCCACCGCCGCGATGCTGGCCGGGTCGCAGTTCTTCCCGCACATGACCTTCGCCGGCGACGAAGGCACCGCGAAGAACAGCCCGAAGACGATGATGCTGATCGCGATGATCGTCGTGAGGCCGACGAGCACGCGGCGCGTGATGAACCGGACCATTGGGGGCACCTATCCGATGGAGATCGCCGGCCGGGTGCGGGTGGCTGTCCTGGTGGGAAGCCACCCGCACCCGATCAGTAGCGGAACGGGTTACTGCTTGACGTAGATCTTGTTGAGCTGGATCACGCCGAACGCGTCACTCAGGAAGGCATTGCCGACCTTCGAGCCGAACAGCTCGTGAGTGGCGTCGTAGTAGGCCGGGATCTCGGGCAAGTAGTCAGTCATGATCTTCTTGTCGAGAGCCATCCACGCGGCGTCCTGCTCGGCGGCCGGCAGGGTCTTGATCCGGTCGATCTCCGCGTCGACGGTCGGCTCGGCGAAGTAGGCCAGGTTCTGGTTGCCCTCGTCGACGATCTCGCGGCTGTCGTACAGCGGCGGGATGATCGTCGAACCGGTCGGCCAGTCCGAGCCCCAACCGTGCAGGTACAGGTCGAACGGAGTGTTCTTCCGGCCAACCTCGTCGTAGTAGCTGGTCGCCTCGATCGCCTTGAGCGTCACCTGGAAGCCGGCCTTGACCAGGCTGGCCCGGATCGCCTCGGCCTGCGCCGTGCGAAGCGGGGTGTTGCTGTGGGCGAGCACCAGCGGCGGCGGGGTGGTGCCGCCGAGGATCTCCTTGACCTTGTTGACGTCACCGGTCGCCGGAGCGTTGTAGGCGTCGTACTTCTCGAAGCCCGCGGTGGTCGGGGACATCAGCGTGCTGGCCGGCGTGCCGGCCGAGGTGCCACCGATCGCCTTGAGCGCGGCGTCGCGGTCGAGGCCGTAGTAGAGCGCCTCACGGATCTTCTTGTCCTTGATCCGCTGGTTGTTGACACCCAGGTACCAGACGTACTGCGTCGGGCCCTTGGCGACCCGCTCCGCGACACCAGCGGCGGTGGTGCGAGGCAGGACGGCCGGAGGCGTGTCACCCCAGGTCAGCGACGCCTGGTCGGCCGGCGCGTCGGCGACGAGCCGCTCCGCGATCTGCTGCTGCTCGAGACCGAACGAGAACTTGATGCTGTCCGGGTAAGCGGTGCGGATCGGGTCGGTGTTGGCGTCCCAGTTGGGGTTGCGCTCGAGCTCGAGCAGGTTGTCACGGGTGTAGCTCTTGACCTTGTACGGGCCCGAGGAGAACGGACGCAGGTCGTACTGACCCTTGGTGTCCTTCGCCTGCGGAACCGGCGCGGTCGTCGGCAGCGCGGCCGCGTACGGCATGTCGCAGTGCGGGTCCGCGAAGGTGAACTTGATGGTCTTGTCGTCCGGGGTCTCGACGCCGGCCGGCATCTGGCCACCCTCGTAGGGGCCCTTGTAGGTGGCGTTGTAGGTGCCACCCGGGTAGAGCCACTGCTGGATGTAGTGCGGACCCTCGTTGAGCTCGGGGGCGAAGCTACGGGCCAGGCCGTAGGCGACGTCCTTCGAGGTGACCGCCGAGCCGTCCTCGTACTTCAGGCCGTCGCGGAGCTTGAACTCCCAGACCTTGCAGTCCTTGTTGACGTCGGTGCCCGGGTTGGTGGCCAGGTCGCCGACCAGCGTCATCTTGCCGCTGCCGTCCTCCTGGTAACCGTTGAGCGACCGGTAGATCAGGTTGCCCATGACCTGCTGGACGTTGACGTAGTTACGAGCCGGGTCGAGGTGCTCGACGTCCGACAGCTGCATGACCGTGATGGTGCCGCCCTTGGTGGCGCCATCGACGGCCTTGGCCGGGCCAGTGTTGTCGGCGGCCTCGTAGGAGATCGACCCCGTCTGGGTCTTGGCCTCCGTCGAGCCACCGTTCTCACCACCGGACGTGGTTTCAGAACAACCCGCGGCGGTAATCGCCACGGCAAGAGCGCCGACGATCAGCGCCCCTCCCTTAATTCGCACGATCTTCTCCCTTCCCGCCCGGCTGGGGCTCCCTCAGCTCCCGAGATTTCCGAACGAAACGTGCGTGTGCAAAGACTTGTGGTCGCGGGTTATCGCGTGGACTTCGGGTCCAGGGCGTCACGCAGTGAGTCACCGAGCAGGTTGAATGCCAGGACCAGAATGAAGATCGTCAGGCCGGGCCACAGCGTGTAGAACGGGTCGCTGGCGACGTAGGCGATCGAGTTGAAGATCATCCGACCGAGGTCGGGGGTGGGCTCGATGACACCGATGTTGACGAAGGCCAGCGCGGCCTCGGTGGTGATGAAGGCCGGCACGTTGAGCGACAGCGTGACCAGGATGGGCGCCCAGATGTTGGGCAGCAGCTGCCGGAAGAGGATGTGCCGGGTGCCCGCGCCGGCCGCCCGGGCCGCCTCGACGAACTCGCGCTCGCGCAGGGCGATCACCTGGCCGCGCACGAGGCGGGCGGTGTAGGTCCAGCTGAACAGGCCGAAGGTCGCGATGATCAGGCCGACCCGGAAGCTCGCGGGGATCGCGTCACGCTCGCCGAAGAAGCGGTCCTCGACGATCGGGATGACCGCCAGCGCGAAGATCAGGAACGGGAAGGCCAGCGTCAGGTCGATCACCCAGTTGATCGCGCTGTCGAGCCAGCCCCGGGCGTAGCCCGCCATGATGCCGATCAGCACGCCGATGGTCGACGCGACGATCGCCGAGGCGAACGCGATCAGCAGCGACGTGCGCATGCCGTAGACCAGCTGCATCAGGATGTCGCGGCCGTTGCCGGGCTCGAGGCCGAGCCAGTGGGTGCCGTTCATGCCGCCCGCGTAGCCGAGCGGCATCGCGAACTCGTTGAGCCGGTCGGTGAACGGCTGCGTCGGCGTCATGCCGCGCAGCTTGCCGATCAACGGCGCCGCCAGCGCGATGATGCCGAGAATGGCGAGCGTGATCGCGCTGACCTTCGCCGTATTGTCGCGCTTGAGTCGCAGCCAGGCGAGCTGACCGGGGGAGCGACCGACGAACTCCTTCGCCGCCTTCTCGACGGGGGCATCGACCGGGGAATTGACCTCCAACGCGACGGTGCCACCCAAGCCGTCGGTAGCGCCGGCCGCGGGGACGTCGGGCGCCGAGTCGGTCTTCCTCATGGACGGGGGCCTCCTAGATCGGACGAAGGGTCGCTTCGCCTGTTCGGCAAAAGCTAGCCCGCATGAAGCGAGTTCGGAATAGTCGAATGCATCGTTCAGATAACAGTGACGTCTCTGAACGAGCAGTCGGGTGTAACAGCGAGCCGACTGTGCACATCAGACAGAAGGTCGCGCAAACCGGACCAATCGACCTCGATTAGCGTGGTCGATTCGGTCGGTTTTGCGACCTTCCACATGTGAGCCCAGCGCCACCCGCCATCATTCCGGCACGCTCCGTGCAGATGACGAGACGCGACGGCGGAGATTTTAGGTTGCACGATTGGGGGAACATCAGGGTGGAGTCTTGCGGCCACACGGCGGGTCATGCCACCGCGGTGGGACGTCGATCAGATCAACACAGCCGGCGGCGCGGCGCAAGTCGTGGAGCCGGACGAAACAAAGCCTTCACACGGGCGTACGCCGTGATTGCGGTTAAATCCGGAGATTCAGACTAGGCGGCGGTCGGCAGCCCAGCGGGACAGCTCGTACCGGTTCGACATCTGGAGCTTGCGCAGCACGTTCGACACGTGCGTCTCCACCGTCTTGATGGAGATGTAGAGCTCCTTCGCGATCTCCTTGTAGGCGTAGCCGCGGGCCAGCAGCCGCAGCACCTCGCGCTCCCGGTTGGTGAGCTGGTCGAGCTCGGGGTCGGCGACCGCGGTGTCGGACCGGCTGGCGAAGGCGTCCAGCACGAAGCCGGCCAGCCGCGGGCTGAAGACGGCATCGCCGTCGGCGACCCGGCGGATCGCGGCGGCCAGCTCCTCAGAGGAGATGGTCTTGGTGACGTAGCCCCGGGCACCCGCGCGGATCAGGCCGATCACGTCCTCGGCGGCGTCGGAGACGCTCAGCGCCAGGAAGCGGACCTGCGGATGGGTGCGGCGGACGACCTCGAGCACGGCCCGGCCACCACCGTCGGGCATGTGCACGTCGAGCAGGACCACGTCGGGCTCAAGCGCGCCGATCCGGCTGACCGCCTCGGCCACGGTGCTGGCCTCCCCGATGACGTCGACCCGACCGGCCAGCTCGGCCCGGACCCCGGCGCGGAACATCGCGTGGTCGTCGACGACGAAGACCCGCAACGCCTCGGGCGCGTCGGTCGGCGTGGGGTTCTCGCTCATCAGGGGCTCACCTGTCCTTGCTGCTGGCATTGGCCGACGCCGGCGCCGGCGCCGACGCGCGGGCGATCGGCAGGAACAATCGCACCTCGGTGCCGGTGCCGGGCTCGCTGCGGATCTCGGACCGGCCGCCGTGCCGGGCCATCCGACCGATGATCGAGCCGCGTACGCCGTGCCGGGTCTCTTCCACTGTAGAGGGGTCGAAGCCGGCGCCGCGATCGCGGACGAAGACGCTCAGCTGGTCGGGCTCGACCTCGGCGTAGAGCGAGACGGTCTGGACCTTGGCGTGCCGGGCGGCGTTGACCATGGCCTCGCGGGCCGCGGCGACCAGGGCGCCGACCCGCTCGTCGGTCTCCCGGTCGCCGACCACGACGGTCTCGACCGTGATCGCGAAGGTGTCCTCGACCTCGGCGGCCGCCTGCTCGAGCGCGGCCGCGAACCGTTCGGTCGGCGAGGCGGTGGGCTTGTAGAGCCAGTTGCGCAACGACCGCTCCTGGCCGCGGGCGAGCCGCTGGACGACCTTGACGTCGCCGGCGTTGCGCTGGATCAGCGCGAGCGTGTGCAGCACCTGGTCGTGCACCATCGCGGCGACCTCGGCGCGCTCCGTCTCCCGGATGCGGCCCTCGCGCTCGGCGCGGAGCTGGTTGAAGGTGCGCCACAGGGCGGGACCGGCCACCACCGCGACGCCGAACAGGCCGACCAGCGCGAAGATCACGCCGTTGACCACCGCGCCGATGTTGCCGGCCGGCGCGTAGACGGCGACCACGCCGATGATGCCGGTGGCGACCAGCACGCCGCCGCCGATGAAGCGCAGCAGAAAGGCCCGCCGGTCGCTCTCGTCGACCACGGCGGCCAGCCAGGGCATCCGCGGCAACGTCTCGCTCCACTGGCGGCGGCGTTCCGGGTCCGACTGGTGCCAGATGACGCCGGCGCCGACCGCGACCAGCGCGATCAGCCAGCCGCCGGTGGCCGCGGCCCCGACCGAGTTGAACACGATGCCCTGCGTCACCAGGACGCCTATGCCGATGAGCACGAACGGCAGCACCTGGGCGGCGCCGCGGCGGGTGGTGTCACCGGGCGTGCGCGGCCGCTGGGGCAGCACCGCCCAGAACGCCGCGTAAAGGAGCAGGCCGAGGCCGCTGAAGCCCAGCAGCAACAGGAACGCCAGCCGCACCCGGAACGCCGGCACGCCCAGGTGCTCAGCCAGCCCGGCCGCCACACCGGCGACCATGCGTCGGTCACGGGCGCGGTAGAGGCGGGGTGCGGTCTGCGCGGTGGTCACGGGGCTCCTCTCGGTGATTCCGATCGTCACACGTAGGTCGGCCCGGTGACCACGGGGAGGCCCCCTAACCTGGGACGCCGGATTTCTCAGGGTGGGCTCAGGGTCGGCGCCGGAGGCCGCTCGGGCGGGCGCGCCGCCAGTATCGACGCTATGACCGAGACCCCCGAGACACCGGCCGGCGGCCCGCGCCCGGCGGACGAGGCCGCCGCCCCGCCGCCCGGCCCACCACCGCCGCCACCGCCCGGCGCCGGCCCCGTGCCCGGCACGGCCGGCTTCGCCACCCGCTACGGGCTGGTCCGCCCGCACAACGGGCGCTATCTCGCCGGGGTCTGCGCCGCGATCGGGCGCGCCACCAACACCGACCCGATCCTGTGGCGGGTGTTGTTCGCCGTGCTCACCGTGTTCTTCGCGGTGGGTGTGCTGCTCTACGTGACGGCGTGGCTGCTCACCCCGGCCGAGGGCGACACCGCCTCGCCGATCGAGTCGGTGCTCGGCAAGGGCCGGTCCAGCATGTCGCCGGTCACCGCGATCATCCTCGGCGTGGGCTGCACGGTGCTGTTCGGCTTCCTGGTCACCGACCCGTTCCGCGCCGTCCTGCTCGGCGCCGTGATCCTCGTGGGAGGAGCGTTGCTGCTCAACCGCAACCAGCACGGGCCGCAGCCGGTGCCCTCCGGCGGCCCCGTCGACCAGCGGCTGACCTGGTCGACCGTCTCGCCGTGGGCCGGCAGCGCCCCGTGGCAGTCGACGGCGCAACAGCCGGCCCAGGCCGCGCCCGTCACCGCCCCCGCCGCGGCCCCGCCGCCGGTCGCGGTCGACGAGCCGACCCGGGCGTACGAGCAGCCACCGCCGACCGCGCCGTTCCCGCCCGCCACCGGGCCGTTCCCGCCCCGGCAGCAGCCCGGCTACCAGCCGCCGTTCGCGCCCCACGGGCCGTACGGTGGCCCGCCGCCCCCGCCTCCCCCGGCGCCCGTGCGGCCTCCCAAGCCGCCGAAGCCGCCCAAGGAGCGCTCGGCCCTGGGCTTCGCGACGTTCTCCATGATCTTCGTGGCGATGGGCGTCGTGGCGATGCTCGACCTGCTCAACGTGCTGCGCGTGCGGCCGACGACGTACTTCGCCGCCGCCTTGCTCACCATCGCCCTGGGCCTGCTGGTCGGCGCGTGGCTCGGCCGGGCCCGGTGGCTGATCGCGCTCGGACTGGCCGCCGCCGCGGCGCTGGGCATCTCGTCGATCGCGGAATATCAGGTCGACCACGACCGGCTCGGTGGGCGCGACGTCGTCTGGGAGCCGCGCTCGATGACCGAGCTCCGGCCCAGCTACCGCCTGCCGTTCGGCGACGCTCGGCTCGACCTGACCACCCTCGACTTCACCGGCCAGACCCGCGAGGTCGACGTCACCCTCAACGCCGGCGACCTGGAGATCCGGGTGCCCGAGAACGTCGACGTCGTGGCCGACGTCAACATCGACGCCGGTGACGCGGACGTCTTCGACCGGTCGCTGAGCGGCATCGGCCAGCAGACGACCGTGGCCGACAACGGCGCCGACGGCGTCGGCGGCGGCACGCTGCGCCTCTACGTGCACGTCAACACCGGACGGGTGGAGGTGACCCGATGAAGCCGCACCGCACCGACCTGCTCTCGCTGATCTTCGCGATCATCTTCCTGGCCATCTTCGGCTGGTGGGTGTTCGCCCAGGTCGTCCACGTCGACGTGCCGGCCGCCGGCTGGTGGGTCGCCTTCGGGCTGATCCTTCTCGGCCTGCTGGGCCTGGTGGGCGCCATCCGGTCGGCCCGCAACGCGAACGCGGCCCAACAGCCGGCCGTCGATCCGGACACGTCGATCGACCTCGAGCCGGTGTCACCGGCCGAGCCCACGGCCGACCTCGGGGAGCCGGTCTCGACCCCGCCGCGCGGTCAAAGCCACGCCTAGCGCGCCGAGCCACCTATGCTGGCCGGTGGAGGTTCTGCCTCCGCCGGCCAGCGCCATGTTCCGGTCCTGCCGAGCCGCCGGCCTGTTGATCTCGACTGCTGAGGAGCCAGCCCGTTATGACCGCCTCGCCCGCGCACTCGGCCGACCGCGGCCGCGACAGCTTCGGCCCGCGCGCCGCGCGCACGCTCGCCGCCGAGCTCGCCCGCCACGCCGGCCCGAAGACCGGCCTCGTGGTCGGAGCGGCCCCGGGGTCGGCGGTGCTCCAGGCCGCGTTCGACGCGCTGCTGCCCGGCGACGCGCTGGTCGTCACGCCCGGCGCGGGCACCACCAGCGCCGCGCTGCGGGCCCACGTCCACCAGCAGGGCCAGTGGATCGCCGACCGCGTGCGGGTCGCCGAGTCCGTCGGTGAGGCCGACCCGGCCCAGGCCGTGATCATCGCCGAGCCGCTGACCGGGTCCGCCGAGGACGCCCGGGCCACCGTCGACGGGCTGGCCAAATACCTGGCCGACGGCGGCGTGCTCACCGTCGCCGCGCCCGCGCTGCCAGGATTGACCGGTGGCGCCGCCGCCGAGCTCGACCGGCAGGCCGCGCTGTTCGGTGTCGGCTCCGACCTCGTGCTGGCCAACCGGCCGCCGATGCGGGTGCACCGGCTGCGCTTCTCCCCCGCCGACGTCGCGACGGCCGACCGGCTGGCGCCGGCCTACCGGCCGTCGAGCGTCCCACTGACCCGCACGATGCACATCGACTCCAACGGCGTCGCCGCCGCCGGGATCGCCCTCGGTGTGGCCGCGCTGACCCGCCGGGCCCGGCCGCAGTCCAAGCTGTGGCTGGTGCCGGCGCTGGCGGCGCTGCCCGTGGCGGCGTTCTTCCGCGACCCCGAGCGAGACGTGCCGGAAGATGCGACCGCGGTGGTGGCCGCGTCCGACGGCAAGGTGCTGTCGGTCGACCGGGTCACCGACGAGCGGTTCGGCGACGGCGAGTTCCTGCGGGTCGCCGTCTTCCTCTCGGTCCTCGACGTGCACGTCAACCGCAGCCCGGTGGCCGGCAAGGTGGTCGACTACTTCGTCACCGACGGCGGCTACGCGGCGGCGATGAACCCGGCGGCCGAGCACAACGTGGCGGCCTACACCGTGCTCGACACCGCGCGCGGCACCGTCGTGGTGGCCCAGCGGACCGGCCTGATCGCCCGCCGGATCGTGCAGCGGGCGCCGGTCGGCGCGCTGCTGGCCCGCGGCGAGCGCTTCGGCCTGATCCGGTTCGGCTCGCGGACCGACGTCTACCTGCCCGCCGGCACCGCCGACGCGCTGGTGGCGCCCGGCGACCGCGTGGTCGGCGGCGCCTCGGTGATCGCCCGCTGGCGTTAGTCGATGCCGCGGGCGGTGAGCGCGTCCGCGAGGTCGTCGGAGTGCTTGAGCGCCATGATCAATAGAGGCACGACAAAGGCCAACGGCGCCACGGGTACGCCGCGGGCGCGCTGTGCCTCGCGGATCTGCGCGGCGTAGCCGGCGATGACCGGGATCGTCGTGATGGTCATCGAGAGCATCAGGGCGACCCGGCTCGGGTTGACGCCGAACCGGCGCAACGGCGTCAGCGCCCGCTCGATCGCGTCGACGAGATCCTCGGTGCGGGTGGTCAGGGTGACGAGGTTGGCCAGCAGGATCACCACGACCACCCGCGCGACGTTGGCCGCCACGGTCAGCGCCGGCAGGAAGAAGACCTGGCCGAGCACCATCACCAGCACCACCCAGCGCAGCCGCCAGGCCTGCCGGCCCAGCTCCGGCAGGCCGAGGCCGGCGAGCAGATAGCCGGCGGCGACCGCGGCGGCCATCCCGCCCAGCGTCCACGGGCTGGTCGGAGCCAGCGAGACGGCCAGCGCGACGGCCATCACCACGAGCAGCTTCGGCCCGGCCGGCAGCCGGTGCAGCACGCTGTCGCCGGGGCGATAGAGCGAGATCACGCCGCGTCCTGGTCGCGTTCGTAGCGGGCGATCACCGGGCCCGGCTCGCCCAGGTCGACCAGCTTGCCCTCGTCGAACCGGAGCGCGATGTCGCACCGGGCGGCCAGTCGCAGGTCGTGGGTGGCCAGCACGAGCTGCTGGTCCATCTCGTCGAGCAGGAAACGGGCGATCCGCCGGCTGTTGGCCGCGTCCAGGTAGGCGGTCGGTTCGTCCGCCACGACCAGGCTCGGCTCGCCGATCAGCACCGCGCAGAGGGCGAGCAGCTGCTTCTGGCCGCCGGAGAGCGTGTGTGCCGGCGAGTCCGCGTACTCGGTGAGGCCCATCCTCCGCAGCGCCGCCGCGACGCGCGCGCGGACCTCCGGGCGGGACAGGCCGCGCCCGCGCAGCGAGAACGCCGCGTCCTCCGCGACCGTCGGCATGATGATCTGGGTGTCGGGGTTGCTGAACACGAAACCGACCCGCCGGCGCAGCTGCCGCGACTGCCGGCCGGGGTCGAGCCCGTGCACGCGTACCTCGCCGGTGGTGGGGCTGACCAGGCCGTTGAGCGTGCGGGCGAAGGTGGACTTGCCGGAGCCGTTGGCGCCGATCACCGCGATCCGGCGCTGGTCGAGCCGCACCGAGACGTCACGCAGGGCCGTCCGGCCGGGGTACTCGACCGTGACGCCCGTCAGGGCGATGTCCCTCATCTGACCACCTGGAACAGCGCGGCGACCCCGAGGCCCCCACCGACCGCGGCGGTGGCCAGGCCCAGCGTGCCGGCCGGGGCGCCGCCGCGGACCAGCCGGCTGAACAGCCGCACGACGCTGACCGCGGCGCTGGCGCCCCACGGGTGGCCGAGCGCGAGCGCGCCGCCGTCGGCGCAGACGCGGGCGTCGACGTCGGTGCCGTCGGCCAGGCCGAGTCGGGTGAGGGCGGCCAGCGCCTGCGCGGCGAACGCTTCGACGATCTCGATGGCCGCGACGTCGTCGAGGGTGGTTCCGGCTTCTCGCAGGAGGCGCTCGACGGCCGGCACCGGGCCGAGGCCGGGCAGGGCGGGGTCACACCCGACGGTGGCGGCGGCGACGAGCGCTAGACCGGGGCCGCCGGGCGCGAGCATGACCGCGGCGGCGCCGTCGCTGTCGCGGCAGGAGTTGCCCGCCGTGAGGGTGCCGCCATGCGCGGGGAAGAGGGGCGGAAACCGGTCGAGCATCCCGGGTACGCGGGCCCGCGGGCCCGTGTCGGCCGCGACGTCGCCGAGTGGCACCAGTTCGGCCCGGAAGCCGCCGCTGTCCCGGGTGTGCACGGCGCGGCGGTGGCTGCGGGCGGCGTACGCGTCCTGGCGTGCGCGGTCGATGGTGTCGTGGACGGCCAGGTCCTGCGCGGCCCGGACCATGTCGGGGTCGGGATGGCCGGGCGGCGCGAACGGCGCCCGGGCGTAGGGCCGGCCGTCGGCGATCCGGGTCGGCGCGGTCGAGCAGCTCTCGACGCCGCCGGCGATCCGTGGGCGGTGGTCGCCGGCCTGGATGGCCTGTGCGGCGGTGATGATCGCCGCGAGGCCGCTGCCGCACTGGCGGTCGATGGTCATCCCGGGCACCGCGGTGTCGAGGTCGGCGGCGAGGGCGGCGACTCGGGCGATGTTGCCACCGGGACCCATGCAGTTGCCCAGCACCACGTCGGCCACGTCGCCCGGCGCGTCGTCCACGCAGGCCCGGATCACCGGTGCGGCCAGCTCGGCGGCGGTCAGGTGGGCGAGGGCGCCGCCTTTCGCGGCGATCGGCGTGCGCCGGGCAGCGACGACGACAGCGGTGTGCGGCTCAACCAATCCGGGTCACCCGTCCCTCGATGGCGGCGTGCTTGATCTGCTCGCGGGCCGGCTTGCCCGCCGCGGTGCGCGGCAGCCGGTCGGTCCAGAACCAGCGGCGCGGGCGGTGGCTGCCGGTGAGCAGCGAGCCGGCGCTGGCCCGCAGTTCGGCCACGGTCGGCGGGCGCCGGCCGGGCTCGGTCTCGATCAGGGCAGCGACCAACTCGCCGGTCCGCTCGTGCGGGAGCGCGAACACCACGGCGTCGGCGATGCCGTCGATGCCGAGCAGGGCCGCCTCGACGTCTTCGGGCACGACGGTCGCGGCGGCGGTGAGGATCGCGCCGTCGCTGCGGCCGCGCAGCCGGAGCGGTGCGTCGGTGTCCACGAGATCGCCCACGGTGCCCCAGCCGTCGGCGGTGCGGCGGAAAGGGCCGTCGGCGGTGCCCAGGTAGCCGCTGGCGAAATAGGCGGAGCGCACCCAGAGCACGCCGTCCTCGACCCGCAGCTCCACGCCGTCGAACGGGCGGAGCCCCTGCCCGTCGGGGTCGACGGCGACGAACGACAACTCGGCGGCGCCGTAGTAGCTGATCACCTGGATGCCGCCGGCCTCGGCCCGTCGGCGCAGCGCCGGGTCGAGCCGGGCGCCGCCGATCAGCGCGACCCGCAGCCGATGGGTGGCCCGGGACTCGACGACGTCACGCAGCGCGTACGGGGTGCCGTGCAGGACGGTGGCCTCGGTCAGATCCGATGTGGACACCGCGTGTCGGCGGGGCAGCACCACGGTGGCACCGATGCTCCGGGCGTGCGCGACGGAGAACATCGTCACCGAGGAGACCAGCGGCGACGGCAGGTAGACGACGTCGTCCTTCGTCAGCCCGGTCAGCCGCTCGACGCCGGCGAAGGAGGCGGCCCAGGACGCGGCGGTCCGCACGATCATCCGGGGCGCGCCGGTGCTGCCCGAGGTGAACGTGCCCCACCCCATCCCAGGTACGGGCGCCGCGGCCTCGACCCGCCCCCGCAGGCGGGCCCAGTAGTCGTCGTCCCAACGGTCGTCACCGATCAGCGGCACGCCGCCGGCGTCGTGCACCGCGAGCGCCGTCAGCAGCGCCTCGACCCGGTCCCGCGCGCGGATGGGCACCACCCGCCCCGGCACGTCGACGCCGCTCGCGGCCGTGCTCCGGCCAGGCAGGTCGACGGTGGTGTCTCCACACCGCAGCACGCTCATGCGCCGGCTCGCCGGAAGCCGGTCGGATTGCCGAAAGCACGGGGGTACGCGCGCCAGAGCGCCATCGTTATCACCGTGGCGGCGACGGTCTTGAGCAGGTCGCCGGGGAGGAAGGCGGCGCTGGTGACCGCGGTCTTGGCCACGGACAGGCCGGTGATCGCCGACTGCACCGGGATGCCGATCGCGTACACCACCAGCGCTCCGCCCACGAAGCAGCCGAGCGCGGTGCGCCACCAGACCGGCGGCCGGTTGGCGAGCCGCACGATCAGCCCGACCACGAAAGCGCCGAGGATCCAGCCGATCAGGAAGCCGGCCGAGGGACCGACGAAGACGCCGGCGCCGCCGCGGCCGCCGGAGAGCAGCGGCAGCCCGGCCAGCACGAGCACGAGGAAGACGACCACGGCGGCCGCCCCACGCCAGGCGCCGAGCACCGCGCCGGCGAGCATGACACCGAGGGTCTGGGCGGTGATCGGCACCGGACCGCCGATCGGTATCGCGCCCGGAATACCCAGCACCGCCAGGATGGCCGCGAAGGCCACGATCCTGGTGATGTCGCGCGTCTCGAACCTGCGCGCCTCGTCCATCGGCTCCCTCTCCTTGAACGCCGTTCACCTGAACACCGTTCTCCTGAACGGCGTTCACTATAGTGGCGGCATGCCGAGATCGGATAGCGCCCGCAACACGCGCGAGGATGTCGTCAGCGCGGCTCTAGGAATCCTGGACCAGCAGGGCCTCCCCGACCTGACGATGCGCCACCTGGCCACGACCCTCGGCGTCGCCGCCAGCGCCCTCTACTGGCACTTCCCCAACAAGCAGACCCTGCTCGCGGCGGTCTCGGACCGCATCATCGCGGGCGCCCGCCCGCCGGCCCCGGCCGACGACTGGCGATCCGCGGTCCGCGGGGAAGCCGCAGCGCTGCACGACGCACTACTGGCCTACAAGGACGGCGCGGAGGTCGTGTCGAGCACGCTGGCGTTGGGCTTGGGCGGGTCGGGCCTGCAGCGGCGGCTGGCCGTCGCGATCGGCGGGGGCGGCTTCGACGACCAGACCGCGGACCTGGCGGCCGAGACCATGGTCCATTTCATCGTGGGCCACGCCTTCCACCGCCAGCAGCGCATCCAGGCCGACAGCTTGGGCGCGGTCGCCGAGCCCCACTCCCTGGACCATGCGGATCCGACGGCGCCGCAGGCCTTCGACCTCGGCATCACGCTGCTCGTGGCCGGCCTGGAAAGCCAGGCCCGGTTGGCCGGCGGAGGGTGATTCTCGGAGCCGACATGCTTTGGCATGTACGTACGTGCCGAAGCAGGTGCGCTCCCGCGACGTCACCCCGCCCGCAGGCTGTGGATCGCTGGTGTTGATCAACACCAGCTCGCATACCAAACCCAGGTGCCCACGGGTCACCGCATTCGTGGCGCAACGACCGCGGCCCCCGCCCGAAGAAGGGCGAGGGCCGCGGTGTGCGACGGGAAGGTCAGGCGGCGCGGCGCTGGCGGAGCCAGAGGACCGGGCCGCTCGCCAGGTAGGCGACGACGATCGCGAAGAAGGTGATGCGGATGTCGAGCAGGCCGCCTACGACCGGGAGGAGCAGGACCCACGGCGGGAGTTTCACCAGGCGCGCCAGCTTGGCGTAGGGGAAGCTCGAGACCATCGCGAAGGCCAGCAGCGCCACGCCGGCGACGACCACCGTGCCGGAGACGGGCAGGCCGATCAGGACCGCCAGGGCCAGGACCGCGGCCGCCATCGTGGTCGGGACTCCGCAGAAGAAGCGGCCGTCCTTCGGCGAGACGTTGAAGCGGGCCAGGCGGATCGCGGCGCAACCGGCGACCAGGGCGCACGCCACCGCGGCGGCGGCCGTCGAGACCGTGCCGTGCAGGGACGCGTAGACCACCACCGGCGCCGCCAGGCCGAAGGAGCACATGTCGGCCAGGGAGTCCATCTGGGCGCCGAACGGGCTGGCCACGCCGAGGCGGCGGGCGAGGATTCCGTCGAGGCCGTCGAAGACCACGCAGGCGACCAGGCAGATCGCCGCGATCTGCACGTCGCCCTGCATGGCCAGGAAGATGGCCAGCAGGCCGAGGCCCAGGCTGGCCAGGGTGCAGCCGTTGACCAGGGCGAACTTCGCGCGGCGGGCCGCGGTGCGCTCGCCGGGGAGCAGGGGGATCGCCATGCCCGCGGCGGGTGCCGCCTCGCTCGGGCCGACCGCGGGGCTGACCGGCGCGATCGCCTGGATCTCGCGGACCGCCAGTGGGTCGATCGAGTGGCTGTCGGGGTGCACCACGGTCATCCGGGAACGCCGGCCGACCGCTCGCACTCGCATGACCTGCCGGGCGAGGGTGCCGCTGCGTCGCAGGCCCGGCCACCGGCGACCGCCGGGGCGTGGGCTGTCGAACGCGAGTCGCGGACTATCGGTGGTGATACGCCGACGCCAAGGGGCTCTCGGCACGTGGTCCTCCAGGTCCGGAATCGGATCTCCTTCGCCGCCAGAATCGAGCGACGACCGCCCGATCTTGCGGTCTACACCATCGCACAGATGGGGCTGATTGGCGAGACTCGTACACGGTTCAATCGGATGAACCAGCACGAATGAGACAGTTTTCACTTAGACGGCATAGCCGGCGGTTCGAGCTCTTGGCCCAACCACCGATTATACGGCCTAGGCGGCAACATTGGTGATTTGTGACGTCTGAGCAGCTCAGGCCACCCACGACCGCACCGCCACAGCGGCCACATCGGTCAGCGTCAGCGCCGGCAGCTCCCCGGGCGTGAACCAGCGCGCGTCGACCGTCGATCCCCCCACCTCGGCGACGCGCGGCTCGGTGGGCACGGCGACGTCGACCCGATAGACGACCCGCACCGCGTGCCAGTCGATCGGATAGCCCTCAGGACCCAGCGCACGCGGGTTGCGGTGATCCGAGACCGCCAGCAGCTCGACGATCTCGCCGACCTGGCCCGACTCCTCCGCCAGCTCGCGCAGCAACCCGGCCGCCGGCTGCTCACCGAAGTCGGTGCCGCCGCCGGGCAGGTGCCACTTGCCGGCCCCGGGAAAACCTTCAGAGATCCTGGTCAGGAGTACGCCGCGCGGCGAGGTCACCAACCCGTAAGCCGCGAAGCGCTGGCCGCGGTCGGTCCGCAGCGGTGGAGGCGGCAGCCGCCGGCCGAGCGGGTGTGGCGCGGCGAAGTCCAGCGGCACGACCGGCTGGCCGAGCAGCTCGGCGGTGAACGGCATCACGCGCAGGTCGGCCAGGTCCCGCTCGGCCACCCAGGCGACGTCGTCGCTCGTGCCGGCCACCTCGCGCCGCAGGGTGCCGCGGAGCACGCGGGCCTCGTACACGATCAGGTCGAAATGCCAGGAGACCTCGATGTCCCGGAGCTCGCGGACGGACGCCAGCGCGGTCAGCGGCCGGACGATCTCGATCTCCAGCCCGGTCTCCTCGCGGAACTCCCGGACCAGCGCGTCGGACGGCGCCTCGCCGTGCTCGAGACCGCCGCCGGGGATCTGCCATACACCCGGAAAATAAGACTTGTCGGACGCTCGGGCCAGTAGCACCCGATCTCCGTCCCGGCACAGCCCGTACGCGCCGATCCGGCGCCGTTGCTCCATGATCGGACGATCTTACGGCTGCGGCTGCTCCGGGAAGGCGGCGCGGACGGCGTCGGCGGTCACCTCGGTGATCGCGTCGTCAGGAAGGCCGCGGAGCTCCTCGACCGGGAACCAGCGGGCCGCGTCCGTGGAGCCGCCGACGTCGGCGACCTTGGGGATCACCGGGGTCTCGACGGCGACCCGGTAGAACGCGCGGACACCGTGCCAGTCGATCGGATAGCCCTCGGGACCGAGCGACGCCGCGTCGCGGTGGCTGGCCACGCCGAGCAGGGAGACCAAGCGGCCGGCCTGGCCGGTCTCCTCGACGAGCTCGCGGAGCAGGGCCTCGCCGGGCTGCTCACCGAAGTCGGTGCCGCCGCCGGGCAGGTGCCAGCAGCCGGCGCCCGGGTAGCCCGCGGCGACCCGGGTCAGCAGCACGCGGCCGGCCGGGTCGGTGGCGACCGCGTAGGCCGCGAAGCGCTGCGCGCGGTGCAGGCCGTCGGGACCGGGGGCGGCGTAGAACGACGGGAAGTCGGGCGTCTCGTCGGGGCGCATGTCGATCGAGCCGGGCGGCAGGCCGAGCGCGTTGGCCGTGAACGGGCGCAGCGGCAGGCCCTTGGCCTCGTCGAGGGTGTGCCAGCGGGCCAGGTCGGTGGGCTGGCCGACCCGGTCGACCAGGGTGCCGCCGCGCACCGAGGCGGCGTAGATCAACCGGTCGGTGTGGATGGTGACGCCGCGGTGCGGCAGGGCGCGCATGTCGGCGAGCACGTCGCGCAGGCCGGTCACGGTGATGGACAGGCCGGTCTCGGCGGCGCTCTCGCGGACGACCGTGTGGTTGGGGTCTTCGCCGTGATCGACCGCGCCGCCCGGAAGGGACCAGGCGCCCGGCGTGCCCGACCGGGTGGACGCCCGCACGAGCAGCACGCGGCCGCTGCCGCCGGTGCAGACGGCGTAAGCGGCGATGCGGCGGACAGGCTCGAGCGCGGGGGTCACAGAGGGAGATTCTTCCCGAATCACTCGACACCTCCGGGGCTGGAGTCGGATTGCTGACACTTGATCACCCGCAGGGGTCAAGTTTCAGGGTACGGCTCCGGGCGGTTCCCGAGGTAGGACCGTCCTGTCGGGTGGACCGTAGAAGCATGACGACGAGCGTGAACCCACCGTACAAACAGCTACGCCGGACCAGTGACGACAAGATCATCGCAGGTGTCTGCGGCGGCCTCGCCCGTTACTTCGGCGTCGACCCCGTGCTGATGCGGGTGATCTTCGCGGTCACCGTGGTCCTTACCGGCGGCCTGGCCCTGCTCGCCTACCCGGTGCTCTGGTTCCTGATGCCGGAGGCGCCGCCCGGGGCCGACGTGTGGCCGGGCGCGACCGGGCAGAACTGGCAGACCCAGACCCACGGCGCGAGCCCGTACCAGCCGCCGACCTACCAGCCGCCGGCGCCGGGCCCGCAGGCCGGGACCGGGACGAACGAAGGAGATGCGCCCCGCGCCTGACGGCGTGGGGTCACTCCCACTCGATGGTGCCCGGCGGCTTGCTGGTGACGTCGAGGACGACCCGGTTGACCTCGCGGACCTCGTTGGTGATGCGGGTCGAGATCCGGGAGATCACGTCATAGGGCAGCCGGGACCAGTCGGCGGTCATCGCGTCCTCACTGGACACCGGCCGGAGCACCACCGGGTGGCCGTAGGTGCGGCCGTCGCCCTGGACGCCGACGCTGCGCACGTCGGCCAGCAGCACCACCGGGAACTGCCAGACGTCGCGGTCGAGGCCGGCGGCGGTGAGCTCCTCGCGGGCGATCAGGTCGGCCGCGCGGAGCACCTCGAGCCGGTCGCGGCTGACCGCCCCGATGATCCGGATGGCCAGGCCCGGCCCCGGGAACGGGTGGCGCCAGACCATCGCGTCGGGCAGGCCGAGCGCGGTGCCGAGCGTACGCACCTCGTCCTTGAACAGGGTCCGCAGCGGCTCGACGAGTGAGAAGGCCAGGTCGTCGGGCAGCCCGCCGACGTTGTGGTGCGACTTGATGTTGGCGGTGCCGGTGCCGCCGCCGGACTCGACCACGTCCGGGTAGAGCGTGCCCTGCACGAGGAACTCGACGTCGCCCGCGGCGGCGACCTCGCGGGCCGCCTGCTCGAAGACCCGGATGAATTCGCGGCCGATGATCTTCCGCTTCTGCTCGGGGTCGGTCACGCCGTCGAGGGCGGCGAGGAAGCGGTCGGCCGCGTCGACCACCTTGAGCTTGACGCCCGTGGCGGCCACGTAGTCCTTCTCGACCTGCTCCGCCTCGCCGGCCCGCAGCAGCCCGTGGTCGACGAACACGCAGGTGAGCTGGTCACCGACGGCCTTGTGGACGAGCGCCGCCGCGACCGCGGAGTCGACGCCGCCGGACAGGCCGCAGATGACCTCCTTGTCGCCGACCCGTTCCCGGATCGCGGCGACCTGGTCGTCGATGATGTTGGCGGGCGTCCAGCTCGGCTCGATGCCGGCGATGTCGTAGAGGAACCGGGTCAGCACGTCCTGCCCGTGCGCGGTGTGCATGACCTCGGGGTGGAACTGCGTGCCGGCCCGCCGCCCGGCCAGGTCCTCGAACGCGGCCACCTGGGCGCCTGGCGTCGCGGCGGTGACGGTGAAGCCCTCCGGCGCCGCGGTCACGCTGTCGCCGTGGCTCATCCAGACCGGCAACGTCGACGGCAGGTCACGCAGCAGCACACCGGCCTCGGGGGCCACGCGCAGCTGGGTGCCGCCGAACTCCCGCTTGCCGGTGTGGGCGACCGTGCCACCGAGCGCCTGGGCCATCGCCTGGAAGCCGTAGCAGATGCCGAACACCGGGACACCGGTCTCGAACAGGTCGCTGGCGACCTGCGGGGCGCCCACCTCGTAGACGCTGGAGGGGCCGCCGGACAGGATGATCGCGACCGGGTCCTTGGCCAGCATCTCCGCGACCGGCATGGTGTGCGGCACGATCTCCGAGTAGACCTTGGCCTCCCGCACCCGGCGCGCGATCAGCTGTGCGTACTGCGCGCCGTAGTCGACGACGAGAACCGGGCGAGGCGTGGTCATGTGTCCGGAGTTTAC
This sequence comes from Asanoa sp. WMMD1127, assembly GCF_029626225.1. NCBI lineage: Bacteria > Bacillati > Actinomycetota > Actinomycetes > Micromonosporales > Micromonosporaceae > Asanoa > Asanoa sp. WMMD1127. The sequence continues at coordinate 926,790 of NZ_JARUBP010000001.1, forward strand.
CGACCGTGTCGGTGGCCCCGACGGGCGAGGACGGCGTGCGCACCCGGTCGGTAACCAAGGTCACCGCTCGCGCAGCGCCCCCGGTGCGTCGGCCGGTACGGCGGGGCGCACGGGCCACACGCGGGGCACCTGTGCGTAGTGCGAGCCCAGTGGCGGACGCGCGTCCGGCGAACCCTTGTTGGGCCAGAACGACAGCGCCCGCTCGGCCAACGCGGTGATCGTCAGCGACGGGTTGACGCCCAGGTTGGCCGGCACCGCCGCCCCGTCGACGACGTGCAGACCCGGGTGCCCGTAGACGCGCTGGTAGCCGTCGACGACCCCCGTGGACGGATCGGCCCCGAGCGCCGCGCCGCCGAGGATGTGCGCGGTCAGCGGGATGTCGAACGCCTCGGTCAGCGAGCCGCCGGGCACGCCGCCGATCTCCTCGGCCAGCAGCCGGGCGGCCGTGTTGCCGGCCGGCACCCAGGTCGGGTTCGGCGCGCCGTGCCCGGGCCGGCTGACGAGCCGGCCGCCGAACCGCCCCGCCCGCCAGTCCAGCGTCAGCGAGTTGTCGAGCGACTGCATGACCAGCGCGATCACGGTGCGGCGCGACCAGTCCCGCACCGACAGGGCGCGCAGGTAGGTCAGCGGCCGGGCCGCCAGCGTGGCCACCAGCCGCCGGACCCGGTGCGGGCCACCGTCGACCAGCGCCGACTGCAGCAGGCCCATCGCGTTGGAGCCGCGCCCGTAGCGGACCGGTTCGATGTGCGTACGCCCGTCGGGGTGGAACGAGCTCGTGATGGCAGCGCCCTCGGAGTAGTCGACGGCGCTGCGCCCCGGCACCGTGGCGCCGAGGATCGACTCGGAGTTGGTGCGCACCAGCGCGCCGAGCCGGGGCGACAGACCCGGCAGCGCCCCGCTCGCCCGCATCCGGTGCAACAGCGACACGGTCCCGAGCGCGCCGGCGGCAAACACGACCTGGTCGGCGTGCACAGTGCTCCGGCGCCGGCCACCCGTCCGCACGGTCTCGACCGCGTAACCGCCGGACGCGGGCCGCACCGCCACCACGGTGGTCAACGGCCGCACCTCCGCGCCGAACCGCTCGGCCAGCCACAGGTAGTTCTTCACCAGGCTGTTCTTGGCGCCGAGCCGGCAGCCGGTCATGCAGGCGCCGCAGTGCGTGCACCCGGTCCGCGCCGGCCCGGCACCGCCGAAGTAGGGGTCGGCCACCGTCTCGCCCGGCCGGCCGAAGTGGATGCCGACCGGCGTCGGGTGGAACGTCGCGCCGGCGCCCATCCGGTCGGCCACCGCGCGCATGGCCCGGTCGGCGGCCGTCGTACGCGGGTACGTCGCGACGCCCAGCATCCGTTTCGCCTGGTCGAAGTGGGGCGCGAGCTCGGCCTGCCAGTCCGCGATGCCGTGCCACTGCGGGTCGGCGTAGAGGTCGGGCAGCGGCTCGTAGAGCGTGTTGGCGTAGACCAGCGACCCACCGCCGACACCCGCCCCGGAGAGGACGAGCACCTTGTCGCCCCGCGACCGCCGGCCGGCCGGGCGCAGCACGCTGATCCGCTGGATGCCGAAGCAGCGCAGCCGGGGTGCCCAGAGGAAGCGGTGCAGGCGCCAGGACGTGGCGGGCAGCTCGTCGTCGGCGAACCGCCGCCCGGCCTCCAGCACGAGCACCGAATAGCCCTTCTCCACCAGGCGCAACGCGGCCACCGAGCCGCCGAAGCCCGATCCGATGACGACCACGTCGTACCGCATGCCCTCATCATTACCGACCGGTAACTATTGCGCCATCGCGAACTTCCGTCATCATTTCGGCGTGACAGAGGCGGGGAACGGCGCGATCGGTCAACGGTTCGGCGGACGCAGGGCCCTGCTGGTGGTCGCGGCGGCGGTCGTCGCGGTGCTGCTCATCGGCGGCGTGGTGTTCGCGGTGACCCGCGGCGGCGACCCGGCTCCCCCGGCGGCCGCGCCAGGGACGTCGAACCCGCCGGCCGAGAGCGCGCCGACGCCGAGCCCCACGCCGACCGTCCAACCCGGAGCGGACATCAAGGGACCGCTCGACATCCTGCTGGTCGGGGTCGACACCCGGGTCTCCGTGCCCGGCTGGGAGCCACACGCCGACGCGGTGCTGATCCTGCACGTGACCGAGAACCTCGACCGCGGCTACCTGTTCTCGCTGCCCCGCGACCTGGTCGTCGACATCCCGCGGTTTCCGAAGTCGGGCTACAGCGGCGGGCGGACCAAGCTGACCCACGCGATGAGCTACGGCAGCCGGCGCGGCAAGGGCGAGCCGTCGGCGACCCAGGGTTTCGAGCTGCTGCGCCAGACGGTCAGCCGCTACACCGGGATCAAGACGTTCCAGGCCGGCGCGATCCTCAACTTCGGCGGCTTCTCGAAGCTGGTCGACGAGCTCGGCGGCGTCGACATGTACGTGGACCAGAAGGTGGTGTCGCAGCACCGCCAGCCCAACGGCAAGCCGCGGACGCTGCGCGGGGGTGGCTACGTCGGCCCCCAGGCGACCTACAACCCGGGCAACCGGCACTTCGCCGGCTGGCAGGCGATCGACTACGCGCGGCAGCGCTACACGGCCGGCGGCGACTACACCCGGCAGCGCCACCAGCAGCAGCTCATCAAGGCGATCCTGGCCAAGGCCATGTCGACCGGCCTGCCGACCGACGCGGCCGGGATCGAGCGGCTGTTCAAGGCGCTGGGCAACTCGGTCGACGTGATCGCCGGCGAACGCACCCCGATCGAGTACGGCTTCGCCCTGTCGAAGCTGGGCCCGGCGAACCTGACGCTGGTCGCACTGCCCGGCGCGAGCGTCGGTCGGGGCAGCGGCTACCGCGGCGAACAGCTGACCTCGGTCGGCCGCGGGTTCATCAGTCAGCTCCGGGCCGGCAAGGCCGACGCCTATCTCAAGGCCAACCCGAAGCTGGTGGTCAAGCGCTAGCCGGCGGGCTTCGGCGGGGCGGTTTTCGAGGTCAGCCAGGTCATCAGGAACTCGCGCAGCGGCTTGCCGGAGATCCGCTCAGCCAGGGCGATGAACTCGTCGGTGGTCACGCTGGCGTTGCGCTTCTGGGCCGTCCACTCCTTGAGGATCCGGAAGAACGTGTCGTCGCCGACCTCGAGGCGCAGCGCGTGCACGGCGACGCCGCCGCGGACGTAGACGGAGTTGCCGAACAGCCCCGCCGTGCCCGGGTCGTAACTCGGGTCGGTCCAGTTGACGCTGGCGTACGCCCGGTCGAAGGAGGTCTGCACCGGCGTGCCGGTGTCGTGCTCGGCCCACAGCCACTCCGCGTAGGTCGCGAAGCCCTCGTTGAGCCAGATGTCCTTCCAGGCGCCGATCGACACGCTGTCGCCGAACCACTGGTGGGCCAGCTCGTGCGCGACCACCCACTCACTGCTCGAGGTCGAGAAGAACGAGTCGCTGTAGACCGGCCGCGACTGGGTCTCCAGCGCATAGCGGATCCGGTCGTCGTCGACCACGATGCCGCCGTACGCGTCGAAGGGGTAGGGCCCGAACTGGGTGGCCAGGAAGTCGGCGACCTCGCCGGTGCGGGCCATCGCCCGGTCCGCGTCGGAGTCCTTGGCGATCGTGTTGGCGACGGCGTTGACCAGCGGCTTGCCCGCGTGGGTGCCCGTGGTGACCCGGTAGTCGCCGATCACCATCGTGGTCAGGTAGCTGGCCAGCGGCTCGTTCTCGGTCCACCGCCAGGTGGTCCAGCCGCCCTGCGTGGACTTCTCGCCGGGCACGCCGTTGCTCAGCGCGGCGATCCCGTCCGGCACGGTCATCTCCACCGCGAAGGTGGCCTTGTCGCGCGGGTGGTCGTTGACCGGGTACCAGCTGCTCGCCGACTCCGGCTGCCCGAGGGCGATCGCGCCGGTCGGAGTGGCCAGCCAGCCGCCCGTGCCCAGCTCGGGGCTGGTGATCGGCTGCGGCACCCCGGCGTAGGTCACCACCGTCGTGAACGTGGCGTCCTTGCGCAACCCGCTGCCCGGCGTGACGACCAGCTCGTCGGTCTCGCGCTTCTGCTCGGCGGCGGCACCGTCGACGGTCACGGCGGAAACCTCGGGGCCGCGGAAGTCCAGGTTGAACCGCGACAGGTTCTGGGTGGCGGTCGCGGTGATCGTCGTCGTGCCCTCGAGCCGATCGCTGGCCGGGTCGTAGCGCAGCTTCAGGGCGTAGTTGGTGACGTCGTAGCCACCGTTGCCGTAGGTCGGGAAGTAGGGGTCGCCGATGCCCGCCGCTCCCGGGGAGAAGTCCTCCCCGGCCTGGCCGGAGTCGGTGCAGGCGGCCGCGCCGCCGATGGTCAGGGTCGCCAGGACGGCGATGGCAGCTCGCCTGATCATCATCACCAGAGCCTATTCTTCCGGGGTCACGACCGCGTCTCAGGACGCGGCCTCTGCGCGGAGAAGCGTTGCACCACGAACAGCAAGAGGAGCGAAAGCAGCCCGGCGTTGCGGTTGACCAGCGTCAGCAGGATCGCGAGCGCGAACACGGCGGTGGTGCCGACGGTCGGCAGGATCTGGTCGCGCAGCGAGCGGGGGTCGTCGGGGTCGCGCAGTTCCGGGTGCATGGCGATGTACCACGCCTGGCACAGCATCAGCGCGCCGATGCCGAAGAGCACGAGCAGGTAGAAGATGGCCGCGCCCGCGTCGTTGGCCTCCGTGGAGAACAGCCGGGCGGTCGGGTACGGCAGGAAGACGATCAGCAGCAGCCAGAGCGTGTTGATCGTGAGCAGGCGCTCGTCGAGGTCCACCAGGTAGGCCCACAGCCGGCGGTGCGCGCCCCAGAATTGCGCGATCACGAGGAACGAGACCACGAACCCGAACGCCTGCGGCGCGAACCGGTCGAGCTGGTGGAGGATCGGCTCCTCCGGGTCGTCGGTGGCGATGTCCACCAGCGGCAGCACGAGCAGGGTCAGCGCGATCGACATGACGGCGTCACTGAAGCTGACGGCGCGGTCGAGGGTTCGACCGCGCCGTTCGCGTTCCGAGGCCGGGGTGCCCGCTGGATCGGACATAAGCCCCAGTATGGCGGCTACCGGTCGATGACCAGGCCGACCTTCTGGAACTCCTTGAGGTCGCGGTAGCCGCACTTGGCCATCGCGCGCTTGAGGCCACCGAACAGGTTGAGCTGCCCGTCGGGGTCGTCGGCCGGGCCGAACAGCAGCTGCTCGAGGCTGCCCAGGGGCGGTCCGGCCACGCCGAAGGCGCCGCGGGGCAGCTTCGGGTGGCTCGACACGGAGTGCCACCAGGCGCCGTTGGCCGGGGCCTCGCTGGCCTGGGTGAGCGGCTCGCCCAGCATCACCGCGTCGGCGCCGCAGCCCAGGGCCTTGGCGATGTCGCCGGAGGTCTGCACGTCGCCGTCGGCGATCAGGTGCACGTAGCGGCCGCCGGTCTCGTCGAGGTAGTCGCGGCGGGCCGCGGCCGCGTCGGCGATCGCGGTGGCCATCGGCACCCGGATGCCCAGCACGGTGTCGGTGGTCGACCACTCGTCGGCGCCCACCCCGACGATCACGCCGGCCGCGCCGGTGCGCATCAGGTGCAGCGCGGTCTTGTAGTCGGTGCAGCCGCCGACGATGACCGGCAGGTCGAGGTCGGCGATGAACTCCTTGAGGTTGAGCGGCTCGTCGGTGGTCGACACGTGCTCGGCCGAGACCAGCGTGCCCTGGATGACCAGGATGTCGACGCCCGCGTCGAGGATCACCGGGGCCAGCGCCAGCGTGTGCTGCGGCGAGACCCGGACCGCGACCGTGACGCCGCCCTCGCGGATCTCGCGGACCCGCTCGCCGATCAGCTCGGGGCGGATCGGCTCGGCGTAGACCTCCTGGAGGCGGCGGGTGGCCGGCGAGTCCTCGTCGAGCCCGGCCAGCTCGTCGAGGATCTTGCGCGGGTCCTCGTAGCGGGTCCACAGGCCTTCGACGTTGAGCACGCCGAGACCGCCGAGCTGGCCCAGGGCCACGGCCGAGGCCGGGCTCATCGTGGCGTCGCTCGGGTGCCCCACGCAGGGGATCTTGAAGGGGTACGCGTCGAGCTGCCACGCCGTCGACACGTCGTCGACGTCGCGGGTGCGACGGCTGGGCACGATCGCGATGTCGTCCAGGTGATAGCCGCGCTGCGCGGTCTTCCCCAAGCCGATCTCGACCACGTCACGCACGGGGGCTCCTAGTTGTTAGCGGCTGTGGTAGTTGGGGGCCTCGACGGTCATCTGGATGTCGTGCGGGTGGCTCTCCTTGAGGCCGGCCGCGGTGATCCGGATGAGCTGGCCGCGCCGGTGCATCTGCTCGATGTCGGGGGCGCCGACGTAGCCCATGGCCGCGCGCAGGCCGCCGATGAGCTGGTGGGCCACCCGGGACAGCGGGCCGCGGTAGGGCACCTGGCCCTCGACGCCCTCGGGCACGAGCTTGTCCTCGCTGAGCACGTCGTCCTGGAAGTAGCGGTCCTTGGAGTAGGACCGGCCCTGGCCGCGGGACTGCATCGCGCCCAGCGACCCCATCCCCCGGTAGGTCTTGAACTGCTTGCCGTTGACGAAGATCAGCTCGCCCGGGCTCTCCTCACAGCCCGCCAGCAGGCTGCCCAGCATGACCGAGTGGGCGCCGGCCACGATCGCCTTGGCGATGTCGCCGGAGAACTGGATGCCGCCGTCGGCGATCACCGGCACACCGGCGGGGCCGGCGGCCCGGGTGGCCTCCATGATCGCGGTGATCTGCGGCACGCCCACGCCGGCCACCACCCGGGTGGTGCAGATCGCGCCCGGGCCGATGCCGACCTTGACCGCGTCGGCGCCGGCCTCGACGTGGGCCTTGGCGCCCGCGTAGGTCGCCACGTTGCCGCCCACGACCTCGACCTGGGTCTCGCGCTTGAGCCGGGCGACCATCTCCAGCACGTTGCGGCTGTGGCCGTGCGAGCTGTCGACCATCAGCACGTCGACACCGGCGTCGATGAGCAGCCGGGCGCGCTTGTAGGCCTCGTCGCCCACGCCGATCGCCGCGGCGACCCGGAGGCGGCCGGCGTCGTCCTTGGTGGCGTTGGGGTACTGCTCGCTCTTGGTGAAGTCCTTGACCGTGATCAGACCGCGCAGCCGGCCGCTCTCGTCGACCAGCGGCAGCTTCTCGACCTTGTGCTGGCGCAGCAGCCCCAGGGCCTCGTCCTTGGTCACCCCGACGCCGGCCGTGACCAGCGGCATCCGGGTCATCACCTCGTGCACCGGGGTGTTGCCGTTGGTGACGAAGCGCATGTCGCGGTTGGTCACTATGCCCACCAGCGCGCCCGCGTTGTCGACCACCGGGACGCCCGAGATGCGGTAGCGCCCGCAGAGGGCGTCGACGTCGCGGATGGTGTCGTCGGGGCTGCAGGTCACCGGATTGGTGATCATGCCCGCCTCGGACCGCTTGACGAGGTCGACCTGGAGCGCCTGGTCTTCCATCGACAGGTTGCGGTGCAGCACGCCGATGCCGCCGTTGCGGGCCATCGCGATCGCCATGCGGGCCTCGGTGACCGTGTCCATCGCGCTGGACATCAGCGGGATGCCGAGACGCACGTTGCGGGTGAGCAATGTGCCGGTGGACACCTGGCTCGGCACCACGTCGCTCTCGCCGGGTTGCAGCAGCACGTCGTCGAAGGTCAGGCCGAGCGGCACGGCGGCCGCGGAGCCGGCTCCCGGGTCTCCGAAGGTGCCGACCGGCAGGTCGTTGACGGGCGAGTTGTCCATGGTTTGTCCCCTCAGCGGCGCGATAGGTCATCCTACCCGCGCAGGCGTGCGGACCGGCCGGCGCGCCCTCCTGCGGGCAGGCGCGCTGGGCCGGAAAACGACTACGGTGGGAAGGGTGAACGACGAGCCCATCGATCCGTTCAAGGACGACCCCACCGCGGGGCTCTCCGACGACGCGGGCGACGACGACCCGAGCCTCGACCCGTTGACCGAGGTCGAGCGGCAGGACGTGCTCGAAGACCTGGCCGACCTCGAGGTTTACCAGGCCCTGCTCGGGCCGGTCGGGATCCGCGGGCTGGTCATCGAGTGTGAAGACTGCCACGAGCCGCACTACTTCGACTGGGACCTGCTCCGCGGCAACCTGCGCCACCTGCTGACCTCAGGCCGGCCGCGGGTGCACGAGCCGGCCTACGACCCCGACCCCGACCACTACGTGACCTGGGAATACGCCAAGGGCTACGCCGACGGTGTGCACGACACCCTGGCCGACGAGGCCGACGATCCCGAGCCGCCCGGACGGCCGGGCAGCTCGGGATCATGATCGTCACCCGCTAGGGGTGTCTCGTGGATCAGGGTGGTGCCCCGGCGAGGTCCAGACGGCGTCCGGGCGTGCGCGGAGGTGGGGCGGATACCGGTGTTGTATCCGGCCCACCTCCGCGTGCGGTCGGTCGTCGTCTGGGCCCGGCGGGGTGCCGGCCTGATCCACGAGACACCCCTACGGACCGGCCAAGGAGAGGGGTGCGGCCGGTCCGCGCGCGGGATCAGGCCACGAGGCCCGACCGGAAGCCCGCGGCCACGGCGTGCGCTCGGTCGCGCGCGCCCAACTTGCGAAACAGTCGCCGGGCGTGGGTCTTGACCGTGTCCTCCGACACGAACAGCTCACGCCCGATCTCGGCATTGCTCTTGCCGTCGGCCATGCCCCGGAGCACCTGGAGCTCCCGTTCGGTGAGCGCGGCGCGCCGGGCGACCGGCTCCTCGCGCCCGCCGTAGCGGTTGACCGGGTCCGACTGCGGGCCGAAGTAGCGACCCTCCTCGGCGTTGTCGCGGACGTCCATGCCGGGCCCCGCGTCGCCGCGCTGCACGGGCACGACGGCGGACGTGGACTCGGCCAGGCCGATCTGTGGGTGTCCGGCACCCACGCCGGCCTGCATCCGCATGGGCCCGGCGTTGCGGCTGGCGCCCGCGCCGGCGAGCCCGCCGACCGCGGCCGGCACCCGGCCCGCGACGCAGAGCAGCAGCACGGCCTTGGCCACGACGCTGACCAGGTCCTGGTCGCCGCCCTGGATCAGGGCCCGGGCGCCGGCGTTGACGGCGGCGGCCGCGATCCGCGGGTCTTCCGACCCGAAGAGCACGATCGTCGCGCCGGGCGCCCGCCCCAGCACCCGCTGGGTGAATCCGACGGTGTCCGGTCTGGTGACGGCTGTGTCCGCGAGCACCACATCTGCTGGGCGCTCGGCCAGACGGAGCAATACCTCGGGCTCGGATACCGCAGTTCTGACGGCGCCGGCTACTCCGAGCCGGGCCGCCGCCGCATTGACGTTCTGCGCGGCCTGCGATGTCCGAACGCAAACGAGGACAGTACGCACGGTGGTCCTCCTCTCCTCATAGAAGAGGACCACGACGCGCTGAGATCATTACGGCGTTTCAGTGGAAAGAACAGGAAAGTTCCGGACAGTTCGCCACGCCGATGCGGTAGGTGCGCGCAACGAATCGATCAGGCACGTGTGAGGTGACATCCCCGGGGGTAGTGACAGCCCTAGTCCAGTACGGCGCGGAGGCGCGCGGGAAAGGAGGGGTGCCGATGTCCAACGTACGCAGGCTGCCCGGGCCCATCGACGAGCGTTGGGATTGGCAGCGGCTAGGCGCCTGCCGGGGCCGTGACAGTGCCCAGTTCTTCCATCCCGACGGTGAGCGCGGCTCGTCCCGCAACCGACGGGAGATGAAAGCGAAGTCGGTGTGCGTCACCTGCCCGGTGCGCGCCCAATGTGCCGCGCACGCCCTCTCGGTGCGCGAACCCTACGGAGTCTGGGGCGGGTTCTCCGAGTCCGAACGGCTTCGCCTGCTGGCTGTGGGCTGGGAAGACCTGGCCGACCGCCGGCAGACCACGGTCGACGTCGAGCGGCTCGAGGCGCGCCTCGGTCGCCCGCACAAGTCAACGGTGCCGGCTGTCCGGCCGACCCCCGCGCCGGCCCAGCGCCGCGCCAGCTGAACCCCCCTTTCATTCTTCCGGTCCGGGACCCCCGTCAGGGACCCGGACCGGTTTTTTATGCCACGGTGACCGTGACCTCGTGGTAGCCGGTGGCCCCGTCGGGGAGCACGTCGGCCGGCTGCGAGGTCTGCGTCGCTCCCGTCTTGTCGGTCGCCCGCACCCGCAGCGTGTGCTCCCCGGCGGTGGCCTCCCAGTTCCACACCCACTGCACCCAGGTGTCGTCGGAGACGGCGCCGGCCAGCCGGGCCTCGTTCCACGGTCCGTTGTCGACCTGCACCTCGACCCGGGCGATGCCACGGTGCTGGGCCCAGGCCACGCCCGCGACGGTGACCGGGCCGGCGGCGAGGTCGTTGCGGCCGCGCGGAGTGTCGATCCTGGACTGCGTCTTGATCGGGCCCTGCGCCGACCAGCCCCGCGGCACCCAGTAGGCGTCGTAGTCCGCGAAGCTCGTCAGCTCGAGCTCGACCACCCATTTGCACGCTGAGACATAGCCGTACAGGCCGGGCACGACCACGCGTACCGGGAAGCCGTGTTCGACGGGCAGCGGCGCGCCGTTCATGCCGACGGCGAGCATCGCGTCCCGCCCGTCGCGCAGCACTTCCGTCGGCGTGCCACAGGTCCACCCGTCCGCTGAGCGTCCTACCACCTGGTCGGCCCCGTCGAGCGGCTGCGCCTCGTCCAACAGACCTTTCAGGGGTACGCCGAGCCAGCGCGCGTTGCCGATCAGGTCGCCGCCGACCTCGTTGGAGACGCAGGCCAGCGTCACGTAGCGCTCGATCATCGGCCGCGCCAGCAGGTCGGCGAAGCTCAGCCGGATCTCGTTGCGCACCCGCCCGTGGATCCGCAACGTCCACTCCTGGGGGTCGACCTGGGGCACGACCAGCGCGGTGTCGATCCGGTAGAAGGCGTCGTTGGGCGTCACGTAGGACGACAGCCCGGCCAGCCGCAGGTCGGCGCCGGCCGGCACCTCGGGGGCCGGGGTGGCCGGGGCCGGCAGGCGGACCTCGGCGCGGGCTGCGGTCACGCTGCGCCGGGTCGACAGCCACCGGCCGGCGAACCCGAGCGCGGCCGCGCCGGCGATGAACAGCAGCCCGCCGCGCAGGAACCGGCGCCGCCCGGCGACCGCCTCCTCTTCCTCCTGGACGGACGGCGCCACGATCTCGGTCACCTCGGCCGGCGCCAGCGGCCCGACCACCAGCAGCCAGAGCGTGGCGCCGGCGGCGGCCGCGCCGAACAGCGCCGGCAGGGCGGCCGCCGGTCCCGCGTCCGGGCGGGTCAGCGCGGCGGCGACCCCGACCGCGGCGAACAACCCGATGCCGGCGAAGCCGACGGCGAGCCACCGCACGGACAGCGCGCCGATCACCGCGGCGAACAGGCCCAGCAGCACGGCCGTACCGACCAGCAGGGCGGTCTTGTCGTGCACGCCGAACAGGGTGATCGCGAACTGCTTGAGCGGCTCGGGCACGTGGTCGACCACGACGCCGCCGACGGCGACCAGCGGGGCGCTGCGCGACCCGGTCAGCACGGCGACCACCTCGGCCAGGCCGAGCGCGACGGCGGCGGCCGCCACACCGGCCAGCGCGCCGAACTTCCACGACTTGCGTGTCACGCCCGCAAGTGTGGCCCTACAAAAAGATCCGCGCGACCGGGGTCGCCCCCGGTCGCGCGGACCGTAACCGTTTCGTCAGAAGCCCGGGCCGTGCTGGTGGCCGTGGCCGTGACCGTGGCCGTGACCGCCCTCGGCGGGCTCCGCCTTCTCCGGCTTCTCGACCACCAGGCTCTCGGTGGTGAGCAGCAGGCCGGCGATCGACGCGGCGTTGAGCACCGCGTTGCGGGTCACCTTGACCGGGTCGATGATGCCGGCCTTGGCCAGGTCGACGAACTCACCGGTCGCGGCGTTGAGGCCGTTGCCCCAGCCCTGCTCGCGGACCTTCTCCACGATGACGTAGCCGTCGTGGCCGGCGTTCTCGGCGATCCAGCGCAGCGGCTCGTTGAGCGCCTTGCGGACGATCGACACGCCGGTCTTCTGGTCGCCGGTGAGGCCCAGGTCGCCGTCGAGGACCGAGGTGATCTGCGCCAGGGCGGCGCCGCCACCCGGGACGGTGCCCTCCTCGACCGCGGCCTTGGTCGCCGCGATGGCGTCCTCGATGCGGTGCTTGCGCTCCTTGAGCTCCACCTCGGTGGCGCCGCCGGCCTTGATCACCGCGATGCCGCCGGACAGCTTGGCGAGCCGCTCGGCCAGCTTCTCCTTGTCCCAGTCGGAGTCCGACGCCTCGATCTCCTTGCGGATCTGGGAGACCCGCTCGGCGACCTCGGTGTCGTTGCCCTTGCCGTCGACGACCGTGGTGTTGTCCTTGTCGATGACGACGCGGCGGGCCGAGCCGAGCTGGTCGAGGCCGACCTGGTCGAGCTTGTAGCCGAGCTCGGGGGCGATCACCTCGCCACCGGTCAGGATCGCCATGTCCTGCAGCATCGCCTTGCGCCGGTCACCGAAGCCCGGCGCCTTGACGGCGGCGATCTTCAGGGTCTTGCGCACCGCGTTGACCGCGAGCGTCGCGAGCGCCTGGCCCTCGACGTCCTCGGCCACCAGCAGCAGCGGCTTGCCGGCCTGGACGACCTTCTCCAGCAGCGGCAGCAGCTCCTCCACCGCGGAGATCTTCTGGGTCGTGATCAGGATGTACGGCTCGTCGAGCACCGCCTCCTGCGACTCCGGGTCGGTGACGAAGTGCGGAGAGATGTAGCCCTTGTCGAACTGCAGGCCCTCGGTGATCTCAAGCTCGGTGGCCAGCGTCGAGCCTTCCTCGACGGTGATGACACCGTCGCGGCCGACCTTCTCCATCGCCTCGGAGATCAGCTCGCCGATGGTGGCGTCCTGGGCCGAGATGGTGGCGACGTTGGCGATGGAGCCCTTGGTGTCGACGTCGGCGGCCTTGCCGAGCAGGGCCTCCGAGACGGCCTTGGCGGCCGCGTCGATGCCGCGCTTGAGGTCGCTCGGGTTGGCACCGGCGGCCACGTTGCGCAGCCCTTCCTTGACCATGGCCTGGGCCAGGACCGTCGCGGTGGTGGTGCCGTCACCAGCAATGTCGTTGGTCTTGGTCGCCACCTCCTTGACGAGCTGGGCGCCCAGGTTCTCGTAGGGGTTGGTGAGCTCGATCTCCTTGGCGATGGTCACGCCGTCGTTGGTGATCGTCGGAGCGCCGAACTTCTTGTCGAGGACGACGTTGCGCCCGCGCGGGCCGAGGGTGACCTTGACCGTGTCCGCGAGGGTGTTGACGCCGTGCTCGAGCAGGTGCCGGGCGTCGTCCGAGAAGCTCAGGATCTTCGCCATGTATGTCCCTTCGAACGCACGGCGCCCCGGCCCGGGCAGAACCGGTCCGGGGCGCCACGCACTTCAGCTTGTGATCAGTTACTTCTCGATGACCGCGAGGACGTCGCGGGCGGAGAGCACCAGGTACTCCTCGCCGGCGTACTTGACCTCGGTGCCGCCGTACTTCGAGTAGATCACCGTGTCGCCGACCTTGACGTCAACCGGAACGCGGTTGCCGTTGTCGTCGACCCGACCCGGGCCGACGGCGATGACGGTGCCCTCTTGCGGCTTCTCCTTGGCGGTGTCGGGGATCACGATGCCCGACGCCGTGGTCGTCTCAGCCTCGTTGGCCTGGACGAGAATCCGGTCCTCGAGCGGCTTGATCGCAACCTTGGTCGCGGTAGTCACGGGCATACCCTCCTGGGGTATCAGGTTCGTAGCCGGCCGAGGGATCCGGCCGGCGCCAATTTGCCTCATGCCACCAGGGCGGGTCCGTCGTCGCGGGTGCCGGGCCTGCCTGGCGTTGTTGGCACCCTCAGACCGAGAGTGCTAATCGCAGGTTATTCCGCGACTAGCACTCCGTCAAGGAGAGTGCCAACCCGCCACACCCGCGAGAATCGGGTACGTGAGCATCGCTGCCCTGCGTACCCCCGATGGCGAAGCCGCCCTGGCCGCGGCGGCCGACCTGGCTGGCGGCGACCCGCTGGCCGCGGCCGCCAAGCTGCGGTCCCGGGGCGTGCCGCCCGATCTGGCCTCCGCCGCACTCACCCAGGCCACGCTACGCCGCCAGGCGGTCACGAAGTTCGGCCCGGCGGCGGCCGGCCTGTTCTTCACCAGGGCCGGGCTGGAGCAGGCAACCCGGGCGGTGGTGGCGGAGCGCCGGGCCGCGCGCCTGGTCGCCGCCGGCGTGCGGTCGCTGGCCGACCTGGGCTGCGGGATCGGCGCCGACGCGCTGGCCGCCGCCCGGGCCGGGATCGAGGTCGTCGGCGTCGAGATCGACGAGACCACCGCCGCGGCGGCGGCCGCGAACGGGGCCGGCCTCTTCTCGGTCGTCCACGGCGATGCCACCGCCTTCGACGTCAGCGGCTTCGACGCGGTGTTCTGCGACCCGGCACGGCGGTCGACGGGCGGCCGGCGGGTGTTCGACCCGGCCGCGTACTCGCCGCCGTGGGACTTCGTCGAGGCTCTGGCCGCCCGGGTGCCCCGGCTGGCGGTCAAGGTGGCGCCGGGCTTCGACCACGACCGGGCGCCAGCGGGTGCGGAGACGGAGCTGGTCAGCGTCGACCGCGAGGTGGTCGAGGCGACGCTGTGGTGCGGCGCGCTGGCCTCGGTGCCGAGGCGGGCTTCGGTGGTGCGCGGCGGGGTCGCCCGGGAGCTGACGGGTTCGGGGACGGTCGCGGCCCAGGTCGGACCCGTCGGTCGCTTCTTGTACGACCCCGACGGCGCGGTGGTCAGGGCGGGCCTGGTCGCCGAGTTCGCGTCGACGGTCGCGGGCCGGCTGGGCGACCCGACCATCGCGTACGTCTGGACGGACACCGCCGTGCCGACCAGTTTCGCGCGCTGCTTCCAGGTGACCGAGGTGCTGCCGTTCTCCCTGAAACGGCTGCGCGCGTGGCTGCGCGCCCGCGAGATCGGCACGGTCGAGATCTTGAAACGCGGCTCGGCCCTCGACCCGGCCCAGCTCCGCCGCGACCTGCGCCTGTCGGGCCGGGCGTCGACGTCGCTGCTCCTGACCCGGGTGGCGGGTGCCCAGGTGGCGGTGCTGGCGACACCGATAACCTTCGAAGGTGGCCAAGCGAGCCCAAGGAACCCCGGCGACGGTGGTGCTGACCCGCGAGAAGGTTCCGTTCACGACACACCCCTATGACGTCGACCCCAGGACGCCGTCCTATGGGGAGGCGGTGGCGGCCGCCCTCGGCATCGACCCGCCGCGGGTCTTTAAAACCCTGATCGCCACGGTCGACGGCCAACTCGGCGTCGGGGTGGTCCCGGTGGCGAGGTCGCTTGACCTGAAGGCACTCGCGGCGGCGCTGGGTGGGAAGCGGGCTTCGATGGCGGAGCCCGCCGCCGCCGAACGGGCGACTGGCTATGTCACCGGTGGGATCTCGCCGCTGGGGCAGCGGTCGCGGCTGCCGGTCGTGCTGGACGAGTCGGCGATGGGGCACGCGACGATCTTCGTGTCGGCTGGCAAGCGGGGGTTGCAGCTCGAGCTCTCGCCTGGGGATCTCGTGCATCTCACTGGGGCCGCGGTGGCGGCTATCGCTGCCGCTTAGCTTTGGTTGCGGTCCGTATGGGTGGAGCTCCTCGTCGGGCTTCGCTCTAGAGCATCAGGGTCTCCGGATGGGGACAAGGTCGTTCGTCCGGTTGGGCGCTCCACCTTGTCCCCATCCGGAGACCCTGATCTGTCTGGCTACGCCCGACGAGGAGCTCCACCCCCCGCCGCCCCCCGGGGGGGTGGGGGTGGGCATGAGGTTTGTTTTTCGAGGCCGGGTTGTCGCGCCGGTTGCGGGGTCAGCGACACGGGCAACCGCCAGCCCCCGACGGCGGCCAGGTCATCCCGCCAGACCCGCCGACACCGACACAAGCAACCGCCAGCCGCCAACCTCGGCCAGCTCATCGCGCCAGACCCGCCGCCACCAACACGAGCAACCGCCAGCCGCCGATCGCGGCCAGACCATCGCGCGCCAAACCCCCGCCACCAACACGAGCCACCACCAGCCGCCGATCGGCGGCATAGATTGAGCGCCGGAGGAGCCGATGCCCTTGGGCGAGATCTCGCCGATTCGGTCCTCGTGCCGACCGGCCATGATCACGTGCGCCTGGTCTGGCTTCTGAGGGCGTTTCTCCTTGATCGTGTGGGTCGCGACTGGGCGACACGCCGACGCGCGCCCAGATGAGCTGCACATGCTCACGAGCACAGTGCGCTAACGACCCGATGAGCTGTACATGATCGAGGTGGCCGAGGCCTCACCACTCGCACTCCGACCCAGCATCAGCCCACTGCCACCCGCAGCCGGGTGATCCAGCGGGCCCTGGCTCCGACCAGGCATCCGCCGACCGCCACCAGCACGTCCGGGTGATCCCGCGAGTTGGTCATCCGCCAGCGGGCGACCGGCGCCGCGCGGTTGTCGCCTCCTATCGGCCATCACCGGGGACAACACGCGCCTCGCCCCACGGTCTCGCCGCAACGCAAGCGCTCATGTCGGTCGACGCGCAGCAGGCGCGATCGCCTAGACCAGAGACCCACCCCGGCCCAACCGCCGGCCGCCCAACGGCCAGCGCCCGACGGACCGCGCGGTTGTCGCCCCATGGTGGCCCATCACCGAAAGCAACCACGCGCCTCGCCCCACGGTCTCGCCGGAACGGAAGGGCTCGTGTCGGTCAACGCGATCGCCCGGCCCAACCGCCAGCGCCCGACGGACCGCGCCGCCGGATGGCGCCCAGGGCTGTTCGTGGCGCGCGCACCAGGCCCGTCGCAACCGACCAGCTACACACGACGGGCCCCAGGCCCCACCCCCGGCGGGGGGCGGGGGGTGGATCTCGTCGGCGGGCGTAGCCCGACGGCCAGAAGGTCCGGACGGTGACAAGGTGGAGCGCCCCACCGGACGAACGACCTTGTCACCGTCCGGACCTTCTGGCTGCCCTAAGCGAAGACCGCCGTCACCCCATACGGACCGCAACCAAAGAAGGGCCCGGCGGCAAAGCCGCCGGGCCCTTCAACAGAACAGCTAAACCCGACCGGTAGACCGAGCCCGCCGGCGCGAGATCGCGTCGACGCTAGCGGCAACCAGAAGGACCAGGCCGGTCACCATGTAGACGACGCTGGACGGCTGGTTGAGCAGCCCCATGCCGTTGATGATGATCGCGATCACGAGACCGCCCAGGATGGCGTCGACGATTCGGCCCTTGCCGCCGAAGAGGCTGGTGCCGCCGATGACGGCCGCGCCCACGGCGTACAGCAGGGTTGAGGCGCCGCCCGTGCCCGGGGAGATCGAGTTGTCGCGGCTGGCGAGCATGATGCCGCCGACCGCGGCCAACGTCGAGCCGATCATGAAGCAGGCCAGTTTGACCATGCCCACGTTGATGCCGGCGCGGCGGGCCGCTTCGGCGTTGCCGCCGACCGCGTAGACGTGCCGGCCGAACGACGTCTTGGTGAGCAGGAAGGTCAGGCTGACCAGCAGGACGAGCAGGACCAGCACCACGATCGGCACGCCCTTGATGGAGGTGACCGCGGCGTTGCGGCTGCGCTCGATGCTCAGCCAGTAGGTGGCCAGGCCGACCAGGACCGCCAGTGCGACGATCTTGGCCAGGGTGACCTGGACGGCCTCGGCGGTCAGGCCGCTGGCCCGCCGCTTGGCGCCGCGCCGCAGCACGATGAACGCGTAGCCGCCGACCACCAACGCGAACACGACCCAGCCCAGCCAGACCGGCATGTCGTTGTTGTTGATCGCTCGCAGCGTCTCGTCGCGGATCGCGATCGTGCCGCCCTCGCCGATGAGCCGCAGCAGCACGCCCTGCAGGGCGAGGAACGCCGCCAGCGTCACGACGAACGACGGGATGCCCAGCTTGGCCACCAGCAGACCGATCAGCAGACCGATCACGGCGCCGGTGACGAGGCAGGCCAGGATGCCCAGCGGCCACGGCCAGCCCCACCGCGTGACGACGATGCCCATCATGGCCGCCGCCGTGCCGGCCGCGTAGCCGGCCGACAGGTCGATCTCGCCGAGCAGCAGCACGAAGACGAGGCCCATCGCGATGACGATGACGGCCGCCGCCTGGTGGATCAGGTTGGCGAAGTTGAACGCGTTGGTGAACGTGTTGGGCCGCAGCGCGGCGAACACGATGACCAGCGCGATGATGCCGAGCACCGCGGGCAGCGAGCCGGCGTCACCGCCACGGACCCGCGACCACCAGTTGGCGACGGCGGCCCCGAGCGGGTTGCCCGGAGCGGTCGGCTGCTCGGCGACGGGCTCGGTCGCCTCGACCTTGGTCGGGGTGCTCATTTCAACTCCCCGTTTCCGTTGGTGATGCCGCCGATCGCGTCGGACCGACCGGTCGTGATGACCTCGACGACCTGGTTGCTCTTCACGTCCTTGGCCTTCATCTGTGCCGCCATGCGACCCAGGTAGAGGACCGAGATCCGGTCGGCCACCTGGAACACGTCGTTGAGGTTGTGGCTGATCAGCACGACCGCGAGGCCGTTGTCGGCCAGCTGCCGCACCAGCCGCAGCACCTGCTCGGTCTGCGCGACGCCGAGGGCGGCGGTCGGCTCGTCGAGCACCACGAGCTTGGAGTTCCAGATCACCGCGCGGGCGATCGCGACCGTCTGCCGCTGGCCACCGGAGAGGCTGGCGACCACCTGACGGATCGACTTCACCGTGCGCACGGAAAGGCCGGCCAGGGTTTCCTGGGCCCGCCGCTCCATCGTCGCCTCGTCGAGGATCCCGTTCTTCGTGACCTCACGGCCGAGGAACAGGTTGTCGACGATGTCCAGGTTGTCGCAGAGCGCCAGGTCCTGGTAGACGACCTCGATGCCAAGCTCGTTGGCGTGCTTGGGGTTCGTCACCGAGACCGGCCGGCCGTCGAAGACGTACTCCCCGGAATCGAACGGCTGACTGCCGGCGATCCCCTTGATCAGGGTGCTCTTGCCCGCGCCGTTGTCGCCGACGAGCGCGGTCACCTGCCCTGCGTATGCATCGAAGTCCACGTCCTGCAGGACGTGGACCGCGCCGAAGCTCTTGTTGATCCCGCGCAACCGCAGCAACGGCTCGGCGTCGTCCGTCGCCGTCGTCACCGTCCCCGCAGCGCCCTCCGGCACCGTCATGGTCACCTCACTAGTTGTTTCGCGCCCCGGCAGTAACCGTGGCCCTAAGCGCCCAGAGGGCCCGGCAGGTCATGCCTGCCGGGCCCGCTGGCGTTGGTTACTGAACGCCGGCCTCGGTGCAGGCCGCCGCGAACTGGCCGGTGCAGATGTCACTGGCCTTCCAGAAACCGTCGGCGATGACGTCCTTGACGGAGTCCTTGTAGATCGCCTGCGGCACAGCAAGCGCGGACGGGACGTCCTTGTTCAGGACGGTGTCCTTGACCGAGCCGTTGACCAGGTCGCTGCCCGGGGTCTCGCCGTTGATCAGCGCGATCGCGAGCTTGGAGGCGGTGTCGGCCTCCTTCTTGATGGCCTTGTAGACCGTCATGCACTGGTTGCCGGCGAGAATGGCCTGCAGGCCTTCCTTGCTGGCGTCCTGACCGGTCACCGGCACCTTGCCGTTGAGGCCGTTGGCGGTGAGCCGGGCGATGATGCCCTGGGCCATGGTGTCGTTGGCGGAGATGACGCCGTCGACCTTGCCACCGGCCTGGGTGTAGAGCTGCTCGAACGCGGTGCCCGCGACGGTGGCGTCCCACTTACCGGTCTGGTCACCGACGATGGTGTAGTCGCCGGCGTCCACCTTCGGCTTCAGCGCCTCGACGTAGCCCTGCTTGAACAGCGCGGCGTTGTTGTCGGTCGGGTCGCCGTTGATCTGGACGATGTTGGCCTTGGTCTTGCCGGCGTCGGTCAGGCACTTGGTGAGGCCTTCGCCCATCAGCTTGCCGACCTGGACGTTGTCGAAGGAGACGTAGTACGACGCCTCGCCGCCAAGGGTCAGGCGGTCGTAGTCGATCGTCTTGATGCCCGCGCCCTGGGCCTTCTTCAGGCAGGCGCTGCCGGAGTCGGAGTCCAGGTTGACGATCAGCAGGACGGAGACGCCCTCGTTGATCATGCTGTCACACAGGGTGCCGAACTTGGCCTTGTCGCCGTCGGCGTTCTGGATGTTGGCTTCGATGCCGGCGTTCTTGAACGCGTCGGCGAGCAGCGGGCGGTCGTTGGCCTCCCAGCGCGGCGAGGTCGCGGCGTCGGGCAGGATCACGCCGACCTTCTTGGCGGCACCGCCGCCACCGGCGTCGCCGCCGCCCGAGTCATCCGACCCACAACCCGCAAGTGCCAGTGCGCCGACCGCCATAGTGGCGACGGCGACCGACAGAAATCGGTTACGCATAACCTTGGACTCCTTCATGGCCGTTGAGCGGACCGCTCGGGGGCGAACGGCACTGTTGACCTCCCGGACCCTTGCAATCCGAAACACAAAATACTCGCGCATTTGCGCCCCTACCTCGCGCGGTCGACACGCTGCCGTAACGATCCGGTCACGGCACTGGAACCGGCTTCGATGCGTTCGGGCGACCCGAGAAAGCGCTCTCAGAGCGTACGCTTTCGGCCGCGGAGAGGGGATAGGTTGACTTTGGATACTCGTGCGTCGGACCACGATCGACAGCGCGTGGTCGAGCTGTTACAGCAGCACACCGCGACCGGTCACCTGAGCCTCGACGAGTTCACGGAGCGTGTGGGAAACGCCTATGGCGCCCGCACTCTCGGTGATCTCGCGATCGTGACCAGCGATCTTCCTTCGTTGCCGGAGAAGCCCGGCACCGTGCGCCGGGATCTCCTCGTCCTCTTCGCGATCGCAGCTGTGACCTTGTTGTTACTTGGGCTCTACATGGCCGTGACCCGTTAAGGACGACCGGTTACGCCACTGTCGAATAAGGACTTTCGCGCCGAATACGGTCGGAAGGGCCGTCGTCCCCGTGCCAGGAGCGCCAGAGCGCGGCGTACGAGCCTCCGGCCGCGACCAGCTCGGCATGGGAACCCAGCTCTGTGATCCGGCCGTCCTCCACCACCGCGACCCGGTCGGCGTCGTGCGCCGAGAACAGCCGGTGCGCGATGGCGATCACCGTGCGCCCCTGGAGAACCGCGGCGAGTGACCGCTCGAGGTGCCGGGCCGCCCGCGGGTCGATCAGCGAGGTGGCCTCGTCGAGCACCAGCGTGTGCGGGTCGGCCAGCACCAGCCGGGCCAGGGCCAGCTGCTGGGCCTGGGCCGGCGGCACCGAGTAGCCACCCGTGCCGACCACGGTGTCCAAATCGGACGGCAGCGCGGCGACCCAGTCGAGCGCGTCGACCGCGGCCAGCGCCGTCCGGACCTCGTCGTCGGTGGCGCCCGGCCGGGCCATCACCAGGTTGTCGCGGACCGTACCGATGAAGACGTGGTGCTCCTGCGTCACCAGCGCGACGTGCGAGCGCAGCTCGTCGAGCGGCAACGACGCCAGCGGAACCCCGCCGACGGTGATCGAGCCGCCGGTGGGCGCGTGGATCCCGGCCAGCAGGCGGCCCAGCGTCGACTTGCCGGCGCCGGACGGGCCGACCATGGCCAGCCGCTCGCCGGGCTCGATCGTCAGGTCGATGCCGTGCAGGACGTCGCGACCCTCCACATAGGCGTATCGCACGTCCTTGGCCACCAACCGCTCACCGCGCGGCGCCGGCACCGTCTCGGCAGCCGGGGCCGGTTTGCCCGCCACGCCGAGCAGCCGGGCCAGCGAGGCCCCGCCGACCTGGAGCTCGTCGAGCCACGACAGCAGCCGGTCGAGCGGGTCGACGAGCGCCTGCACGTAGAGCGTCGCCGCGGTCACCTGGCCCAGCGTCACCCAGCCCTCCAGGTAGAACCAGCCGCCGATCAGCAGCGTGGCCACCACCGGCACCACGTAGCCGACCTCGACGATGGGGAACCAGACCGTGCGCAGCATCAGCGTGTAGCGCTCGGCCGCGTAGGACCGGGCGATGTCGGTGTCGGTGCGGGCCCGGCGGCGATCCTGCAGACGCAGCGCCTCGGTGGTGCGCGACCCCTCGACCGTTTCGCTGATGCCGTCGGTGATGTCGGAGTAGGCGGCGTTCTCCCGCAGGTAGCCGGCGGGCGCGCGGCGCAGGTACCAGCGGGTGCCGTACCAGAGCATCGGCGCCGCGATCAGGCAGGGCAGCGCCAGCAGCGGGCTGGTGAGGATGATCGCGCCGACCACGAACGCCGCGGTGACAATGGCGATCAGCGTCTCGGGCATGGCGAACCGCACGCTGTGCGACAGGGCCGAGACATCGCGGGACGTACGGGTGAGCAGGTCACCGGTGCCGGCCCGCTCCACGGTGGACAGTGGGATGGCGAGGACCCGGTCGACGAACTCCTCCCGCAGCTCGGCCAGCACCCGCTCGCCCAGCCGGGCCGAGCAGAAGGCGGCGAACCGGGTCAGCACCGCCTGCGTCACCACGAACGCGGCGATGGCGATCGCCACCTCGTCGACGGCTCGGGTGGTGGTGCCGGTGGACAGTCCCTCAACCAGGTTGCCCAGCAGCCGCGGGGCGACGAGGCCCGCGACCGCGGCCAGCCCGTGCAGCCCAATCGCGAGCGCGAGCTGACGGGGATGGCGGCGGACCAGTCGGCGCGCATAGCGCCGCACCTCCCACGCTTCTGCGACAGGGAGCTGTCTTGTCATCCGTCCTCCTCCCTGGTCACGGTGGCGGCGTAGTCGGGGCGTTGGCGCAGGAGCTCGCGGTGGGTGCCGGTGGCGACCACCCGGCCGCCCGCGACGAAGGCGACCTCGTCGGCCCGGTCGAGCACGAGCGGGCTGGTGGTGCAGACGACCGTGGTGCGCCCGGCGCGGGCGGCGCCGAGGCGGGCGGCGATCCGCGCCTCGGTGTGCGCGTCGACCGCGCTGGTCGGCTCGACCAGCACCAGCGTCTCGGGGTCGGCGACCAGCGCGCGGGCCAGCCGCAGGCGCTGCTGCTGGCCGCCGGAGAACTCGCGGCCTCGCTCGGCGACCAGGGTGTCGAGCCCGTCGGGCAGGGCGTCGAGCACGTCGCGGGCGCTCGCGGCGTCGAGGGCCGACGCGACCGCCGCGTCGCCCTTGGCCCGCGGGTCGAGCTCGCCGCGCAGCGGACCGGAGAACAGCCGCGCGTCGTTGTCGGCCACCAGCACCCGGGCTCGCACGTCGGCCAGGTCGAGATCGGCCAGCGGTACGCCGGACAGCGTGACGGCACCGTCGGCGAACCGGCCGAGCCGGTCGGCGATCGTGGCCGCCGCCACCGGGTCGCCGGCCGCGATCGCGGTGAACCGTCCTGGCTGGACGGTCAGCCCCGACTCGGCGTCGACGAGCGGCCCGGGCGGGGCCGAGACCGGCGCCGCCGGCGAAGTGAACTCGGGCTCGATGGTGAACATCCGCACCACCCGGCGGGCGGCGACGTGCCCCTTGGTCAGCCGGTCGATCGCCTCGGTCAGCTGGCGCAGCGGGCTGACCAGGAAGGCGACGTAGCCGTAGAGGGCGACGAGCTCGCCGGCGCTGATCTCGCCGCGCAGGGCGAAGCGGGCGCCGAGCCAGGTGACCAACACCAGGAACATGCCCGGCAGCAGGATCTCGGAGGCGGCGAGGAGGGACTCGATCCGGGCGACGCGTACGCCGGCCGATCGCAGGCCCTGCGACTCGGCGCGGTAGCGGCCGGCGAACGTCGACTCACCGCCGACGCCGCGCAGCACCCGCAGGCCCGCGACGAGGTCGCCGGCCCGGGTGGTCAGCTTGCCCTCCTGTTCGCGGTAGACCTGCTGGCGGCGCTGCAGCGGCTTGATCAGGCTGCCGGCGATCAGCATCATCACCGGCACGCCGATCACGACGACCAGCCCGAGCGGCACCGAGGTGCGCAGCAGGATGACCGCGACGGTGATGACCGCGACCAGCGATCCGGTGCCGCGGGCGGTGATGTCGAGTGCCCCGCCGATGTGGTTGATGTCGGCCGTGCCGATGCTGACGACCTCGCCGGTGGCCAGCCGTTTGGGCAGCGTGGCGCCGACCCGGTTGGCCTGCCGCACGGTGAGCTGGACGGTGCGGTAGGCGGCGGCGAGCCAGTTGAACCCGGCCATCCGGTGGCGCAGGACGCCGGTCGCGCCGGTGACCAGGCCGAGCCCCAGCAGCACCCCGCCCCAGCGGAGCAGGCCGTCGGGGTCGCGGTCGGCGAGGCCCGCGTCGATCGCCCGGCCGACGGTGGCCGGGATCAGCGCCTGGCTGACCATCCAGAGGGTCGCGAAGCCGATCGCGGCCAGCAACGACGGCCAGGTGCGGGCCGCCAGCCACAGCAGGTAGCGGGTGGCCGACCGGACATCGGGATCGCCGGGATCGGCGACGGGTAGGGGGCGCATAGCATGGCCGAAGTTAATTGATCAACTTTGACCGGCGCCACCGATTATCGGTCGACCTGGGTGAAGTCCCACTCGTGCGGTGGCCTGGCCACCAGCAGCGGCGGCGGGGCGCCCAGCGCCTGCGGATCGCTGCGCCATCTGGAAATCACGACGCACCGGTCGTCGGACGACGAGAACACCTCGCTGGCGATGTGCAGCGGGTAGACCTCGATCCGCGGGAGGGCCGTGTCGCAGACCCAGTCGACCAGGTCGGGCAGGCGCCCGGGCTCGGCCCGCGCCTCCCACATGCGCACGATCACGTGGCCGGACACTACACACTCACGAGCGTCAACGGCATCGCGGAGTCGGCCGGAAGATCCAACCGGCTGGGCCGTACGCCGGCCGCGACGAGGTGCGAGCCGAGCGCGGCCACCATCGCGCCGTTGTCGGTGCACAGCTTGGGCCGCGGCACCCGCACGGTGATGCCCACCTTGGCCGCCCGCTCCTCGGCCATCGCCCGCAGCCGGGAGTTGGCCGCGACGCCGCCGCCGATCACCAGCGTGTCCACGCCGTGCTGCCGGCAGGCGTCGATGGCCTTGGCGGTCAGCACGTCGCAGACCGCATCCTGGAAGGACGCTGCCACGTCGTTGACGGGCACCGGCTCGCCGGCCCGCTCGCGCGCCTCGACCCAGCGGGCCACCGCGGTCTTCAGCCCGGAGAACGAGAAGTCGAAGCGGTGCGCGGCCTGGTCCTTGGCCGCGGTCAGGCCGCGCGGGAAGGCGATCGTGGCCTGGCCCTCGCGGGCCGCGCGGTCGATCGGCGGCCCGCCGGGGAACGGCATGCCCAGCAGCCGGGCCACCTTGTCGAACGCCTCGCCGGCCGCGTCGTCGATGGTCGAGCCGAGCGGGGTCACGCCGCCGGCCAGGTCGTCGACGAGCAGCAGCGAGGAGTGGCCGCCGGAGACCAGCAGCGCGATCGCCGGCTCCGGCAGGGGGCCGTGTTCGAGCGTGTCCACGGCGACGTGGGCGGCGAGGTGGTTCACGCCGTAGACGGGCTTCTCGGCCGCGACCGCGTAGCCCTTGGCGGCGGCGACGCCGACCAGCAGGGCGCCGGCCAGGCCGGGGCCCGCCGTGACGGCGATCGCGTCGATGTCGGCCAGGGTCACGCCGGCGTCGTCGAGCGCGCGCTGCATGGTCGGCACCATCGCCTCGAGGTGCGCCCGGCTGGCCACCTCTGGCACGACGCCGCCGAACCGGGCGTGCAGGTCCACACTGGACGCCAACGCGTCGGCCAGCAGCGTCGTGCCGCGCACGATGCCCACGCCCGTCTCGTCGCAGGAGGTCTCGATGCCGAGGACCAGGGGTTCGTCAGTCACGTCTCATCACCAGCGCATCGGTGTTGCTCGGTTGGTAGTACCCACGGCGTACGCCGATCGGCTCGAAACCGTAGGTGGCGTAGAGCTTCTGGGCCGGGGCGTTGTCGACCGCGACCTCCAGCAGCACGGCGTGGGCGCGTTGCCGCTCGGCCTCGCCGAGCAGCGCCTCGACCATGACCCGGCCGATGCCCCGTCGCTGTGCGTCCCGGCGGACCGCGATGTTCTGGATCCACGCCTCGTCGCCGTTGACCGCCAGACCGCCGTACCCGAGGATCCGCTCCTGCTCGTCGAGGGCGACCAGGTAGAAGTGGCCGCTGGACAGCTCGTTCCAGAACATGCCGGCCGACCACTTCTCGTCGCCGAACAGGTCCTGCTCGATCGGCAGCAGCTGCGCGATGTGCCACCAGCGCAGCCGGGTGAGCTTGGCCGTCACCGCAGCACCGGCTTGTGCCCTCCCGCCGCGACGGCGTCCGGGCGGCGGAGATAGAGCGGGGTGAGCGGCTCGCTTGGCGCGCCGGCGCGGATCCGGTCGGCGGCGTGCGCGACGAAGCCGTCGATGGTGGGATAGCGCGGCTCGTCGAGGACCTTGACGCCGAGCCGGTCGGCGTATTTCAGGGCGCCGTCGCCGACCGCGACCGTGGCGGACCGTTCGGCGGCCACGTCGGGCAGGTCGACGTGCGGGCCGTCGACGCGCGCGCCGGCCTGGTCGTAGAGCGCCCAGTAGACCTCGCGCCGGCGGGCGTCGGTCGCCACCAGCGTGACCTGGCCCGGCATACCGCCGATCGCGTCGAGGGAGCACACGCCGTAGGTCGGAATGCCCAGCGCCTGGCCCATGCTGGCCGCGGTGACCAGGCCCACCCGCAGCCCGGTGAACGGCCCGGGGCCGGTGCCCGCGACGATCGCCCGCAGGTCGCGGACGGTGGCGCCGGAGCGGCGCAGGGCCTCGTCGACCTCGGGCGCCATCAGCTCGCCGTGCGCGCGCCCGTCGACCGTGCGCAGCTCCGCTGTCACCGTGTGGCCGGTCGGGGTGACGTCGACCACCGCCGCGGTCACCGCGGGCGTCGACGTGTCGAGGACGAGAACGAGCACGATATGCACCTTATCCGGCGGGCTGCCGTGACTGCCGCTCAGGCCGAGCGGCTCCAGTCGATGGGAGTCAGGCCCGCGTCGGCGAGGGCCTTGTTGGCGGCGCTGAACGGGCGGCTGCCGAGGAACCCGCGCGGGTTGAGCGGGCTCGGGTGGCCGGCCTCCAGCACGACGTGCGCCGGGTTGGTGACCAGCGCCGCCTTCTTGCGGGCGTAGCCGCCCCAGAGCAGGAAGACCACCCGGTCGGGCTGGTCCTGCAGGGCCCGGATGGTGGCGTCGGTGAACGCCTCCCAGCCCTTGTTGGCGTGCGACCCCGCCGCTCCCTCGCGCACCGTGAGCACCGCGTTGAGCAGCAGCACCCCCTGCGTCGCCCAGCCGCGCAGGTCGCCGCCGTCGGGCGCGGGGACGCCGAGGTCCGCGGCCAGCTCCTTGTAGACGTTGCGGAGCGAGGGCGGGACGCGTACGCCGGCCTGGACGCTGAAGCTGAGCCCGTGGGCCTGACCAGCGCGGTGGTAGGGATCCTGGCCGAGGATGACCACGCGGGCGTCGGCCGGCCCGCACAGCCGGTAGGCGGTGAACAGGTCGGTCAGCGGCGGGTAGACGGCGGTCGCCGCGTACTCGGCGGCCACGAAGGCGCCCAGGTCCGCGGTGGCGGCCGGGTCGAGGTGCGGCCCCAGGGCGCTCGCCCATTCGGGTGGCAGCAGGTCGAGCAGGTTCACCGGGCGTCCTCGGTGAGCGTCGCCACGCGGTCGGCCCAGTCGCCGCCGGCCGGTTCGAGCTCGATCACCCGGGTGTCGTCGTCGCGCCGGTCGATGCGTACGCGCAGATGCTCGTCGCGCAGTTGCTCGACGATGCCCTCACCCCACTCGACCACGGTGACCGCGTCGTCCATCGAGGCGTCCAGGTCGAGCCCGTCGATCTCGGCCAGCGGGTCGGCGGCGGCGCCGATCCGGTACGCGTCGGCGTGCACGAGCGGGGTCGCGCCGCCGTTGGCCCGGTCGGGGCGGTGCACCCGGGCGATCACGAAGGTCGGCGAGGTGACGTCGCCCTGCACGTGCAGGCCGGCGCCGATGCCCTGGACGAGCGCGGTCTTGCCGGCGCCGAGGGGGCCGGTCAGCACGACCAGGTCGCCGGGGCGCAGCACCGCCGCCAGCCGCGCGCCGAACGCCCGGGTGTCGTCCACAGTGTCCAGTTGGATCATGCCGAGATCTTCTCCAGGAATGCGAGGACCACCGCGTTCACCTCGTCGGCGTTTTCCAGCATGACGACGTGCCCGCTGTTGTTGACCTTCACGAACTCCGCGTCGGGCAGGTGGCGCAGGATCTCCTCGGAGTGCGCGACCGGAGTGATCATGTCTTTGTCACCGACGATTATCACGGTCGGGGTGCGCTCGAGCGCCGCCAGTGCCGGGTAGCGGGCGTGGGTGTAGAGCGTGCGCAGGTAGCGGGCGACCGTGTCGACCGACGTGCGCGAGTTCATCTTCTCCACATAGGACACCAGCGACGGGCTGGGGCGGGAGTCGCCGAAGCCGTACCGTCGGGTGAGCAGCCAGGCCAGGTCGGTCGCGGCGATGCGGGCGCGGTCGATGGTCGGGCCGGTCAGCCGGGTGGCGCTGTTGACCAGCGGCAGCAGTGGGCCGCCGACG
Organism: Asanoa sp. WMMD1127; assembly: GCF_029626225.1. Lineage (NCBI taxonomy): Bacteria > Bacillati > Actinomycetota > Actinomycetes > Micromonosporales > Micromonosporaceae > Asanoa > Asanoa sp. WMMD1127. The sequence goes on from NZ_JARUBP010000001.1 coordinate 955,132, forward strand.
CGGCCGATCAGCGCGGGCAGGCCCAGGCGGGTCTCGTCGATCAGGCCGCCCGAGGTGGCGATCAGCACGCAGCCCCGCACCCGGTCGTCGAAGAACTCCGGGTAGAGCTCGGCGAACGCCATGATGGTCATGCCGCCCATCGAGTGCCCGACCAGGATCAGCGGGCCGTCCGGGACCGTCTCGTCGATCACCGCGCGCAGCGTCTCGCCGAGGGCCGGCAGCTCGTATTCGCCGGTTTCCAGCTTGCCGGAGCGGCCGTGGCCGGGCTGGTCGTAGAAGACCATCCGGTGCTCGCCCTTGGCGGCGAGAGCCGTGCGCTGGAAGTGGAAGGTGCCCATGTCGAGGCAGAAGCCGTGGACGAACACGATGGTCGCCGGGGCCGGCTCGGTCACCGTCGGCTCGACCACCTCGACGTGGATGTCCGTGCCGTCGGCGGTGCTGACGGTGAGGACCTCGTCATAGGGCAGGCGGTCGAACGGCTCGTCCACGTAGGGGTCAGCCACGCCCCGCTTCGAGCGGCGGACGACCGCGCGCTCGACGGCTACTCCGGTGGCGATCCCGGCCGCGGCCAGACCGACCACCGCGCCGATGATGCCCGCGCGGCGTCGGGTGCTCATTCACCTTCCTCGCCGTCGTAAACCCGCGGGACTCTGGTGCTCCCGAATCGGGTGACGATCTCGTAGTTGATGGTGTCGATGGCCGCGGCCCAGTCGTCGGCGGTGGGCGCACCGTCGTCGCCGGGGCCGAACAGGGTCGCCACGTCGCCGGGCGCGACCGGCTGGTCGCCGACGTCGAGGACGATCTGGTCCATGCAGACCCGGCCCGCGATCGTGTGCCGGACGCCGTCGACCGACACAGGGCCGACGTTGGACGCGTGCCGGGGCACACCGTCGGCGTAGCCGAGCGGGACCACCGCGAGCGTAGTCTCCCGGGTGGTCGTGTAGGTGTGGCCGTAGGAGACGCCGGTGCCGGCCGGCACCCGCTTGGTGAGCATGAGGCGGGCCCGGGCGGTCATCGCGGGGCGCAGGCCGAACTGCTCGCCGGGGATGGGCGACAGGCCGTAGACCGCGATGCCGGGGCGGACCAGGTCGAAGTGGGCGTCCGGGCGGGTCAGCGTGGCCGCGGAGTTGGCGATGTGGCGCAGCGGCGGGCGGACGCCGAGCCGCTCGGCCACCGCGAGGGCGTCGCGGTAGGCGTCGAGCTGGCGGTCGATGGTCTCGTGGCCGGGCGCGTCCGCGTAGACGAAGTGGCTCCAGATGCCGACGATCTCGATGGCGCCGTCGGCCTGGGCCTTGGCGGCCGCCTCGACCAGGGCCGGCCAGTCGTCGGCGGTGGCGCCGCCCCGGGACAGGCCCGTGTCGATCTTGAGGTGCACCCGGGTGGGCTTCCTCGCCTCCTGGCCGGCCTTGATCATCTCGTCGAGCTGGCCGAGGCTGGCGGCGCTCAGGTCGATGTCGTTGGCGACGCCCTCGTGCAGCGGCAGGCCCGGGGTCAGCAGCCAGGCCAGGACCGGCGCGGTGATGCCGGCCCGGCGCAGGCCGAGCGCCTCGTCGAGGGTGCAGACGCCCAGCCAGGTCGCGCCCCCGGCCAGCGCGGCCCGGGCGGCCGGGACCATGCCGTGGCCGTAGCCGTCGCCCTTGACGACCGCCATCACCGCAGCGGTGGTGCCGGCCTTGAGCCGGGCCACGTTGGCGCGGATGGCGTCGAGGTCGACGCGCACTTCGGCTTGCCACATGCCTGCCAGGCTACCTGCCGGTAGCGGTGATTTCCGGGTCACCCGGGCGCAGGTCGTTGACCACGGCGCGCAGGGCGGCGGCGACGTCCGGCGCGGTCACCGGGCCGTGCCGGGCCGCTTCCCGCCCCGCGAGTCCGTGCAGGTAGGCGGCCGTGACGGCGGCCACCTCCGGACGCAGGCCGCCGGCCAGCAGGGAGCCGAGGAGGCCGGCGAGGACGTCGCCCGTACCGCCGGTGGCGAGGGCCGCGGTGCCGGTCGGATTGGCGTACGCGTGGCCGCTCGGGGTGGCGACGATCGTGCGATCACCCTTGAGGAGGACCACCGCGTTGGTGTGCGCGGCCAGGCGCAGGGCGGCCGCGACCCGGTCCGTGCCGGGCTCCTCGCCGGCCAGGCGGGCGAACTCGCGGTCGTGCGGCGTGAGCACCATCGGGGCGCTGCGGCCGCGCATCAGGTCGGCCATCCCGCCGTCGACCAGCAGCGTGAGCGCGTCGGCGTCGAGGACGACGGGGAGGCTGGTGGCGAGGACCGTGCGGACGGTGGTGGCGGCGCTCTCGTCCGTGCCCAGGCCGCTGCCGACGACCCAGGCCTGCACGCGGCCGGCGTCGGTGATCCGCTCGGTGGCGACGACGCTGGGGTGGGCGCGGACGACGTACTCCTTGGCGGTGCCGGCGTAGCGGACCATGCCGGTCGGGCCGGCCAGCGCGCCCCAGGTGGAGAGGATGGCGGCGCCGGGGTAGGTGCTCGAACCCGTCGCGATGCCGACGACTCCCCGGTTGTACTTCTCGTCCGTCGGCTTGTGGGTCGGCAGCGCGTCGGCGATGTCGGCGCGGTTCGGGACGAGGACGGCCGGGTCGGCGCGAAGGGTTTCGGCGAGGCCGATGTCGACGAGCTCGATCTCGCCGGCGAGCGGGGCGGCCGGGCCGACGACGTGGGCGGGCTTCAGGCAGCCGAAGGTGACGGTGACGTCGGCCTGGACCGCTTTCCCGGGTACGTCGCCCGTGTCGACGTCGACGCCGCTGGGGACGTCGACGGCGACGACGATCGGGCGCTTTTGGTTGGTGCCGCGGCGCTCGATGGCCCGGTGGAGCGTGGTGGCGGCGCCGCTGCGCAGGCCGCCCTTGGCGCCGATGCCGACGATGCCGTCGACGATCAGGTCGATGACCTGCGGTGGGGTGTCGGTGGCCCGGCCGCCGGCCTTCTCGAGGGCGCTCAGTCCGCCCCGGTGGGTGCGGGCCGGGTCGAGGAGGACGGCGGTGACGGCGGCGCCGCGGCGGGCCAGCAGCGCGCCGGCGTAGAGGGCGTCGCCGCCGTTGTTGCCGGCGCCGACGAGGAGCGTGACGCGCTTGCCGTAGACCTCTTCGAGGATCAAAACGCAGCGGCGGGCAAGGCCGGCGGCGGCGCGTTGCATCAGGGTGCCCTCCGGGAGGCGGGCCATCAGCGCTTCTTCGGCTGCCCGCACGTCGGCGACCCGCCAGGCTCTTCTCATTGCTCGGCCACCACCATCGCGGACGCGATGCCGCCGTCGTGGGAAAGGGACAGGTGCCAGCGGTTGACGCCCCGCTCGGCGGCCGCGGCGGCGACGGTGCCGCTGACCGTGAGCCAGGGTCGGCCGTCGGGGTCGGTGACGATCTCGCAGTCGTGCCAGCGCAGGCCGGCGGGGGCGCCCAGGGCCTTGGCCACGGCCTCCTTGGCGGCGAAGCGGGCGGCGAGGGACTCCGGTGAGCGCGGGTTGCCGGAACCGGTGAACCGCTCCCCCTCCGTGAAGAGGCGGTCGCCGAGCAGCGGTGTGCGGGCCAGTGCCCCGGTGAACCGTTCGACGAGGACCACGTCGATCCCGACAGCGACGATCATCACCACAGCCTATTAGCAGCGGGTGTACGCGGTGGGCAAGCCCTGTGGACGGTTGCCGGGTGTTGGTCTCGCTCCTTGTCCACAGGCGCGCCTGTCGAGGTTGTGGCCGGCCTAGCTTGGGTTTCTCTTCGCTTCGTCGGTCGGGAGGGTGGTCGTGGTGGACGGTGACCTGCGGGTGGAGCCCGGTCTGTTGCGTGCGCGGGCGGGCGAGCTGGAGCTGGTGGCCTCAGCGTTGGCGTCGGTCTCGGCGCAGGTGTGTGCGGCGGCTGATCCGTCCTTTGTCGCCGGGCGGGCTCTTGTTGTGCTGTCTGATGCGGTGTCGGGAGCGTTGGGTTCCGCGGCGGCGCGGGTGGCGCGCTCCGGTGGGCTGTTGCGGGAGGCGGCGCTGTCCTACGAAGACGCCGACTCGCGGGCTGCTCATCGACTCCGGCGGGTGGGGTGATGGTTTCCTACGCACAGTTGTGGCAGGTCGATCCGGCGGTGTGGCGGTCGGCCGGGGCTTCGTGGGCGCGGCTCGCGGTGTCGGTCGGGCGGCGGGCGGCCGAGCTCGGGGCGGTGGCCGGGCGGGTCGCCGACGGGTGGCGGGGTGCGGCCGGCTCGGCGGCCGGCGGGCACGTGCGTGGGCTGCGCGAGCCGCTCGACGCGGCGCGGCTGGCGTTCGTCGAGACCGATCAGGTGCTGTCCGGGTTCGCGTCCGCGCTGGTCCGGGCGCGCGGGATGCTCGCGGCGGCGGTGGCCGCGGCGGCGCCGGCGCATGTCGAGATCGACCGGTCTGGCCGCACGGCGCCCGACGTCACGGTCACGGGGATCGACCGGGTCGCCGCCCTGCGCGCGGCCGACCGGGTCGGGGCCGGGATCGCCGCGGCGCTGGCGGCGGCGTCCGCGGCCGACGAGGCCGCGGCCGCCGACCTGGCCCGGCTCGGCGCGGCGGCCGCCGCCGGGTGGCCGGTGGTGCCCCCGCGGGTCGTGCCGCCGCTCGGCGCGCCACCCGGGGCGGTGCGGCTGTGGTGGTCCCGGCTGACCGACGCCGAGCGACGCTGGCTGCTGGTGCACCAGCCGACCGTCTTCGGCCGCCTCGACGGCGTCCCGGTGGCCGCGCGCGACCAGGCCAACCGGTCCCTGCTGGCGGCGCAGCGGGCCGACCTGATGCAACAGCGGGCCGAGGCGGTCCGCACGGCGATGCCCCGGCACGGTGCGGTCGCCGCCAGCCACCGCCTGGTCGGGCTGATGTCCGGCATCGACGCGGTCGACGCGCGACTGGCGTCGGAGCACGGCGAGCGGGCCTATCTGGTCGGCCTGTCGACGGGCGGCTACGGCCGGCTCGTGCTCGCCGTCGGCGACCCCGACGAGGCTGACAACGTGCTCACCTACGTGCCCGGGATGACGGCCGACCTGACCGGGGTCCGCGACGACCTGGGCCGCGTCGAGGCGCTGGCCGCCCGAGCCGCGGCGGTCGACCCGACCCAGCGCACGTCGACGGTGCTGTGGCTCGACTACGACGCGCCGTCCTTTCTCGACGAGGCGATGACGGCCGGCAAGGCGCGGGAGGCGGCGCCGGGGCTGCACCGGTTCGCGGAGGGGCTGCGCGCCACCCATGAGGGCCCGCCAGCGCAACATGCTGTGCTCGGCCACAGCTATGGCTCGCTGACCGTCGGGACGACGGTCCGGACCCAGGGCCTGGCCGCCGATGACCTGATCTTCGTCGGGTCACCTGGCGTCGGGGCGGACCGGGCGGCCGACCTGGGCGTGCCCCCGGATCGGGTGTGGGCGAGCACGGCGAGCGACGACCCGATCGGCTATCTCGCGCCGGGGTGGAAGGAGCCGTTCGCGCGGCTGGGCGAGGCGGTGGCGGGTCCGTTCTGGATGGAGCGGCGGCCGCATCCCAACGAAGACCTGTGGTTCGGGCGCAATCCGACGAGTCCGTCGTTCGGCGCCCAGGTCTTCACCGGGGACCCGCACGGTCACAGCGGCTACTGGCGCACGGACAACGACGCCCTGACCGACATCGCCCGGATCGCCCTGGGCCCGGAACACCAGTCGCTGGTGGAGTGAGGCGATGCCCTTCGACGAGTAGCGTCGAGCAGATGGAGACGCGGGCGGCGGTCGGTCGGATCGGTGTGTGGAGCCGCGAGTTCCGGGAGGCCGAGTCCGCGGGCGGGTCCGCGGCCAGGGCCGCAGGCGGGTCCGCAGGCGGGGCGGCGGCCAGGGCCGCAGGCGGGTCCGCAGGCGGGGCGGCGGTCAGGGCCGCAGGCGGGTCCGCGGGCGGGTCCGCGGTCAGGGCCGCAGGCGGGTCCGCGGTCAGGGCCGCAGGCGGGTCCGTGGGCGGGTCCGCGGGCGGGGCTGCGGGTGGGGGCGTGCTGCGGGACGCGGCGGCGGAGCTCGAGGCGTTGGGCTACGGAGCGATCTGGATCGGCGGGTCGCCCGGTGTGTCGGCCGCGCTGCCGTTGCTCGCGGCGACGTCGCGGATCGTGGTGGCTACCGGCATCCTGAGCGTCTGGCAGCACGACGCCGACGCGGTCGCGGCGGCCATGCCTGGGGACCGCTTCCTGCTCGGGTTGGGCGTCAGTCACGCGCCGGCCGTGGCGGGCTACCGAAAGCCCTACGAGAAGATGGTCGACTATCTCGACGCCTTGGACGCGGCGGCGCGGCCCGTGCCGGCGGAGCGGCGGGTGCTGGCGGCTCTCGGCCCGCGCATGCTGCGACTTGCCGCCGCGCGCGCGGCCGGCGCGCACCCCTATCTCGCCCCGGTGGAACACACCGCGGCGGCGCGCGAGACGCTCGGTCCTGGACCACTTCTCGCGCCTGAGGTCAACGTGGTGCTCGAGGTCGACGCGGAGCGGGCACGCCGCGCGGCCCGGGCGCATCTGGTGCGCTATCTGGAGCTGCCGAACTACACGAACAACCTGCGCCGCTACGGCTTCGACGATGGCGATTTCGCCTCCGGCGGCAGCGACCGGGTGGTCGACAGCCTTTACCTGTGGGGTGACGAGGGGCGCATCCGGGCACGGGTCGACGAATATCTGGCCGCGGGCGCGGACCACGTCGCCGTCCAGGTCATCCGGGCGGAGCCGGACGCCAATCCGGCGCTGCCGGAATACCGCCGGCTCGCGGCCATCCTGATCGGCTGAGATCCGCCGCTTCGGGCGTGACGTCGCGGCGTCACCTGACCGGCAGCGCCTGTGCCACGGCCGAGGTCCCTCATCGGTGTCAGCCTCTCACCCGCGGTCTGCCCAACTCCCCTCGGCGGACCTGAGGAGGACGATCCAGCTCCGACCGTCCGGAAGCGGATCGCTTGACGCGACAGCCGGGCGGGAGTCGCCGTGCATCGGCGGGCGTTGCGCGGGCGGGTCGTTCGTCCTTATTCGACCGTGACCGACTTGGCGAGGTTGCGGGGCTGGTCGACGTCGTGGCCGCGGGCCGAGGCGATCTCGCAGGCCAGCACCTGCAGCGGGACCGTCGTCACCAAGGGCGCCAGCAGGGTCGGGGTGCGGGGCACGGAGATGAGGTGGTCGGCGTAGGGCAGGACCGCCTCGTCGCCGTCCTCGGCTATGACGATCGTGCGGGCGCCGCGGGCGCGTACCTCTTGGATGTTGGACACGATCTTGTCGTGGAGCATGCCGCGGCCCGCCGGTGACGGGACTACGCAGACGACCGGGGTGCCGTGGTCGATCAGGGAGATCGGGCCGTGCTTGAGCTCGCCCGCCGCGAAGCCTTCGGCGTGCATGTAGGCCAGTTCCTTGAGCTTGAGCGCGCCCTCGAGAGCGACCGGGTAGCCGACGTGGCGGCCGATGAACAGGACCGTGCCCGTGCCGGCGAGGTCGCGGGCCAGGTCGCGGACCGGGTCCATGCGGTCGAGCACCGTGCGCAGCTTGTCGGGCATCTCCTGCAGCTGGGCGACGACGGCGCCCACCTCGTCGGCATATTTGATGCCACGGACCTGCGCCAGGTGCAGGCCGATCAGGTAGCAGGCGACGACCTGGGTGAGGAACGCCTTGGTCGACGCCACCGCGATCTCCGGGCCGCCGTGGGTGTAGAGCACCGCGTCGGACTCGCGCGGGATGGTGGAGCCGTTGGTGTTGCAGATGGCGAGCACGCGGGCCTTCTGGTCCTTGGCGTGGCGCAGCGCCATCAGGGTGTCCATCGTCTCGCCCGACTGGGAGATCGCGACGACGAGCGTCGAGCGGTCGAGCACCGGGTCGCGGTAGCGGAACTCGCTGGCCAGCTCGACCTCGCACGGGATGCGGGTCCAGTGCTCGATGGCGTACTTGGCGACGAGCCCGGCATGGTACGACGTGCCGCAGGCGACGATGAAGATCTTGTCGACGTCGCGCAGGTCCTGGTCGGTGAGGCGAACCTCGTCGAGCTGGATCTCGCCGTGCTCCGTCAGCCGGCCGAGCAGGGTGTCGGCGATCGCCTGCGGCTGCTCGGCGATCTCCTTGAGCATGAAGTAGTCGTAGCCGCCCTTTTCGGCCGCCGACGCGTCCCAGTCGATGTGGAAGTCGCGGCCGCTGGCCTGCGCGCCGTCGAAGTCGGTGATCTCGACGCCCTCGGGGGTGATCAGCACGACCTGGTCCTGGCCGAGCTCGATCGCCTCGCGGGTGTGCTCGATGAACGCGGCGACGTCGCTGGCCAGGAAGTTCTCGCCCCCGCCCCGGCCGACCACGAGCGGCGAGTTGCGGCGGGCCGCGGCCACCGCGCCGGGCGTGCCGGCGTCGGTCGCGAGCAGCGTGAAGGCGCCTTCGAGCCGCCGGCACACGCGGCGCATCGCCTCCGCGAGCGCCTGCGGACCGTCGAGGTCGGGATTCTCGAGGTGTACGGCGGCCAGCGCGATCTCCATCAGGTGCGCCGCGCACTCCGTGTCGGTGTCGCTGGCGAACTCGATGCCCGTCGCTTCCAACTCGGCCCGCAGGACCGCGAAATTCTCGATGATGCCGTTATGGATGACCGCGACCCGGCCGTTGCGCGACAGGTGTGGGTGGGCGTTGCGGTCGGTCGGGCCGCCGTGGGTGGCCCAGCGCGTGTGGCCGATGGCGGTCGTGCCCGTGCCGATGTGGGTGTCGGCGGTGTCGATCGGACGCTCGGCGAGGGCCTTCTCGAGATTCGCGATCTTGCCCGCGCGCTTCTCGGTCAGCAGGCAGTCAGCCCCGACCACGGCGACGCCGGCCGAGTCGTAGCCGCGGTATTCGAGCCGCCGCAGCCCGTCCAGCACGATGCCGAGCGCCGGCCGGGCGCCCACGTAACCCACGATTCCACACATGAGCCAGACTCTAACCGAAAATCGCTCACGGCGCGTGCTCGAAAGTGTGGCTATCAATCATCTGACATGAGCGATACAGCGTGTACGCTACGCGCCTACCGAGCGCTCCCGAGGGTCGGGCGAGACCGACCGTTGTGGACAGCAACCGGTACTGTCGGCGCCGTATCGCCGAGGTCGGGCCGAACCGCAACATGACGGCTATCCGCTTGCCCGCGGCATAGGTTTCCGGAACGCTCAACGGCGTTCCACGCCGCGGGCCGCCGCCCGCAGCCGCCCCCGCTTGGAGCGCAGATGAGCCGTCCCAACCCTCCCGAGCCCGACGAGTCGGCAGGCGAGGAAGCGTCGGACCGGACACAGGCCTATCCGCCTCCACCTCCCTTCCCCGCCACGACGCCGGCACCGCCCGACCCGTCCGGCGACGCGGCGCCCACGGCGCCCCTTGCCCCGCCGCCCGCGGCGGCCGACAGCTCGGCACCGCCGGCGCACGCGCCCGCCCCGGAGCCCCCGGCCAGCCCGGAGCCGCCCACGGTCGCGTCAGCACCGCCTGCGCAAGAGGCGGAGCCACCGGCAGCCGACGCAGACCCACCCGCGGTGAGCTCGGCATCGCCGGCGGATGAAGAGCGAGCCAGGCCAACGGATAGCGCGCAGTGGCCGACACCCCCGGTCGCCTCGCCGCCGAGCTCGGCGCCGCCGGTCGCATCTGCCGGCGCCGAGGCGCCTGGACATCCGGCGCCCGCCGTCACCTCGGCGCCGCCGGCGCCTGCGGCCGCTGCGGAGGCCACGCCGCCGGTCGGATCGACCGGGTCCACGGGCGTGGAGTCGCCGGCGCAGGCCGCGCCGCCGATGACCTCGGCACCGCCGGCGCAGCCGGTGAGTGGCGGACCGGCCCACCCCGCGCCGCCGATCACGTCGGCACCGCCGGCGCAGCCGGTGAGTGGCGGACCGGCCCACCCCGCGCCGCCGGTCTGGGCCCAAAGCGCCGCCACCGCGCCGGACGACGAGCCGCCGACGCTGGCCACGCCCATACCGGGCACCGATACCCGGCCCGAGACCGCGACGCCCGCAGGCTCCTTCAGCGTGCCGCCGGCCACGGCGGCCGACGCGCCGCCGCCGGAACCACCGCGACCCCCGACGTTCGGCGGCCAACCGACCACTCCACTACCGCCGCCCACGGCACCGATGCCGCAACAGCCGCAGCAGCGCGGCAGCACGCCGATCTTCACCCCCGGCTCCGCGCCGGTCTATCCGAGCGCGCCGGCCGGCTACCCGACCAGCGCCCCGCCCGGCTATTCCACCGACACGCCCCCGGGCGGACCGACCTACCCGAAGACCTCGCCGCTCCCCCCGCACGAGGCGGCCCAGAGCAGCCCCTACGCCCGGCCGCCCGGCACCCCGCCGGACGCCCCGTTCGCTCCCCCGGACCCGGCCGCCGCCTACGCGCCCCAGGCCAACCCCTACGCCCCGCCGCCGCCCCAGGCCAACCCCTACGCGCCGAGCGGGCCGGCCGCGCCGTACAACCCGTACAACGCGGCGCCCGCCTATGACCAGCCCGTCAAGCGCAAGCGCGGCAACGGCCCGATCATCGCCCTCGTCGTCGTGCTCGCCCTGCTCTTCTGCGGCGGCGTCGCCACCGCGGGCGTCCTGCTGGTGGCCAACCGCGCCAACGACGACGACCCGGTGGTCACCCAGCCGACCAACCCGAACCTTCCGGACCCGGACCCGCAAGGCCCCGACACCGACCCCGTGCCGCCGACCGACGAGCCGGACGACCCGGGCATTCCGACCCAGCTTCCGGGCCTGCCGGGCGTCGCCGGCAAGACCGTCGTCTACGAGGTGACCGGCAGCGGCCGGGCGGACATCACGTACGTCGACGATCTCGCCGGGCAGACACGCGAGCTCAAGAACGAGAAGCTGCCGTGGAAGCGCCAGTTCACCAGCACCGAGGGCTCGCTGCTGCTGACCGTCAGCGCGACCCGCTCCAACGGTGACAACGAGGACCTCGGCTGCCGCATCACGGTCGACGGCCGGGAGGCCGCGGCCGAGGACGGCAGCATCATCGGCGCCTTCTGCATCGGGACGATCTTCAACTAGGACGTACGCCGGCGGAACAGCACCGCGGCCCAGGTGAACGCGACCACGGTGATGCCGCCGAACCAGAGCAGCGCGATCCACCACGACGACCCGATCGGCGTGCCCATCAGCAGGCCGCGGGTCGTCTCCACGATCGGCGTGATCGGTTGGTGCTCGGCGACGCCGCGCAGCCACGTCGGCAGGGTGTCGACGGGCACGAAGGCGCTGCTGACGTACGGCAGGAAGGTGATCGCGAACGTCGCTCCCCCGGCGGCGTCCACGCTGCGCACCAGCAGACCGAGGCAGGCCGCGAGCCACGAGATCGACAGCATGAACAGCGCCAGGAACCCGGTCGCGGCCAGCCAGCCGCCGACCCCCGCCGCCGGGCGCCAGCCGATCAGCAGGCCGACGCCGATCACGATGGCCATCGCCACCAGGTTGCGGACGACGCTGGCGACCACGTGCCCGGTCAGCACGGCCGAGCTGACCACCGGCATCGAGCGGATCCGGTCGATGATGCCGCCGACCATGTCGTGGGTGACGCTGACCGCGGTCGTCGACGCCCCGAACCCGGCGCACAGGATGATGATCCCGGGCACCACGTAGTTGACGTACGCGGTGCCGGAGTTGATCGCGCCGCCGAAGATGTAGACGAAGATCAGCATCAGCATGATCGGCAGCATGACCGCCATCAGCAGCGCCTCGACGTTGCGGGCCGAGATGCGCAGGCTGCGGCCGATCATCGCGAGCGAGTTGTCGACCGCCCAGTAGGCGCTGGTCATCGCGGGTTACCTCCGGTCAGGGCGAAGAAGACGTCGTCGAGCGTGGGCCGGTGGATGGCGACCTTGTCGACGGTGACGCCGAGCTTGGCCATGCGGTCGAGCAGGTCCCGCACCTCCATGGCGGTGCCGGTGGTCGCGACTGTCACCGATTGCGCGCTCGACGCCGCCACCGCCTCACCGAGATCGGCCAGCGCTTGGGCGCAGTCGGCGGCCGAGGCGAACTCCAGCTCCACCCGCTCTCCGCCGATCTGGACCTTGAGCGCCGCGGCGGTCCCTTCCGCCACCGCGACGCCGTGGTCGATGAGCATGATCCGGTCGGCGAGCTGGTCGGCCTCCTCGAGGTATTGCGTCGTCAGGAAGATGGTCGACCCCCCGTCGGCCAGCTCCCGCACGAACGACCACATCTGCTGCCGGCTGCGCGGGTCGAGGCCCGTGGTCGGCTCGTCGAGGAAGATCACCGGCGGCGAGGTGACCAGGCTCATCGCCAGGTCGAGCCGGCGCCGCATGCCCCCCGAATAGGTCTTGACCAGCTTCCCGCCGGCGTCGGCCAGGTCGAACCGCTCCAGCAGCTCGACCGCCCGCCGCCGGGACGCCGACCGGCCGAGCCGCCGCAGGCGCCCCACCATCGCCAGGTTCTCCCGGCCGGTCTGCAGCTCGTCGACGGCCGCGTACTGGCCCGTCAGACTGATCTTCTGGCACACCTCGAACGCCGACGACACGACGTCGTGCCCCGCCACCGACGCGGTGCCGGCATCTGGCGGAACCAGCGTCGCAAGGATCTTCACCAACGTCGTCTTACCCGCCCCGTTGGGGCCGAGCAGCCCGAACACCGAGCCCGCCGGCACGGTGAGGTCGATGCCGGAGAGCACCCGCTGACTCCCGTACGACTTCTCGATTCCATGGACCCTGATCGCGTCCACGCCTCCCCCTACTCAAACTGTTTATGCCCTACGCTGATTGGTTTAGGCTATACGCAGTTTTAGGATGAAGCAATGCCCGAACTGCCACCCGGCGTCGACGTGCTGTGGGGACGCCGCGAGCCCGCCAAGCGCGGCCCGCGCCCCAACCTGAGCGTCGAGCAGATCGTCGACGCCGCCATCGACATCGCCTCGACCGAAGGGCTCGGCCCGCTGTCGATGAACAGGGTGGCCGAGAAGCTGGGCAAGTCGGCGATGTCGCTCTACCGCTACGTCCGCAGCAAGGACGAGCTCCTGCAGCTGATGACCGACGTCAGCGCGCTCAAGGCGGCGCCGCCCGAGCCCGACGAGTCGCTGGGCTGGCGACCCAACCTCGAGCGCTGGGCGTACGCCCTGGTCGGGCTCTATCGCAGCCACAACTGGGTGCTGCACGTGCCGCTCGGTCCCACGCCGCCGATCGGCCCCGGGCAGCTCACCTGGCTCGACCGCGCGCTGGCCTGCCTGCGCCGGACGCAGCTTCCGGCCGAGGTCCAGATCGGCGTGGTGATGTTGCTGCTCACGTTCATCCGCGGTCAGGTTCGGATGACCCAGGAGATCAACCTGGAGGCCGTCGACCTCGGGTCCGGTCAGCCCACCTACGGCGAGATGGTCCGCATGGTGGTCGACAAGGAGCGCCTGCCTGACCTGGCCCGACTGGTCGACGACGGCGTCTTCGACGGTCCCGACACGGGAATCACCGAGCAGGAGTTCGACCTGGAGGTGCAGTTCGGCTTCATGATGATTTTCGACGGCATCGAACGCCTGATCGCGGCCCACGAGGAGGAACAGTGACGGATCCGTTGGTCGCCCGGATGCGCCCGTTCGGCACCACGATCTTCGCCGAGATGTCGGCGCTCGCCGTGCGCACCGGCGCGGTCAACCTGGGCCAGGGCTTCCCGGACACCGACGGTCCACAGGAGATGCTCGACGCGGCCGCGGCGGCCATCCACGATGGACGCAACCAGTACCCGCCCGGGCCGGGCATCCCCGAGCTGCGGGCCGCGATCAGCGCCCACCAGCGGCGGTTCTGGGGGCTCGACTACGACCCCGACGGCGAGGTGCTGGTCACCGCGGGGGCGACCGAAGCGGTGGCCGCGACGATCCTGGCGCTCTGCGAGCCCGGCGACGAGGTGGTCTGCTTCGAGCCCTACTACGACTCCTACGCGGCCTCGATCGCGTTGGCCGGGGCCGTGCGCCGGCCTGTGACGCTGCGCCCGGGCGCCGACGGCCGCTACGCCGTCGACCCCGACGAGCTGCGCGGCGCGTTCGGTCCGCGTACGCGGCTGGTGTTGCTGAACTCCCCGCACAACCCGACCGGCAAGGTCTTCACGCGGGCCGAGCTCGACCTGGTCGCGGAGCTGTGCCAGGCGCACGACGTCTACGCGGTGACCGACGAGGTCTACGAGCACCTCGTGTTCGACGACGCCGCCACCCCGCACGTGCCGCTGGCCACGCTGCCCGGCATGCGCGAGCGCACGCTGCGCATCTCGTCGGCGGGCAAGACGTTCTCCTGCACCGGCTGGAAGATCGGCTGGGCCAGCGGCCCGCGCGCGCTCGTGTCGGCGGCCCTGCGGGTCAAGCAGTTCCTGACGTTCGTCAACGGCTCGCCGTTCCAGCCGGCGGTGGCGCTCGCCCTGGGCCTGCCGGACGCCTACTTCGACGGTTTCCGCGCCGGGCTGCAGACCCAGCGGGACCTGCTGGTGTCGGGTCTGCGCGACGCCGGGTTCGGCGTGCTCGTGCCCGAGGGCACCTACTTCGTCACCGCCGACATCACGCCGCTGGGCGGCACCGACGGGGTCGAGTTCTGCCGCTCGCTTCCCGAGCGGTCGGGCGTGGTCGCGGTGCCGACGCAGGTGTTCTACGACCACGAGGACGCCGGCCGCCGCCTGGTGCGGTTCGCCTTCTGCAAGCGGCCGGCAGTGCTCAACGAGGCGGTGGCTCGCCTCAGGAAGAACTAGGCGACGCGGTACGCACGGCGGCGGCGAGCCGTTCCGCGACGTCCTGGGCGGTCTCGGCGGTCGCGGCCTCGACCATGACCCGCACGAGCGGCTCGGTGCCCGAGGGGCGCAGCAGCACCCGGCCGGTGTCGCCGAGCTCGGCCTCGGCCGCCGCGGCCGCGTCGCGTACCGCCGGCGCCTCGGCGCCCTCCTTGCGGTCGCCGACCGGGACGTTGATCAGCACCTGGGGCAGCTTGGTGACCACCGACGCGAGCTCGCCCAGCGGCTTGCCGGTCGCGGCCATCCGGGCCATCAGGTGCAGGCCGGCGAGCACGCCGTCGCCCGTGGTCGCGTACGCGGGCATGATGATGTGCCCGCTCTGCTCCCCGCCCAGGGCCAGGCCCGAGGCGCGCAGCTCGTCGAGCACGTAGCGGTCGCCGACCTTGGTCTCGACCAGCGCGATGCCCTCGTTCTTCATGGCGATCTTGAGGCCGAGGTTGCTCATCACCGTCGTGACGAACGTGTCGCTGGTCAGCGTGCCGGCCTCGCGCATCGCCAGCGCGAGGATCGCCATGATCTGGTCGCCGTCGACCTCGTCGCCCGTGGCCGTGACCGCGAGGCAGCGGTCGGCGTCGCCGTCGACCGCGATACCGAGGTCGGCGCCGTTGGCCAGCACGGCCTCGCGGACCGTGTCGAGGTGGGTCGAGCCGCAGCCGTCGTTGATGTTGACGCCGTCGGGCTCGGCGTGGATGGCGATCACCTCGGCGCCGGCCTCCCGGTAGACCACCGGGGCGATGTCGGCGGCCGCGCCGTTGGCGCAGTCGACGACGACCTTGAGGCCGGCCAGCGGCTGGGTGACCGAGCCGACCAGGTGCTGCACGTAGTGGTCGGCCCCGTCGAGCAGGTCGTGCACCCGGCCGACGGCGGCGCCGGTCGGGCGGCTCCAGCCCGCGGTGCCCGCCTCGATGGCGGCCTCGATGCGGTGCTCGATGTCGTCGGGCAGCTTGTGGCCGCCGGCGGCGAAGATCTTGATGCCGTTGTCGGGCATCGGGTTGTGCGAGGCCGAGAGCATGACGCCGAAATCGGCCTTGGTCTCGCCGACCAGGTAGGCCACCGCCGGCGTCGGCAGCACGCCGACCCGCAGCACGTTGGCGCCGGCGCTGGTCAGGCCCGCGACGGTGGCCGCCTCGAGCATCTCGCCCGACGCCCGGGGGTCACGGCCGACGACGGCCAGCGGAGGGTGGGACCGGTCGACTTCGGCGAGCGTACGGGCGGCCGCGACCGCCACGGCCAGCGCGAGCTCGGGGGTGAGGTCGGCGTTCGCCTTCCCGCGTACCCCGTCGGTGCCGAAGAGACGGCCCATCTGGAAACCTCCGCTGTGATGTGTCCGGGAATGCCAACGGCCGGGCCGCCGTCGCACATGGCGATGGCTGATCCCGGCCGTATGGTCAGTGAATCAACGCTTGGAGTACTGCGGGGCCTTACGGGCCTTCTTGAGACCGTACTTCTTGCTCTCCTTGACGCGGGCGTCACGGGTGAGGAAGCCGGCCTTCTTGAGCGCCGGGCGGTCGTCGCTGTCGTTGGCGATCAGCGCGCGGGCGATCGCGAGGCGCAGCGCGCCGGCCTGGCCGGTGATGCCGCCGCCGCGCAGGTTGGCGATGACGTCGAAGGCCTCGGCCTTCTCGGCGGTCACCAGCGGCTCGCGGATCAGCTGCTGGTGGACCTTGCTCGGGAAGTACTCCTCGAGCTCACGGCCGTTGCAGGTGATCTTGCCGGAGCCCGGCACGATGCGGACCCGGACGATGGCTTCCTTGCGCCGGCCGACGGTCTGGATCGGGCGGTCACCGCGCGGGGCGCGGGTCGCGGGAGCGGGCGCCGGAGCGGTGGCGGTCGCGGTGGGGGCCTCGGCGACGGCGGCCGGGGTGGGAGCGCTGACATCGGTCATGTTGGTGACTTCCTCGTCCGCGCTCACTGCGCGATCTGCTTGATCTCGAACGGCACCGGCTGCTGCGCGGCGTGCGGGTGCTCGGCGCCGGCGTAGACCTTCAGCTTCTTGATGAGCTGACGGCCAAGCTTGTTGTGGGGAAGCATGCCCTTGACGGCAAGCTCGATCGCGTGCTCGGGGCGCTTGGACAGCAGCTCCTCGTAGCCGACCTGCTTGAGACCGCCCGGGTAGCCGGAGTGGCGGTAGGCGACCTTGGTCTGCCGCTTGTTGCCGGTCAGCGCGACCTTGCCAGCGTTGACGATCACGACGAAGTCGCCCGTGTCGACGTGGGGGGCGAAGGTCGGCTTGTGCTTGCCGCGCAGCAGCGTGGCCGCGTGGGTGGCCAACCGGCCCAGCACGACGTCAGACGCGTCGATGATGTGCCACTGACGCTCGATCTCACCCGGCTTCGGGCTGTACGTACGCACAGGTTTACCTTGTCTCGTCGTCGGTCTGGGGTCGCACGCCAGAGATTGTCACGTCGCGCACAACAGCAGACAACAATACCTGCTGCGAGCAGGCAGGGTCAAAACGGGGTTTGTGGCCGGGGCCACGGTCATTCTACCGCGAGCCGGTAGCCGCGTTTCACCACCGTCTGCACCACTTTGGGGATGCCCAGTCCGGCCCGCAGCCGGGCCACCGCCATCTCGACCGCGTGCTCGTCGGCGCCCCTCGGCAGCGTACGCAGCAGGGCAGCCCGGGAGAACACCCGGCCCGGCTCCGCGGCCAGCGCCCGGAGCACCGCCATCGGCCCGGGCGCCAGCGGCTTCAGGGCGCCGTCGACCACCGCGGCGTGCCCCCGCAGGGTGAGGTCGTGCCCGCCGACCCGCACGCTGACCGCGCGGGGTGGCAGCTCCTTGATGATCGTGCGGACCAGGGCGCCGACCCGGGCGCGGCCGGGCGCGACGACCGGCACGCCGTGCGCACGCAGCGGGGCCGCGGTGACCGGGCCGACGCAGGCGGCGAGGACGCCGTCGCGGAAGGCGGCCAGCACGTCGGGGCCGCTCGGTCCGGCCGCACGGAGCAGCGCGTGGACCGCGGGGGCGGAGGTGAAGGTGACCGCGTCGACCAGGCGGCCGGCGATCAGGTCGACCATCCGGTCCAACGGGGCGGGGTCGAGCGGGGGCGCCCAGCGGTAGACCGGTATCTCGATCACCGTGGCCCCGGCCGCCTCGAGCGCCGCGGTCCACTCCGGCTGGCGCTCACCGGGCAACTGCATGGCCACCACCTGACCGCGTACGCCGCGGTGGCGCAGGTGGTCGATCACCTCGGCGTAGCTCTCCTCCACGGGTACGCCGTGGTCGGGGCCGCCGCGTACCCGTGGGTCCCGGGTGACGAGATAGGCCTGGGCGAGCACGCCGCGCAGGGGTTCGGCCAGGCCCCAACCGTCGGCGGCCTCCAGCCAGCCGCGCATGCCGATCGAGGTGTTGGCCACGACGATGTCGGGCGGGCGGTCGAGGCAGGCCCGGGTCGCGGCCCGGAGCTCCGTGTCGTCGGCGAGCGGGACGATCCGCAGGGCGGGCGCCAGCACCACCCGGGCGCCGCGCCGCTCGAGCAGCGTGGCCAGGGTGTCCCCGTTGCGGTCAGCGGTGACGCCGACTGTGAAACCCGTCAGTTCGGCCGACACGTCCGAAGCGTGCAGGCGCGCCGTTTCGGCGCCGCGTCCCGTTTGTTTCGAAAGTGCTAAGAGGCGCCGGTCTGTTTGGCGGGCGTACCTTTCTGATGGCGGTTGGTATGGTCTTTGGTATGACCGCAAAGGTGACCCTGTCGTTCTCCGACGAGACGATCGAGGAGGCGCGCCGGTTCGCCGCGCGCGAGGGGATGTCCCTGTCCGCGTGGATGGACCAGGCGGCGCGGGAGAAGGCGGTGCGTGAGCTGTTCACCGCGCACGCCGCCGCGGTCGGCCGGGCCGGGGCCGGCGCCGACGTCGGCTTCGACGAGGCCGCCGCGCTGGCCGACGAAGAGGAGATCGCGATGGTCGACGAGGCCCTCTTCGGAGGCGACGGGCGTGCCGCGTAGGGGCGAGATCTGGCGCATCAACGGCGCCCGTGAACGCCTCGGCCTGGTGATCAGCTCCGACCTCTACAACAGCACCGACGTGCCCATCGTGATCGTGGCCGAGGTGGTCGACTCCGACCTGCTGCGGGACTCGCCGCTGGCCGTACCCATGGGCTCCTATGTGGTCATGCCCGACCGGCTCTCGTCGCCGATGAAGAAGTGGTTCGAAGAAGTGGTCGACGTCGCCGACAGCGACACGATGTTCCGGGTCTCGCGGGCGCTGCGGATACTCCAGAACCTCTGACACTGCGTAGTTATCCACAGTCTCCAATCGGCGGGTGGCGGTCCGCTTGTGAGGGCCGTACCGTGCCCGCATGGCCTATCGGACCTGGGGCAGGGTGCTGCTCGCGGCGCTTGTCGTCGGCCTGCTCGCTGGTGCCGGCCAACTCGGCTTCGCCTACGGGCTGGGCGTGGTGCGGTTCGCCCGTGACTTTTCGCAGTTGTCCGGCCAGTGGACCGCGCACCTGGCCTGGGTGGCCTGGTTCGCGATGCTGGCCGCGGTCGCTGGCGGTGTCGCCGGCAGTTTCTTCGGTGCCCGGGCCGGCCTGACGGCGACCGTCGGCACGCGCGTCGCGGTGTCGGTCGCCGGCGGCGTCGGCGCCCTGGCCGTGGCGCCGCTGGCGATGCTGCCGGCGCGGGGGGCCGTGGCGGCGTCCGGCGATGCGGTGACGATCGCGGGGCTGTCGGCGGCGTTGGGGGCGCTCGTCGGCGTGTTCGCGGCCGTCGCCGTGCTGTCACAGCGCGTGGCCGGCCTCAACCTGGGCGCGATCACGGTCGTGGTCTGGCTGGTCGCGCTGCTGTCGGTGGCGCCGTCGCTGGGCCCCGACGACCCATTGCCCGAGGTACGCCTCGGCGTGCTCGACGCGGCCTGGCTCGGCGACGGTCTGGCGCAGCGGCTGGCCGTGATCCTGATGCCGGCCCTGGCGCTGGCGGTCGGCGCCGGCATCGGCGCGCTGGCCCGGTGGCGCGGGCTGCCGTTGATCCCGGTCGCCGTGTCCGGGGTGGTGGGGCCGGCGATGCTGGCGCTGGCCTATCTCATCGCGGGGCCGGGCGACGGTGGCGATCGTTACCAGGCGGCGCCTTACTGGGGTGCGCTGATCGCGGTGGCGGCGGGCGGGCTGGGGTCGGTGCTGGCCGCGGTGGCCCGGCAACTCACCGGAGGCGAGAGCGGCGCGTCCGTGCCGCGGCACGGTGACCACACGGCCGAGGTCTTCCCCGGAGCCGCCACGGACGACACGGTTGTCGCGACCGGCGCCAAGGCGGAGGCCGACGAGCCGTCCCGAGGCTCCTGGGGCGGCGAGAAGCCGTCGGCGGGCGGGCGCGATGACGATTCGTTCAGCAGCCGGTCGTTCGGTGGCGAATCCGCGGACCGCGACGGTCCCGGTGGCTCGGCGTCGGGCTTCGGCGACCGCGATGCGCTTGGTGGCTCGGCCGCCGGCGGCTTTGGCGGTCGCGGCGACCGCGACCCGCTGGGCGGGTCGGCGTCCGGCGGCGCCTTCGGCGGTCGGGACGACCGCGACCCCCTAGGTGGGTCGACCTCCTCGTTCGAGGGTGGCTTTGGCAGCGGAGCGGCGCTTGGCCGCGAACGCGCGGGCGACGACCGTCCGGGTGCCGCACGCGACGACGACCGGTCGGCGTCCGGTGGCGACTTCGGGTCGTCGCGGGCGCGGGACCTGGGCGACGTCGAGCGCTCCTCGACACCTCGGGTCGGCGACGGTTTGTCGCCGTCGAGCTCGGGGGCGTCGTTGTTCAATCCGCCGACGCCGGTGGCGCCGCCGCGTCAACCCGAGGTCCTGTCGCCGCCGCCCGGGCCTGAGCCGACGCCGATCCGGCCGTTCGACCGGCAGCCGTCCGCGGGCCCAGGCGACTGGCGCACCGACAGGACCTCGACGTTCTCGACGCCGTCCGTGCCCGTCGTGCCGGCCCAGCCGACCGGCGCTTCCGAGCGGCGCGACGACGGTGAGGCCCGTCAGCGGCCGACCGCGATCCGGCCACGGCCGTTGGACCGCGAGCCGCGGGACACCCCCGAGGCGCCCGCGAAGGACGACTGGCGCACGCGCGGCTCGCAGTCCGGCGGTCCGTCGGCGCGGCCCGCGGACGAGATGCCCGACTGGCGGCTCGCGCCACCGGCCTGGACGCCGCCGGCCCCGGTGCAGCCCGGTGAGCCGACCAACGAACCGACCAGCGAGCCGACCGGCGACGCCGGAGCCGACTACGAGGCCGTGCCGGCCAAGGCACCGGAGCAAAAGCGGCGCGGGCTGTTCCGCCGCAAGAACAAGCCGGAGCCGGCCGCTCCGAAACCGGCCGCCGACGGTGACGACGATTGGGTGCAGGTTTCCGAGTCGGCCGCGTCGAACGCCGACGCCGGACCGTCGGCCACCAGCGAGCAGGCGCCGACCGGGCCGCGGGGCTTCGGCTTCGGCGGCCTGGTCACCAGCCGCTTCGGCCAGGAGAAGGAAGATCCGGAGAACGGCGTCGACGCCTTTGGGGAGCGCATCGGGGACAGCGCAGCTGATCGACGGTCGGGCACGCTTCGGGGTGGCGACCAAGGCGCAGCCGCGCCGCGGTCTGGTGGCTCCTACTCGGCCGGTGACGACGGGGCGGCCACGGGCGTCCGGTCGTGGGCCGACCGGGCCGGCGCCCGCGCGGCGGCCCCCGCCGAGCCGGAATCCGACCCGAAGGAGCGCAGCGGCCGGCGGTCCGACCGCCACCTGCGCAGCGTCGACCTGGGCGACTCCGACACGGGCAGCTGGGACATCGACGACCCGGCCCCGGCCGCCGACAAGGACGACGACAAGACGTCGGACGACGCCGACGCCAAGCCGGGCCGGACGGGTCTGTTCCGCCGCAACCGCGCCGCCGCCGAACCGGCCGAAGCGCAGCCCGAGGCGTCGGCCGACGAGACGTCGCCGGAGCCGCCCCGCGGCCGCCGCGGCAAGGCCGAGAAGCAGCGCGACGACGACTACGTCGACTGGGTGGCGGGCCTCAGCGCCCCGGAGCCGGTCAACGAACGCCGCCGCGACGACACCCCACGCCGCAGCCTCCGCTCCACCACCCGCCAAACAGAGGACTGAACGCCGCGCGGCTCCGCACCGCGCGAGGCCCGCGGCGGCCACACGGCGCACGGCGCGGAGCCGCGCGGGCGGGCGCGGAGCGCTAGGCCGAGAAGCCGGCGAAGGTCGACGCCGCGAAGCTCGGCCAGCCGAAGTGGTTGAGCGGTCCGCTCCCGTTGCCGAGCTCCCAGTCGCGGGCGCCGACCAGGCTGCGTGACACGTAGTCCTTGGCCGCCACCAAGGCCTCCAGCACGTCGTCGCCCAGGGCCAGTCGGGCCGCGATCCCCGCTGAGAAGGTGCAGCCGGTGCCGCGGCTGTTGCGGGTCTGGACCCGTGGGTAGCGCAGGAAGCGCGCCCCCGCGTCGGTCCACACGGCGTCGACCGCCTCGTCGCCGGCCACCATGTCGCCGCCCGTTACCACCACGAACTTCGGGCCGTTGGAGGCGATCTGGGCCGCCGCTCCCGCCATGTCGGCCGGGGTCGAGACCTGCCAGCCGACCAGCGCCGACGCCTCGTCGCGGTTGGGGGTGGCGACCGCCGCGTAGGGCAGCAGCCGCTCCAGGGCGCTGACCACGCCGCGCCGCCGGCCCGAGGCTGATTCCAGCACCGGGTCGACGACCAGGTTGGGCAGCACCCCCGAGCGCGCCTTGGCGGTCACCGCGGCGGCCGCCTCGGCCGTGGCCAGCATGCCGACCTTGACCGCGGCCACCGGCAGGTCGTCGAGCACCGCGGTCAGCTGCGCCGAGACCACGTTGCCGGGTAGTTCGAACACGTCCTGGATGCCGCGGGTGTTCTGCGCGGTCACCGCCGTCGCCACCGATGCGCCGTAGAGCCGCATCGCGGCGAACACCTTCAGGTCGGCCTGCAGCCCGGACCCGCCGCTGGAGTCCGAGCCGCCGATCGCGAGCACCGCGAGTGGTGTCGTCATGGATCCTCCCGCCTCTCGTCCTACACGGGTAGCACCCGAGCCGGGACGAGCAACGGACTAAATCGCACTAACGATCGACAGCCGGAGCAACCAAGTCACCCGAGCGCGCGCAGCTCCGCCAGGTCCCCCGCCGACGGCTGCCACGCGACCGCCGCCGCGTTCTCCCGAACCTGCTCCGGCGTCGTGGCCCCCGCGATCACCGACGCCACCGCCCGCTCGGCCGCCAGCCCGCCGATCGCGACATCGAGCATCGACAGGCCACGCGCCGACGCGTACGCCGAAAGCGCGTCGAGCCGATCCCACGGCGCCTCCGCGAGCCGCCGCGCGAACCGCTCCTTCTCCAACCGGGTCCCGGCCGGCGCCGACTGCCCACGCCGGTACTTGCCGGTCAGCAGCCCGCTCTCCAGCGGGAAGAACGGCAGCACGCCCAGCCCGAACCGCTCACAGGCCGGCACCACCTCAGCCTCGATCGACCGGTTGAGCAGGCTGTAGTGGTTCTGCACGCTGACGAACGGCGCCCAGCCGCGGGTCCGGGACACCCAGGCCGCGTCGACGACCTCCCAGGCCGCGAAGTTCGAGCAGCCGACGTAGCGCACCTTGCCCGCGGTGACCAGATCGTCCAGCGCCGACAGCGTCTCCTCGATCGGCGTCGCCGGGTCCGGCTCGTGCATCTGGTAAAGATCGATGTAGTCGGTCCCGAGCCGGCGCAGCGACCCCTCGACCGCCCGCAGCACGTATCGCCGGGCACCGCGCGCCCCGAAATCCGGCCCGTTGATCCCCGACATCGGCTTGCCGAACTTGGTCGCCACCACGACGTCGTCCCGGCGACCTTGGAGAGCGGCTCCCAGAAAACGCTCAGACAACTCGTGGCCCGCGCCGCCATATGTATCCGAGGTGTCGAAGAAGTTAATTCCCAGTTCGAGGGCGGCATCGACGACCGCACGCGCCGCGCGCTCGTCGATATCGCGGCCGAAGGTGTTGCAGCCGACGCCGGCGACCGAGACCACGAGTCCCGAATTGCCGAGCCGGCGGTAGCTCATCGCGCTCACGCCGTACTCCAGAAAAGAGGGTTCTGTCACACCGCGCGCGCATTTACACACCGCGTGCGACGGTGTCGGCCGATAGCCCACGCGGGTTCGCGTGGCACTATCCTTTGCGCGGGCATTGCTAGAGTCTGACACCTTGCGGCGGCCGCCCGTTTCGGTCGCCCCCGATCGGAGAGCGTGGTCCGGAAATGACGGCACCAAACAGGTTCCAGCAGCGGTCTGCCGCGGCGGAGCCAGCTGACGTCACGGCGCCGGAGCGGTTGGACGTGACGGTCGTGCTGCCGTGCTACAACGAGCAGGACCACGTGCTGAAGGAGATCGAGCGCATCTCCGCGGCGATGGACCGCAGCGGCTACAGCTACGAGCTGCTCGCCATCGACGACTGCTCCACCGACAACACCCTGGCCGTCCTGCGCGAGGCGGAGCTGCGGTACCCGAGCCTGCGCGTGATGCCGTTCCACCGCAACGGCGGCTCGGGCACGGCCCGGCGGATCGGCACGCAGCAGGCGCGCGGCGAGATCGTCGTGTGGACCGACGCCGACATGACCTACCCCAACGAGCGCATCCCCGAGCTGGTGCAGCTGTTGGAGAAGGACCAGACCATCGACCAGGTGGTCGGCGCCCGCACCAGCGAGCAGGGCACCCACAAGCTGCTCCGCGTGCCGGCCAAGTGGGTCATCCGCAAGATCGCCGAGCGGCTGACCGGCACGAAGATCCCCGACCTCAACTCGGGCCTGCGGGCGTTCCGCCGCGACGTGTCACTGCCCTACCTGCGCCTGCTGCCCCCCGGCTTCTCCTGCGTGACGACGATCACGATGGCGTTCCTGCACAACCAGCACGACGTGCGTTACGTCTCGATCGACTACGCCAAGCGCGCCGGCTCGTCGAAGTTCCACTTCGTCCGCGACGCCTACCGCTACATCCTCCAGGTCGTCCGCATGGTCATGTACTTCAACCCGCTCAAGGTGCTGATGCCCCCGGCGCTGTGGTTGATCGCCATCGGCCTCGTGAAGATCGTCTACGACGTCATCGCCCACCCGGTGCGGGTCGCCAACAACACGGTGATGCTCCTGATGGCAGGACTGATGATCGCGGCCGTGGCACTGCTGGCCGACCTCATCGTGCGGTCGCGCTCCGAATAGAGGCTGCCCCGCGATGACCGCAACCGACGTTGCCACCCCTGACAAGACCACGGAAGAAGAGCCGCCCCGGCCGACCCGCACCCGGGAAGACCGCTGGGGCTGGCTCGGCGTCGGCGCGATCACGCTGGCCCTCGCGGCGACCTGGATCCCCCGGGTCAACCTGCCCTTCGGCGACAACCACATGGGCCGGATCATCAGCCGGTACGCGCTGCATCTGGCCAACCTGCACGAGAAGGGCATCGTCGGCTCGGACTTCAGCGCCGACTGGGAGCCCTACGCCAACTCGGCGTACGCGCACCACCCGCCGCTGCTCAACATCCTGACCGCGCTGTTCGGCTCGTTCCCCGGCGACCAGCCGATCGAGGTGTGGCTCTCGCCTTACCTGCTGGCCCTGCTGATCGTCCCGGCCGGCGCGCTGCTGCTGCGGGGTCTCGGCCTGCGCTGGTCGGCCACGCTGCTCGCCGTCGGCCTGATGGCGGCGACCACGTTCTTCTGGGTCTACGCCCCGATCATGTTCGACCTCGGCCCGATCCTGCTGATCTCCGCCGTGGTCGTGATCGCCCGCCGCCGCGACTACCAGCCGTCCCGCGGCCTCATCGCCATCGGCGTGGTCGCCGGCCTGCTGTCGACGCTGGTCTCCTGGCCGGGCATCGGCTTCGCCGGCGCGATGGGCCTGTGGCTGCTGATCGGCCGCCGCCGCATCGACCGGGTCGTCCTCTGGATCGGCGGCGCGATGGTCGTCGGCCTGCTGATCAGCCTGACCTTCATCGTCGGCGTCAGCGGCATCGCCGACCTGACCAACCAGGCCGAGTTCCGCACCCAGGGCGGCACGTTCACGGCGCGCGAGTTCGCCAGCCGCCAGGTCCGCTACCTCGACGCCCTGCTCCCGGTCTGGTACCTGGTGCTCCTCGTCATCGGCACCGTCGCCGGCCTGCTCGACAAGCGCACCCGCCTGTTCATGGCCTTCGCGGTCGTGTTCCAGGGCTTCTGGACGATCGTCCTCAACAACGGCGCCTACATCCACGAGTACTGGAACTACCCGGTGCTCATCCTCGGCCTCGTCGGCATGGGCGCGCTGCTGGACCGGCTGATCGGCTGGCTGACCAACCGTGGCCCGGCGCGGGTCGCCCTCGCCGCCAGCGCGGCCGCCGGCCTGGCCCTGGTGGTCGCGCTCGGCGTGATCGTGACGGGCCGCGTCGACCGCAACTACGTGGAGAACCCGACGGACGCCGGCGCGCTCGTCTCGGAGCACGGCCCGGGCCCCGACCAGAAGGTCGCCTGGGTCGCCGGCGGCGGTCTCTCGACCCCCCGCTGGTACGCCTACTACTGGGACCTCGCGCCCAAGGGCGTCACCCCGGAGGTCCTGGACGGCACCGAGGCCAACCCGACCGACCTGGTGCTGATGGACCTCCGCCGCGTCCCGAAGTGGCTGCCCCCCACCATCGGCGACCGCGCGTTCGCCAAGGACGGCACCTACGCCCTGATCCGCATCTCCGACCTCAAGGCCGCGGAGATCACGCCCTAAACGCGAGAAACGACAAAGCCGCCGTCTCCGGGTTCGCCTGGAGACGGCGGCTTCTTCTTGCTCGGGTCCGCGGTGGGCACGACCGTTAGGAAGGGACCCTTCCTATGCGAAACGCGTTAATAAGGGGCCGTTCCTTGCTCTTCGTCAGCGGTTGCGCGTCCACCAGGCCGCGGCCGCGGCGCGAAGGGCGCCGCCGCGCGACGTCTGCGGCGACCGAAGGGCCGCGCCGGGGTCAGGCGGGGCGCTGGGCGACCGCGACCAGGCCGGGGCCCTTACCCGGGCGGAGGCGCTGCAGGCCGATCCAGGGCGCGACCGCGGCCTTGACCAGGGTGCCCGCGGCAGCACCGCTCGGCTGCAGGATGCGGCCCGAGCCCGAGGTGCGCTCCTCGGGCGTCTCGCCCTCGGCGGTCTTCCCACCGGCCAGCCGGTCCCGCACCGAATCGAGCAGATACCCCAACGGCCAGCCGTAGTGGATCATCCGGACGTCGACCGCGCCGGCCTCCGTCAGGCGGGCGGTCAGCGACGCGGCGTCGTAGCGGCGGTAGTGGCCCACCAGCTCGTCCCACGGCCCGAAGCGGTGCGGCTCCGACGGGACCGACAGCACCAGGTGGCCGCCCGGCTTGACCAGGGGCAGCCAGCCGGCCAGCGCGGCCGCGTCGTCGGCGATGTGCTCCAGGACCTCGAAGGCGCAGACGACGTCGTACGTCGTGCCCTCGGGGACCTTGTTGTGGTCGCCGTGGATGACCGTGCCGCCCAGCGGCGTGATGCGGGCGTGCGCGGTCTCGAAGCTCTTGTCGTCGGGCTCGGCGGCCAGATAGGTCCCCATTCGCGCCAGCCGGGTGCCCATCGCGCCCTGGCCGCAGCCCAGCTCCAGGATGGTCGTGGGCGCCAACCCCGACACCACCCGGCGTACGACGTTCCAGCGCAGCGCGGCCCGCGGGGCCAGGGGTGGGGTCTGCGGCGTTGTCATCGGGTCTCCTGCATGGCGGGGGGCGTGGGGGAAGAACTGCCGACCCGGGCCCGGATCGGCTCGACAACGGTGGCGGCGGCGAACTGGTCGGCCGCCCGCGCCGCCGCCGACCGCTGGTACCTGGCCAGCAGCGCCGGGTCGGCAGCCAGCGCCCGCAACGTCTCGGTCAGCGCGACCGCGTCGCCCGGTGGGACGAGCAACGCGTCGTCGCCCAGCGTACGGCGCTGCGGCGCGGTGTCCGAGGTGACGATCGCGCACCCGGCGGCGGCGCCCTGGAACACCTTGGTCGGCACCACGTTCTGGGCCTTGTCGGTCGTGCCGAAGATGCCCAACGAGACGTCGTGTGCGGCGACCAGGCCGGGCAACTCCGCCGCGGTGACCCAGTCGACCCAGGTGACGCGCGGGTTGGCGGCGGCCGCGGCCCGGCAGGCCGCGTAGTCCTGGCCCTTGCCGACCATCGTGACCTGGATGCGCTCGTCGGCCGCCAGCGCGGCCAGCGCCTCACCGAGGTAGGCGGTGCCGTGCAGCGGCGTGAACAGCCCGACGAAGATCACCTTGAGCGGGCCGGCGGGCCGGACGGCGGGTCGGGCGGCCCCGGCCGCGAACCACTGCGCGCCGGCGCCCACCAGCGCGACCACCCCGCGCGGCGCGGCCGAGGCCGGCAGCGCGGCCAGGTGCTCGTCGGTGTCGACGACCACCACGTCGGCCGAGCGCAGCGCGCCCCGGTCGATCCAGCGCATCAGCTTGCTCTTGAGCCCACCGCCGCCGGCGGCGGTCAGGCTGCGGTCGCGGGCCGTGCCGGCCGCCGAGACGAGGTGGTCGAGCACGATCGGCGTGCGGCGGAACAGCCGGCGGGCCAGCCGCACGTCGAAGTGGCCGAGGTAGCCGACCAGCACCGCGTCGGCCGGCGGCGCCTTGCGGGCGCGCAGCGCGAGCAGGGTCCAGCAGCGGCCGAGCAGCCAGGCGAGCTTGGGCAGGCGCCACGGCTGGCGCAGCATGGCCACCCGCCCGGCCGTGTCGAGCTCAAGCGGGACGTTGACCTCGACGACCTCGTCGCCGGCCGCCCGGAGGCCCTCGATCAGGACGCCGACGCGGGGGTGGCGGTGCACGTCGTAGGTACCGAAAGCGAGCCAGCGCACCGCGGTAGCCTAACGGACCCCCGCTCCGCCGAAGGATCCGGGCAACCGGGCGAAATGTCCTATTCGGTAGCGGCCGCGGCCGGCGTCGAGTCCGGCACCGTGTCGATGTCCGGTGTGTTGACCACCGGCCGGCGGCGCTTGCGGTCGGTCAGCAGCGCGATCGCCGGCCAGGCCAGGTCGGCCACCGTCATCAGCAACCGGGAGATCAGCGCGGCGACCAGCGCCACGGGCTCCGTCACCGAACCGGCGAGCAGCACGACCAACGCGGTCTCGCGCGGGCCGAGGCCGGCCGGCGCGATGGCCAGCAGGAAGCCGATCGACCACGCGCCGGCGAACGCGGCCACCGAGCGGATGATCAGGTCGGAGCCACCGGCGCCGAGGTCGAGCAGCAGCGCCCACAGGTGCGCGCCGTAGCAGAGCCAGGTGGCGACCGCCCAGAACACCGCGAGGCCGATCCCCCGCGCCGACAGCGGCTGGGGCATGGGCTCGCGGCGGGCCAGCCGCATCGCCAGCGCCAACAACCGGTTGAGCACCGGCGGGAGCAGCACGACGAACGCGACCGGCACCGTGAACAGCGTCCACCAGTAGTCGTCCCACGCCTGCCCGCCGAGCAGCGGCAGCACCACCGCGGTGAGCAGCAGCCCGGTGCCGAGCGTGATGAACATGGTGATCAGCACGGCGGCGGCCGACGAGCGGCCCGGCACCTGGTAGGCCTTGCCGAGCCGCATCTGGGTCAGCACCGGCCAGACCTTGCCCGGCAGGTATTTGCCGAGCTGGCCGACGAAGAAGATGCGCATCGCGCCGGTCAGCGGCACGTGGCTGCCGAAGTCGGCCAGCAGCACCCGCCACCCGAGGAACGAGCACCAGACGGCGGCCAGCGAGCCGACCAGGGAGAGCGCGATCGCCGTGACCGACAGGTCGCCGATCACGCCCTGCACCTCGGACCAGCGCTTGCTGACCGCGTAGGCGACGTAGGCCAGGAACGCCGCCGTGATGACGATCTCGGCGACCCGGCGCAGCGTCGACTTGCGCTTCTTCACCGGGTTGGCGGCGGCGGTGGCTGACACACGAGCACGATACCCGCGTTCATTCGTCGCCCCAGACCGGCTCCGGCGTCTCGGTCACCTCGCCGTCGCCGGCGAACCGGATGAAGCGGTCGAACGACCGCGTGAACCAGCGGTCGTGGGTGACCGCGATGACCGTGCCGGCGAACGCCCGCAGCCCCTGCTCCAGCGCTTCGGCCGAGGCCAGGTCGAGGTTGTCGGTCGGCTCGTCGAGCAGCAGCAGCGTGCAGCCGGACAGCTCCAGCAACACCACCAGGAACCGGGCCTGCTGGCCGCCCGAGAGCGTGCCGAACCGCTGGTCGCCCTGCCCGGCCAGCTCGTAACGGTTGAGCACCTTCATCGCCTGGTGCCGGTCGAGCCCGTCCCGGTGCTCGTCGCCCCGCCAGAGGATCTCGACCAGCGTGCGGTCCATCAGCTCGGGCCGGTCGTGGGTCTGCGAGAAGTGCCCGGGCCGCACGCGGGCGCCGAGCCGGGCCACGCCGGCGTGCGCGACCGGTGGCAGCTTCTCGCCGCCGTCGACGGGCAGGTTGGCCGGGTCGGGGTCGGTGCCGCCGCGGGCGAGCAGGCGCAGGAAATGCGACTTGCCCGTGCCGTTGGCGCCGAGCACGGCCAGCCGGTCGCCGTACCAGAGCTCGAGATCGAAGGGGTACGTCAGCCCGTCCATCTCCAGCGCGGAGCAGATCACGGCCCGCTTGCCGGTGCGCCCGCCGGTGAGCCGCATCCGGATGTCCTGGTCGCGCGGCGGGGTCGGCGGCGGGCCGGCCTCCTCGAACTTGCGCAGCCGGGTCTGGGCCGCCCGATAACGGGAGGCCATGTCGGAGTTGTAGGCCGCCTTCTGCTTGTACATCAGCATCTGCTCGCGCAGCTTCTGGTGCTCCTCCTCCCAGCGCCGCCCGTCTTCCTCGAGCCTCTCGTGGCGGGCCACCCGGGCCTCGTGCCACGACGCGAAGCCGCCCGGATGCACCCAGGCGCTCCCGCCCTCGACGGCGACCACCCGGTCGGCGGTCTGCGCCAGCAGCTCCCGGTCGTGCGAGACGTAGAGCACCGACTTGGCCGACTCGCGCAGCCGGCCCTCGAGCCAGCGCTTGCCGGGCACGTCGAGGAAGTTGTCGGGCTCGTCGAGCAGCAGCACCTCGTCGGCGCCGCGGAGCAGCAGCTCCAGGGCGACCCGCTTCTGTTGACCGCCGGAGAGCGTACGCACGGGCCGGTGCCGGGTCTCCTCCCACGACTTGCCGAGCACGATCGTCGACACGGTGTCGAAGAGCACCTCCGCGTCATAGCCGCCCGCCTCGCCCCAAGCGGCCAGCGCGTCCGCGTAGGCCACCTGGGCCTTGCCCGCCGCGGTGCTGAACTTGCCGCGGAGCTCGGCCGCGTGCATGGCGGTCTCGGCGCCGGTCAGCCGCTCGCCGGCCGCGCGCAGGGTCGGCGCGGCCAGCGAGAGCACCAGCTGTTGCAGGGTGGTCTCGTCGCCGACCATGCCGATGAACTGGCGCATCACGCCCAGCCCGCCGGAGCGGGCCACCACGCCGGTGCGCACCGGCAGGTCGCCGGCCACCATCCGCAGCAGCGTCGTCTTGCCGGCGCCGTTGGGGCCGACCAGCGCCACCTTGGCGCCCTCGCCGACCCGGAACGACACGTCGGCGAACAGCTCACGCCCGTCGGGCAGCACGTGCCCGACGTTGGCGACGTCGATGTAACCCACGCCGAAATGGTGCCGGACGAGCCCGCCCGGCGTCGCGCTAATTCCGCGCGACCCGGGAGACGCGCAAGACCCGGAAGCCCTTCTGGCTCGCCTGCCGGGCGACCGCCCACCCCTCGTCGACCAGCCACCGGTGCAGCGAGTCGCCACCCAGGTGACGGCCCGCCACCAGCCAGGCCACGCCGTCGGGGGCCAGCCGCGGCAGCCACCGGCCGAGCAGCGCGTGCAGCTCCGTCTTGCCGACCCGGAACGGCGGGTTGGACCAGATCTGCGCGAACCCGACACTCTCGTCGACCTCGTCGGGCGCCGAGACCCGTACGCCCAGCGCCTCGCCGTTGGCCGCCGCCAGCGCCCGGGCCCGCGCGTTGACGTCGACCGCGTAGACGGTTGCCCGGGGCGCCACGGTGGCCAGCACGCAGGCGATCGGCCCGTAGCCGCAGCCGAGATCGAGCAGGTTGCCGGTCGTCGCCGGGTCGGGCAGCGTCGCCTTGCGCAGCAGCACCGCGGTGCCCGGGTCGAGCCGGTCGGCGGAGAAGACGCCGCCCGCCGCGCGCAGCCGGAACTCGTGCCCGCCGGCGGCGAACTCGACGACGCGCTGCGCGCCCGCGCTGGCCGAGGACGGCTCGGCGGTGAAGTAGTGGTCCCCGGTCACGCCCCGCATTGTCGCCCACGACCCGGTCACCCGTACGGGCGCCACCCGTTCGGCGGGCGCCGCGCGGATTCCGTCCGGCGGGCCGCGGCCGATGCCTACCGTGTCGGCGTGCTTCTCGGGCGCATCCTCGAGGCCTGGCGGTCACCGGACTGGCGGCCGGGCCGACGCTGGCGACTGGCCTGCGTGTGCACCGCGCTGGCGGTGCTGGCCGTGTGCGGCTACGGCAGCTGGCTGGTCGCCGCCGACGAGCCACCGGTCACCACCGTCGAGGCCACCGGACAACCGGCGGCCGCCACCGTGCTGCGCGAGCTGGCCTCGCGGGCCGACGACCCGCGCCCGCTGACCACCGCCGAGGTGTTCCCGGGCCAGCTGGTGGTGGCCGGTCCGGAAGCCGCCGGTTACCAGGTGCTGCGGGTGCAGGCGCTGCAGCGCTGTGCGGTGGCGGCGTCGGGCGAGATCGTCGCGCTGCTCGAGACGGCCGGCTGCAGCCAGGTGGTCCGGGCGACGCTGCGCTCCCCCGACGGCCGCTACGTGATCACCGCCGGCCTGCTCAACCTGGCCGATGCGGCCGGCGCGGAGACGGTGCACGGCGGGATCAAGGCGCGGCTCGACGCGGAGACCGGGCGGCTGCGTGGCCTGCCCGCCGGGGCGGGCACGGGCGGGCTCGGCAAGGACACCACCCAGCTCGGCTGGCACGTCCGGGGCCACTTCCTGGCGTACGCGGTGATCGCGCGCAGCGACGGCGGCCGGATCTATGCCGACGATCCGGAGGCCCGGCAGATCCTCTCGGACCTGATCGAGCAGCACCTGCGCACCCGCGTCCTCGACCGCCGCGCCGCGGCGCGGGACTGATCACTCCGCCGGCGTGCGGAGGCGCCGGGTCGCCGCGGCCCGGGCGGCCAGCGCGCCCGCGTCGTCGGGATAGCCCACGGCGACCAGCGTCAGCCCGTGCGGCGGCGCCACGGTCACCGCGCTGCTGCGCTCGCGCCGGGTGAGCTGGCTGGCCGGCCAGTCCGGCGCCCGGCGACCGTCGCCCGCGACCAGCATCGCGCCGACCAGGCTGCGCACCATGGCCTGGCAGAACGCGTCGGCCTGCACGGTCGCCACCAGCACCCCGTCGGGGCCGCGGGCCCAGTCCAGCCGGGTCACCTCGCGCAGCGTTGTGGCGTTCTCCTTGCGCTTGCAGAAGGCCGCGAAGTCGTGCTCGCCGACCAGGCCCGCAGCGGCCGCGTTGAGCCGTTCCACGTCGAGCGGGCGGGGCCAGGCCAGGGTGTCGTGGCGGCGCAGCGGGTCGGCGCCCCAGGGCGCGTCGGTGACCCGGTAGGCGTAGCGGCGAAACGTCGCGGAGAACCGCGCGTCGAACTCGGGCGGCGCCTCGGTCAGCGCCATGACGCGCACGTCGCCGGGCAGCAGGCCGGCCAGCCGGCGCAGCAGGGACGGTCCGGTGCCCGCCCAGACCGCGTCCGGCAGGTCGACGTGCGCGACCTGGCCGGTGGCGTGCACGCCGGCGTCGGTGCGGCCGGCCACGGTCAGGCCGGTGGCCACCCCCGCGCCGAGGATCTGCTCCAGGACGGACAGCAACGAGCCCGCGACGGTACGCCGGCCCGGCTGCACCGCCCAGCCGGAGAAGTCGGTGCCGTCGTAGGCGATGTCCAGTCGCGCGCGCACGCCGTACCCCCAGACGAGACGAAGAAGGCGCCCCGCGAAGGGCGCCTTCTCCGGTGTCGCTGTTACCGCTTACTTGGTGTCGGTGTCGTCGCCCTCGGCCTGCGTGCCGGGGCCCTCGGCGACCTTGTCGCCGGAGGCCGAAACCGGCGCCTCGGCGTCCTGGTCGTCCTGCTCGTCCGCGGAGGAACGAGCCGGCGGCTCCTCCTCGCGGGCGAGCGCCTCGACCTTGTCCCGCTGCGCGGCGGCCTTGCGGGCCGTCTTCTTCGCCGGGGCGGCGGGCGCCTCGACGAGCTCCTCGACGAGCTCGATGATCGCCATCGGCGCGTTGTCGCCCTTGCGGGGAACGGTCTTGACGATCCGCGTGTAACCGCCGCTGCGGTTGGCGTACCGCGGGGCGATCTCGTCGAACAGGTTGAAGACCACGTCCTTATCCCGGACGACGGTCAGCACCCGGCGCCGGGCGTGCAGGTCACCGCGCTTGGCCTTGGTGATCAGCTGCTCGGCGAGCGGACGCAGGCGCTTCGCCTTCGTCTCGGTCGTGGTGATCTTCCCGTGCCGGAACAGCGCCGTGGCCAGGTTGGCCAGCAGCAGCCGCTCGTGCGCCGGGCTACCGCCGAGGCGGGGACCCTTGGTGGGCGTGGGCATCGTTGGTGCTCCTCAGGTGTCGCAGCGGGGTGTCAGAGCTGCTCGGTCTCGCGGTAGTCGTCGGTGTCGTAGTCAACCTCGCCGAAGGAGTCCACGACGTGCGCGGGGTCGAAGTTGGGCGCCGAGTCCTTCAGGCCCAGACCCATGC
Organism: Asanoa sp. WMMD1127; assembly: GCF_029626225.1. NCBI lineage: Bacteria > Bacillati > Actinomycetota > Actinomycetes > Micromonosporales > Micromonosporaceae > Asanoa > Asanoa sp. WMMD1127. The sequence continues at coordinate 989,441 of NZ_JARUBP010000001.1, forward strand.
CGGCGAGCTTCATCTTGACCTCGTCGATCGACTTCTGACCGAAATTCCTTATATCGAGGAGGTCGGCCTCCGTGCGCCCGATGAGCTCACCGACGGTGTTGATGCCCTCGCGCTTGAGGCAGTTGTAGGAGCGGACGGTCAGGTCCAGCTCCTCGATCGGCAGCGCCAGGTCGGCAGCGAGCTGCGCGTCCTGCGGCGACGGGCCGATGTCGATGCCCTCGGCGGTCTCGTCCAGCTCCCGGGCCAGGCCGAACAGCTCGACCAGGGTGGAACCGGCGGAGGCCAGGGCGGTACGCGGGCCGATCGACGGCTTGGTCTCGACGTCGATGATCAGCCGGTCGAAGTCGGTGCGCTGCTCGACACGGGTCGCCTCGACCTTGTAGGTGACCTTGAGGACCGGCGAGTAGATCGAGTCGACCGGGATCCGGCCGATCTCGGCGCCCGCGCTCTTGTTCTGGTTCGCGGTCACGTAGCCACGACCCCGCTCGACGGTCAGCTCCATGTCGAGCCGACCCTTGCTGTTGAGCGTCGCGAGCTTGAGGTCGGGATTGTGCACCGAGACACCGGCCGGGGGCTGGATGTCGCCCGCGGTCACGTCGCCGGGGCCCTGCTTGCGCAGGTACATGCTGACCGGCTCGTCGTGCTCGGAGCTGACGCACAGCTCCTTGACGTTCATGACCAGCTCGACGACGTCTTCCTTGACGCCCGGGATGGTGGTGAACTCGTGCAGCACGCCGTCGACCTTGATGCTGGTGACGGCCGCACCCGGGATGGAGCTGAGCAGGGTGCGCCGCAGCGAGTTGCCGAGCGTGTAGCCGAAGCCGGGCTCGAGCGGCTCGATGGTGAACCGGGAACGGGTCTCGCTGATCGACTCCTCGGAGAGGGTCGGCCGCTGAGTGATGAGCACTTCGTTCTTCCTTCTGTCGGGGACCGCCCACTATTTGACGGTCGCCTGGTGGGTCCCACGCCACCGAAGTGGCGCGGGACCCGCGAGCTCTTACTTGGAGTAGAGCTCGACGATCAGCTGCTCCTGGACCTGGGTGTCGATCACCTGGCGGGCCGGGAGCGTGTGCACCAGCACCTTGTGCTGGCTGGGGATCGCCTCGAGCCACGCGGGGACGGTCTTCGAACCGGCCTCGGCCTGGGCGACGATGAACGGGGTCAGGTCCTGCGACTTCTCCCGCACCTGCACGATGTCGTGCTCCTTGACGCGGTACGAGGGGATGTCGACCTTCTTGCCGTTGACCACGAAGTGGCCGTGCTTGACGAGCTGACGCGCGTGGTCGCGGGACTTGGCCAGGCCGGCCCGGTAGACCACGTTGTCGAGCCGCGACTCGAGGATCTGGAGCAGGACCTCACCGGTCTTGCCCTTCTTCGAGACGGCTTCCTCGTAGTAGCCGCGGAACTGCTTCTCCAGCACGCCGTAGACGCGGCGGGCCTTCTGCTTCTCGCGGAGCTGCAGGAGGTATTCGGTCTCCTTGGTCCGGCCGCGGCCGTGCTGTCCAGGCGGGAAGGGCCGGGACTCGAACGGGCACTTGGGACCGTCGCACTTGCTGCCCTTGAGGAACAGCTTCATCTTCTCCCGCCGGCAACGGCGGCAGTCAGCACCGGTGTAACGAGCCATCTCTCTCTAACCTCTCAGACCCGGCGACGCTTCGGCGGACGGCAACCGTTGTGCGGCTGCGGGGTGACGTCGGCGATCTGGCCGACCTCGAGGCCCACGGCCTGCAGCGAACGGATGGCGGTTTCCCGGCCGGAGCCGGGGCCCTTGACGAACACGTCGACCTTGCGCATGCCGTGCTCCATGGCCCGACGCGCGGCGGCCTCGGCGGCCAGCTGCGCGGCGAACGGAGTCGACTTGCGGGAGCCCTTGAAGCCAACCTGGCCCGCGGAGGCCCAGGAGATGACCGCACCGGTCGGGTCGGTGATCGACACGATGGTGTTGTTGAAGGTGCTCTTGATGTGCGCCTGCCCGTGGGCGACGTTCTTGCGTTCCTTGCGCCGGACCTTCTTGACAGCGGCCCCGGCACGAGCCTTCGGTGGCATAAGTCTTCTGCGCTCCTAGTTACTTTTTGCCGGGCTTCTTCTTGCCGGCGACCGTGCGCTTGGGGCCCTTGCGGGTACGCGCGTTGGTGCGCGTCCGCTGGCCACGCACTGGCAGACCACGGCGGTGGCGGATGCCCTCGTAGCTGCCGATCTCGACCTTGCGTCGGATATCAGCGGCGACCTCGCGGCGCAGGTCACCCTCGACCTTGAAGTTGGCCTCGATGTAGTCGCGGAGCTGGACCAGCTCCTCGTCCGTGAGGTCCTTCGCACGCTTGTCCAGGGAAACGCCGGTCGCGCCGAGGGCTTCCTTGGCGCGGGTCCGACCGACCCCGTAGATGTAGGTGAGCGCGATCTCCATGCGCTTTTCGCGCGGGAGGTCGACGCCGACTAGACGTGCCATGTGCGGGCGTGCTCCTCGTGTGTTCGCGGAGGTCTGTGCCCATCCCGCCCCGCGTGCCCGCGCGGGCCCTGGCCTCCGACCAGGGGTGTGCCACGAGTCGCCTTAGCTCCCGCGGCTGGGACGAGCTTGTTCAGTTTTGGTGCCGCCCGGGACTCAGCCCTGGCGCTGCTTGTGGCGCGGGTCGGTGCAGATCACCATGACCCGGCCGTGCCGGCGGATGACCCGGCACTTGTTGCAGATTCGCTTGACGCTCGGCTTGACCTTCACGGTTTGCCTTTACTTCCCATCAACGCCCGGCGGCGCCGCACTGGCATGCCGGACCGTCGTAACGGACGGGGACTGGAGTCCCGCCGTCAGGTGTCACTTGTAGCGGTAGACGATGCGCCCACGGGTCAGGTCATATGGCGAGAGCTCCACCACGACCCGATCCTCGGGCAGGATGCGGATGTAGTGCTGCCGCATCTTGCCGCTGATGTGAGCCAAAACCTTGTGGCCGTTGGCGAGCTCAACCCTGAACATGGCGTTCGGCAATGGCTCGATGACCCGGCCTTCGATCTCGATGGCCCCGTCTTTTTTCGGCATGTCCTCCGCTGTCCTGACGTCGGTGTTCCGGATCGGTGCACAGAATCTCCCGAGCGAGGGATCACTCAGGCCAGCCGCGGGCCCTGTCGACCGCCGAAGCGCGTGGCGGGCATGACAGAGCGGACGCTGTGCGCCGACAGGTAATACTACGCGGGGGTAAGCATCGACGCCAAACCGGCGTCAGTCCTCGTCGCCCTCGGCGTCTTCCTTGGCCCGTTTGCGCTGCTGCTCGCGGGCCTTCTCGGCCGCCCACTTCTGGGGTTCGCCGCTGGCCAGGCCGCCGATCGTGGAGACCAGCAGGACGGCGCCCCACGGCCCGGCAACCCAGGCGGGCCAGAAATAGAGCCACTCCGCGGTCATCAGGCAGATGACCGCCCAGATCGCCACGACGATCGCGACCGTGGCGAAATAGCCGTCCCAGGTGTGCGCCAGCCAGCGGGCGGTGGCGTTGGGGAACCGGCCGTCCGGCCCGGCCACGAGACCGTCGTTGCCGCTGGGCACCATGAGCTGCGCGCCGGCGGTGGGTGGCACGGTGTCCGGGAGGTCGTCGAGGAGCCCGTCGAGATCGCCGAAGGTCTTGGCCGCGTAGGTCCGCTGCACCCGCTCGTCGTATTCGTGCAGGTCGAGGCGCCCGAGTTCGAGGGCTGTCCGCAGCTGCTCGGCCACGTGCTGCCGTTCCGCGTCACCCGCCCGCATCTGGCGCCGGTCCATAGTTCGAGGATGCCATCAGCGGGCCGCTAACGTGCGGGCACATGAATGTCTCCGCGAATTACGAAACAGACCAGAACCTCCGGACCCGGCAGGGCATCTGGGCGTACGGTGCCGGCGCCCCACTGGTTGATCGGGTGTTGGATCTGGCCGCGGTGGCGGAGACGGCGACCACGGTCGACGTGGGCTGCGGAAACGGCGGTTATCTGGCGCGCCTCCGGCAGCGCGGGCACCGCGGGTCGCTGCTCGGCGTCGACCTGTCGCCCGGGATGGCGGCCAAGGCCGGGGCGGCGTCCGGCGCGACCACCGCGGTCGCGGACGTTCAGTTCCTTCCCCTGCGCACCGGCGTCGCCGACCTCACGCTCGCGCCGCACATGCTCTACCACGTCCCTGACATCCCCCTGGCCATCGCCGAGATCCGGCGCATCACCGCCCCCAGCGGCCGCGCGGTGATCGTCACCAACACCCCCCGGCATGCGTACGAGGTGCACGCGATGTTCGCCGGGGTCACGGCCGATCTTCTGGGTCGCGCGGCCACCATCGCCTGGGACGGCCCGCGGTTCCGCAGCGACCAGGCCGAGGAGCTGCTGCCCGCCGCGTTCGACGTGGTCGAGCGACACGACCTCGGCCGGGTGTCCGCGGTGCCGGCGGCGGCCGCGGTCAGCGGCTATGTGGGCAGCCTGCCGCCCGACGCGTTGGGTGTGCCGGCGGACCGGCGGGCCGAGGTGCTGGCCGAGCTGGAGCGGCGGGTGGCCGCGCACATCGCGGCCCACGGCAGCTTCGAGGTGACCAGCGGAGCGGTCGCTTTCGTCTGCCGGTGAGGTCAGGACGGCTGCGGCGCCGTGGCGCGGGCGGTGAGGAGCTCACCGAGCCGCTCGCGGCCGCCGTCGGCCGCGGTCAGCACCCAGACGCCGTCGTCAAGCAGCGCGATCGAGTGCTCGACGTGGGCGGCCACCGAGTGGTCGCGGGTGATCACGGTCCAGCCGTCGTCGAGCTCCACCGAGCGCGGCGAGCCCATCGTGATCATCGGTTCGATGGCGAGGCAGAGGCCCGGGCGTAGTGCGATGCCGCGGCCCGGCCGGCCGTGGTTGAGCACGTGCGGGTCCTGGTGCATCTCGGTGCCGATGCCGTGCCCGCCGTAGCCGTCGACGATCCCGTAGCGGCCGCCCGCCTTGACCGCCGTCTCCACGGCGTGGCTGATGTCGGTCAGCCGGCCCCGGCCCGAGCGGACCCCGCGGGCGGCGGCGGCGATGCCCGCCCACATCGAGTCCTCGGCGACCGCGGCCATCTTCAGCAGGGCCGGGTCGACGTCGCCGACGGGCACGGTGATCGCCGAGTCGCCGTGCCAACCGTCGAGGATGGCACCGCAGTCCAGCGAGATCAGGTCGCCGTTCTTGAGGACCTGCTGGGGCGAGGGGATGGCGTGCACGATCTGCTCGTTGACCGACGAGCAGATCGAGCCGGGGAAGCCGTGGTAGCCCTTGAAGGAGGGGATGCCGCCGGCGTCGCGGATGACGCCCTCGGCGATCGCGTCGAGGTCGGCGGTGGTCACACCGGGCGCGACGGCGGCGCGCATGGCGGCCAGGGCGTTGGCCACGACCAGACCCGCGCGGCGCATCAGGTCGATCTGCTCAGGAGTCTTCAGCTGAATGTTCAGCTGGTGTCGGCGCATCAATCGAGACTACCTAAGGGTTCGAGGTCCTCAGCCGTCGTGACGCTGCCGCGTCACGACGCCTTCCGGTCAGCCGCCGTAGGACCGAAGTGCGTCGATCGCCCGGACCGTGACGTCTTCGACCGGCCCGGTGGCGTCGATGCCGACCAGCTTGCCCTGCGCGCCGTAGTAGTCGACCAGCGGCGCCGTCTTCTCGGCGTATTCGACGAGCCGCTTTGCGATCGTCTCGGCCTTGTCGTCGTCGCGCTGGAACAGCTCCGAGCCGCAGCGGTCGCAGATGCCCTCGCGGGACGGCGCGTCGAACTCGACGTGCCAGATCTTGCCGCAGCCGCGGCAGGTGCGCCGGCCGGACAGCCGCCGGATCACCTCGTCGTCGTCGACCACGAGCTCCATCACGAGGTCGAGCGCCGTGCCCAGGTCGGCCAGCAGCTTGTCGAGCGCGGCCGCCTGGGGCGTCGTGCGAGGGAAGCCGTCGAGCAGGAAGCCCTCGCCGGCGTCGGGCTCCGCGAGCCGCTCCCGCACCATGTTGATGGTCACCTCGTCGGGGACCAGCTTGCCGGCGTCCATGTAGCGCTTGGCTTCGACGCCCAGCGGGGTGCCCTGGGAGACGTTGGCGCGGAAGATGTCCCCGGTCGAGATCTTGGGCACGGCGAGGTGCGCGGCGATGAACTCGGCCTGCGTCCCCTTTCCCGCGCCCGGAGGACCTACGAGAACAATTCGCACTAGCGGAGGAACCCTTCGTAGTTCCGCTGCATGAGCTGGCTCTCGATCTGCTTCACCGTCTCGAGGCCGACACCGACCATGATCAGCACGGCCGTGCCGCCGAACGGGAAGTTCAGGTACTGCTGGCGGTCGAGCCAGATGAAGAAGAAGCTCGGCAGGATCGAGATGACACCCAGGTAGATCGCGCCGGGAAGGGTGATCCGGCTCAGGATGTAGTCCAGGTATTCAGCGGTCGGCTTGCCAGGCCGGATGCCGGGCACGAATCCACCGTACTTCTTCATGTTGTCGGCAACCTCGGTCGGGTTGAACGTGATCGACACGTAGAAGTAGGTGAAGAAGATGATCAGCAGGAAGTAGAGCGTGATGTAGATGTAGCTGGTCGGGTCGACCAGGTTGTTCTGGATCCACGACTGCCAGTCGTTGAGGTTGTTGCGGTCGTAGAACTGCAGCAGCAGCGCGGGCAGGTAGAGCAGCGACGACCCGAAGATGACGGGGATGACGCCGGCCTGGTTGACCTTCAGCGGTATGTAGGTCGAGGTGCCGCCGTACATCCGTCGACCGATCATGCGCTTCGCGTATTGCACCGGGATGCGGCGCTGGGCCTGCTCGATGAAGACCACGAAGAAGATGATCAGCAGGACGAGCGCGATCACCAGGAAGAACTTCCACCAGCCCTGGCTGATCTTGATCTGCCAGCCTTCGCTGGGGAGGCGGGCCACGATCGAGGTGAAGATCAGGACCGACATGCCGTTGCCGACGCCGCGGTCGGTGATCAGCTCGCCCAGCCACATGACGACGCCGGTGCCGGCGGTCATGGTGATCACGAGCGCGACCAGGGTGACCCAGGTCGGCAGGCCGGTGCCGTCCGGCACGATCGGGAACTGGTCGCACATGTTGTTGAACAGCTGGCCCGACCGGGCCAGGGCGACGAACGCCGACGCCTGCAGGACACCGAGGCCCAGGGTCAGGTAGCGGGTGTACTGCGTGATCTTGGCTTGGCCGGCCTGACCCTCCTTGCGAAGCTGCTCGAGTCGCGGGATCACGACCGTCAGCAGCTGCAGGATGATCGACGCTGTGATGTAGGGCATGATGCCCAGCGCGAAGACCGACAGCGACAGCAGTGCGCCACCGGAGAACAGGTTCAGCAGGTTGAAGACGCCACCCGCGTTGTTCGTCGCCATGAGATCCATGCACTTCTGCACGTTTCCGTAGGAAACGCCCGGGCTGGGCAGCGTGGCGCCCAGCCGGTAGACCGCGATGATGCCGAGTGTGAACAACAGTTTCTTACGCAGGTCAGGCGTGCGGAACGCACTGAGAAATGCGGAGAGCAACGTCTTCCTCCTGCGCGAACGGACCGCCGGGGTCGTGGCGGCCGGGGTGGCTGTCGGTAGTGGCCCGACACCCTTTCGGGAACGGACTCTAACTTATCTGGCTCTGCTCGCGACCGGCTGGCCGCACCCATCCATCGGGAACGATATCTGTCCGGATCGCTCCGGATCAACGCCGGAGGGGCGCGGCTCCCAACGGTCCCTGACCATTGGAGCCGCGCCCCTGCCCGCGCTACAGCTCGGTGGTGGCGCCGCCCGCGGCGGCGATCTTCTCCTTCGCCGACGCGCTGAACGCGTGGGCGGAAACACGGAGTGATACGCCACCCAGGTCGCCGCTGCCGAGCACCTTGACCGGCTGGCCCTTGCGCGCGGCGCCCGCGTCGACGAGCTCGGCCGGGCCGATCTCGCCGCCGTTCGGGAACAGCTGGGCCAGCTTGTCCAGGTTGACGACCTGGAAGACGACCTTGTTCTGGTTGCGGAAGCCCTTCATCTTCGGCAGCCGCATGTGGATGGGCATCTGCCCACCCTCGAACGACGCCGGGACGTTCTTGCGGGCCTTGGAGCCCTTGGTGCCGCGACCAGCGGTCTTGCCCTTGGAGCCCTCACCGCGACCCACGCGGGTCTTCTCGGTCTTGGCGCCGGGGGCCGGACGCAGGTGGTGAACCTTGATGGTCATTACTCGACCTCCTCGACCTTCACGAGGTGGTTGACGGTGAAGATCATGCCGCGAATCTCGGGCCGATCCTCCTTGACCACCACGTCGTTGATCCGCTTCAGGCCGAGCGACCGCAGCGACTCGCGCTGGTTGTGCTTCGACCCGATCTCGGACCGGACCTGGGTGACCTTGAGACGAGCCATCACGCAGTCACCCCAGCCCGGCTGGCCAGCATCGCGGCCGGCGCGACGTCTTCGACCGGGAGGCCACGACGGGTCGCGACCGCCTCGGGCGACTCGAGCGCCTTCAGGGCCGCCACGGTCGCGTGCACGATGTTGATCGGGTTCGACGAGCCGAGGCTCTTGGAGAGCACGTCGTGGATGCCCGCGCACTCCAGCACGGCGCGGACCGGCCCACCGGCGATGACGCCCGTACCGGCCGAGGCCGGCTTGAGCAGCACCACGCCCGCGGCGTCCTCGCCCTGCACCGGGTGCGGGATCGACTGGGCGATCCGCGGCACCTTGAAGAAGTGCTTCTTGGCCTCCTCGACACCCTTGGCGATCGCCGCGGGCACCTCCTTGGCCTTGCCGTACCCGACGCCGACCGTGCCGTCGCCGTCGCCGACGATCACGAGGGCGGTGAAGCTGAAGCGCCGACCACCCTTGACGACCTTGGCAACACGGTTGATCGCGACGACCCGCTCGAGGTGCGGGGTCTTCTCGACGGGCGCGTTTCCGCGGCCGCCCTCACGGCGGTTGTCGCGGCGACCACCCTCGTTGCCACCGGACCCGCCGCCACGGCGCTGTTGACCTGGCATCAGCAGCCTTCCTTTCTCAGATGTGACGGGGTCAGAACTCGAGCCCGGCTTCGCGCGCGGCGTCGGCCAGCGCGGCGATGCGACCCGCGTACTTGCTGCCACCGCGGTCGAAGACGACCTTCGACACACCGGCGGCCTTGGCCCGCTCGGCGAGGAGCGCGCCGACCTTGCCGGCCAGGGCGCTCTTGTCGCCGTCGGTGCCCCGGATCGAGGCGTCCAGGGTCGACGCCGACGCCAGGGTGTGGCCCTTGGCGTCGTCGACGATCTGCGCGGTGATGTTCCGCAGCGAGCGGGTGACGACCAGGCGCGGACGCTCGGCCGAACCCACCAGGTGCTTGCGGACCCGGAAGTGCCGACGCGCCCGGCCCACGGCCCGCTTCGCGGCGACGCCGCGACGGCGCTTGAGTAGCGTGGCGGTCACTTCTTACCTGCCTTTCCGGCCTTGCGGCGGATGACCTCGCCCTGGTACTTGACGCCCTTGCCCTTGTAGGGCTCCGGCGGGCGGATCTTCCGGATGTTGGCGGCCACTTCACCGACCTGCTGCTTGTCGATGCCGGCGATGTGGAACAGCGTGGGCCGCTCCACGGTGAAGGTGATGCCCTCCGGCGCCGGGACGAGAACCGGGTGCGAGAACCCGAGCGCGAACTCGAGGTCCTTGCCCTTGGCCGTGACCCGGTAACCGGTGCCCGCGATCTCCAGGGTCTTGCGGTAACCGTCGGTCACCCCGACCACCATGTTCGCGACCAGCGTACGGGAGAGACCGTGCAGCTCCTTGGCCTTGCGCTCGTCGTTCGGGCGCTTGACCACGAGCTCGTTCTCGGCGCGCTCGATGGTGATCGGCTCGGCCAGCGTGTGGCTGAGCTCACCCTTCGGGCCCTTCACCTTGACGGTCTGGCCGTTGATGGTGATGTCGACGCCGGACGGAACCGGGATCGACTTGCGTCCAATTCGCGACATTTCAGTTCTCCCCGGTTACCAGACGAAGGCGAGGACTTCCCCGCCAACGCTCCGCTTGCGGGCCTGCCGGTCGGTCAGCAGTCCCTGGGACGTCGAAATGATCGCCACGCCCAGACCGCCGAGCACCCGCGGGAGCCCGTCCGACTTGGCGTAGACCCGCAGACCGGGCTTGGACACGCGCTTGATCCCGGCCAGGCTCCGCTCGCGGTTCTGGCCGTACTTCAGCTCGACAATCAGACGCTTGCCGACGACACCCTCGGTGGGATCCTCGACCGACCAGGTGGCGATGTAGCCCTCGCTCTTGAGGACCTCGGCGATGTTCGCCTTGATCTTCGAGTAGGGCATCGTCACCCGGTCGTGGTACGCCTGGTTGGCGTTGCGCAGACGGGTCAGCATGTCTGCGATCGGGTCGGTCATCGTCATGAGTTCTCGTCAACCTTTCTCGCCGTGGTTCCCCGCCAAGGGCCTGCGGCGAAGCGGCATTTCGGGTGGTGAGTTACCACGAGGCCTTCGACACACCGGGCAGCTCACCGCGGTGAGCCATCTCCCGGATGCAGACGCGGCAGAGGCCGAACTTGCGGTAGACCGCCTTGGGACGCCCGCAGCGCTGGCAACGGGTGTACGCGCGGACCGCGAACTTCGGCTTCGCGGCGGCCTTGAGGATCAGCGCCTTCTTAGCCATGTGTCAGTTCTCCTTGAACGGGAAGCCCAGGAGCTTCAGCAGCGCCCGGCCCTCGTCGTCGGTCTTCGCGGTCGTGACCACCGTGATGTCCATGCCCCGCACGCGGTCGATCCGGTCCTGGTCGATCTCGTGGAACACCGACTGCTCGGTCAGCCCGAACGTGTAGTTGCCGTTGCCGTCGAGCTTGCGGGCGTCGAGGCCACGGAAGTCGCGGATACGCGGGAGGGCGATCGACAGCAGCCGGTCGAGGAACTCCCACATCCGGTCGCCGCGCAGCGTCACCTTCGCGCCGATCGGCATGCCCTCCCGCAGCTTGAACTGCGCGATGGACTTGGTCGCCCGGCGGACCTGCGGCTTCTGGCCGGTGATGGTGGCCAGGTCGCGGACCGCGCCGTCGATCAGCTTCGCGTCCCGGGCCGCCTCGCCGACGCCCATGTTGACGACGATCTTGACCAGGCCCGGGGTCTGCATCGGGTTGGCGTACTCGAACTGCTCGCGCAGCTGCCGCACGACCTCTTCGCGGTAGCGCTGCTTGAGACGCGGCAGCGTCTTCTCAGCTGTCGTGGTCATCAGAGTTCCTTACCGGTCGTCCGTGCGATGCGCACCTTGACGCCGTTCTCGTCGATGCGGTAGCCGACGCGGGTCGGCTTGCCGTCGGAGTCCAGCACCATGACGTTCGAGACGTCGATGGGGGCCTCCTGCGTGACGATGCCGCCGGTCTTCGCTCCGCGCTGCGTCGTCTGGATGCGCTGGTGCTTCTTCACCCGGTTGACGCCCTCGACAATGACCTTGTCCTGGCGCGGCATGGCCTGGATGACCTTGCCCTTGGCGCCCTTGTCCTTGCCGGCGATGACGACGACCGTGTCGCCCTTCTTCACCTTCATGGTCAGAGCACCTCCGGTGCCAACGAAATGATCTTCATGAAACGCTTGTCCCGGAGCTCCCGGCCGACCGGGCCGAAGATACGGGTGCCGCGCGGGTCACCGCCATCCTTGATGATCACGGCGGCGTTCTCGTCGAAGCGGATGTACGAGCCGTCGGGGCGCCGCTTCTCCTTCGCGGTGCGAACGACGACCGCCTTGACGACGTCGCCCTTCTTCACACCGGCGCCGGGGATGGCGTCCTTGACGGTGGCGACGATGACGTCACCGATGCCCGCGTAGCGCCGACCCGAGCCGCCGAGCACCCGGATGCACAGGATCTCCCGCGCACCCGTGTTGTCGGCGACACGCAGTCGCGACTCCTGCTGAATCACGTCTATCTCCTCTGTCTGCCAGTCCTCCGGAGAACCGGAGCTTGGAAGAACCGGTCGGCTTACTTACTTCGCGCGCTCGAGGATCTCCACGACGCGCCAGCGCTTGGTGGCGGACAGCGGACGGGTCTCCATGATCAGGACCCGGTCGCCGATGCCACACGAGTTCTGCTCGTCGTGGACCTTGAGCTTGCTCGTACGCCGCATGACCTTGCCGTAGAGCGGGTGCTTGACCCGGTCCTCGACCTCGACCACGACGGTCTTGTCCATCTTGTCGCTGACCACGAGGCCCTCACGGGTCTTGCGGCGCGCCCGCTCGGGAGCGGCGGTGGTGTTCTCAGTCATCACGCAGTCACCTCAGTCGGCGCGGCCGAGAGCCCCAGCTCACGCTCACGCATGATCGTGTAGATCCGGGCGATCTCCCGACGGATGACCTGCAGCCGGCGGTTGTTGTCCAGCTGGCCGGTGGCCGATTGCACGCGGAGGTTGAACAGCTCCGCCTTGGCCTCCCGCAGCAGCGAGATCAGCTCCTCTTCGGGGAGCTCACGCAGCTCGGAGGCCTTGGTGCCCGCTGCCATCAGGATTCACCCACTTCGCGCGTCACGATGCGGCACTTCATCGGAAGCTTGTGGATCGCGCGACGCATCGCCTCTCGCGCGATCTGCTCGTTGGGGAAGGACATCTCGAAGAGCACCCGACCCGGCTTGACGTTGGCCACCCACCACTCGGGCGAGCCCTTGCCGGAACCCATCCGGGTTTCGGCGGGCTTCTTGGTCAGCGCCTGGTCCGGGAACACCGTGATCCAGACCTTGCCACCACGCTTGATGTGTCGGGTCATCGCGATACGCGCCGACTCGATCTGACGGTTGGTGACGTAGGCCGGCTCCAGCGCCTGGATTCCGAACTCGCCGAAGACCACCCGGTTGCCGCCCTTGGACGCGCCGTGGCGGTCCGGGTGGTGCGGCTTGCGGAAGCCCTTCGGGGGCTTACGCGGCATCAGCATCGAAATCAGCCCTCCTGCGCTGAGTTTTCCGACCCAGCAGAAGCTGCTGGCGAAGTAGCCGGCGCAGCCGGAGCCGCGCTGGCGGTGTCGTTCGTGGTGGGCTCGGCGGCCGGGGCGGCCGGCGCCGCCGGAGCGGCCTGCTCGGCCTGGGCCTGCTGCTGCGCGGCCCGACCCGCCTCGGTGCCACCCGCGGTCGTGCCGGACGAGCCGGACCGGCCGCGGCGCGGACGCTCGGGACGGTCGCCCCGCTCGCGACGCGGACGCGGCGCGCCGGCGTCAGCCGGAGCCTCCCGACCCGGAACGGCGTCGCCCTTGTAGATCCAGACCTTCACGCCGATGCGGCCGAACGTGGTGCGGGCCTCGAAGAACCCGTACTCGATGTTGGCGCGCAGCGTGTGCAGCGGAACGCGACCCTCACGGTAGAACTCCGTGCGGCTCATCTCGGCGCCGCCGAGGCGGCCCGAGACCTGCACCCGGATGCCCTTGACGATCGGGTTCTTCATCGCCGACTGCATGGCCTTGCGCATCGCCCGGCGGAAGCTGACCCGGCTCGACAGCTGCTCGGCCACGCCCTGCGCGACGAGCTGCGCGTCCGACTCGGGGCTCTTCACCTCGAGGATGTTGAGCTGCACCTGCTTGCCGGTGAGCTTCTCGAGCTCGCCGCGGATCCGGTCGGCCTCCGCGCCCTTACGGCCGATGACGATGCCCGGCCGGGCGGTGTGGATGTCGACGCGGACCCGGTCGCGGGTGCGCTCGATGTCGACCTTGGAAATGCCCGCGCGCTCCAGGCCCTTGGACATCATGCGGCGGATCTTGACGTCCTCCGCGATGTAGTCCTTGTAGAGCTTGTCCGCGTACCAGCGGGACTTCCAGTCGGTCGAGATGCCGAGCCGGAACCCGTGCGGGTGAACCTTCTGACCCATTACTCGGTCCCCTCCTCGGCGGTCTCGTCCGCCTTGGTGTCCGTCGCCTTGCTCTCGGTGGCCTTGGTCGCCTTGGTGGCCTTGGTCGCCTTCTTCGCGGCCTTCTTGGCCGGCGCCGGCTCGTCGGCGGCGGTCGCCTCGGTCGTCTCGGGCGCCTCGGTCGCCGGAGCGGCCTTGGTCGCCTTCTTGGCCGGAGCGGCCTTCTTGCCCGGGCGGGCGGCCGGAGCCACCGCCTCGACCGCCACGGTGATGTGGCAGGTGCGCTTGCGGATCCGGTACGCGCGACCCTGCGCCCGCGGCCGGAACCGCTTCATGGTCGGCCCCTCGTCGACGAACGCCTCGCTGACGAGCAACGCGTCGGGGTCCAGCCGCTCGTTGTTCTCCGCGTTGGCGATCGCGCTGGCGAGCACCTTGTAGACCTGCTCGCTCGCCGACTGCGGAGCGAACTGGAGCACCGTGAGCGCCTCCTTCGCGGGCAGACCGCGGACGAGGTTGACCACTCGGCGCGCCTTGTTCGGCGAGATGCGCACGTGGCGCGCAACCGCCCGCGCGCCCGGAAGCGCCGGAGCGTCGCCCTTGACTGGCATCGCTGTAACCCCTCTGATCCTCTATCTGCACCGCGTCAGCGGCGGCGGCTCTTCCGGTCGTCCTTCTCGTGACCCTTGAACGTGCGGGTCAGCGCGAACTCGCCGAGCTTGTGCCCGACCATCGCCTCGGTGACGAACACCGGGACGTGCTTGCGCCCGTCGTGCACGGCGATCGTGTGACCGAGCATGTCCGGAACGATCATCGAGCGGCGCGACCAGGTCTTGATGACGTTCTTGGAGCCCTTCTCGTTCTGCGTGTCCACCTTCTTCATCAGGTGGTCGTCGACGAACGGGCCCTTCTTGAGGCTGCGTGGCACGGATTAACCCCGCTTCCGGTTGGCGTAACGACGGCGGACGATCAGCCGGTCGCTCGGCTGGCCCTTACGGCGGGTGCGGCCCTCGGGCTTACCCCACGGGTTGACCGGGTGGCGACCACCGGACGTCTTGCCCTCACCACCACCGTGCGGGTGGTCGATCGGGTTCATCGCGACACCGCGGACGGTCGGGCGCTTGCCCTTCCACCGCATGCGGCCGGCCTTACCCCAGTTGATGTTGCTCTGGTCGGCGTTGCCGATCTCACCCACGGTCGCGCGGCACCGCACGTCGACCCGGCGGATCTCGCCCGAGGGCATCCGCAGCGTCGCGTACTGGCCCTCGCGGCCGAGCAGCTGGATGCCGACGCCGGCCGAGCGGGCCAGCTTGGCGCCGCCGCCGGGGCGCAGCTCCACGCCGTGCACCTGGGTGCCGACGGGGATGTTGCGCAGCGGCAGGTTGTTGCCCGGCTTGATGTCGGCGGTCGGACCCGACTCGACGCGGTCGCCCTGCTTCAGGTCCTTCGGCGCGATGATGTAGCGCTTCTCGCCGTCGGCGTAGTGCAGCAGCGCGATGCGCGCGGTGCGGTTCGGGTCGTACTCGATGTGCGCGACCTTGGCCGGCACGCCGTCCTTGTCGACCCGCTTGAAGTCGATGATCCGGTACTGCCGCTTGTGGCCGCCGCCCTGGTGCCGGGTGGTGATCCGGCCGTGGGCGTTGCGCCCGCCCTTCTTGGGCAGCGGGGCCAGCAGCGACTTCTCCGGCGTCGACCGGGTGATCTCAGCGAAGTCGGCGACGCTGGAGCCACGCCGGCCCGGCGTCGTCGGCTTGTACTTACGGATAGCCATTGTCTATACCCCTCAGCTGACCGGGCCGCCGAAGGCCTCGATGCGGTCGCCCTCAGCCAGCTTCACCATCGCGCGCTTGGTGTCCTTGCGCTTGCCGAAACCGCTGCGGGTGCGCTTGCGCTTGCCCTCGCGGTTGAGCGTGTTGACGGTCAGGACGCGGACGTTGAAGATCTGCTGAATCGCGATCTTGATCTGCGTCTTGTTGGCGGACGGGCTCACCTCGAACGTGTACCAGTTACGGTTCAGCTCGCTGTAGCTCTTCTCCGACACGATCGGCGCGACGATGATGTCGCGCGGATCCGCGATGGTCGCCATCAGTTCTCCTCCTGCGCGGCCTCGGCCGGCACACCCAGGAACTCGTCCAGGGCGTCCTTGGTGAAGACCACGTCGTCGGCGACCAGCACGTCGTACGTGTTGAGCTGGCCGGCCTCGATCAGGTGCACCCGCGGCTCGTTGCGCAGCGACACCCAGTTGTTCTCGTCGGTCTCGGAGAGCACCACGAGGACCCGCTTGGCCGTCGTCACCTTGGCCAGCGTGGCCAGGGCGGCCTTCGTCGACTTGCCGTCGTTGACGAAGGTCTCGACCACGTGGACGCGCCCGCCGCGGGCCCGGTCGGAGAGGGCGCCACGCAGGGCGGCGGCCTTCATCTTCTTCGGGGTCCGCTGGCTGTAGTCACGCGGGACCGGGCCGTGCACCACGCCACCGCCGGTGAACTGCGGTGCGCGCAGCGAGCCCTGCCGGGCGCGGCCGGTGCCCTTCTGCTTGTAGGGCTTCTTGCCGCCACCGCGAACCTCGCCGCGGGTCTTGGCCTTGTGCGTGCCCTGGCGCGCGGCGGCCAGCTGGGCCACCACGACCTGGTGCATCAGCGGGATGTTGGCCTGCGCGTCGAAGATGTCGCCGGGCAGCTCGACCGAGCCGCTCTTGCCACCGTCGACGGTGATCACGTCGACCGAAGTCATCACGCACCACCCTTCGTGACCAGCGTCTTGGCCGCGGAGCGGACCAGGATCAGCGCGCCCTTGGGGCCCGGGATGGCGCCCTTGACGAGCAGCAGGTTGTTCTCGGCGTCGACCGCCTGAACGGTCAGGTTCTGCACGGTGTAGCGGCGACCGCCCATGCGACCGGCCATCCGCACGCCCTTGAAGACGCGACCCGGGGTCGCGCAGGCGCCGATGGAGCCGGGCGAGCGGTGCTTGCGCTCGACACCGTGGCTGGCGCGCAGGCCGTGGAAGCCGTGGCGCTTCATGACGCCCGCGAAGCCCTTGCCCTTGGTGCGGCCGGTCACGTCGATCGCCGCGCCGGGCGCGAACGTGTCGACGGTGACCTCCTGGCCGAGCTCGTAGTCGCCGGCGTCGGTCGTGCGCAGCTCGACGATGTGCCGCCGCGGCGCCACACCCGCCTTCGCGTAGTGACCGGCCTTCGGCTTGTTGGCCTTGCGCGGGTCGATCGCGCCGTAGGCGAGCTGCACGGCCGAGTAGCCGTCCTTGTCACCGGTGCGGACCTGGGTCACGACGCACGGGCCGGCCTGAACCACCGTGACCGGGACGACGCGGTTGTTGTCCCAGACCTGGGTCATGCCGAGCTTGGCGCCCAGGATGCCCTTCACTTGCCTGTCCATGAGTTCGCAGTCCCTACAGCTTGATCTCGATGTCGACGCCGGCCGGCAGGTCGAGGCGCATCAGCGAGTCGACCGTCTTCGGCGTCGGGTCGATGATGTCGATCAGCCGCTTGTGCGTGCGCATCTCGAAGTGCTCGCGCGAGTCCTTGTACTTGTGCGGCGAGCGGATGACGCAGAAACGGTTGATCTCCGTGGGCAGCGGCACCGGGCCCGCGACCTGCGCCCCGGTGCGGGTCACCGTCTCGACGATCTTGCGCGCCGACGAGTCGACGACCTCGTGGTCGTAGGCCTTGAGCCGGATGCGGATCTTCTGTCCCGCCATGGTGGCTTCTGTTCCTTCTCTCGATGCCGCTCTTGTCGTGGGTTAGCCCCACTCCTCCGACCCCCGCGGTCGGGCGTGTCGCGCCCTGTGGCCAGGCTCCGCCGCAAAGCGGCGGTGTCTTCTTCGGGGGCCGGGCACCCCAAAAATCCGGGGCGCCACGCGCGAGGGTGGCTGTCAACCGAGGGCCGACAGCCACCCGTCGCGTACGCAACCTGACTAGTATGCCGGATCCAGTCCGGCAGGTCTAATCGGGGGTTACCTGTTTACTTGATGATCTTCGTGACGCGACCCGCGCCGACCGTACGACCACCCTCACGGATCGCGAACTTGAGGTTCTCGTCCATGGCGATGGGCTGGATCAGCTTGACGGTCATCGTCGTGTTGTCGCCCGGCATGACCATCTCGGTGCCCTCAGGCAGCGTGACGACGCCGGTGACGTCCGTGGTGCGGAAGTAGAACTGCGGCCGGTAGTTCTGGAAGAACGGGGTGTGCCGGCCACCCTCCTCCTTGGAGAGGATGTAGACGGTCGCCTCGAACTCCGTGTGCGGGGTCGAGGTGCCCGGCTTCACGACCACCATGCCGCGCTCGACGTCCTCGCGCTTGATGCCGCGGAGCAGCAGACCGACGTTCTCGCCCGCACGGGCCTCGTCGAGCAGCTTGCGGAACATCTCGATGCCGGTGCAGACCGTCTTCATCGACTTCTCCTTGATGCCGACGATCTCCACCTCCTCATTGGGCTTGAGCACGCCACGCTCGGCGCGGCCGGTCACGACGGTGCCACGACCGGTGATCGTGAAGACGTCCTCGATGGGCATGAGGAACGGCTTCTCGGTCTCGCGCTCGGGCTGCGGGATCGCGGTGTCGACCGCGTTCATCAGCTCCATGAGCTTGTCGGTCCACTCGGGGTCGCCCTCAAGGGCCTTGAGCGCCGAGACGCGCACGACCGGCAGGTCGTCGCCCGGGTACTCCTGAGCCGAGAGCAGCTCGCGGACCTCGAGCTCGACCAGCTCGAGCAGCTCCTCGTCGTCGACCATGTCGCTCTTGTTGAGCGCCACGACGATGTAGGGAACGCCGACCTGGCGGGCCAGGAGCACGTGCTCACGCGTCTGCGGCATCGGGCCGTCGGTCGCCGCGACCACCAGGATCGCGCCGTCCATCTGCGCGGCACCGGTGATCATGTTCTTGATGTAGTCGGCGTGACCCGGGCAGTCGACGTGCGCGTAGTGCCGCGCCTCGGTCTGGTACTCGACGTGCGCGATCGAGATCGTGATGCCGCGGGCCTTCTCCTCCGGCGCCTTGTCGATCTCGTCGAACGGCGTGTACGGGTTCACGTCCGGGTACCGGTCGTGCAGGACCTTGGTGATGGCCGCGGTCAGCGTCGTCTTCCCGTGGTCGATGTGACCAATGGTGCCGATGTTGACGTGCGGCTTAGTCCGCTCGAACTTCGCCTTCGCCACTGGTGTCCTCCTCAAGGACTTCTTGTTCCGTGCGTCCTCGGCACCCTACGGCACCGACGACACTGTCCACTTTGTGGGTGCTGGGACGACGAAGCCCCAGCACCCTCACACAGCTATTCGCCAGTTGCCTTGGCGATGATCTCCTTCGCGACGTTCTGCGGAACCTCGGCGTAGGAGTCGAACTGCATGCTGTAGCTAGCCCGGCCCTGGGTCTTGGACCGCAGGTCACCGACGTAGCCGAACATCTCCGACAGCGGCACCAGGGCCCGGACGACGCGAGCGCCGCTGCGCTCCTCCATCGCCTGGATGATGCCCCGCCGGGAGTTGAGGTCGCCGATCACGTCGCCCATGTTCTCCTCGGGCGTCGTGACCTCGACCGACATCATCGGCTCGAGCAGCGCGGGATCGGCCTTGCGGGCCGCTTCCTTGAGCGCCATCGAACCGGCGATCTTGAACGCCATTTCCGACGAGTCGACCTCGTGGTACTGGCCGTCGACCAGCGTCAGCTTGACGCCGACCAGCGGGTAGCCGGCCAGGATGCCGTACTGCATGGCGTCCTGGGCGCCGGCGTCCACGGAGGGGATGAACTCCCTCGGGATGCGACCACCGGTGACCGCGTTGGCGAACTCGTAGGTCGGGGCGTCGTTGTCGAGCGGCAGCGGCTCGAGGCTGATGATCACCCGCGCGTACTGGCCGGAGCCACCCGTCTGCTTCTTGTGGGTGTATTCGACCTTCTCCACCTTGCGGCGGATCGTCTCGCGGTAGGCCACCTGCGGCTTGCCGATGTTGGCCTCGACGTTGAACTCGCGCCGCATGCGGTCGACCAGGATGTCGAGGTGCAGCTCGCCCATGCCGGCGATGACCGTCTGCCCGGTCTCCTCGTCGTTGAAGACGCGGAAGGTCGGGTCCTCCTCCGCCAGGCGCTGGATCGCGGTGCCCAGCTTCTCCTGGTCGGACTTGGTCTTCGGCTCGATCGCGACCTGGATGACCGGCTCCGGGAACGTCATCGACTCCAGGATGACCGGGTTGGCCGGGTCGCACAGCGTGTCGCCGGTGGTGGTCTGCTTGAGACCCTGCACGGCGATGATGTCACCAGCCTGCGCCGTCCCGCGCTCTTCGCGCTTGTTGGCGTGCATCTGGTAGATCTTGCCGATCCGCTCCTTGCGGTCCTTGGTCGAGTTGATGACCTGCGAACCGGAGTCGATCGTGCCGGAGTAGACGCGCACGTAGGTGAGCTTGCCCAGGTGCTTGTCCGTCTGGATCTTGAACGCGAGGGCCGAGAACGGCTCCGAGTTCGACGGCTTGCGCTGGAGCGGGGTCTCACCGTCGGTGGCCACACCCTCGATCGCCGGGATGTCCAGCGGCGAGGGCAGGAAGTCGACGACGGCGTCGAGCATGGGCTGCACGCCCTTGTTCTTGAAGGCCGAACCGGTCAGCACCGGGTTGGCCTTGCCCGCCACCGTGGCGCGGCGGATGCCGGCCTTGAGGTCCTCGACGGTGAGCTCTTCACCCTCGAGGTACTTCTCGGTGATGGTGTCGTCGACGTCGGCGAGCGTCTCGATCAGCTTCTCGCGCCACTCGGCGGCCTGGTCGGCGAGGTCGGCCGGGATCTCCTCGACCGCGTAGTCCTCGCCCTTCTGGGTCTCCCCACGCCAGGTCAGCGCGCGCATCCCGATCAGGTCGACGACGCCGATGAAGTCGGACTCGTTGCCGATCGGGATCTGCAGCACGAGCGGAGTCGCGTTGAGCCGGTCGATCATCATCTGCACGCAGCGGAAGAAGTCGGCGCCGGTGCGGTCGAGCTTGTTGACGAAGCACATCCGCGGAACGTTGTACTTGTCCGCCTGCCGCCAGACGTTCTCGGTCTGCGGCTCCACGCCGGCGACGCCGTCGTAGACCGCGACCGCACCGTCCAGGACGCGCAGCGACCGCTCGACCTCGACCGTGAAGTCGACGTGGCCGGGCGTGTCGATGATCTGGATCGTGTGGTCCTTCCACTCACACTTCGTCGCAGCCGAAGTGATCGTGATGCCCCGCTCCTGCTCCTGCTCCATCCAGTCCATGACGGCAGCGCCCTCGTGGACCTCACCGATCTTGTACGTGATGCCGGTGTAGAACAGGATCCGCTCGGTGGTCGTGGTCTTACCAGCGTCGATGTGCGCCATGATGCCGATGTTGCGAACCTTGGCGAGCGCGTCTGCGGCGGCCACTTCAATCCCTCTTCGTCGTCGTCGTGCGGTGGGTGGTTACCACCGGTAGTGGGCGAAGGCCTTGTTGGACTCCGCCATCTTGTGCGTGTCCTCGCGTCGCTTCACCGCGGCGCCGAGGCCGTTGCTGGCGTCGAGCAGCTCGTTCATGAGGCGCTCGACCATGGTCTTCTCGCGGCGGGCCTTCGAGTACTGCACCAGCCAGCGCAGACCGAGCGTGGTCTGGCGGGGCGCGCGCACCTCGATCGGCACCTGGTAGGTGGCGCCACCGACGCGGCGGCTCTTCACCTCGATGGCCGGCTTCACGTTGTCCATCGCGCGCTTGAGGATGACGACGGGGTCGGTGCCGCCGCTCTTCTCCCGAGCGCCCTCGAGCGCGCCGTAGACGATGCGCTCGGCGAGCTGCCGCTTGCCGCGCAGCAGGATCTTGTTGACCAGCTGGGTCACCAGCGGCGAGTTGTAAACCGGGTCCGCGACCAGCGGACGGCGCGGGGCTGGGCCTTTACGCGGCATGTCAGCTCTTCTCCTTCTTGGCGCCGTAGCGGCTGCGGGCCTGCTTGCGGTTGCGGACACCCTGGGTGTCGAGCGACCCGCGCACGATCTTGTAACGGACGCCCGGAAGGTCCTTCACACGGCCGCCACGCACGAGCACGATCGAGTGCTCCTGCAGGTTGTGGCCGACGCCGGGGATGTAGGCCGTGACCTCGATCTGGCTGCTGAGCTTGACGCGAGCGACCTTGCGCAGCGCCGAGTTCGGCTTCTTCGGGGTGGTGGTGTACACGCGGGTGCACACGCCGCGCCGCTGAGGGCTCCCCTTCAGCGCGGGGGTCTTCGTCTTGCTCGTCTTCGCCTGCCGGCCCTTGCGGACCAGCTGCTGGATCGTTGGCACCGGGTTTTCCGCTCCCTTCGGCCGCTTCCTCGCGGCCGCGCCGTCGTCGCCTTGGCCGCCCGGGTGGGCGACCCTCCAACACTCCAACCAGGAGCTGGTGCTCCCGGATCCCGCGGTCGGGCGTGTCGGCCCTTCCACGGTCCCCGTGCGCGCTGACGCGAGCCCGGGTTTTCTGCCATTGTCGTGCTCACGCACTCGGCGGCTTGTCGCTGCCTGGCCAGAACGGTGCGCGCACGCACGGATTGCCCGGGCGAGCCCGGGCACGAAAGGAAAGAGTACCCATCGCCGGCGCGCAGGTCAAAACCCCTGTGACACCCGCGGTTGGCCCCTATCTCCATCAATTGTAGCGGCTGCGTCGGCGAGCCGCCGAGCCAGGCGCTTTGGCCGGGTTCGGGCCTTACGCCGCGATCTGGAGGCTCAGCGCGGCGAAGAACGCGATCACGGCGATGACCAGCCCGACGATGCCGCAGATGAACCCCGACGTGGCCAGGCCGCGCCCCTGGAACCGCATGGCCGCGGCGGGCCCCACGCGGCGGATCTGCCGGCGGGCCAGTACCCCGAGCGCCACACCGGCCACTCCGGCCACGACCGCCAGCACGGTGAACGCGCCGGCGGCCCAGGCGCCCCACCCGGCCTCGGAGCCGACCAGCCCGAAGCAGAGCACGATGAACGCCACGACGATCGAGGCGACGCCCGTGATCAGCGCGCCGATCGCCAGCCCGGAGGTGGCCGGCGGAACCTCCAGGTGCACGACGCCGAAGCCGGTGCCCGGCACGGCGTCGACCCGCCGGGTGCGCTGCTGCGCGTCGGTCGGCGGCGGCACCGACACGGGCCGCGGCTGATTCACCGGGTACGACGGTCCGCCCTGCTGCGCCACGCCCACGAGCATGCCATGCCGCCGCGAGCGGATCAGTCGACGCCGGGGGCGAAATCCTGGACGCCGGCCGGGTCGGCGGAGTTGAGGATGCCGATCACGGTGGCGATGACGACCGTGGCGATGCACAGCATGACGCCGATCCAGGCCAGGCGTTCGCCGCGGCGGATCCAGAGGCCGCCGGTGAGGAAACCACCCGATGCGTACGCCTCGCGGCGGGCCTGGCGGGCCAGCACCAGCGCCACCGTGGCCGGGACGATCCCGCCGACGACCACGCCGGTCATGGCGGCCAGCAGCCCCAGACCGAACACCGCGCCGGCCTTCGTCGACCGGACCGGGTCCGGGTCGAGCGGGTGCCGCAGCGCTTCCGTGGGTTGCACGATCCTGACCCTATCCGCCCATCATGGCCGCGTGACCGAATGGCACCTGGTATCCACCGGTAGGTCCGGCGCGCTGGTCTGGCGGGGGCCCGGCGTCTATCGCAAGCGGGGCAAGCCGGACGAGATCGCCGCCGAGGCGGCCCGGCTGAGCTGGCTCGCCGGCCAGGGCTTCCCGTGCCCGGAGGTCGTCGACCACCGCCCGGGCGAGCTGGTCACGACGGCGCTCCCCGGCCGCCCGGGGTCCGCGGACTGGCCCACCGCCCGCCGGCCGGCCCTGGCCGCGGCGATCGGGGCCCTGCTCCGCGACCTGCACCAGCTGCCGGTCGCCGACTGCCCGTTCGACCGCACCCTGGCTACGACGATGGCGCTGGCCGCGGCGAATACCGACGTCGACCTCGACGACCTCGACCCGGCCCGGGCCGGCTGGTCCGCCGATCGCCTGCTGGCCGAGCTGCGCGCGACCCGCCCCCGCGATCCGGAGGACCTGGTGGTGGGCCACGGCGACCCCTGCCTGCCCAACTTCCTCTTCGACGACGACTTGCGCCCCACCGGCGTCGTCGACGTCGTCCGGCTCGGCGTGGCCGACCGCCACAACGACCTGGCCATCGCCACGCGCCACCTCACCGCCCGCTGGTCGTCCGCGTCCGCGGCGGACCTGCTGACGGCGTACGGCCGACCGGACCCGGATCCGGCGAAGATCGCCTTCTACCGACTGCTGGACGAGTTCTTCTGACGCCGCGTGACCTGGATCACTGAAGCGGGAAGACGATCCGCGCCTCCGGGTCGTTCCGCCACGACGTCCCGGTGCACGCGGACGGCGACTGGGGCAACTGGCTGGTGAGCGACGACGCGGTCACGCTGCTGGACTTCGAGCGCGCCCGCTTCGGCGCACCGGCCGACGACTGGATGCTGCTGGCCGTCACCAGCGGCCAGCACCTCGACCTGGTGCTCGACCTGATCGCGGATGCGACGGCCACCGATGTGACGACCCTCCGGACCGCCTGCGAGCTCCGCGACGCCGCCTGCCTCGCCGAGGATCTCGCCAACGCCCTGGCGCAGCCCGAGGCACCAGCCTGGCTGCCGCAACGCCTCGACGACCTCGAAGGCTTGGTCACCGGCCGCCGCTGGTGGCGCGGCGCCGGCTGACCGGCGATAGCGTCCTGTGCAGACCACGACCCGAGGAGGGCAATTGGGAGCGTCCGTACTGTTCATGTCGATGTCCGTGGACGGGTTCATCGCCGACCCGGACGACAGTCTCGGCGGCGCCGACGGCAACCGGCTGCACCACTGGGGGCAGGAGGCCGACGGCGAGACGTTTCGCACCGACGGCGTGGCCGGTCAGCTGATGGCCGAATACAACGCGACCGGGGCCGTCGTGGCCGGCCGGCGGACCGCGGAGATCACCGATCATTGGGGCGGCTCGCATCACGGCATGCCGATCTTCGTGCCGACCCATCGCCCGCCCGGCCCGACCGTGGCCGACCAACCGCTGGTCACCTATGTCCAGGACGGCATCGAGAGCGCGATCGCGCAGGCCAAGGCCGCCGCCGGTGACCGGGACGTGCTCGTGCACGGCGCGTACACCGGGCAGCGGGCCCTCGAGGCCGGCGTACTCGACGAGATCCAGATCCACCAGATCCCGATCCTGCTCGGCCGCGGCCGCCGGCTCTTCGACGTGCTCCCCCGCGAGATCGAGCTCGAGATCGTCCGGGTCATCGACACCCCGGAGGCCACCCACCTGCGCTACCGGGTGAAGCGATAGCGAAAGGCGCCCTCCCCCGAAGGGAAGGGCGCCTTTCGGAACGATCCGACTAGCGGTACGAGCCGAAGTCGAAGTCGTCGAGCGGAACCGCCTGCCCGCCGGCCGGGCCGAAACCGTAGTCGGTCTCGGGGTACCCGGTCATCGAGTAGACCTTGGCCTTCGCCTCCTCGGTGGGCTCGACCCGGACGTTGCGGTACTTGCTGATGCCCGTACCCGCCGGGATGAGCTTGCCGATGATGACGTTTTCCTTCAGGCCGATCAGCGAGTCGCTGCGGGCGTGGATCGCCGCGTCCGTCAGCACCCGGGTGGTCTCCTGGAAGGAGGCCGCCGACAGCCACGAGTCCGTGGCCAGCGAGGCCTTGGTGATGCCCATCAGCACCGGACGGCCGGCCGCGGGCTCGCCGCCCTCGGACACGAGCCGGCGGTTCTCCGACTCGAACAGCGCCCGGTCGACCAGCACACCCGGCAGGAACTCGGTCGAGCCGGAGTCGATCACCGTGACCCGCTTGAGCATCTGGCGGATGATGATCTCGATGTGCTTGTCGTGGATGAGCACGCCCTGCGAGCGGTAGACCTCCTGGACCTCGTTGGTCAGGTGGACCTGGACCGCACGCGGACCGAGGATGCGCAGCAGCTCGTGCGGGTCGATGGTGCCCTCGGTGAGCTTCTCGCCCACCTCGACGTGCGCACCGTCGGCCGCCCGGAGCTTGACGCGGCGGGACACCTTGTCGTGGACGATCTCGTCGCTGCCGTCGTCCGGCACGATGATGATCTTCCGCGAGCGCTCGCCGTCCTCGATCCGGATGCGACCCGGAGACTCCGCGATCGGCGCCTTGCCCTTGGGGACACGGGCCTCGAAGATCTCCTGGACACGCGGCAGACCCTGGGTGATGTCCTCACCCGCGACGCCACCGGTGTGGAAGGTACGCATCGTCAGCTGCGTGCCCGGCTCACCGATCGACTGCGCGGCGATGATGCCCACCGCCTCGCCGACGTCGACGGTCTTGCCGGTCGGCAGCGAACGGCCGTAGCACGCGGCGCAGACGCCCAGCTTCGACTCACAGGTCAGCACGCTGCGCACCCGCACGGTGTCGACACCGGCGGCCACGAGCTTGTCGATCAGGATCGAGTTGAGGTCGGCGCCCCGCTCCACCACGAGCGAGCCGTCGGCGCCCTTGATGTCGTCGGCCAGCGTCCGGGCGTGCACACCGGTCTCGGCGTGCTCGTGGACCATCAGCTTGCCGTCGGGGCCGTTCGTACCCACCTGCATGGTGATCGCCCGGTCGGTCCCGCAGTCTTCCTCGCGGATGATGACGTCCTGCGAGACGTCGACCAGACGACGGGTCAGGTAACCCGAGTCGGCGGTACGCAGCGCGGTGTCGGCCAGACCCTTACGGGCACCGTGCGTGGAGATGAAGTACTCCAGCACGGACAGACCCTCCCGGTACGAGGCCTTGATCGGCCGCGGGATGATCTCGCCCTTCGGGTTGGCCACCAGACCACGGATCGCGGCGATCTGGCGGAGCTGGAGGAGGTTACCGCGGGCACCCGAGTTGATCATCTTCCACAGCGGGTTCTCCTGCGGCAGTGCGGTCTCCATCTCCTTGGCGACCTCGTTGGTCGCCTTGGTCCAGATCTCGATGAGCTCGCCGCGACGCTCCTCGGCGGTCATCAGACCACGCTGGTACTGCTTGTCGATCTGCTCGGCCTCGCGCTCGTAACGCTCCAGGATCTCCCACTTGCGCGGGGGCTGGATGACGTCCTCCATGCCGATCGTCACGCCGGACCAGGTGGCCCAGTGGAAACCGGCCTCCTTGAGCCCGTCGAGGGTCGCGGCCAGCGCCACCTTCGGGAACCGCTCGGCGAGGTCGTTGACGATCGCCGAGAGCTGGCCCCGCCGGATCTCGTAGTTCACGAACCGGTAGCCCTGGGGCAGGGTCTCGTTGAACAGGATCCGGCCCAGGGTGGTGTCGACGGTCAGCTGCTGACCCGGCGTCCACTCCTCCGGCGCCTCCCAGGCGGGCTGGCCGGCGCCGTTGTCGACCTCGACGACGTTCTGCAGGCGGACCTTGATCGGCGCCTGCAGGTGCAGCTCGCCGTTGTCGAACGCCATCCGCGCCTCGGCGTCCGAGCTGAACGCCCGGCCCGCGCCCTTCTCCTCCGGAGAGAAGTGGGTGAGGTGGTAGAGGCCGATGACCATGTCCTGGGTGGGCATGGTGACGGGCTTGCCGTCGGCCGGCTTGAGGATGTTGTTGGACGACAGCATCAGGATCCGCGCCTCGGCCTGGGCCTCGGCGGACAGCGGCACGTGCACCGCCATCTGGTCACCGTCGAAGTCGGCGTTGAAGGCGGTGCAGACCAGCGGGTGGATCTGGATCGCCTTGCCCTCGACCAGCTGCGGCTCGAAGGCCTGGATGCCGAGGCGGTGCAGCGTCGGCGCGCGGTTGAGCAGCACCGGGTGCTCGCCGATGACCTCTTCCAGCACGTCCCACACGACCGGGCGCTGGCGCTCGACCATGCGCTTGGCGGACTTGATGTTCTGTGCGTGGTTGAGGTCGACGAGCCGCTTCATCACGAACGGCTTGAACAGCTCGAGCGCCATCTGCTTGGGCAGGCCGCACTGGTGGAGCTTGAGCTGCGGGCCGACGACGATGACCGAACGGCCGGAGTAGTCGACGCGCTTGCCGAGCAGGTTCTGCCGGAAGCGGCCCTGCTTGCCCTTGAGCATGTCGGACAGCGACTTCAGCGGACGGTTGCCGGGGCCGGTGACCGGCCGGCCGCGACGGCCGTTGTCGAACAGCGCGTCGACGGCCTCCTGCAGCATCCGCTTCTCGTTGTTGACGATGATCTCGGGAGCGCCCAGGTCGATCAGGCGCTTGAGCCGGTTGTTCCGGTTGATCACCCGGCGGTAGAGGTCGTTCAGGTCGCTGGTCGCGAACCGGCCACCGTCGAGCTGGACCATCGGCCGCAGGTCCGGCGGGATCACCGGAACGCAGTCGAGCACCATGCCGAGCGGCGAGTTGCGGGTGTTGAGGAACGCCGCCACGACCTTGAGCCGCTTGAGCGCACGGATCTTCCGCTGGCCCTTGCCGCTGCGGATGATCTCGCGCAGCAGGTCGGCCTCGGCGTCGAGGTCCATGTTCTCCAGCAGGGCCTTGATCGCCTCGGCGCCCATGCCGCCGGTGAAGTACTCACCGAACCGGTCACGCAGCTCGCGGTAGAGCAGCTCGTCGGTGACCAGCTGCTTCGGCTCCAGCTTGCGGAAGGTGTCGAGCACCTCGTCGAGGCGGTCGATCTCGCGCTGCGCCCGGTCGCGGATCTGGCGCATCTCGCGCTCTCCGCCCTCCTTGACCTTGCGGCGCACGTCGGCCTTGGCACCCTCGGCCTCGAGCTCGGCCAGGTCGGCCTCGAGCTTGGCGGCGCGACCCTCGACCGCGGAGTCCCGGCTGTTCTCGGACTGCCGCTTCTCGGCGAGGATCTCGTTCTCGATGGTGCTCAGGTCGCGGTGGCGGGCCTCGGTGTCCACGGCGGTGACGACGTAGGACGCGAAGTAGATGATCTTCTCGAGGTCCTTGGGCGCGAGGTCGAGCAGGTAGCCGAGGCGGCTCGGCACGCCCTTGAAGTACCAGATGTGCGTCACGGACGCGGCCAGCTCGATGTGGCCCATCCGCTCACGCCGGACCTTGGAACGGGTCACCTCGACGCCGCAGCGCTCACAGATGATGCCCTTGAACCGGACGCGCTTGTACTTACCGCAGTAGCACTCCCAGTCCCGCTGAGGACCGAAGATCTTCTCGCAGAAGAGCCCGTCCTTTTCCGGCTTCAGGGTGCGGTAGTTGATCGTCTCGGGCTTCTTGACCTCGCCGTGCGACCACTGACGGATGTCGTCAGCCGTGGCCAGGCCAATGCGCAGCTCGTCGAAGAAGTTGACGTCGAGCAATTTATGTCCCTCGAGTCTGTCGTTGCTCTTTACCTACCGGGCGGGGAGCCGGGACCCCTGTCGGAGCCCCGGCTCCTACTCACACTTCCTCGACGCTGCTCGGCTCACGCCGGGACAGGTCGATGCCGAGTTCCTCCGCGGCGCGGAACACCTCGTCGTCGGTCTCGCGCATCTCGAGGGCCACGCCGTCGCTGGAGAGCACCTCGACGTTGAGGCACAGCGACTGCAGCTCCTTGAGCAGCACCTTGAACGACTCCGGGATGCCCGGCTCCGGGATGTTCTCGCCCTTGACGATCGCCTCGTAGACCTTGACTCGGCCCAGGACGTCGTCGGACTTGATCGTGAGCAGCTCCTGCAACGCGTACGCCGCGCCGTAGGCCTGCATCGCCCAGCACTCCATCTCGCCGAACCGCTGGCCACCGAACTGCGCCTTACCACCCAGCGGCTGCTGCGTGATCATCGAGTACGGGCCGGTCGACCGAGCGTGGATCTTGTCGTCGACCAGGTGGTTCAGCTTCAGGATGTAGATGTAACCGACCGCGATCGGGTCGGGCAGCGGCTCGCCGGAACGACCGTCGAACAGCTGCGCCTTGCCCGAGCCGCCGACCAGCTGCACCCCGTCCCGGTTGGGCAGGGTGCTGCTGAGCAGACCGGTGATCTCCTCTTCCTTGGCGCCGTCGAAGACCGGGGTCGCGACGTTGCTGTCGGGCTCGGAGTCGCCGGCGCCGATCGACTTCAGCGCGGTCTTCCACTTGGCGTCGTCGCCGTCGATCTTCCAACCGGTCTTGGCGACCCAACCGAGGTGCGTCTCCAGGACCTGGCCGATGTTCATCCGGCTCGGCACACCGAGCGGGTTGAGCACGATGTCGACCGGCGTGCCGTCCTCGAGGAACGGCATGTCCTCGACCGGCAGGATCTTGGAGATGACGCCCTTGTTGCCGTGGCGGCCGGCGAGCTTGTCGCCGTCCTGGATCTTGCGCTTCTGTGCCACGTAGACGCGGACCAGCTCGTTGACGCCCGGGGGCAGCTCGTCGCCGTCCTCCCGCGAGAAGGTCCGGACGCCGATGACCGTGCCGGTCTCGCCGTGCGGCACCTTCAGCGAGGTGTCGCGGACCTCACGCGCCTTCTCACCGAAGATCGCGCGGAGCAGCCGCTCCTCCGGGGTCAGCTCGGTCTCGCCCTTGGGCGTGACCTTGCCGACCAGGATGTCGCCCGTGACGACCTCGGCGCCGATCCGGATGATCCCCCGCTCGTCGAGGTCGGCGAGCATCTCCTCGCTGACGTTCGGGATGTCGCGGGTGATCTCCTCCGGGCCCAGCTTGGTGTCGCGGGCGTCCACCTCGTGCTCCTCGATGTGGATCGAGGTGAGGGTGTCCTGCTGCACCAGCTTCTGGGACAGGATGATCGCGTCTTCGTAGTTGTGACCCTCCCAGGGCATGAACGCCACGAGCAGGTTGCGCCCGAGCGCCATCTCGCCCTCGTCGGTGCACGGACCGTCGGCGATGACCTGGCCGGCCTCGACCCGGTCGCCTTCGAAGACCACCGGCTTCTGGTTGACGCAGGAGCCGGAGTTCGACCGACGGAACTTGTGCAGGAGGTACGTCCGGCGGTGGCCGTCGTCCTGGTGCACCGTCACGTAGTCGGCGCACAGGTCCTCGACCACGCCACCGACCTCGGCCACGACCACGTCACCGGCGTCGACCGCGGCACGGTATTCCATGCCCGTGCCGACCAGTGGCGACTCGGCCTTGACCAGCGGCACGGCCTGACGCTGCATGTTGGCGCCCATGAGCGCGCGGTTGGCGTCGTCGTGCTCGAGGAACGGGATCATCGCGGTGGCGACCGAGGTCATCTGCCGCGGCGACACGTCCATGTAGTCGACGGCGGCACCGGCCACGAAGTCGACCTCACCGCCCTTTCGACGGACCAGGACGCGGTCGTCGGCGAAGGTGCCGTCGCTGTTGAGAACAGCGTTGGCCTGCGCCTTGACGAACCGGTCTTCCTCGTCGGCCGTCAGGTAGTCGATCTGGTCGGTGACCCGGCCGTCCTCGACCTTGCGGTAGGGCGTCTCGATGAAGCCGAACGGGTTGACCCGCCCGAACGTCGAGAGGGCGCCGATCAGGCCGATGTTGGGGCCTTCCGGCGTCTCGATCGGGCACATCCGGCCGTAGTGGGACGGGTGCACGTCGCGGACCTCGAAGCCCGCCCGCTCACGGGACAGACCACCCGGGCCGAGCGCGCTCAGCCGGCGCCGGTGGGTGAGACCCGCCAGCGGGTTGGTCTGGTCCATGAACTGCGAGAGCTGCGAAGTGCCGAAGAACTCCTTGATCGCCGCCACGACGGGACGGATGTTGATCAGGGTCTGCGGCGTGATCGCCTCGACGTCCTGGGTCGTCATCCGCTCGCGGACGACGCGCTCCATGCGGGACAGGCCGACCCGAACCTGGTTCTGGATCAGCTCGCCAACCGTCCGCAGGCGCCGGTTGCCGAAGTGGTCGATGTCGTCGGCCTCGTAGCCCTCCTCACCGGCGTGCAGCCGGCAGAGGTATTCCACGGTGGCGACGATGTCGTCCTCGGTCAGCGTGCCCTTGTTGATCGGGACGTCGACTTCGAGCTTCTTGTTGAACTTGTATCGACCGACCTTGGCGACGTCGTACCGCTTCGGGTTGAAGAAGAGGTTGTCGAGCAGGGTCTGCGCGTTCTCCCGCGTCGGCGGCTCACCCGGCCGCAGCTTGCGGTAGATGTCGAGCAGCGCCTCGTCGATGCCGGCGATGTGGTCCTTCTCGAGCGTGGTCATCATCAGCTCGGACCAGCCGAACCGCTCACGAATCTGCTCGTTGGTCCAGCCGATCGCCTTCAGCAGGACGGTGACGGCCTGCCGACGCTTGCGGTCGATGCGGACGCCGACGGTGTCGCGCTTGTCGATGTCGAACTCCAGCCAGGCGCCCCGGCTCGGGATCACCTTGACGCTGGAGAGGTCGCGGTCGGAGGTCTTGTCCGGCTGCTTGTCGAAGTAGACACCGGGCGAACGGACGAGCTGGCTCACCACGACGCGCTCGGTGCCGTTGATGATGAACGTGCCCTTGGGCGTCATCATCGGGAAGTCACCCATGAACACGGTCTGGCTCTTGATCTCGCCAGTCGTGTTGTTGGTGAACTCCGCCGTCACGAAGAGCGGTGCGCAGTAGGTCAGGTCCTTCTCCTTGCACTCTTCGATCGAGGCCTTGACCTCGTCGAAGCGGGGCGCGGAGAAGGAAAGGGACATGGTGCCAGAGAAGTCTTCAATCGGACTGATCTCATCGAGAATCTCTGCGAGACCCGAGCGGGCGTGCGGATCATCAGCCGACCGGCCCTGCCACGCCTCGTTGCCGACCAGCCAGTCAAACGACTCGGTCTGGATGGCGAGGAGGTTGGGGACCTCGAGGTGTTCGGTGATCCGGCCGAAGGAAATTCGGCGGGGAGCGAAAGCGCTCGACGTACGACTGGTCTTCGCAGGGCGGGAAGCTGCCAAGATGCGTCCTTCCGAGGACCGGTGTTGCTAAACGGCCGTTGTTCGTGCAGTCCGACGGGCCCTCCCCGCAAACGTCCAGTTGGACATTACGGACAGGGTCAAAGACGGAAGACACGGCAAACTAGCAGTGTAGCCGAATGGCTAACCGCTGTCCAGCCCGTGGCGCAGGAGGCCGCGGAGCGTGTCTCAGGGCGCTGGAAAGGCGCCAAACTGGCCGCTCAGAACGCGTCTTCTGCACCTCAATCAGGTCTGGTGTCCCATACCCAACCGGTGGCTGTTGCAAGCGCGGAAGGTCTTGCTGATGTCAGCGTGCCTGTCAGCACACTCCGCGTCAAGGGTTATGACGCGGGTCGGACCAGGTCTTTGAACTAGATCCGGATCCAGCGTACGCCGACGGGCGGCAACCGTGTCCTGGTCGCCGCCCGTCCGGTGTCCGTACTTACTTCAGGGTGACCTTGGCGCCCTCGGCCTCGAGCTTGGCCTTGGCCTTCTCCGCGGTCTCCTTGTTGGCCTTCTCGACAACGGCCTTCGGCGCGCTCTCGACCAGGTCCTTGGCCTCCTTGAGGCCCAGGCCGGTCAGCTCGCGCACGACCTTGATGACCTGGATCTTCTTGCCGCCGTCCGCGTCGAGGATGACGTCGAACTCGTCCTGCTCCGCGACCTCTTCGGCCGGGGCGGCAGCGCCACCGGCGCCCGCCGCCGCGACGGCCACGGGGGCGGCGGCCTTGACGTCGAAGGTCTCCTCGAACTGCTTCACGAACTCGGAGAGCTCGATCAGCGTCATCTCCTTGAACGCGTCGAGCAGCTCGTCGGTGCTGAGCTTCGCCATGTTTCCTTACCTCTTTTGGTAGATCGTGGGTCGGTGATGCGCTCAGGCCGCGTCGGCGACCGGGGCGCCTTCCTGCTCGCGCTTGTCCTGCAGAGCGGCGACCGTGCGAACGGTCTTCGACAGCGGCGCCTGGAACAGGGCCGCGGCCTTGGCCAGGTTGGCCTTCATGCCGCCGGCCAGCTTGGCCAGCAGCACCTCGCGGGACTCGAGGTCGGCCAGGCGGTTGACCTCAGCGGCCGTGATCGCCTTGCCCTCGAAAACGCCGCCCTTGATGACGAGAAGCGGGTTGGCCTTCGCGAACTCGCGCAGGCTCTTGGCCGCTTCCACGACGTCGCCGGAGACGAAGGTGAGCGCGGTAGGACCGGAGAACAGCTGCTCGAGGCCGTTGATACCTGCCTCCGACGCCGCCCGCTTCGCCAGCGTGTTCTTGGCGACCGAGTAGGTGACCTCCTTGCCGAGCGAGCGCCGCAGCTGGGTCAGCTGCGACACCGTCAGGCCGCGGTACTCGGTCAGCACGGTGGCGCCGGAGCTACGGAACTGCTCGGTGAGCTCGGCGACGGCGGTGGCCTTGTCGGCCCGAACCGGCTTGTCCGCCATGTCCCTCCTTCCAAATGCTCGAAGCTGGTCGGTGCTCGGCTCCGGCAAACGAAAACGCCCCGGCGCAGGGCGCACGGGGCGGGAGGGCGGCTTGCGGCCGCGGGCTCACGATCCGTCCAACCTGCGCGGGCCGCCCGTTGTCTGCAGGGCCTTCGACCGCGCCTCGCGGCGCGATGACCAGCGGTCTCTGGTGGAACTTCGCGGCAAAGGTTACGCGACGCGGCCGGTCGGTGCCAAATCAGCTCCGGGTACGGCGGAACCGGGCATAGCCGGTGATCACCACGGCGGCCCAGAGCGCGGCCTGCACGGTGAGGGCCGGGATGCCGGTGCTGCCCCGGCGGTCGGCCAGGGTGCGGGCGGCGGCCATGAGCGGCGGGGCGAGCCACGGGACCGCCGAGCCGTCGAGACCGAGGACGATCGCCAGCACCGAGCCGGTGACCAGGACGGCTATGCCGTACAGCGTCGATCTGGTGATCGGGCGGCTGGCCAGGGCGCCGAGGCCGACGGCCGCGACCAGGCTGGCGGCGTGGGCCCAGAGGCCCGGGCCGATGCCGGCCGGGTGCTCGATGCCGCCGACCAGCCAGGGCAGCACCATCGCGAGCGCCACCGTCGCGCCACCGACCACGGCCGCGGCGGCCAGGCCGGCGGTCACCTCGCGGCGGAGGCCGACCGCGGTGATCGCGAGCCGGCGCTGGACGTCGGGTTCGGTGTCGAGGAGCAGCTTGACCTGCCAGGCGATGACCGGGAAGAGGGCGACGGCGGAGAAGCCGTAGGCCTCGGCCGCGTCGGACCGGCCGCCGCCGTAGATGGTGCCGACGACGACCAGGGTGCCGAGCAGGCCAGGCAGGGCGCGGCCGCTGCGCAGGAAGGCGGTCAGGCGCATCCGGACCAGCATCAGACCCTCGCCTTCGTACGCACGGCGACGACGTCGTGCCCGTCCGCCCGCAGCGCCTCGGCGGTCGCTTCGGCGGTCGCGGCGGGCACCTGGATCTCGATGATCGCGGTGTCGTCCGGTGTCGCCTCCTGTGCGGTGACCGTGCCGTCGGCGACCGTCACGGTGGTCGCGCCGGGGAGGCGGCCGGTCTCGCCGCGGTGGTCGCTGACCAGCACGATGCCGCCGGCGCCGACCACCTCCGCGACGATCCCGGGCACGAGGTCGCGGGCCGCGGCGTCGAGGCCCTCCCAGGGCTCGTCGAGGACGAGCAGCTTCGGGCCGGGGATCAGGGCCTGGGCCAGGCCGACCTTCTGCGCGGTGCCCTTGGAGAGCTCGGCGAGCCGGGTGCCGCGGTAGGGCTCGAGGCCGAGCCGGTCGACCCAGGCGTCGATGGCGTGCCGGGCCGCTCCTGGGTGGAGCCGGGCCATCGCGGTCAGGTAGCCGGCGACGGTGAACGGCTGGTCGGCTGGGAAGCGCTCGGGCACCCAACCGACCGGCGTGGGTCGATCATGGACGCGGCCACGGCTGGGTCGCAGGACGCCGGCGACCAGTTGGAGCAGCGTCGACTTGCCGACGCCGTTGCGGCCGAGCACGACGACCGTGCCGCCCGGCGGCAGATCGAGACAGATGTCGCGCAGCACCCACCGACCCTGCCGCCCGTAGCGGTAGGAGACCCCGTCCAGACGCACGCCGTGACTCTTCCATGGCCGGCCGGGAAACGGAACCTTTGCATCAAGCGCTTGATACAAGCACTCGTCATTTGTGACAATCGGCCGATACAAATGAGGAGGGCGCGCATGGAGCTGTTCCGATTGGCCGGCCTGATCGCGGGGGTCCTGGCCGCCTGGGTGTTGAGCGTCTGGGGCGAGCCGAACATCGCGCCGGCGCTCGCGGTGCCGGCGCTGGCGGCGTCGCTCGCGGCCGGCCTGTGGCTGGCGGACCGGGCGGTGCCCCGGCCGGCCGGCGCGGGTGTCCGGACCGCCCGCCTCGTCCCGCGCCGCACCCTCGACCTGGTGCCGGCCGGTCCGGCGGCCGGCGTGGTGCTACTGACCGTCGCCCTCGGCGGCCTGCTCGGTGTCACCGGGCCGGCGTCGACGGCGCACACCCGGTCGACGGTCATGCCCAACAACCCGCTCGACGGCCGGCACATCGGCTGCGTCTCGGGCGGCGTCGGGCAGCAGGGACCGTGGCCTGGTTGGTTCTACGCGATCACGATCGGCGCCACGCTGGCTCTGGTCGCGGCCGGCACGGTGGTGGTGCTGCGCCGGCTGGTCACCCGACCGGTCGACGACGCGGACCGCCGGGCGACGGCGAACGGCGTCGTGTCGGCGCTCGGGGTGCTGACCGCGGTGACCCTGGGCGGCTGCGCCTATTTCACCCATTCGATCCTGGGCCAGCCGGGCGTCTGCGAGAGCCCGGTGGCGACGTCCACCCGCCCGTGGCTGCTCGCCCCGATGCTCGTGGCGCTAGCCGCCGGCGGCTACTACGCGGTCCGTCTGGTCCGTCCACCGTCCAACCCGGAGGCCCGCCGCGTCGGCGCGGTCGTCGCGGCCCGATGACCGCCGAGCCGCTGATCACCGTCGACCCGGCCGCGCCGGTGCCGCCCTACGTGCAGATCCGCGACCAGATCGCCGACCTGGTCAGCACCGGTGGACTGACCGCGGGCACCCGCCTGCCGCCGGTGCGCCAGCTGGCGGCCGACCTGGGCCTGGCCGCCGGCACCGTGGCCCGCGCCTACCAGGAGCTGGAGGCCACCGGCCACCTGGAAACCCGCCGCGGCGGTGGCACCCGGGTGGCCGCCCAGGCCGGCGATCGCCGGGACGCCGTGCTCCGGCAACACGCCGCGGACTTCGCCGCCATCATGCGCCGCCTCGGCGTGCCACTCGACGAGGCCTTGACGGCCGTCACCGACGCCTTCGCCGACTCGACCGCGACCGCCGGGCTACCGGGCCGGCGGCCGTCCTGATCGAAGGGGACCGCCGGACCACGGGGCGTCCCGCTCGGACGAGACCGCCGGACCACGGGACGTCCCGCTCGAAGGAGACCGCCGGACCACCGGGCGGCCGACCGTCCTGATCGGAACCGACGGCGGACGCCGAGCTCTGGCGGGAGCGGCGGTCGTGCCCACGACGGGCCCGAGCAATGAAAATCGCCCGTCACCCTCGAACGGAGGGTGACGGGCGATTCTTGGCGCTGAGGGTCAGCTCTCCTCGCGGAGGTTCTTGACCACCTTGGGGTCGACCGGGACGCCCGGGCCCATCGTGGTGGTGAAGGTGACCTTCTTGAGGTAGGTGCCCTTGGCCGCGGACGGCTTGGCCCGGAGGACCTCGTCGAGCACGGCGGCGTAGTTGTCCACCAGCTGCTCCTCGGAGAACGAGGCCTTGCCGATGATCAGGTGCAGGTTGGAGTGCTTGTCGACGCGGAAGGTGATCTTTCCGCCCTTGATGTCCGAGACGGCCTTGGTCACGTCCATGGTGACGGTGCCGGTCTTCGGGTTCGGCATCAGGCCGCGCGGGCCCAGGATCCGCGCGATCCGGCCGATCTTGGCCATCTGGTCCGGCGTGGCGATTGCCGCGTCGAAGTCGAGCCAGCCCTCCTGGATGCGGGCGACCAGGTCGTCGGTGCCGACGGCGTCGGCGCCGGCCGCGGTGGCCTCGTCGGCCTTGGCGCCGGCCGCGAACACGATGACGCGCGCGGTCTTTCCGGTGCCGTGCGGCAGGTTGACCGTGCCGCGGACCATCTGGTCAGCCTTACGCGGGTCGACCCCGAGGCGCATCGCGACCTCGACCGTGGGGTCGAACTTGACCGTGGTGGAACCCTTGGTGAGCTTGACGGCTTCGGCCGGGGTGTAGAGCTTGTCCCGGTCGATCTGCTCGGCCGCCTTGCGGTAACTCTTGCTGCGCTGCATGTCGGTAGATCTCCTGTGGTAGTTGGCGGACCGCCACGTCCAGGGCGGCCCTCCCACGAATAGGTCAGTCGCGGACCGTGATGCCCATCGAGCGGGCGGTGCCGGCGATGATCCGCTCGGCGTGCTCCACGTCGTTGGCGTTGAGGTCGGCCATCTTGCGCTCGGCGATCTCGCGGAGCTGGGCGCGGCTCACCGAGCCGACCTTGGCCGTGTGCGGGGTGCCGGAGCCCTTGGGCACGCCGGCGGCCTTGATCAGCAGGCGCGCGGCGGGCGGGGTCTTCAGCACGAAGCTGAACGAGCGGTCCTCGAAGACGCTGATCTCAGCCGGGACGATGTCGCCCCGCTGCTGCTCGGTCTCCTTGTTGTACTGCTTGCAGAACTCCATGATGTTCACGCCGTGCTGGCCGAGGGCCGGACCGACCGGCGGCGCCGGGGTCGCCTGGCCCGCGGGCAGCTGCAGCGTGAAGGTCTTCACGAGCTTCTTCTTCGGAGGCATGTCACTTCCTGGGCTTCGGGTGGATTCGACCGGCCGATCAGCCGGAGCCCGCGCACGGTCAAGCGCGGCCCCGGCGGGCCGACGTACAAGCGTAACTCAGCGGTTTTAGATCTTCGCGACCTGGTTGAAGTTGAGCTCCACCGGCGTCTCCCGACCGAAGATCGAGACGAGCACCTTGAGCTTCTGCTGGTCGGCGTTGATCTCACTGATCGTCGCGGGCAGCGAGGCGAACGCGCCGTCGGTGACGGTGACGGAGTCGCCGACCTCGAAGTCGAGCACCTTGACCTCGACCTTGGTCTTCTTGGTCTCGGCGGTTTCGACCGCGGGCGCCAGCCACTTGAGCACCTCGTCGAGCGAAAGCGGCGCGGGGCGGTCGGCCCGGTCGGTGGCGCCGACGAAGCCGGTGACACCAGGCGTGTTGCGCACGCAGGAGTACGACTCCGGGGTCAGCTCCATCCGGACCAGGATGTAGCCCGGGAAGACCTTGTTCTGCACCTGGAGCCGCTTGCCGTTCTTGACCTCGACCTCTTCGCGGGTCGGCACCTCGACCTGGAAGATGAACTCCTCCATGTCGAGGCTGGTGATCCGGGTCTCGAGGTTGGTCTTGACCTTGTTCTCGTAGCCGGCGTACGAGTGCACGACGTACCAGTCGCCGGGCGCGTAACGCAGCTTCTGCCGCAGCTCGGCAACCGGGTCGTAGTCTTCGTCGGGCTCGACCAGCGCGGTGTCGCCGGCCTCGTCGCTGGTTTCGGTGTCGTCGGTCGCGGCCTCGATCGAACCGTCGGTGTCCGCCGTGGCCACCGACGACTGCTCGTCGATGATCTCGCCGGTCTCGTCGTACTCAGGCACGCTCATTCACTTCCGTCTGTGTGTGGGTCGGCTCCGCCGCCCTCAGTTGCCGAAGACCGCCAGGACGCCCTTGGCGAAGCCGAGGTCGAGCAGGCCGACGATCGCCAGCATGAACGCGACGAACACGACCACGACGGCCGTGTAGGTCAGCAGCTCCTTGCGGGTCGGCCAGATGACCTTACGCAGCTCGGCGACGACCTCGCGGAAGAACCGGGCGATCCGCCCGAAGAACCCCACGCGACCCGTTTCGGTGCGCTTGGTCTCGCTCTTCTCGCCGGCCTTGGCGACGCGGGAGCGCGTCGCGGTGCCGCCGCGGGAAACCGGCTCGTCCTCATCGGTGGCGTCGTCGTCGACAGCGTCGTCGAACGCCTCGTCGTCAAGGCGGTCGTCGGCGAACTCGTCGTCGCGCCGATTCTTCTCGGCCACTTCGC
Source organism: Asanoa sp. WMMD1127 (assembly GCF_029626225.1). NCBI lineage: Bacteria > Bacillati > Actinomycetota > Actinomycetes > Micromonosporales > Micromonosporaceae > Asanoa > Asanoa sp. WMMD1127. The sequence goes on from NZ_JARUBP010000001.1 coordinate 1,028,940, forward strand.
CCTCCGTCGCGGTCGCGTGGTGCTTCGGTCACCCGACCTTAGCCGCTCGACGGGGCTGGCTGAACGATCGCCGGCAGGGCCCCCTGCTCGGCGAAGCCAATCCCTAGTCAAGCCGGTCAGGCCATGGGCGCAGGGGTGACAGGACTTGAACCTGCAGCCTGCGGTTTTGGAGACCGCTGCTCTGCCAATTGAGCTACACCCCTTTGCGAGGTGCAACCCCACGAGCGCAAGCAGCGTCGCAGGGGTCACGGACCCCACGGCGGACCAGTGTACGGGTAGCCGCCCTACTTTCCCAACCGGGAGGTTCGCACCGTCGCCTTCGCCTGCGACAGCACCTTCTCGCCGCGGCAGGTGGCCGTGATGGCCAGCACGGTGTGACCTTCGTCGGTCGTGCCCTTCACCTCGGCGGACACCTCGACCTCGGTGCCGGTGTCGTCGTCGGGCACCGGCACCGGGCGGCTGAACCGCACCGAGAAGTCGACGACCGCGTCGGGCGCGCCGGCCCATTCGGTGACCGCGCGACCGACCAGCGCCATCGTCAGCATGCCGTGGGCGATCACGCCCGGCAGGCCCACCTTGGTGGCGAACCGCTCGTTCCAGTGGATCGGGTTGAAGTCACCGGACGCGCCCGCGTAGCGGACGAGGTCGGCCCGGGTCACCGGGTAGGTGCGCTTCGGCAGGTCCATCGGTCAGCCCTCCCCACGGATGACGAGCTTCGACCAGGCGGTCGCCACGGGCTGGCCCGCGGTGTCGCTGATGTCGGTGCGCGTGGTGATGAAGTCGTGGCCGCCGCGCGAGATGATCTCCTCGATCGTCTGCACGCCGACGAGCTCGTCGCCCGCCACGATCGGCCGGGTGTAGTGGAAGCGCTGGTCGCCGTGCACGACCCGCGAGTAGTCGATCGCCAGGTCCGGGTCGTCGACGACGTCGTTGTTGGACGCGAACGAGACCACGGTCGGGAACGTCGGTGGCGCGATCACGTCGGCGTAGCCGAGGGCGCGGGCCGCCTCCGGGTCGTGGTAGGCGGCGTCGGTGGCGCCGATCGCCTTCGCGAACTCACGGATCTTCTCGCGGCCGACCAGGTAGGGCGGGGTGGGCGGGTAACTGCGGCCTACGTACGACGGGTCCAGAGGCATGCGCTGATGGTAAGCGCCCGGGGCCGGGTGCAGCACAACGGCCGGCCCGCCGTGTTGGCGGTGCCGGCCGAGTGAAGCCTGAACGGAGCGCTGGGTCAGCGGGTCTCGCGGTGGACCGTGTGGCGGCCGTCGCGCGGGCAGAACTTGCGCAGCTCGATGCGGTCCGGGTCGTTACGCCGGTTCTTCCGCGTGATGTAGTTGCGCTCCTTGCACTCCGTGCACGCCAAAGTGATCTTGGGACGGACGTCGGTCGCCTTGGCCACGGCGGGGTGCCTTCCTCGTAACGGGTGTGAACCTACCGGCCGACCAGATTACCTGGCCGTGCGGTCATTCAGCAAAACGGGCGCCGGTGGCGCCCGAATCAACAGTAGCGGTGGCCGGACTTGAACCGGCGACACAGCGATTATGAGCCGCTTGCTCTGCCAACTGAGCTACACCGCCGCGGGTGGAACAGAGCCCCCTTACGGAATCGAACCGTAGACCTTCTCCTTACCATGGAGACGCTCTGCCGACTGAGCTAAGGGGGCGCGCGATCTAGCTCGCTGACGCGCAGGGGTAAGAGTACACGGCCGTTGTCAGGCCACGAAATCGGGATACGCGTGCCGTCCGGGCGAGTATGTCAGGTGACCGCGCGCAGTCTGCGGACCTCGCCGGCGGCCGTCGAGTCGGCCTCCGTCTGCGCCGCGAACCAGGCCTCGAGCCGCTCGTAGGGCAGTGGACGGCTGAACAGGAAGCCCTGGCCGACCTCGCAACCGATGTCCTGCAACAGCTCCAGCGTCAGCTCGCTCTCGACGCCTTCGGCGACCACCGTGAGGCCGAACTGCTGCGAGAGCGTCACGACCGCGTTGACGATCGCGAGGTCGGCCGGGTCGGTCGCCATGCCCTGCACGAACGAGCGGTCCACCTTGACCTCGTGCACCGGCAACCGGCGGAGGTACGACAGCGACGAGTAGCCGGTGCCGAAGTCGTCCACCGACAGGCGTACGCCGATGTCGCGCAACCGGCGCAACGTGGGCATCGGCCGGTCGGTGCCGTCCAGGACGCCCTCTTCCTTGATCTCGAAGGTCAGCCGGTGCGGGGCGACGCCGTACTCGCCCAGGAGCTCCTGGACACGGGTCGGGAAGTCGGCGTCGATCAGCGTACGGGCGGAGAGGTTGACCGAGATCGACAACGGGTGGTCGGTGGCGGCCCAGTCGCGGCAGCGCTTGAGACCCTCCTTGAGGACGGCCTCGGTGAGCCGGCCGAGCTGCCCGGTGTGCTCGGCGACGGCGACGAAGTCCTCCGGTGGCACGGCGCCGTGGGCCGGGTGCTCCCAGCGGGCGAGGCACTCGACACCGATCAACCGGCGGTCGGTGAGCGTGACCTTGGGCTGGAAGTAGACCTCGATCTGGTCGTCGTCGAGGGCCTGGCGCAGGTCGCCGGCGAGCGAGAGGCGGCGGACCGAGCGCGATTCGAGGCCGGCGTTGAAGAGCTGGATGCTGCCGGGCACGGTCTTGGCCGCGGTGGCGGCGAGATCGGCCCGCTGCAGCAACGTGGCCGCGTCACTCCCGTGATCGGGATGCACGACGATCCCGACGGCGGTCTCGACGTCGACCGTCAGGGAACCGAACACCATTTGATCGCGGATCTGCCGACGCATCTGCGCGCCCAGCGCCTCGGCCGCTTCGGGACTCTCGACCCGCAACGTCACCGCGAACTCGTCGCCGCTGGCCCGCCCGACGAGCGCGCCAGATGGCGCATGCCGACGCAGGCGCCGACCAACCTCGGCGAGGACCTGGTCGCCCGCACCGTGGCCGAGCGACTCGTTGACCTGACGCAGGCCATCCACATCGAACAGAAGCAGCGCGACCTGTTCGCCAGGCGCACGAACGCCCACTGATTCTTCGATCGCTGCGGTGATCCGCCGCCGATTGGGCAGGCCGGTCAGCGAGTCGTGGTTGGCGTCGTGGCGCAGGCGATCAACCAAGCGCGAGTTCTCGACCGCAACGGCCGCATGAGCCGCGATGGTCTCCAGCAACCGCGCGTCGCCGGGACCCAACGTGGCGTTGTCACCCAGCCGGTTGGCCACCTCGAGCGTGCCGATGACCGCCGAGCCTGCCCGCAACGCTACGACGATGGCATCCTTCGACCCCACCGCGGCCAACTCGGCGCGCAAGTCCTCACCGCCGAGGCGGTGACCGATGGCTATCGTCTCCCCGCTCTCCCGAACACGATGACGGATCGAATCGGGCACCCCGGTGAGATCGACCAGCCCCGAGTCGTCGATGCGGGCGCTAAGCAGAATTTCCGGGTAGCGCCCTAGCGCGGGCAACCACAGGGTGGCGTATTCGACTTGGAGCAACCCCCGCACCTGCTGCAACAGGACGTCGGTGAGACGGCCGTCGTGCGGAGTGTCAGCGATGGCGCGGGTCAGGTCATAGATTTCGCTGAGGGTGCGGTGCTGACGCACGAACTGGGTATACGAGCGGTAGGCGGCGACGAAACAGATACCCAGGGCCGCCAACAAGGCAACTGCCCACGGTCCCTGCTGGATGATCACCAGCGTGACGAGACCGATCGTGAGATTGATACCGCTGACGATGTGACCGGGTGTGGCGATCTGCACCAGCGTGCGGGTGGAGATGCGGCCCTGCACGAGGGTGATGACGCCAACCGTCGCGGCCAGCGTGAAGGTCGCGTAGCCGAACACCGCGACGGCGATGACGGCCCACTCGAACGGGCCGGCTTCCTTGGGCATGCCCGGCGCGTGCAAGGGCCCGAACGCGAAGACCAGCAGGCACGCCAGCGCCGTTCCGGCCGCGTTGCTGGCGACGTTGAACCAGAGCTTGACCGGCGATGAACGGTGGACCTGGCGCGAGATGAGGATCGCCAGGACGCGAGCGACGATCAGCGTTAGGGGCGGGACCCAATACAGCGCCAGTACCAGCGGGATCTCTGTTAGAACGATCTTGAACGCTTGACGACGAACCTGGAAGACGAGTGGCGTCAGGTCGGCCGTGACGAACAGACCCAGGAAAAGCAGGCCGAGAAGCCAGCTACCGGCGAAGTCCCTCTGGTTGAGGCAGATGACCAGCGTGACCAGGACAGCGAACAGCGCCATCGGCGCGGTCAGCAGCCAGGCAAGATCTTCTGAGCGACGAACGTTGCTGCGGGCAGCGGTCACCGGTTCACGCTCTCACTATGGGCGCGACGCCGCGCCGTCCCTGTCAGCCCCAGTCGTAACTGAAGGCGGTGAACGCGGACTCGGACGCGACGTTCGACACCACGGAGCCGACACCCGAGACCTCGGCGCGGTCGACGTAGGCGTCGGCCGACGCGACACCTCCTGCGACCAAGGCTCCAAAACCGAGAACGGCAAAGATGGCGGCCCGACCGACCCAACGGCCGAACAAGCGTGCGCGCATCTGGTTGCTCCTGTCACAAGGTGGGGCGGTGGTGAGTAAGAAGATGGTGCCACATCATGCACGGCCAAGCACAGGGCATCAGGCCGGGCCCGAACCATCGGCAGATGAAAACCCAACCAATCGTATGAGCCCAACCTTAGACGTCCCTTTGCAAGGTCGCATTTGTCCAGTGGCCGGCTGACCGTTCCGGTCCACTGCGGTGACAATCCGGTGATGACCGGACGACCCCGAACGGTGGACGCCCCGCCCCCGCGCACCCGCATCCTGGCCGAGTGCGACCGCCGTGGCCGGGATGCGGTGATCGATGGCTGCCTGACCCTGTTGTCCGGTGGGGACGACCGGGACCCCGCTCTCCTGCTGGTACTCGGCGGTCCGGCCACATCGTGGGCACTCGATCCGGAGCAGGGCGGTCCGGGATCTTCGCGCTGGTACTGGGTCCGCGTCTGGGCGGCGCGCGGGTTGCTCTGGGCGTGGGACGAGCGGGCCACATCGACGATCATCACGGCCCTGGCCGACCCGGAATGGCGCGTCCGCGAGATGGCCGCGAAGGTCGTCGCCCGCCATCTGGTCGGTGACGCATTGGCAGCGGTCACTGTGTTGCGAGCGGACCCGGTGCCGCGGGTGCGGGCGGCGGCGCAGCGGGCCGTGGTCGTCCTGACCGCCGCGGGCGCCTGACCACCCACTCGCCAGACTTTGATCTAGAAGATGCGGACATGCTTCTTCTTGCGGATGGCGCACACCCACCGCCAACGCCAGGACCCCAGGCTTCCACGACCGTGTTGGTTCCGCGTTGGACCGACGCGCGTTGCCTCAGGCGGTCGGTGCCGGTCGCGGCGGCCAGTGCCGGTGCTCGTCGTCGCTCGGACTCATCAACCCGATCTGATGCCCGTCCGGATCAGCGACGATCGCGTACCGCGACCCCCAGAACGCGTCGAACGGCACCTGACGGCTCTCGTACCCGGCCTCCGTGATCTTCCGCCACACCGCGTCCACCTCCTCGCGGCTCGGCAACCGGGTGCTGAGCACGCCGCTGCCCGCCGACGCCGGAGGCGAGCCGCTGTTCCACAACGCGACCGACCCGATCTCGTCGAGCTCGACCGACAGCCCGTCCGGGAACGCGAACTCGACATGTGGCCCGGTCGGCTCGCCCACCCACCCGAGCAGGCGATAGAAAGCGAGACTCGCCGCGAGATCGCGCACGAGATAATTCACCTGCGCCGGCACCGGGGGCGTCATTCGCACAGCGTGCCACGAACGCACACACGAAATTGGCCCCCGCCCGCGTTTCCGCTGGTCAGGGGCCGCTCTCAACGCTGGTGGCGGGTGAAGGATTCGAACCTTCGTAGCTTTCGCGACGGATTTACAGTCCGCTCCCATTGGCCGCTCGGGCAACCCGCCAGGGCGTGCCGCCACACCGGATGCGGCAGCGGAAGCAAGGATAGCGGTAGCACCGGCCCGCAACGCAACCGGGTACGGTCGGCATTGTTCGCGCCGCCGTGCCGGCGCGTAAACCGCCAGAACACCGCACCGACGCAGGAGCATGATCATGGCAGCGAACCCGTCCTTCGACGTCGTCAGCAAGGTCGACCACCAGGAGGTCGACAACGCCGTACGCCAGGCCGAGAAGGAACTCTCCACCCGCTTCGACTTCCGCGGCACCGGTGCGGAGATCACCTGGGCGGGCGGCGACGCGGCGGTCAACGTCAGCGCCGAGACCGAGGAGCGCGTCAAGGCCGCCCTCGACGTCTTCAAGGAGAAGCTGGTCAAGCGCAACATCTCGCTCAAGTCGCTGGACGCCGGCGAGCCGCGCCAGTCGGGCAAGACCTACAAGATCGACGCGAAGATCGTGCAGGGCATCGACTCCGAGAAGGCCAAGGCGATCAGCAAGATGATCCGCGACGAGGGCCCGAAGGGCGTCCAGGCCCAGATCCAGGGCGACCAGCTCCGCGTCACCGGCAAGAAGAAGGACGACCTCCAGGCCGTCATCACCCTCCTCAAGGGCGGCGACTTCGGCATCGCCCTGCAGTTCACGAACTACCGCTAGATCAAGAGCCAGAGCCGGTCCCGGGTCCGCCGGCGGCACGACCGTCGCTCCCGCCGGGGACCGCTCGCTCCGCTTCGCTGCCAGGCCCGCGCCTCACAACCTAGAGGCGCGGGCCTCGCGCGGCGTGCCTCATGCGGGGCCGAAGGCTCGCACGCCGGCGCACTAGGTGTGCTGCCCAGCGAGGTTGGTCAACCTGGTGATGGGTGGTAGGCCGCCGATCGCGGTGTGGGGTCGGTGGTGATTGTAGTGATGCAGGAAGGCCGGTAAGGCCTTCCTGCGGGCCTGTTCGCTGGTGTAGAGCCGGGCCAGTGCCCAGCCGTCGGTCATCGTGCGGTGGAACCGTTCGACCTTCCCGTTGGTCTGCGGCCGGTAGGGGCGGGTCTTGCGTGGGCGGATGCCCAGTTGGATGCAGGCGTCGCGCCAGGCGTGGGACTTGTAGGCCGATCCGTTGTCGGACAGGACCCGTTCGACGGTCACACCGCGGGCGGCGAACCACGCCACCGCGTGGCGCAGGACGTCGATGGCGGTGGCTGCCTTCTCGTCGTCGCGGATCTCGGCGTAGGCGACGCGGGAGTGGTCATCGATGACGGTGTGGACGAACGCGGTCCCGACTCTCGGTTCCCATTTCGCGTTACGGACCCCGGTGCGCTGGGCGGTGGCCTCGCGGTTGCGGTCGCCCTGGCGGCGCCCGACGAAACGCCAACCGCCCCCGTCGGGGACGTTCCCGTACTTCTTCACATCGACGTGCAGCATCGCCCCGGGATGATCGTGTTCGTAACGGCGGACAGGTTCCCCGGTGACCCGATCTATGTGGGTCAGCCGGTTGACCCGGCAGCGGACCAGGACCGCCTACACGGTCGAGGCCGCCATCGCCAGCTTGGCGGCGATCTGGACCGGTCCGAGACGGCGTTTCAACCGCAGGTGCACGATCGTGCGGACCAGCGGCTGCGGCGTGCGCGTCGGGCTGCGGTGCGGCCGGCTCGAGCGGTCCTGCATACCGGCCTCACCCGCGGCGTGGTACCGGTCAACCCACCGTTTCGCGGTCCGGTACGACACGTCGAACCGCCGCGCGGCCGCGGCGATCGTCCAGCCCTGCTCGACCACCAGCCGGGCCAGTTTCAGACGTGCTATCGGAGTCAAAGCTGCGTTAGCGTGTGCCACGAGGCCTCCAGTCAACGTGAAGCGGTTCTTCGACAGCTCCACTTCACGACCGGAGGCCTCACCCGTTCAAGACCTAAATCGTCTCGTCACACAACCTTGACCAACCTCCCCGAACAGCACAACTAGGCCGGGTCGGGGGTCAGGGCGTTCTCGAGGCGTAGGTCCGCGTGTTTCTCGGCTCGCCGGATCGGGCCCCTCGCCGGCGCCGCGACCGCCGCGCCCACCGCCACCGCGACCCCCGCGAACACGAACGCCCACGGCGCCCCCGCCCGGTCGACGAGCCACCCCGCCACCGCACCGCCCACGGCCGACGCCGCCACCGACACGGTAACCACCCAGGTATAGGCCTCGTTCAGCATCGACCCGGGCGCGATCCGGCCGACCATCGTGTTCTCGACGGTCAAGCCGGGAGCGATCACGACGCCGCCGAAGACCAGCGCGATGCCGAGGAGGAGTGGCGTAGGCATCACCGCGTACACCGCGAAGGTCGCCGCCAGCAGCGTCAACAGGAAGGCGAACTGGCGGGTCATGTTGGCCGCCGGCCGGCGGGTGCCGAACCAGAAGCCGCCGACCGCGCTGCCGACCGCCCACACCGCGAGCAGGATGCCGGCCAGGCTCTCGGGGTCGGCCACGCCCTCCGCGGCCGCGAACGCCGGCACCGTCACGCCGGTCGCGCCGAATGCCGTGCCGAGGCCGAACACGCAGACCAGCAGCGCCGGGAAGCCGCCGACCCGCAGCGGGCCCAGGCCCTTCGCGTGTGCCGACGGCGGGTGCGGTTGCCAACCCCGCATGACCTTGCCCAGCGCGACCACGACCGTGCCGACGAGGGTGACCACGCCCGCGCCCAGCAGGGCCGCGGTGGCGTCGGCGAACAGGAGGAAACCGGAGACCAGCAGCGGGCCGAGCACGAAGACGAGCTCGAACACCGCGGTCTCGGCGGCGAGGGCGAGGTTGCGCAGCGCGAAGCGACCGGTGGACGGCGCCGTGATGTCGTTCCAGGCGCCGCGAAGGGCGGCGGACAGCGGCGGGTACGTCGCGCCGGCGAGCGCCGTCGTCGCGTAGATGACGCCCAGGCCGTGGCTGTGCGCCAGCACCAGGGCCAGCAGCGCCAGCGGGTGGGCGATGCCGGTGGCCAGCAGAACCGGGGTCGGGCCGATCCGGTCGGCGATCCGGCCGGCGAGCGGGCTGAGCACGGCGCCGGACACCGCGTAGATGCCGCCGGCCACGCCCGCCGGGCCGAAGCGGCCGGTGACGCCCTGCACCACGAGCAGCAGGGCGAGCGGCGTCATGCCGATCCCGAGCCGGCCGATGATGCCGAAGACGAACAGCGCCGGTGCGCCGGGGATCCGCCAGACCACCAGGTACTGCCGAAGCGCTGCCACGAACGAGACACCCCCGTAACGACCGGAAGACCAGCCGAACCTAACGGTCGACTGGTCTTCCGGCCTACTTGTTTACGTGGTGACGCGGGTTACTGGAACTGCACCGGCCCCACCTCGCGCGGGTTGCGCGCCATCTCCTCCAGCCGCCGGACCCGGTCGGCCATCGGCGGGTGGGTGGAGAACAGCTTCGCGATGCCCGCACCGCTGAGCGGGTTGGCGATCATGAGGTGCGCGGTCCGGGTGTACTGGTTGTCAGCCGGCAGCGGCAGCTGCCGCGCGCCGGCGTCGATCTTCCGCAGCGCGCTGGCGAGGGCCAACGGGTCGCGGCTGAGCGCGGCGCCGGAGGCGTCGGCCTGGTACTCCCGGTTGCGGCTGATCGCCAGCTGGATGATCGACGCGGCGAACGGGCCGAGCACCAGCATCGCCAGGAACACCGCCGGGTTCGGGGCGTCGTCATCGTCGCCGCCGCCCAGCGGCACGAACCAGGCCAGGTACGCCAGGAACGTGATCATGCCGCTGATCGCCGCCGCGACGCTGGAGATCAGGATGTCGCGGTTGTAGACGTGCGACAGCTCGTGGCCGATCACCGCCCGCAGCTCGCGGTAGTCGAGGATCTGGGTGATGCCGGTCGTGACGCAGACCGCGGCGTGCTGCGGGTTGCGCCCGGTGGCGAAGGCGTTGGGCTGCATGGTCGGGCTGACATATAGCCGCGGCATCGGCTGCCGGGCGTCCGCGGCCAGCTCCCGCACCATCTGGTAGAGCGCCGGGAACTCCGCCTCGCTGACCGGCTGGGCCCGCATCGACCGCAACGCGATCTTGTCAGACCAGAAGTAGCTGGCACCGTTCATCAACAGCGAGATGATGAGCGCGATGATCAAACCGGACGTGCCGGAAACCGCGAAGCCGATGCCGAGAATGAGCGCTGTGAGCAGGCCAAGAAGCGCGGCCGTCTTGAGGCCGTTGTAATGCCTGTGCAACGCGTCCCTCCTTCAGAACGCGGGTGGGGTGAAACCCGCTGACCAGTGCAACGTCCCCATGCCATCGACCATGCCCGGAGCGGCTGTGAGTTAGCTGAAGGCGAACACCAGAAAACCTCCAAAGACCAACAAAAGCGGACAAAGATTTCCCGAGTCCGCGGTGGTCCGGACCGTCGCTCCCGCCGGGGACCGCTCGCTCCGCTTCGCCGCCAGGCCCGCGCCACCAGACCAGGCGCCGCCGCCGGCGTTAGGAACGGTCCGTTCTTCCGCGGAAAGCGTTGGTAACGGACCGTTCCTTACACCGGTCGAGGTCCGCGCGGGACGGCCCGCCGCTAACGATCGGCGTTCGGCAGCGGCGCGGTGCGCAGCAGGGATCGGACGGTCGAGGAGCGGCGGCCCGTTTCCGCTGATCTCACGTGCACGCGCCGGTCGCGGACGGCGACCGCGACCGCGGGCGCCGCCCGGCGCCACCACCCTCCGCGGCGGCGCACCAGCGCGGTCCAACCGCGCGGATCGACCGGGTCGCCCGGTAGCAGCGCCGTCATCCAACATTCCTGATGTGGGCCGTCGCACGCCTCCACCCAGCGCCCGCGAAGCCGGCGCCCGAGACGGCGCACCAGCGGTCGGGTTCGCTGCACGCGCCGGGCCGAGCCCGTCAGCGACCGCTCGACGTGATCGAAGACGTCTTCGACGGTCGCGTCGTGCAGTGCGACCAGCAACGGACGCAGCAGCGTGAAGGCGCCCTCCGTGGCGACGACCAGGCGATGCCGCACGAGGCAACCGTCACCCCGATCGACGATCTCGAACGCGTGATGGCCGCGCATACCGTGACCTGGCTCGAAGTCGAACCGCACCCGTCGACCGGGCACGTAGTCGGTCACCCGGTAGCGAACCGGACCGTGGCCACCCGCCGCTCCCACGCCGATGGGCTGGTCCAGCCACATCGGCTCCGCCACGTCGGTCCGCCACATGCGGTCATCAGCCGAGCCCAGCGTCGCCAGAAGCGCGCCGACCCGATCAGCCGGCGCCGCGACCACCCGCTCATGAGTGATGATCACTCTTCCAGTATCGCCTCGCGGCCCGCCCGGCGGACCCGACCGCGCGGATCCGGCTCGAGTCGAGGGCCGGCAGGGATGCGTTCAGTGTCAGCGGGCGGACCAGTCCAGGACCAGTTGGGGGGCGAAGCCGATCGCCACCGCGAAGGCGGTGGCGATCAGGAGCACGCCGGCCACCGGCCAGGCCACCGGGCGCGAGGGGCGGTTCAGGGGGTCGGGCGCATAGAGGAGAGCGGCCACCCGGACGTAGTAGGCCAAGCCGATCACCGCGTTCAGGGCGACCACGACCGCGAGCCAACCCGAGGAGCCGGTGAGCAGCGAGCGGACCACGGCGACTTTCGCGAAGAGTCCGGCCAGGCCCGGGGGCAGCCCGGCCAGGCCGATCAGGGCCAGCGCCAGCGCCGCACCGATCCAGCGGTGCCGGCGGGCGGCGCCGCGGTAGGAGTCCAGGCGGCCGCCGTCGGCGGTGGGCTCGCGGAGGGCGACCACGGCCGCGAACGCCGCCAATTCGAGGACCACGAAGAAGACCGTGTAGGCCACCGCCGCGGTGACCGCCGTCGAGGACGCCGCCGGAGTGCGGCCCGAGGCCAGCGCGAGCGCGCCCAGCGGCGCCAGGATGTAGCCCGCCTGGGCCACCGACGACCAGGCCAGCAGCCGGGTCATCCGGATCTGTCGCAGCGCCACCAGGTTGCCGACCGTCATCGTCAGCACGGCCAGCGCCGCCAATAGCGGGCCGGTCACCGCCGGCGGCAGCGCCACCGTCACCACCGCCAGGATGGCGACCACGCCGCCCAGCTTCGACGCCGTCGACAGGTAGGCGGCCACCGGCAGCGGCGCGCCGTCGTAGGTGGCCGGCGCCCACGCGTGGAACGGCACCGCCGCCACCTTGAAGGCCAGCCCCAGCACCAGCAGCGCGATGCCCACCGAGGTCAGCGGCAGGTCCAGGGCGCGCACGGGAGCACCGCCGGCCAGCGAGACGTCGCCCGTCAGGGCGGGAAGCAGGGCGGCCAGGTGGAGGCGGCCGGTCACCGCGTAGAGGATGGCGGCGCCGAGCAGGGAGACCGCCGTCGCGACCACGCTGACCACGAAGAACGTAACCGCGGCCGCCGCGCTCTCCATGGTCTGCCGGCGCAGGCCGACCAGGACGTACAACGGGAGGGTCAGGGTTTCGAGGGCGACGATCAGCGTGATCAGGTCGCCGGCCGCGGCCAGAACCACGCCGCCGGTCATCGAGCACGCCAGCAGGAAGCAATATTCGCCCGTGGGCGCCACGCCCGCCCGCAGCAGCGGCGCCGACAAGCCGAGGACGCCCAGGGTCAGGAAGCCGAAGACGGCGGCGACCAGGGCCGACCGGTTGGTCAGCAGGTAGGAGCAACCGTCCGGCAGGCAGAACGTCGACCTGTCGCCGCCGGCCCCGACGACGATCGCGACCACCGCGGTCGCCAGCGCGCCACCGGCGGCCACCGCGAGCGTCACCACCCGCCGCGCCACGAACAGGTCGGCCAGCAGGACCAGCACCGCCGTACCCGCGGCCAGGTAGCCCGGCAGCAGCGCGACGTTGTCGACCGCCTGGGTCACCGCGTCACCGCCTCGATCAGGGCCTGCACCGGCGCCTCGGACAGGCCGAGCACGAGCGCCGGCACCAGGCCGACGACGAGCGCGAGCACGACCAGCGGCGACCAGGCCACGAGTTCCATGCCGCTGAGCCGGACCGGCGCCGCGGACGAAACCGCGGGTGAGGCCGCGCCGTGGGTGACCTTGCGGAGCAGGCGCAGGAAGTACGCCGCGGTCAGCGCGCCACCGATCGCCGCCAGCACGCCCAGCGTCACCCAGCCGGCGCCGCCCCGTTCGAACGCCGCGACCACCGCGAACGCCTCGCCCCAGAACCCGGCCAGCCCGGGCAGCCCGAGCGACGCGATCGCGGCGAAGGCCAGCAGCCCGGACAGCCACGGCGACCGCTCCCGCAGCCCGCCGAGCACCGCCAGGTCACCCGTGTGGAACCGGTCCTTGACCGCCCCAGCGAGGAAGAACAGCAGGCCGGTGATGATGCCGTGCGCCACGTTGCCGATCAGCGCGGCCTGGATGCCGGTCGCGGTCAACGTCGCGACGCCGAGCAGCACGAAGCCCATGTGGCCCACGCTGGAATAGGCGATCAGCCGCTTGAGCTCGGTCTGCGCGAGGCACACGAGACAGCCGACCAGGATCGCGGCGACGGCCAGGGCCCCCAGCAGCGGCGACGCCCACCGGGCGCCCTCGGGCGCGACGCCGACCGCCACCCGGATCAGCCCGTAGGTGCCCATCTTCAGCAGCACGCCCGCCAGCAGCACGCTCCCCACGGTCGGGGCCTGGGTGTGCGCGTCGGGCAGCCAGGTGTGCAGCGGCCACAGTGGACTCTTCACCGCGAACGCGATCGCCAGCAGCGTAAAGGCGGCGAGCTGGGTGGTGCGGCTCAGCGTGACCGCGCCCGAGGTCAGCGTGACCAGGTCGGCGGTGCCGGCCGCGGCGACCACGGTGAACACGCCGACGAGCAGCAGCACCGAGCCGAACAGGGTGTAGAGGGCGAACTTGCGGGCCGCGTGCCGCCGCTGGTCGCCGCCCCAGCCGGCGATCACCGCGTACATCGGCAGCAGCACGACCTCGAAGAACACGAAGAACAGCACCAGGTCGAGGGCGAGGAACGTGCCGAGCATGCCGACCTCGACGACCAGCAGGAGGGCGACCAGCGTGTTGCCCCGGCCGCCGGACGGCACATGCCAGAGCGTGTAGAGGCAGCAGAGCAGGGTCAACAGCGTGGTCAACACGACCAGGGGGTACGAGACGCCGTCGACGCCGAAATGCAGCCGCAGGTCGAGCGCCGGCACCCAGGACGCGTCGACGGAGGCCCATGGCACGATCGGCGGCGCGTTGACAGTCGGCATGTAGCTGAACCAGGCGCTCGGGTGCGACAGCGCGCCGAGCAGCACGCTCGCCACCAGCGCCAGCGCGGCGAACCCCGCGCCGCACCACCGGCCGGCCCGGTCGGGCAGCAGCGCCGCCCCCACCGCGCCGGCGGCCGGCAGGGCGAGCACCGCGACCAGCAGAGCGTCGCTCATGTCGCACTCCCGTAGAGCGCCGCCGCGAGCCCGAGCACGAGCACGCCGGCCAGCAGCGCCGTCGCCGCGCGCGGCAGCCCGGCCCGGTGCCAGGCCGCCAACCGGTCGCCGGCGTCCGCGGTGCTCTGGCCCGTGCCTTCCACCGCCCCGTCGACCACCCGCTGATCCGTGGCGGACACACCCCGGGCGAGCGCCACGACGGGCCGCACGACCAGCCAGGACTGCACGTTGTCGAGCCAGAACGCGTGGTCGAACGTCGACCGCAACGGGCCGAGATAGCGGGCCGGGTCGGCCGCGGTGTCGCGCCGCCACAGCGCCCACACCAGCCCGACCCCGACCACCAGCATCGCCAGCGGCAGTGCGGTCTCGGCGCCGAGGTGGGCCAGCGACGTCTCCGGCAGGTCGACCACCAGCGGGGTGAGCCGCTCACCGAACCCGTCGGCGAACGCCAGCAACCCGAGCAGCGCGCTGGGCACCGCCAGCACGAGCACCGGCACCGCCATCGGCCACGGCGGCTCGTGGGCCGACTCCGCGCCGGCCGAACGGGGCGCGCCGAAGAACGTCCGCAGCCAGAGGCGGCCCGCGTACCAGGCGGTGACGAGGACCCCGGCGACGCCGACGCCGTAGACCACGCCCGGCAGCCAGCCCGCGTCGGCCGACGACGCCGCGTGCAGCACCGCGTCCTTGCTCCAGAACCCGGCCAGCGGCGGCAGCCCGATCAGCGCGCCGAGCCCGATCGTCATCGCCCAGAACGTCCCCGGCATCCGGCGCCGCAGGCCGCCCATCGCCGACATCGAGTTGCTGCCCACGGCGTGGATCACCGAACCGGCCCCGAGGAACAGCAGCGCCTTGAACGCGGCGTGGGTGAGCAGGTGGAACAGCGCCACCGCGGGCGCGCCGACGGCCAGCGCGGCCGCCATGTAGCCGATCTGCGAGACCGTCGACCAGGCCAGCACCCGTTTGATGTCGTCCTGCGCGGTCGCGGCGAACGCCCCGATCAGCACGGTGATCACGGCCATGACGCCGAGCACCACCAGCGCCGGGTCGCCGAGCACGAACACCGGGTAGAGCCGGGTCACCACGTAGATGCCGGCGGCCACCATCGTGGCCGCGTGGATCAGCGCGGAGATCGGGGTCGGGCCGGCCATCGCGTCGGGCAACCAGGTGTGCAGCGGGAACTGCGCGCTCTTGCCGGCGACCCCGGCCAGCAGCAGGAGCGCGGCCGCGGTGACGGTGGCGGCAGGCAGGCCGGGCAGCGCGACCAGCACCTGCGTGATCCAGAAGCTGCCGGCGTTGACCCCGAGCAGCACGATGCCCAGCAGGAAGCCGATGTCGCCGACCCGGGTGACCAGGAACGCCTTCACCGCCGCCCGGGGCGCCTCGGGCAGCCGCCGGTCGTGGCCGATGAGCAGGTAGGAGCAGATGCCCATGACCTCCCAGCCGACCAGCAGCAGGATCAGGTCGCCGGCCACCACGACCAGCAGCATCGCGGCGGTGAAGAGGCTGACCTGGGCAGCGTACGGCGGGTAGCGGTCGTCGTCGTGCAGGTAGGTCGTCGAGTAGACCTGAACGGCCAGCGCGACCACGCCGACCGCCACCGCCACCAGTGCCGCCGCCTGGTCGATCCGCACACCCGCCGTGACCGACAGGTCGCCGATGCGGACCCAGTCGACGACCGTCTCGAACGGCTCCCCGACCCGCACGGCCAGCAGGATCGCGACCACGAGGGCCCCGGCCGCGCCGGCGATGCCGACGGAAGCCGCCGCGGTCCGGGACCGCAGCGGCAGGAGGAAACCGGAAAGAGCCGCCACCAGGGGTACGACGGGCAGCAGCGGCCCGAGCACGTCGAGGCTCATCGGCCCACCCGGGGTTCGTCGAGCTCGCTGGCCGGCGCGGCGTCGAGCCGCACGGTGTCGACCGCGACGCTGGCCCGCAGCCGGTAGAGCTGGAGCACGATGGCCAGGCCCACGCCCACCTCGGCCGCGGCGAGCACGATCACGAACAGGGCGAACACCTGCCCGCCGTGCGGCAGCGTGGCCCGGACCGTGGTGTCGGCGGTGACCAGGATCAGGTTGACCGCGTTGAGCATCAGCTCGACGGCCATCAGCACCAGCACCGCGTTGCGCCGGCGGAGCACGCCGTAGACGCCGGCGCCGAACAGCAGCGCGGCCACGACGTAGGGGATGACGGGTCTCATCGCCGGCTCCCGATGTCGGGCCGGGACACGATGATGGCGCCGACCAGCGCTGCGAGCAGGAGCACCGAGAGCACCTCGAACGGCAGCACCCAGGAGCGGAACAGCTCGGTGCCGATGGCCTCCGCGGTGCCGGGGGCCGGCAGGTCGACCGACGACCAGCGGAACGCGTCGGCGAACAACGCGGCGAGGCCGAGCCCGGCGCCACCGCCGATCAGCGCGGCCGGCAGGCCCGGCCGGTCGAGGTCGGGCGAGCGGCCGATCGGCGCGCGGGTCAGCATCACCGCGAACAGCAGCAGCACCACGACCGCGCCGACGTAGATCAGCACCTGGACCCAGGCCACCAGCTCGGCGGTGAGCACGAGGAACAGGCCGGCCAGCGCGCCGAGGCAGACCACGAGGTAGAGGCCGGCCCGGACGAGCTGGTCGGTGGTCACCACGAGGACGCCGGAACCCACTGCCACCGCCCCGAGGGCCAGCAGCAGCACGTCGGCGCCGGTCACCTGGGCGCCCTGGAGGGTGGCTCACCGCCGGCGCGCTTGGCCGCGGTCGCCTCCTCCTTGGCCGGTTCGCCGTTGGGGTCGTGCGCGGGCGGCGGCGGGACGGTGTCCATCCACTCCCCGAGCCGGTCCTTGTCGTGCAGCAGGTCGCGGATGTCGTATTCGGCGTACTCGAACTCGGGCGACCAGTAGAGCGCGTCGAACGGGCACGCCTCGATGCAGATCCCGCAGTACATGCACAGTGAGAAGTCGATGTCGAACCGGTCGAGCACGTTGCGCTGCCGGGCCCGGGCGGCGCCCGGCACGACGACCTCTTCCTTGTGCGAGTCGATGTAGATGCACCAGTCGGGGCACTCGCGCGCGCACAACATGCACACCGTGCAGTTCTCGGTGAGGAGGGCGATCACGCCCCGCGAGCGTGGCGGAAGGTCAGGCGCCACGTCCGGGTACTGGTGGGTGTGCGAACGGCGGGTCATCGTCTTCAACGTGACGGCCAGCCCCTTCGCCAGCCCTTCGCCGGGTACGCCCATGCCTGACATCCTGCCGCTAACGCGACGCGAGCGCGAGACCGGATCGATCTATCGGCGGGCGCGCCACGCAAACAGGACGCCCGGATGGGGCGTCCTGTTTGCCGGGGAGGGTTGGTGCCAGCGACCTCAGGCGGGGCCGCCGCCAGTCAGGCCCCATTGCTCTTGGACCGGGGCCGGATGGTAGTAGTCGTCACGGTTGACGAATTCGACCGGCAGGCCGCCCGGGAGGGCGACGCCGCGCTGCGGGTCGGTCAGCTCGTCGAGCAGCAGGGCCGAGCCGGCCCGCAGCTGCAGCGCGTCGCGGTCGCGCGGCGAGAGCTCGACGATGTCGGGGTTGGTCAGGCGGAACCCGGCGATCGACCGGCGGATGCTGAGCGCGAGCTCACGCCCGTCGCCGGCGACGCCGCCGGAGAGCATCAGCGCCGGGCGCCGGTTGGAGCGCATCGAGTCGCAGACGATCAGCACGCCCTGCGGGCCCGGGGCCGGCAGCAGGTGCAACCGCCATGGCCACTGCCAGAGGATCTGGCCGGTGGCCACCCGGGTCCCGCCGCCGAGGGCGGGGCGCCGGCGGGGCCGCGGACCGAACGACACCGAGCGGTGCCGCGGGCCGCCGACCCGGGCGAGGTCCCAGTCGTCGCAGACGTAGGCCAGCCGGCGGTCGGTGATGGTCACGTCCGCGTGCCGCGGCAGCGTCCACCGGCGCTCGGCGTGCCCGCCGGACGCGATCAGGTAACCGGCGACGTTGACCTGGCCACGCCAGAGCGGCTGCTCGCCGGGCTCGAGGACGACGGCGCGGTGCCGGTCGAGGACGGGACCGCTGTCGTCAGTCGGGTCGTCGAACCGGTACGGCTGGATGAAGAAGGGTGTGGCGGTCATCGGGACGGGGCCTCCAGGGTGAGGAACCTGTCACCATGTTGGCTTCGCCGCCACGCTGTGTCATGACAGTCAACCGGGGGTCGGTCGATCGGCGGGTTATTGCGATGGCCGATCGGGTGACGCGTATGACCGGTACGTCCCGATCTCCTCGGGCCGGATCAGCCCGTCCTCGATTGCCCGCGCGAGCAGCGCCGACTTGGTCGCCGCCGGCCGGCCGGCGCGGGCGTACTTGATCCGCGCCCGGTCCACGTACTGCTTGACGGTGTGCTCGCTGATCTGCATGCGCTTGGCCACCGACGCCTTCGACATCGACTGGAACCAGAGCAGCAGCGCCTCACGCTCCTTGTCGGACAGTGCCGGCCGGGTGCTGCGCCGGTCACCGACCATCGCGCCGGCCAGCGACGGCGGCACGTAGGGCCGGTCGGCCGCCGCGGCCAGCACCGTCTCGACGCAGTGGTCGCGCCCCTCGTGCTTGGCCAGGAAGGCGACCGCGCCCGCGTCGAGCACGGCCAGGATCGTCGACGGCTCGTGGTGCTCGGAGTAGACCACCACCCGCTGGCCGGCGGCGCTCAGCTCGCTGACCTTGTCGACCACCATCCGCCCGTGCAGGCGCAGGTCGAGCAGGATCACGTCGGCCGGGCCGGCGGTCAGCACGGCGTCGACGTTGTCACCGGTCGCGACCACCTCCAGCCGCGGGTCCGCGGACAACCAGGAGCGGACGCCTTCGAGTACGACGGGGTGGTCGTCGACGATCGCGACCGCGACCCGTGCGCCTCCCAGCCCGTACGTCATGCCGCCCGCCATCGTGTCTGCGCCCATAGAAGTTCCTCGTCCCGCTCGTACCAGTAATCCACTGTGCCGTTCATGTCCCAGGAGAAGGACTCCTTGGCCGGTCCGGCCGTCGCCGGGGTGGTGAGGCTGACCACCACCTCGTCGGGCTGCGCCACCACCGTCACCCGGGCCCAGTCCCGCGCCGTCGCCAGCGTCGCGGCCAGCGGCTCGGCCAGCCGGCGGCGGATCGCGACGTCGAGCTCGGGCAGCTCGCCCACGGCGATCAGGTCGACCGGCACGCCCTGCCGCTCGGCCACGTCGACGCAGGCGCGCAGCTCGTGCAGCAGCGGGTCGGGCACGTCGTCGGACTCGGCGATCAGGCGCCGGAGCCGGGCGGCGGCCAGCGCGCAGGCCCGCTGGACGTCGGGCTCGGCCGGGTCGGCGCGGCCGGTGGCGAGGTCGTGCAGCAGCGCCCCGGCGGCCTCGGAGACGATCCCGAGCCGCTCCTGGCGTTCCCGTTGGGCCTGCACCGCGCCGAGGCGCTCGGACTCGAGGGCCGCCCGCTGCGCCTCCTGCGCGGCCGCCCCGCGTGCGGTCTCGCGCAGGGCGCCCATCGCGGCGACCAGCGCGATCGGCAGGACACCGGTGCCGTAGATGTACATCACGAACCGGCTGAGGTCGATCGCGCCCTCGCCGTCGGCGCTGGCGTTGACGACGCCGATCAGGCTGACACCGGCGTTGGCGACGAGCACGCCGACGAGCTGGCCGACGCCCTTGTCGTAGAGCAGCAGCACGGCGAACCAGCCGATCGTGCCCCACGCCCAGTTGCCGCTGTGGAAGATCAGGTCGCCGGGGCTGACGGCGATGACCAGCACGTCGACGATCAGCAGCACGGCGAGCAGCGGGTAGACCGGCACCGCGAACCCGTAGAAGAGGCGGGCCGTGGCGAGCACCCCGACAACGATGAACAGCACCCAGCCGGCGGCGGACGCCCACGGCACCGTGTAGTCGGTCCAGGCGCCGGCGATGCCTGGCACGTTGACCGCGAAGTGCCAGCCGAACGCGATGCCCACGGCCGCGAGGCGGCCACCCCGGTCGGCGGTGGTGACCACGGCGGCCCGCGCGGTCAGCAGCCGTTCAGTGGACATCGACCCACTCCAGCTGGATGCGGGTGCCGTTGCCGGGTGCGGTGTCGATCCGGGCGGTGGCCCCGACGGACGCCATCCGCGCCATGATCGACTCGCGGATGCCGTAGCGGTAGGGCGGGATGGCCGCCATGTCGAAGCCGGGGCCCACGTCGATCACCTCGACGACGACGGACTCCCGGGTGCGGTGCAGGCGCAGCCAGGCGACGGCGCCCTCGGCGTGCCGGACCACGTTGGACAGTGCGGCGTCGGCGCTCTCGGCGATCGCGTCGGCCACGGCCGAGGGCACCAGGCACGGCTCGAGCGCCGCGGTCAGCGGGTAGCCCTCGAAGCGCTCGACGATCACCCGGAGCCGCTCGTCGAGGGAGATCTTGGCGCCCGGGTCGAGCGGCGTGCGGCGGGCCGGATCGAAGAGGGTACGCAGATCGCTGGCCGCCCGGGCCCGCAGCATCGCCGACTGGGTGGCGACACCGCCGAGGCCGACCATGGTCAGGGTGGACAGGACCGTGTCGTGCAGGTCGCGGTTCTGCTTGCGCTCGGCCTCGCGGGCGGCCCGCGAGATCACCGCCTCCCGGTGGGTGGCCTGGTAGGCGGTGAAGACGCTGTCGGCCGCGCGGGCGCTGCGCCGCGTCAGGTAGACCAGGCCGGCGGCCATGAACGTCTGCACGACCAGCACGACCGAGTGGCTGATGGCCTCGCCGGTGTCGCCCGCGAGCAGGGCGCCGGTGCAGTACGCGATCGCGATGACGAAGCCGAGCAGCATCCCGTGGACGACCCGCAGCGCGAACTGCGCGGTGATGATCGAGGTGCTGGCCAGCACCGCAACCCAGCTCACGCCGCCGGGCATCACATCCGGCGAGACCAGGACCCGCATCGCGAGGCAGGCGACGATGGTCAGCGCCACGTCGATCAGCACCGTCCGGGCCTGGATGCCGTTGTCGACGGTCTGCCGGTAGAACACGTAGGACCAGATGGTCAGCGCCACGACGGCGATCGCGAGCGGCACCGCCTGGACCGGCGGCTCCCGCACGGCGAGCGCGACCACCGCGACGGCGATGCCGCAGCTGAGGCGGATGGCCGCGGGAAACAGCGCGTAGACCCGGGCCAGGGCGACGCCGGCGGGGTTGAAGGTCGGAGCGGCCGGCGGCGGCTCGGGCAACGGCGCCAGTGGGATCGGTTCGGGCCTCAGCCACGGCCGGTCGGGCGGCCCGGAGTGCGGCCGCCGGAGGCTGTGGTTGGGCACCGACGCACCCAGACGCGTGTCGATGCGGGCCATTCAACCACGCAATGCGAGCGTCCGGTCGCCGCAGGGTTGCCTAAAAATCAGGCAGGAGGCAACATTTCGACGCCTAGCTGCTGGAGCAGCTGGAACAGTTCGTTGACGCTCCAGACGTCGGCGATCAGGCCGTCGGCGTCGAAGCGCAGGAAGGTCGCGCCGGAGTAGCTGACGACCGTGCCGGTCGGGGGGACCGGGCCGAACTGGCCGAGCTGCGTGCCGGCGGCCCGCCAGTGCACGGCCGCCCGGTCGGCGCTGACGACGAGGTCCACGATCTTGTAGCGGAGGTCCGGAAAGGACGCCCGGCGCTCCTGGTGCCAGGCGAGCACGCCGACCGGGCCGCTGGCGCCGAGGCCCGGGCAGTCCGGCGCGATCAGCTCGTACGCCGTGGCCTCGTTGGCGCCGTTCCAGACGTCGGCGATCAGCCGCCGGACGGCGGACTCGTGATCGCTCACAGCGCCACCCGGACGGCGGCGGTGAGCACCAGCTGGCCCAGCGACACGGGCACCAGGACGAGCCAGCACAGCCGCTGGAGCTGGTCCTCGCGCAGCCTCGGGTAGGCGACCCGGAACCAGATCACCACGAACGCGACCGCGAAGATCTTGACCAGGGTCCACAGCCAGCCGAGCTGGTCGTCGAACGGGCCCTTCCAGCCGCCGAGGAACAGCACCGTGGTCAGCGCCGCGATCACCACGATGCCGACGTATTCCGCGAGCAGGAAGAACGCGAACCGCAGGCCGGTGTATTCGGTCATGTAGCCGAACACCAGCTCCGAGTCGGCGATCGGCATGTCGAACGGTGGCCGGCGGATCTCGGCGAGCCCGGCCACGAAGAACACCACCAGCGCCGGCAGCTGCCAGAGCAGCCACCACGGCCGCCAGGCCTCGACGATGCCGGTCAGGCTCAGCGTGCCGGCCGCCATCGCGACGCTGGCCGCGGCGAGCACCATCGGCAGCTCGTAGCCGAGCAGCTGGGCCGCGCCGCGCAGGCCGCCGAGCAGGCTGTATTTGTTGGCCGAGGCCCAGGCCGACATGAGCACCGCGACCACGCCGACGCCGAGCACGGCCAGCACGAAGAACAGGCCGACGTCGAGGTTCTGCCCGACCAGGTCGCCCGGCCCGAGCGGCACGACGAGCAGCACCAGCAGGTAGGGCACCAGCGCGACGAGCGGGGCCAGCCGGAACACGGCACGGTCGGCGGCGGCCGGCGTGACGTCTTCCTTCTGCACGAACTTGATGCCGTCGGCGATCAGCTGGGCCCAGCCGTGGTAGGCGCCCGCGTACATCGGGCCGAGCCGGCCCTGCATGTGCGCCATCACCTTGTGCTCGGTCTGGCCGACGACCAGCGGGAGGACCAGGAACGCGGCGACGACGCCGACCACGCGCACGAGGACCTCGAGCCAGAGTGGCATCAGGCCGGCCCCCATTCACCCGGAGCGGGTACGCCCGGCGGCCGCATCGGAGCCCGCTTGCTGGTGCCGGCCTCGCTCTCCCCCGGCTCCTTGGCGCCCGGCCAGGCCTTGGCGACCCGGGCCGCGAGCACGAACTCCTTGCGCAGCGGATGGCCCTCGAACTCGGGCGGCAGCAGCAGCGGCCGCAGGTCGGCGTGGCCGGCGAAGTCGACGCCGAACATCTCGTGCGTCTCGCGCTCGTGCCAGGCGGCGCCCGGGAAGATCGGCACGACCGTGTCGACCACCGGCTCGGTCCGCGGGACCCGGGTGCGCAGCAGCACGCCGTGCTTGTGGGTGGTCGACCAGAGGTGGGCGACGATCGCGAAGCCCTCGTCGAGCTCGTCGACGGCGGACAGCCAGTCGAAGAAGTCGCAGGCCAGCGCGGCGTCGTCGCGGGCGACCCGAGCCGCCTCGGCCCAGCCGGCGGCCGGCACGTCGACGGTCGCCCGGGCGTGGTCGTTGCCGCCCGAGACGGAGGCCTCGCCGGTGACCAGCTCGGTCAGCCGGGCTCCGATCTCCTCCGGGGTCATGCGGAGATCCTAGGCTTTCGGCATGGCATCCACGAGGCTCCCCGTGATCGATGTAGGTCCACTGCGGTCGGGCACTGACCCGGAGCGCGTGGCCCGGGAGATCGAGTCGGCGTGCCGGGACACCGGGTTCTTCTACGTGACCGGCCACGGCGTGCCGGCCGCGCTGCTGGCCCGGATGGACGCGGCGGCCCGCACGTTCTTCGCGCTGAGCGAGGCCGAGAAGATGGCGATCGCGATGCCGCACGCCGGCCCGGCGTGGCGCGGATATTTCCCGCTCGGCGGCGAGCTGACCGCCGGCCGGCCGGACCGCAAGGAGGGCATCTACTTCGGCGAGGAGCTGGCCGACGGGGACCCGCGGGCGGGGCTGCCGCTGCACGGGCGCAACCTGTTCCCGGCCGCGGTCCCGGAGCTGCGGGCCGCGGTGCTCGACTACGTGACCGCGCTGACCGGGCTCGCCCAGGACGTCATGCGCGGCGTGGCCCGCAGCCTCGACCTGCCGGCCGACTACTTCGCCGCGGGCTACACGCGGGTGCCCACCGTGCTGTTCCGGATCTTCCACTACCCGCCGCAGCCGCCGGACACCGATGAGTGGGGCGTCGGCGAACACACCGACTACGGGCTGCTCACGCTCCTGGCGCAGGACCAGAACGGCGGCCTGTCCGTGCGTACGCCGGGCGGGTGGGTGGATGCGCCGCCGCTGCCCGGGACGTTCGTGTGCAACATCGGCGACATGCTCGAGCGGCTCACCGGCGGGTGGTACCGGTCGACCGTGCACCGGGTGCGCAACGTGAGCGGCAACGAGCGGCTCTCGTACCCGTTCTTCTTCGATCCGGACTTCAGCGCGGAGGTGCCGCCGCTGCCCGGCCGGGCGCGCACGACCGCGACCGGCGAGCCGCGCTGGGACGGCGCGGATCCGGTCGCGTTCACCGGCACCTACGGCGACTACCTGACCGCCAAGGTGGCCAAGGTCTTCCCCGAGCTGTTCGAGGCGACCCGCTAGTCGGTTTCGGGGCGTCAGTCGGTCTCGGGGCGTTCGTCGAGGCGGTGGGTGCGGGCGGGCAGGCGGCCGGTGCGCCGCACCCGCTCCGCCTGCGCGGGGTCGCCGTAGCAGCTGGGGCAGCCCTCGTCGTCGCACGGGTCCTGGACCAGCCGACGGGATTGCGAGCCGTTGATTTGTCGCGATCGCGTCATGGCTCTCAGTTTCACCCCAACAACGCCTCGGTGTCGGCCGAATTACGACAATGAGGCGGGCGGTATCGACCGGCTACTGTGTTAGTGCCGTCCACCCCGGGAGAGCAGTGGCCGACAAGCTCGACTTCGCGGAGTTCTACGCCGCGTGGTTCCGTCCGCTGACGCATCAGCTGTTCGCCCACACGGGCGATCTGGCCGAGGCGCAGGACGTGGTGCAGGAAGCCTTCTGCCGGGCCTGGCCCCGCTGGTCCACACTGGACGACCCTGGCGCCTGGGTGCGGCGGGTGGCGTGGAACCTCGCCACCAGCCGCTGGCGGCGGGCCCGCCGGCTGCTCCACCTGACCCGCGCGGTGCGCGAGGAGCACGCTCCGGGGCCCGGCCCGGACGCGGTGGCGCTGCGGGCGGCGCTGGCCACGCTGCCGGAACGCCAGCGCCAGGCGGTGGTGCTCTACTACCTGGCCGACGTGTCGATCACCGAGATCGCCGAGCTGACCGGCGCCGCCGAGGGCACCGTCAAGTCCTGGCTGCACCGCGGCCGGGCGACGCTGGCGTTGCGGCTGGCCGACGACGACGTCACGACCGGATCGGGGGTGCGCAGTGCTTGACCATCAGCCCTGCGACCGCGTCCGGATCGCGTTCGACGAGCTCACCGACTCGGTCGACCCACACGTCCGCCCGCCCGGCGCCGACTCCGTGCTCGCGACGGTCCGGCGTCGCAGGCAGCGCCGGTTGGCCGGCTCCACGGCCGCCGCGCTCGCCGTCGTCGGTGTGCTCGCGCTGGTCCGGTTGCCGCTGGCCGACCGGCCCACGGTCGACCAGGCCGAGCCGGCGCGACCCGCGGCCACGACCCAGGGACCGCTGCTGCCGCCGTTCGCGCCGCCGACGGCGGTGACGCCGAGCCCGCCGGCCGCCACCGTCACGGTCGTGCCGTCGGACGCGCCGTCCGAAGGTGGCGCGACGCGGACCGCGCCACCGCCGCCGGACCGCCCGACCGACGACGCGGTGGCACCGGCCGCGCCGTGCGTTTCCAAGGTGACCGCCGCGGCCACCGGCGGCACGCTGGTGTTCTCCGCCGGCCCGGTCTGCCCCGGGGCCGGGATCGTCGTGTCCTGGGCGACCTATGAGACGCAACAGGACGGGTCGCAGCAGCTCTTCGCCTCCGGGCGGCGCACGTTGACGCCGGACGATCCCCGCTGGACGGCCACGTTGCGCGAGTCGCCGACCTGCGTCGGACCGTGGTACGCCCTGCGGGCCGACCCGCCCATCCCCGCCACGATCGCCGCCGACGTGGTCGAGCCGTTCCCCGGCGGCACGGTGCTGGCCAGGGAAGACGGCGAGATCTGCCTCAACTGACGAGGTCCATCGACCAGGACTCGTCGATCAGGTCGGCGCCGAACTCGCGGACGGGCTCGGCGCGGTCGAGGTGGAAGCCCGCCCGCTGGTAGATCCGGCGTGCCTCGGCCATCGCCTCGTAGGTGCTCAGCACGATCCGGCGGTAGCCGGCCCGACGGGCGAAGCGCAGACACTCGTCGACGAGGCGCCCGCCGAGCCCGAGCCCGCGGGCGGCCGGCTCGACCAGCAGGACCCGCAGGCGGGCGGTCTCGTCGTCGTCGCGCGCGCACATGATCGAGCCGACCGGCACGCCGTCGGACTCGGCGATCCAGAGCGCCTCGCGGGCCGGGTCGGGGCTGGTGCCGAACTCGCCGACGATCCGGGCGACGTAGGCCTCGAAGCGGGCGTCCCAGCCGTGCGCCGCCGCGTAGAGCTCGCCGTGCCGGCGCACGATCCAGCCCAGGTCGCCGGCGACCGGCGGGCGGAGCACCACGAGCCCGGGCGGCGCCGCCGGGTCGAGCACCTGCTCGATCGCGTCCATCGCGCCGAGCAGCCGGCGGCGCTGGCCGTCGGGCAGCGGTTCGAGCAGCGCGCCGACGTCGGAGCGGGAGCGGGCGTCGAGATCGCGGGCGGCGGCCCGGCCGGCCGCGGTGAGCGACACGACCTGCCGCCGGCCGTCGCTGGCCGATCGGGCCCGCTCGGCGAGCCCGTCGCTCTCGAACCGGCCCAGCACCCGGCTGAGGTAGCCGGCGTCGAGACCCAGCGAGCGCCGCAGGTCGACGACCTCGACCCGGTCGGCCTGCGCGAGCTCGAACAGCACCCGGGCCTCGGCCAGCGAGTAGGGCGTGTCCAGCAGGCTCTCTCCGAGCACGCCGATCACGCGGGTGTAGAAGCGGTTGAAGGCCCGGACGCGCGCGATCGGTTCCATGCCCACCTCAACTAAATCTTTGACTTTGTCAAAGACTAGGCGGGCGCCGTTTCCGCGCGCAATACCGGGGCAGACAGCAAGATGGTTCCTATGCGGGCGCTGACCGTGACACCGGGCACGAAGGACACCCTCCGGCTCGACCAGGACTTCCCCGAGCCCGATCCGCGGGAGGGCGGGCTGCTGGTGGAGGCCGTCGCCGTCGGCGTGTGCGGCACCGACCGAGAGATCATCGCGGCCGACTACGGCGAGGCCCCGCCCGGCGCGGAGCGGCTGGTGATCGGCCACGAGTCGCTCGGCCGGGTGGTCGAGGACCCGTCCGGCCGGCTCGCCAAGGGTGACCTGGTCGCCGGCATCGTCCGGCACCCCGACCCGGTGCCCTGCCCGAACTGCGCGGCCGGGCAGTGGGACATGTGCCGCAACGGTCAGTACACCGAGCACGGCATCAAGGGCCTCGACGGCTTCGCCCGCGACCGGTGGCGGATCGAGCCCGAGCACGCGGTCAGGCTCGACCAGTCGCTCGGGCTGCTCGGCGTGCTGCTCGAACCGACGAGCGTGGTCGCCAAGGCCTGGGAGCTGATCGACCGCTTCATCGAGCGCGACCCGTGGAAGCCGGCGAACGTGCTGATCACCGGGGCCGGCCCGATCGGCCTGCTGGCGGCACTGCTCGGCCAGCAGCGGGGCCTCGACGTGCACGTGCTCGACCTGGCCACCGACGGCCCCAAGCCGCAGCTGACCCATGACCTCGGCGCGACGTACCACAGCAAGCCCGTGCACGAGCTCGGCTTCGAACCCGACCTGGTGCTGGAGTGCACCGGGGCGCCGCCGGTGGTGTTCGGCGTGATGGACGCGGTCGGACCCTGCGGCATCGTCTGCCTGACCGGCGTGTCCACCGGCGGGCACCAGATCCCGGTCGACGCGGGCGCGCTCAACCGGGCCCTGGTGCTGGAGAACAACGTGGTCTTCGGCTCGGTCAACGCCAACGCCCGGCACTGGCAGGCGGGCGCCGAGGCGCTGGCCGCCGCCGACCGCGACTGGCTCGGCCGGCTGATCACCCGCCGGGTGCCGGTCGAGAACTACACCGAGGCGTACGCGGCCCAGGCCGGCGACATCAAGGTCGTCGTGGAGTTCAACCCCTGAGCTGGCCGTCGCCGGTCACGACGTACTTCGTCGAGGTCAGCTCCGGTAGGCCCATCGGGCCGCGGGCGTGCAGCTTCTGCGTCGAGATGCCGATCTCGGCGCCGAAGCCGAACTCGCCGCCGTCGGTGAACCGGGTCGATGCGTTGACCATCACCGCGGCCGCGTCGACCGCCGCGACGAACTCGCGGGCGGCGGCCAGCGACTCGGTGACGATCGCCTCGGTGTGCTGCGTGCCGTAGCGGCGGATGTGGTCGACCGCGGCCGACAGCGACGGCACCACGGCGGCGGAGATGTCGGCCGAGAGGTATTCGGTGGCGAAGTCCTCGTCGGTCGCCGCGACCACGGCGGCGGAGTGCGCGGCCACCTCAGGCGACCCGTGCACGGTCACGCCGGCCTCCGCGAACGTGGCCAGCACCCGGGGCAGGAACGCGTCGGCGACGTCGGCGTGCACCAGCAGCGACTCGGCGGTGTTGCAGGTGGACAGCCGCTGGGTCTTGGAGTTGAGCGCGATGGCCACGGCCTTGTCGAGGTCGGCGGCGGCGTCGACGTAGACGTGGCAGTTGCCGACGCCCGTCTCGATCACCGGCACGGTCGACTCCTCCACCACGGCGCGGATCAGCGACGCGCCGCCGCGCGGGATCAGCACGTCGACCAGCCCGCGGGCGCGCATCAGCTCCTTGACCGAGTCGCGGGACGACGAGTCGAGCAGCTGCACCGCGTCGGCCGGCAGCCCGGCCACCTCGAGCGCCTCGCGGAGGATCTCGACCAGGGCCGCGTTGGAGTTGGCGGCCGAGGACGAGCCGCGCAGCAGCGCCGCGTTGCCCGACTTGAGGCAGATGCCGGCGGCGTCGACGGTGACGTTGGGCCGGCCCTCGTAGATCATGCCGACCACGCCGAACGGGACGCGGATCTGCCGCAGCTCGAGGCCGTTGGGCAGCGTGGAGCCGCGTACCACCTCGCCGACCGGGTCGGGCAGCGCGGCCATCTCGCGCAGGGCGCCGGCAATCGCGCTGACCCGGGGCGCGGTCAGCGCCAGCCGGTCGAGGATCGCGTCGGATAGGCCCGCCGCGCGCCCGGCGGCGAGGTCGGCGGCGTTGGCCTCGAGCACCTCCGGCGCGCGGGCGACCAGCGCGTCGGCCATGCCGAGCAGCGCACGGTCCTTCACCGCCCGCGGCGTCGCCGCGAGCGCCACTGCCGCCACCCGCGCCCGCTCGGCCTGCTCCCGCACGCTCATCCCGTCCTCCTCTGAAAGGAACGCCTACAGCAACACCAGGTCGTCGCGGTGGACGACTTCACGCTCGTAGCCGGGGCCCAGCTCGGCGGCCAGGTCACCGGTGGATCGGCCGAGCAGCGCCGGCAGCTCGACCGCGTCGTAGTTGACCAGCCCGCGGGCGACCGGCTCGCCCGCGCTGTCGACCAGGTCGACCGGGTCGCCGGCGGTGAACACCCCGTCGACGGCGGTGATGCCGGCCGGCAGCAACGACTTACGGCGGGCCACGACGGCCTGCACGGCGCCCGGGTCGAGGTGCAGCCGGCCGCGTGGCGCGGTCGCGTGGGCCAGCCAGAACAGCCGGGCCGCGGGCCGCTGGGCGACCCGGTGGAACAGGGTGCCGACCGGCTCGCCGGCCAGCGCCGCGGCCGCGTGGGGCGCCGCGGTCAGCACGACCGGGATGCCGAAGCCGGTGGCGATCCGGGCCGCCTCGACCTTGGTGACCATGCCGCCGGTGCCGACGCCGGCGCGGCCCGCGCCGCCGATCGTGACGCCGGCCAGGTCGTCCTCGCCGCGTACCTCGTCGATCTTGCGGGTGCCGGGCCTGCGCGGGTCGCCGGTGTAGAGCGCGTCCACATCGGAGAGCAGCACCAGCAGGTCGGCCTGGACCAGGGCGGCGACGAGCGCGGCCAGCCGGTCGTTGTCGCCGAACCGGATCTCGTCGGTGGCCACGGTGTCGTTCTCGTTGACGATCGGCACGGCGCCGAAGTCGAGCAGCTTGCGGAGGGTCCGGTAGGCGTTGCGGTAGTGCGCCCGCCGGGTCACGTCGTCGGCGGTCAACAGCACCTGGCCGACGGTCAGGTCGTGGCGGGCGAACGCGGCTGCGTAGCGCCCGATCAGCAGGCCCTGCCCCACGGAGGCGGCGGCCTGCTGGGTGGCCAGGTCGCGGGGGCGGCGCGGGATGCCGAGTGGGGCGAGACCGGCGGCGATCGCGCCGGACGAGACCAGCACCACCTCGCGGCCGGCGCGGGCGGCGTCGGCCAGCACGTCGGCGAGGGCGTCGACCCGGGCCGCGTCGAGGCCGCCGTCGGCGGTGGTCAGCGACGACGAGCCGATCTTGACGACGATCCGGCGTGCCGTCGTGACTGCTTCGCGCACGGGTCCATTCTGCGCGGTCGGTCACCCAAGATCACTTTTAGATCCCATAGTGTGGCCGGCGTGGACCCGGAGGAGTACGTGGAAGAGGTGCTCGCCGTGGTCGAACGCATCCCGGCGGGGCGGGCGATGTCCTACGGGGCGATCGCGGACTACCTGGCCGACCGCTCGGGCCGGTCCTCCGCCCGGCTCGTTGGTTCGATCATGGCCAAGCACGGCGGCAGCGTGCCCTGGCACCGCGTGGTGGCCGCCAACGGCCGCGTGGTGCCGGGCCACGAGGGAGAAGCCCTCGCGCGGCACGTCGCCGAGGCGACCCCGCTGCGCAACGGCCGCGTCGACCTCTCCCGCGCGGCCTGGTGGCCCGACGAGCGTTAGGAACGGCCCGTTGTTATGCGGAAACCGTTAACAACGGGCCGTTCCTTTCACAGAAGTTGGCCCGTGCCGCCGCGGCGGGGGTCGCCGCCCGCGCCGGCCACGCCGACGGCGCTGACGCCGCCGAAGAAGTGGTTCAGCTCGTCCCACTGCACGATCGTGTAGCCCGCGTCGGCCAGGGCGGCCAGCTCGTCCTCGGGATAGCCGAGCTCCGCGTGCACCGCGTTGTCGACGACGTGGAACCGCGGCCGGGCCACGGCGGTCTCGGTGTCGAGGCCGTCGACCAGCACGCCGAGCAGCGTGTCGACCAGCGCGGTGCGGATCCGGGACGCACCGGCCGAGCCCGCGGCCAGGACCAGGTCGCCGTCGTCGCCGACCACCACCAGCGGGCACATCATCGACTGCATCCGCTGGCCGGGCGCCATGTCCTCGGTGATCAGCTCACCTTCGCCCAGCATCGAGTTGAGGTTGATGCCCAGCCCCGGCAGCCAGACGCCGGCGCCGATGCCGAGCGTCGTGGTGATCACGCAGGCGTTGCCCTCCTCGTCGACCACCGAGACGTTGGTGGTGTCGCCGATCTTGGGCCGGCCGTACTCGCGCAGCGCGTCGGCCACCGCCACCGCCCGCTTGGGGCGGGTCAGCGACTGGATCGGCTCGGGCAGCGCGCTGATCGTCGCGATGGTGCCGTTGAGGTCGGTGCGGGCGTAGACGTTGTGCCCGGCCAGCCGCGCCTGCGCCACCGGCAGCTCGAGCACCTCGTAGGCGGCCAGGTCGGCCGGGCCGATCGCGCCGCCGGCCGCCCGTACGGCCTTGACCAGCAGGTCGCCGTAGCGCCCGGTGTAGAAGATCGCCGGACCGTCCTGGGCCAGCCCGTCGAGGGCCTTGTCGAGCCCCGGGTGGTGCAACGTCTCGCCGCCGCGCAGCAGCCGGCCGCCCGGCGCGTAGATCTCGCCGCCGTCGCTCGGCGTCAGCGCCGGCGCGACGCTGACCAGCGTGCGGGCCTGGGCCTCGGGCAGGGCGACGCCGGCCCGGGCCAGCAGCACGGCCGGCTCGACGACCTCGTGCCAGGGCAGCTTGCCCCACCGCCGGTGCACCTCGCCGCAGCCGGCCGGCACGCCGGGGATGCCGACGCTCGGCCCACCGATCGAGTACGGCATCGGCACGCCACCGAAGGTGACCTCGATCGGCAGCATCGGCTGCGGCGCCACGTCACCGTCGAGGCCCGGGATCGAGCAGAAGAAGTCGAGGCAGGTCACCGTGCGGGTGGCGGCGTCGTAGAACGTCGCGAACCCGCCGCCGCCGATCCCGGTCAGCACGCTCTCGGACGCGGAGCAGGCCAGCACGGCGGCGACCGCCGCGTCGGCGGCCGAGCCACCCGAGGCCAGGATCCGCAGTCCCACCTCGGTGGTTGCCGGATGCCCGGCTGCCACACCGGCTTTCACCGGCATCACCCCTTTTACGGCCGATAATCCCCGCTCGCGCCGCAGCGTAGAGGTAAACCTCCCGCTCGCGCGCCCGGATGGCTAACATCCCGCCTCATGGACGCGCAGCCGGCCCAACCGGCGATCAGTCATTGGTTGGTACTCTACCGACTATGACGACGTTCGCCGGCATCTATGCCCGGATCAGCGACGACCGCGAGGGCCTGGCCCACGGCGTGGACTCCCAGCTCCAGGACGGCCGGGCGCTGTGTGAGCGCGAGGGCCTCGCGATCTACGACACGTACGTGGACAACGACCTGTCCGCCAGCACCAAGGCCCGCCGGGAGCGGCCGGACTACCAACGGCTCCTCGCGGACGCTCGGGCCGGCCGGGTCCAGGTGATCGTCTCGCTGTCCTCCTCCCGGCTCACCCGCACCCCGCGCGAGCACGAAGACCAGATCGAGCTGGCCCAGCGCCACGGCACGCGGTACCTCTTCGGGAAGTCCCCGGCGCTGGACCTGAACACCGCCGACGGTCGGATGGTCGCCCGGATGCTCGCGAGCACCGACGCGGCCGAGGCCGAGCGGACCCAGGAGCGGGTGCGGCGCGAGGCCCGGCGGCGGGCCGAGGCGGGCGAGTTCCACGGCGGCCGGCGCGGCTACGGGATCACCGCCGACGGGACCGGGGTGGTGGAGGACGAGGCCGAGCGGATCCGCGAGTGGGCCGAGCACGTGATGGCCGGCGGCGCGCTGGAGACCCTGGCCCGCCGGCTCAACGACGCGGGCCAGCGGACGCCAGCCGGCGCGACGTGGCGGGCCAACGTGATCCGCCGGACGCTCCTCGCGCCCCGGGTGGCCGGCCTGCGGGTCCTGGACGGCGCGGAGTTCAAGGCCCCGAACCCGGCCATCCTGACCCCGGAGGTGTGGCGCGCGGTCGTCGCCCGGCTCACCGACCCGGCGCGGCGGACCAACCGACGCGGCACCGCGCGGGCCCACCTCGGGATCGGGCTCTACCGGTGCCAGCGGTGCGACGCGCCTGTGCGGACCGACTACCACCGCAACGGCTCGCGCATCTACAAGTGCCGCCAGTGCTCGCGGTCGTGGTCGGCCGAGCGGCTGGACGCCTTCATCCTCAAGGCGGCCGAGGCGGAGCTGGCGCGCGAGGACACCCGTAAGCGGCTCCTCCCCGAGACCGAGGGGCGGGGGGACCTCACGGCCCTGCGGATCGAGGCCGACGCCATCGCTGAAAACCTTGCTGTCATTGCTGTTGACGCCGCGACGGCCAAGAACCCGCGCGTGATCGCGGCCCTGCGCAAGGGGATCGCCGAGGGCGAGGAGCGCTTGGCCGAGATCGAGGCGATCCTGACCGCCGCCGCGAGTACCGATGGCCTGGCCGGGATCCTGCGGGCCAAGGACCCGGTGGCCGCGTTCCGTGCCCTGGACGACCTCGGCCGGCGGCAGACGGTGATCCGGGCACTGATGGAGGTGTGGCTGGGCCAGCCGGTGCGCGGCCGGACCGACCCGGCGGCCTACCTCGGTGGCTCGCGCTGGACCGGTGACACGGCCACGTGGGCGGATCACTGGCAGGGCTGACACTTCACTGTCATGACGGCAAGGAAACCGTTGTGGCACAAGGGGAAGAGCAACTTCCCAGGCGATAGGGGTAGTCACTATCGTTGCTACTACCGCGAGGGTTTCCGGCCTGGGGAACGAGGCTCGCGAGGCTAAGGCGCACAGCGCGCCCCACCGTTCGGCCCCAGAGGGCGAGTCCGGAACCCGGTCAGGTCTCAACCCGGGGAGCGGCACAGAGGGCTTGAGGAGCCGCTGTGTCCGTGCTCACCGGCAAGAATGCCGATCCGGAGTTCCGCAAGGAGCGAGCCAGGCGGGCCGTTGCCGCCTCGCGCTCGATCGAGCGCCACTCCGATGATGAGCTGATCGCCGCTCTGGTCCGCCGTGCGCCGGCCTGGACCGACCAGAAGCGCGCCGAGGTCGTCCGCGCGCTGGGTGGCGGTGCCTGATGACTGACCAGAACGTGAAGAACGGCCCCGGTCCGAAAGCCGAGGCCGCTCCTAGCGAGTTCCCGTTCGCTAGCAACGATTCTACGCCCGCTGGCACCGCGTGTGAACACCTCGCGCGGGCCGAGCACTGGCTCCGGATGGCCGAGGCTCAATGGCTTTCCGACGGCCGGATGAGCGCCGCCGCCGCGCGGATCGCGGAGATCCACATCATGCTCGCGGACCGCGCCGAGATGCGCGACGGATGCACCGGGGGGACCGAATGAGCGAGGACATCCTCAACCAGATCAACGGCCCCGGTGTCCGGGACTACCTGATGCGCCGGCCGTGCACGGCCTGTGGCTGCGCCCTGGGCGTCATCAAGCGCAAGGCCGGCCAGGACGTGGTGCGGTGCCAAGGGTGCAACCGGTACCAGTACTGCGCGCCGCGATCCGAGACGGGGCTCCCAGCATGAGCGACAGCATGACCTGGCGCGAGGCGGCCAAGCTGGCGATGGGCTACGCCCAGGCCGGTATCCCGGCCGGCCCGATTGCGATCTCGTGGGACGCGGAGAAGGGCGGCACCAACAAGCGACCCCTGAACGGCAACGGGCACAACGGGTTTTCCACCGACCCCCGCGTGGTCGCGCAGATGTTCAAGGACGCGCGCCACCGGGGCAAGCCCACCAATGAGGTGTGGGGGGTCGGGCTCCGGCCCGGACCCGCCGGCTACGTCGTGGTTGACGTGGACACCAAGGGCGCGCACGACGGGGATGCGGCGCTCAAGGCGCTGGAGGCCGAACACGGCGCGCTCCCGGACCGCCCGATCGTCAACACCGCGAGCGGCGGTAGGCACGAGTGGTTCAGCAAGGGCGACGCCTATGTGGGCAACCACGGCCTTGCCCCCGGGATCGACATCCGGGGCGATGCCGGCTGGGTGGTCGCGCCAGGCGTGGTGACGCCGTGGGGCTCCTGGGAACTCCAGAACGGCCACCAGCTCACCGACGCGCCGGACTGGGGGTGGCTCTCCACCCGGCTCCAGAGCGAGCGGCCGGCGGAGCGGCCGGACGCGGGTGGCTGGTCCGAGTTGGACCGTACCGCGATGCGTCCGGACGAACTCGCGGCCCTGGAGGCGCTGGAGGCCCTCGGGGGGCACTCGGCGTTCCGGCACTCGGACGGCACGATCCGTGTCACGCGGCCAGGGAAGGACTACGGGACCTCAGCCCAGATCAGTTGGAACGGCCCGGGGGTCGTCCAGGTGTTCAGCTCCGATTGGGATGGTCTGCCCAAGGCCACGTACGACGCCGAGGAGCTGGCCCAGATCGTGGAGCTGAACGCGATGGTCGATGGGGAGTCTGGGGGGACCGAGGTCACCGCGGATTCCGGCCCCTACGCGGATTTCCAGGCGCGACTGACCGCGCTTGGCCTGCCCAAGCCGCTCCGCGAAGAGGTGACCCGCGAGTGGGTACGCGCTGAGGCCCGGCGCACGCTCGCGCGGATGGACGCGCCTGACCCGGCCCCGCCGACCATGGGCACGCTGGCCGCGCTCCTGGCCGAGCCGGACGACGAGGCCCAGTACCGCATCGGGGGCCTGTGGCCGGTCGGCGGCAACGTGGTGCTGGCCGCCCAGCGCAAGGCCGGCAAGACCACGCTGGTGGGCAACCTCACGCGGTGCCTGGTGGACTGGGAGCCGTTCCTGGTGGCCGATGGTGAGGCCCCGGGCGACATCGGCAAGGTGACCCCGCTCATGGACGGTGAGCGCGTCGCGATCCTGGACCTGGAGCTGGACCGCCGGATGATCCGGCGCTGGCTGCGGGACCAGGGCATCACGAACACCGAGGCCGTGCTGGTGGAGTCGTTGCGGGGCCGCGTCGGGGAGTTCGACATCCTGAACCCGACCCGGCGCGCGGCCTGGGCGACGTACCTGGCGGAGCACAACGTCAAGGTCCTGATCCTGGACCCCCTGGCCCCGCTCCTGGCGTTCTACGGTGCGGATGAAAGCTCCAACTCCGAGGTCGCGCCGATCCTCCTCGCCCTGGAGAACCTCAAGGCCGAGGCGGGGATCGAGGAGCTGTTGGTGGTCCACCACATGGGGCACTCGGCAGAGCGCACCCGTGGGGCCTCCAGGCTCCGCGACTGGCCGGACGTGGAGTGGCGGCTCATCTACGACGATCCGGACCAGCCGAACGCGGAGCCCTCGCCGAACGCGGCGCGGTACTTCGTGGCTGCCGGCCGTGACGTGGCGGTGGAGGAGCGCCAGCTCCGCTACAGCCCCGAGCACCGCCGGCTGAGCCTCGCTGAGACCGAGGGGGGTCGTAGGCAGGCCCGCGCGACCAAGGAGGAGGACCGGCTCCTGAAGGCGATCGAGGCGACCCCGGGAGCCGTTGGGACGGACCTGACCAACAAGAGCGGGTCCGCTCAGCGCGCGCTCAAGGCGCTCATCGGTCGGGGGGTGGTCCACACACACAAGGGCGCACGTAGGGCTGTCCACCACGTCCTGAGCGACGGATGCGGGACGCCCATGGAGTGCCCCACGGCCAAGGCGGCCATGGAGGCGAGAGGCCAATGAGGTCAGTGCGCCAGTGCGCCCTAGTGCGCCCGGCGCACTGGCGGAGTAGTAGTGCGCCCGCCCTTATAGGGCGCACTACTCCACTACTCCAGGGCGGGGTGGTGGATGACCAACGAAAGGAGGCGCACTCGATGCGCTACCGACCCCACCGGATCCACGACCTGACCATGTGCGCGCTCATGGTCCTGGCCCTGATCGTCACTCGATAGGTGGTACCCCGTGCCCGGCCACGCCCTCTACGTCAACGCCCACGCGCGGGTGGCGAAAGAGCGTGGCCGGGCACGGACGTACCGATGCGCACACTGCCCACGCCAGGCGGACCACTGGGCCTACGACCACAAGGACCCACACGCGGTCACTGGCCCCACCGCACGAGGACGCATCGTCACGTTCAGCCTGGACCCAGCCCACTACTTGCCGCTCTGTCGCTCGTGCCACATCAAGTTCGATCACAAGAAGGTGCGCGCACCCGGCCAGCCCAAGCCCACGCCGCCGCACAAGATCGCGCAACACTGGTGACTGGTTCTTCCCAGCCAGGACCCCCAATGACCCACGCCCCTGTCGATGTTCGTCCCCCTGAGAGGTTGGAGCGATGCCCAGACGGCCTGTAGGCCCGCTGGAGGAGGCCGTCACGGCCGCCCTGGCCGACGCCCCGACTCAGCCCCGCGACGGCGCTACGCGCGCTCTGGCGGCCGAATACGCCCGCCTCATGGACGACGCCGCGCCGGCAGCGAAGTACGCCGAGCCTCTTCGGGTCCTCGGCGGCCTGGCGCACGACGACGCGGCGGTCAAGGCGCTCCGCGTGATCGAGCTGGCCCTGGCCCAGCACTCGGTGGCGAGCGACCTCGGTCCGAAGCTCCTCGCGGCCATGACGGCGCTCCTGATGACCCCTGCCGCCCGCGTGACGGCGCTCAAGCCCGGTGAGAAGGGGGGTGCCCGCGATGTCCCGAGCAAGCTCAACGCTCTCCGAGACGAGGTTGCCGCTCAGCGTCGAAAGCGTGCGGGGGCGGACGGAGCCTAGGATCGCGACTCCCCCGCTCGTCTCCGGCGCCCCAGGGCCGTGTGGGTGCGGCTGTGCGCTCACGCCCGAGACCTCGTACGGCTTCGCGGCCGACACGTTCGCTCGGGAGATCCTCCTCGCGCCGCTGGACCCGTGGGAGCGGTACGTGGCGATCCACGGCGGGGAGCTGCTGCCCGACGGGTCCCCCCGGTTCGCCACCGTGCTTGTGCTCGTGGCGCGGCAAAACGGCAAGACCCACCTGTTGGTCGTGCTCACCCTCTTCTGGCTATTCA
The DNA here is from genome assembly GCF_029626225.1 of Asanoa sp. WMMD1127. Taxonomy (NCBI): domain Bacteria; kingdom Bacillati; phylum Actinomycetota; class Actinomycetes; order Micromonosporales; family Micromonosporaceae; genus Asanoa; species Asanoa sp. WMMD1127. The sequence continues at coordinate 1,067,063 of NZ_JARUBP010000001.1, forward strand.
TCGAGCGGATCGAGCTGATCCTGGGCACGAGCACGAAGCTCGACTACGCCAAGGAGAGCTGGCTCAAGGCCGCGAAGCTGGCCCGCCGGATCCCGGAGCTGGCCGCCGAGATCCCGTCGCGCGGCGGCATCCGGAAGACCAACGGCGAACAGGAGATGGTGGTCTCGGCCGAGGGCGACGCCGACGACCCGGACGCGGTCCGCTACAAGATCGCGGCCTCGAACAACGAGGGCGGCCGGTCGCTCTCCGTCGGCCGGCTGATCCTGGACGAGTTGCGCGAGCACACCGACTACAGCGCCTGGGGAGGCCAGCGAGCCCACCACGTCGGCGGTCTGGGGCTCCCAGATCTGGGCGCTGAGCAACGCTGGCTCGGACAAGTCCGTGGTGCTCAACGACCTCCGCAAGTCGGCCCTGGCGTTCATCGCGACCGCCGAGGGCGACGACGATCTGGGCATCTTTGAGTGGAGCGCCCCCGAGGGCGCGGACCCCGAGGACCTGGCCGCCCTGGCGATGGCCAATCCCAACCTGGGATACCGCAAGGACGCCAAGAAGCTCCTGGCGAACGCTCGGCGGGCCAAGGAGCGTGGCGGCGCGGCCCTCGCGAGCTTCCGCACCAACCACATGTGCCAATGGGTCAAGCTCGATGACCCGGCGATCGACGCGGGCGCGTGGGAGCGCACGGCGGTCCCCGATGCTCCGATCGAGGGCGCGTCGCGCTGGGCGATGGCGATCGACCTCTCCGCCGACGGCCGGCACGCCGCCGTGGTGGCCGCCTGCCGCCTGCCCGGGGAACGGCTGCGGGTCCAGGTCGCGGACTCCGGCCCGACGGCCGAGGTCCGCAAGCGGTTGCTGGCGACCATCTCCACCGTCAAGCCAGCGAAGTTCGGTTGGCTCCCGTACGGTCCGACGGCCGCCCTGGCCGCCGACCTCAAGGACCGCAAGAGCGTGCGCTCGTGGCCGCCGGCTGGCGTGGAGATCGAGGAGCTGACCGGCGAGGCCGCCGCCGTCTGCATGGGTTTCGCTCAGATGGTGGGCGAGGAGCGGGTGGAGCACCTCCAGGGCGACGAGTTGCTGGACGACCACGTGACCGGTGCCGAGAAGCTCAAGAAGCCCAACGACACGTGGATCTTCAGCCGCAAGGGCGAGGGCTACGTGGACGCGGCGTACGCGGCGGCCGGCGCGGTGCACCTCGCCCGGACGCTGCCCGAGCCGATCGGCAAGCCCCGGCTCCGGGCGGTCGAATGAACCAAGCTGTCATGACTGTCTAGTTAGTACGGTCGGTTCCAGTCGGTTGCCGTCGATTCGTTGTCACACAACGGATCGGCGGCAAACCTGACAATGACAAGACGCGATCTCACCAGCTACATTTGCTGCGTGGCAGGCTTCTGGCGTAAGGCGGGCGAGTGGCTCGGCTTTGTCTCCGAGCCGGACGCCACGTTCTCCAGCACCGCCGAACTCCGGCTGTTCTCCGCGATGCACGCGCTTAAGAGCGGCCAGGGCGTCATCGACCGCGACACCGCACTGTCCGTGCCGGCGGTCCTGCGAGGTCGGAACCTGATCTGCGGCTCGATCTCCACGTTGCCGCTCACGGCCGTGGACGACAGCAACCGCAGGCACCGGGTGGACCTGCTCCAGCAGATCGACCGGTCGGTGAGCAACGTCGCCACGCTCGCGATGACCATCGAAGACTTGATCTTTGACGCCATCGCATGGTGGAGGGTGACCGACTGGGACCCGTTCGGCTTCCCCGCCAAGGCGATGCGGCTCGACCCGGGCACCGTCTCGCTGGTCCCGCCCAAGGGCAAGACCGCCAGCCCGAGCCCGCTCCCATCCGGCATCGACCCGCGATACGGCGTCGTCTGGATCGACGGGAAGCCGGTCAGCGGACGCGACTACATCCGGTTCGACAGCCCGAATCCGGCTCTCCTGACCGCCGCCGCTCGCACGATCCGCCGGGCGTTGCTGCTGGACGAGACCGCCGAGATGTACGCGGACAACCCCCGGCCGCTCGACTACCTCAAGCCGGTGGAGGGCGCGACCAGGCTGTCCAATGACGAGGTTGACGAGTACCTGTCAAAGTGGCAGGACTACCGCAAGCGCCGCACCACAGCGTGGCTGGAGGGCGCGGAGTACGGCGCGGTTGACTCCCCGACTCCGGCGGACCTCACGCTCCCCGACCTCGCCCGCCAGGTACACCTCGAACTCGCGAACGCGATGGGACTGGACCCCGAGGACCTCGGCATCTCCACGACCTCGCGGACGTACCAGAACGCCGTCGATCGCCGCCGCGACCGGATCAACGACACGCTGTCGTCCTACATGCGGGCGATCACCGACACGTTGACCATGCGCATGCCCGGTGACCTCCGCGCGATCTTCGACCTGGACGACTACCTCCGGGCCGACCCCCGCACGCGCGCCGAGGTGGACGAGATCCGAATCAGGACCGGCGTCATCGTCCCGTCAGAGGCCCGCCAGGAAGAGGGATACGCCGACATGACCCCCGCACAGCGCGCGGAGCTGAACGCGTCCCAGCGGGCCGCTGAGCCCCGGCGCGAGCCGCTCCGCGTGGCGGCCACCGTCGGCGCTCCGGCCCTGGAGATGGATGCCCCCGTGAACCTCACGTTCGACAGCGAGGCGTCCGTCCAGGGCGTCGACACCGAGGCCCGCACGATCACCGCGCTGTTGGTCCCGTACGGCGAGGTCGCGAGGAACCGCGGCCGGCTCTGGCGGTTCGAGCGGGGCTCGCTGCGGTTCGTGGACGTGGGCCGCGTCAAGTTGCTCCGCGACCACGACAAGACCCAGGCTCTCGGCCGGGCGGTCCGCATCGAGGAGACCCCCGCCGGCCCGGTCGGCACGTTCCGGGTGGCCTCGGGAGCCGAGGGCGACCGTGCCCTGGCCCTGGCCCAGGAGGGCGTGCTGGACGGGGTTTCCGTCGGCATCGACATGCCGCTGGCGGGCGACTACGCCGCCGACCCGCTCAACAAGGGCGTGACGCTCGTGCGCCGCGCCGACCTCCGCGAGGTGAGCCTCACCGCGCTCCCCGCGTACGACAGCTCTCGCGTGCTATCCGTGGCCGCGAGCCAGGAACAGGAGTCAGACATGCCCGAGGCGACCGAGCCGCAGGCTCCCGCCGCTCCGGTCGCCCCGGAGCAGACCCACACCGTCACCCTGGACAACGGTGACGGAACCGTGACCTACACGAACTCGAACGACCTGGCTCAGTTCCAGGCGTTCCAGGCGTGGCAGGCCACCCAGACCGCCCAGCCGGCCCAGGAGCCGGCGGTGGTCAACGTCAACCGCCAGACCGCCGTGACGACCGTCCGTGAGGCGCTCCCGTACCGGTTCACCTACACGGGCTCGCGCCACGTGTTCGCGGCCGACGCGGAGCACGACTTCTCGTCCGACCTGTTCGCGGCGATCAACAGCAACGGCGCGGACCAGGGCGCGCTCAACCGCGTCAACGGCCTCATCTCGGCCGCGTTCGACGTGGACCGGGCGGACACCGCCGCGCTGAACCCGAACGCCTACCGGCCAGACCTGTGGCAGCCCCAGATGGACTACGCCACGCCGCTCTGGGACATGATCGCCTCGGGCACCACCGACGGCCGGTCGTTCGACGTGCCCAAGTTCAACAGCGCGTCGGGCCTCGTGGGCGCTGCCACTGAGGGCACCGAGCCGTCGCCCGGCTCCTTCACGGTGACCGACCAGACCGTCACCCCGACCCAGGTCTGGGGCAAGGTCGAGATCACCCGGCAGGCCGCGCGGCGCGGCGGTAACCCCCAGCTCTCCGGCATCATCTGGGACCAGATGCTCCGGGAGTACTACGAGGACCGGGAGGCCGCCGTGGCCACGTTCCTCAACACCCTGACCGCCGCGACGGACATCGCGCTGGCCGGCACCCCGGCCAGCACGCCGAGCAACGACGACGACCGGGCCACCGCCGACTCCCTGGAGCAGGCCATCGCGGGTCTCCAGTTCGTTCGGGGTGGCAACCGGTTCCGGGCGTTCGCCGTCCACCAGGACCTGTTCGAGGTGCTGGCCCGGGTGAAGGACGCGAGTGGCCGGCCGCTGTACCCGATGCTGGCTCCGGCCAACGCGAACGGCACCGCCGCCAACCTGTTCCGCACGCTGAACATCGCGGGCACCACCGCCGTCCCGGCGTGGGCGCTCGGTGCCGGCGGCCAGACCACCGCCACCAACTCGTGGCTGTTCGACCCGGCCAAGGTTCGCGGCTGGGCGTCGGCTCCGGAGCGGCTGGACTGGAACTTCGGCGCGACGGTCCAGAGCGGCAACATCGCCCAGCTCGCGCACGTGACCATCGGCATCTACGGCGATGTGGCGTTCGCGAACCTGGACATCAACGGCGTCCGCCAGGTCACGTTCGACCCGTCGGTCTAAGAACTTCCGGGGCGGGGGCCGAAACGGCGCGACTACCCCGCCCCGGGAACCAACCATCCACAACCGACTGACAGCGAGAGGAGGTGATGGTCATGACGGTCCGGGCATGCTCGCCCATAGGGCAGGAGCTACCGGTCAATGGCGTGTGGGTCATCGACGTGGCCGTGCGCGACGCGGACGGCGCGCTGGTCGATGTGGCACCGGTCGTGACCATCACCCTCCCCGCTGGCTCCACGGCCACCCCGACGCCCGAGGCGCTGTCCACGGGCGTCTATCGGGTGCTGCACACGGTGTCCTCCGCCGGCCGGTACATCGCCCGCGCGGTGGCCGCCGGCTACGGCGCGGCCGACTTCGCGGCCCAGGTGGACGGCGTCACCGCCGGCACCGGGATGCCGTCCCCGGCCGACCTCTCCGACTACATGGGGCCGAACAGCCACACGGAAGAGGACATGCAATCGGCGCTGGACGCCGAGGCCGCTTCACAGCGGGCGGTCTGCCGCGTCGGCGCGGTCTACCCGGCCGACCTCCGGGAGGCGCTGCTCCGGCGCGCCGCCCGCAACCTCGCGCTGCGCAGCCTGCCGGCCGCGATGGAGACCGGTGACGGCCAGGTCCCGACGCCGTACCCGATGGGCTACGACCCGGAGATCCGCCGGCTGGAGCGCCCCCACCGAAAGCTGAGGGCGATGTGACCAGCGCATACCGCCAGGCCGTGGCCGACGCCCTGTCCGCCGTGGATGGCGTCACCGGCTACCCCAAGCGGCCCAGCGTGCCCAAGGCAGGCGACGCGTGGCCGCTGGTCGGCTCCCTGGACCACGCCATCGGGTCGCATTTCATGGTCTCGTGGCGCGTGGTGGTCGTCCTTCCCCAGCAGGGCGAGGAGGCGGCTATGGACTTCTTCGACGGCGCGTACGCCGAGATCGTGGACGCCTTGCTCCCCGTAGGTTTCGTGACCCGCATCGAGCCGTTCGCCTTGCCCATCAACAACGGCCAACTGATGGCCGTCGAATTCACTATGAACGAACAGGGGTAGAGCCGTGTCCTCCATCATGTTCCGAGACGCGACGCTCGAAATCGGCGGCGAGACCTACGAGGGTGCCGTCGGCCGGGCGCGTCTCGTCCCGACGACCGAGACCGTGGAGTACCCGACCATCGACGGCGGGAACATCGTCCACAGCGGCGCGCCCCGCTGGCGGTTCGAGATGTCCGCGATCCAGGACTGGGCGCTGGACGGCATCAGCCGTGCCATCAACGACGCCGCCGTCGCCGGGGACAACCTCCCGGTGACGCTCCAGCTCAAGGCCGGCACTGGCCAGCCGGACGCGTCGTTCGTCATGGTCCCTGTGGCCGTGCCGTTCGGTGGCGACCAGGGCCAGATCCTCCAGTGGGAGCAGGACTTCGCGGTCGTGGACCAGCCGACGATCGGGATCGCGAGTTCCTGATGCGGTTCAACGTCGAGGTGACGCCGGACAACGGCGAGCCGTTCATCGTCCTGGCGACATCGCGCGACGTGCGCGCCTGGGAACGGGTCCAGCCGCTGACCGCCAACGGCCGCACCATGACCTGGGCGCACGTGGAGAGGCTCGGCGGCATGCCGGCCGAGGCTATGTACGGCATCGCCTACCAGGCGGCCAAGCGGGCCGGGAAGTTCAACGGCACCGAGGACGAGTTCACGGCCACGACGGACGTGGACCTCGTGGCCATGGACGCCCAGCCGGACCCTACGAGCCCGGGAGCCTGAGCCGCCACCTGCTCTGGGTGGAGTGGAAGACAGGCATCCCGGTGGAAGTGCTGGAACAACGCGACGAGCGGGACATCGTGACGATGCTGGCGATCCGGGGATTGCTGGACGAGTGAGGAGGGCGACATGGCCAAGCGCACGCTGACCGTCAACCTCCACATCACCGGTGCCCGCGAGACCATCCGGGCGTTCGGCAACCTGGGCAAGGACGCCAACAACGAGCTGCGGGCCGCGTCGCTCACGCTCTCGCGCACGCTGGCCGCCCGGATCCAGCTCGCGGCGCGGCGGGAGGGCGGCGCGGCCGGCCTCCTCGCCCGGACCGTCAAGGCCCGCCGGGACCGGGTTCCGGTCGTGGTGGCCGGCGGCTCCACTCGGGTCGGCCGGCACCGCACGGCCGCCGGCCGCATCCTGTTCGCGGCTGAGTTCGGCGCGAACGGCCGCTACGGCTGGTACGGCCGCCCCCGGTACCGGGAGAGCGACGGCCGCCAGTTCAAGCCGCACAGCGGGCAGGAAGGCTATTGGTTCTTCCCCACCGCTCGCGCGTACCAGCCCGAGATCGACGCGGAGTACAACGACACCGTGGACGACCTCCTTCGTAGGTGGGCCGCCTGATGCCGGGTTCAGAGCGCACGATCCGGACCAAGTTCGACGGTGACGCGGACGGCCTGGCCGCCGCCGGCCGGCGCGGTGAGCGGGTCATCAGCGACTTCGATCGCTCCGTGCGCAAGTCGGGTGCGGGCCTCGGAAAGCTGGGTGCCGGCGCGGCCGACGACTTCGTGGGCGCGTTCGGTAACTCGCTGCGCTCCGGCCTTCCTCGCGTCCTCGCCTCCCCGCACGTGACCGCCGGCCTGGCCGGTGTCGGCGTGGCTCTCGCCCCGACCCTGGGAGCGGGGCTTGCGGGCGCTGTGGTGGGCGGTGCGGGCGTCGGCGGCGTCGTCGGTGGTCTGCTCCTGGTCAAGGGGAACCCCGAGGTCCAGAGCGCCGCTCGGGGCCTCAAGGAGGAGATCGGCTCCACGCTGCGGGACGCGGCCCAGCCGTTCGTGCCCGCGACCGTGCAGGCGCTCGACACGGCCCGCCAGGAGTTCCGGGCGGCTGATGGCGACTTCCGCCGCATCTTCGCGGACAGCGCGGAGTACCTGGACCCGCTGGCGTTCGGCGCGGCCCGGGGTGCGCGCCTGGTCGTCTCCGGCATCGCGGACGCGGTGGAGAAGGCCGGCCCGGTGATCCAGGTCTTGGACACCTCGTTCCAGAAGATCGGCGGGGCCGTCGGCAAGGCGTTCTCCACCCTGGCCGACGACGCCGAGGCCGGCGCGTCCGGCGTGGAAGACCTCACCAGCGCGGCGATCCACCTCGTGGAGGCGACCACCCTCGTGGTCGATGGCCTGGCCAAGGCCAAAGGCGCGACTGACGAGTTCGACGCGGGGATTGACCGCGTCCGCTACTACCTGGAGGACGGGGCCAGCAAGAGCCACGCGTTCGCCAAGGGGCTGGACCTCACCGCCGACGGGTTCAAGAAGGGCACCCCCGAGGCCGAGGCGTACCGCCGCGAGACTTTGGGCGTGGCCACCGCCGCAGACCGGGCGCTCCTCGCCCAGGCGGCGCTGACCGACGAACAGCGCGCCGCCCAGGCCGCCGAGAAGCAACTGGCCGAGACCACCAAGATGGTCAGCGACGCGGCCAACCAGGCGACCCTCCAGGCGACGCTCTACGCCTCGGCGGTCAACACGGCCGCCGGTAACGCCCTGTCGGCCGCCGAGGCGAACCTGTCGTTCCGCCAGGCGGTCGAGTCGGCCAAGTCCGCTGTGGACGGCAAGCGAAAGGTGACCCTCGGCGAGGAGCAAGCGCTCCTCGGGTTGGTCCGCGCGGCCAACTCCAGCACCGAGGCGATGGAGGCCAGCGGCGCGACGGCCGAGGAGGCCAGCGCCGCCTACTCGCGCCAGCGGAACCAGCTCATCGCGGTGGCCGAGAAGATGGGCATGTCCCGGGGCGAGGCCCGCCGGTACGTGGACCAGCTCCTCCAGATCCCGAAGAACGTCAACACGAAGGTCAACCTAGACAGCAAGTCCGCGATCACCGGGGCGACCAACGTCCAGCGAGCGATCAACAACATCAAGGGCAAGACGGTTTACGTCAACGTTGCCCGGTCTGGTGAGTACGGGGCCGACGACCAGGGCGCGATGCACGGCCCGAGCCGGCGCGCCGTCGGTGGCCCGGTCTTCTCCGGCCGGGACTACCTCGTGGGCGAGCGCGGCCCGGAGCTGCTCCGCATGGGCGGCGGCGGCTCCGGCACGGTGATCCCCAACGGCTCGATCGGTGGCGGCACCCCCAACGTGACCGTCTACCTCGGCACCGCCCAGATCACCGACATCCTGGACGTGCGGGTGGACCAGGCGAACCGCAGTGCCCGGCACGCCGCGAAGTACGGAGCACGCTGATGCCTGTCGCGATCACCGCCACCGAGCAGAACGTCTACCCGCCTCGGGTCCAGATCGTCGTCACCGGCTTGACCCTGGGCGACAACGTGGAGATCTACCGCGTGGTGGACGGCCGGGACTCCCTGGTCCGGGCCAGCACCCGCGAGGACATCACCGACACCAGCTTGGCCGTCATTGACGCGGAGCTGCCGTTCGGCGTGCCCGTCTCCTACTTCGCGTACGTCAACGGCTCCAAGGCCGTGTTCGGGACCACCCGGAACACCTTCGATGCCACCGCCGAGAGCTGGGCAGGCGAGGGCTCCACGGCCGTCGCCCGCGTGACGACCGCCGGCCTCGTGCACGACGGTGCCGGCTCGCTGCGGGCCACGAAGACGATGGGCTCGGGCCTGGACTCGATCCGCTTCAACGACGCCCAGGGGACGCGGAACCTCTCGGCCGCCGGCCCGACCCTGGCCGTGTGGGCGCTCGTGCCCTCCGGCGCCCCAGGGACCGGTTGGGCGGCGCACATCGAGCTACAGGACAACGCGTTCGCCTGGCACGCGGGCGACGATGTGGGCCTGGTCCCCGGAACGTGGGCTCTGCTCACCCTCAACCCGGACCCGGCGGTCCTGGCCAACTGCCGCTCGATCGGCCTCCAGTTCACCGCGACGGGCGTCAACGGCTCCCAGGCCGTCTACATCGACACCGTCCGCCAGGGCACTGGCCCGATCCAGACCGCGCCGGCCACGTACGCCCTGTCGGGCCACCAGGTGCTCTCGGACGCGATCACCGGCCTGTCCGCCGCCGTGCGGGTGGAGAGCATCGGAGACAAGCTCCTGGACGCTCGGGCCACGGTGTTCCCCGTCGGCGGGCGCAACGTCGTGGTCTCGATGCCGGTCGGCCAGCCCACCTATGAGGTCGTCGTGCACACGGCCACCGCCGAGGCCCGGGAGGCGTTCCGCGAGCTGCTGGCCAACGCGACCTCGGGCATCATCCAGCTACGCCACGGTGGCGGCTTGGACGACGTTGACTCTTACCTGTCAATCCTCACCGCGACCGAGGAGCGGGTCTCCAACCGGGGCGTGGTGGAGGGCCGGCGCTGGACCCTCAAGGCGGCCGAGGTTGACGGCTGGGCGTCCGCCCTGGAGGCGCGCGGCTACACCTATGCCGACCTCGCCAACGCGTACCAGGGCTTGACGTACGCCGATCTGGCGAGCGACTACCCGACGTACCTCGCGCTTATTCAGGCGGACCTCTCATGATCGAGCTGTCGGACACCGCCACGGCGGTCCTGGCCGGGCCGGGCATCGTCCGCTACCTCCGCGTGGAGTCGTGGCTGGGTGACGAGCTGCTGGCCGACGATGTGCCGGTCACCTCGGCCGTGGAGGTCGTGGACCGGGCCGTGGCCGTGCCCGATCGGGTCACCCTGACCGTGCCTCGGCTGGCCGGCGGCCGGTCGTGGGCTCCCGTCGGGGACCGGCACCCGCTCGGCGCGGACGGCCAGCGGCTCAAGGTGTCCCTCGGCGTGGGCGTCGGACCGTCCGGTGTGGAGTGGTTCACGCGCGGCTGGTACGTCATCGATGACGCCCGCAAGCAAGGCGACGCCGTGACGGTGGAGGCCGTGGGTCTGCTCCACCTGATCCACGAGGCCCGCATGGTCACGCCTTTCCAGCCGTCCGGCACCCTGGCCAGCACGTTGCGGGGCCTCGTGGAGCCGGCGCTCACGGTGGACATCGACCCGGCCCTGGTGGACCGCGCGGTGCCGTCGGGGATCAACTGGTCCGAGGACCGCCTCGGCGCGGTCAACGAGGTGTTGGACGCCTGGGCGGCCGAAGCGTACGTGCACGAGGAGGGCTACCTGGCCGTCCTGCCGGCCAACCGGACCCAGGACCCGGTGCTGACCCTGACCAACGGGACCGGCGGCACGGTGATCGAGGCGACCGGGAGCAGCACCCGCGAGGGCGCGTACAACGTGGTCGTGGCCAAGGGGACCGCCGCCGACGGTGGCGAGGTCCAGGGCGTCGTCTACGACACGCTCGGGCCCAAGGCGTACGGCGGGGACTTCAACCCGCTGGCCGTGCCGTTCTTCTTCTTCTCGCCGCTGTTGACGACCAAGGGCGAGTGCCTGGCCGCCGCGACCACGATCCGCGACCGGAAGCGCCGCGAGGCGGGCCGGTCCTTCACCGCCGAGATCGTGCCCCACCCGGGCCTCCAGGCCGGGGACCGGGTGGTCGTGACCACCGACGACTACGCAGACCTCCTGTGCTCGATCGAGGGCCTCAGGCTGCCCTACACCGCCGACGGCGGCGCGATGGGCCTGTCCCTGCGGGAGGTGCTGGAATGAGGCTCGCGACGGCCTTGGGCACCGTCTCCGGCTCCACCGTGTCCGCCTCGGTCAACGGCGAGACGGTCACGATGCAGGTGGCCCGCCAGATCGGCACCATCGCCGCGAACGACGTGCTGGTGGTCGATCAGGTCGGCGCGCTCTGGGTCGTGATGGGGATCCTCTACACGACCGCGCCGGCCGCGCCGGACAACCCCGCCCCGCCGCCCACCAAGCCGACGGTGACGACCGGGAAGACCGTCTTCGCGCCGGTCGAGACCCGCACCTGGCGGGCCTCCACCGGCTGGCGCACTGAGACCACAGACATGTATCAGGGCAACTGGGCGAATTCCTCGTGGGGCAACAACACGGGCGTGGCGTTCTACGGGAACAGCGTGGCCCAGCGGCTCGGCGGCGTGACCGTCACCTCTGCCACGATCCGAGTCAAGCGGCAGTCCAGCGGCGGCATCACGGCCGCCCAGGCGACCACGCTCTACCTGGTCACCCAGAAGACCCGGCCGGGCGGCTCGCCCACGCTCACCTCGTCCACCTCCGGCCCGAGCCTCAAGTGGGGCCAGGAGACCACGTTCACGATCCCCGACTCGTTCGCCCAGGCCATGGTGGACGGCACGGCCGGCGGCCTGGCGATCCACCGGGCCAGCGAGGACCCGTACGTGATCTGGGAGGGCCGTGGCAACTGGGGGCCATCCATGACTATGACTATCAACTGGAGAAGGTGAACCATGCCTCAGACCGCTAGCGGGATCGTCTACCCGACCTCGGCCGACAACGTGGACCCGCCCGGCGACATGCAGGCCATGGCGAACAGCCTGGAGGTCATCGTCTCCGCGCTGCTCACCCCGCCGGCCGTACGGGCCTACAACAACGCGGGCCTGTCGATGGCCAACAACACGCTGACCGTGATCCCGCTCCAGGCTGAGTCCAGCGGCATGAAGACCGTCGCGTCCATGCACTCGACGTCCAGCAACACGTCGCGGCTGGTCGCGCCCGAGAACGGGGTCTACACGCTCTCGGCGATGATCAGCTACGCCGCGAACGCCACCGGCCGGCGGGTCTGCCAGGTCCGGAAGAACGCGGCCGGCTCGGGCCTCGGCGGTACCCAGCTTCACTCGGTCAACATCGGGCCTGGCCCGACCTCGGGCACGGTCGTCACGTTCTCGGATGACATCGCCCTGTCCGCCAACGACTACGTGGAGATGTTCGGGTACCAACTCTCCGGCGGTGCGCTCAGCGTCGATGCCGGTGAGTTCAACACCGCGATGAGCCTGCACCTGGTCCGCTACACGTAGGCCCAGACAGCGAAGAACCCCCCGACGCTCCCGGCGGGGGGTTCTTCGTGCTCGGGGGTCAGAGGGCGTCCGCCGGGTGGTACGGCGCGCTGTAGGGGCTCAGGCCCCGGTTGATCAGGACCCGGAGCGCCCGGCGGAAGCGGGCGCACACCTCGCTGTCGTCGGGCGGACAGTCGGCGCACCGCCAGGGCGTGTCCACGTGCATCCCGACCTCGCGCCGCGCCAGCCAGATGTGGTCCAGGGCGTCCTCGGGGACCCGGAACCATCGGTAAGGGCTCATCGCGGTCATGGCGGCTACCGGGCGTGCGGACCGATGACGCCGACTACGGCCATGAGGATCAGGAATGCGCCCCCGGCGATGACGACGATCGCGCCCTGACCGGGGACGGTCTTCCACCAGTTGGTCGGCTTCTCCTTGGCCGGGGCCTCGGCGAACGGGATCTTCACGGTTCCTCCTTGACGTAGTGGGCACCCCGGGACGCGGCTGGGGGTTTCGGGTCGCGGCACGCCCCGGGGGCATAGCTCGCACTTTACAGGCGGTAGTCCACGGTGGTCCATGGTCTGCCATACCAGAATGTGGCGGCGCGGTCACGGCTACGGTCGGCCTCATGGAGCTGGAGATCGACTACGACGGACCCGTACCGGTCTATCGCCAGCTCGTGAACGCGATCAAGGCCGGCATCGAGTCGGGCGAGTTCGAGCCTGGCCGGCCGATCCCGAGCGTGGCGCGGCTCCAGCAGGAGACCGGACTGGCGCGCGGGACGATCCTCAAGGCCGTAGCGGCCCTGGAGGCCGAGGGCCTGGTGGAGGTCGTGCAGGGTCGCGGTACCTACGTGACGCGGGCTTGACCTTTAACTGTCAAACTCCGGTGACCCCTCACGGAGGACAGACGGTAGTGAACGATCGACCGACCACCCGATCGGGTACCCAGCTCCCCCGCCGGGTGCACGCCGGATACGCCCTCGGTTCGCTGGTGACCGGCGCTTTCGGCACCGTGCCGGGCCTGCTGCTGGCCCCCTACCTCACCGACACGCTCGGCGTGGCGGCCTGGCTCGCCGGCGTGCTCGTGTGGGCCCCGAAGGCCTGGGACGTGCTGGTCAACCCGGTCGCCGGCCGGATCTCCGACCGCACCCGCAGCCGGTGGGGCGCCCGCCGCCCGTACCTCCTGGTGGGTGGTCTGGTGCTCGCCGTGCTGTTCGCGGCGATCTTCGCGGCGCCGTTCGGCTCCGGGCAGGGCGCCTACGTCGCGCTGGCGTTCCTGCTGGCCGCGACGGCGTACGCCTTCTTCCAGGTGCCCTATGTGGCGATGCCGGCCGAGCTGACCGACTCCTACAGCGAGCGGACCCGGCTGCTCACCTGGCGCGTCGCGGTGCTGGCGATCGCCATCCTGGTCTCCGGGGCGATCGCGCCGCTGGTGGTCAACGCCGGCGGCGACGGGATCCCCGGGCACCGCTGGATGGGCGTGTTCGTGGCCGGCCTGATCGTCATCGGCACGATCGCGGTGTTCGCCGGCACCGCCAAGGCGCCGACCGGCACCGTCCTCGAGAGCGAGCCGACGCTGAAGGCCCAGCTCGCGGTCGCCTCCCGCAACCGGCCCTTCCGGCTGCTGCTGATCTGCTTCGTCATCCAGGCGGTCGGCATCGCGATGATCCTCGCGGGAGTGCAGTACTTCGCCGACCACGTGCTCTACTCCCCCGACACCGGCCCGACCATCCTGTTCGCCTGCTTCGTCGGGCCGGCGCTGCTGGTCATGCCCCTCTGGAGCCGGGTGGGCGCCCGCGTCGGCAAGGCCCGGGCGTACGTGCTGGCGTCGCTGCTGTTCGCCGCCGGCGCGGTGCTGCTCGTGCTGGCGCCGGTGCTCCCCGCCGTGCTGATCTACCTGCTGGTCGCGGTCATGGGCGTCGCGTACGCCGGTCAGCAGGTGTTCGGCATGGCCATGCTCCCGGACTGCATCGCATACGACACGGCGCGCACCGGCAAGCGGCAGGCGGGCGTGTTCACGGGGCTGTGGACCGCCGGCGAGACGTTCGGCCTCGCCCTCGGGCCGGGCATCTACCTGCTCGTGCTGCAGGTCTTCGGCTACGTCTCGTCGTCGTCCGGCGAGTCGGCGCCACAGGACGACACCGCGCGACTGGGCGTGCTGCTGGGCTTCACGCTGCTGCCGGGCCTCATCGTGGGGCTGGCGGTGCTGCTGATGCGGGGGTACGACCTGACCGAGGCGAAGCTGCGCTCGGCCACCGACGAGCTGGCCGGGGCGGCGATCAACTAGCGTCTCGGCCATGGTGGAGGCGTTGCCGCGGCACGGGGTGCCGGCTGACCAGGTTCTCGACGAGCTGCGGGCGTTGCGCGCGGCCGACCAGCCCACGCACGGCGGGCGGCTGTTCGCCTACGTCTACGACTCCGGCGTGCCGGGGCTCGACGACCTGGCCAACGCGGCGTACGCGATCTCGGCGTCGGTCAACGGCCTCGACCCGACCGCCTTCCCGTCGCTGCTGGCGATGGAGAACGCGTTGGTCGGCGCGGCTGCCCGGCAGCTCGGCAGCGGGCCCGGCACGGCGGCGCCCGAGGTCGTCGGCAGTGTGACCAGTGGCGGCACCGAGTCGCTGATCCTGGCGGTGAAGGCCGCGCGCGACGGCCGGCCCGACGTGACCGCGCCGCGGATCGTGGTGCCGGTGACCGGGCACGCCGCGTTCGCGAAGGCCGCGCACTACCTCGGCGTGGCGCTCGACGCCGTGCCGGTGTCGCCGTCGACGCTGCGGCCCTCGGTGGACGACATCGCCGCCGCGATCACGCCGGACACCGTGCTCGTGGCCTGCTCGGCGCCGTCGTACGCCCACGGGGTGATCGACCCGGTCGCCGAGATCGCGGCCGTCGCCGCCGCGGCCGGGGTGCGCTGCCACGTCGACGCCTGCTTCGGCGGGTGGACGCTGCCCTACCTGCGCCGGCTCGGTGTCGACCTGCCGGCGTTCGACTTCGCGGTCCCGGGCGTCACCTCGATCTCGGTGGACCTGCACAAGTACGCGTACGCGCCCAAGGGCACCTCCGTGCTGCTGCACAGGGATCCGGCGCTGCGGGCGCCGCAGTACTTCGCGTTCGGCGACTGGCCCGGGTACACGATGATCAACTCGGGCGTGGCGTCGACGCGGTCGGGCGGGCCGATCGCGGCTGCCTACGCGACCCTGCGGCGGATCGGCGACGACGGCTACCTGCGGCTCGCCTCGATCACCCGTGATGCGGTGGCCGGGCTCGCGGCCGCGGTCGAGGCGGTCGACGGGCTGCGGTTGATGGCGCCGGCGATCGGCACGGTTGTCTGCTTCACCGCCACGCCCGGTGGGCCCGACCTGTTCGTGCTGGCCGACGAGCTGACCGCGCGGGGATTCCACACCCAGGCGCAGCTTCGGTACGGAGACCTGCCGGCCAGCATCCACCTGACGGTGACCGCGTCGGTGGCGCCGCACGTGGCCGAGTTCGGGACGGCCCTGACTGATGCGGCCGCGGCGGCCCACGCGCACGGGCCGGCGGCGCTGCCGGCCGAGGTGCTGGCCATGGTCGGGGCGCTCGATCCGGCCGCGCTGACGCCGTCGGTGGTGGCGGGGCTGGCGGCCGGCCTCGGCCTGGGCGGTTCCGGCTCGCCTTTGCCGGCGCGGATGGCGGCGGTCAACACGCTGCTGGACGCGGCGCCCGTACCCGTGCGGGAGCGCCTGCTGGTCGAGTTCCTGGGTCTGCTCCAGCGGCCGGCCTTCGACTAGCCTGGGGATCGTGGAACTGCCCGCCGTGCTCGGAGAGCCGATCCGGTTCGTGCTCAACTGGGGTCGGCGCTACTCACTGTGGGTCTTCAACTTCGGGTTGGCCTGCTGCGCGATCGAGTTCATCGCGAGCAGCATGGGCCGCCACGACTTCATGCGGCTCGGCGTGATCCCGTTCGCGCACGGCCCGCGCCAGGCCGACCTGATGGTCGTCTCGGGCACGGTCACCGACAAGATGGCGCCGGCGATCAAGCGGCTCTACGACCAGATGCCGGAGCCGAAATACGTGATCTCGTTCGGCGCCTGCTCGAACTGCGGCGGCCCCTACTGGGACTCCTACTCGGTGACCAAGGGCGTCGACCAGATCATCCCGGTCGACGTCTACGTGCCGGGCTGCCCGCCACGGCCGGAGGCGCTCATGCACGGCATCCTGCGGCTGCAGGACAAGATCGCCGGCGAGAAGGCCGGCCCCGGTGGGGTGTCGCGTCCGGACCCGCTGGCCCTGACCGCGCCACTCGTGCCGCCACCCAACGGCACCCGCCGCTGATGGCCCGCGCCTCCGACCGGCTCGGCCACCGCTCCTCCGTCGCTCTCCGACCGGCCCAGCCGTCGCTCCCTGCCCGCGTCGCTTCGCGACCGGGTCGGCCGCCCGTCGCGGGCCAAGTCGCTTCGCGACCGGGTCGGCCGCCGCTCGCGGCCCGCGTCGTTCTCGACCGGCCAGGCCCGCGCTGATGGCGCGCGTTCTCATCACCGGTGCGTCCGATGGGCTCGGTCGCGCCCTCGCCCTCGCCCTGGCCGAGCAGGGGCACGAGCTCGTGCTGCACGGCCGGCACGCCGGGCGACTGGCCGAGGTGGCCCGCGCGACCGGCGGCGTGGCGCTGCGCGCCGACCTAGCCGAGCTCGCCGAGGTGCGCCGGCTCGCGGCCGAGGTCACGGACCGCTACGACACCCTCGACGTGCTGGTCAACAACGCGGCGGTCGGCTTCGGGGCGCCCGGCTCGCCACGCGAGCTGACCTCGGACGGCATCGAGCTGCGGTTGGCGGTCAACTATCTGGCGCCCCGCCTCCTCTCGCGGTTGCTCCTGCCCCTGCTGCGCAAGCCCGCGCGGGCGCGCATCGTCAACGTCGCGTCGATCGGGCAGGCCGACATCGACCTCGACGACCTGATGATGGCCGACGGGTACGACGGAATCCGCGCGTACCGCCGGGCGAAGCTGGCCATGATCTGCGACACCTTCGACCTCGCGGCGGAGCTGGCCGGCACCGGCGTCGCGGTCAACTGCCTGCATCCGGCGACGCTGATGCCGACCACGCTCGTGCGGGTCGCCGAGTTCGCCCCCGTCTCGACCCTCGAGCAGGGCCTGCGCGCCACGCTGCGGCTCGTCGTGGACCCGGCGCTCGACGGCGTCACGGGTCGCTACTTCGACGGCGAGCGGGAGGAGCGGGTCCGGGCGCAGGCCTACGACCCGGCGTTCCGGGCCGCGCTGGCCGCCCGGGCCGCCGCCTTGACGGATAGCTGACATGACCATGCTGGCGCCGGAGGTCTAGCGTTCGGCTCATGAACGACGAACGGCGCTCCGGCCAGCTGCTGGACGTGTTGACCACCGAGTTCGGCCAGCTGATGGCCCTCGACCCCGCCGCCTTCCGGCGCAAGTTCCGCAAGATGGCGGCCTCGCCGTTCGCGTTCTACCGGGGCAGCGCCGCGGTGTTCTACGCGGACCTGACGGGCGACTTCGCCGACGACCGGTTCCTCGACGAGCGCACGAGCCGGGTCTGGATCCACGGCGACCTGCACGCCGAGAACTTCGGCACCTACATGAACGGCTCCGGCGAGCTGGTGTTCAACGTCAACGACTTCGACGAGGCGTACGTCGGGCCGTTCTCCTGGGACCTCAAGCGGTTCGCGGCGAGCATCGCGCTGATCGGCTACGCGAAGGCGCTCTCCGACGAGGTGATCAGCGACCTGGTGGGCCGGTTCGCCGACGCCTACCTGACGGAGCTGCGGGCGATCGCGGCCGGCGGCGACGACGCGATCGGCTCGATCACCCTGGCCAACGCCGACGGCGTGCTGCGCACCGTGCTGCAGCAGGCCCGGTTGAGCACCCGCGTGGCGATGCTCGACACGCAGACCACGATCGACAACTACGAGCGCCGGTTCGCGGTCGGCGACGGGGTCTTCGAGGTCGACGAGGCCCGGCGCGCGGCGGTGGTGGAGGCGTTCGACCGCTACCTGGGCACGCTGCCCGAGCAGCTCGCCGCGCACCGCCCGGTGGCCACCCGGATCAAGGACGTGGTGCTGCGCAAGGGCGTCGGGATCGGGTCGGCCGGGCTGCCGTCCTACAACCTGCTGCTCGAGGGGCACACGCAGGCGCTGGAGAACGACGTCGTCATCTACATGAAGCAGGCGCAGGTGCCCGCGGTAGCCCGGCACATCACCGACGGTCGCGTGCACGGCTATTTCCAGCACCAGGGGCACCGGACGGCCGAGTCGCAGCGGGCGCTGCAGGCGCACGCCGACCCGTGGCTCGGCTTCACCGAGCTCGACGGCGTGGGTCAGCTGGTCGCGGAGGTCTCGCCGTACGCCGCCGACCTGGACTGGTCCGACGTCAACGAGCCCGAGGAGCTGGCCGGCGTGGTCGGCGACCTGGGCCGCGCGGTCGCCCGGATGCACTCCGTCGCCGACGACGAGTCGAGCCACGACCTGGTCGACTTCTCCACCGAGGAGGCGATCGTGGCGGCCGTCGACAAGGACGAGCGCGGGTTCGTCGGGCACCTGGTCGAGTTCGCCCACGCGTACGGGGTGCGGGCCCGCGAGGACCACCAGCTCTTCGTCGACCTGTTCCGCAACGACCGCGTGCCCGGCCTCACCTGAACGCGCGGATCGCCGCCAGGGTCGTGTGCACGTCGAAGGCGTCGCCGTCGTCGCTGGCCCAGCCGCCGTCGCTGCGCTGGGTCTCGCCCAGGCGGCGGCGGGCGGCGGCGAGCAGGGTGTCGTCGGTGGACAGGCCGACGCGGCGCAGGGCCGAGGCCATCGCGGTGGTGTCCGACGGCGTCATGTCGCGCACCCGCTCGGTGAGCACCACCTGGATGCGGGCGGACTCGTAGTACATCTCCTGCCGGTACAGCACCGCGGCGCCGAGCCAGCCGGCGGCCAGGAACGACGGCCAGGTGCCGTCGGGGTTGAGCGCGGCCGCGAAGGCGTGGGCGGCGCCCTGGACCACCCCGGCGTACGCCCCGCCCGGTCGGTGGTCGAAGGGGCCCGCGGCCCGGGCGTCGTGGCCGGCGACCGTGAGCCAGAAGCCGGCGTTGGCGGTCAGGTAGAGGCGGGCCTCCGGGTCGCCGGGGGTCGCCCACGGCGGCGCCCAGCCGGACAGCGACGGGTCTTCCTCCCAGGTGCCGTCGGGCCGCTGGCAGGTGGCCAGCCAGTCGAGGGCCCGGCGGGCCGCCGGGCGGCCGAGCGCGCCCAGGTCGTCGAGCTCGGCGAGGCGGAAGCAGGTCGCGTCGACAGACGCGACGCCGCCGCCCCAGATCGCCGGCCAGCCGCCGTCGGGGGCCTGGCCGACCTCGGCGTCCTCGAGGATCTTGGGTTGGGGTGGGGCGCCGATGCGCAGCCAGGACAGGCGGGCGCGGTCGACCGCGTCGCCACGGGCGACCACGAAGCCGATCGCCGCGTCCAGATCCACCACGGCCGACACGGTACCGCCGTGAAGGCGAGACCGCTTCACGCAGTTGGCCAAGGTCAACGACCCGACAGAGTGGTTTAGAACCGAGAAACGACAAAATCCGGGCACCCCGCGGGGTGCCCGGATCTCGCGCGGCTCAGTACGCCGGCAGGCTCGGGTCGATCTGCTTGATCCAGGAGAGCACGCCGCCCTGCAGGTGCACGGCGTCCTTGAAGCCGGCCGCCTTGACCGCCGCCAGCGCCTCGGCCGACCGTACGCCCGACTTGCAGTGGAGCACGATCTGCCGGTCCTGCGGCAGCGCCGACAGCGCCTCGCCGGAAAGGATCTCGCCCTTGGGGATCAGCGTGGAGCCGGGGATCCGGACGATCTCGTACTCGGCCGGCTCGCGCACGTCGACCAGGAAGAAGTCCTTGCCGGCGTCCTGCCACTCCTTGAGCTCCCGGGCGGTGATCGTCGCGTCGACGGTCGCCTCCTGGGCCTCGACGGAGACCGCGCCGCAGAAGTCCTCGTAGTCCTCCATGAGGTCGGTCAGCGTCGCGTTGGGGCCGCAGAGCACGCAGTCCGGGTCCTTACGAACCTTGATCTTGCGGTACGACATCTCCAGCGCGTCGTAGACCGTCAGCCCGCCGACCAGCGGCTCGCCGATGCCGGTGAGCAGCTTGATGGCCTCGGTCACCTGGATCGAGCCGATCGACGCGCAGAGCACGCCGAGCACGCCGCCCTCGGCGCAGGACGGGACCATGCCGGGCGGCGGGGGCTCCGGGTAGAGGCAGCGGTAGCAGGGGCCGTGCTCCGCCCAGAACACCGAGGCCTGGCCGTCGAAGCGGTAGATCGAACCCCACACGTAGGGCTTGCCGAGCAGCACCGCGGCGTCGTTGACCATGTAGCGGGTCGCGAAGTTGTCGGTGCCGTCCACGATCAGGTCGTACTGGGAGAAGATCTCCTTGACGTTGTCGCGGTCGAGCGCCGTGTTGTGGATGACCACGTTGACGTACGGGTTGATCTCCTTGACCGTCGCCGCGGCGGACTCGGCCTTGGGCCGGCCGATGTCGGACTGGCCGTGGATGATCTGCCGCTGCAGGTTGCTCTCGTCGACCGTGTCGAACTCGACGATGCCGAGCGTGCCGACGCCGGCGGCGGCGAGGTACATCAGGGCGGGCGAGCCGAGCCCGCCCGCGCCGACACAGAGCACCCGGGCGTTCTTGAGCCGCTTCTGCCCGGTCACCCCGACGTCCGGGATGATCAGGTGGCGCGAATAGCGGCGGACCTCGTCGACGGTGAGCTCGGCGGCGGGCTCGACGAGCGGGGGCAATGACACGATGAGTCTCCCCGGGGAATCTGATCGGATCGATGTGGTGGTGCCGAGCAATTGTTGCTCGCGACACGCACCGCTGCCATGACCCCCGCCACGGGTGGTCAGGGAATATCCGGGCCCGTGTGGCGCCGGCCGTCGAGATAGGGCCAGCCGTACGGGAGGCAGCCCCGCATGCCCAGCGTCTGCTGCTGCATGACCGGCGCGGCCGCGCCCGGCGACGGGCACGCCTCGTGCCCATGGCCCAGCTCGTGGCCGACCTCGTGGTTGATCGCGTACGCCTGGTACTCGGCCAGCGGCGCCTCGAACTCCGGCACCGCACCGACCCAGCGGTCGGCGTTGATGATCACTTGGCCGGCCAGCTGGCAGGAGGTGTAGGCGTCGGTGTCCAGACCGCCCTCGGCGCACATCCGCTCCGAGGTGCCGGCGCTGGCCAGATAGATGGTGAAGTCGGCCGGCTGGTCGGCGCGGACGCGGCGCATTCGGAGCTCGCCGTCGGCGATCCAGCTGCGGGGGTCGCCGAGCACCTCGTCGACCTTCGCCGCGAACGGCGTGACGTCGAGGCCGATGCCCTTCTCCACCGCGACGTGGAAGCGGCGCAGGTCGCTGCCGCGGCCGAGGGTCGGGCCGCCGGTGCGGGCGGTGCTGAAGGTGCCCTGTCCCTCGTGCGGCGGACTGGGGCGCGGTGGGCTCGGGGTGGGCGCCGTGAAACCCCGGATCGAGCCCGGCGGCGGGGAGCTCGGGTCGGCGGTGCGTTGTCCCTGGCTGTCGCCGGGGGTGCGGCGGGCCTCCTCGACGGCCGCGAGCAGGAACGCGATCGAGATCAGCGCGAGGACGATGGCCGCGACGCGGCGTCTGCGGTCGGGCGGCTCGGTCTGCGGGATTGCTGGATCTGCTGGATCTGCTGGATCACGGAGCGGGGTGCCTGGAATCGGCGTCGCCATGAGGGACCACGATGCCAGAGCATTTGGGACATTGCTCGCTTATCCGCTCAGAGTGGCGGGCCGGTGTTGAGCTTTCCGTCCACGTACGGATAGGGATTGGCCCTGCAGCCGTTGAGGAACAGGGTCTGCTGCATCATCACCGGGGCGGGCTTGCCGCTGCCCGGGCACCGCACGTGCGAGTTGCCGAGCTCGTGACCCGTCTCGTGGTTGACCACATAGGTGCGATAGACGGCCAGCGGGATCTTCGCCTTGACGAAGTGGTCGACCGACATGTTCCAGCGGTCGAGGTTGATGATCACTTTCCCGACCGCGCGACAACTGGTGTACGGCTTGCCGTTCACGTTGGTGTTGGTGCCGCCGCGGGCACACATGTCGTGCGAGGTGGTCGCGGTGGCGAGGTAGATCGTGAAGCTGAAGGGCTCACCCTCGGCCACCCGCTGCAGCCGGACCCGACCGCCGGCCGGCCAGCTCCGCGGGTCGCTGAGCGCCGCGTCGACCTGGTCGCCGAACTTCTCGACGTCCTCGTCGGAGCCGTTCTCCACCGCGATCCGGTACCGCCGCAACGTGCCCGACTTCCCGGCGACCTTCCCGGTCGTCTGGCCGTAGCGGAAGGTGTTGTCACCCTCGGACGGTGGTTTGCCGGCGAGCCGGTAGACGGGCGGCGCGGCCTTGGTGGGCGCGGCCGTGGTCGGCGCCGCGGTCGCCGAGGTGGTGGCGCTGGGTGCGGAGTGCGTGGGCGCGGCCGAGGAGCCACCGCTGCCGCCCCTCAGCGGAAGCCCGAACCACATGAGACCGAGCCCGACGACGAGCGACAACCCGGCGACGGTGAGTATGCGAGCAGTGCCGCGACCACCCCGCGACCGTCGTTTGCGGCTCCGGCCATGGGGGTGAGGATGGCTCGCGTTGATCATTCTGGGCCTTACCCTGCCATACGGACCGGGTCCGTGGTGCCCCTGGTCAGCCCGACGCGCATTCGGGCGCGCTCTCACCGGGCCCCCGACTCAGCCCCGCCCGCCTTGTTCTTCGGCTCGCATTCGGACCGTGACCCACGCGCATCCGGGCATAGCCGCGGTTACTTCCTAGGCGTGGCCGCGAGAGCGCGCCGGTCAGGCCGCGGCGTATTCGTCCAGCAGGGCGGCGACGCCGCGGGCGACGATTCGGGGCACTTCCATCTGGGCGACGTGGCCGACGCCGTCGAGGATCAGGAGGCGGCTGTCGGGGATGGCCTTGGCGACCTGGGGCGGCACCCGGATGTCGACCAGGCGGTCCTGGCGGCCGCCGACGACCAGGGTCGGCGCGGTGATCTGGCTGGCGATCTTCCACATCGAGTTGGCGCCCGGCAGGTAGGCCCGCAGGAAGCTGGTCACCAGGCCGCGCAGCGAGCGCACGTAGGCGTCGGCGTAGTGGGCCGCCTCGTACCGAATCTTGATCTCTTCGATCGCCTCGCGGCGGCGCTGCTCGCTGACCCGGCTGACGTCGTTGAAGCACGACTCGATGACCTGCGCGGCCATCTCCTCGGGGGCGAGGCGGGCCATCATCCACGCGGCTAGCCGGTCGGCTCGCGGGAGGGCGAGCAGCGGGACCACCCGGCCCTGCAGGGATCGGCGCGGGTCGAGGAACGGCATGGCCGGCGAGACCAAAGTGAGCGTGCGGATCAGGTCGGGGCGCAGGCCGGCCACCCGGACGCAGACCGCGCCGCCGAGCGAGTTGCCGAACAGGTGCACCGGGCCGCGGTCGCTGACCTCGATGTAGCGGATCATGCGGTCCGCGAACGCCTTGATCGTGTAGTGCTTGGTCGGGTCGCTACGCCCGAAGCCCGGCAGGTCGACCGCCTGGCCGTCGAGCCGGTCGGCGAGCAGGTCTGCGAGGTCTGTCCAGTTCTGGGATGATCCGCCCAGGCCGTGGACGTAGAGCGCCGGCTCCGCGTCGGGCCGGGTGGCGGGTGTGTCGCGCACGAAGAGCTGCTCGCCGTCGATGACGGCCATCCGCCCGGGCCACGGAGGCGGCATCCGATCCGGGCCGAAGGCCTCGTCGGCGCCGAGGAGAGCGCGCTTCATGAATTTATTGTGCCCGGCATCGGGCCTTTCATCAGTCGGAGAGCAGCGCTTCCAGACGACGATTTACGGCCGCAAGTGTCGCACGTACGACAGCTTGCCGCGGATCCCCCGAAACCAGGGCAGAGCCGGCAAGCTGCTCAACCCACCCGCCACAGACGAGGAGTACGACGACCACCGCGACCTCGCAGTTGCCGAACGGCAGCACGGCCGCGTGCTCCACGAAGCAGCGCCCGCGCTCGTCGGCCCGCGTCGCCGTGCGCAGCAGCTCGTCGACCGCCGAGGCGGCGGAGACGGCACAGAGGCGCAGCACGTAGCCGTCGACCGCCGGCCCCGTCGCCAGCCCGTTGGCCACCTGCTTACCGGCCGCGAGCCGGGTCTCGACGGTAGCGTCCAGGCCGAACGTGCTGACCTGCACATGGTCGATGACCACCCGGGGCCCGGGGTTGGCGCCCGGGTTGAGCGGCCGCGAGGGCGCGGACTCGGTGGTGCTGATCTGCCCACCGGAGTACGCCGTCGCCGCCGCCATCACCGGATGGCCACCCACGCTGCCGATGATGCCCGCGGCGCTGCCCGGCTCGGGGAACCCCGGCGGCGCCGTCTCGGCCGCCGGCCGGGCACCGGCCGCCTGACGCGCGGCGTGCTGCCGGCCGCCGTCCTGGCGGGTCGCGCCTTGGCGCACGCCGTCCTGGCGGCTCGCCCCTTGTGGCGCACCATCCTGGCGAGTCGGCCCTTGAGGCGCGCGATCCTGGCGAGTCGCCCCTTGAGGCGCGCCATCTTGGCGAGTCGGCCCTTGAGGCGCGCGATCCTGACGGATGGTCTCCCGGCGCGGCGCCTCATCGGCGGCGCGATCCTGGTCCGCGCGGTCCGCGCGGACCTCGCTCTGGCGCATCGCAGCCGGCTCACGGCGAGTGGCGTCCAGGCGACTCGTCTCCTGCCGCGCGTCGTCGCTGCCGCTCGAGTCCTGCCGTGCCGTGCGTGCCGGCTCTTGCCGCGTGGCGGCGGGTGTCGCTACCGACCGCGCGCCATCCGCGTCTTGGCGTGACGCCTCTGCACGCGCCGACTCGCCGCGCGGGGCGTCCGCCCGGGACCGGTCCTGCCACGCACCGGCCGGCGCCTGACCCAGCGCGCCCGAGCCCACCGACTCCACGCGCGCGGCGTCACGGGTCCGGTCCTGCCACGCGGTGGCCAAGCCCTGACCCAGCGGCCCAGAACCCGCCGACCCTTCGCGCGCAGCGTCCCTGGTCCGGTCCTGCCACGCGCCAGCCGCGGCCTGGCCCGGCGCGTCAACGCCCGCCGACCCCTCCCGGGGCGCATCCCCACGGGTCCGGTCCTGCCACGCGCCAGCCGAGGCCTGACCCGACGCGTCAACGCCCGCCGACCCCTCCCGCGGCGCATCCCCACGGGTCCGGTCCTGCCACGCGCCAGCCGAGGCCTGACCCGACGCGTCAACGCCCGCCGACCCCTCCCGCGGCGCATCCCCACGACTCGGGTCCTGCCACGCACCAGCCGCGGCCTGGCCCGGCGCGTCAGCCCGCGACGGCTCGTCGGCCGAGGCGGCCTCCCGGGCCCGGTCCTGCCACGCACCGCCAGAGGCCTGGCCCGGCGGGTCAACGACCGCCGACCCTTCGCGCGGCACATCCGCACGGTTCCGGTCCTGCCACGCGCCGGCGGTGCGGGCCGGCTCGTCGGGCGAGGCAGCCGCCCGTGTCCGGTCCTGCCAGGTGCCGCTCGCGCTCGCAGATTCCTGAACGCCCGGGCGCGCCGCGTCCGTCGAAGCCGAATCGCTGTCACCCTGACTCGGTGTGTCCTGGCTCGGCGTCTCGCGGCGGCCGCCGTAGACATGCCCACGCTCGGTGTCATCAGCACCGTGCCGATGGGACGTCGCCGCGCCGTCGGCGGCCTCCGGCGGAGGCACGACGGCCCGCGCCGCCAGATCACGGGTGTCCACACCGGACTGCTGCCCGACGGGCGCCCGGCCGCGATGCGAAGCCGACGGCTCCGCCGCATCCGGCGGCGGCTCGAAGCCCGGCGGCTGCGCCGGGACCGACGGCTTCGGCTCGCTGTCGACCTGGTGCGCGCCCGCCGCGGCGGCGATGGGACGCGCGCTCACGTCTTCACCCGGGGTCGGATCCGCCGGGCGCGGCGGCTGGACCACTGGCTCGGCCGACCGCGGCGCCGCCGGCGGCGGCACGTAGCCGCCGCTGCGGCTGAACCCGGTCGGCGGAGTGTCGCCGCCGATTGGTCCGGACATGCCCGGCAAATTCTGGGGCGCGGCCGCGAGGCCCATGCGCTCCTGCAGGAGGCGGGCCACGTGCCGGCTCACCTCGGCCGCGTCGGCGCCGTCGGACAGATCCAAGCGCAGGCTGTGCGCGCCGGCCGGGGTGGTCCGCACGGAGGCGTCCTTGACCCCGGACACCCCGCGCACCGCGGCGACGATCGCGTCGACGTCGAAGCCGTCCGGCCGTTCCTGCACCTCGGGCGAGTCGGGCCGGCGCAGGTGGGTGGCGATCCGGGCCAGTTGCGGCGGATCGGCCGGCGCGTCCGACGGCGGCTCGGGAATGGTCGGCACGTCCGGCTCGGCCGGTACGCGCTGCGGCAGGCCCGACAACTCGTCGATCATGTCGTCGACCACGGACCGCTGCTCGACCGGCGTGCGGTTGATGCCCCGCCGGGTCAGCGGGATGGGGGCCGGCGGCTCGTCGCCGTGGGCGCCGTTGGTGCCCTCGGTGGCCCGCCGCTCCTCGGCGAACGGCCCGGCCGGCCGCTTCTCGCCGAACCCACCGCCGCCCAGACCGACTCGACCCGGCTCCGGCCGAGCGCCGCCACCCCCGTCGGCATTCGCCTCGCCGCCCGACCCGGCCTCCGCCGCGGGCTCACCGCCGGCCGGCACCCCACCGTCCGCCGACGCGCGCTGATCCGAGCCCGAATCAGCCGGTCCAGCACCCGCGCCGCGGGTCGATACGGCCTCTTCGATGGGGAACCCGCCGCGCGCGACGCCGTCGGCCGGCCTGCCGCCGGAGCCGTCACGCGGCCCGGCCGCGTCATCGCCATGGAAAGCCGCAGGCCCCTCGGGCCGCGCCCGGTTGTCGACGACCGCATCACCGTTGCGACTGGCCAGCCGCAGCGGCGGCCGAGCCTGGACGCCCTCATCCGCGCGCCGACCAGAAAGGTCGGTCGGCCGCTGCGGCCGCGTCGCCTGATCGCCACCGGGGAACGCGCCGGTCAACGACGCGCTCGGCGGCGGCGGCGCCTCACTGCCACCAGGAAACGCCCGGGTCAGCCGGCTCGGCGTCACCGGCGGATCGGTCGGCTGACTGGCCGGAAAGTTGCTGGTCAACCCGGCCGACCGCCGATCGACGACGGGAAAATTGCCGGAAGGGGTACGAGCGTCGGCCCCCCGATCCGGCGGCGGCACGGTGGGATGACTGCCGGTGGTGAACCGGGACTCGTCACCGGACGCCCCAGCGCCGCCGCGGATGTAACCCGGCAACGTGTTGCGTACCCCCGGCTGGTTGGCGCGCCGACTCGGCAGCACCTCGTCCTCGGCAGCTTCCGGACCCGCCGGTGCCGTCGGCCGGGGCGCAGGCATCGAAAGCCGTCCAGCCCCTGACGTCGGCGCGGGCGGCGCCGGCGACCAGGGCCACTCCGGCGCCCAGTCCTGGCGACCGGCGGGCGCAGCCGGAGGCGGCGGCTGACCGCGATCCGCCGGATAGGGATCAGCCTCGGTCGGGGTCCCAGGCGGCGCGCCCTCGGTAGGCGCGCCGGCCGCCACGGACCCGATCGGCGGAAACGATCCCGCGTCGTCCGGACGCGGGCGGAACCGCACGGGAGGCGGCGGGGCCGGCTCGTCGAACCGCGGCGGCGGAGGCGGCGGAGGCGGGAACGCGGACGGGAACGGCCCGGGAACGGCCGCGTCGGGCGGCGCAGGAGCGGGCGGCGGCGTCTGCGCCCAGCCGGGCGCCCACGGCGACGGCGGCTCGGGCAGCGGCTCGTCGGCGGCCGGCGGCGGCGCCCAGCCACGCCAGTCGGGGTTGGCCGCACCGGGTGAGACGGGGGCGGGCGACTGCGGCCAAGGCGGCGGCGTCTGCGAGCCGGTCTGCTGGGTCGGTATCCCCGACCGGGCGGCGTCTTCCAGATCACCCTCATAGGGGTACGGCGGCGCGCTCGCCGAGTGCACCGCACCGGAACCGTTGACCTGCTGCCGTGGCTGCCGGGAGGCCGGCACGACGGGCGTCAGCAGGTTGGCGTAGCGGGAACGCTGCCACCCGGATCGGGCGGCGGACTCCTCGTCGCGGGCGGCCCAGGCGTCACCGTCACGCGCCGCCGGCGGGTTGCCGCCGCCGCCCGGTGCGTCCCCGGGTTGACCTGAATCATCCACCGTGCACTCCTCGGTCGCCCTCGCTGAGGCTACCGTGTGCTCACGGTCGCGATAAGTTGCAATCGCGGTCCAATTCAGCGACCGATGCGATCGGCGCCGATTGGATCCGCACGAACCGGTCGATGTGTCGCGGGATTTCGGAGGTAACCATGGTGGCGGCTTCGGGCGATGCCCAGCCGGACGGACGGCCGACCCGGCTGCCCCGGTCTGCGCGCCGCAAGCAGCTGCTCGCGGCGGCCCAACAGGTGTTCGTCGCGCAGGGCTACCACGCGGCCGCGATGGACGACATCGCCGAGCGGGCCGGCGTCTCCAAGCCGGTGCTCTATCAGCACTTTCCGGGCAAGCTCGAGCTCTACCTGGCGCTGCTCGACAAGCACTGTGACGCGATCGTCGCCAATGTGCGGACGGCGATGGAAGCGACCAACGACAACAAGGAACGGGTACGCGGCGCGGTCACGGCGTACTTCGACTTCGTCGACCACGAAAGTGAGGCGTTCCGCCTGGTCTTCGAGTCGGACCTGCGCAACGAGCCGGCCGTACGCGAACGGGTCGAGCGGGTCGAGCGGGGCTGCATCGCCGCGATCACCGACACCATCATCTCGGACACCGGCGTCAGCAAGTCCCGGGCCGAGCTGCTGGCATCGGGCCTGGTCGGGGCGGCCGAGACCGCGGCGCAGTTCTGGCTGGCCGGCGGTCGGCAGGTCCCCAAGGCCGAGGCCGAGGCGCTGCTGGCGGCCCTGTCGTGGCGCGGCATAGCCAGCTTCCCCCTGCAGGGTGAACCCCAGGAAGGCGCCTGGGCCGAAGGCGAACCCGTCTGACACGCAAGCCGCCGTCGTCGTTCGCGACACGAATCGGATAGCCTTCCCAGCGGCGCCGGTAACGATCGCGCGCCACGACGAGGAGGGCTTCTGTGGAGGTCAAGATCGGCGTGCAGTACGCGCCGCGCGAGCTGGTCATCGAGAGCTCGCAGTCGCCGGCCGAGGTGGAGAAGGCAGTCACCGAGGCGATCGCGAGCGAGGGCACGCTCTCCCTGGTCGACGAGAAGGGCCGCCGGCTGATCATTCCGGTCGACAAGCTGGCCTACGTCGAGATCGCCGAGGCGGCTCGCGGCACCGTCGGTTTCACCGCCCGCTGAGCGCGGCTAGTTGTTGAGGCCCACCGCCGACATGCGGGCGCCGTGGGCGATGGTCATCCGGCGGAACAGGGCCTGAACGGCCGCCTGGTCACCGCCACTCGCGACGATCAAGGTGGTCAGGGCCGCGCGTTGGCCCGCCACCCGGGTCGCCTGCGAGAGCACCTCGCCGACCAGGCGGCGGGCCCACATCGACAGGCGGTGCTTCGTCTTCGGGTCGGCATCGATCGCCGCCCGGATCTCGGTGACCGCGAACTCGTCGTACCTCTTGTCATGAATGACGTCGAGGACGAGCTGGCGGTCCGGGTCGTCGATCAGCTTGGCCATCTCGTGGAAGAAGTCGTCGGCCACGCCGTCGCCGACGTAGGCCTTGGTCAGCGCCTCGAGCCAGTCGCGCGGCTCGGTGGAGTCGTGGTACGCCTGCAACACGTCGACATAGGGCGTCATCGCGACCTCGGGATCGGCGCCGAGCTCGGTCAGCCGGGCCGCCAACCGGCCGTAGTTGGCGATCTCGACGGCGGCCATCTCGCTGAGCGCCGCCCGGTGCCGCAGATCCGGGGCAAATCGGGCGTCGGCCGCCATCCGCTCGAACGCCGACAGCTCGCCGTAGGCCACCATGCCGAGCAGGTCGACCAGGGCTTCCGCCGCAGTCGCGGGCGCCGGCGCCGCAGCTGATCCAGTCACGCCCGCAGGTTACTCCGGGTGGCCGGGCGGCGAGAGTTGCGCCACACGCCTGGCCCCACCGGGCGCATTCGCCTCACGTTCGGCACCGTTGCCTGGGCAATCCGGTAACATGGTCACGTTAGCCGTGGGCGGACTTGACCCCCCGGCACGCGTGTGCGGCCCGCGACTCCTTCGCGTGTGGCCCGCGCGATTCCATATCGCGCCCTACGACACGACGGGGCGCACCACGAGAGGGCACCCCGACAACCACATGAGTGACTTGATCGAACCCGCGGGCGACGCGCTCGTCCCGAACGCGCCGACCCGATCCGACTCCCCCACCTTCGCCGAGCTAGGCGCCCGCCCCGAGACCGTCGAGGCGCTGTCCGCCGCCGGCATCACCCACGCTTTCGCCATCCAGGAGTACGCGCTTCCGATCGCGCTCCGCGGCACCGACCTGATCGGCCAGGCCCCCACCGGCACCGGCAAGACCCTCGGCTTCGGCGTGCCACTGCTGGAGCGGGTCTTCGCGCCGGGCGAGGGCTCCGACGGCGTGCCGCAGGCCCTGGTCGTCGTACCCACGCGTGAACTTGGTCTGCAGGTCGCCAAGGACCTCGCCGCCGCCGGGCGCACCCGCGGCGTCCGGGTCCTGCCGATCTATGGCGGCGTCGCCTACGAGCCGCAGATCGAAGCCCTGAAGAGCGGTGTCGAGATCCTGGTCGGTACGCCCGGCCGGCTGCTCGACCTGGCCAAGCAGAAGCAGCTCCGGCTCGACCGGGTGCACGCGCTGGTCCTCGACGAGGCCGACCGCATGCTCGACCTGGGCTTCCTCGACGACGTCGAGAAGATCCTCGCGATGCTGCCCGAGGACCGGCAGACGATGCTGTTCTCCGCGACCATGCCGGACCCGATCGTGGCACTGTCGCGGCGGTTCCTGCGCCACCCGGTCACGATCCACGCCGGGCACACGGCCGAGACGGGCCCGTCGCCGCAGACGCAGCAGCTGGTCTATCGCACCCACTCGCTCAACAAGAGCGAGGTCGTCGCCCGCATCCTGCAGGCACAGGGCCGGGGCCTGACCATGATCTTCACGCGTACGAAGCGAGCGGCCGACCGGCTGGCCGAGGACCTCGACTTCCGCGGCTTCGCCGTCGCGGCCGTCCACGGCGACCTCGGCCAGGGCGCCCGCGAGCGGGCCCTCCGCGCCTTCCGCGCGGGAAAGATCGACATCCTGGTCGCCACCGACGTCGCGGCCCGCGGCCTGGACGTCTCGGGCGTCACCCACGTGATCAACTACGACTGCCCGGAAGACCAGGACACCTACACGCACCGCATCGGCCGCACAGGCCGCGCCGGCGCCACCGGCGTAGCGGTCACGTTCGTCGACTGGGACGACATGCCGCGCTGGCGGATCATCGACAAGACCCTCGGCCTCGACATGCCGGAGCCGCCGGAGACCTACCACACATCGGCGTGGCTCTACGAGGACCTCGACATCCCGACCGACGTGACGGGCACGCTCCCGACGGCGGAGCGCACCCGCGCCGGCCTGTCGGCGGAGAAGGAAGAGGACCTGGGCGGCGGCCGCCGCCGGGGCCCAGCCGCCCGCACGGAACGCCCGGCCCGCAGCCGCTCCCGCTCCCGCCGCCGCGGCGCGGACTCGCCCGCGGACAGCGGCGACACGGTCGTGGCCGACACGGAGGACACGCAGACGCCGGCGGACCGCCGCCCCCGCCGCCGCCGCCGCGCCGGCCAGGTGGTCTCGGGCGATGCGGCCGCAGCCGCAGCCGCATCCGCCGACGAGCCGTCAGGCGTCGCGGTAGCCGAAGCGGACGGTGCCGACCCAGCCGCCAAGCCACGCACCCGCCGCCGCCGCCGCGCCCGCGGCAACGGCGGCGCCGCAGCCGCCAACACGGAGGCCTGAGCGCCGTAACGAAGCGAGGCAAGGGCAAGCCGCCCTTGCCTCGCTTCGTCTTTGCCGGCCGACCCCGCTCAGCCGCAGGCGTGGCTGTGTGCGAGGTCGACCAAACTGGCCGCTCCTGCCGGGCAAGGTCTCGCGGGCTGACCAATGCCGACCGGGCTGACCGCCTCTACAACGGCCATAGTCCCGGACCGGTCCGCCGTCGCCTCGCCGACCGCCGTCATGAACCGGACAGCAGCCGCCCCCGCGAACGCCGTCACGATGCGGCCCGCGGACGCCAGCCCTACCGCCGACACCAGCGCGACCGCAGCCGGAAACGGGAACGCGCGCGCGAACCGGACCGCCGTCGCGAGCCATACCGGGTTCACGAACCGGACCGCAGTCACGAACGTGACCGCCGTCGCCACCCCGAGGATCGCCGCGAACGGGAACGCCCGCGCAAACCGGACCGCACTCACCAACATGACCGCCCCCGCCACCCCGACCGCCGCCGCTAACCGCTGCGCCCACGCACACCAGACCGCACTCACCAACATGACCGCCCCCGCCACCCCGACCGCCGCCGCTAACCGCTGCGGCCGCGCGAACCGGACCGGCAACACCAGCCGACCGCCGCCGCGAACGGGGAACGCACTCGCGAACGGGCACGTTCTGGCGAACCGGACTGTTGACGCGAGCCCTACCGCCGTCGCGAACCGGACCGCAGTCACGAACCGGACCGCGCTCGCGAACCGGACTGCCGAAACCAGCGCGACAGCCGCCGCGAACGAGAGCGCCCTCGTGAGCCGGACCGCCGTCGCTGGCTGGACCGCTGTCGCCAGCGCGACCGCCGTCACGAACCTGACCGCCGTGGCCGGCACGACCGTCGCCGGCCCCGCCGGCGTGGCCGGCGCGACCGCTGTCGCCAAACGGACCGCTGGCGCGAGCCGGGGCCGCCGTCGTTAGTGGCGTAACAGCTTCGGCAACGATCAGCGGGCCGGGCTGAGAAGTAACTTCGCCTAAGCCCGCCGACTGCGGCCTGGTGGCGGCAACGGCCTCGGTCACCCTCGCGACCGGGCTCACCGTCTCGACCGAAGTAGCGACCTCGACATCAGCCGCGGTGTCGACCGCGCTCGCCCTATCGGCCGGGCTTACCGCTTCCAGCGAAATCGCCGAGCTCGTCGACTCGGGATTTAAGCCACACCGTGGCCTAGGCGCGTGCCGACCTGCCGGGGAAAGCCGAGCGACGTCAGCCTGCGGGGCACTGAGCCATTGTTCCGGACCTCTGCTCTCGCGATTCCGGCGCAGTTTTTCCGCGTGGCGTTGCGCCAAACCCCATGCCCGATGACGTTGATGCGCACGGCGAAAATGCTCTCGCTCTGGGGAGAAGTTGCGGGATCTGGTTCGATCGCGCATAACAGCCAACTCACCGCTGGTGAACAACTGGAGCTGCCGCATATCTCCATTGTCCTCGCTCGAGCCGGCTCGTAATATAGTTGCGAGAGAATTAGGTGTGCCAATCTTAGTATTCCAAAAAGTATCCAGCCGACTTCGAGCAGGCCGTGGCAGTGGGTTGGGATCTGACCGGCCGATCGGCTGCTGCAGCGTTGATCAACCACGTGCGCCATGCGCGTCAAGCCGGCAATCCAAACTGACCAGCCCTTCGGCCCAGCGTGCTATGAGTCGCAGTTGCAACAACCGCCACCATGGCTAACCAGCGTCGAGGTCGCAGTCGTCGCTTCGCTCCCGAAAGTTCGACTACCGGGGCGTTCCGCCGTGCGATGCGCCGAATGGCCTAACTCAGGCCGCGAGATATCCGAAAACGGCGCGGTTGTGGCGGAAGTCAGAAGTAAAGCCCCAGGGTTCCCGGAGGAGACGCCGTTTGTCGCGGAAAGGCCTAGCGCCAGATCGCGACGCTTCCGAAAGAGGCGCCGTTTGTCGCGGAAAGGCCCAGCAACCACAACCGCAAACACTTCCGAAAGAGGCGCCATTTGTCGCGGAAAGGCCCAGCGCCACACCGCAACGCTTCCGAAAGAGGCACCGTTTGTGGCGAAGCGGCCTAGAGCCAGGCCGCAAGGTCATCAAGACGGCGCTTGTGACGGAAAGGTCTAAAGTCAGCCGCGAGGCTTCCGAAGAGGGCGCCGTTATAGCGGAAGAACCAAAGTCAGGACGCGAGGCTTCCGAAGAAGGTGCGGTTGTAGCGGAAAGGCCCACAGTCAGGCCGCGAGGTTTTCGAAGACGGCGCGGTTGTGGTGGAAGGCTTGCTTTACCTCCGAGATGAAGCGGTTCTGCTCCGCAGCCGACCACGGTGCCGCGTCGAGTAGTTCGCGGTAGCGGCGCTTTACCGCGCCAGCCGCCACCCCCGGGAATTCGTAGAAAGACGTGCCCGCGGCGCCCACGCCGTATTCGCGGCGGAGGGCTCGCTTGACCATCTGGCCGCCCGACAGGTCGCCCAGGTAGCGGGTGTAGTGGTGGGCGACGAACGACGGCGCGTCCGTGAAGGCCACCTCCCGTAGCCGCGACAGATAGTCGCGGGTCGCCGGGAGCGGTGAGATCTCCGTGCGCCAGCCCGACCCACGCAGATGGTGCAGATCAGCGCACAGGGCCGGCAATCGGTCAAGGCCGAAGGCGACAAACGACCCCGCCACCGGATCCGAGCGCAGCGCCGCCGCGGCCTGCTCCAGGGTCTCGTAGATGAAATAGTGCTGGCTCGCCAGCCGCGCATAAGCCCCGACGTCCAGGCGCCCCGCCATCAGGTCCGTGACGAACGGCGTTGTCTCGGCCGCCTCGTGGTCGGCGCGGGTCAGGGACCGGACCCGGGCCGCGAGGCCCACCTCCGTGTCGGCGTTGATCATGGCGCCTCCGAACGAGCAGAACCAGCCGGAGCCTGAGCTTAGGTCACCCTAACTTGACGGTCCAGTGGTGTCCCGCCGACGGTGGGTACATGTTCGATCCGAACCGGGTGCGCCGCCGCCTGGAAGCAGCCCGCCGCAGCGCGCGCGACTGGCCGCCCTCCTTCGCCGACCGGCTGACCGCCCCGCTGCCCAGCGGCCGCGACGTCGCGAGAATGGCGCGCGAGAAGCGGCCCGACGCAGCCAGCCGCCGACGCGCCGGGCGCGCGATCGCCCAGCAGCCACAACCAAAGCTCCACGAGCCCGACCCGAACACCACCGCCGTGACCTGGATCGGGCACGCCAGCTTCGTCCTGCAGACCGGCGGCCTCACCATCCTCACCGACCCCGTCTGGTCGCGGCGGATCCCGCCGTTCATCACCCGCTACACCGCCCCGGGCGTGGCCTGGGAAGGCCTGCCGAGGATCGACGCGGTGCTGATCTCCCACAACCATTACGACCACCTCGACGCCCCGACCATCAGCCGGCTGCCCCGCGACACGCCGATGCTCGTACCCGCGAATCTGGGTTGGTGGTTCCGCCGCCGCGGCTTCCGTGACGTGACCGACCTCGACTGGTGGGAGGTCCGGCGGATCGGCCCGGTCACGTTCACGTTCGTCCCGGCGCACCACTGGAGCCGCCGCAGCCTCGCCGACACCAACAAGAGCCTCTGGGGCGGCTGGATCATCGCGGCCGAAGGCCAACCCAAGATCTACTTCGCCGGCGACACCGGGTACGGCAGCCGGTTCGCCGAGATCGCCGACCGCCAGTCCGGCATCGAACTGGCTTTGCTGCCGATCGGGGCGTACGAGCCGCGCTGGTTCATGCGCAACCAGCACATGGACCCCGAGGAGGCCGTCCAGGCGGCCGCCGACCTCGGCGCGCGCCGCGTATCCGGGATGCACTGGGGCACCTTCGTCCTCAGCACCGAGCCGCTGTTGGCGCCGGTGGAGCGGCTCGCCACCGCCTGGCACGCGGCCGGACGTGACGCTGACGACCTGTGGCGGCCGGCGATCGGCGAGACGCGGACAATGTAGGCATGCCCGAAGACCTCTCCACCGCCCTCGCCGAGGTGCGCGGCCTGCTGCTCGACCCCGGCCTCACCCGGGCGGTCGCGGCCGGCCGGCGCCGGGGTGCGACGCCGTCGGTGGTCCGGGCCGAGCTCCGCCCGGTCGCGCTCAAGGCCGGCCGCCGGCTGCAGATCGTCACCAACGACGGCGCCCGCCCGCACACCCGCAACGTCGCCCCGGGTCGCGAGGCCGACGAGGCCGTCGACGCGCTGCTCGCCGAGCCGTTCGGCAACTGGCACGTCGAGAGCGCCGGCACGACCGTGCAGCTGCGGGTGACCAAGAAGGGCGACGCCCAGGTGCACCGCCAGGCCGCCGCGACCACCCCACAGACCCACGACCACGATCGCGTACGCCAGCACCTGCTCGACCCCGGCGACCCGCTCTGGGAGGTGATCGGCGGCACCGCGGCCAAACGCCGCCAGGTCGACGCTTTCCTCCGCGCCCTCGCCGCCACCCTGCCCACCGACGGGCTGCCGCAGCCGTTGCGGGTCGTCGACCTGGGCTGCGGCAACGCCTACCTGACGTTCGCGGCCTACCGCTACCTGACCGCGGTGCGCGGGCTCGAGGTCGAGATGACCGGTGTGGACGTACGCGAGGACCAGCGCGACCGCAACACCCGGCTGGCCGCCCATCTGGGCTACGCGGGCCCGCTGCGGTTCGCCGCCGGCACCATCCTGGACGCGGCGGTCGACCCCGCGCCCCACCTCGTGCTCGCGCTGCACGCCTGCGACACCGCCACCGACGAGGCGCTGCACCGCGCCGTCGGCTGGGGCGCCGAGTGGATCCTGGCCGCGCCCTGCTGCCACCACGACATCGCCGCGCAGCTGCGGCGGCAGCCCGCGCCGGGGCCGTACCAGCTGATCACCGGGCAGGGCATCCTGCGCGAGCGCTTCGCGGACGTCCTCACCGACTCGCTGCGCGCCGCCCTGCTCCGCGAGCGGGGCTACCGGGTCGACGTGACGGAGTTCATCGACTCCGCGCACACGCCGCGAAACCTGCTGCTGCGGGCCCGCCGCACGGGCCAAACCGGGCCGAGCCACGAGTACGAAGAGCTGGTCACCGCCTGGCAGGTGCGCCCGAGGCTGGCGGAGCTCCTCGCCGACCGAGGCTAGCGACGGCGCTCGGGGCCCTCGCGGCTCGGCCAACCGCCGGAGTCGTCCGGCACCGCGCTCGGAAAACGCACGACATTGTCGGAGTCGTCGTCCTGGTGGGCCAGGAACGCGGTGTTCCAGGAAATCTCGACGAGGGTCTTCTTCAGCTCGGCGTGCCGATCGGCGGCGTTGGCCTGCAGGGCGATCCGGATGCCCAGAATCACGCCGACGAGCGTGGTGGTAATCGCGCCGGCGGCCGCGAACAGACCCCAACCGGTGAGCGGCCCATCCTGTATGGCGAGGACGAGCAGCCAGATCCAGAAGGCCAGCGCGAAAATCGCTGCCTTGATGACGAAGAACAGGCTTATGACGCCGGGTCGATAGGGAACCGGGCGGTCTTCTGGTTGGGCCATAGTCGCATCCCGTCGTTCTCCACTCTCGGGGCGTGAGCATAGACGATGGGTAACGGTCTGGTAAGTCACCGGAGTGGGCGCACGCTGACGGTGTGGTGTCCCGCCGACCCCCCGCCGGCGGGACACCACACCGGCACCACGGGCCGAGGGCTCGTGGACGCAACGCGGACGGTGCGCGGTCGGACACTGTGGGGAGGGTCCCACGCACGGGTCCCGGTGCGGTTCTGGACCGACTGTAGGGCAGTCCCGCGGACGGGACTAATAGGCCGAACGGCCCGTTGCATTCTCGGCCCCACGGGTTACCCTTTCCGGTGACGATTCTCGACCGCGGGGAGGGCGACCGGCCGATGGCCACGGATGACTCGCCGCAGGCAGCGTTCGCACGCTTCGTCCGGCGGGCCGTTGACGACGCGAAGAATGCCCGTGGCTGGACGGTCAACGACCTCGCTTCGGAGACCGGCGTCGGTCGATCGACCCTTTTCCGCTGGCTGGCCGGCGACTGGCACGACTATCCCGAGCTCGCCAAGGTGCAAAACTTCTGCGCGGCGCTCGACGTGCCCGTTTCGGCGGCGTTCCGGGCGCTCAACATGCCGGGCCGCGCGCCGGGCACGACCGCCCGGCCGAGCCGGGTCGACAAGGACCTCCAGGTCATTCTCGACCGGCTCACCGACCCGACCGTTTCCGCGGCGGAGAAGCGGCACATCCGCGAAGCGCTGCGCCGCCTCGCCACTCGCCCGATCCGAAAGACGGCTTAGGGCCGACCGACGCGGCCGGGCCCGGCCGCCGCCTGGCGGCGGCCGGACGGGGCACTAGCCGACGTTCACAGTGAACTCGGCCGTGTGCACCTGGCCGGCCACCTGGAAGTCGAAGTACGCCCGGTAGTTGCCCGGGCTCGGCACCGCCAGCCAGAACTTGACCGTTCCCGGCGTCCGCTGCTCGTCGGGGTGGACGTGTAGGTAGCCGAGGTCGTTCTCGCGCAGCACCACGAGATGCCCGAAGGACCCCAGGTAGGGCTGCAGGTCGGTGACCGGGGCGCCGTTGCGGAACACCCGGAACTGCAGCGGCTGGGTCGCGCCGACCGTCGGGGTGCCCTCGTAGGTGACGGTGAACTCGCCCGTCGTCGCCTCGCGCGCCGGGGCGGGCAGCGCCCGGGGCGCGTAGTCGCCGGCCACGACCAGGTCGGCGCCGAGGGTCGCGGCGATCTGGGCGCCGGCCGAGTCGACGATCGTGAAGTCCGCGACCGCTCGCCACAGCCCCGGCTCGCCGAGGGTCAGCGGGATGCTCCAGGTGCCGTCGGCGGCCATCGTCGGGTGCAGGTGCTGATAGCCGGAGAGGTCGCGCCGGGCCACGATCAGGTGGAGCTGCTTCTCGTGGACGACCGCGAACTGGGTGACCGGCTGCCGCTGCGGCCCCTGCACGGTGAACCGGAAGTCGGCCGGCTTGCCCGCGGTGAACGTGGTGGCCGCCGGCACGAGCGTGTAGCCGCTGCCGCTCAGGCTCAGCCCGCCGAGCTCCGCGCCGGCCGTCGCGGTCATGCCGCTGCTGCCGTGGTCGTGCTCGCCGGTGCCGGGCGCGTGCGCGTGGCCGGCGTTGGGATCGGCGGACGGCATCGCCATCCCGCCGGCCGCGGCGGCGCCGTCGGCCGGTTGCGCGTCGCCGCCGGTCAGCTTGCCGAGGCCGAAGCCACCGACCAGCGCGAAGACGAGCCCAGCGACGAACAGGCCGAGCCGCAACCCGGCGCGATCCGGCCCAGGGGGCGCGGCGGCGGCCGGGCGGCTCTTGGTGCGCGCGGCCTCAGGCATCGGCGGCGGCCAGCTCGTAGCCGGCCTCGTCGACCGCGGCCCGCACGTCGCCGGCGGCCAGCGGCGCGTCGCTGGTCACCGCGACCGCACCGGTCGCCAGGTCGATCCGCACGTCGGTGACGCCCGGCAGGGAACGCAGCTCGCCGGTCACCGCGTCGACGCAGTGGGCGCAGGTCATGCCGGTCACGGTGTAGGTGGCGGTGCTGGACACGGGGTTACCTCCGGACGGGGACGGGATCAGGAGCCGGACGGGATCAGGAGCGGACGAGCCGGGCGATCGCTTCCGACGCCTCTTTCACCTTGGCCGACGGGTCGGTGCCGTTCTCGGCGGCCTCCATGACGCAGTGGGCGATGTGCCCCTCGAGCAGCCCCACGGCCACGGCCTGGAGCGCCTTGGTCGCCGCGGAGATCTGGGTCAGCACGTCGATGCAGTAGGTGTCGTCTTCGACCATCCGGTGGACCCCGCGAACCTGACCCTCGATGCGCCGGAGGCGACTCAGCAGGGCCTGCTTGTCGGCGGCGTACCAGTAAGGGCCGTTGCCGGCGGTCTCGTCGTTGACGGTCATGCGCTCGAATATACCCCCCGGGTGTATCCGCGCCTAGTCGGATTTGCCCGCATAGTGGCTTACGCCCCAGCCGACTCGTTAACCGATCGTGCCGATCATCACACGAGGCGCGCACCGCACGTTGACCGCGGCGGCCGCCCTGCTCGCCGTGCTCGGTCCGCTGGCCGCGCCGGCCGCCGCCAACCCGTCCGCCGACGAGGTCAAGAAGCGGCTCAAGAGCGCCACCCACCAGCTCGAGGTGGTCGTCGAGCAATACAACGACCTGAAGTTGGAGGTCAAGCGCGGGCGCGCCGAGGCGGAGCGGCTCCGCACCGGGATCGCGCCGCTGGAGGCGGTCGCGCAGGCCCGCAGCGCCGAGGTGGGCACGATGGCCGCGGCGGCGTACCGGACCGGTCGGGCGGCCAACGTCATCGGGCTGCTGCATTCCGGCTCGCCGCAGGCGCTCGGCAACGGGTTGGCCATGCTGGAAGCCCTCGGCACCCAGCGCGGCCGCGCGATCGAGGCGCTCGAGGCGGCCAACGCCAACGTGGCCGCCGCGCAGGAGTCACTCAACGCGCTCGCCGCCCGCGAGAAGGTCCAGGGCGCGAAGCTGCTGTCGAAGAAGCGGCACATCGAGGGCGAGATCGCGAGGCTCGACGCGCTCCGCTTCGACCTCGGCGTCACGGACCTGCCGCCGGTGCTCGAGGACCCACCGCCGCTGCCGCCGGGCGCCGCGAGCGCCGCGGTCCGGTTCGTCTACGCCCAGCTCGGCAAGCCCTACGTGTGGGGCGCCTCCGGACCCGAGGGCTACGACTGCTCGGGCCTGACGGCGGCCGCCTGGCGGGCCGCCGGCGTCGACCTGCCGCACAACGCCCGAGCCCAGTACGGCGCCGTCGCCCACGTCGGCCGCGGCCAACTGCGCCCCGGCGACCTGGTCTTCTACTACGGCAACATCCAGCACGTCGGGATGTACGTCGGCGCGGGCCGGATCATCCACGCCCCCCAGCACGGCGAGCGCATCAGGTTCGACCGGGTCGACTACCAACCCGTCCACGGGTACGGGCGACCGCGCCGCTAACCGGCCACGCCCAACGCCAACGGCAACACCGACGGGGCGCCCGCCGCCCGCAGGTCGCGCGCGACGATCGTCATCGTCCAGCCGGAGTCGACCAGGTCGTCGACCAGCAGCACCGGGCCGTCCACTGCGGACAGTGCGGCGGCCAGGTCCGGCGGGAGCTGGAACGCTCCGTGCAGGGCGCGTACCCGCTGCGCGCTGTTGCCGCGGGCGCCGCCACCGGACGGCGGCGCCTGCGGGCCCGGCTCGACCAGCCCGAGCAGCGGCAGCCGGCCGATCTCGGCGATCCGGGCGGCCAGCGACCCGACCAGCTGCGGCCGCCGGCGGGACGCGATGCCGACCACCGCCACCGGTCGCCGGGCCCACGGGTCGTCGCCCCGCGACCAGTCCTTGAGCACCTCGACGACCGCCCCGGTGACGTCGTCGGGCAGTGGGCGGTCGGGGGCGTCCGGGCTCAGCAGGTCGCGCAGGCGGCTGCCCCAGCCCAGGTCGGAGAGGCGTCCGACGGCCCGGCCGGGGGCGGCCTGCTCGTCGGCGCTCAGCTTGCCGCGCACCTCGGAGAGGCCGGTCGGCCAGAGCTTCTTGGGCGCGATCCCGACCCCGGCCCGGCCGAGGAACGCCTCCGCGGCGGCCAGGGCCGGCCCGGACACCTCGGCGGGCGCGAACGGCCCGGCGCAGTTGTCGCAGCGCCCGCACGGCGCCGCTCCGGGATCGTCGAGGCTGCGCCGCAGGAACTCCATCCGGCAGCCGGCCGTCGCGACGTAGTCGCGCATGCTCTGCTGCTCGGTCTCGCGAGCGGCGGCG
Source organism: Asanoa sp. WMMD1127 (assembly GCF_029626225.1). NCBI lineage: Bacteria > Bacillati > Actinomycetota > Actinomycetes > Micromonosporales > Micromonosporaceae > Asanoa > Asanoa sp. WMMD1127. Next base: position 1,108,755 of record NZ_JARUBP010000001.1, read on the forward strand.
ACGCGGCGCAACCGGGCGGTGTCGTAGACCCACGGCTCGCCGGTGGACACCCAGCCGCCGCGAACCCGGCGCACCGCGCCGTCGACATCGAGCACCTTGAGCATCATCTCGAGGCGCGTGCGGCGCAGGTCGACCATCGGCTCCAGCGCCTGGGTCGACAGCGGCCGGCCGGCGGCGTCGAGGGCGTGCAGCACGTCGCGCACCTGCTGCTCGGGCGGGAAGGCCAGCGAGGCGAAGTAGCGCCAGATCGCCGCGTCCTCGCGGCCCGGCAGCAGCAGCACGTCGGCGTTGCGCACGGCCCGGCCGGCCCGGCCGACCTGCTGGTAGTAGGCGATCGGCGAGGGCGGCGCGCCCAGGTGCACGACGAAGCCGAGGTCAGGCTTGTCGAAGCCCATGCCGAGGGCCGACGTGGCGATCAGCGCCTTGAGCTTGTTGTCGAGCAGGTCCTGCTCGGCCTGCTGGCGGGCCGCGTCGTCGGCCTGGCCGGAGTAGGAGGCCACGGGGAAGCCGCGCTGGCGCAGGAAGTCGGCGGTCTCGGTGGCCGCCGCCACGGTCAGCGTGTAGACGATGCCGGAGCCGGGCAGCGTCTCGAGCTGGTCGGCCAGCCAGGCCAGCCGATGCGCCGGCGAGTCGAGCGAGACGACGCCGAGGCGCAGCGAGTCGCGCTCCAGGGAGCCGCGCAGCACCAGCGCGTCGCCGAGCTGGTCGGCCACGTCGTCGGTGACCCGCTGGTTGGCCGTGGCGGTGGTGGCCAGCACGGGCGTGCCGGGCGGCAGCTCGGCCAGGAACGTGCGCAGCCGCCGGTAGTCGGGGCGGAAGTCGTGGCCCCAGTCGGAGACGCAGTGCGCCTCGTCGACCACCAGCAGGCCGGTGGTCGAGGCGAGCTTGGGCAGCACGTTGTCACGGAAGTCGGGGTTGTTGAGCCGCTCGGGACTGATCAGCAGAAGATCGACGCTGCCCGCGACCACGTCGGCGTGGATCGCGTCCCACTCGTCGAGGTTGGCGGAGTTGATCGTGTGGGCCCGGATGCCGGCCCGCTCGGCCGCCTCGACCTGGTTGCGCATCAGCGCGAGCAGCGGGGAGACGATCACGGTGGGCCCGGCGGCGCCGGAGGCTCGGAGCAGCGCGGTGGCGACGAAGTAGACCGCGGACTTGCCCCACCCGGTGCGCTGCACGCAGAGCACCCGCCGCTTCTCCTCGACCAGGGCCGAGATGGCCCGCCACTGGTCGTCGCGCAGCCTCGCGTGCTCCCCCGCGAGCCGGCGCAGGATCTCCTCTGCCCGCTCCCTCACCCGCACAGTTCTACCAGGGAGGGCCCCGAAGAGCCCTCCCACAGCGTCAGTACGGCGCCCGGGCGCCGGTGAACCAGCGCAGCGCCCCCGCGAAGTCGCGGGCGTGCTCCAGCAACGTGTAGTCCTGCCGGACGGCAGCCTCGCGGATCGCCGCGTCGAGGTCGTTGCCGCACTTCATCAGCACATGGTCGAAGTCGCGGCGGAGCGGTTCCAGCAGCCCGTACCCGAAGGAGTGGTGCACCCCGGCGAACCGCGCCTTGTAGAGCCGGGCGCGCTCGTGCAAACCCGACGAGTAGGACATCGGATTCTTGGGCCGCTGCCGGATGTAGTCGGGCAGGATGTCGGCGAACGCCTCCCGCACGATCCACTTCTCCTTGCCGTTGCGCATCTTCAGCGACAGCGGCATCCGCATGGCCAGCTCGACGAGGGCCAGGTCCAGGAACGGCACCCGGGCCTCGACGCCCTGTCCCATGCTGGTGCGGTCGACGCGCTGGAGCTCCGTACGACACAGGTTGCGGATCTTGTGCAGGAACAGCCGGCGGGCCGCGGCCGGGCCGACCTCGTGATACATCGGGTAGCCGCCGAACAGCTCGTCGGAGCCGTCGCCGGTGAGCACCACCTTGACGCCGGTCTCGTGCACCCGGCGGAACAACGGCACCGACACCACCGCGTTGATGATGTCGCCGTACTCGGACAGCTCGCCCATCCGGATCGCTTCCCGGATCTCGCCCATCCGGATGTCCCGGGGCCGCAGCTCGACGACCTCATGGTGTACGCCGAGGTCGCGGGTGAGCCGCTTGGCGTAGTCGAGGTCCGGGCTGCCGGGCGCGCCGACCGTGAAGGCCACGCAGTCGGGGTGCATCTCGCGCACCTGGAGCAGCGTGAGCGAGCTGTCCAGGCCGCCGGAGAGCACGACGCCGACGGTGAGGTCGGTGTCCACGCGTACCCGGATGCTGTCCTGCAGTGCCGCCCGGACCAGCTTCGCCGCCTCGTCCGCGTCCTCGATCGGCACCTGGTCCTCACCGAGCCGGAGCAGGTCGACGTACGGGTTCAGCCGCGGCCCGGTGACCGGGGTGGCCCAGCCGTGGTGGCCGGGCGGCACCTCGGCGATCCGCGCACCGACCGGCACCAGCGCCTTGACCTCCGACGCGATGTGGAGACGGCCGCCGCGGCGGGACCAGTAGAGCGGCTTGACGCCCAACGGGTCGCGGGCCACGAAGACCCGCCCGGTGGCCCGCTCGACGATCGCGAACGCGAACTCGCCGCGCAGCTTGCCGACCGCGGCCTCGCCCCACTCCAGGAACGCCTCGAGGACGACCTCGGTGTCGCTCTCGCTGTGCAGCTCTCGGCCGGCGGCGATCAGCTCCGCCCGCAGCTCGCGATAGTTGAAGACCTCACCGTTGTAGCAGAGGACCCAGGCGTCGTCGGGTGAGACCCACGGCTGCACCGCGCGGTCCCGGTCGACGATCCGCAGTCGCTGGGTGCCGGCGAGCAACCCCGTCGCCGGCCCCCCGCCGATCGTCCGCAAACTCTCCGGCAGCTCCTCCTGGACGTCGCCGCGCGGCGTCAGGGACTCCAGCATCCGCCGGAAGAGCGCGGGGTCGGCATCGTTGCCGACGATGAGCGCGATACCGCACACGGTGTCGGGTCACCTTCTCCCGGTCTCGTACCTGGTGGCGAACTCCCTTTGCAGTTCAGCGACCGCGACGGGGCTGACGCAGACGTGCCAGGCCTGCCCCTCGTCGATCACGTTGACGTCGCCGGCGGCTTGCCGCTCGAGCAGCACCTTCTCCAACGCCGTGCGCGCGGAGAACCGCTCGAACCAGGCCATCTCCACGTCGACGGCCCAGCCCACGCAGTGCGCGCTGGGCGACATCGCGGCGTAGCCGAGGTCGCGCAGGTGCTGCTGGTGGCGGACGCTGCGGGTCATGCTCGTGACCCAGAGCGCCGGCGTGCCGTGCGGCGCCTGCCGCTGGAAGTCGGCGGCGACCTGCCCGAGCAGCGCGATCGTCTCCGGCCGGCTGTAGGTGAACCGCAGGCCGGCCGTCCGCGGCCAGCGGTCCGGCGCGACCCGGCGGGCCAGTGCCCGCGCCGCGCGGGTCGCGAACGTGCGCGGCTGCCGCCGGTAACGGAACGGGAGCAGGCCGGCCCGCCGCAGCTTCTCGATGTCGATCAGGTCGGGCGAGGTGAGCACGTCGTCGGTCGTCGCGAACGGCGTGGTCTGCCCCCACCACATCGCCTCGACCTGGGCCAGCAGGAAGATCCGCACCTGGGCCGCCAGGTCGGCGGCGGAGCTGCGGCTGCTCGGCTTGTAGTTGCGGACCTCGTTGAGCAGCCATTCCACCGTTCCGGTGAGGCCGCGGGGCGTCACCGAGAGCACAGCCGTGAAGTTGGGCTCGACGAGCCGTTCGATGAGAATGGTCTCGGCCTTCGCGGTGTCACCGGGCTCGACGCCCGGTCCACTGTGTCCGGCGAGTTCGATGAGCAGGCTCTCCACGGCTTCGCGATAGGCGACCAGGTCGGGCCCGTTCACCGCGGGCCGTGGCGTAGGCAACCGTTTTCGCTGCTCGTTCTTGACGGCGTTCGCGGGTATCCGAGTCGTCATGTGGGCCCCCCGTCCTTCCCCCGTAACAGGCGGGTATTCCGGATCCGAGCCTAATGACGGTTTCGACCGGAAGAGGGCGAATGACGCTTATGACACCGTTTCACCTTTTCTGCGCGAGTCCAGGGCCGCGCGGAGCGGCGCGACGCGGGACTTGAGGCTGGCGAGGCCGCCGGGGAAGAAGTAGACGGCCAGGATGAAGATGACGCCCAGCACGAACAGCGGCTGGCCGAGCGGGCCCGGCAGGTCGGCGGACAACGACGTCAACCGGTGGTCCAGATACATGTAGAGGATGCCGCCCAGCACCGGACCCCAGCGCGTGCCCGGTCCGCCGAGCACGACCATCACCAGCAGCGAGAGGGTCAGCTCGGAGCTGGTCACGTGCGGCGAGGCGCCGCCGACGACCAGCACGTAGACCACGCCGCCGAGGGCCGCCAGCGCGCCGGCCAGGGTGAAGGCGACGAGCTTGTAGCGATAGGGATCCAGGCCGAGCACGCCTACCCGGCGCTCGTCGTCGCGCAGGCCGGCGAGCACCCGGCCGGTCGGCGAGGCGGCCACCCGGGACACCACGAGCACGACCACGGCCAGGTACGCCAGCGCGAGCCAGTAGAGGTTGACCGTGTTGGCCACACCGAGCAGGAAGTCGGGCAGGCCGTCGGTGGCCAGCGGCAGGCCTTCCTCGCCACCGGTCAGGCCACCGAAGTCCCGGGCCACCAGGATCGCGCCGACCTGGGCGAAGGCGAGCGTCACCATGGCGAACGCGATGCCGGTCGTCCGCAGCGCGATCGCGCCGAGCAGGGCCGCCAGGGTGGCGCTGCCGACCAGCGCGAACAGCGCCGCCGACCACAGCGGCAGGCCCGCCCGGGTGACCAGCACGTCGGTGCCGTAGATGCCGGCCGCGAAATAGAGCGCGTGCCCGAACGAGAGCAGGCCCGTGCGGCCGAACAGGAGGTCGTAGCTGGCCGCCAGCCCGCCGAAGACCAGACAGATCGCGAGCAACTGCAGGTTGCCGTACGAGTTGAACGGGCCGTCGAGGATGCCCGGCACCGGCAGCCGGAAATAGGGCAGGATGGCCGCCACCAGCAGCGCGACCAGCGGGCCGAACGCCAGCAGTCGGCGCCAGCCGGGCTGGGCCGGTGCCGTGTCGAGCTCCGGCGGCGTGGCCGCGGGCGGCGCCTCGGCGCTCACCGGGACAGCCTGGGTCATGCCGTGACCGCCCTTCCGGCGATGCCCTGCGGCCGGACCAGCAGCACGATCGCGAGCAGCGCGACCACGCAGATGTCGCCGAGCCCGGCGGTGCCGTAGTAGTTGACGAACTGCTGCAGCAGGCCGACCGCGACCGCTGCGTAGGCGGAGCCGACCACCGATCCCATCCCGCCGATCACCACGACGATGAACGCGAAGATCAGCAGCGAACCGCCCTGTGCCGGCGACACGGATCCGAAGTAGACACCGCCCAGCGCGCCGGCCAGCGCCGCGGCCGCACCGCCGATCGCGAACACGAGCGTGAACGCCTTGCGCACGTCGATGCCGAGCGCGGTGACCATCTCCCGGTTCTCGACACCGGCCCGGATCACCAGGCCCACGCGGGTGAACCGCAGGAACAGCAGGAGCAGCGCCAGCACGGCGGCGGCGGCCAGCACCAGCAGCAGGGAGGCGTTGGGGATGTTGGCGCCGCCGATGCCGGTGACGCCGCGGGTCCACTCCGGGCGCGGGAACGGCCGCGGGTCGGCGCCCCAGGTCGCCTGGAGCAGCGCGACCCCGGCCAGCGACAGGCCGACGGTGACCAGCACCTGCTCGATCGTCCGGGAGTAGAGCGGCCGGATCAGCACGAGCTCGACCAGGGCCGCGACCACCGCGCCGGCGACCACCCCGAAGGCGGCGGCGAGCACGAAGCCGAACCCGGTCGGCCCGGCGCCCGGCAGATGGCCGGCGGCCCACCAGGTCGCGTACGCGCCGACCGAGAGGAACAGCCCGTGCGCGAAGTTGAGCACGTCGGCCAGCCCGAAGACCAGCGACAGCCCGGACGCCACGAGGAAGTAGAGCGCGGCCAGGCCCAGCCCGGTCAGCGTGAGCAACACGAACGTCGACATCAGGCGTGCACCCCAGCACTTCCGACGCCCAGCAGCGCCTTGGTCAGCTCCGGCTCGCCGAGCAGCCGGTCGGCCGGGCCGGTCCAGGCGACCCGACCGGCGGCGAGGACCACCGCGTCGTTCGCCAGGCGCCGCACCACGGCCAGGTTCTGCTCGACGAGCAGCACCGGCACCTGTTCGGCGACCGCCGCCAGCGCCTCGGCCACCTCCGTCACCACCCTCGGCGCCAGGCCCTTGGTCGGCTCGTCGACCAGCAGGAGCGTGTTGTCGGCGAGCAGCACCCGGCCGATCGCCAGCATCTGCTGCTGCCCGCCGGAGAGGGTGCCGGCCCGCTGCCGGGCCCGCTTCTTCAGTTCGGGAAACAGGTCGAACACGCGGTCGTACGCCGGCGCGGCGCCGGCCCGCTCAGCCAGCCGCAGGTTCTCGGCCACCGTGAGGCCGGCGAACACGCACCGGTCCTCGGGCACGTAGCCGAGGCCGGCCCGGACCAACCGGTGGGTCGGCGTGCGCAGCGCCTCGACGGCGCCGAAGCGCGCGGAGCCCGACACCTCGCCGCCGCGCGGGGTGAGCCCGACCAGCGCCCGCAGGGTGGTGGTCTTGCCGACGCCGTTGCGGCCGAGGAGGGCGGTGACCCCGGTGGGCGCCACGGCGAACGAGACGCCCTGGAGGATGTGCAGCCCCGCGATGCGTACGCTCAGATCGGCGACCCGCAGGATCGGCTCGCTCACAGGCCCTCCCCCAGGTATGCCTCCTGGACGCCCTGGTGCGCCATCACGGCGTCGGGGGTGTCGCAGGCGAGCAGCGCGCCGTGGTGCATGACGGCGATCCGGTCCGCCAGCTCGAGGATCACGTCCATGTGGTGCTCCACCATGAGGACCGACCGGCCAGTGGCTTCCGCACCCCGGGTCAGGCCGCGGATGACCGCGACCAGCTCCGGCACGTCCTCCGCGCTGACACCGGCCATCGGCTCGTCGAGCAGCAGCACGGTGGGCTCCGCGGCGAGCAGCAGCGCGATCTCCAGCTTGCGCTTCTCGCCGTGCGCGAGCGTGCCGGCCAGGGCGTCGCCGCGGCCGGTGAGGCCGACCCGGCCCAGTGCCTGGTCGGCCGCCTCGGCGACGTCGCGGAAGGCGGCCGCCCGGCGCCACAGGGCCAGCGAGCCGCCACGGTGCGCCTGGACGGCGAGCCGCACGTTCTCGCGTACGGACAGCGAGCCGAACACCGACGACGACTGGAACGTGCGACCCAGGCCCCGCCGCGCCCGGCGGTGCGGCGGTAGCCCGGTGACGTCGTCGCCGCCCAGCCAGACCGTGCCCGCGGTCGGCTTGCGCAACCCGCTGACCAGGTTGAACAACGAGGTCTTGCCGGCGCCGTTGGGCCCGATGACGCCGAGGAACTCGCCGGGGGCGAGGGCGATGTCGACACCGTCGACGATCGCCACCTCGCCCACCCGCCAGGTCAGCCCCTGGGTGCGCAGCACCGGCTCGGCCAACTCCTCAGCCCTTCATCGCGGCCGCCGGCGGGGCGACCTCCTCGGGGGTCAGCGTCTTCTCGAGCTTCGCGGTCAGCTGGTCGCCGCTGCCGGTCAGCGTGGCCTGGAACATCGGCTGCAGCAGCGCGTGGTCCTCGGCGCGGACGGTCACCTTGCCCTTGACACCGTCGAAGCTCCAGCCCTCGAGCGCGGTGACCATCTTGTCGACGTCGTCGCCGCCCTCCTGGACCGCGCGGACGACCATCTGGGCCGCCGTGAAGCCGTCGGGGTGGAACAGGTCGAGCGTGCCGCCGACCGCGGTCTTCGCCGCCTGGGCGGCCGCGTTGTCGCTGGCCCCGTCGAAGTAGTGCGACAGGAACGAGATCTTCGAACCGGCCGCGCCGAACGTCGGCCACGAGGCGCGGATGTCGAGACCGGTGACCACCGTGGTGGAGGCGAGGATGCCCTGCTGGTCGAGGGTCTGCCACATCGCCGGGGCGGTGGTGCCGGCCCAGGCGACGAAGAGCAGGTCCGGCTTGGCCGCCTTGAGCTGGCTCGCGAACGGCGTGAAGTCCGTCGCGCTGGCCGGGGCGAGCACGCTGGTCACGGTCGCGCCGGCGCCGCCGATGACCGCCTTGACCGCGGCCTCGTTGCTCTTGCCGAACGCGCTGTCCTGCCCGAAGACCACGACCTTCTTGCCGGCCGCGTCGCCGATGAACGACTTGGCGGTCATCACGTCCTGGTACGACTGCCGGCCCGAGCGGAACGTGTACTTGTTGACCCCGGTGACCGCGTCGGTGGCGGCCGGACCGGAGATGAACAGCACCTTGTTCTGCGCGGCGAGCGGGGCCACCTGCAGCGCGACGCCCGAGGCGGTCGAGCCGGCGATGATCTTGGTGCCCTTGCCGATCAGGTCCTTCACGGCCGAGACGGCCTTGGCCGGGTCACCGGCGTCGTCGACCTCGGTCACCTCGATGACCCGGTCGCCGACCTTGTTGGTCCCGTTGGTGGCGAACGACAGGCCGGCCTTGAAGCCGTCGCTGTACTGCTTGCCGTAGGACGCCAGCGGACCCGTCTGGGAGTGGACGATGCCGACCTTGACCGGCGCGCTGCCCGCGTCGCCGCCCCCGGAGGCCGTCTCCTGCGGGCTGCCGCAGGCCGTGGCGGCGGTCGCCACGGCTATCACTGTGGCGGCGGTGACGAACGCCCGCCGCATCGCCTTTACCGTCATGGCGACACACGGTAGGTGGATCGATGTGACCCGGACCATGTGGCCCACGCCCATATATGTGCCGTGGAGATGTACGGCGGGGCCCCTCGACGTCGCCGAGGGGCCCCGTCGCTCCGAACGCTAGTGGTGCGACCGCTCCGGGCGGGCGGCGCGGGCGGCGACCGCGGTGTCCGGCTGGTCGGTGAACACACCGTCGAGCCCGAGCGAGAAGAACAGCTCGAACTCGGCCGTGATGTCGCCCCGGGCGTTGGGGTCGGTGCCGATCCGGTGGTCGACGGCCAGGAACTGGTTCTCGACCCGGAACGTCCAGGCGTGCACGTCCAGGCCGGCGCGGTGGGCGTCGCGGACCACGTTGGTGGGCGCCAGCAGCTTGCCGGTCGCGTCCCGCGGCACCAGCAGGTTCTTGTTGGCGCCGATGCCGTCCGCGTACGAGGCGATCCAGCGCAGGTTGGTCGGCGTCACGAGGTCCTGGTAGGTCCGCGCGTCGCCGGCGACGACGAAGTCGTAGGGCTTGCCCGCCGCGTCCAGCAGCTGGGCCAGCCGCACGTCCGTCAGCCGGGCCAGCTTGCGCAGGTTGGCCGTCTCGAACGACTGGATGATGACCGGCGAGCTCTTCCTGGTGAGGCCGTTCGCCCGCAGCACGCGGACCAGCGGCTCCTCGAGCGCGAGCCCGATCGACTGGAAGTAGGTCGGGTGCTTGGTCTCCGGGTAGACGCCGATGGTCCGGCCGGTCCGCCTGCTCTCGGCCTTGGCGAGGTCGATGACCTCCTGCAGGGTCGGGATCGGCAGCTGGCCGTCGAAGGCGGTGTTGGTGACCCGCACCAGCGGCAGCCGCTCCTTGGCCCGCAGCGTCTTGAGCTCGGCGAGCGTGAAGTCCTCGGTGAACCAGCCGGTGACCGCGTTGCCGTCGATCGTCTTGGTGGTCCGGCGGCCGGCGAACTCGGTGTGCGCGGCCACGTCGGTGGTTCCGGAGATCTCGTTCTCGTGCCGGGCGACCAGGTGGCCGTCCTTGGTGGACACGAGGTCCGGCTCGATGAAGTCGGCGCCCTGGCGCACGGCCAGGCGGTAGGACTCCAGCGTGTGCTCAGGGCGGTATCCGCTGGCGCCGCGGTGGCCGATCACCAGCGGCTCGCGGTCGCCGCGGCGGCTGTCGGCGGACGCCGCGGCCGGCAGCAGGCCCGGCGCCGCGATCGCGCCCGCGCCCGCGCCGGCCACGGTGAGAGAAAGTGCAGTACGTCGTCGCATGGGCCGCAGTCAATCGACGTCCGACGACGGGGGCTTGACCGCGCGGTGAACGTGGTAAGAAATGCCTGATGCGCCGCTCACTGCAGCACCCCGCCCGGATCGTGCCGTTGGCGTTCCTCGGCGCCGTCGTCATCGGCACGCTGCTGATGATGCTGCCGGCGGCGCGGGTCGAGCCCGGCGCGACGCCGTTCGTGACGGCGCTGTTCACCGCCACCTCCGCGGTCTGCGTGACCGGCCTCGCCGTGGTCGACACCGCCACCTACTGGACCGGCTTCGGTCAGGTGCTGCTCACCGTGCTCAGCCAGATCGGCGGCTTCGGCATCATGGCGCTGGCCACCCTGCTCGCGCTGCTGGTGTCGCAGCGGCTCGGGCTGCGCAGCCGGCTGATGGCCCAGGCCGAGGACTCGTCGTTGAAGATGGGCGACGTACGCGGCCTGCTGTTCCGGATCGCGCTGACCATGGCCGTCTTCGAGGGCGCCATCACCGTGATCGTCGGCGGTCGGTTCTGGCTGGCGTACGACTACCCGCTCGGCAAAGCCGCCTGGTACGGCCTGTTCCACGCGGTGCAGGCGTTCAACAACGCCGGTTTCGCGCTGTTCAGCGACTCGCTGATGGGGTTCGTCGACGATCCGTGGATCTGCCTGCCGCTGACCATCGGCGTGATCGCCGGCAGCATCGGCTTCCCGGTGCTGTTCGAGCTGTTCCGCGAGTTCGGCACGCCCTCGAAATGGTCGACGCACACCCGGCTGACCGTCTTCGGTGGCGTCGTCCTGCTGGTCGTCGGCTTCTTCACGATCCTGGCGCTGGAGTGGGACAACCCCGGCACGCTCGGCCCGCTGGGCGTCGGCGAGAAGATGTTGACCGCGTTCTTCCAGGACGCGATGACCCGCTCCGGGGGGTTCAATACGGTCGACGTGGGCGCCTTCCACAGCGAGACGCTCGCCGTGTCGACCGGGCTGATGTTCATCGGCGGCGGCAGCGCCAGCACCGCCGGCGGCATCAAGCTGACCACGTTCTTCCTGCTCGCCTTCGTGATCCTGGCCGAGCTGCGGGGCGAGCCGGACGTCGTGATCGGCAACCGGCGGATCGCGGAGAGCACCCAGCGCCAGGCGGTGACGGTGGCCCTGCTCGGCGTCGGCCTCGTCGCGGCCGGCACGTTCGCGCTGCTCGAGGCGACCGAGAACGTCGCGTTCGACGCGGCGCTCTTCGAGGTGACGTCGGCGTTCGCCACGGTGGGCCTGTCCACCGGCATCACACCCCAGCTGCCGACCAATGGCCAGTTGGTCCTGGTCGTGCTGATGTTCATCGGCCGGGTGGGGACAATCGCGGTAGGGTCGGCGATTGCCCTCAACACCCAGCGCCGGCTGTACCGATACCCGGAGGAGCGACCCATCGTTGGCTGACAACGGACGTGGCGACGACAGCGTCGTGGTGATCGGGCTCGGCCGGTTCGGCGGCGCCGTGGCCGGCTCGCTGCAGCAGCTCGGTCACGAGGTGCTCGGGGTCGACAACGACCCCAAGCTCGTGCAGGAGTGGTCGGAGCGGCTGACCCACGTGGCCGAGGCCGACTCGACCGACGAGGACGCGCTGCGCCAGCTCGGCGTCGCCGACTTCACCCACGCGGTGGTCGGCATCGGCACGCACATGGAGCAGAGCATCCTGACCGTGCTGGCCCTGGTGGAGATCGGCGTGCCGCACATCTGGGCCAAGGCGATCTCACAGAAGCACGGCAAGATCCTGTCGTCGGTCGGCGCCCACAAGGTGATCTACCCGGAGTCGGCGATGGGCGACCGGGTGGCCCACCTGATCACCAGTCGCATGATCGACTTCATCGAGTTCGACGACGACTTCGCGCTGGCCAAGACCCGTGTGCCGCAGGCGGCGGTCGGCAAGACCCTGGCCGAGCTGGGGTTGCGGGGCAAGCACGGAGTCACCGTGGTCGGCGTCAAGGAGCCGGGCAAGGAGTTCACCTTCGCCACCCCGGACATGGCGATCCCGCAGAACGCGCTGCTGATCGTGTCCGGCACGGTCAGCAAGGTGCAGAAGTTCGCCGCGACGACCTAGTCGTCGTCGTCCTCGTCCTCGTCGTCCTTGCCCTTGTGGCCGCCAGGCCCTGGGCCCTTGCCGCTCGAGTCGTCCTTTGCCTTTTTGGGCGGCGGCTTCGGCGCCGCCTTGGGCTTCGGCTTGGGCACGGCCGGCTGCTTCGCCGTGGTCGACGTGGTGGTCGTGGTGGTGTGGGTGGTCGTGGTCGCCGTCGAGATCTTCGGCACGCAGAACTCGCCGTCGAGCCGGAACTCCACCGGGAACGCGTTGGACCGCGCATAGTTGCCGGTCAGCCGGATGCCGGCCGAGCCACCGGCCGGCACCGCGGCCGATGCCGCCGCCGGTCGCAGCACGACCGCGCTGCCCTTCTGCTCCAGCTTCGCCGAGGCGACCCGGGTCAGCTTCTGGTCGCCGGGAAACGTGAACGCCAGCGCCCAGTCGTCGACCGGCGCACGGCCGGCGTTGACCACGGTCAGGTCCGCGTCGAAGGCCCGGCCGGAGTCACGGCGCAGCGCATAGCGCACCTCGCACGACGGCTTCTCCGCGGCCGCCGCCACGGGCCCGGCCAGCGCAGCCGTGGTCGTGGCGACGGGTTCGCCCCCGCGGCTCGCCGCGAAGCCGATGCCCGCGGCGCCGACCACGACCACCGCCGCCGCGGTGGAGAGCACCTGCCGACGGCGACCGGTCAGCAGCTGGCGGACCCGCGGCCGGGTCGTCGAGGCGGTGACAATGCCTGCGGCGGGCGCCAACCCGCGCGCCGCCCCGCCGACGGGATCGTCGGTCCGTGGCAGGAACGTCGTGCCGCCGGTCTCCACGGCGCCGCCGACGGGCGCGGGTGACACCGGCCGCGGCACGTGCCCGACCGCGGCGGCCAGCACGTCGCGCACCTCGACCGTGGTCGGCCGGGCGGCGGGGGCCTTGGCCAGGCAGCGCAGGCACAGCTCGGCCACCTCGTCCGGCAACCCGTCGATGGCGGGCAACGGCGCCGGCTCGGCGTGGAGGTGCGCCCGGAGCAGTTCGATGCGCGACCGGCCGGGCCAGGGTAGGCGGCCGGTGAGGCACCGGTAGAGCAGCAGGCCCAGCCCGTAGACGTCGGCCGCGGCCGAGACCTGACCGCCGTCGAGCCGCTCGGGCGCGATGTAGGCCGGCGTGCCGAGCAGCGAGCCGTCGGGACCGACCTCCTGCTCGCCGACCACGGCCGAGATGCCGAAGTCGAGGACCTTGGCGCCGACCGGGGTCAGCATGACGTTGCCCGGCGTGACGTCGCGGTGCACGACGCCGCGGGCGTGTGCGGCGGCCAGCGCCGACGCGATCTCGGCGCCGATCGTCACCGCGTCGCGCCACGGCATCGGCGTGGTCACCGCCGACAGGGGCACGCCGTCGACGAGCTCCATCACGACGTACGGGACGCCGCCGGACTCGCCGTAGTCGTAGACGTTGGTGATGTGGGGGTGGCTCAGCCGCGCGGCCGACTGGGCCTCGGTGCGGATGCGGGCGCGGAACGCCCGGTCGTCGGCGAGCGACGGCGCGAGCACCTTGACCGCGACCTGGCGACCGAGCACCTCGTCGTACCCACGCCAGACCACGGACATGCCGCCCGCGCCGAGCCGCTCCACCAGCCGATAACGGCCGCCCACCCCGCCCATGGCCAGTGTCTTGCCCGCTGGGCGGCGCTTCGAACCCGGGAAGGGCTAAATCAGTCAGCCGTTGGCCAGCAGTTGGTCGACCGGCGCGTACTCGTCGGTCAGCGGTTCGGCGTCGCCGACGAAGGCGGCCAGCTCGTCGCCGGTGATGACCCTGGTCGCGCCGCCGTCGTCGTCCTCGGTCAGGCGCATCGCCAGCTGTTCCATCGGCAGCGGCGCCGGCGAGGCCACGATGACGAAGTTGGAGCCCTGCTCGTTGGCCAGCGACCGCTCGGGCGCGATGAGCGCGACGTGCGGGAACTCGGCCTGGACCGTCGCCACCTCGGCCTTGATGAAGCGCAGCGGCGGATAGTCGATGACGTTCTGCGCGTAGATGCCCGTGGGCCGGACCACCCGGCGGATGTCGGCGGCCATCTCCCGGGTGGCGAGGTGCCAGGGCACCACCAGGTGGCCGAACGCGTCGCCGATCACCAGGTCGGCGCTGGCCGTCGCGCGCTGGGCCAGCAGCATCCGCGCGTCGCCCACCTTGGTGGTCAGATCCGGACCCTGGCGTACGCCGAGCTCCTGCTCGTCGAGCTCGACCAGCGCGCCGTCGAGCTCGTAGACCTCGTTGCTCGAGCCGGGTCGGGTGGCGGTGACGTAGCGCGGCATGGTGAACCCGCCGCCGCCGAGGTGCACCGCGTCGATCCGCTGCGTCCCGGGCGCCACCGCGCCGGCCACCGCCCCGAGCCAGCGCGTGTAGGCGAACTCGAGATAGGTCGGGTCGTCGAGGTCGACGAACGAGTGCCGGGCCGAGTTGAGGAACAGGGTGCGGCCACCGTCGCGGGCGGCGTCCTGCTCGACCGCGGCACAGTGGTAGGCCGTCTCGATGTCGCACGGCGTCGGCGCGGCCGCGGACAGCGCCGCGCCGGCCAGGCCGACGACCGCGAGCACCGCGCCCGCCCGGCCGGTGCCGGCCAGGGCGAGCCGGTCGGTGCGCCGCAGGTAAGCGCCGACGGCCACGCCCGACACGCCCAGCGCGACCGCCAGCGCGATCAGGATGACCGAGGTGGGCAGCGCGGCGACCAGGACGAACCCGGTGACCAGCGTCGCGGTGACCGCCCCGAGCGTGCCGACGCTGGACAGCTTGCCGACGACCTGGCCGGTGTTGCGCAGGTCGCCGAGCTGCAGCTTGACCACCAGCGGGGTGACGGCGGAGAGCAGGAAGGCCGGGATGAACACGGCCAGCGCGGTGAGCAGCAGGATCCCGCTGACCGCGCTGCCCCGCAGCGCCTCGCCCGCGTAGCGGACCACCGGCAGCGTCACCGCGGTGGCGATGCCGGCCAGCACCAGCGCGCCCGGCAGCAGCGTGCGCGGGTCGCGCTTGTCGGCGATGCGGCCGCCGGTCCAGGCCCCGTAGGCGATCGCCGCCAGCGCGACGCCGATCACCGAGCTGGTCACCTGGAGCGTCACGCCCAGGTAGGGCCCGACCAGGCGCAACGCGACCGTCTCGAGCACCAGGACGGCGCCGCTCGCGAGGAACACGAGGAACGCGGCGAGACCGCCGGGGAGTGGACGCCGTTCCGTGGCTTCGACCGCCGTCGCGGTGCTCTGGTCCATCCGATCAGGGTACGGGGGTCAAAGCATGGAAAGGTGGACGTGGTTGGTGTGGTCGGCGGCCGGGCTGCCACCGCCGCTGTAGGACTTCCATCCCGTGCCGGGCATCCAGATCCGGCGGTACCAGATGACGTACATGACGCCGAGCGCGTTGGCGTTCTTGATGAAGTAGGACGCCAGGTTGTCGCCGTAGGTCTTGTCGCCGCCGGTCGCGCTGCGGTCCTGGAAGCCGCCGGCGGCGGCCGAGAAGTCGCAGGCCCGGCCCTTGGGATGCTCGCCGCCGCCACCGGAGCGATGGCACGAGGTGTAGCGCTTGAACCCGTCGGACTGCGCCTGGCGCAGCGCGTGCAGCGTGCGCGGCGTGATGCAGCCGCTGGCCGGGGTCGGGTCGTCGACCGAGCACGACTCGGAGGGCCACGAGCCGTCGGAGTTGCGCGGCGCGGGCTTGGCGGCCGGCGAGTTGGGGTTGATGTAGCCGGCGGTGGTCACGCCGCCGCCGACGCTGCGCAGGGCCCGCTCCGCGTCTTCCTTGCGCTTCTTGAGCGTCGCGACCTGCTTCTGCTGCTCGCGGACCTCGGCGTCGAGCGCGGCCTTGGCCTGCTGCGCCGCTTCATGGGCGGCCTCGTAGCCGCGCAGGGCGCCGGCGTCGCGCTGGGTCATCAGGTCGAGGCTCTCGGCCCGGGCCATGAAGTCGTCCGGCGAGTCGCTGCTGAGCAGCGCCGAGATGGCGGTCAGCCGGCCCGTGCGGTAGGACTCGACAGCCAGCGCGCCGACCTGGGTGCGCATGACGTCGGCCCGCAGGTCGAGCTCGCGCACCTCTTTGTTGAGCCGGAACGCGCGCTTGCGCGAGTTGTCGAGCTTGCGCTGCGCCTCGATCTGGCCCTTGGCCGCGGCCTCGAGGGTGTCCCGCAGCTTCTTCTCGTCGTTTTCCTTGGGTGCGGGATTCGGCGCGGCGTGCGCGCCGGTGGGAGCACCGACCGCGACCACCACGGCCGCGAGCAACGCGGCGAGCAGCGCCCGCCACCGGTGTCGCGTAACCGTCCGAGGCACTGCGATTCCCTTCCGTCACAATGGTTCCCCCGCTGGCCGCCGGACAGCGTACCCGATCAGGCGGGCTGCGGGGTTACCGCGAAATGTGGTGACGGAAGGTCACGGGATGAGTGCGCTCGCGACGGTATCCCATGTGGACTCGTCGATGGCCGCCAGCAGGCCCTGGCCGGGTTCCGGCGTGACCGCGTAGTCCGCGCCGTCGAGCCGCCGGACGACGCCGCCGGCCTCGCGCACGAGCAGCGCGCCCGGCGCGTGGTCCCATGGCCAGGTGCGCCAGAACATGGTGAACTGCTGCCCGCCGGCGACCAGGTCCAGGTATTCGCGGCCGGCACAACGCTGACCGGCGGACACCTCGCCCAACCGGGACTGGCCGCGCTCCACCTTGGCCTTGAGGTCCGCCGGGTAGTAGGTAGCGGGCGCGACGCCGCGGAGCTGGTCGGCCGGCAGCGGCGGCGCCGGTTCGACGCGGGCGCCGTCGAGGAACGCACCCTGGCCGGCGACGGCGTGCCCCATCAGGTCGTCGACCGGGTCGTAGATCCACGAGGCGACCAGGCCGGTCTTGTCCAGCAACGCCACCATCAGGCAGAACGGCCCGCTGCCGCTGGCGTAGTTGGCGGTGCCGTCGATCGGGTCGACGATCCACGTCGGTGCGTCGCCGCCCAGCCGCCCGAGCAGCGCCGAGTCGGCCGCGTAGGCCTCCTCGCCGACCACGACCGACCTAGGCAGCAGGTCGAGCAGGCCCGCGGTGAGCACCTCCTCGGACCGGCGGTCGGCGACGGTGACCACCTCGCCGGGGCCCTTCTCGCTGATCTCCGAAGCCTGCAGATGCCGGTAGGACGGCAGGACGACGGTGGCGGCGGTCTCCCGCACCAGCGCGTCGACCTGGGCGCCGAGTTGAGCGTCGATCACGAAATTCCTAGTTGCGAGGGGGCAGCTTGACCACACTGACGAAGAACTCGTCGATCTGGCGTACGACCGAGATGAACCGTTCGAAGTCGACGGGCTTGGTGACGTAGGCGTTGGCGTGCAGCTGGTAGCTGCGCAGGATGTCCTCGTCGGCGGCGGACGTGGTCAGCACCACGACCGGGATCCGGCAGAGGTCGTCGTCCTTCTTGATCTCCGCCAGCACCTCGCGGCCGTCCCGCCGGGGCAGGTTGAGGTCGAGCAGGATCAGGTCGGGCGCGACGGCGTCGGCATATTTGCCCTCGCGGCGCAGGTAGGCCAGCGCCTCGGCGCCGTCGGACACCACGGTCAGCCGGTTGCGCAGCTTGTGCTCCTCGAACGCCTCCTGCGTCATGAGCACGTCGCCGGGGTCGTCCTCGACGAGGAGCACCTCGATGGGGCTCTTGCCGTCGGCTGGAGCCGTCATGCCGCCACTTCCTTTACGCCCGTCGTGTCATGAGTGGGTTCGGCCTGCGCGGGTGCCTGGTCCGCGGCCGGGGTGCCGTCGTCCTCGTCGCCCGGGGCTTCGGCGACCACCGGGAGGGTGAACCGGATGGCCGTGCCCTCGGCGACGTCGGTGTCGACCCAGATCCGCCCACCGTGATATTCGACGATCTTCTTGGCGATCGCCAGCCCGATCCCGGTGCCCGGGTACGCGTCCTTGGAGTGCAGCCGCTGGAAGATGACGAAGATCTTGTCGGCGAACTCGGGCTCGACGCCGATGCCGTTGTCGGCGCAGCTGATCTCCCACTCGTCGCCGATCCGGCGTGCGGAGACCTCGACCCGCGGCGGTACGCCCGGTCGGCGGAACTTGATCGAGTTGCTGACCAGGTTGGTCAGCAGGTTCGTCAGCAGCGCCTCTTCGCCGAGCACCGTGGGCAGGTCGTGGAAGACGAGCTCGCCGCCGGCGTACTCCCGTGCGTTCTCGGTCTGGCTGCTGACCTCGGTCATCACCCGGTCGAGGTCGACCTCGGTGAAGCCGCTGGTGATCCGGCCGATGCGGGAGAACGCCAGCAGATCGTTGATCAGGCGCTGCATGCGCTGGGCTCCGTCGACCGCGAACGCGATGTATTGATCGGCCCGCTCGTCGAGCTGCCCGGCGTAGCGGCGCTGCAGCAGCTGGCAGAAGCTGGCCACCTTGCGCAGCGGCTCCTGCAGGTCGTGGGAGGCGACGTAGGCGAACTGCTCCAGGTCGCGGTTGGACCGGATCAGCTCCTCGGCCTGTCGCTGCAGCTGGCCGTTGACCCACTCGATGCGCTCCCGTGCGGCGCCGACCTCGGCCAGGTCGGCCGCGATCTGCTGGCGCATCGCGTCGATGTCGTCGGCGAGCCGGCTCAGCTCCGGCGGACCGGTGCCGGTGATCTTCCGCTGGTAGTCGCCGGTCCGGACCCCGCGGACCTGGTCGGCGAGCTGGGTGACCGGGCCGATCACCACCCGGTTGAGCGACAGCAGCAGGGCGACGCCGGCCACGATGATCACCGCGGCCGCGACGACCAGCAGGAACACCAGCGTGTTGCCGGTCGAGCGAGCCTTCTCGGCGCCCTCTTCGCGAATTTTGAAGATCATCGACTGCAGCTCGTCGAGCGACGCGCGGATCTCGTCGAACCGGGTGCGGGCCTGCTCGTTGATCGCGGCCTGGGCCGCGGCCTGGTCGGGGGCCGTCAGCACCCGCTCGGCCACGGCCGACCGCCACGCCGCCGCCTGCTCCTGCACCCGGTCGAGCTGGCGACCGATGTCGGGATCGTCGCCGAGCAGCGGCCGCATGCCGGCGACCAGCTGCTTCTCCAGCTCCAGACCGTTGGTGTAGGGCACGAGGTCGCCCCGGTCGAGGCTGACCGCGTAGCCGCGGATGCCGGTCTCCTGGTCGACGAGCGCGGTCTGCAGGCTCTCGGCGTTGGCCCGCAGCGGGCCGGTCTTGTTGAGCAGGGTGTCGAGATGGTTGCGGTTCTGCGCGGCGACGGCGGCCGCGATGACCGCGAGCAGCATGAGGACGACGCCGACCACCGCGGTCAGCGTCACCACCCGACGCCGGAGGGTCCAGTTGTTCACCGGCCACCGCCGGCGCTGACCAGCAGCATCGCCACGTCGTCGGAGAGCGCGCCGCCGTTGCCGTCCTCGGCCCGGCCGACCAGCCAGCCGGGCAGGTCGGCGAGCGGCACGTCGCGGGCCGCCTCGACCAGCTCCACGAGGCCCGGCACGTCGAGCCGTTCGTCGCCCGCCCCCACGCGCCCCTCGATGAGGCCGTCGGTATACATCAGCAGGGACCAGTCATCGCTGTCGAACTCCAGGTCATAGGCCCGCGGTGGGCGAGGCGCGACGCCGAGGAGCAGGCCACCGGGCGCCGGTACGGGTGCGACCCTACCGTTGCTGAACAGCAAAGGCGGCGGATGGCCCGCCAGCCGCACGGTCGCCCGGTTGGCCCGCAGGTCGACCCGGACGGTGGCGACCGTGGTGAACGTCTCGGGCAGCCGCCGCTCGCTGATCAACACCTGCTCCAGGGCGGGCAGCACCGCGTCGTCGGGCACCCGGGCCAGCACCAGCGCCCGCCAGGCGACCCGGAGCATCACGCCGAGCGCGGCCTCGTCGGCGCCGTGGCCGCAGACGTCGCCGACGATCAGGTCCACCCGGTCGGGCGTGCTCTGCACCACGTCGTAGAAGTCGCCGCCGATCAGCGCCGCGTGCCGGCCGGGCCGATAGAAGGGATGCACCCGGATGCGCTCGGTCTCCATCAGCGGCCGGGGCAACAGGCCGCGCTCCAGCCGGGCCGACTCGGCCTGGCGCAGCTCGACCTCGCGCAACCGCAGCGCGTCCTCGTCGGCCCGCTTGCGCTCGACCGCGTAACGCAGCGCCCGGGTCAGCAGGACGCCGTCGACCTGGCCCTTGACCAGGTAGTCCTGCGCGCCCTCGGCGACCGCGACCACGCCCAGGTGCTCGTCCTGGCGGCCGGTGAGCACGCAGACCGCGGCGCCGGCCGAGAGGGCGAGCACCTGGCGGAGGCCGTCGAGCCCCTGCGCGTCGGGCAGGCCGAGATCGAGCAGGATGCAGTCGGCGCCGGCCATCAGTGGGCGCGCCTCAGCGAGGCTCTTCGCGTTGACCAGGTCGACGGCCGCGTCCGCCTCGTCGAGCAACTCGCTGACCAGGAACGCGTCGGCGTCGTCGTCTTCGATGAGCAGGACGTGCAGCCGCTGGGCGGCGGACCGGTCCCGCGGCACGGGCTGGGGCGGCACCGCCGCAGGCGGCGCCGCGACGGCCGCCGCGCGCTGCTCGGTCACGTCACCACCCTCTCGGTTCGGTCCTTGACCCACTGCACTGACCCCGCGAGGTGCAACCGTATGGCACCGTGCACCCACCGTGCCAGGCGGACCCGCCCGGGGTTCAACCCGTGGATCTAAGGTGTTCTCACTTTGCGCGAAGGAGGCCTGGGTGTCCGCTGGAGTTCAGGAGCCGAAGGCGGCCGTCCGGGAGGCCGCTGACAGGGCTTTTGCCCGACCCGCCCGCCGGGCGTTGACCGCCGTGGCCGCGCTCGTCGTGCTCGGCGCGATCGGTGTCATCTCGTTACTCGACATCCGGCCGCCGGCGCCCGCGCCGGCCTCAGCGCCGGCCGACGCCTTCAGCGCCGACCGGGCCGCGGCCCACATCGACACGGTCGCCGCCCGGACCCACGTAGCGGGGAGCGCCGCCAACGACACGGTGCGTGACTATCTCGTGCGTACGCTGTCGGGATTCGGACTGCGCACCTCGGTGCAGGACGCGGTCGGTGGCGAGGCCGGCGACCTCAGCGGGAGCGCGGGCGCGGCGGCCGTGGCGCACGTCCGCAACGTGGTCGCGGAGCTGCCGGGCACCGCCCCGACCGGCACGGTGTTCCTGGTCGCGCACTACGACTCGGTGCAGGTCGGCCCCGGCGGCAACGACGACGGCGCGGGCACGTCGTCGATCCTGGAAACCGCCCGGGCGCTCGCCCAGGGCCCCGCGCCGCGCAACAACGTGGTGTTCGTGCTGACCGACGCCGAGGAGGCGTGCCTGTGCGGCGCGCGTACGTTCGCCGCCTCCCACGCCCAGGCCGCCAACGGTGGCGTCGCGCTCAACCTCGAGGCCCGCGGCAGCACCGGCCCCGTGATCATGTTCGAGACCTCGCGCGACAACGCGAAGCTGGTCGACGTCTTCGCCCGCTCGGCGCCGCACCCGGTCGGCACCTCGTTCGCGGTCGAGGTCTACCGGCTGCTGCCCAACGACACCGACTTCACCGCGTTCCTCGACGAAGGCTTCGTCGGCCTGAACTCCGCCTACATCGACGGCGGCGCCGTCTATCACACGCCGCTGGACACGCCGGCCACCGTCGACCGGCGCACGCTCCAGCAGCACGGCGACAACGCGCTCGGCCTGGTCCGCGCGTTCGGCGCGACGGACCTGGGCGCCCTGAAGGCCGGCGGCGACGCCACGTACTTCCCGGTGCCCGGCACGCTGGTCGTCTACCCGGGCTGGCTGACCTGGCCGCTGGCCGGGCTCGCGCTGCTCGCGGTGCTCGCCCTGGCGGTGCTCACCGTGCGCACCGGCCGGGCCTCGTGGGGTCGGCTGGCCGGCGGCTTCGGCCTGGCCCTGGTGCCGATCGTGGTGGCGCCACTCGCCGCCCAGCTGCTGTGGACGCTGGTCACCGCGATCCGACCGGGGTACGCGTCGCTGCTCGACCCCTACCGCCCCGGCCTGTGGCGCCTCACCGTCGTCCTGCTCGCGGCGACGATCCTGCTCGCCTGGTACGCGCTGCTCCGCCGTCGTCTCGGCCCCGCCGCGCTGGCCGTCGGCGGGCTGGCCTGGCTCGCCGTCCTGGGCCTGGTGCTGGCCGCGCTGACTCCCGGCGGCTCCTACCTGGCCGCGCTGCCGGCGCTCGCCGCCGCCGTCGGTGGCCTGGTCGCGCTCCGGCTCCGCGGCGCCTGGGCGGTCGTCCCCCTCACGGCCGGCGCGGCGGTCGGCGTCGTCATCCTCGCCCCGACCGTGGTGCTGCTCTTCCCGGCGCTCGGCATGGCCATGGGCGGAGTCGGAGCGCTGTTCGCGACGCTGCTCGGCCTGGCCGCCCTGCCGGTGGTCGACCTGCTGCTCCCGGCCGCCGGTGGCCAGCGCGGGTTAGTCGCGCTGCGGGCCCGGCGCCTCGGCCTGGGCGTGCCGGTGCTCGCCCTCGTGGCGACGCTGGCCGTCGGCGGCAGCGCGTTCGCGGTCGACCGCTTCGACCCGGCTCACCCGATTCCGACCCACCTCATGTACGCGCTGGACGCCGACACCGGCCAGGCCCGCTGGGTCAGCAACGAGTCGGCACCCCAGTCCTGGACGGCCGGCTACGTGAAATCGGCCGAGCGCGTCGGCACGGCGTTCCCCGAGCTGGGCGACGAACCGCTGCAGACGGGCCCGGCGACGGCGGCCGACCTGCCACCGTCCACTGTGTCGGTGTTGGCGGACTCTGTTGCGGGCGCCGAACGGACGCTGCGCCTGAAGATCGTTCCTCAGCGCCCGGTCCGGCTGGCCGCCCTGCACGTCTCGGCCGCCGGCGCCGCGGTCTCCCGGGCGAGCGCGGGTGGCTTCGCGGTGCCGGTGGAGGAATCCGGCCCGTGGTCGTTCGGCCTGGTCTTCCACGCCCCGCCGGCGGACGGCTTCGAGGTGGAGCTCGTCCTGCGCCCGACCGGCAACGGCCCGGTCAGCATCCGGGTGGAGGACGGCAGCGATGGCCTCGAGAGCCTGCCGGGCTTCCGCCCACGCCCGCCGGGCGTCGGCGTGGTCGGCAGCCACAGCTCCGAACTGGTCCTGGTGGCCAAGACCCACACCTTCTGACCGCCGCCCGCGCGAAGGCCCCGCGGCCGGTTTCTCGGCGGCGGGGCCTTCCCGGTGGGGTCAGGCGGCGCGGTGGCGGCCGGCCAGGCGTGGGGTGCGGCGGCGTCGGCGGTGGAGCAGGGCCATGCCGAGGGCGGCGATGGCGAAGGCGACGGCGATCGCGGCCAGCCGGTAGACGTTGGCGCCGGCCACCAGCTTGTCGTCGTCGGACCGCAGGGTGACCACCGACGGTGCGCCGCTCGCGTCCGGTCCGGCGGCGGCGCCGTGCTCCGCGGTCGCCACGGGCGCGAGGGTGGCGACGTTCTCGCTGTCGGCCGTCGTCGCCGAGCCCCAGCCGCTGGCGTTGAGGCCGGTCGCCGGGTTGATCTGCGAGGTGACCGGGCTCGCCGTCGGGGTCTCGCCGAGGCTGCCGCTGTCACCGTACGAGCCGGAGTCGCCGTACGAGCCCGAGTCACCGTACGAGCCGGAGTCGCCGTAGGAGCCGTAGGCGCCGCTGTCGCCCACTCCGCCCTCGTAGCCGGGCGCCGGTCCCGGGTCGTAGTACGCGCTGCCGTCGTCGCCGAACACCGCTCCCGGGTCGCTTGGCAACACGCCGCCGTCGTACGCCTGACCGTTGTCGTCGTAACCGCCGTTGCCGAGCACCGTGCCGTCGTCGAGCACCGTGCCGGGCACGACACCGTCGCCGACCGGGCCGTCGGAATAGCCCACCCCGGTGTCGGCGGCGACCGGCGGCGGCGCCGCAGGGACCGGGTCCGCACCGGGCTGGCCGACCGGCGTCGCGCTCGGCGTGGGCGTCGGTGTCGGCGAAGGCGTCGGAGTGGGCGTGGGCGTCGGGGTCGGTGACGGCGGCGCGACGGCCGCCGACACGGGCTCGATCACCGGCGTCGCGGTGCCGCTCGCCGCGGCCGCGGGGCAGGTGTGCGCCAGCCTGACATGGCGGGCCGTACCCGTGATGCCGGCGACCGCCTCGGTCAGCCGCCATCCGCGCTCGACCGCGAGCCAGGCTCGACCCCCCACGATGCCGCCGCCGGCGCCGGGCAGCTCACGGGTCGCCGCGCGCCGGTCGAGCGTGGTGAAGGTCGCCGCGAGGGAGGCGATGTCGCCGGTCCGCGCCCGCTCACCGGGCAGTTCGAAGACCCAGACATCCGCGTCGGCGTACGGGCCGCCGCCCACCTCGGCGGCGCAGTCCTGGCTGCCGAACGTGGCGGCGGTGGTGGGCACGCTGGTCGGCAACACGTTGACGTACATCTCCGCATTGGCCACCGTCGGCAGCGCGAGCCCGAGCCCGCCACCCAACGCCACCGCCAGGACCGCACGCAGCGATCGTCCCCTCATTCCGCTCCCCCGAATCAGACATGAGACGCACCCATGTGCGATCGTGCCCGATTCGCGGACAAAAAGCGGCTTTTTCTCTCACTTCCAGCGAAAATGGACGAACAGCCGCCCGAAGTTCTTCGAGTCCTTCTCGACCCGGTGATAGAGCTGCTTGACGTCCTTCTGGTCGAGGAACCGCAGCACCTTCTTCTTCAGCGCGCCGGACCCCTTGCCGGGGATGATCTCGACGAGGGTGGCCTTCTTGGCCACGGCCTCGTCGATGATCCCGCGGAGCGCCTTGTCGATGTCGGAGCCGCGGTTGTAGATGTCGTGCAGATCGAGCTTGAGCTTCACCGGGGGTTGACCCTCGCCTCGACACGCTCGAGCGCCTGCGCGTACTCCCTGTGGTCAGCGTGCATCGCCGCCGCGATCCGCAGGTGGGTCAGCGCCTCGGTGCTCCGGCCCTGCCGCTCCAGCGTGCGACCCAGCACGTGGTGCGCGTAGTGGTCGCTCGGGTCGCGCTCCACCAGCGCCCGCAGCTGCGCCTCGGCCCGGCCGAGCTGGGCCGTCTGGAAGTAGGCGCGCGCCAGCAGCTGCCGCACCGAGGCGTTGTCGGGCTCGGCCTCGATGATCGGCTCGAGCAGGCGCACCGCCTCGGTCGGGTCACCGGCTTCGAAGAACAGGTTCGCCCGGCGGTACTCCTCCAGGAGATCCATTGCCACCTCCAGCTTCGTCAGGGCCGCCGCAGCGACCACGCGCGCACACCACCGAGGATGCCGGCGGTGTTCGGCACCACGACCACGTCGTCACCCATGCGGGTCAGCTGCTCCGGCCGGATCAGCCGCGAGTTGCCTCCGCCGAGGTAGAGCCGGTCCCAGAGGAAGACCGGCCGCAGGCCCTCGACCACCGTGCGGACCCGCCGCGACCAGAACGCGTCGCCGAGCCGGCGACGTTCGTGCTCACCGATGTACGTGTCGTAACTCATGCCCCAACGCACCGGCGCCTGGGAGAATTCCAGGTGCGGCGCGAGCGCCCCGCCGTCGAAGAGCGCGCAGCCGAGCCCGGTGCCCAGCGTGATCACGAGTTCCAGACCGGCCCCGGCGACCACACCCGCCCCGTGCACCTCGGCGTCGTTGAGCACCAGCACCGGCGTGCCGAACGCCTCGGCGAGCCCGGCCTGCGCGTCGAAGCCGGACCACTCGGTGACCAGGTCAGGGTCCACCTTCGTACGCGGGCCGGATCGGGTCACATAGTGCGGTGTCGCCACCACCACGCCGTGCCGGATCATGCCCGGCATCCCCACGGTGACCCGGTCGGCCGTGGGCAGCCGGGCGCCGAGATCGAGCAGGGTCTTCACGAAGAGCGAGGTCGGCAGGGGGTACGGCGTCGGCACGCGCATCGGTCGGGCCTTCATCGTGCCCGCCTCGTCGAGCACCGAGGCCTTGATCCCGCCGCCCCCGCAGTCGATCGCCAACGTCGTCGCCACCCGCTCAGTCTGCCGGTATCGAGGGCGTCGCACTAAACGGAGCGCAAGATCGACGACTCCCCGGCTACCCTTTAGGCGCCATGACCACGCTGATCGCCAAGGACCTCGCCGCCGGCCACGGCGACAAGCCCCTGTTCGCCGACCTGTCCCTGGTGGTCGCGCCGGGCGACGTGGTGGGCCTGGTCGGCCCCAACGGCGCCGGCAAGTCGACCCTGCTCCGCACGCTCGCGGGGCTCATCCCGGCGGAGCAGGGCACCATCGCGCTCAATCCGCCCACGGCGACCGTCGGCTACCTCCCGCAGGAGCCCGACCGGCGGCCGGGCGAGACGGTGCGGGCGTTCCTGGCCCGGCGGACCGGGGTGGCGGCCGCCCAGGTGGCGCTGGACGCCGCGACCGAGGCGATCACCGCGGGCCGGCCGGGCGCCGACGAGGCGTACACCGTGGCTCTGGATCGATGGCTCGCCCTCGGCGGCGCCGACCTCGACGAGCGGGTCGACGAGATCGACCTCGGCTTCGCCACCGAGCTGCCGATGACCGCGCTCTCCGGCGGGCAGGCGGCCCGGGCGGGGCTGGCTTCGCTGCTGCTCAGCCGCTACGACATCTTCCTGCTCGACGAGCCGACCAACGACCTCGACCTCGCCGGGCTCGACCGCCTCGAGGAGTTCGTCACGGGCCTGCGGGCCGGCACCGTGCTGGTCAGCCACGACCGCGAGTTCCTCGCCCGCACGGTGACCAGCGTGCTCGAGCTCGACCTGCACCAGCAGCAGGTCAACCTGTTCGGCGGCGGCTACCAGTCCTATTTGGACGAGCGCGCGGTCGCCCGGCAGCACGCGCGGGACAACTACGAGGAATACGCGCAGACGAAGGCCAATCTGGAGGCGCGGGCGCGTACCCAGCGCAACTGGATGGAGCACGGGGTCCGCAACGCGCGGCGCAAAAGCAAGGACAACGACAAGATCGGCCGCAAGTTCCGCGCCGAGGCGACGGAGAAGCAGGCCGCCAAGGCCCGCCAGACCGAGCGCCTGATCGAGCGTCTCGACGTGGTCGAGGAGCCGCGCAAGGAGTGGGAGCTGCGGATGACCATCGCCGCGGCGCCCCGGGCCGGCGCCGTCGTGGCCACCCTGCGCGGGGCGACCGTCCACCGTGGAGATTTCACGCTCGGACCGGTCGACCTGCAGATCGACTGGGCCGACCGGGTGGCGATCACCGGGCCCAACGGCTCCGGCAAGTCGACGCTGCTGGCCGCGCTGCTCGGCCGGCTGCCGCTGGACGCGGGCGACGCCCACCTCGGCCCCGGCGTGGTGGTGGGCGAGGTCGACCAGGCCCGCGGCGCGTTCGTGGGCGCCGAGCCGCTGGTCGACGCGTTCCGGGCCGCGGTGCCCGGGATGGCGCCCGAGGAGTCGCGCACGTTGCTCGCCAAGTTCGGCCTGCGCCGCGACCACGTGCTGCGGCCCGCGTCGACGCTGTCGCCCGGTGAGCGCACCCGGGCCGGCCTGGCCCTGCTCCAGGCCCGCGGGGTCAACCTGCTGGTGCTCGACGAGCCGACCAACCACCTCGACCTGCCGGCGATCGAGCAGCTGGAGTCCGCGTTGGAGGGTTACCCGGGCACCTTGTTGCTGGTCACCCACGACCGCCGGATGCTCGACGCCGTCGCGGTCAACCGCCGGCTGGCCGTGGCCGCCGGGCGGGTTTCCGAGCTTTAGGCTTGACTTATATAACCGGCTGCTAGACAGTCGAGGCGTGCACGCGTTCGACGTCCTCGGCGACCCCGTCCGGCGACGGATCCTGGAGCTGCTGGCCGACGGGGAGCTCGCCGCCGGCGAGATCGGCGCGGTCGTCCAGGCGGAGTTCGGCATCTCGCAACCCGCCGTCTCGCAACACCTCCGGGTGCTTCGCGACAACGGCTTCACCACCGTCCGTGCGGTCGGCACCCGCCGGCTCTATGCGGTCGACGCGACCCCGCTCCGAGAGGTTGATGCCTGGTTGGACCGTTATCGCCGCTTCTGGGAGCAGCGGCTGGACGCGCTGGAGACCGAGCTGGCTCGCGGCCGGCGGGAGCGCCGCGAGTCCCGCTAGATCGGATCTAGCGTGGCGTCTCGCGCCTTCCCTGTGAGAGGGGAGGTGGTCACCATGACCCTGGTCGCGGCGCCGTTGCGGTTGGCGGTGATCATCGGGAGCACCCGCGAGGGCCGGGTCGGCGATCGGATCGCCCGCTGGTTCGTGGCACATGCTTCGCGGCGCACCGAGGTTTCGGTCTGCGTCATCGATCTGGCCGAGTTCGCGTTTCCCACCGGCTACCCGGCCCGGGCGACGCCGCAGATGTCGGCGTTCGCCGCCGAGGTCGACCGCGCCGACGCGTTCGTCGTGGTCACCCCGGAGTACAACCACAGCTTTCCCGCCTCGCTCAAGCAGGCGATCGACTTCGCCTACGACGAGTGGCACGCGAAACCGGTCGGCTTCGTGTCGTACGGCTGCCGTTCCGCCGGCCAGCACGCGGTCGACCAGCTCCGCACGGTCTTCACCGCCCTGCACGTGGTGAGCGTGCGCGACGGGGTCGGCGTCGACCTGCTCGACGGCGACGACCTCGAAGCCCGGCTGGCTGAGGAGATCCCGGTGCAGGCCGCCCAGGTGCTGCTCGACCAGCTCTGCTGGTGGGGCCGCACGCTCCGGGACGGCCGCGCCGCCCATCCCTATGTCTCGTGAACCGAACTTGTCTCGTGAACTGATCTGGAGGGAACCATCATGAGCGACCGCCCAACCGGCCCCGCGATCGAGGCTGCGGGCCTGGTCAAGACGTTCGGCGAAACCCGCGCCCTCGACGGCATCGACCTGTCGGTCCCGGCCGGCAGCGTCTACGGCCTGCTCGGGCCCAACGGCGCCGGCAAGACCACGGCCGTCCGGGTGCTGGCCACGCTGACCCGCCCCGACGGCGGCACGGCCCGCGTCTTCGGCCACGACGTGGTCCGCGAGGCCGACGCCGTGCGGAGCAAGGTCAGCATGACCGGCCAGTACGCCTCGGTCGACGAGGACCTGACCGGCCTCGAGAATCTCGTGCTGCTGGGCCGCCTGCTCGGCCACCGCAAGGCGGCCGCCAAGTCCCGCGCCGAGGAGCTGCTGGCCGCGTTCGGGCTGACCGACGCGACGGACCGCCAGGTGAAGAAATACTCAGGTGGCATGCGGCGGCGGATCGACATCGCCGCGAGCATCCTCAACACCCCTGAGCTGCTCTTCCTCGACGAGCCGACCACTGGTCTCGACCCGCGCAGCCGCAGCCAGGTGTGGGAGATCATCCGCGGGGTCGTCGCGCACGGCACGACGGTGCTGCTGACCACGCAGTACCTCGACGAGGCCGACCGGCTGGCGTCCCGGATCGCCGTGGTCGACCACGGCAAGGTGATCGCCGAGGGCACGCCCGGCGAGCTGAAGTCGTCGATCGGCTCCGGCACCGTCCACGTGCGACTGCGCGACGCGGCCACCCGGCCCAAGGCGCAGGAGGTGCTGGCGCGGGCGCTCGGCGCCGCCGTCGAGCCCGAGGCCGACCCGGTCTCGCTCAGCGCGCGGGTCGACGGCTCCGACTTCGAGGCGAGCAACCAGGCCGCGCGGGCGCTGTCCGAGCTGGCCGCCGCCGGCATCGTCGTCGACGACTTCTCACTGGGTCAGCCGAGCCTCGACGAGGTGTTCCTGGCGCTGACCGACCACCCCGCCGTTCCCGCCGCTTCGGCTTCCGACTCTGAGATGGAGACCGTCCGATGAGCACGACCACCTCTTCCGACCTGCAGACCGTCTTCGTCCCGTCGCCCGAGACGCTGGGTGCGGTCCTCGCGCCCGGTGCCCGACCGCCAAGGCCGAGCGCCTGGTCGGCCTCGGTCACGTTCGGCTGGCGGGCGATGCTGAAGATCAAGCACGTACCCGAGCAGCTCTTCGACGTCACCGCCTTCCCGATCATCATGACGCTGATGTTCACCTACCTGTTCGGCGGGGCGCTGGCCGGCAGCACGGGCGCCTACCTGCAGTTCTTCCTGCCCGGCATCATGGTCACCAGCGTCGTGATGATCACGATGTACACCGGCATCGGCCTCAACATCGACATCGAGAAGGGCGTCTTCGACCGCTTCCGTACGCTGCCCGTCTGGCGCCCGTCAGCCCTGGTCGGCATGATCTTCGGCGACGTCCTCCGCTACGTGCTGGCCGCCCTGGTCATCCTCGGCGTAGGCCTGATCCTCGGCTTCCGGCCCGACGGCGGCGTGCTCGGCGTGGCCGCGGGCATCGGCCTGCTGGTCGTCTTCTCGTTCGCGTTCTCCTGGGTCTGGACGATGTTCGGCCTGGTCCTGCGCAGCGAGAAGTCGGTCATGGGCGTCAGCATGCTGGTGCTGTTCCCGCTGACCTTCCTGAGCAACGTCTTCGTGGAGCCCTCGACGATGCCCGGTTGGCTGCAGGCCTTCGTCAAGGTCAACCCGATCACCCACCTCGTGGCCGCGATCCGCTCGGTGATGTCCGGCTCGCCGGACGCCTCGAACATCATGTGGACCCTGCTGTGGAGCGCCGGCTTCGTGGTCGTCTTCGGCTTCCTCACGATGTACCGCTACAACCGCAGGTAGCTGCCTCTTTGACGACGGCCCCCGCGCAGCACGCGCGGGGGCCGTCGCCGTGTCGCGCCTTGTGTATAGCGTCAGGCAGTCGCGGGTAGCGCGGCTCGCGCCCGGCGCGACCGGACGCCTTGCCCGCGACGCCTTTGGCCTTGTCCCACAGGCGTCAGGGCAATCGCCGGGTAGCGACGGATCGCGCCCGGCGCGATCAGACGCCTGGCCCGTCACGCCTTGCCACGGGCCTTGTCCCACAGGCGTGAGGCAGTCGCAGGGTAGCGACGGCTCCTGGCCCACGGTGCCTTGCCACCGGCCCTGTGCCACGGGCGTGAGCCAGTCGCCGTGTAGCGGCGGATCGCGCCCGGCGCGATCGGACGCCTGGCCCGCGAGCCGCCGGCCTAGTCCTACAGGTGCCAGGCGGTCGGTGCGGCCGGCGCGTAGCGGCAGGTGGCGCCCGTCGAGACCGACTCGCGGAAGTGGGTGGCCAGGTCGGGGTGGCGTTCGTCGATCTTCCGCAGGGTGTCGCGGATGCGGGCCGTGACCGTCTTGCGGGCCCGTTCGGCCTCGTCGCCCAGGCGGCGGGTGCGGCCGCCGAGGCCCGCCGCCGCGCGTAGCTCGTCGATCAGCGCCTTCCGCTCACTGTCGAGCGCGGCCAGCTTCGTGTCGTGGCCGCGCTGGGCGGCCAGGTCGATCGCCTCGTCGAGTTGCTCGAGGCGGCGCTTGTAGCGGGCCTTCGCCTCGTCGTCGAGCACCGGATCGCCGCCCAGCCGGCGGGCGGCCACCAGGTCCGGGCCGGCGGCCGGGTCGAGCAGGACCACCGCCGCGATCTCCTCGCCGGGGTGGCTCAGCAGCTCGTGCAGGTCGCGCAGGCCCTTGGCGTCGGGCATGTGCACGATCCGGCCGGCGTAGGCCAGCCGCCAGACGTCGCCCTCCCGCCGGAACTCGCGTGCCGCGTCCGCGACGACGGAGTCGCCCCCTGACCGGCCGCCGATCCGATGCGCGTCAGCGCCGTCTTCGGCACGGCGGTCGACTTGCGCTGGCCTGGCCCGGCCGTCGCCGTCGTGGTCGTCAGTGCTCGCCGGGCCGCGCACTGTCCCCACGGCGGCCGCCGGGTCCGTGTCGCTCCACGGCAGCGTCCAGGCATCGGCCTCGCCGACCGAAACCCCCACGGACGCCGGCCGCACCGCCTGGCCGCCCGGCGCCGTCGAAGCCCCGCCTGCCGCCGCACCCGCCGCGTCCGCCGCGCGAGCCGGCGCCGGCCGGGTGGCCAGCGCGCGGGCTTCGTCGACGACCTGAACCATATCGAGGACGCCGGCCTCACGCTCCACTTCGGACAGCAGCGAGCCCGCAGGCTCACCCCGAGCCTGCAACGTCGCCGCCAACCCGAGGCGGGCCAGCACCGACCACGGCCGCGCGCCCATCCGGTCGGAGGCCGCCGCCGCCCCGGTGAACCCGGCCACCGCCTCATCCCAGCGGCCCTCGGCAGCGTCGACCTTGGCCAGCCAATATTCCACCGGCCCGCTCACGTCGCACCCGTAGAGCGACACCAGCCACTGCCCCACATGCGGCTCGAACGCCGCGCGGGCCCGCGCGCACAGCTCCGGGTCGCGCGTCAGCACCGCCAGCTCGGCCAACAGCCGCAGGAACAGCGGCTCCATCCAGCGCGCAGAGCTGCGGTCACCCGCGTCGCGCTCGGCGAGGTGCCGCAGGCCAGGCCCCGGATCGCCCTGCGCCACCGCGGTCAGCCCGGTCACCAGCGGGTAGTAGGGCGCGTGCGCGGCCGCGCGGACGTCGATGATGCTGGCCGCCTCGGCGAACCGGCCGCGGAGCATGGCGAGCGCCCAGCGTATGTGCTGGCCCATGTAGGCGTTGTCGTCGTGATCGTGGGTGAAGCTGGCCAGCTCGCGCTGCAGCTCCGCGGCCTCGCCGAACTCGCCGCGCAGGGTCGCGATGATGCTCCGGTCGACGGCCGACATCATCCGGGCCATCGCCACGTCGAGTTGCTCGGTCATCGCGTGCAGCGCCTGGAGCTGGGCGTAGTAGCCCTGATCGCCCATCTCGAGCAGCGCCACCCAGCGCAGCGAGGAGGCGAACGCGGCGGTCTGGTGGTCGCCGGAGCGACGGGCAACGGCCTCCATCTCGGTCAGCAGCGTGGCGCGTTCGCGGGCCAACCCGAGACCCCAGATCGAGTCGTGCCGGCTCCACAGGCTGAACGCCAAGGCCTCGTCGTTGTTGCTGGCGCGGGCCTCCGCCTCCGTGCGGGCGATCAGGTCGCCGACGAGCCGCTCGCGCGACAGCTCAGCACCCTCCGAGCCGACGAATCGAGCGTGTGCCTCGCGGAGCAGTGCCAGGATCACGGGCGCGCGGGTGCTGCGCGGGCCGCGGTGCCGCTCAGCTACCAGCGCCACCCGGGCGAGGACGGCCGGCTCGTCGAGGGTGCGGGCGAGGTCGGCGGCCGCGTCGATCTGAGCCCACGCGTCGTCGCGGGACTTGCCGTGGAAGAGCTCCATCGCGAGGTCGAGCCGGACCATCACCGTGCGGGCCGGGTCGACCACCCGCTCCAGCGCGCGGCGGAAGTGGTTGAGCGCCTCCTCGGGCGCGAGCCGGCCGGACGCGTCGCGGGCCGCGGCCACGAGGTGCTCCACCGCGGTGGCGGGGGCAACCACATCACCGGCGGCGTACGCGTGGCGGGCCAGATCGGCCGGGAACAGCCGGCTGCGCAGGGCCGGCGTCTCCTCGACGGCCCGGACGACCGCCGCGTGCCGGTTGCGCCGCTCCTCTTCGGACAGTGCGTCGTAGAGCGTTTCGCGCACCAGGTCGTGCCCGAACGCGAACCGCCCGCCGCCTCGCCCGACCACCAGCCGTGCGGCGATCGCCTGGTCGAGCAGGCGGTCGACCTGTGGCACCGGCGCGAGCAGCACCGCGGCCAGCAGCTGGCGGTGGAACTCGTGCCCGAGCACCGAAGCGGCGGTGAGCAGCTCGACCAGCGACCCGGGCAGCAGGTCGAGCCGGCGGCGCACCGTGTCGCGTACGCCAGGGGGAATTGCCGTCAATGAGCCGTCGGCCCGCCAGAGCCGCGCCGTCTGCTCGACGAAGAACGGGTTGCCGCCGGTGCGCCGGTGCACCTCGGCCACCAGCCCCGCGTCGGGCGCCCGGGCCGCCACCCGCTCGATCAGCGCGCCCACCTCGGCCGGCTCGAGCCCGGTCAGCGTGAGCGTGGTGGCCTTGGCCTGCAGGGGCAGCAGCAGCGGCCGCAGTGGGTGGTCGACGGCTTCGACCTCGACGTCGCGGTAGGTGCCGACGAGCAGGAGCCGCTCGAACCACGTGTGCTGCGCGGCGAACTCGAGCATGCGCAGCGACGCGGGGTCGGCCCAGTGCAGGTCGTCGAAGACCACCATGACCGGCGCGTGCTGGGAGGCGGCGACCAGCGCGGCGGTGACCCCGTCGTAGAGCGTGAACGCCTCGTCGTCGTCGCTCGTCTTGCCGAGCAGCACGGCCAGCGCGCCGCCGCCGGACTCCTGGATCGCCGCCCACTGCTCGGGATCGACCTGCCGGCGCAGCCCGCGCAGCGCCTGCACCCAGGGCCAGTAGCCGGGGGCGCTCTCCGAATCCCAGCAGCGCCCGCCGATCACCGTCACGCCGCGGGCGCGCGCCTGGTCGACCGCCCCGGACACGAGCGTCGTCTTGCCGATGCCGGCCTCGCCGGTGACCAGCACCAACCCGCCGTGGCTATCGGTCACCCGCTCGATTTCGGCACGCAGCAGCCCGGCGGGGTGCTCCCGCCCGATGACCTCCCCCACCCGGGTCCCCATGACCCCTAGACGGTATCGGAAGCCACCGACACATTTAGGTCCGCGTTACGCGAGGAGGCCGGGGTAGAGCAGGGCCAGTTGATGCGGGTACGCGGCGATGAGGCGGAGTTCGTCGTCGGTGAGCGGCCGGCCCGTGGCGGCGTTGCACAGCTGCACCAGCTTGAAGGTCAACTCCGGCTCCGCGACCTCGATGCCCAGCCCGTCGATGACGTGCCGGAAGCCGGCCATGCCGCCGTACTCCCCCGTCAGCACGACCCGACCCGTCTGCGCGTGCCAGTCGGTCGGGAAGGGGCCGAGCACCTCCTCGTCGTACAACTCGTAGTTGCGATGGTCTTTGAGCGCCCCGTCGGCGTGGATGCCGGACTCGTGCGCGAAGGCGTTGCGCCCGACGCCGGGCTGGTTGATGGGCAAGGGCTGACCGAAGGCGTACGCCGCCCAGAACGCGAAGCGCCGCGCCCACGTGAGGTCGAGCGGGTCACCGATCTCCACCCGGTCCTCGACGCCGAAGCCGTTGCGCAGCGCGAGGATCGTCGAGACCAGGTCGGCGTTGCCGGAACGCTCGCCGATCCCGTTGACACAGGTGTTGATCCAGGCGTCCTGGCCGGCCTCGAGGTCGCCGAGCGCGCCGGCCACGGAGTTGGCCACCGCCATGCCGAGGTCGTTGTGGCAGTGGGTCTCGACCGGCATGCCGACGGTGCTGGCCAGCTTGGCGAAGCGCTCCCCGATCCGGCCCGGGGTGTCGCCGCCGATCGTGTCGCAGTAGCGCACCCGGTCCGCCCCAGCCTCCTTGGCCGCCAGCGCGAACTCGGTGAGGAACGCGAAGTCGGTCCGCGACCCGTCCTCGGCGTTGACGCCGACGGTGGCGACGCCCGCCTGCTTGGCCGCCCGCACGGCACCGACCATCTCCGCGATCACCGCCGCGCGGTCGAACCTGCCCTTGAACTTGTTGCGCAGCATCTGGTCGCTGGTCGAGATCGACAAGTTGTAGTGCCGGAGCCCCAGCGGCGCGGCCTTCTCCACGTCGCCGGCCACCGCCCTGGTCCAGCCGGAGAGCCGCAGGTCCCCGAACGCGCCGGCCTCGGCCAGCGCCACCTGCGCCCGCACATAGGGCACCTCGTGGAAGAGGAACGGGAAGCCGATCTCGGACTGCGCGACGCCGAGCTTGCCCAGGTAGAAGTTGACCATCGTCTTGCCGAACTTGGACAGCCCGGTCCGAGCCGTCTGCACGCCGTCCCGGTTGGTGACGTCGAGGAAATGGATGCGTGGCATAACCTCAGGTTGACACTGAAGGTTGCGTGCGGTCAACGTTGACTAAAATCAACATGCGAAGTTGTACGGAGGCACGATGGAGCAGCTCAGCGGGTGGTTGACCGCGTCCGAGGCGGCGGAGCGGCTAGGTGTGAAGCCAGCCACGCTCTATGCCTATGTGAGCCGCGGTGTGCTCGCCCGACGCCGCTCCCCCGAGGGCCAGAGCCTGTTCGACCCGGCGGAGGTGGAGCGGCTCGCCCGCCGGGGCCGGCCTCGACGTGCACCGAACGCCTCCGAGGTGGTGATCGAGTCAGGCATCACGGCGCTCGGCCCCGACCGCCCGTTCTACCGCGGGCGCGATGCGCTGGAGCTGGCCGCGTCGGCGTCCTTCGAAGCGGTGGCCGAGGGGTTGTGGACCGGGGACTTCGCGGCCGGTCCGCAGGCGTGGCGGGCGAGTGAGGCGGCGTTGCGGGCCGGGCGGGCGGCGAGCGCCGCACTGCCGCCGAACGTCCTCCTCCTCGACCGCATCCAAGCGATCGTGCCGGCGCTGGCGGCCACGGACCCGCTACGCGGAAACCTCGACCCGTCCGCGGTCGTCGCCGTCGGCCACACCCTGGTCGCCGGCATCGTCGACTGCCTGCCACCGCGGCTGGGGGATGAGAGCGGCGCTCACAACGAGAGCAGCGCTCGCGGGAGCAACCTTCGCCTTGCGGTCGGCAGCGGGACCGGCGGACCTGGGCCGCTGGGCGACGGGCCGGCGGATGGCAGCATCGCGGCCCGGCTGGGATGGCGGTTGGGGGCGGAGAACCGGTTCATCGACGGTGTGCGGGCCGCATTGGTGCTGTTGGCTGACCATGAGCTCGCGGCGTCGACGTTGGCGGCGCGGGTGGCGGCCTCGGTGCGTGCGGATCCTTACGCGGTGGTCGCGACCGGGCTCGCGACCGTGAGCGGCGCACTGCACGGCGGCGCCTCGCTCGGCGCCGAGGCGCTCCTCGACGCGATCGCGGACCCGGCGGACGCCGACGCGGCCATCGGCTTGCGGCTGCGCCGGGGCGAGCGGATTCCCGGCTTCGGCCATGCCGTCTACAAGTCCGGCGACGGCCGTGCCGGCGCGCTGCTGAACCGGATCAGCGCCCTCGCACCGGACCACCCTGTGCTCGCCAAGGCCGACGCGCTGCTCGACGCGGCCCGCCGCCGCCGCCTGCCGGAACCCAACATCGACTTCGCGCTCGCCACCCTGACCCGGGCGGCCGGGCTGCCCACCGGCGCCGGGGAGGCGATCTTCGCGATCGCGCGCATCGCCGGCTGGCTGGCGCACGCGATGGAGGAGTACGAGCGGCGTACCCCGCTCCGCCTCCGCGCCGTCTACATCGGACCCACTGGATAAACCGTTGGGTTGACCGGTTGAGTCGCGGTACCCTCGATCACCCACGCGCTGAGAGGGGCAGGCCGATGCGGATCTGAGGTTGTCGACGCTTTCCGACAACCCTGGAGGACCGCTATGTCTTCTGCCATCCTGCTCTCCGACCTCACCTTCGCCTGGCCGGACGGCGAGCCCGTGTTCGACGGACTCGACCTGGTCGTCAACCCGGGCCGCACCGCGCTGATCGGCGCCAACGGCTCCGGCAAATCCACCCTGTTACGCCTGGTCACCGGCACGATCAGCCCGACCCGCGGCACCGTACGCGTCGAGGGCCCGCTCGGCTACCTGCCCCAGGACCTGACGCTCGACGCCACCCGCCCGGTCGACGACGTGCTCGGCGTCGCGGCGACCCGGCGCGCCTTGGCCGCCGTCGAACGCGGCGACACCGACCCGAGCCTCTGGGCGACGATCGGCGACGACTGGGACGTCGACGACCGCGCCCGGGAGACGCTCGACCGGCTCGGCCTCGGCCACATCGACCTCGACCGTCCGGTCGGCGCGCTCTCCGGTGGTGAAGCGGTTCTGCTCGGGCTGGCCGGGCAACTGCTGCGCCGGCCGCGCGTACTCGTGCTCGACGAACCCACCAACAACCTCGACCGCGCCGCGCGGGAGCGGCTCTATGCGATGGTCACCGCCTGGACCGGCGTCCTCCTGCTCGTCACCCACGACCGCGAGCTGCTCGAACTCGTCGACCAGATAGCCGAACTCCGCGACGGCACGATGCGGCTGTTCGGCGGCACGTTCAGCGAGTACGAAGCCGCGCTCGCGGTCGAGCAGGAGGCCGCGCAACGGGCGGTCCGGGCGGCCGAGGGCGACCTGCGCCGCCAACGGCGCGAGCTCGACGACGCACACGTCAAGCTCGCCCGCCGGATCCGCTACGGCCAGAAGATGTGGGACACCAAACGCGAGCCGAAGGCCATCATGGCCCAGCGCCGGCGGCAGGCGCAGGTGTCGGCGGGAAAGCACCGCGGCCTGCACGAGGAACGGCTCGCGGACGCACAGGAGCGGCTGGCCTCGGCCGAGGAGGCGGTCCGCGACGACGCGACGATCCGCGTCGACCTGCCGGCAACCGCCGTGCCGCCGGCCCGGCGGGTCCTCACGGTCCGCGAAGCCGTGCTCCGCACGTCGGCCCCTTCGTGGGCGACCCGGGGCGCACCTTCGGTGGCGGTGCGAGACGCGCGGTTCCCGCGGGCGTCGAGCATCAGCTTCGACGTCTACGGACCTGAGCGGATCGCGCTGCTCGGTGTCAACGGCTCTGGCAAGACCACCCTCCTCGCGGCGCTCGCCGGCCGGCTGCCGGTGTCATCCGGTGAGGTCGACGTCGCGGTGCCGGTGCGGCTGTTGCCGCAACGACTCGACGTACTCGATGACGAACTGTCGATCGTGGCCAATGTGCATCGGCTCGCGCCGGCGGCAGGTGAGAACGCGATCCGGGCGCGGCTGGCCCGGTTCCTGTTCCGCGGCGCGCGGGCCGAGCGGCCGGTCGGCACGTTGTCGGGCGGCGAGCGGTTCCGGGCCACGCTGGCGGCGCTGATGCTGGCCGAGCCCGCGCCGCAGTTGCTGCTGCTGGACGAGCCGACCAACAACCTCGACCTGGCCAGCGTACGACAGCTGGGTGAGGCGCTGGCCGCGTACCAGGGCGCTCTGGTGGTGGCCAGCCACGACCTGCCGTTCCTGCGCGGCCTGGGCATCACACGCTGGTTGCGGCTCGACGGTGGCGAGCTGAGCGAATCGGGGCCGCCCTTGGGAGCTTAACCGGTCAGGGCGGTTCTTCGCCGGGGCGGGACGACGTCCGGTCCCGGCGGAGCGCCGCCATGATGAACCGGATAAGCCCTAAGGTGACGGGGTGGTGCGGTTTCGAATCAGCGAGGCGGCCGAGTTGCTCGGCGTCAGCCCCGACACGGTGCGCCGGTGGATCGACGCCGGCAAGCTGCCCGCGGGCCGCGACGAGCACGGGCATCGGCTGATCGACGGAACCGACCTCGCCGCCTTCGCGCGGGCCCAGCACGAGCAGGCCGAAGGCGGCGACACCTCGGCCCGCAACCGGCTCCGCGGCATCGTCACCGCCGTGGTCAAGGACGCGGTGATGGCCCAGGTCGACATCCAGGCCGGCCCGTTCCGGATCGTCTCGCTGATGAGCCGCGAAGCGGTCGACGAGCTCGACCTGCGCGTCGGTTCCGTCGCGACGGCCGTCATCAAATCGACGACCGTCGTAGTGGAGAAGGCGCCTGCACGGCGTTAGAGTCATCGATTAACCAGGAGCGGCGGCGCGCTCCCACCCCGATCGGGAGGAGAGCCTCGTGCCGTCCGTTTCTCGTCGTACCCTGCTGCGCGTTGGCGGCGCAGCCATCGCCGTCAGTGGCTTAACCGGTTTTGCTCCGGCCGCGCTCGCCGCGGCGGTGGTGTCCGCCGACCTCGTCGTCTACGGTGCCACCTCGGGCGGGTTGGTGGCCGCGATCCAGGCCCGCCGCATGGGCCGCACCGCCCTCGTCCTGGAGCCGTCGACCCACCTGGGCGGGCTGACCACCGGCGGGCTGGGCCAGACCGACAGCGGCACTGCCGCGTCCATCAAGGGCATCGCGGGCGAGTTCTATCGACGGATCCACGGGAAATACGCGGGTACGCCCGTCACGCCGACCTCGCCGGCCCGGTTCACCTTCGA
Organism: Asanoa sp. WMMD1127; assembly: GCF_029626225.1. Lineage (NCBI taxonomy): Bacteria > Bacillati > Actinomycetota > Actinomycetes > Micromonosporales > Micromonosporaceae > Asanoa > Asanoa sp. WMMD1127. The sequence continues at coordinate 1,148,305 of NZ_JARUBP010000001.1, forward strand.
GCCGCACGTCGCCCGCACGGTGTTCGACGAGATGCTGGCCGAGGCCGGTGTACCGGTTTACCTCGGCGTGCGGCTGGCCTCGGTCACCAAGTCCGGCAACCGGTTGGTCGAGGTCGCCGGCGACAACGGGCAGGCATACCGGGGCGCGATGTTCGTCGACGCGTCCTACGAGGGCGACCTGATGCACCGCGCCGGCGTCGCCTGGACCGTCGGCCGGGAGAGCAACGCCACCTACGGCGAGACCATCAACGGCGTCCAGCTCCGAAGTGGACACCAGTTCAACTTCGCGGTCTCGCCGTACGCGGTGGCCGGGAACCCGTCGTCCGGCCTGCTCCCGGGCATTTCGGCGACGCCGGTCGCGCCGGCCGGCACCGGGGACAACCTGATCCAGGCATACAACTACCGCATGTGCCTGACCCAGGCGGCGTCCCGCATCCCGTTCCCGAAACCCGCGGGCTACGACCCGATTCGCTACGAGCTTCTGCTGCGCTACGTGCAGGCCGGCTGGAACGGACCGTTCTTCACCACGCACGGCGTCGGCAACGGGAAGACCGACTCCAACAACAACGGCGCGTTCTCGACCGACTTCATCGGGGCCAACTACGCTTACCCGACCGCGTCGTACGCCGCGCGCGACAGCATCGCCGCCGAGCACCGTGCGTACCAGCAGGGCCTGATGTGGTTCCTGGCCAACGATCCCCGGCTGCCCGCCTCGATCCGCACCGCGACGGCGGCCTGGGGTCTGGCGGCCGACGAGTTCACCACCACGGGTGGCTGGCCGCCGCAGCTCTACGTCCGCGAGGCCCGGCGAATGGTGTCGGCGCACGTGATGACCGAGCGCAACTGCCGCGGCCAGGAGGCGGTGCCGGATCCGGTCGGGCTGGCGAGTTACACAATGGACTCCCACAACTGCCAGCGCGTCGTCGTCAACGGCGTGGTTAAGAACGAGGGCGACGTCCAGATCGGGGTGCCGGGCCCCTACGGCATCAGCTACCGCTCGATCGTGCCGGTCGAGTCACAGTGCGCGAACCTCCTCGTGCCGGTGTGCCTGGCGGCCAGCCACATCGCGTACGGCTCGATCCGGATGGAACCGGTCTTCATGATCCTCGGCCAATCGGCGGCGACCGCGGCGATCCTGGCCCTGAGTGCTTCTTCGTCGGTGCAACAGGTGGCGTACGCGAACCTGCGTGCCCGCTTGCTCGCCGACGGTCAGCTGCTGCAGTGGCCGCCGCCGCCCGCCGCGGGCGAGGTGATCGTCGACAGCCACGACGCTTCGGTGACCCGGGCAGGCACGTGGGTGTCGAGCACGTCGATCGGCGGCTACTGGGGCCGCGACTACGAGCACGACGGCAACACGGCCAAGGGGGTTAACCGGTTACGCTTCCGGCCCACGCTGCCGTCGGCCGGCACCTACACGGTCTACCTGCGGTGGACGGCGGACCCGAACCGGGCCAGCAACGTGCCGATCGACATCGTCCACGCCGGCGGCCTGACCACCCGGACGGTCGACCAGCGTGGCAGCGGCGGGCAATGGGTGCCGGTGGGCGCCTACTCGTTCGCCGCGGGCACCGGTGGCAGCCTCCTGGTTCGCACGGAGAACACGAACGGCTACGTCGTCGCCGACGCGGCCCGGTGGGTGCTGACGCCGTAGTCTGGCCGCCATGGCGGGTGGGGCGCGGAAGGAGCGGGCTGCGCAGACGCGCGCGGCGCTGCTCGACGCGGCGCGCACGCTGTTCGCGGAGCGCGGCTACCTCAACACGAAGATCACCGACATCACCGCGGCGGCCGGTCGGGCAACCGGTTCGTTCTACGAGCATTTCGCCAGCAAGGAGGAGCTGCTGCAGGCGCTGCTGGCCGACCTGGACAGCGCCGCCGACCAGCGGGTCGACCGAGACCATCCCCGCGACCACGACCTGACGGACCGGGCCCAACTCCGTGAGCATCTGGCCATCGCCTGGACGGTGATGACCGAACACCGGCCGGTGACGGTGGCGCTGTTCCAGTCGATGGTCGCGGAGGACCCGGCCTCCGGCCGGGCCTGGCTGGACCTGGTGAACCGGTCCACCACGCTGCGCGAGCACCTGGAGCACCTACGGGAGCGCGGCCATCGCCTCCCCGGCGATCCGGAACTGATCGCCGCCGCCATGGCCGCGCTCCTGGGCACCCTGAACTACGCGCAACCACCCACCGACCCAGACGCCGTCGTCGACGCCCTCACCGACCTGCTGCTGCACGGGCTGGCCGGCCCGCACTGAACCGGTCAAGCGCGAGCCATCCGGCCGCACACACCTCGACGGCGAACCCGGACAGGACTCCGCCACACGCACCGCGCGAAGCTATCCGGCCGCCCCTACCTCGACGGCGGTCCCGAACACGGCTTCGCCACGCGCACCACGCGGAGCTATCCGGCCGCCCACACCACGACGGCGGACCCGGACACGGCCTCTGCCACACGGACCGCGCGAAGCTATCCGGCCGCCCTCACCTCGACGGCAGTTCCGGCCGCGGGGTTTCCGAAGATCTCGGCCGCACTGCCGCCGCGGGCGAAGAGTTCGTAGCTGGTGCGGTCACCGCCCCCACCCCCACGTGGCCAACCGGAGCTGCCGGGCGCGAACGACAACTCCCCCGCCGGCACGGTGAACACGCCGTCCGCCACCACCGCCTCGGCCTCCGCGGAGCCGATGCGGACCCGGACCCGGCTGCCGGGTGGGGCGGGCGCCTCGTACCAGCTGGTCTTGATGTTGCCGTAGCCATCCACATAGGCAACGCTGCGCTGTGGCGCGGCCCCGACCGCGACCACTTCCCTGAGCAGCGAATCGTCACCGCGCACCAACCGCGCCACCGCGTCGGGGAACAGGTCGCGCGACCGGAACTGTGACCCCTCGGCCGGCACGTCGACCGCGCGGAAGACCACGCGTTCGTCGGCCACGAACGACAGGCTCGCGCCGGCGGCCACGCCGACGATCAGCACGCCGGACGGCAGCCGGGCGGCCAGGAGGCGCTCGCCTGCGTTGGACTCGCGCGGCGCGTCCTCGTCTGCCCGCGGCGCCACGTTGGCGTAGAGGATCCGGTCCGCCGGGCCCGCGCCGAACGCCAGCTGCGCCACGCAGAAGCCGGCGCTGACCGTGTCGAACGGCGGCACCGGGATCGCGAACACGTCCGCCTCGGGGAGGAGGCTCGCGAAGCGTTGCCGTACCTCGGCGAAGGCAAGATCACCCACCCCGTAGTCGGCCACCACCGTCAACAGCATCCGGCGCCCCCAAGAGAGAGAAAGTTTCCCTCAGGCAAGAATATGCGAAAGGCCCCTGTCGCGCCGCGACAAGGGCCTTTCCGCAGCGAACTCAGTGGATAGCAGCCGTCTCCTGCGCCAGCCGCTCGTCACCGCTCAATGTGGACAGCGGCTTCTCCTTGATGAAGATCACCGCGATCACGGCGAGGAACGCGATCGGCGCGCCGATCAGGAACAGTTCCGCGGTGGCCGACCCGTACACGTCGGCGATGATCTGGCGAACCGGTTCAGGAACGTCCGCCAGATCCGGGACCTCCGCGGTGCCCGAGCCGCCACCCGCGGCGACGCCCAGCTTCTCGGTCAGCCCGCTGGTCACCTTGTTGGCCAGCACCGCGCCCAGGGCGCTCACCCCGATCGCGCCGCCCATGCTGCGGAAGAACGTCAGCACCGACGTGGCCGCGCCGAGCTCGTTGGCCGGCACGTCGTTCTGCGCGGCCAGCACCAGGTTCTGCATGAGCATGCCGACGCCGACGCCGAGCACGGCCATGTAGACCGAGATGAGCACGACGCTCGTGTCCGCGCCGATTGTGCCGAGCAGCAGCATGCCGACCGTCATAGTCAGCGCGCCACCAACGAGGTAGCCCTTCCACCTGCCGGTCTTGGTGATGAGCTGACCGGCGACGGTCGACGAGACCAGCAGGCCGAAGATCAGCGGCAGGCTCATCAGACCGGCGACCGTCGGCGACTTGCCAAGGGAAACCTGGAAGTACTGCGCCAGGAAGACCGTCCCACCGAACATGGCCACGCCTACGAGGACAGAGGCCACAGTGGTGAGTGAGACGGTGCGGTTGCGGAAGATGGTGAGCGGGATGATGGGCTCCGCGGCCCGCGACTCGACGAACACCGCCAGCGCCAGGATCACCAGGCCGCCGACCACGAGCGCGGCGGTCTGCCACGAGGCCCACTCGAACTTGCTGCCGGCCAGCGTCGACCAGATGAGCAAAGTGGACACACCCGCGGTGATCAGCAGAGCACCGAGCCAGTCAATCTTCACTTCCCGGCGTACGACGGGAAGGTGCAGTGTCTTCTGCAGCAGGAAGATGGACAGCAGGGTGAACGGCACGCCCAACAGGAAGCACCAGCGCCAGCCCAGCCAGCTCGTGTCGACCAGCACGCCGCCGATCAGCGGCCCGGCGATCGTGCCGACGCCGAAGACAGCGCCGAAGATGCCGGAGTAGCGGCCAAGCTCACGCGGCGGGATCATCGCCGCCATCACGATCATCGCCAGCGCGGTCATGCCGCCCGCGCCGATGCCCTGCACGACGCGGCTGACGATCAGCACCTCGACGTTGGGCGTGAAGCCGGCGATCAGCGATCCGGCGACGAACAGCAGCAGCGACAACTGGATCAGGAGCTTGCGGCTGTAGAGGTCGGCCATCTTGCCCCACAGCGGCACGGTGGCGGTCATCGCGAGCAGCTCGGTGGTGACGATCCAGGTGTAGACGGACTGGCTGCCGTCGAGGTCGGCGATGATGCGCGGCAGCGCGTTGCCGACGATGGTCGACGCGAGGATCGACACGAACAGCCCGACCATCAGTCCGGACAAGGCTTGCAGCACCTCGCGGCGGGACATCCGCGCGGGTGTGCCGTCTGCGCTGGGCGGCTCGGCCGGGATCGGTTCGGACGAGGTGGTGACGTCGGTCATCAAGTGTCCTTAGTGGAGGGATGTGGTGGTGGCTCGGCCAGGCCGCTGGCGACCATGTCGAACGCCTCGTCGACGAGCTTGGCGAGGGTGGTGGGGTGGGCGCCGGGATCGTCGCTCGCCCAGCGCATGAAGGCGACCCGGAACGCGGCGCCGGTGACGGCGGCCGCGACGGACGGGAAGGCGTGGTCGTGGGGCAGGCCGAGCCGGTCGGCGACGGCCATGGCGACCGCCTGCTCCGACTCGACGCTCGTGGCCAGCAGCCGGGGCAGGAGCGTCGGGTTCTCCGCGACCACCCGCATCCGCAGGCCGAGCGCCTCGCGGTGGTCCTCCATCTGATGGATCACCGGGACGAACGCGAGCCGCAGGGCCTCGAAGAGCCCGATGTGCGGCGGAAGTGACCGGAACAGGTCCAGGGTGCGGCCGATCTCGGCCTCGTCGGCGAGAACTGCCTCGTCCTTGCTGGCGAAGTAGTTGAAGAAGGTCCGCGACGAGACGTCGCACGCCTCGCTGATCTGCTCGACCGTGACGTTTTCGAGCCCGTGCTCGGCCACCAACCGGAGGGCGGCGGCAGCCAGCGCGGCGCGGGTGGCCAGCTTCTTCCGGTCGCGTCGGCCGAGGGCGGGTGCGGAGCTCACCACCTGATGGTACGCGTGGATCTTGCACAACACGAAAAGTTTTATTCTGTGAAGCCGGGCACAGATCAGGAGCGCGTCAAAAGCCGCCGGGGCGCCGTAGCGAGGATGTCAAGATCGTGGATCTGCGCTTACGCCCGCGCTGAGCTGGGCGCATGGCAACAACTCGGCACCCGGCGACCCCCAGGGTGACCCCCGGCATCGAGCTGGGAATCGGCTCTGTCGCGGCCGTCGTACTCACAATCATGCTGGCTTCGGCGCCCGTGCCTCTCGGCCTGGCCGGCCTCGCGATCGCGACCATCGCGGGCGCGGCGGTCATCCCGGACTGGCGCTACAGCTTGGGCCTCGCGGTGATCGCGTACTTCCTGTTCGTCGGTTTCATCGCCGGCGACATGGGTGTGCTGAGCTGGCGGGGTCACGATGCCGTGTGGCAACTCTTCACCTTCGGCCTCGCGTACGCCGCCGGGCTCGTCCTGCGCTGGCTGCTGCACTCACCGCCGCCGGACTGAACCGTTCAAGCTGGCGGGCGATCGTGAAAACATAGGGCGCATGGCTGGTGAAGAGCGCGACGGGGTGCCGCTGACCAACCTCGACCAGGAGCTGTTCGACGGCGTCGGCGCCACCAAACGCGACCTCGTGGACTACCTCGACGCGGTGCACGAGCGGATGGTGCCCGCGCTGCGCGACCGACCGCTGTCGGTGATGCGCGTGCGGCCCGGCCAGCCGCCGTTCATGCAGAAGAACCTGCCCAAGTACACGCCGGAATGGGTTGCCCGGGCCGATGTGTGGGCCGACCGGTCGCGGCGGATGGTCAGCTACGCGCTCTGCAACGACCGCCGCACGCTGATCTGGTTCGCCAACCAGCGGGCGGTCGAATACCACCCGGGCCTTTCGGTGAGCCAGGACTGGGCACATCCGACCCACCTGATCCTCGACCTCGACCCGCCCGAGGGCGGCCCGTTCCGGCTGGCGGCCCAGGCGGCGTTGCTGGTGCGCGAGGTGCTGACGGCGTGCGGGATGGCCGGTGCCGCCAAGACCAGCGGGGCCAAGGGCGCGCACGTGTTCGTACCCTTGGCGTCTGGTCAGGCCCACGACGACGTGGCGGCGGCGACACGGGCGATCGCGGCGCGGGCCGAGCGCCTCGACCCGGCGCTGGCGACCACCGCGTTCATCGTCGAACAGCGCGAGGGCAAGGTCTTCCTGGACTCGACGCGGGCAGGTGGGGCGACGGTGGTGTCGGCGTACTCGCCGCGGTTGCGGCCTGGCGTGCCCGTCTCGTTCCCCTTGCCGTGGGACGCGTTGGAGTCGGCGACGCCTGGTGATTACACGGTTCACACGGCCGCGGCGGCGCTGGGTTCTTCGGATCCGTGGGCCTCGTTGATGCCTGCGCCGCAACGGCTGGATCCGAGTCTCGTCGAAGAGGGCCACACGATTCCGATCGCCCGCGTGGTGGCGATGCACGAGGGCAAGCGCCGGGCCCGCGAACGCCGTGCGGAGTCCTGAGGTGCGGTTCGCTTTCGACGCGGAGCTGTGGGAGTGGGACGCCCGGCGTGACGACAGCTGGGTGTTCGTGACGGTGCCGGCCGAGGCGTCCGCCGAGATCCGCGACCGCACCGCGGGCGTCCGCCGTGGGTTCGGCTCCGTGCGGGTCCGCGTGTCGATCGGTGGCAGCGGTTGGCGGACGTCGGTCTTTCCTGACAGCGCGAGTGGGTGTTACGTGTTGCCGTTGAAGCGCGCGGTCCGGCGGGCGGAGGGTCTCGACGTCGGCTCGGTCGCCAGGGTGGCGGTGGAGATCATCGAAACCTGATCCGCTCCGGGGGTGTGCCCGCCGATTACGGGAACACCCCCGGATCGTGGCGGGTCAGACTCGGGTGAGGCTGGCGATCTCGGCCTGCGACAACTTCAGGTCGAGGGCGGCCAGGTTCTCGTCGAGGTGGCCGAGGTCGCCCGTACCCGGAATCGGCAGCATCGCCGGCGACCGGCCGAGGAGCCAGGCGAGCACGACCTGACGTGCCGACGCGGAATGCCGCTCGGCGATCTCGTGGACCGTCGGGTTCTTGTCGAGGTCCTGGATGGGCGCCCAGGGCAGGAACACCATCGACTCCTGCTCGCACAGGTCGACGATGCTCTCCGAGAACCGGTCATCGACGTTGTAGCGGTTCTGGATCGAGACGATCGGTGTCAACCGCTGCGCGGCGCGGATCTGCTCCTCGCTGACGTTCGACAGACCGATATGCCGGATCTTGCCCTCGTCCTTGAGCTTGACCAGTTCAGCGATCGAGTCTTCCAATGGCACGTTCGGATCGGGCCGGTGGAACTGGTAGAGCGGGATCTGGTCGAGCTTGAGCCGGCGCAGCGAGCCCTCGCACACCTCGCGCAGGTGCTCGGGGCGCCCGTCGGCCGGCCAGGGCACAAACGGCTCGGGTCGGAGCAGGCCACCCTTGGTAGCGATGACCAGATCATCCGGGTACGGGTGAAGCGCTTCAGCAATCAGCTCCTCGCTCACGTTCGGCCCGTACGAGTCCGCCGTGTCGATGAAGTTGATGCCCGCGTCGACCACGCGGCGCAGCACCGCGATGGCTTGTTTCTTGTCGGCCGGCGGCCCCCAGATGCCCGGCCCGGTGACGCGCATGGCGCCGAACCCGAACCGGTTGACGGTGAGATCCCCACCGACGTCGATCGTCCCCGCGGAGCTGGCGTTGGGCATGGTCCAGACACTCCAATCCGATGCCTCTTCGTGTTCTGGACTCTAGCTCCGCGCATAAGGTGTCCAAATGATCCTGGATTCCGACGACGAACGCGCTCTCGCCGCGAACCTCTTCAACCGCGTCTGGGACCTCCTGGAGCGTGCCGACCGCACCCAGACTGACGACGACACGATGCTGCACATGGCCCACGCCAGCCGACACCACTGGGGCCAGGCCGGTGAACCGGTCAACCTGGTCCGCGGTGAATGGCAGTGCTCCCGCGTCTATGCCGTGCTCGGGCGAGCTGAACCGGCCAACCACCACGCCCGACGCTGCCTGCACCTGTGCGAAGAGAACGGAATCGGCGGCTTCGACCTGGCGTACGCCTACGAAGCCCTGGCCCGCGCCGCATCCCTGTCCAACGACCCAGCCGCGGCGGGCTTCCTACAACAGGCGCGCTCCTGCCTGACGGACATCCCGGACGACGACGACCGCGAGTTGGTAGAGGCCGATCTGCGATCGCTGGAAGGCAGAGTGTGACGCCCGACCACTCGAGCGGATGCAGCTGAATTTGGGCCAGCTGCCGTTCCGCGATAGTTAAGCCGGGCGACCCAGCCCAGACCGCACGCACCTCGGTCAGCCGGGCCACCCGGCCCAGACCACACGCACCGCGGTCAAGCCCGGCGTACCCGGCCCAGGCCGCGCTGCCCGCGCGGAGCACCGAAAATCGGTCAGCACGCACGCGCCGTGGTCAACGACATGCGATCGGCGCGCGCGAGTGGGCGCAAAACTCGATAGCGGCCCTCAGCCGCCGAGCCGGGTCAGGACGGCGACTTCAGCCGACGTCAGGTTGAGGTCGACTGCGGCCAAGTTGTCGTCCAGGTGGGCCGGGTCGCTGGTGCCGGCGATCGGGAGCATTGCCGGCGATCGGGCAAGCAGCCAGGCCAGCGCGACCTGGCGCGGCGAGGCCGAATGGCGGTCGGCGATCTCTTGGATCGTCGGGTTGTCCGTGCCCTGGATCGGCGCCCAAGGGATGAACACCATCTGCTCCTGCTCGCACAGGTCCACGATGGTCTCGGACGACCGGTCGTCGACGTTGTAGCGGTTCTGGATCGACACGATCGGCACCATCTGCTGGGCGACGCGGATCTGCTCCTCGCTCACATTGGACAGTCCGACGTGCTGCACCTTGCCCTGCTCCTTGAGCTGCACGACGCCGCGCATGCTTTCCTCGAACGGGACCTTCGGATCGGGTTTGTGGAACTGGAACAGCGGGATCTGCTCGAGCCGCAACCGCCGCATGGAGGCCTCGCACGCCTCGACGATGTGCTCGGGCCGCCCGTCCTTGGGCCAGAACCCGTCCGGCTCGCCATCGTCTGGACCGGTGCGGTACATGCCGGCCTTGGTGGCGATAACCAGGTTGTCCGGGTACGGGTAAAGCGCTTCAGCAATCAGCTCTTCACTGACGTTGGGCCCGTACGAGTCCGCCGTGTCAATGAAGTTGATGTCTTCCTCAACGGCCCGCCGCAACACGGCGATGGCATCATCCCTGTTCGCAGGCGGGCCCCAGATCCCCGGCCCGGTGATCCGCATAGCTCCAAACCCGAACCGGTTAACCGTCAGATCCCCGCCGACGTCGATCGTCCCTGCAGTAGTGGCCGACACCATGTCCCCCGCGCCTCCAATCCCAGACGCGCCGCGGCGCGCCCCCGTTAGCCGCTCTCTGGAGCCTAGCTCCACCAGACCGGTACGCCCTCTTTAGCGAATCCCGAGGCTTCTGAGGGATTTGTGATTGAGCTAGACCAAGCGCCGCCATGGCGGACGGATCGAGCGCTCGACAACGCGCGGCGCAGTCTCACGTTGCCAGTACCCTCCAGTCGAGAGCCGACGCGGCATCCCACCGCTTCGCGAAACGGCGCCCTCGGACAATGCGATGTGCCCGCCAATCGCAAGCCAACGCGCGACGCCCCAACGCTTGGCAACGCGGCACGCTCGCGCGCTGCGATGCGGCGGCCAGGCGCCGACCCAAACGCGGCGCCATCACTTCGGAAGGAGGGCGCGGTCGGATCCTGCGGCGCACCGGCCAATCGCCGGTCCGCGCGAGTTACCTCACCACTTCGCGACGCGACGCGCTCAGACGCGCGATGCGCCGGCCAATCGCGGGCCAACGCGCGACGCCCCACCGCTTGGCAACGCGGCACGCTCGGGCGCTGCGATGCGCCGGCCAGGCGGCGACCCAAGCGCGGCGCCATCACTTCGGAAGGAAGGCGCGGTCGGATCCTGCGGCGCGCCGGCCAATCGCCGGCCTGCGCGAAGCGCTTCAGCATTTCGCGACGCGGCGCGCTCGGACGCTGCAGTGGCCAACCGAGGCACGCGCGGCGCCCAGCACTTGGCGACGCGGCGCGCTCGGACGCTTCGGTGAGCCGGCCAATCGCTGGCCTGCGCGAAACGCTGCAGCACTTCGCGACGCGCTCGGACGCTGCAGTGGCCAACCAAGGCCCGCGCGGCGCCTTAGCGCTTGCCGACCCGGCGCGGTCGGACGCTTCGGTGGGCTGGCCAGTCGAGGGACAGCGCCCCGCCGATCGGGACGGCACGCCAGCGTTTCTCCGCGAGATGGAGAGCCGCGACCGCGGCGCGCGTTGCTTCAAGGGGCGGGGCGTCCTCTGGGCGGGTCGCGAACCACTGCGCCGTCAGCTTGTTCAGGTTGGTGGTCGGCTCGGCCGCGGCGGCCTCGACGAAGCCGCCGATGAGCTCGGCCCGCTGGATGCGATCCCGGTACTCGCGGATGAGCATCGCCGACCGTTCCGCCGCGTGCGGCGGGCGTCGGCCGGACTGGTGGGTCATGCTCTTGAACACGACCCCGCCGGCGATCGCGCCCCAGATCCCATCGGCGATGCGCATGGCGTCTTCGACCGTGAAGTGGACCAGGTCGTGCGGGACCTCGGCGGTGATGGGCCCAGCGTTCATCCGGTAGACGACGCCGTCGTCGCGCTCGATCAGGATCGAGCCCCAGGTATGGTCTTCCAGCCGCTCGAATGTCACCCGCACCAAATCAGCGTGACCCACGCTTGAGCGGGCCTCAACCGGTTAATGCTCGGAGACGGCACGCCAACGCGCGGCGCTTGCGGCCTGACCACTACAGCTGAAGAGACTCAGGCGGCGGTCTTAACCGGTTGAGGGACGTCGGCGGGTCAGGCCGCGGTCGCGGGCCAGGCGCGACAGGATGGCGCGGCTGCTCAGGGCGGTTCCACCCAGGGCGACCATCCCCACCCCCAGATCGACCGAGAGGCGGCCCTGTTTCGCCCAGTAGACGTCCTTCAAATCCAACAGGAGGGCGAACTCGTCGACGATCAATGCCAACCCCGACCCATAGACGACGCCGGTCAATGGGTGGCGGCGTTTGCGTTCGCAGCCGGCTACCGCCAGGGCGCCTACGGCGCTGACCATGCCGATTCCCCACATGTAGTGGTGGAAATGGACACCACCGACGCTGAGGTTGTGGAAGCGGGTGCCGCCCTGACGGATGCTGTAGGTGATCGCGCGGACAGCGCCGAACGTCACCGAGAAACCCAACCACGACCACAGGACAGAGCGGTCCTGCGGTTCGAGCTCCTCCCGGTACGCGCGACGGACCTCGGCGGGCGTCGGCACCGCGGCTTTCGACTTCGAGGGGCGGTCGGAGCCTTCGGCCATGCGGTCAACGTACCGCCGGATCAGGCGTTTTCGGGGTCAATCGCCCGAAGGCTCCCTGCTTCCGGACCACAGGTCGGCTGCGGTGCCCTCGGCCAGGCGCTTCTCGTATACGCGGACCTTGTAGCTGATCATGCTCAGGCCGACCGACAGCGCCGCCATCTGGGACTCGATACGTTCCTGGTGCGCGCGGAGCAGGGCCAGGCGCTCGGGCTCGTTGCCGGCGCCTTCGCGCACCAGGTCCGCGTACTTGCGGATCGCCTCGAGGGGCATCCCCGATTCGCGCAGTCGGGCGCACAGCTCGACCCAGCCGATGTCGTCGTCCGAGAAAACCCGCCGGCCGCCCGGGTCGCGCACGATCGGCCCGACGAACAGCCCTTCCCGCTCGTAGAACCGCAAAGCGTGCACGCTGAGCCCGGTGCGGGCGGCGACCTCGCCGATGCCGTACGCCATGACCGGAGGTTAGCGCTTGAGCTAGAGCCCGCTCTAGGTCATATGGTCCGCGGCATGACAGTCACCCTGATCACCGGAGGATCCGCGGGCATCGGCGCCGCAACCGCGCGGCAGCTGCTTGCCCTCGGTCAGCGCGTCGCGGTTACGGGCCGCCGGGCCGACAAGCTGAACCGGTTCGCTGACGACAACCCCGAGGCGCTGACGCTCGTCTCCGACAGCGGGGTGCCCGCCGAGGTGCAGGCGGCCGTGGACAGCACGGTGGGCAAGTTCGGGCGGTTGGACAACATCGTCGCCAACGCCGGGTACGCCACCCACGACGGCCTCGACGACGGCGACCCCGACGGCTGGCGCGACATGGTGCTGACCAACGTCCTCGGCCCGGCGGCGCTGATCCGGGCCGCGCTCCCCCATCTCGCCGCCGCCCGCGGCCGCATCGTCCTGGTCGGCAGCGTCGCGGGCCTGCTGCACACGCCGGGCAACATCTACGGTGCGACGAAGTGGGCCTTAACCGGTTTGGCCGGCAATACGCGGCAACTGGTGAGCGCGAAGGGGATCGGCGTCACGCTCGTTTCGCCCGGCGGCACGGAGACGGACTTCTTCGGGCCGATCGGCGGACCGCCGGCGGACCGGCCTGGCGGCTACCTGACCGCGGACCAGGTCGCGGCCAGCATTGTGTGGGCGCTGAACCAGCCCGAGGGCGTGGACATCAGCACGATCACCATGCGCCGAATCGGTTCACCTGTCTGACCATCGTCGGCCTTGCCGGCGGCCAGGCTTGGACACGCGTGGTGTGGCGCTCCGTCGCGTCGGCAATGGGAGGGTTTGACTCGAGTTGGTGCACCGGCGCGATGTCCGGCTGACCACGCGCATAAGAGGCGACAACGCTGCGACCATCACCCACGGACGGCGCGGCCATCGCGGCGCGGAAGTTGCGGCCATCGCAGAAAACGGCCGCTAGGCCGTCGCGACGCGGGCGGCGCCGCACGGGCAGCACGGCACGGGCAGCACGGCACAGGCAGCACGGCACAGGCAGCACGCCACAGGCAGCACGGCACAGGCAGCACGGCACAGGCAGCACGGCACAGGCAGCACGGCACAGGCAGCACGGCACAGGCAGCACGGCACAGGCAGCACGGCACAGGCAGCACGGCACAGGCAGCACGGCACAGGCAGCACGGCACAGGCAGCACGGCACAGGCAGCACGGCAACCGCCGCAAGAGGCGCGCGGCCGTCGACGGAAGGGCTGGGCGGCCGACCCGTACCATTCCCCGATGCGATGGAACCGCAAGCAATCCCTGGCCGACCTGTGCACGGCGCTGGCGGAGGCGATCGACCAGCACGACGAGGGCGCCGCGAGGAAGGCGTTCAAGGCCATCGTCAAAGAAGCCGCCCGTGCCGAGCCCGCCCAGCTGACCGAGGCGCTGCACGCGCTCCGGCCAGGATTGGCCCGGGTCCCGCTCGGCCACGGCGCAAACATGGCCGCCCTCGCCGGCGGCCTGGTCGAAGCCGGCGCCGACCCGACCGCCGCCCTCGACGTGCTGGCGGAACGGGTCGCGGTCGGCCTGGAGCAAGCGGCCCGCTTCCCGGAGCTCGCCGACGCGGACGCCGCGGAACCAACAGACAGCGCCACCGCGAAGGCGATCGTCGAGCGCGTCGCGGCCGCCGGCAACCTCGACATGGACGAGGCCTCGGCGGTGACCCAGTCGTGGTTCACCGTCAACGAATGGATCCCGGCGCTCCTGCTCCCGTTGCAGCAGAAGGCCGGCCGCGCCGCGCTCCCACAGCGGCAGCGACTGATCGAGGCGGCATCCGTCGCACCTGACCGGATCGACGCGGCACAGTGGTTGCTCGGGCTGCTACTCGTGCTCGACGACGAGCCGCTCGTCGTCATCGATCGGGCTTCCGGCAAGGTCTTCGAGGTCACCATCAGCGGCGTCGGCGACAACTTCCAGCTGCACACCCTGCTCGCGCACCTGCTGATCGGCGGCGGCCACCTCCCGGGTACGCCACCGCAGCCGGACTGGGTCGCCGCCGCCACTGACGGGCCGCTGGAGCCGGCGGGGCCGATCCACGGCCAGTTCAACCTCGTCGACGCGGGCGGAAAGTGGATCTGGAACGAGGGCCGGCCCGTCGACATCGAGCCCGTCGCCGGCCGGCGGATCGTCGTGCTGGACCCACCGCCGTACGAGCGGTCGTGGAATGTCGGTCGGGTCTATCCGTTGATGCGCCCGGAGATCCGGCTCGACGCGGTCGCCCAGGAAGCGCAGGACTGGCTTCGGCTCATCAGCCCGGCCAAGTAGGAGCGAACGGCCCGGGTCCACAAGGGACCCGGGCCGCCGCGAACAGCAGACGATCAGTACCGGTAGTGCTCCGGCTTGTAGGGACCCTCGACGTGCACGCCGAGGTACTCCGCCTGCTTCTTGGACAGCTCGGTCAACCGCACGCCGAGCGCGTCCAGGTGCAGCCGGGCCACCTTCTCGTCGAGGTGCTTGGGCAGCACGTAGACGCCGGTGGCGTACTCGCCCTGCCAGAGTTCGAGCTGCGCCAGCACCTGGTTGGCGAACGAGCTCGACATCACGAAGCTCGGGTGCCCGGTCGCGTTGCCCAGGTTCATCAGCCGGCCCTCGGAGAGCACCAGGATCGCGTGCCCGTCCGGGAAGCGCCACTCGTGCACCTGCGGCTTGACCTCGGTCTTGACGACGCCGGGTACGCGGGCCAGACCGGCCATGTCGATCTCGTTGTCAAAGTGCCCGACGTTGCCGACGATCGCGTTGTGCTTCATCCGCGCCATGTGGTCGGCGCTGATGATGTCGACGCCGCCGGTCGTGGTGATGAAGATGTCGGCCGTCTCGACCACGTCGTCCAGTCGCACGACCTGCAGGCCGTCCATCGCCGCCTGCAGCGCGCAGATCGGGTCGATCTCGGTGACGACGACGCGGGCGCCCTGGCCCCGCAACGCCTCCGCCGAGCCCTTGCCGACGTCGCCGTAGCCGCAGACCACGGCCAGCTTGCCGCCCAGCATCACGTCGGTGGCCCGGTTGAGGCCGTCGGTCAGCGAGTGGCGGATGCCGTACTTGTTGTCGAACTTGGACTTCGTGACCGAGTCGTTGACGTTGATGGCCGGGAACAGCAGGGTCCCCGCCCGAGCCAGCTCGTAGAGCCGCGTTACGCCGGTCGTGGTCTCCTCGGAGACGCCGCGCATGCCGGCCGCGATCCGGGTGAACCGCTGGCCGTCCTCGGCGATGCTGGTCCGGAGGGTCTCCAGGATCAGCCGGTACTCCTCGTGATCGTCCTCTGTGGCCGCCGGCACCATGCCCGCCGCCTCGAACTCGACACCCTTGTGCACCAGCAGCGTGGCGTCGCCGCCGTCGTCGACGATCAGGTTCGGGCCCTGCCCGTCGCCGAAGTCGAACAGTCGCATGGTGCACCACCAGTACTCGGCCAGCGTCTCGCCCTTCCAGGCGAACACCGGCGTGCCGGCGGGTGCGTCAACCGTCCCGTTAGGACCGACGACGACCGCGGCCGCCGCTTCATCCTGAGTGGAGAAGATGTTGCAGGAGACCCAGCGGACATCGGCGCCGAGCGCGACGAGCGTCTCGATCAGCACCGCCGTCTGCACGGTCATGTGCAGCGAGCCCGCGATCCGGGCGCCGCGCAGCGGCTGCTGGTCGGCGAACTCGCGGCGGAGCGCCATCAGGCCGGGCATCTCGTGTTCGGCCAAGCGGATCTGGTGCCGGCCGAAGGTGGCGAGGTCGAGGTCGCGCACGGCGAACTCGACACCGTTGACGGTCTGGGCGTGCATTTAGGCACCTCCCGTGATCAGGAGGCGCCCTTGGGAATCAAAGGGCCTGACCGAGCGTGGCGGACCCGGTGGTCCGTCGCAGCGCCTCTCGGCCGGCCCATCCACCATAACGCGTCACCGGAATGTGGTCACAAGTCCCATTTCATAAGCCATGATCACCAGGTGTACGCGGTCCCGCGCGTCCAGCTTCGTGAACAGCCGCGCGACGTGCGTCTTCGCCGTGGCCACGCTGATCACCAGCCGCTCGGCGATCTCCGTGTTGGAGAGCCCCTGCCCGACCAGCGTCAACACCTCCCGCTCACGCTCGGTGATGCCCTCCACCGGGATGACCTTCGCCGGCGTGGCCGGGCGGCCCGCGAACTCGGCGATCAGTCGGCGGGTGACGCTGGGTGCGATCAGCCCGTCACCGGCGGCGACCACCCGCACGGCGTCGAGAATGTCGTCGAGCGCCATGTCCTTGACCAGGAACCCGCCGGCCCCGGCCCGAAGGGCGCCGTAGACGTTGTCGTCGTCGTCGAACGTGGTCAACATGATCACGTGGGCGGGCGAGCCGCCTTCGACGATCATGCGAGTGGCGGCGATGCCGTCCATGACCGGCATCCGGATGTCCATCACCACGACGTCTGGGGCCAGTTCCCGGGTGAGGTGGACGGCCTGGACGCCGGTGCCGGCCTCCCCGACCACGGTCAGGTCCGGGGTATCCGAGATCAACACCCGCAGCCCGGCCCGGACGAGGGGCTGGTCGTCGGCGAGCAGCACCCGAATACGTTCCGTCATGGCGCGTCCGCCGGGATCGGGAGGACGGCGCGGACCTCGAAGCCGCCCTCGGCGCGCGGGCCGGCGGTCAGCTCGCCGCCGAGGAGGGCGGCCCGCTCGCGCATGCCGGGCAGGCCGTAGCCGGTGCCCGCGTCGGTGCCGCCCCGGCCGGCGTCGCTTACGACGATGGTGAGTACGTCTAGTGCGTACTCGATGATGATCGTGCAGTTGGTGGTCTGAGCGTGCCGCACGACGTTGGTGAGCGCCTCCTGGATGATCCGGTAGGCGGCGACGTCGATGTCGGCCGGCAACGCCCGCTGCTCCCCCGAAATCCGCACCTCGGCCCGGACGCCGGCGGCTTCGGTGGCGGTCACCAGCTGCCCGAGCTCGGCCAGGCCCGGCGTGGCGGCCGGCGCGTCGTCGCTGCGCCGGAGCGCGACCAGGGTGCGGCGGAGCCCGGCGAGCGTCTCCCGGCTGGCGGTCTCGATCGTGTCGAGCGCCTTGCGGGCCTCCTCGGGCTGCGTCTCGATCACCCGTCGCCCGACGCCGGCCTGGATGGCGATCACGCCGATGCTGTGCGCGACCTGATCATGGAGGTCCCGCGCGATCTGGAGGCGCTCCTTGGTGACCGCCTCGGCGGCGGCCCGGCTGAGCAGGGCAGAGTTGTAGTCGCGCCGCTGCCGGACGGCGGTGCCCGCGAGCCAGGCGACCACCACGCCGAGGAGCAGGGCGATCACGACATTGACATAGTCAGCGCCGCCGTCGAGGTAGAGCGCCGCCGCGGCGACCTGGGCGACCAGGGCGGTCACCGCCGCGCCACCGGCGGCCAGCCGCGACCGGGTGGCGGCCAGGTAGGCGACCGCCACGTCGAGCACCACTGCCTGGAGACCGCCGACGAGCCCGGTCGGCCCCAGCGGCGCGAGGCCGACCACGCCGAACAGCAGCAGGACGAACCCGACCAGAGGCCACCGCGGCAGCAGAATCGCGGGCAACCCGAGCACGACGACGGGCAGCGCGATCGCCGGGCCGGTCAGGGGATCATTGAGGCTGACAACGGCAAGAGCGAGAGCAAGGGGGTACGCGGCCAGGGCGACCCACGACAGAGCGGCCGAGGATCCCCGGTGCGCGACGGTGGCGGTCATGCGGTCGATGGTAGGTATCCGCAGGTGAGAGCGAGTCGGCCCGCGGATGTAAGACCCGGGGCTGACATGCGGGAACCACGACCGCCCAAGTCGGTACACTCTTCACTCGCGCCCTCGTAGCTCAGGGGATAGAGCATCGGTTTCCTAAACCGTGTGTCGCAGGTTCGAATCCTGCCGGGGGCACCATCTCCTCTCTCGCGCGCGAGAGAGGAGATGGTGCTGATTCCCCCCTGGGGCTCGAGCCCCAGACCCCACGGCGGTCGGCGCCGTCGCTACACAGGCCTCGACGTGAGACCGCTGCCCCGGGGGTCTCGTGCTCGTCGGCGGGCGACGCCCGCGGGCAACCAGCCGGCGCACCCACCGCAACATCCGCTCATGCCGATGAGCGTGCATGTGCTCATGTCTGGACTGGCCGGAATTATCGGATGGCGAAGCCGTCCAGGATGACCTCGACAGCGCGATCGAGCACGGCCGCCGGAACCGGCGTCGCTGCGGCGGTCTGGGCCAGGCCGCGGATTAGCAAGTAGAGCTCCTCGACACCGACGTCCGGCCGGACGCTGCCGGCGGCCTGGGCGCGGCGCAGCGCCGTGTCGACCGCCGACTTGAGTTCGGACGACACCGCGACGATGGCCGGGGGGGCATCGCCGCCCAGCATTGAGGCCAGCGTGAGCTTGCTGGCGCCTCTCTGGATCATCTCGTGGATCAGCGTGGACAGCGCCGCAGACGGGTCGGGCGCGCTGGCTGCGGCCCGGGTGCGGTCGAGTAGGCCGGTGAAGTGCCGCACCAGGGCGGCCTCGACCAACGCCTCCTTGGTCGGGAAGTGCCGGAACACGGTGGCGATACCGACGCCGGCCAGCCGCGCCACCTCTTCGGTCGAGCCGGCCTCGCCACGCGTGCCGAAGACGTGGTCGGCGGCGCTGAGGATGCGCTCGCGGTTCTCCCGTGCATCCTGGCGCATGCGAGCACTTTAACCGAAGTGCCGACTTCGCTACAGTAAACGGAGTCCAGACTTCGCTGAAGGGCAGGGACCATGCGTACACCCGAGGAGACCGTCCGCACCGTGGCCGCCGGGGTCTGCCGCATCATGCGCGGCGGCCTCACTACGGCCGAAGAGGTGGCACAGTTCGACGAACTGGCCGCCTGTTACGCCGAGCACACCGACGTGCGGCACCCCCTCAACCCGCTCGGCGACACCCCGCTGCGCAGCCGGGCCGCGCTGCGCGAACACTTCTCCGCCGGCACCCGCCCCACCGGCGTCCAGCGCTACGACGTCGTTGACGACCACGTGCACACGACGGCCGATCCCGAAGTCGTGATCTTCGAGTTCCGGTACGCCGGCATGGTCGACGGCCGCCCCTTCACGATGCCGTGCATCTTCGTCGTGCGGGTCTGCGACGGCGAGATCGTCGAGTCCCGCGACTACGTCGACCACGTAGCCGGTGCCCGCGCGTTCGGCCGCCTGCCCGCTCTGGCCGCCGCACTGACCACCGATTGATCGCCACACCGGCCGGGCGCGGCGCGATCATACGATCAGGTGCGCGGCCCGGTGCATCGACGCCCGGTACCGGCGACGTCTGCGATTGCAGATCTGATGCGATCAAAGCCGAAGGCTCACAGCGCGCACCGGCCGCGCCTGTCCTCAGGTGGAGGCCGGAACCACGGCACGCACTGATCTGCCGCGGACAACGGGTGCTGGGCAGGATGACGGTCGCGTTTGGTCAAGCCGAGCCATGAACCGGCGACACCTGACAGCGGCGGCGAAACTCCCCCCGCCAACGCTCCACCTGCTCGTCGTCATGCAGAAAGGCACCGCCCAGGTCGGGCGCATCGATTCCATGGAGAAGGTCGAGCGCCCACCAGACCACTTCGTCAAGGACCAGGCGATCGGCTGGGGGCCTGTGCCATTGAGCGGCCCACCGGTCTGCTTGGTCACGGGTGCGTGTGCCGTCCAGCACGGCGGTTAACCACTCATCAATCTCTTCCCGCGTCGGCGGAAGCTCCTGCCCTACCACTCTTTCAGCATGCCGCACGTCACTGTCGCCGCACTGATTTGCCGCGAACCGCTCGTCACGCTTGGAGGGCCGACCGGCCCTCGCGCCGCACGACTGCTGTTGGATGTCCTTATGGCTGACCAGTCGCCGCTCTCGGCGGACGAATTGCTGGACATCGTGGACGAGCACGACCGGGTGGTTGGGCAGGCGCCGCGCAAGGAGGCGTACGCCCACAGATTGCGGCACCGCTGCGTGTTCGTGCTAGCACGAGACGCGCAGGGGCGCGTCTTCGTGCACCGCCGCACCGCACGGAAGCTCGTCTTCCCATCGCTGTACGACATGTTCGTCGGCGGCGTGGTCGGCACGGGCGAATCGTACGACGAGGCAGCACTGCGCGAGGCCGAGGAGGAGTTGGGAGTGCCGGGGCTGCCCGCGCCCGTACCGCTGTTCAAATTCCTCTACGAGACCCCCGAGCACGCATGGTGGTCCGCTGTCTACGAGATACGGTGTGCGTTGCCGGTCGACCCACAGGCCGAGGAGGTCGCCTGGCACGCGTTCCTCACCGTCGAGGAGTTGGAACGGCGGCTCACCGAATGGACCTGGGTGCCGGACGGCATGGACGCGTACCGCCGGCTGTTAGCGTGGCGAACCAACCAGGCCGAGCAGCGTGTGCATCTTCGATAATCACAAAAACCCACCATCTTCATCGATCGCCCAGGAAACCTCCCTCACACCAGAGGGTTGCTTGGCGGGTACGTCGGAAGTACGACCAGCCAGCGAGGGGGAGCGCCACCATCCACGCCAGGAAGATGGGCAGGCCGACCAGCGCGCCGGTGATCGTGAACGGATCAGCGGGGCTCGCCTCGGCGATGGCACGGGGAATCTGGACGGGAAGGGTGAGTGCGTAGCCGATCATCAGAGCGGAGCCGAGCACGGTCGGTGTAAGCGGGAACCATGCTGGAACCCGGCGTCCGCCGAGCAGTGGTATCCAGTGTGGATAGACGAGCCCCCAAGGGCTGATGAGGCCCAGTGAGAGTATGCCCCCGAGAATGGCGAGCAGCATCAGCACGGCAAGGTAGAACCCTCCGGCGGGTATGCCCAAGATGCCGTCCGGAAGACTCTCCGTGCCGTTGCTGCGGCCGTGGTACCAGGCGTCGAAGCTCTTCGGGTGAGCGAGAAAGGGTATCCCGAAGATCCAGGGTAGATGCAGGGGCACGAAACCGAGGATGGGTGCCATCCAGCCGACCGTTCCAGCGATTCGCGCCCATCGGGGCGGGCCAGCAACTTCGATGTCGTCCATGGACGTGAGTCTTCGCGTAGTGGCGCCGGGCCACCTCCCCCCGAGGAGGGAGCCTCCTCCCCCGCCGCGGTGGTGATTCAGCGGTCTGACCGGCCGGGAAAGGCTGGATGGACACGCTGCTGCGTCCGCAGGTATTTGCGCACCTCCTTCGGCAAGATCACGTGCGCTCTTCTGCCGCGCGTCGCGCGCTCCGCAACGTCAGTCTCTCCTTCAGGTCGACGGCCGGCGTCGATGCGATCACGTCCCTACTCTCGGGGGTGCTGACGCCACGACTCAGCGAAGATCAACCACTGTGGAGGCGTTGACGACCGGCAAGCGCTCACCTCGGAAGCACCGGCCGCCGCGTACCGCAGCCTGCGGGCCGCATCTCGGCTCACCGCCGCTCGGCGAAGGCGGCCAGCCGGTCGCCGACCGGGCATATTCGCGGGCGATGCCCGCCGAACACCTCACCGCCGTCGCGTACGTAACGCAGCCTCGCATTGCACCGTCCACACCATGGAGACACACGTCAGAGTTCGGGACCTGTGCCTCGCCCGGCTCGGACCGCGCCGGCGTGCCGTACTCGTCTGTTGCGACCTGTCCCTCGATCGTCCAAGCCAGCACCTCGTCGGTTCGTGACGCCGGTGCCGACCGCCACGCCACCCAACGAGGTGGCGCGCAGCCGGGGGCGCCAGTCGCGGGGCTTCAGCGGTTCGCGGCCGAAACGTCGACGCAGATGATTCCCTGGTTGCCGTCCTGGTCGGCGATCACCGTGAGCGCGGGCGCGTCGCTGTCGTCGACGACGGTCCCGCCCGCGGCGACGGCGGCGGCGATCCGTTGCTCGGCCACCTCGGGCGCCACATAGACCTCGACGTGGAACCGCTGATTCGAGGTCTCGTCGGCGTCCCCGAACCACAGGTTCGGCACCCGCCCGGTGGCGTCCCGGATCTCGTCGCTGGGGGAACCGTGGCCCTGGGACTCGGCCTTGCCCGTCAGCAGGGCCGCCCACACCGGGGCGATGGTCGCGGACCGCGCCGTGTCGAGGCCGAGCTCGATCATGCTGACCGCGCCCGGGTCCGCGTCGACCTTGTGGTCGGCGGCGATCTCGGTGATCCGCCGCGCGAGGTCGATGTCCTGCTGGGTCACCCACTGGACGACGTGTTCGGTGCCCTCGCCGTCGCGGTAGATGGCGTCGTCGCTGACCAGCTTGAGGTCGACGTAGCCCTTGCCGATCGACACACTCGGATGATGGTTGAGCGCGTCGCCCGCCTCGCCGACCGCAGCCACGAACCGCGCGGCGGCGCCGAAGTCGTCGACCACATAGCGGGCATGCAGTCCCTGGGCCAGCTTGCGCCAGTCGGTCAGATTGGCTTCGGCGATCTTGTCGCCCCTCAGCATGTCCATAGACGGGGACCTTAGTTCACCGCACGTGGTACGGAGACCCGCGGACAGTGACGTGGCCGGCCGGATCGAGTTATGGAGGACTGGGTGACGCGGCGATGGCTGTTCGGTTTGGCCCTGGCGCTGGTGGCCGCGTGCGGGCTCTGGTTGTGGGCGGTCGGGCCACCGTTCAGCAAGGGGGCGCCCGATCCCGAGCTCGAGGTACGCAACGAGCAGGCGGCGCCGTTGACGATCGAGGTGTCGACCGGCGGCGAGAAGCGGCGGTTCGTGGCGCCGGCCGGCGGCGACTTGGGCATCCGGGTCGACGACGAGTGCGACTCCAGCAAGGTGACGGCGCTGACCGCCGGCCGGGTGGTGGCCCGCCTCGACGACCCGTTCTGCGCGGCGAAGACCTGGACCGTCCACGCCGACGGCACAACGGAGTTGACCGGTTAATCAGTTGCCCACCGCGGCGTCTTCGCTGACAGTTGATCCATGACGTTCTGACGGGCAGCACCCTCAACAGCCGCGCACCGCGCGCTTCCCCGTTACCTCCTTCCCGTGAAGAGAGAGCGTCCGTGTCTTCCGCGCATCTCCAGGCGACCGTGACCGTGTTCGCCTCGTCCCGCAGTTGGATCGAGTCCGACGCCGTCGACCAGTGTCGGCACGTGGCCGGGCTCGCCGGCATGCTGCACGTCGCCGGCATGCCCGATCTGCATCCCGGCAAGGGTGCGCCGATCGGCGCCGCCATGCTGTCGACCGTGCTCTACCCGCACCTGGTCGGCTCCGACATCGGGTGCGGCATCGCCGTGTTCCCCGTCGCCCTCAAGCGCGCCGTGCCCGAGCAGCTGGCGCGGCGCTTCCCCGACCTCGACCAGCCGCTGGATCCCGAGGAGGAGGACGACATTCCCGGCGGGTACGTCGAGAGCCTCGGCACCGTCGGCCGTGGCAACCACTTCGCCGAGCTGGCCCGGATCCACACGGTCCTCGAACCGGCCCACGCCGACCGGCTCGGGCTCGCGAAGAACAGCCTCGTGCTGATCGTCCACAGTGGCTCCCGGGGCTTCGGCGAGCGGATCCTGCGCGCCCACACCGAGCGCCACGGCGCGGGCCCGGCGCCCGACCCGGCGGCCTATCTGGCCCAGCACGACCTGGCCGTGCGATGGGGCTCGCTGAACCGGCGGCTGATCGCCGAGCGGGTGCTGCGGGCCATCGGCGCGCCGGTGACCGACCCCATCGTGGACCTGAGCCACAACCTGGTCGAGGTACGCGAAGACGGCGCCTACCTGCATCGCAAGGGCGCTGCTCCGGGCGACGGGCGGGACGTGCTCATCGCCGGCACGCGCGGCACCCTCTCGTACCTCGTCGCCGCGCACGCCGGCCCCGAGGCCAACCACTCGGTCGCGCACGGGGCCGGGCGCAAGATGTCGCGGGCCGACGCGCTGCGCCGTGGCAAAGCCAAGCACACCGTCGAGGAGCTGCGCCGCACCCCGCTGGGCTCCGTCGTCGTCTGCGGCGACCGCCAGTTGCTGTTCGAGGAGGCGCCGACCGCTTACAAGCGGATCGAGCAGGTGGTCGGCGACCTGGCCGAGCACGGACTGGCCACCCCGATCGCGACGACGGCGCCGCTGGTCACCTACAAGACCGCCGAGCGGCTCGCCGGTCGGCGGCGGGCCGCCGGTCAGGCGCACCCGGATGCCGGCGGCGGCGAGCCGGCGTTCGAGCGGTGGCGGTCATGACGCACCTGCTCATCTCGGCCGGTCGCGGTCCACAGGAGTGCGCCTGGGCAGTGGCCCAGCTGACGGTCCGCCTCGAGCGGGAGGCGGCGCGGCGGCGGCTCACCACTGAACGGGTCCAGGTGGTGCCCGCCGATCGACCGGGCACATACCGGTCGATCATCATCCGGATCTCCGGCGCGGAGGTTGACCGGTTCATCGCCGGCTGGACCGGCACGCTGTGCTGGCAGGCGCCGAGCCCGTACCGCCCCGGCACCAACCGCAAGAACTGGTACGTGGTCGCCCGGCCTTGCGATCTCGACCGCGCCCGCACGGCGTTCGACGAGGCCGACGTCGAGATCGTCGCGTGCCGAACGGGCGGCCCGGGCGGTCAGCACCGCAACAAGGCCAGCACCGCGGTGCGGGCCACCCACCGACCGTCCGGCGCCGTCGTGGTGGTCGACACGGAGCGCCAGTTCAGCCAGAACCGCCGGCTGGCGCTGTGCCAGCTCCGCGACCGCCTGGCCCGCGCCGACGACTCGGTGAACCGGTCCAGCGACACGGCGCTCTGGCACATCCACGACGAGCTGGTGCGCGGCGACCCGGTGCGGGTCGAACGGCCGTGATGAGCCACGCCCCGCGGCCGTCCCGCATAGGTTCAAGGCATGCGGTTGCGGCGGGTGTACGACGAGATCGAGCCCGGCGACGGCACGCGCGTGCTGGTCGACCGGGTGTGGCCGCGTGGAGTGGCCAAGGGCAGCTTCGACGAGTGGATCAAGGACGTGGCCCCGTCCACTGAACTGCGTAAGTGGTTCGGCCACGACCCGGCCAAGTTCGGCGAGTTCCGCAAGCGCTATCTGGCCGAGCTCAAGGACCCGGAGCAGGCGGCGGCGCTGAACCGGATCAGGGAGCTCGAGAAGGCCGGCCCCCTGACGATCCTCACCGCCACCAAGGACGTCGAACACAGCCACGCCGAGGTGCTCGCTTCGCTACTGAGTTAAGTTCGGCCCCATGGGCAACGTCGCGGTTTTCACGCTGGGCGGCACGATCGCGATGACCGCGGCGCCCGGCGGGGGTGGTGTCGTCCCGGCCCTCGGCGCCGCCGACCTGATCGCGGCCGTGCCCGGCCTCGCGGACTCCGGCATCAGCCTCGACGTGACCGACTTCCGCCGTCTGCCCGGCGCCGGCCTCGGCTTCGCCGATCTGGTCGCGCTGACCCACGCCGCGGGCGACAAGGACGTGGACGGCGTCGTCGTCACCCAGGGCACGGACACGATCGAGGAGACCGCGTTCGCCCTCGACCTGTTGTGGACCAACGAGATGCCGCTCGTCGTCACCGGCGCCATGCGCAACCCGACCATGGCCGGCGCCGACGGCCCGGCCAACCTGCTGGCCGCCGCGAGGGTGGCGGCCTCGCCGGCGGCACGCGGGCTGGGCTGCCTGGTCGTGCTCGGCGACGAGATCCACGCCGCCCGCTGGGTTCGCAAGACCCACACGATCAGCCCGGCGGCGTTCCGGTCGCCGGACACCGGGCCGGTGGGACTGGTCGCCGAGGGCCGTGCCCGCATCCTCAACCGGCCCTTTCGGCACGACGTCGGACGACTCGATCCGACGGTCCGGAATCCCCGCACCGCGGTGCTTCCGGTCGTCCTCGGCGACGACGGCGAGACGCTGCGCCGGGCGGGCGATGGCCTGGACGGCCTCGTCGTCGCCGCCTTCGGCGTGGGCCACGTGCCGGCCGCCACTGTGGACACGCTGACCGAGATCGCCGCGCGCATCCCGACCGTGCTCGCGTCCCGGATCGGGGCGGGCCCGGTGCTGACCCACACCTACGGCTACCCCGGCGCGGAGGCCGACCTGCTCTCGCGCGGGCTGATCCCGGCCGGCGCGCTCGACCCTTACAAGGCGCGGGTTCTCCTGCATCTGTTGCTCGCATCGGGCCGGGACCGCGCCAGCATCATCGACGCCTTCGCGACCACCGCCTAGCGACACCCGATCGGGTATCGCCCGGACCGGCGACAGGTATATCCAGGTCAGGCCGGTCTCCATACGGTGACATGTCATGACCGCAGAAGCTGGGCCGGTCGGTGGGCCCGTGCGGTCCGGCTGGCGTGAGTCGACGCTGACCCGGGCCCGCGAGCTCGCGGCCCTCGCCGACTGGGTGAAGGCCGCCGGCCAGCAGCCCGGCAGCGGCGAACCGTTCGGCCCCGACGGCGAGCTGCTGCTGTCGTCGGTGCACGCCCACCTGGCGGCCGTGCGGGAGGCGGTCACCCAGGCGCCGTTGGATCCGCCGCGGCGGTGGTCGCGTCCGCGTACCGGTGGGCAGATCGAACGCGCCCGCAGCAACCTCGACGCGGCCGAGGCGCTGCTGCTCGACATCGCGCCAGCCTGGTATCTCGTCGGCGCCATCCCCAGTCTGCTCGGCCACGCGCAGCGGCACCTGGTCGCCGCCGATCCGCGCCGCCTCGAGATAGAGCGGATCGCCTCGTCGCTCGGGATCGCCAACCCGCAGGTGACCGTCACGCCGGCCGAGAAGCTGGCCATCGTGCGGCAGGAACGCGGCACGATCGCGGCTGTGACGCGCGCGGCGAGCTCCGCCGCGCTGCGGGAGATGGTGCGGGTGCGCACCTTCCGCAACGTCGTCGTCGTGTCGACGGCGGTGATGGCCGTGCTGGTGGTGGCGATCGCCGTGATCGGCTTCCGCAAGCCGGAGATGATTCCGATCTGCTTCGCGCCCGAGGACGGCGGTCAGGCGATGGTCGTGTGCCCGACCGCCCAGTCCGCCCCGTTCCCGGCGACCGCGCTGGCCAGCCCGGCGCCGGAGGTCACGATTGACGAAGCCACATTGGACACCGTACGGGGATGGGATCTGTTGCTGGTGCTCCTGATCGGTCTGGTCGCGGCGTCGGTGGCGGCGGCCGCGGCGGTCCGCGGCATCCGTGGCTCGTCCGAGCGGTTCGGGGTGCCGGTCGCGCTGGCGGTGCTGAAGTTGCCGACCGGCGCGCTCACGGCTTTCCTCGGCCTGCTGCTCCTGCGCGGCCAGTTCATTCCGGGTTTGAGCGCGCTGGACAGCTCGGCGCAGATCCTGGCCTGGGCACTGGTCTTCGGGTACGCGCAGCAGCTGTTCACCCGGCTCGTCGACCAGCAGGGCCACGCGGTGCTCGACTCCGTGCGCGGCGCGAGCGCGAGCCAGCCCACCGCCACGCCGCCGTAGCGGGCGGACGCCGTTGCCGCGGCGCCCGCCCGCACGGGTGTCAGATCACCACTGCGACGGCGGCGGCGGCACCACGACCGGCGGGCGGTCGTCGCAGGTGATCGTGTTGGGCAGCTCCCACGCCGCCATCCACGGGCCGGTCGTCCCGCCACCGTCGTTGCCGCCGAGGTCGGTGACGCTGAACTCGGAGCCGGTGGGCGGGAAGTTGAACGAACCGCAGTTGTTGATGCCGACGGCGCCCACGTTGCGGGCGTCGACGTTCTCGAACGACGCGCCGCCCTTGACCCGGGCGCTGAGCACCGAGGTGCCGGTGCCGTCGACGCGTACGTCCTTGAAGTGCACGTTCGTGATCGAGTAAAGGTCCTTCACAGACCATTCACTGACCATCATGATCGCGTTGTACGTGCTGTCGAGGTAGTGGTCGCCGGTCACCCGGATGTCCGCGTCGATGTTCTTCTCCAACGCGTAGATCCAGATGGCGCCGAGCCCGATGTTCCAGTTGAGCTCGTACGTGCCGGCGCGCACCACGGTGTTGTCGGTGATGGACAGCTTGCCCGCGAACGGCTCCGCGCCGAACCGCGAGCCGACCTGGATGCCGCTGCCCTCACGAATCGGGTCGGCGATCAGGTTGCGGGACACGGTGTTGTCGGTGCCGCCATAGATGGCGATGCCGTTGGCCAGCGTCGGTGTCTGCACGGTGTTGCGGTCGAAGACGTTGTTGGCGTTGGCCGTCTTCTCCGACCACATCGCCAGCCCGTCGTCACCGGTGTTGCGCACGAAGTTGTTGCGCACCAGCGAGTTGGTCACTCCGATGTGGAAGTTGAGCGCGTCCGCGATCTGGTCGACGATGATGCTGTCGGTCACGCGTACGTTGTTCATCGGTCCGTCGAACCAGAGCCCGACCTTGGTGTGGCGGATGTGCAGCTCGGAGATGGTCGAGTCGCTCATCGCGCCACCGATGCCGTTGACCTGGTCGGTGTCGATCCGCTCGCGCACGTCGCCCTCGATCGCGAAGCCCGACAGGTGCACGTTGCGGCTGCCGCCGTCGGCCGCGTCCTTGCCGTAGAAGCCGACTCCGGTGTGGATGGAGCCGTCCGGCGCCGGCGGGTCGAGGGCGACCTCCTTACCCTTGATCTTCGTGTACCAGTTGCCCGCGCCCTCGATCGTCACGTTGTCGACGATGATGTGGCGGTTGACCTGGTAGGTGCCCGGCGGCACGTAGACCTTGAGCCGAGCGAGCCGCGCGAGCGCGATCGCCTTCTCGAAAGCGTTGGCCGAGTCCCGCTTGCCGGTGGGGTCGGCGCCGAACAGGAGCACATTGGACGCCAGCAGGTTGACGTGCGGCGCGCCGACCAGCTCGGAGTCGAGCAGGTCGATGACGGTCCACGCCGCGTTGGTGCCCTGCGGCGCGGTGAGCCGCACCTTGGCGCCCGCCTGGTAGGTGCGGCCGAGCAGCAGCCGCTGCTCGTCGTAGAAGTGCATCGGCCGGAACGGCTTGCTGATGACCGGCGTGGGCGTGGTGGCCGCCGGCACGCAGGAGCACTCGGTGATCCACCAGTCCGGGTGCAGCAGGTCGGCCTGCGGGTCGTTGGTGAACGGATACTGGTTGTAGAGCCACGCGTACTCGGACGTGAGCGTCATGGTCTTCTTGCTGCCGCCGTTGACGGTGACGTGCAGCGGCGCCTGGATCCCGCCCCCGTTGGGCGCGTCCGGAATGCTGTAGCGCACGGTGATCGCGTTGGCCGCGGCCGGCAGCGTGAACTCGACGTGCTGTCCAGGTTGGAGCTTCACCGCGGTGCGCCCGGACGCTTCCGCCGGAAGCGTGTACGCGGTGCGGTCAGGGCCGATCACGGCGCCGTTGGTGGCGGCGTTCTCGGCCTCCTGCTCGAGGAAGTTGACGGCGGCGCCCCGGCCGGCGACGAGCGCCGGGTCGAGCGCCGCGCGGGTGACGACGGGCGCCGTGCCGGCCTGCGCCGGACCCGCGAAGCCGGCGAAGCCGAGCCCGACCGCGGCAACGGTCGCGACGGCCAGCCAACGAGGTGGTGTCCGTGACATCAAGGACTCGTTTCTGTAGCCAGGTAGGGAGATGGGGACCCTGACCTTAGAGCCATCGATGCCGATTACACAAGCGCCTGTCGATGATTTGCAGTGACTTGTTTGCTGCTTGCGGAATGCGGGTCAGTTTCTTGCGGCGAGGTGCGGGGAACGGGTAGTCGAAATCGAATGGTTCGTTGGTTTTCGAGTCGCGGTAGACCCATTCGGTCGCCGCGCAGGCGCGGTGGTCAACGTCCGCAGGTCCCGCATGGCTTCGTCCGTCAATCGCGGGGGCCGGCCAGCGACGGGAACGGGTACTCGAACTGGAACTTCTCACCGGTCTTCGAGTCGCGGTACTGCCAGTCGGCGGGGCCGGTCTGCCTCGCTGTCGACCCTCGCGTGTACCCGCGCAGCCGGCCGTAGGTGACGAGGATGCCGCCGAAGTTGGGCCCGAACCAGAGTTCGACCTGATCCCGATCCGGACCGAGCGATTTCTGCTTGATGTACTGCACCACCATGCCGCCCGGACCCTTGCCCTGGTAGAAGTCCGTGATGCTCTGGTAGGCGGCGTAGTCACCGGGCACGCGCTGAAATTCCGCGTCCTCGAACACGAACGCCGCGAACTCGCGAACGCTGCCGGGCGAGGTGAACGGGTAGTCGACCACGAAGACCACCGTCCGCGCGTGCGCGTCGTATCGATAGGTGAAGACGAAAGACTCCATGACGTTGTTGAGCGCGTCCTGCGGCTCGCGCATCAGTTCCACTGGAGTCTCCTCACGGCCACGGACCCTCATACATAAGGTGGGTCAGATCCTGGACCTCCGGGTGGTTCCAGGGCACCAGGTTGCCATCGGTATCGAGGAAAAGCTTACCTTCGGGACCGTCACCGGGCGTCGACTGCGACGACTGCCAGCGCAGGTAACCGTTGGCCTGGCGAGACCACTTGTTGGCAGTCGGCGGCTCTCCTGTGGGACGCATGAAGCGCAGGCGTTCCACTCCATTCTCGTCGAGCCAGATGAAGCCCTCGTTCTCCCTTGTCGGGACCTCTCGCCAGTTGCTCGGGCGCTGCCGCCGCAGCGATCGGATGGACTGGCCGCGCAGGGAGCGCACCGGGAACGGCGTCGCGCCCGGGTGGCGGAGGCGGTTGCCGGGTAGGCCCAGGTTGGTCAGGTCGTGGCCCGGGCGCAGGAGGTCGCCGATCGGGCCGAATACGCCGCGGGCGAAGCCGCCTCTTCCCTGCCGTTTCAGGCGGCGGAGCTTGCCCTTAACCATTGAGCAGCGCGTCCATCGCGAGCCCGAACAGTTGGTCGAGCACCAGCGATGTGATCATCTTGAAGATCGGGATCTGGGCGAGCGAGGCGCCGAACGTCACCGCGGCCGTGGCGATCGCCTGGGCGATCTGGATGGCCAGGATGACCAGCTGGACGATCACATTGATCTTCAGGGCGAGTACGACCGTCGCGGCGACCATCAGGCCCAGCCCCACGCCCTGGGCGGCGGTCGCGCCGTCGGCAAGGTTGTTGACCGGGGCGTCTTGACCGGTAAAGCGACCCTCGAACGCCATGATCGCCTGGCCCGAGTTGGCGGCGAGCACCGCTGCCCCGTGGCCCTGCGCCGCGGCGGTGATGGTCTGGACCGTGCCGCTCAGCTCCAGCCAGTGCTGGGCCATCTCGAACAGCTTCTCCTCGTCGGCTTCCGGCCAGGTGTAGCCGAGCAGGCCGAGCAGGGAGACCAGTTCGCCGGGGAGCTGCAGGCCCATCGGTCAGCCACCACCGAGCAGGCTCTGCAGGCGCGCCATGCTGTCGGCGATCTCAGTCTCGGCGGCCTCGAAGTTGTCCGCCATCATGTGCAGGCCGTGCGCGAACTGGCCCAGCAGCTCGCCGTTGCTCTCGAAGCAGCTCATCGCCAGGTCGTGGATGCCCAGATAGAGCTCGCCGATGAGCATGCCGACCTCGTCACCGCCCCATGGTTCGCCGAAGCCCGCGATCGTCGACTCGAACCGCTCCAAGGCGTCCGCGAACTGGTCGACCACGTCGTCGAGGCCGGTCGCGCTGGCCCGCAGCGCCGCAGGTTCGACCTGGAAGCCCTCCATCCCGCCTACCCCCGCTGCTTGAGCACCGCCATGACGTCGCTGATCGACTGCGTGTAGCGCGCCATCTGCCGGACGCTCTGGTTCTGCAGCTCGTCGAGTTGTTGGGCCAACCTCGCGGGGTCGGGCAATGCGGCCGCGTCCGTTGCCGCGGTCGCGTCGGCGTCACGCAGGGCCGCATTAACCGCTTCACGCAGTTGATCTGCGAACGCCGCAGCTGGCAGTCGCATCGCACGCGGGTCGACGACTACGTCGGACAGCCGGCCGCCCTCGACGGTCACCTCGATGAGGCCGTCCGCGGCCAGGCCCGTCCCGTGTGCCGCACCCGCCACCGCGGCGGTCGCGTCGTTCAGCGCCTGCCGGGCCGCGCTGAGTGTCTGATCGAAGTCCCTCGAGGTCATGCCTACCTCCACCGACATCGATGTCCGATCGTAGCGACGGCATCACCGTCCGAACAAGACAAAGGGGCAGGGGTACGTGACCCCTGCCCCCTCGATGTCGTTCAGGTCAGACCAGGCCGCCCATGGCCGGGTCGGTGAAGCTGTCCTCGCCGTTCTCCAGGTGACCGGCGATGCGCTGCACGACCGCCTCGTCCACCGACACGGTCAGGTCGTACCAGCCGTGGTTGTGCTTCAGCGACCACTTCTTGCGCTCCCGCTCGCCCGGCCGCAGCGACAGCGTCACCGGCCTGCCGCGGTAGCCGTCGCGGACCGTGACCGAGCGGCCCTGCCGGCCGTTGTTGGCGAACGTGAGCTCGAGCTCCAGGTGTCGCTCGTCGTAGTCGGCGGTCACCAATAGGCCGGTGCCGCCCGCGAAGCGGCGGAAGAAGCCGTTCGGTCCGTGCACCGAGACGTCGGCGTCGGCGGCCCACGTGTCGGTCAGGCGCTTGCCGGGCTCAACCGTGTAAGTACGCGGCACCGCCGTGCTGCCGGGCTCGCGGGTGTGGAAGACCGCCGCCGCGGCGCCCGTGTTGCGGAACTCGAGACGCAGCGCCGAGCGGTCGCGGTCGGCCGCGACATCCAGTGCGTAGGGCAGCGCGCGGGCCGGCTTGACGCCCTTCTCCTGGCGGGGCACCGCCTGGTCGGCCGGCGGCACCGGGACCTGGTCGGGGAACCGGATCAGGTTGTCGGGCTTGAAGTCGTCGGTGTCGGGTAGCTTGATCGAGCTTGACCGGTTCGGCGTCTTGAAGTCGAACGCCGACGTCAGGTCGCCGACGACCGCGCGGCGCCACGGGGTGATGTTGGATTCGACCAGGTCACGGTTGTGGCGGGCGAAACGCGCCTCCATGAACCGGATCAGCGACGTGTGATCGAAGAGCTCGGAGTTGACCCAGCCGCCCCGGGTCCACGGCGACACGATGATCATCGGGACCCGCATGCCCAGGCCGTACGGGCCGGGGCGGTTGCCGGCGTCGCCCGGGAAGATCTCGTTGACGGTCGACACCGTCGACAGGCCGTGCTCGCGGGTCTGCGGCGGCGTCGCCGGCGGCAGGTGGTCGAAGAAGCCGCCCTCCTCGTCGTACGTGACGAACAGCGCCATCTTGCTCCACACCTCGGGGTTCGAGGCGAGGATGTCGACGACCTGCGACACGTACCAGGCGCCGAAGCCGGGTTCCCAGTTCGGGTGTTCCGTGTAGGCCTCCGGCGCGACGATCCACGACACCTGGGGCAGGCGGTTGTGCTCCACGTCGGACCGCAGGTCGGCCAGCAGCTTGAGCGGATCACGGCCGACCTTGTTGACCTCGGTGCCCTGCTTGGCCTTGTCTGCCAGCGGCGTGCCCGGCTGCGCGTTCTGGTACTGGTGGAAGTAGAGCAGCGAGTTGTCGCCGTAGTTGCCGATGTAGGGGTCGCTGGTCCAGCCCCAGAACCCCGCCGCGGTCAGCCCGAGCCCGATGTCCTGGTAGATCTTCCACGAGATCCCGTTGCGCTCCAGGCGTTCCGGGTAGGTCGACCAGTCGTACCCGGCCTCGGCGTTCGTGATGACCGGGCCGCCGGCCTTGCCGTCGTTGCCGACCCAGCCGGACCACATGTGGTAGCGGTTCGGGTCGGTCGGGCCGAGCAGCGAGCAGTGGTAGTTGTCGCAGACGGTGAACGCGTCCGCGAGCGCGAACTGGTAGGGCAGGTCGCCGCGGATGTGGTAGGTCATCGCGCTGACGCCCTTGTTGGGCACCCACTGGTCGTGCCGTCCGTCGTTCCAGGCCCGGTGCCCGTCGTTCCAGCCGTGCGGCGGGTCGGGCAGGAAGGTCTGGCCGAGGTCGGGCACGTCCGGTCGGAACGGCAGCAGCTCGCCGGCGCCGTTCGGCTGGTGGAACACGCTCTTGCCGGACGGGAGCGTGATCGGGTGCGGGTCGGCGAACCCGCGTACGCCGCGCATGGTGCCGAAGTAGTGGTCGAAGGACCGGTTCTCCTGCATCAGGAAGATGACGTGTTCGACGTCGGCCAGTGAACCGGTTTTGTTGTTGGCCGGGATCGCGACGGCCTTGTCGAGGCCGGCCGGGAGTGCCGCGCCTACCGCCGGTGCTCCGACCATCTTGAGGAATGAACGGCGATCGAGTGCGCCCATGGCTCTGCCCTCCCCCTGGGGGTACGTGTTGGCGTTGGGGAAGTTAGGCGCGCCAGGTGGACGCGAGGTGACCGTCGCACGGCGGTCGCGGTGCCAGGTGACAACGTTCGCGGCGGCCGGACGCGTGTACGAAGGTATGCCCGACCAACATGTGCGACGGCGGCCCGACGGCAGCGTGCAGGGCACCTGGCACTTCCTCGCCAGCCCGTGCGGCCTGCCGTGTTACGCCGTGCGCTGCCTCGAGGACGGACGGTCGTTCAGCGCGCCCATTGTGGAGGAGACGGGCCGGATCATCCTCGGCCGCTCGGGCGGATACCTGCGCCGCGTCAACGAGCGCGAGGCCTTCGCGGATCGCACGTCGGCGCTGGTCATCCGGCCCGGCGACGAGATGCGGGTGGCGCACCCGATCGGCTGCGGCGACACCTACACGGTGGTCGAGCTGTCGGCGAGCGGGCTGGCCCGCTGGACGAGCGACGAGCGCTGGCTGGCCGGGCCCACGTGGGACGGCGTCGTCGACGACCGCGTCGACCTGGAACATCGGGGGCTCGACGCGGCCAGCCGGCGGGGCATGGACGAGTTCGAGGCCGCCGAGCGGACGATGCGGCTGGTCGCGACCGTGTTGGACGTGTCGCGGGAGCGCGCCGGGGAGGACGACCTCGACCGAGCGGTCGGTCGCCGGCCCGCGACCGAGGCGGCCCACCGGAAGCTGGCCTACCGCGCCCGTGAGGTGCTGGTCGAGGAGGGTTTCACGCTCGGTCTCGAGGAGGTGGCGGCCCGGGTCAGCTGCTCGCCGCACCACCTGAGCCGGGTGTTCCACCGGGTCACCGGCCAGAGCCTGACGGCCTACCGGCACCGGCTGCGGCTGCAGGCGGTGCTGGAGGCGATGACCGAGGGCGACCGCGACCTGCGGACGATCGCCGCGACGTACGGGTTCGCCGACCAGGCTCACCTGAACCGGGTCATCCGCCAGCGGTTGGGCCGGTCGCCGTCGGCCGTCCGGGCCTTCCTGGCCGGGGACGCCGAACCGAGCACGGATGTCCAACGCCCGCCGGCGGTGCCGCCACGAGCATGACACTCATCCCTGCACGAGGAGGAAACGATGAGGGTACGACCGTTGCTCGCCGCGACGCTCGTCCTGTTAACCGGTTTGGTCGCCGGCACGCCGTCTGCGGCCGCCACCCGCGACGGACCACGGCTGACCAACTCGCGGCCCTGCCCGGCCGTCACCGACTTCACCTGCTCCGACTTGATCGTTCCGCTTGACCGGTCAAGGCGCGTCCGCGGCGACCTGACCCTGAACGTCGCGGTGGCGGGCAACACCACCGCACCCCGCGGCACCCTGCTGTTCCTGACCGGCGGCCCCGGGCAGCCCGGCGTCAGCTTCGTCCCGACGATCCGGCAACGGCTGGCGCCGCTGCTGGACGACTACCGGCTGGTGATGATCGACCAGCGGGGCACCGGACCGAACGGCATCGACTGCCCGAAGCTCCAGGCCGAGGTCGGCTCGTCGGACATCACCGCGCCGTCGCCCGGGGCGGTGCAGGAGTGCGCCGACCTGCTGGGGTCGACCCGGAACTTCTACACGACCGCGGACACGGTGGCCGACCTGGAGGACCTGCGCACGGCGTTGCGGGCGCCGCGGTGGACGCTCGACGGTGTGTCGTACGGGTCGTTCGTGGCGATCCACTACGGGCTCACTTATCCGCACCGGGTGGACCGGCTGGTGCTCGACTCGGTGGTCCCGCAGCGCGGGGTGCCGGCGCTCTATCGCGAGTCGTTGGCGCGGAGCGCGTACGTGCTGCGGACCGCCTGCGCCGAGCAGAACTGCGGCTTCGACCCCGCGGCGGACCTGGCCACCGTGGTGAACCGGTACAGCAACGGCGTCGGCGTGTTCAACCTGCTGGTGATCGCGTCCATCGTGGATCCGAAGCTGACGGCCGCGAACTTCTTCCCCGTGCTGCAGTTCCTGCACCTGGCCGCGCACGGTGAGACAGGCCCGCTCGACCAGGCGGTGGAGGCGCTGCTGCGCGACGGGTCGCCGTACGAGGCGTTCAGCTCTGGCCTGCACGCGGCGACGTTCTGCGCCGACGTCGACGAGCTGCCGTGGGGCAGCCCGCGCGCGCCGCTGGCCGGCCGCGAGCGCGCCACGGCCCACGTGATCGCGAAACTGCCGGCGCGGTCGACGTGGCCGTTCCCGACGGAGGTGGCGGGCGAGCAGGGGATCATCCAGACCTGCGAATCGTGGCCGTCGAGCCGCCCGAACCCCACGCCGCCGCTGCGCCGGCTCACCATGCCGGTGCTGCTCCTGGCCGGAGACCGCGACCTGTCGACGCCGCTGGCATGGGCACAGGAACAGGCCCGCCAGACGCCACAAGGTGAGCTGGTCGTAGTGCCCGGCATGGGCCACTCGATCCAGGGCCGCAATCCCATCGGCGACGCCGCGGTCCAGGACTTCCTGCTCCGCTGACCGACCCAGGTCCGCGCGGGCTCGGCTCCGCACCTCACAAGCCGGGCCCGCGCGGACTTACCCGACGACACAAGCCAGCCCGCGGCAACCACACGAGCCGGGTCCGCAGGGAAGCTGTCAGGCGGTTCGGCGGAGGGGGTTTCGGCCGCGGTCTCCTCGTACCAGGGATGCGATGTGCTCCCGCATCTCCTGACCGATCTCTCGCTTGATCGTCGAGGCCGGCCTTTCGCCGGTGACGTAGCCCTGCACGTGCCGGATCCCGATCCCGTAGATCTGCTCGAGAGTGATCGGCGAATCGTCCTCGACACCCTCGACGACGACACTGCGCGCGGCCGGGGCGTAGCCCATCTTCAGCGGGTGCCGGGCCACGTCGGCCACCAGCGCCAGCTCCTGATGGGCCAGCGGGTGCCGCAGCAACGCCCTGTCGACCTTGATCTGGGTGAGCGGAAGCTCCGCCATGCGTGAGACCGACGAATGGCCGACGCCGAAGTCGTCGACGGCGAACCGGATGTCGAGGCGGCCGGCGATCTCCACCAGCCGCTGGTGGAAGTAGGCCAGCGAGTCGTCGCCCCAGCTCTCGTAGATGCGTGGTGCGATCGGGTCCTGCTCCGAGATCTCCAGGGTGACCGCGCCCGGGCGCAGGCCGGCGCCGGCGATCGTCCGCTCGATCGCATCCACATAGGAGTCGTCCAGCAGCGAGCGGACCGCGACGTTGATCGACACGGGGCGTGGCACGCCGGAGTCGCCGTGGCAGCGGCGGTGCGCGTCGTCGTACGCCTGGATCGCTTTGTGCAGGATGGCCTGATCGCGCTCCACCACGAACCGGTCGCCCCAGACGTGGGCGTGGCGGATCAGGTCGACGGGCGCGCGGGAGTCGGCGGGGTCGAGCCGGGCCAGCGCCTCGTAGCTGTGGATCTCGACGTTTCTGGCCAACCTGTCGATGGTGACGATCGGCTGGAAGACCATGGCGAACGAGCCCACCACCGCGCGGTAGAGCTCGTAGCAGCGGTCGTAGAGCCGCGACGGCAGGCGACCGAAGCTCGTCCGGAGCGCGGTGAGCACCTCGATCTCGCCTTCTTCGACCGGCCCGCCGACGTTCGTACGCCAGATCGTCTCCAGGATCTTGACCAGCGGCTCACCGATCTCGAGGAGCGCCGGAGCGGGGTTGACGACGACCAGTTCGAGCGAGGTCGCCGAGCCGTGGCGCAACGGCACACACAGCACCCGCCCCGCCGACGTGCCGTCCAGCACGCGACCCCGCAACGCCGACGAGGCCGCGCCGCGCAGCAACTGGTGCAGGTCGTCCTCGTGGAAGTGCGTGGTCGCGGTGATCGTCTGGAACCCGGAGGTCGTGTATTCGAGCACCGCGGCGGCGTCCGCCTCCATCGCGGCGCGCAGCAGCTCGGTCTTGTCGTGCAGCGGCGGCGGCTGGCGACCGGCCGCGCCGAACGCGCCGGTGGTCGACGAGGCCGGGCCGCGGGCCGACGCGGCGCGCGGGTACACCCGGCTCAGCAGCTCGAGGATCGCGCCGGCGGCTCGTTCGAGAGGGTTCGCGAGCTCGACCACCCGCACGTCGGCCGGCAGCGGGTCCACCATGGACGCCGCGGCGCCGGCGGCGGCGAGCCCCGGCCGGGTGAGCACGGTCGTGGCGCCCCGGGACTGCACGAACTGGCCCGGCGAGGGGTCGATGTCCTGCCCAACGACGTAGTCCGCCATGCGCGCGAAGGTCACGCGACCCTCGTCGTCCGCCGCGCGACCGCTGAGCGCGTCGATGATGTGTTTGGTCACGACACCATGGCCGAACGTCGCGGATTCTCGCGCGCTGCCATTTTTCGGTGAGGCCGTCAACACGCTGTGTTGTTTCGAATGCCGCCCACCGATCGCCATCATCTCGATCTGCTCGGTGCGCGCCTCGAGGAACGATC
Source organism: Asanoa sp. WMMD1127 (assembly GCF_029626225.1). Classification (NCBI taxonomy): domain Bacteria; kingdom Bacillati; phylum Actinomycetota; class Actinomycetes; order Micromonosporales; family Micromonosporaceae; genus Asanoa; species Asanoa sp. WMMD1127. The sequence continues at coordinate 1,187,058 of NZ_JARUBP010000001.1, forward strand.
CGGCGCGACAACAATCGAGTACGAGGAACGCGGCGCCGTTGAACCGGTCGAGCACCTCATTGCGCAGGAAGGCCATTCGCAGACCCTCGTCCGGATGGGCGCGCAACGCGGCCCGGGGCAGATCCGGCGTCACCAGATAGTCGTCGGCCACTCCGTTCCAGTCCGCGGTCAGCGCATGGCCGGCGAAATAGATGAGGAGCGTGTCGGACCTGGTCGAGTCGACCGCGACCGTACGCAGCAGGCTGCGCAAACTCTGCGCGTCCGCCTCGGCGCCGACGCGGAGGTGGGCGTCCGCGGGCTCGAACGTGCCGGTGACGGAATCGGTCAGCAACCGGTGCAGGGCGCGCGCGTCGCTCTCGGCGTAGCGCAGGCTGGGCAGCGAAGCGTCGAGTCCGCAATCATCCACGCCGATGATTACGGCAACGCGTCGACCGCCCATGGGCACCGCCTCCACGGCCGGCCATTCGACCTGGGCAGCAGTCGAATGGCGTCACGAGTATCAGCTATTTCCGTGCAGTTACGCGCCGTTTCTTTCTCGTTGCTCTCCGCGCCGGCCACCGTTTCCAATGGCCAGAGGACATCGTGCCGGAGACGCCGACACGAAAACAACTCAAGGCGATAGTGACGAGACGCCAGCAAGCGATCTGCAACGTGGCGGACAACCAGTGCGACGGCGCGGTATGCCGGCTTTGGCCGGTTCGACGTGTCCTAAGTGCACGATAAGCGCGAGAAGCCGGCATCGCCGGACATTCGGGCCTTCGCAGATGCTGCCAACACCTCCGACCAGCCGTAACGGGATCGGGCCCGGCTATTCGGAGCGGATCCCGGACCGGATGGGTCGGTGACGGCAACCCGACTCCGCCCCATCCGAGGCCGCTGTCTGAGCCGAAGTCCTCGCGCAGGCACCCTGACGGGAGGACAGAGATGACCAGGAAACCCCGCGCGGTTCTCGCGGCACTCGCCGTGACCGGGATCGCGCTGGCCACGCTCGGGCCGCAGTCGTCGGTGGCGTCCAGTCACCGCGAGGCGCCGCTGATCGCCAGCGACCCAGCCGCCGACAACACCGACCTGTACGCCTTCGTGAGCCCCGAGCGGCCCGACTACGTGACGCTGATCGCCAACTGGATCCCGTTCGAGGAGCCCAACGGCGGACCGAACTTCTATCCGTTCGCGACCGACGCGGCGTACAACATCAATGTCGACAACGACGGCGACGCGCGCGCGGACGCCGTGTTCCGCTACACGTTCCGCAGCATCGACAAGCGGCGCGGCTCCACGTTCCTCTACAACAACGGGCCGGTCGACTCCTTCGACGACCCGAACCTGTTGTTCAAGCAGACCTACACGCTCGAGACGTCGTTCGACGGCGGCCCGTTCCGCACCAGGATCAGCGCCGCGCCCGTCGCGCCGTCGCGGATCGGCAACGCCTCGATGCCGGACTACCAGAGGCTCCGCGACGAGGCCACGGTCCAGCTGCCGGGCGGCTGGAAGCTGTTCGCCGGCCAGGCCGACGACCCCTTCTTCCTCGACCTGCGGGTGTTCGACCTGCTCTACGGCGGCGACCTGAGCGAGACCGGGCAGGACACCCTGGCCGGCTACAACGTCAACACGATCGCGCTGCAGGTGCCGTTCAAGGACGTGGCGCTGCGCGGCGACGCCAACCGCAACCCGGTCATCGGCGTCTGGACCACCACCGATCGAGCCAAGGTACGGGTGACCGGCCAGAGCACCAACGGCATCCGGGGCGAGCGCGTGCAGGTCTCGCGGCTCGGCAACCCACTGGTCAACGAGGTCGTCGTGCCGGCGAACCTCAAGGACGCCTTCAACTCCATCTCGCCCGACAAGGACGCCGGCATCCCGGCCGTCGTCAAGCGGGTCACCGACCCCGAGCTACCGAAGCTGATCGAGGCGATCTACGGCGTGCCCGCCCCGAAGACGCCACGCAACGACCTGGTCGAGATCTTCCTGACCGGCATCACCACCAAGGCGGACGGCCCGATCAAGGCCGACCTGAACTCGCAGCTCAACAACAAGGACGTCAACCCGAGGCGGTTCCGGCCCGCCGAGATGCTCCGGCTCAACCTCGGCGTGCCCGTGGCCGACCAGCCCGACCGGCTCGGCGTGCTCGGCGGCGACCTGCAGGGCTTCCCGAACGGGCGGCGCCTGACCGACGACGCGGTCGACATCTCGATCCAGGCGGTCGAGGGCGCGGCGCAGACCGGCCAGCTCGTCGACGCGCTCGCCGCGGGCGACAAGGTGGACGCCAACGACAATCAGTTCGGCGACCAGTTCCCGTACGTGGCACTGCCCAACGTGGATGCGGTGAACGGCGGCCGAAGCAGCGTGGCCGTCAGCCCTGACACCACCGATGTCGACTCGCCGGCGCCGCGGCTCTCACCGGCCGCCGCGGCCGCGTCGGACGACGGAATGGGCAACGGGTCGGTGCTGCTGGTCGCGGTCATCGGCACGCTGCTGCTGGCGCTGGTCCTCGTGACCTGGTGGTTCCGCCGGCGACGGCCGGAAGCCAGCTAGTGCCGTCCAGGGGCGCGTCCCGCCGTGGGGCGCGCCCCGCTCCTCCGCGTGGAAGGAACCCGACATGCGTCATCCTCTTCGGACACTCGCGGTGGTCGCCGTCGCCACCGTCGCGCTGCTCGGCCTCGGCGCGGTGGTGGGCTTCCGATCACCCGCTCAGGCGCCGCAGCCCGCGGCCGTCCAGGTCATGCCGGACCGGCTGGCCCCCGCCATCACCCGTGCCCAGGACCGGCTGCGCGCGCTGCCACGGGACCACGGAACGTGGGCCGCGCTCGGGCTCGCGTACGTCGAGCAGGCCCGGGTGACCGCCGACCCCAGCCTCTATCCCAAGGCGGAAGGCGCGCTGGAGCGGTCGTTGGCGGTGCGGCCCAAGGAGAACTCCGCCGCGCTGGTCGGCATGGGCGCCCTGGCCAACGCCCGTCACGAGTTCGCGGCCGCCCGGCGGTTCGCGACCGACGCGCTGCGGGCCAACCCCTACGACGCCGACGCGTACGCGGTGCTGGCCGACGCGCACACCCAGCTCGGCGAGCCCGCGGCGGCGACGAGCGCGATCCAGCGGATGCTCGACCTGCGACCCGGGCTTGCCGCGTACGCCCGCGCCTCCTATGACCTCGAACAGCGCGGCCAGGTGGCCGAGGCGACCGCGCTGATGCGGCGGGCACTGGACGCCGCCGCCGACCCGGCCGACATCGCGTTCTGCCGCAACCAGCTCGGCGACCTCGCCTGGTCCGCCGGCGACGTGCCGGGTGCGGCGGCCGAGTACGCGGCCGGCGTCGAGGCCGATCCGTCCTATCTGGCGCTGCTGCGTGGCCGCGCCCGGGTCGCCGCCGCCCGCGGTGACCTGGCCGCCGCGGTCACCGACGCCGGCACGGTCGCCGCCCGCACGCCGACGCCCGACACCCTGCTCGAGTACGCCGCACTGCTCCGGCTCGCCGCTCGGCCCACCGAAGCGGAGCGGCAGCTGGCCCTGGCCGAGGCGGCGCACACGCTGTTCGTCGCCAACGGCGGGCGCGACGACCTGACCGGCGCGCAGCTCGCTCTGGCCCGGGGCGACGCCGCGACCGCGGTGCGGCTGGCGACGGCGGAATGGCGGCGACGGCCGTTCGCGGACGTGGCCGACGTGCTGGGCTGGTCGCTGCACACGGCCGGCCGGGACGACGAGGCGCTGCCGCTGCTGCGGAAGGCGGTCGCCGCGTCGCCACGGCACGCCGGTTACGCGTACCACCTCGGAATGACGCTCCTGTCGACCGGTGACGTGGCCGGCGCACGGGAGGCGCTCCGCCGGGTGCGCACGGCCAACCCCTATTTCTCGCCCATCGACGGGCCGACGGCGGCCCGGGCACTGTCCGCATTGGAGGCGTTGTCGTGAGACGGGCACTGGTTGTGTTGGGTCTGGCCCTGTGCGGGTTCCTCGTGCTGCCGGTCGCGCCGGCCGCCGCGCATCCGTTGGGCAACTTCTCGGTCAACCGGTACGCCGGGCTGACGCTGCATCCCTACCGGGTCGACGCGGTCGTGGTGGCCGACGTGGCCGAGCTGCCGACGCTGCAGGATCCGGCGCCGTCGTGCGCTGAGGCTGCCGGGGCGCTGACGGTCTCCGTGGCCCGCAGCCGTCTGGAGTGGACCGTTGACTCATCGTCTTTGGCGCTCACCGACGGGGCCGGCGGGTTGAAGACAAGCCGGCTCGAGTGCCGGCTGACCGCGCCGGCTGCGTTGGGTGCGGGTCCGGCGGCGGTCACTGTGGACAACGGCTTCCGGGCCGACCGGATCGGGTGGCGGGAGCTGGCGGCGACGGGCATCGGGGTGCGGCTCGACGGGTCCTCCGTGCCGGGGGCGACGATCAGTGACGAGTTGCGGCGGTACCCGGACGATCTGCTGTCGTCGCCGCCGGACGTACGCTCGGCGTCGTTCACCGCCGTGCCGGATCGCGCGGCCGCCGCGGCCGCCGCGGCGCCGGCACGCGCTTCGGGCGCCGGGTTGGCCGGGCCGCTGGCCGGTGCCGAGCGGTGGCTGGACTCGGTCGTCGGCGGCGCGCGACTCACCCCGCTCGTCGGGTTGCTGGCCGTGCTGCTGGCGCTGGTGCTCGGCGCGGCGCACGCGGCGCTGCCGGGGCACGGCAAGACGGTGATGGCGGCGTACCTGGCCGGCCGGGCCGGTCGGCCGCGCGACGCCGTGGCCGTGGGTGCGACGGTGACGCTGACGCACACCGGCGGGGTGATCGCGCTCGGGTTGTTGCTGACCACGTTTGCGGGCGTCGCCGGTGAGTCGGTGTTGGGCTGGCTCGGGGTGGCGAGCGGGGTGCTGGTGGCGGCGATCGGATTGGGCGCGCTGCTGTCGGCGCTGCGCCGGCGGCGGGCGCACCACCACGCGCATGCCCACGGGCATGAACACAGCCACGGCCCCGGTCGGTGGGGCATCGCGGGCCTCGGCGTCGCTGGCGGCCTGGTGCCCAGCCCGTCGGCGCTCGTCGTGCTGCTGGGCGCGATCGCGCTGGGCCGCACCGCGTTCGGGATCCTCCTGGTCTTCGCCTATGGCCTGGGGATGGCCGCCACCTTGACGGCCGCGGGCCTGTTGTTGATCCGGGTGCGGGACCGGTTCGCCGGCCGGCTGCGGTTGCTGGAGCGGTGGCGCCGGGCCTGGCCGCCGGCGACCGCCGCGCTGATCGTCGTCGTGGGGCTCGGCCTGGCCGGACGCGCGTTATCCACAATCGCCTGAACGGGGTGGCGACCATGACCGCGAGCGCGGAATCATTCCCCCGCAGGACGCACAACCGGCACCGGCGAGGAGGTCTCATGCGCGAGCACGGCGATCCGCCGCGCGACCGGCTGACCGCGGTCGAGACCCCGACCGACGAGCGGTCGGTGGCCGACCGGCTGCTGGTCGCGGTCGGCCGGGGCGACGAGGCGGCCTTCCGGCAGCTCTACGAGCTGGTCGCGGCCCGGGTGTTCGGGCTGGCCCGGCAGGTGCTGCGCGACCCGGCGCAGGCGGAAGAGGTGGCGCAGGAGGTGCTGGTCGAGGTGTGGCGCACGGCCGCGCGGTTCGAGCCGGCGCGCGGCTCGGCGACCGCGTGGGTGTTCACCATCGCGCACCGGCGGGCGGTCGACCGGGTGCGCTCCGAGCAGGCGGCCAGCGACCGCGTGCAGAAGGCGGGCTCGTGGTCGGCGCAGACGCCTTACGACGAGGTGTCGGGCGAGGTCGAGGAACGGCTCGAGCGGCAACAGGTGCGGCGCTGCCTCGACGACCTCACCTCGCTACAACGCGAGTCGATCACGCTGGCCTACTACGGCGGCCGAAGCTATCGCGAGGTGGCCCAGCTGCTCGACGTCAGCCTGCCCACCATCAAGACGCGCATGCGCGACGGCCTGATCCGCCTGCGCGACTGCCTGGGTGTGGAGGTGCCGACATGAGCGGCGAAGACGTGCACGCGCTGTCCGGCGCCTACGTGCTCGACGGGCTGACCGACATCGAGCGCGCCGCGTTCCGCCGCCACCTGGCCAGCTGCGCGACGTGCGCGATCGAGGTCGCCGAGCTCCAGGAGACGGCGGCCCGCCTGGCCGACGGCGCCTGGTCGGTTCCGCCGCCCGCACTCCGCGACAAGGTCTTCGCCGAAGTCTCCCGCACCCGCCAGGAGGCGCCGATCCCGGCCAAACCGGTCGCCCGCCCCCAACGCTCGCGCCGCCTGGTCACCGCGGCGGCGGCCGTGCTCCTGGCCGCGGCGGCCGCGACCGGCACGTTCGCGGTCCAGGAACGCCGCCTCGACGAGCAACGCGTCCAGGCCCAGGCCGAGTCGGCCCGCATCACCGAGGTCCTCGCCGCCCCCGACGCCGTGCTCCGCTCGGCCACCCTGACCAGCGGGGGCCGTCTGACCGCGGTCACCTCGGCCACGCGGGACGAGACCGTCCTGACCCTCACCGCCGACCGCCCGGCCGGCGCGGACCGCACCTACCAGCTGTGGATGCTCGACGGCACGACCGCCACCAACGCCGGCGTGCTCGCACCCGACGTCACGACCACCACCCAACTGATCTCGGGCACAGCGGCGGCGGACGGCTTCGCGGTGAGCATCGAACCCGCCGGCGGCTCCCCCACCCCCACCCAACCCGTCGGGCAGGTGACGGTGGCCTGAGACGTCTATTGCGCGATCATGCAGAGCATGACCGAACGCAGCCGCCCCCGCGCCGTGCTGGTCGACGTCGACGGCACGCTCGCCATCCGTGGCAAGCGCTCGCCCTACGACTGGACCCGCGTCGGCGAGGACCAGCCCAACCCCGCCGTGGTTGAGCTCGTCCAGACCATCGCCGCCGCGGGCCGCCACCGCATCGTCGTGATCTCCGGCCGCAAGGAACAGTCACGCCGCCAAACGGAGATGTGGCTCGACGCCCAGGGCATCGACTGGGTCGACCTCTACCTCCGCGCCGACCACGACGACCGCCCAGACCACCAGACGAAAGCGGACCTCTACCGCCGCTTCGTCGCACCCCGCTACGAGGTCGCCTTCGTCATCGACGACCGCGCCGCCGTCGTCCGCATGTGGCGCAACACCTTCCACCTGACGGTCTGCCAGGTAGCCGACGGAAACTTCTAAGACCGATCCGGACTCGGGTCCGCGACGGTCGCGACCGTCGCTCCCGCCAGACACCGCTCCGCTGCCACCCCCGCGCCCGGTCACCCTCACCCCAACCCGCACCGCTCGCAACCTCGAGGCCAGCCGGCCCCGCGAGGTCACCCTGGCGGGCAACTCAGCTCTCGGGCGTCCGCAACGACTCCCACGTCGCCACGAGCGCCGGATCGGGCGGGATCCTGACATCCTGCGGCCGGGTGACCGCGTCGTCCTGAGGGTCGTAGATCGTGAGTGCGTGCCACTGGGCGAGTTCGTCGATCAGGCTCAGCGCCGCGTCGCCGCACTGGGAATAGCTCAGCTGCATGCTGACGTGATCGATGCCCACATCCAGCGGCATCGACATCCACGGCGAGTCCTCGCCGTGGGGCGGCGAGTCGGGATACCGCGACCGCAGGCTCTCGTAGAAGCCAACGATCCGGTCATCCAACTCGCCTTCGACGTGGCTGCCGCTATGGCAACGCCGCACCATCGCACGCACCTGCTCGTCGGGCGCGTTGGGATCGATCGCCACCACCACAAGGCTGAAACTCACGAGCACATGCTCCCGGACCGGACCTCATCAGTCGAGGAGATCAGCACCACGCGAACCGCAAGGCCGCACTGGGTTCAAGGCCGGCCGCTGCGGTGAGGCCCCGCGTTCGTGGCCATGCATTCGGCACAACGACCCGCCCCGATCGCGCGGGCCGCTCGCTCCCGGCCTAGTGGATCAAATTCGGCGAAGCCAGCATGCAGTGGTACACCGGCGTCGGGGATGTCCGTGGCGACGCGGGACCCTACGCGTGCCGACCCACCAGGCCCGGTCGGCGGCGGTCGGCCCCGTCGGGCCCAGGACCGATACGCGCCGGCCTCCCCGGCGCCTTCGCGCCGCCGGAGCGACGACGTGCTTCGCCGGCGGTACACGCTTTGGCATGTGCGTACATGCGGAAGCATGTGCGGTCGACGGGAAGCACCCGCAAGCGGGAGCCGCGTTGATGTGCAACGGACAAGCAGGTGCGACGGCGCAGCCAGCGCCGCTTCAGCAGCGCGGGTTGGGAGCACCGGGTGCAGGGCACGAGAGTTCCCAGCCCCGCACCCGCAGTGCGAATCAAGAAGCGGTGGGTGCCCAGGGAAGGGGGTCGCCCGCGTACTTGTGGGCGCGGACGTCGCCGGAGCGGGCGTGGCCCTCGAAGAGTTCCACTCGGGCCGCTCGGCCGCACAGGCGGCCCAGGTCGACGCTTGCTTCGCGGTTGGTGACTTCCTGGTAGGTGACCGTTTTCAGGTACTTGCCGACCCACAGGCCGCCCGTGTAGCGGGCCGCGCCGCGTGTCGGCAGCGTGTGGTTCGTGCCGATGACCTTGTCGCCGTAGGAGACGCAGGTTTCCTCACCCAGGAACAGGGCGCCGTAGTTGCGCATCGCGGTCAGCGCGTCCCGCGGGGACGCGGTCAGGACCTGGACGTGTTCCGACGCGTACTCGTCGGCCAGCGCGAAAGCCTCCGCCAGGTCCGCGACCACCGCCACCTCGCCGTGGTCGCGCCAGGCCGGCGCCGCGAAGTCGCGGGTGGGCATGCCCGGCAGGATCTGCTCGATCAGGGCCATGACCTCGCGGGCCAGGGGCTCCGAGTCCGTGATCAGGATGGCGGGCGAGTCCGGACCGTGTTCGGCCTGGCTGAGCAGGTCGACCGCGACCACGAACGGGTCCGCGGCGCCGTCGGCGATCACGAGGATCTCGGTCGGGCCGGCGAACAGGTCGATGCCCACCTCACCGAAGAGCTGCCGCTTCGCCTCCGCCACGTAGGCGTTGCCCGGGCCGGCCAGCAGGTCGACCTTGCCGATGGTCTCCGTGCCGAGGGCCATCGCGGCCACCGCCTGGGTGCCGCCCAGCAGGTAGATCTCGTCGGCGCCGGCCAGGTGCAGCGCGGCGATCGTGGCCGCGGGGATCTCGCCGCGGATCGGGGGCGTGCAGGACGCCACCCGGGCGACGCCGGCCACCTTGGCGGTCACGACCGTCATGTGGGCCGACGCGACCAGCGGATAGCGGCCACCCGGCACATAGGCGCCGGCCGCCGACACCGGGATGTTCTTCTGGCCCAGGAACACGCCCGGGGACACCTCGGCCTCGAAGTCCCGCAGGGAGTCCTTCTGCCGCTGCGCGAAGTCGCGTACCCGGGCCTGCACGGTTTTGATGTCGGCGATCGCCTGCTCCGGCACGGTCGCGACGATCTGCTCGATCTCCGCGTCGCCGAGCCGGAACGACTCGGGCGACCAGTTGTCGAACTTCTCGGAGTACTCCCGGACCGCCGCGTCGCCGCGGGCGCGGAGGTCCGCGATCACGGCCGCGACCGTTTCGCGTACACCGCGGGATTGGGCGTCGTCGTGGGTCACCGGGGGTGCCGACTTGAGATAGCGCGCCGCCATGGCCACCAACCTCCAACAGATCTAGAGCGGGTACGTCGCCCGCAGGTCGAGCCGGCTGTACGTGATGTGCCGGGTCAGCACGTCCTCGCTGCGCGCCGCCTCGGTGACCGGCAGCAGCGTGTGCGTCTCGTTGTTCATGCGATAGAACGCCTCGGCGAAATTGACGCCCGCCACCCGGCCGTTCTCACCGTTGTTGGCCTCGATGAGCTTGCGCGCGAACAGGCCCGAGTAGCCCTGGCTGTCGAAGCAGTCCATCGCGGCGACCTTCTTGCCGACGACGTCGGTGATGTCGATGTAGACGTCGTTGCGCATGCCGTAGAGGCTCAGCCCGTCGCCGGCGATCACCGGCAGCGAGGTGAAGAAGACCTGCTTGACGTGGAACTCGGCGCGGTCGTCGAGGTTGCGCAGGAAGGCGCCGGCGCGACCGAGCGCCGCCAGCACCGTCACGGTGGCGACCGTGTGCATGTTGGCGGCCGCCACCGGGTTGACCGGGTAGTCGCAGATCACCACGTCCGGCCGCTCGATCGCGAGTTGTTCGGCGACCTGGTCGACCACGTCCTCGCGGAGGGCCGCGTAGTTGTCGTCGAGGTCCAGCGTGATCACCTTCGAGATGCCGATGATCTCGGCGGCCCGCTCCAGCTCGCCCTTCTTGTGGGCGACGATGTCGTCCAGAGCGGCGTCGGTGATCGACGCGTCCGGCTGGTCCTTGCGCCACTCCTCCGCGTAGCGGTTGGCGTGGATGCGCCCGCCGTGCGTGAGGATCAGCGCGACCACCTCGTCACCCGCGGCCGCGTGCCGGGCCAGGGTGCCGCCGCAGTTCGTGATCGTGTCCGCCGGATGGGCGTAGATGGTCATGACCTTCATGGTTGTCCAGCGAACGTGAAACGCCGTTCCATGTCAATAAGGAGCGAGGTCAGTAGCGGGCGGAGATTTCCCACCGCTCGACCGCCACGTCGCCGCGCACCGCGTACAGGTGGCTCCACATGTTGGTCGTGCCGCAGGCATGGTTGGGCACCAGCCGCACCAGGTCGCCCACCGCCAGCGGGACCTCGCCGCCGTCGGACAGGAACCCGTGCTCCTCGTTGGCTTCCGGGAACGTGACGTCCGCCCGGTCGAGCACCACGCCCACGCCACCGGCCGCGGCGATCGTGTCGGAGCTCATCGCCTTGATGCCGGCGTCGATGATCGGCCTACCGGCCCGCTGCACGGACGCCACGCGGGCCAGCACCGTCTGCGCGCACTGGTCCAGCGAGCAGCTGCCGAGCCGCGTCTGGTTGCCGTCGAAGTAGACGTAGGTGCCCGGTCGGCCCTCGGTGATGCCGGGCACGAACGGCGCCGAGGTCGCGCCCGGCGTCGACCCGACCGAGACGACCTCGACCGGCAGTCCGGCGGCCCGCAGCGCATCGGCGACCGACACCAGCAGCGTCCCGGCCGCCGCGCCGGCCTGCTCCAGGTCCGGTCGCGAGGCCAGCACCGAGATGTGTCCCTCGTGGGTCAGCACTCCGCGCAGCCGCAGGCCGGGCAGCGCCGCGATCGCGGTGGCCGTCGCGACGGCCGACGCCGGCTCGACGCCGAGCCGGGCGTGCCCGGTGTTGATCTCCAGCACGAACGGCACGGTGACCCCGGCCGTCACGGCCGCCGCCGACAGCGGCCGCGCGGCCTCCACCGAGTCGAGCGACACGGTCAGCCCGCCGCCGTGCTGCGCGATCGAGTCGACCACGAACGCCACCTTGCGGGGCCCGATCGGGATGTGCGCCCAGAGCAGGTCGCCGACGCCGCGCGACTGCAGCCAGGCCACCTCGGCGGCGGTCGAGCAGGTGAAGCCGATCGCGCCCGCGTCGAGCTGCCGGCGGGCGACCTCCCAGCACTTGGAGGTCTTGATGTGGGGGCGCAGCGCGACGCCCGCAGCCGCGAACGCCCCGGCCATCGCGGCGATGTTGCGCTCGAGCCGGTCGAGGTCGACCAGCAGCGCCGGGGTCGGCAGCGCGGACAGCGGGATCATGCGAGCCCCAGTGCTTCGCGCGGGTCGCCGTCGAGCAGCCACTCGATGGTCTCCGGCTTGATCGCCGGCAGTCCCGACGGACGCATCGACGCCAGCGACCGCAGACCGGCCACCGCCTCGCCCGGCGTCCACATCGGATAGTCGGAGCCGAACAGGAGCTTCGAGGTGACGCCCCACTCCTGGGCCCGGACGAGCGCCATGAACCCGTCGAGCGGCCGGGCCCACGAGGCCGACACGTCGCCGAAGACGTTGCGGGCCTTCCGCAGCACGACGATCGTCTCGCGCTGCCACGGGTGGCCGAGGTGGGCGATGATCTGCTTGAGGTCGGGGTGGCGGCGGGCCACGTCGTCGACCAGCAGCGGGTTGGTCAGCTCCAGGCGGCCCTCCGGACTGGGCGTGGTGCCCATGTGCCAGAGCACGATCAGCCCGGCCTCGGTCGCCGCCCGGAAGAACGGGTCGTGCGCCTCGTCGCGCGGGTCGAAGTGGGCCAGCACCGGGTAGAGCTTGATGCCGCGCAGCCCGCGCGCGATGCCGTCGGCCAACTGATCCAGCACGTCGGCGTCGGACAGGTCGAGCGCCATGAAGCCGATCGTGTTGGTCGAGGTCTGCGCGCAGAACTGCTCGACGTACTCGTTGGGTGTGATCACGCCGGCCCGGGTGGCTCGCATGCCGAACACGAACGCCAGGTCGACGCCGGCCGCGGCCATCGCCTCGTCGTACTGCTCGGGCGTGCGGTCCGCGTACTCGTGGCCGTAGACGGGCTGCCAGTTGCGATGCCACTCGCAACCCCAGTGTTCGGCCAGATGGCAATGGGTGTGTACGTCGATCATGTCGAGCCCTTCAGGATCAAACCAGCGCGTGCGCCGGTGTGTGCTCCCCCGTCGATGGTGACCACGCCGTTGACCAGCACCAGGTCGATGCCGGCGGCGAACTGGTGCGGCGCCGTGAAGGTGGCCCGGTCGGCCAGCCGGTCCGGGTCGAAGACCACCACGTCGGCCGGGGCGCCTGGGCGGAGCACGCCGCGGTCGCGCAGCCCGACCCGGGCCGCCGGGGCCGACGTGCAGCGCCGCACCGCGTCCGGCAGGTCGGTGGCGTACTGCCGGAGATAGCGCGGAAACGTGCCGTAGCTGCGGGGATGCGGGACGCCCGCGCCGGTCGCGCCGCCCGGGTCGAGCGCGAGCCCGTCGGAGGCCACCACGGCCGCCGGGTGGCCGAGCACCGCGCGCAGATCGTCCTCGCTGCGACCGCCGGCCGTCATCAGCACCCCGTTGCCGAGCTCCGCCAGCAGGTCGAGCGTGATCTCGGCGCCGTCGACGCCGGCCGTCTCCGCGAGCCCGGCAATCGTCCGCCCCACCACCGGGTCCGGCACGGGCCGGTTGGTCCAGCTCAGCGTCAGCTCGTCCCAGCCCGTCGGCCGGTCGACCCAGGCCGCCCGCACCTCGGCCCGCACCGACGGGTCGCGCAGCCGCGGCGCCCAGACCAGCGGGCCGCCCTCCTGGATGTGCGCGGGGAGCAGCTGCGAGAGCGGCGCGTTGCCGTGCAGGTAGGGATAGATGTCGACGCCGATGTCGCAGCCGTCGGCGTTGGCCTCGTCGACCAGGTCGAGCGCCCGCCGCACCGCGCCCCAGTTGCGCCGGCCGACGGCGGCCAGATGCGAGATCTGCGTACGCACGCCCGTTTCCCGAGCGACCCCCACCGCCTGGGCGACCGAGTCCAGCAGGTCGTCGTCGTAGTTCCGCACGTGCCAGGTGAAGACCCGATCCCGCGCGGCCACCACCGAAGCCAGTGCGAGCAGTTCGGCGTCGCGCACGTAGGGCAGCGGCGCGTAGACGAGCCCGGTGGAGAGCCCGACCGCGCCGGCGTCGAGCGCCGCGCCGAGCAGCCCGCACATCCGGTCGATCTCGTCCGGGCCGGCCGGTTGGTCGCCGAAGCCCACCACGGACGCGTGCAGCGCCAGATGACCGACCAGCGTCGCCACGTTGAGGCCGGGGCCCGCCGCGCCGAGCACGGCCAGATAGCCCGCGAGATCCGGCCACGACCAGTCGACCGCGGGATCCAGGTCGAGATAGGCGACCGCCTGCCGGATCGGTTCGAGCGCCGCGCCCGGCGCCACCGGCCCGACGCCCAGGCCGCAGTTGCCGACCACCTCGGTGGTCACGCCCTGGTGCACCTTGCTCAGCCCGCGCGGGTCCGACAGCAGCGTCAGGTCGGAGTGGGTGTGGATGTCGACGAAACCCGGGCACACGACGAGCCCCGTGACGTCGTGCACCACCGGCGCCGAGAAGCCGGAACCGATGGCCACGATCCGCCCCGAGCGCATCAGGACGTCGGCCTCGATGCCCGGCCGGCCCGAGCCGTCGATCACCAGCCCGCCGGAAAGCAGCAGCTCCTCAGCCATGGGCAACCCACATGGAATGTGGTTCCATGTGCCAATGATCGAGAGGTTCCACCCCGAAGGGGTCCCCGCACCCGTAGTCCCGCTGTCGACCGCCACCAAGGCCGGCGACTTCGTCTTCGTCTCCGGCCAGGTGGCGACGGACGCCGAGAACAAGGTTTACATCGGCGACTTCACCCGCGAGGTCGACGGCGCACTGGACAATGTGGAGGCCGCCCTGGCCGCCGCCGGCGCGCGCCCCGACCAGATCGTGAAGATCGGCGCGTTCCTGTCCAACGCGATCCTGTTCGCGCCGTTCAACGAGGTCTACCGTCGCCGCTTCCCGGAGGCGCCGCCGGCCCGCACCACGGTGGTGGTCGCCTTCGGCCACCCCGACGTGCGCGTCGAGATCGAGGCGATCGCCTACGTGGGTTAGGGCCTGACTCATGAGCGACCGGCGACCCGGAGGGAACGGTGCACGATGCGCAGCGCCGTGACGAAGTCCGGGTCGTCGGTCACGGCCTTGGCCACCTCGTCGAGGGCCGCGACGTAGGCGTGCTGCCGGGCCGTGCTGAACTCGCCCGCCGGCCCGGACACGCTGACCGCGGCGAGGCAGTCGCCGTCGACCCGCACCGGCACCGCCACGCACCGCAGGCCCACGCTGCGCTCGTTGTCGTCGAGCGCGAACCCCCGCCGGGACACCTTCTTGAGGTCCTTGCGCAGGTCGGCCAGGGTGACCAGGGTGTTCTCGGTAAACGCGGGGAACGGCTCGGCCGGCACCGCCGCGGGCAGTTGCGCGTCGGGCAGCTCCGAGAGCAGCACCTTGCCCAGCCCCGTGGCGTAGGTGTGGTCGCGGGCGCCGAGCGCCGTGGTGAACCGCAGCGGCCGGTCCGGCTCGGCCACGCAGATGTGCAGCACCTGGTCGCCGTCGAGCACGCCCAGGTTGGCCGTCTGCCCGGTGCTGGCCGCGACGGGCTGGAGGTAGCGCTCGGCGACCACCGTCAGGTCCAGCGTGGACACGTACGCCGCCGCCAGCCGCTGGACCTTGTGCCCGAGCCGGTAGGACGGACGGTCGTCGACGCGGACCAAATATTCCATCTCGGACAGCACCGCCAGCAGGCGCACCAGCGTGCTCTTGGGCAACGCCGTCGACTCGCTAAACTCGGTGAGCGTCAACGGCTCCGGGGCCGCGGCCAGCATCTCCAGCAGCGCGAGGCCGCGGGCGAGCGCGTTGGCGTGGTAGTTCGCCGACGCCGGCTTGGCGTCGTCGACGGAGGTGCGGGGTGCTCTCGGCATTGTGGACTCTCCTACGCGCCGCCGACGGTGGCTGGAACCTCGGGGAAGTGGCATGCGCTCGGATGCCCGACGCCGATCCGGTCGATCAACGCGGGCGCTTCCTGCGCGCACACATCCTGAGCCTTCCAGCACCGGGTGCGGAACCGACAACCGGACGGTGGGTTACTCGGACTGGGTACGTCTCCGGCCAGCGTGATCCGCTCACGCTCGTCCCGTCCGGTCGGGTCCGGCACCGGGATCGCCGACAGCAGCGCCTGGGTGTAGGGGTGGGTGGGCGCGGTGAAGATGTCGGCCCGGGTGCCGGTTTCCACGATGGAACCCAGGTACATCACCGCGACCCGGTGCGAGATGTGCCGCACCACCGACAGGTTGTGCGAGATGAACACGTACGCGAGCCCGAGCCGGTCCTGCAGCCCACGGAGCTGGTTGATGACCTGGGCCTGCACCGAGACGTCCAGCGCGCTGACCGGCTCGTCGAGCACCAGCAGCCGCGGGTCCAGGGCGAGCGCCCGGGCCAGCCCGATGCGCTGCCGCTGCCCGCCCGAGAACTCGTGCGAGTAGCGCCGGGAGTGCTCCGGCCGCAGCCCGACCAGCTCCAGTAGCTCGCGGACCCGGTCGGCGCCCCCGTCGGCGTAGCGGCCCTGCACCCGCAACGGCTCGGCGACGATCTCCTGGACGGTCATCCGCGGCGACAGCGACGCGTAGGGGTCCTGGAACATGATCTGGATCGCCCGCCGCTTGGCCCGCAGTTCGCGCTGTGACAGCGTGGCCAGGTCGGCGCCCTCGAACATGATCTTCCCGGCGGTCGGCTCGAGCAGCCGGACCAGCAACCGCCCGGTCGTCGACTTGCCGCAGCCGGACTCACCGACCAGGCTCAGCGTCTCGCCGGTGTCCAGCTCGAGGTCGACACCGTCGACGGCCCGGATCTCGCCGACCTGCCGCCGGAACACGCCGCGCCGGATCGGGAAGTGCTTGCTGAGCCCTTCGACCTTGAGCAGGTTCGTCATGAGGTCACCGCCAGCTCCTCGTGGAAATGACAGGCGCTCCGCCGGCCTCCACCGATCTCGAACAACGGCGGCCGGTCGGTCTCGCAGACCTCCCGTGCCATCGGGCACCGGGGATGGAACGCGCACCCGGCCGGCGGATCGGCCATATTGGGCGGGTTGCCGGGGATCGGGTCGAGCTGGTCGACGTCGACGTCCATCCGCGGCAGGCTGGCCAACAGCCCCTTCGTGTAGGGGTGCCGCGGCTCCGCGAACAGCTCCCCGACGCCCGCGGTCTCGACGACCCGGCCGGCGTACATGACCACCACGCGGTCGGCCAGCTCGGCCACGATGCCCAGGTCGTGGGTGATCAGGATGGTCGCCGCCCCGGTCTCCGCCTGCGCCTTCTTGAGCAGCGCGAGCACCTGGGCCTGGATCGTCACGTCGAGCGCCGTGGTCGGCTCGTCCGCGATGATCAGATCCGGGTCGTTGGCGATCGCCATCGCGATCATCGCGCGCTGGCGCATGCCGCCGGAGAACTCGTGTGGGTACTGCTTGACCCGCTGCGCCGGGTCGGGCACGCCGACCAGCCGGAGCAGCTCGATCGCCCGTTGCCACGCGGCCTTCTTGTCGGGCTTGCGCTGGTGCAGCACCACCGCTTCGGCCACCTGCGCCCCGACCGACATCACCGGGTTCAGGGCGGTCATCGGGTCCTGGAAGATCATCCCGACCGGACCACCGCGGATCTTGCGAAGTTCCGAGGCGGAGAGCGTACGCAGGTCGGTGTCCCGGAAAGCGATCGCGTCGGCCTTGACCGTCGCCGCCTTGCCGAGCAGCCGCAGCACGGACATCGCGGTCACGGTCTTGCCCGACCCGGATTCGCCGACGATCGCGACGATCTCACCCGGCGCCACCGCCAGACTGACGTCGGTAACGGCGTGCACGACCCCGTCCGCGGTGCGGAACTCCACGCTCAACCCGTCAATGCGAAGCAACGGTCCGTTGCTGACGCTTTCCGCATAGGAACGGCCCGTTCCTAACGTCTGGCCGCTCATGACGCCGACCTCGGGTCGACCGCGTCGCGCAGGCCGTCGCCGATGAAGTTGACGGCCAGCACCGTCAGCGCCACCGCGATGCCCGGCGACAGCCAGAGCCACGGCTCGCTGCGGATCACCGTCAGGCTCTGCGCGTCGGTGAGCATGTTGCCCCAGCTCGCCGCCGGCGGCTGCACGCCCAGGCCGAGGAACGACAGCGTGGCCTCCAGGGCGATCGCCTGCGCGACCGCGAGCGTGGCGACGACGCTGACCGGGGGCAGCGCTGCCGGGATGATGTGCTTGCGCATCAACCACAGTGGACCGGCGCCGGTGGCCCGGGAGGCGAGCACGAACTCCTGCTCGCGCAGGGAGAGCGTGACACCGCGAACGATCCGGCCGCAGACCGGCCACTGGAAGAGCCCGATCGCGATCACCATGGTCAGCACGCTGGGGCCGAGGATGCCGGCCACCACGACGATGACGACGAGCGACGGGAACGACAGGAACACGTCGGCCAGCCGCATCACCAGCCCGTCGACCCAGCCGCCGAGCAGGCCCGCGATCGCGCCGAGCAGCGTGCCGACGACCACCGCGATGGCGGCCGAGGCGATGCCGACGCCGAGCGAGATCCGGCCGGCGAAGAGCAGGCGGGACAGCACGTCGCGGCCGGTCGAGTCGGTGCCCAGCAGGTGGTCGCCGGACGGGCCGGAGCGGGCGTTGAGCAGGTCGATCGCGTTGGGGTCGTGGCCGGACAGCGGCCGCGCGAAGATGGCGGCGAGCACGACCAGCAGGATGAACACGATGCTGACCAGCGCCGCGGGATGCTTGCGGAAGCGGCGCAGGGCGGCCGCGGCCGGTGAGCGCCCGGCCGGCGCCGCGACCGTGGTTGCGGTCATCGCAGCCTCACTCTCGGGTCGACGACGGTGTAGAGCACGTCGGCGAGCAGGTTCGACGCCAGCACCAGGATCGCGATCAGCAGGGCGAACCCGACGATCACCGAATAGTCGTGCTGGTTGACCGAGCTGACCGCGAGCTGGCCCATGCCCGGCCAGGCGAAGACCTGCTCGATGACCACCGCGCCGGCGAGCAGCTGCGGCAGGTTGGTGGCGATGACGGTGAGCACGGGGATCAGCGAGTTGCGGAACGCGTGGCGGAGCACGACCCGGCGCGGCGGGGCGCCCTTGGCGTTGGCGGTGCGCACGTAGTCGGCGTTCAACTCGGTGATCATGCTGCTGCGCACGTACCGCATGAATGGTCCGGAGTTGCCGAAGCCGAGGATGACGGCCGGCAGCACGAGATGGTGCAGGGTGTTCAGCAGGCTCGGGTTGGTCGGATCGGAGATGCCCGACGACGGGAACCACTGGAACTTCAGCGTGAACACGTAGATCACGATGAGCGCCACGAAGAACACCGGAATGGAGACGGAGCCCAGGCTGACCACGGTCGCGCCGTAGTCGAGCCACGAGTTGCGCCGGCGGGCGGCCAGGATGCCGAGCGGGAACGCGATCAGCAGCGAGATCAGCAGGCCGACGCCCATCAGCTCGACGGTCGGACCGACCCGCTCGCCCAGCACCTCGGTGACCGGACGCCCGTTGAGCAGCGAGTAGCCGAGGTCGCCCTGCAGCGCGTTGGTCAGCCAGTGCCAGTACTGCACCGGCAGCGACTGGTCGAGACCCAGCTCCGCGCGCTTCTGCGCGATGAACTCGGCGCTGCCGGAGTTCAGCTGGTCGGCCGGGATCTGCATGGCGATCGGGTCACCCGGCGTCTTGTGGACGAGAGCGAAGATCGCGATGGTGATCAGGAAGAACACCAGCACGTTGATCGACAGTCGCCGGACCAGGAAAGCGGCCAACGCCAACCCTCCTCTCGAACTCGTTGGGCGGACCATGATCGGGCCGGTCGCCGTTGACCGGCCCGATCATGGCGCTGTGGGTCAGCCAGTGATCGTCCAGCTCGCCGGGTCCCAGAACAAGGTGTCCTGCGAACCGGGGGCCTGGAAGCCCTGCACCTTCTTGTTGACGGCCCAGAGGCCGTACGGCGAGTAGAGCCACATCAGGTCGGCCTGCTCGTTCTCGAGCTTCGCGGCCTGGTCGTAGAGCGCCTTGCGCTGCGCCTCGTCGGCGGTCGAGTTGGCCTCCGCCATCAACGTGTCCAGCTGCTCGTTGCAGAAGAAGTTGATGTTGCCGCCGGCCGGGTAGGCGTTGGCGCAGGCGGTGATGCCGTTGATCGTCGACGAGTCCACCGCGTAGTTGCCGCCGCCGTAGAGGACCATGTCGTAGGTCTTCTCGGTGTAGGTCTTCGGGATCTCCGCGGCCTGGATGTTGACCAGCTTGACCTTCACGCCGACGGCCGCCAGCTGGTTCTGCACGATGGTCGAGGTGGCGTCCCGGTCCCGCTGCCCGTGCACCCACTGCAGCTGGATCTCGCGGTTGCTGTCCCAGCCCGCCTCGGCCAGCAGCTGCTTGGCCTTCTCGACGTCCTGGGCATAGTCGTTGAGGCCCGCCGGCTCGTTGGCCTTGGCGAAGTTCGAGAGCCGGACCTCGGCCTTGCCCGCGAGCACGGTCTCGACGATCTGCTTGCGGTCGAGGGCGTAGAGGAACGCCTGGCGAACCTTGACGTCCTTGAAGTACGGCTTCGACTGGTTGAGCGCAATCCGCACGAAACCGGCGCCCGGCTTCTCCTGCGTGGTCACGTTCTGGAAGCCGGCCACGGTCTCGAGGTCGGTCGGCGAGTACGACGCGATGTCGATGCCGCCGTTGCCGAGCTGGGCCGTGGCGTTGTCGGACGTCATCGGCTTGAGGTAGACGTCCTTGATCTTCGCCGGGTTGCGGTAGTTGCTGTTGGCCGTGACGTGCACGTACTGGTTCGTCTTGTACTCGACGAAGGTGTACGGGCCCATGCCGACCGTCGGCTTGCGGAAGAACGCGTTCTTGGCGACCGACTCCGGCGCGTCCTTGCCCAGGATGTGCTCAGGCAGGATCCACACGGTGCCGATCAGGGCCAGCAGGCCGAAGTTCGGCTTGGCGGCCTTGATGACGAACGTGTTGTCGTCGGGGGCGGAGAAGCCGGAGATGCTCGACGCCTTGCCGGAGGTGAAGTCGGTGACGCCCGCGACACCGGCGTAGTTGCCGGCGGTCGTGCTGGTGGTCTTGGGGTTCGCCATCAGGTTGTAGGTGAACAGCACGTCCTTAGAGGTGAACGGCGTGCCGTCACTCCACTTCTGGCCCGCGCGGAGCTTGAAGGTGAACGTCGTGGCGTCCGGCGACACCTCGTAGCTCTCGGCCAGCCGCGGCTGGAGCTTGTAACTGGGGTCGACGCCGAGCAGGCCTTCGTAGATGAAGGACATGACCTGGCCGTCGGGGCCGCTGACCGGCGCGAGCGGGCTGAACACGCCCGCCGGCTCCTGGTAGAGGTACATGTTGAGGGCGCGGCTCGCGGCGTTGCCCGTGTTGCCGCTGGAGTCGGTCGACGGCCCGGTGCAGCCGGCGACCGCGAGGGTGGCGACGGTCAGCCCGACGACTGCCGCTCGTATCCGGTTTCTGAACATGGTGGACCTCTCAGTGGGGGGTGTCTTAAGCCACCGTGTTGCGGAGTTGGCCCAGCTGGCCGACGACGACGGTCATCACGTCGCCGGCCGTCAGGAACTCACCCGTCGCGGCGCCCACGCCGGACGGCGTACCGGTGAGGATCACGTCACCGGGCTCGAGGGTCATCAGTCGTGACGCGTGCGCTACCAGCTCCGCCACGCTGAAGATCATGTCCTTTGTAGAACCTGATTGCTTCGTCACCCCGTTGACGTCGAGGTGAATCGAGAGGGCTTGCGGGTCGGGCACCTCGTCGGCGGTGACCAGCCAGGGTCCGAGCGGCGCGAAGCCGTCGAGCCACTTGCCGGCCAGCCAGTCGAAGAACCAGACCATCTTGTCGTCGGTGTCCCGCGGGAAGCCGTAGTCGACCGAGCGGGCCGAGACGTCGTTGGAGGTCATGTAACCGGCGACCGCGTCGAGCGCGTCCGCCTCGGCGATGTCGCGCACCCGGCGGCCGATCACGACCGCCAGCTCCGCCTCCCAGTCGACCTCGGTGCTGACCGACGGGAACGGGATCGCCGCGCCCGGGCCGACGATGGAGGTCGGCGGCTTGAGGAACAGCCGCGGGCTGAGCCGCGACTTTTCCAGGGGCTCGCCACCGGTCTCGGTGACGTGGTCCTGGTAGTTGGCGGCCGCGGCGAGCAGCTTGCCGGGCCGCAGCAGCGGGGCCAGCAGCTCGACGTCGGCCAGCGCGATGTCGAGCCGTTCCGTGTCGCCGGTCCGCCCGGCCAGGTAACCCTCGAGGTCACCGTCGCCGAACTCGAGCACCCGGTCGTCGTCGGTCAACCGGCCGTGTCGGACCTCGCCGGCGCGGCGGTAGGTGACGAGTCGCATCGTTGCTCACTCCCCTGTCTCGACCGGCGCACCGGTCTCCAGCGACCGCTGCGCGGCCTCGATCACGCGCTGCGCCTGCACCGCGTCGTGCGGGCCGAGCGCCGCCCGGCCGGTGGCGATGCCCGCCGCCAGCACGTCGAGCAGCACGTCGACCGTTCCCGGGCCGGTCCACACAGGACCGTTCGTGTCAGTGGTGCGGACCTGCAGCGCGGGCTTGCGGACGTCGACGGCGAGCACGCCGTGGGATCCGCTGATCCGGTAGCGGTGCACCGCGAGGCCACCCGGCGGAACGTCGCGCAGCGCCGGCACCCGGCCGCAGACGACCGTGCTGGTGACGCCGTGGTCGTGGTCGAGCAGCAGGGTGACCAGGTCCGGCGAGCCGGTCGCGTGCACCCGGCGGACCTCGAGGCCGAGCAGCGCCCGCAGCACGTCGACCGGGTAGAGGCCGAAGTTGACCAGCTCTCCGCTCGGCGCCGGGTCGCCGCCCGCCACCACGAAGTCGCACTGCACGTTCCACGGCAGGCCGACCCGACCGGCCCGGACCGCGCCGATGGCACTGCGGAGCGCGGCGTTGAAGCGTTGATGGTGCGCCGGCACGACGACCACGCCGTGCTCGGCGGCCAGCCGCTCGATCTCCTCCGCCTCGGCCAGCGTCGCCGCCAGCGGCTTGTCGGCCAGCACGTGCTTGCCGGCCCGCACGGCGTCGGCGACGGCCTTGCCCCGCTCGGCCAGTGGCAGCGCGATGCTCCAGACGTCGGCGTCGTCGGGGTTGTCGACGAGCGCGAACGCGCTGTGCCGCTGGAAGGCCGGCGCGTACATGGAGCTCTGGTGGTCCTGGGTGCCGATGCCGGCGTTGCCGACCAGTGCCACGCGGATCATGCCGCCACCGCCACGGGCTGGCCGGTCGCGATGGACTCCTCGACCGCGACGCCGAGGCGGACCGCCCGCACCGCGTCGGCGACCGGCATCGCCGGCGGCGCTCCACCGATCGCGTCGAGCCAGGCACCGAGTTGAGCGGCGAAGCCGTTGCCGCCGGCGGCCGGCAGCGCGGCCGTGCCACTCTCGCCGAACACCAGGGACGCCTCGCCGTCCCAGCCCTGCTCGACGATTCCCGCCGTGCCGGTCACCAGCAGCTCACGCTGCGCGATCGAACCCGGGCGGTGGGCCCGGCTCATCTCGCAGACCGCGGTCGTGCCGTCGGCGTAGGTCACCACCATCTCCAGGTAGTCGTAGATGCGCAGCTCCGCCGCGGTCTGCTTGCGGCCGCGGGCGAAGACGGTCGCCGGCTCGGCGCCGAGCCACCAGGTGGCCAGATCGAGCAGGTGTACGCCGTTGTGCAGCGCGTGCCCGCCCGACCGCGCGGGGTCACCGACCCACGCGCTCCAGTCGGGCCAGATCCAGCCGCCGAGAATGGCCAGGCGGACCAACTTCGGGCGCCCGATCGCGCCGGAGTCGATGGTCGCCTTGACCGCCCGGCCGTAGTCGTAGAAGCGGTGCGTGTGCGCGGCGACCAGCACCCGGCCGGCCTCGTCGAACGCGGCCGCCAGGCTTTCGGCGTCGGCGACCGTGGTGGCCAACGGCTTCTCCACCAACAGGTGCTTGCCGGCCGCGGCCACCCGCAGCCCGATCGGCGCGTGGGTGTCGTTGGGAGTGCAGAGGATGACCGCGTCGACGCCCGGCCAGGCGAGCGCGGTGTCGAGGTCGGTTGCTTGCCGGATGCCGCCCTGCTTGCGGGCGAACGCCGCGGCGCGGCCCGGGTCGGCGTCGACGATCCCGACGAGCTCGGCCCGCGGGTCGGCACCGATCGCACCGCTGTGCGCGTCGGCGATGAAGCCGGCGCCCACCAGCACGATCCCGGTCCGATCCATCGGCGTGACCTCCCCAGGCACGGAACGATGTTTCATGTTCGGTCATCCTGTGGTCGGCGGGGAGCCCTGTCAAGGTCGCATGTGTAAAACATGGAACGCCTTGCCATGTCGATGAGGGTTGTTCTAGCGTCGGCTCCGCCAGCCCAACTGGATACGAGGTCGCTCATGTCAACCCCTCCGTCGTCCCAAGACTCACCGCGCGGCAAGGCGATCGCGGACGCCGCCGCGGCCGTCATCCCCGGTGGCGTCAACTCGTCGACCCGCTACATCGGCACGCCGTACGCGTTCGTCGCCGCCGACGGCGCCTACCTGACCGACGCCGACGGCCGGCGCTACCTCGACTACCACGCCGCGTTCGGCGCGATCCTGCTCGGCCACAACGCGCCGGTCGTCAACGACGCCATCCGCGGCGCGCTCGGCGGCGTCGACCTGACCGGCATCGGCGTCACCGAGGCCGAGGTGCGCCTCGCCCAACGGATCGTCGAGGTCATCCCGTCCGCCGAGTCGATGATCGCCACGATGAGCGGGTCGGAGGCGACCGCGCAGGCGATCCGGCTGGCCCGCGCGGTCACCGACCGGGACCTGATCATCAAGTTCCAGGGCGGGTTCCACGGCTGGCACGACGCGGTGGCCCGCAACGTCATCTCGACCGCCGACAAGGCGTACGGCCGGGATCCGCTCTCCAAGGGCATCCTCGACCAGGCGGTCGACGCCACCCTGATCGCGGAGTTCAACGACCTCGACTCGGTCGCCGCGCTCTTCGACGCGCACCGCGACCGGATCGCCGCCGTCATCCTCGAGCCGATCCCGCACAACGTCGGCGCGCTGCTGCCCACGACCGAGTTCGTCGAGGGCCTGCGCAAGCTGACCGAACAGCATGGCGCGCTGCTCATCTTCGACGAGGTGATCACCGGCTTCCGGCACGCGCTCGGCGGCTACCAGCAGGTGATCGGCGTGACCCCGGACCTGACGACGTTCGGCAAGGGGATGGCCAACGGCTTCCCGGTCGGCGGCGTGGCCGGACGGCGCGACCTGATGGAGCACTTCAACGGGCAGACCGGCGACGTGCTGATGGCGGGCACGTTCAACGGCAACCCGCTCGGCTGCCACGCGGCCCTGGCCACCATCGACTACCTGGCCGCGAACCCGGACTTCTACACGCGTACGCACGCCCTGGGCGAACGGATGCGGTCAGGTCTGCGCGGCATCCTCGCGGAACTGGGCATCGAGGCCACGGTCGCGGGCTTCGGCGGCGTCTTCGCGGTCTACTTCCTGGCCGGCCCGGCGCTCGGCTACCGCGACCTGTTGCGCAATGACAACGCGGCCTACGTGGCCTTCCACCGCGGCATGACCGACCGCGGCTTCCTCATGCTCCCGATGGCCCTGAAGCGCAACCACATCTCGGGCGTCCACACGGAGGAAGAGGTCGACCGCACCCTCGAAGCGGCCCGCGAGGTGCTCAAGAGCCTGTAGGAACGGGCACCGCCCCGGGTCCGCGTGGACCCGGGGCGGTGACGTCGGCGACCGCTCAGCTTGCCGCGCAGGCGGTGCCGTTCAGGCGGAAGTCGGTCGGGCGGGCGGTGCCGGTGCCGTTGGCCAGGAAGCCGAAGTTGGCGCTGGCGCCCGTCGGCAGGTTGCCGTTCCAGCTGTCGTTGCGGGCGGTCACGGCGCGGCCGGACTGGCTGACCCGAGCGCCCCACGCGCTGGTGATCCGCTGGTTGCCGCCGAACGTCCAGGTCAGCGTCCACGAGCTGACCGCCGGGCCGCGGTTGATGACCCGGACGTTGCCCAGCAGCAGGCCGGCGATGGCGTTCGCGCCGTAGCTGACGGAGCAGGCGGTCGCGGGCGTGGTCACCGTCGGTGTCGCGGTCGGCGTCGTCGTGGGATCCGTCGTCGGCGTCGCGGTCGGGGTCGTCGTGGGATCGGTCGTCGGATCGGTCGTCGGTGTCACGGTCGGCGTGGCCGTTGGCGTGGGGCTCGGGCTCGGCAGCGTCACCGAGAAGCGGAAGACCCGGTCGTCGCTGGGCGTCGGGTTGCCCCGGCCGTCACGGTTGCTGGTCGCCACCCAGAGCGACCCGTCCGGCCCGCGTTCCACGGTCCGCAGGCGGCCGAACCGGCTGTTGAGCGCGGCGGTCGGCGTACCCGCGCCGCCGTTGCCGTCCAGTGGCACGACCCAGAGCCGGTTGCCGCGCAGCGCCGCCACGAACAGGCTGTCGCCGATGATGGCCGCGCCGCTCGGCGAGGCCTCCGCGGGGGACCAGGTGACGATCGGGTTGCGGTACGCCGTGTTGGCCGAGTTGCCCTCCACCACCGGCCAGCCGTAGTTGCCGCCCGGGACGATCCGGTTGACCTCGTCCCAGGTGTTCTGGCCGAACTCGGTCGCGTAGAGCCGCCCGGCGTCGTCCCAGGCGAGGCCCTGCACGTTGCGGTGACCGAGGCTGTAGACCAGCGAGCCGGCCGTCGGGTTGTCGGCCGGCACGCCGCCGTCCGGCCGGATCCGCAGGATCTTCCCGTTGAGGCTGCCCGGGTTCTGCGCCCGGCTGGTGACGCCGGCGTCGCCGACCCCGGCGTAGAGCATGCCGTCGGGGCCGAACGCGATCCGGCCGCCGTTGTGCACGTTGGCCTTGGCGATCCCGGTGACGATCGGCGTCTGCGCCGACATGTTCGCCAGCGTGAAGCGCACGATCCGGTTGTCGGTGGCCGCCGTGTAGTAGGCGTAGACCAGGTTGTCGGTGGCGTAGGTCGGCGACACCACCAGGCCGAGCAGGCCGCCCTCGCCGCCGGGCACGACGCCCGGCACCGAGCCGACGATCTGCGTCGGCAGGCCGGGCCGGACCCGCAGGATCTGGGCGCGGTCGCGCTCGGCGACCAGCGCCGTGCCGTCGGGCAGGTAGGTCATTCCCCAGGGCACCCGCAGGTTGCTCGCGGCCGTGGTCGGGTTGGTGAAGTCGACGGTCGGTGCGACGCGGCTCGTTCCGGTGGCCGGTCGATCCACCGCGACGGCGATCCCGGCGACGCTCAAGGCGACAGCCAGGACCGCGGTGGCCGCGACGATCACGGGTTTCCGCATGGACATCTCCTGTGGCAAAAGGGGTCCCTGATGTCGTCACGGTGCCAATTCGCCACGGGCAGGTTACGGCCAGATAGGACATTTAACGCAAAATAGTGAATTGGCTCGAACCGACCCCGACTCCGCTTCAGGTCGGCTAACGCGCGAGCGCCGGTCGCGCGCCCAGCCGCGCCTGAGCGACCAGCGCGACGAGTCCGGCGGCCGCCACCAGCGCCGCGTAGCCGACGGTGACCGGCAGCAGGCCGACCGGCCCGATCAGCTCACCGGCGAGGATGGCCGGGAGGCCGAAGGACACGTACGAGACGAGGTAGACGGCCGCGAACAGCCCGGCGCGCTCCCGCTCGGCCGCCAACGGGCTGAGCGCGCGCAACGCGCCGGAGAACGACGGGCCCAGGCCGACGCCGCACACCGCACCGGCCACCCACAGCAGCGGGAACAGGTCGGCCCAGGCCGCGGCGGCCAGCAGCGCGGCGCCGACCAGCACGAACGCGGCGCCGATGGTCTGCGTCGCACGGGCCGTGCGGCGGCCGAGCACGGTCGCGGTGACCGCCGCGGCGGCGAGCGCGACGGCCACGACCGCACCGTGCACCACGCCGTCGTCGTTGGCGAAGACACCACGGACGATCGTCGGCGCCAGGCCCAGGAACAGCGCGGCCAGCGCCCACGAGGCGACCAGCACGGGCGTCACCGCGGCGAACTCGGGGCGGATGCGTGGCGGTACGCGCACGTGCGGCACCAGCGAGCGGCGGGCGCCGGGCCGGCGGGCCACCGTCTCCGGCGACCGCGCGACCAACGCGATCGACGCCACCGTGAGCCCGGCCAGCACCACGAACGCGAGCCGGGTCGGGTTGCCGCTGTGCTCCACGGCGACCCCGGTCAGCAGCGCGCCCACCCCGAGGCCGACCGGCGGCGCGACGGCGCCCACGATCGCGCCGGCCCGGCGGTGCCGCGGTGGGGCCAACTCGACGATCGACGCGGTGAACGCGCTCGTCGCCGCGCCGGTGCCGACGCCCTGCACCACCCGGGCGGCGCACACCCACCAGATGTCGGTCGCGAACACGAACATCAGCATCGCGGCCAGTTGGACGGTCAGCGCGCCCAGCAGCACCGGCCGGCGGCCGACGTGGTCGGAGAGCGAGCCGACCAGCAGCAGGGCGGCCAGCACCGCGAACGCGTACACCCCGAACGCGAAGGTGACCAGCCAGGGCGCGAAGGCCCAGCGGTCGGCCAGGTCCACCAGCAGCGGTGTCGGCGCGCCGGCCGCGACGAACAGCACGGCGAACGCGGCGGCGGAGCCCGCGAACGCCGCCCGCCGGCTCATCAGGGCGCGACACCGAGATAGGACCCGTCCACCCAGTCGCTGACGATGCCGGCGTAGTTGCCCGGCTGCTCCTCCCACACGGCGTGCCCGCCCTCCAGCACGTCGAGACGGCTGGCCGGCAGCTTCGCGTTGAGCACCTCGGCGTCGCGGGCCAGGCCATAGGGGTCCGCGCGGCCGGCGATGATCTGCACCGGCGTCCGGATCGTCGCCAGCAGCGGGTCGAGCGCCGCCAGATCCTCGGGGTACGACCGGAGGTAGGCCAGCGAGCCGGCGAGCCGGTCACCGGAGTACGAGGCGGCATAGTCCTCGCGGATCTCGCGGGGCAGGTCGTCGCCGACGAAACCGGCCACCACCCGCCGGCCGTCCGGCTGCCCGACGTCGTCCTGGACCAGCGTGCGCAGCGGCCCCGTCACCGTCAGCGGATGGGTGGCCGCACCGCCGCCGACCACGACGCTGCGGAACAGGTCGGGCTGTGCGGCCGCCGCGAACAGCAGCGCGGCCGTGCCGACGTCGGGGCCGACCGCGTGTGGCTGCTCGAGGCCGAAGTGGTCGACGAGGTGCGTGATGAACTCACCCATCACGCGCGGCGACATCAGCTCCGCCCGCCCCTCGGAGCGGCCGAAGCCCGGCAGGTCCACCGCGATGACGGGGTGGTCGGCGGCCAACGCCGGCCAGGTCGGCGCGTACGCGTAGAGGCTTTCCGGCCACGGGCTCAGCAGCAGCAGGGTGTCCGCTTCGCGGTCGTCCCGGCCCACGGGGCTCGCGACGTACCGGATGCCCAGATCGTCGATGACGTCGAACCGTTCCTCGTCCATGCAGCCAGCAGAGCGCGCCCGCCCATCCCCCGAATCACCTGAATACGTGAGCGCCGCTCGCTAGGTTGTGGAAGGTGGCACGGGTGGTTCTGCGTGGACGTTCGGCGGCGATGTCGGCGGCGATGCCGGCGCTGCGCCGGGCCGCGCGACACGGCCAGAGCGGCATCGTGGTGGTCACCGGCGAGGCCGGAATCGGAAAGACCGCCGTACTCGACGCGATCGGCGCACAGGCCGGGCAGATGGGCTTTCGCACCGGCGTCGGCAAGGCCGACGAGATCGGCCGCGTCTCGCCCGGTGCGCCGGTGCTGCTGGCGCTGCGCAGCGGGCGCGATCCGCTGCTCGACCCGGCCGCGCTGGCCGAGCTCGACGGCCTCGCCGACCATCCGTTGGTGCTGATCGACCGGGTCGGCACGCGGCTGGAGCGGGTGGCCCGGCTGGCGCCGGTGCTGATCGAGATCGACGACGTGCAGTGGGCCGACCAGCTGAGCCGGCTCGCGCTGCGGGTGCTGCCCGATCGGCTGGCCGGCAACCCGGTGGTGTGGCTGTTCGCCACCCGCGACCCGACCGACGAGCTCGTGACCGCGTCGACCGCCGTGCGCACGGAGATCATCCCGCTCGGGCCGCTCGCGCCCACCGACGTCGCCGCGATCGCGCGGGACCGGCTGGGCCACCCTGCGAGCCCCGCCACCCAGCGGATGCTCGACGGCGTGGGTGGCAATCCCTTCCTCGTGAACCAGATCCTCGACGGCGTGTCCCACGGCGACGCGGACGGCGTGCCGCCGGCCGGTTTCGTGCGCGCGGTGGAGGCGGCGCTGGACGCGTTGCCGGACCGGACGGTGGTGCTGCTCGCCGCGGTGCTCGGCCGGTCGTTCGCGATCGACGAGGCGCAGCGGATCGTCCCGACGGTGGGCACCGCCGACGTCGACGCCGCGGTGGCGTCCGGTCTGCTGGCCCGCGACGGGCACCGGCTGCGTTTCCGGCACGACCTGGTGCGCGAGACTGTCTACGCCGGACTGTCCACATCGGCCCGCCAGGAGCTGCACCGGCGCTGCGCGCGCTATCTGCTGTCGTCGGGGCGCGACGCGCTGGCCGCCGCGCCGCACGCCCAGGCCGCGGCGACGCCCGGCGACGAGGAGAGTGCGGCGATCCTCTGCGAGGCCGCGGACAAGGCGGTCACCGCGCTCCCGGACACCGCCGGCGACCTGATCCTCCAGGCCTTCGCGCTGGTGCGGCCGGCACAGGGGTCGTGGGTCGGCATCGGCGAGCGGTGCGTCGACGTGCTGCACCGGGTGCAGCGCTGTGCGGACGCGGTGCGGGTGGCCGACGCCGTGCTGGCCCGGACGGGCGACGCCGAGACCTACGGCCGGATCCAGGTGCTCGCGGCGCAGTCGCTCTGGCAGATCGGCCGGCCGGCGGAGTCGGTGGCCCGCATCGACGACGCGCTCGCGGCACCCGGCGTCTCACCGGGTCTGCAGGCCCGGCTGCGGGCGGCCCGCGCCTTGGCGTTGACCCGCACGGAGCCCGCCCGCCGGGCCCGCGCGGCCGCCGAGTCCGCGTTGGCCGACGCGCGGCAGGTCCGCGACCATCCCGCGACGATGCTCGCCCTGCAGGCGATGGGCGAGCTGGCCCGCAACAGCGGCCACCACGCCGAGTCGCTGGCCTACTTCCGCGAGCTGCGGTCGGTCAGCGACACGACCTATCTCGCCGAGGAGATCGTCGAACTGCAACTGCTCGACCGGTACGTGGACTCGGGCAGGCTGCTGGAGGCGGCGCACCGCGACGACCGGGGTGGCGTCGAAGCGACCCTGCCTTCGGTGACCGCGGCCCAGATGTGGCAGGACTTCAACCTCGGCCGGCTCGACGACGCCGAGGCCGGCGCCCGCACGCTGATCACCGTCGGCCGCGAGATCGGCGACCACAAGCACGAGCTGGACGCCGAGCTGGTGTTCGGCGCGGTCGCGGTGCTGCGCGGCGAGCTCGCCGACGCGGCCAACCGGCTGGCGCCCGCGAGCGACGAGGGACCCGCCGACGAGTCCGTGCGCCGGCCGGGCGTGACGCTGATGGAGGGCTGGCTCGCCGCCAGCGACGGGCGCTCGGACGACGCGCGCAAGATCCTGGCGCCGCTGCTCTACGAGGCCCGCGACGCCCGCGCGGACTGGCCGTGGTGGCCGGGCTGGATGCGGGTTTTCGTGCGGGTCGGTCGGGCCACCGGCGACGAGCGGTTCACCGGAGAGGCCCTGGCGATCGCCGCCGAGGGCGCCGCCCGCAACCCGGGCGTCGCCAGCTTCGAGGGTGTCTCGCTGGCGCTGCGCGGCCTGGTGCGGCACGACCTGGCCGCCCTGACGCAGGCCAACCAGGTGCTCGCGCGCAGCCCACGGCCCATGCTGCGGGGCAACGCCGCCGAGGACCGCGGCCGGATGCTGCTGGCCTACGGCAAGCGCGCGGAGGGCATCGCCGAGCTGGACCGGGCCTGGTCGATCTACCACGGGATCGGCGCCAAGGCCGCGGTGATCACCGTGCAGAAGGTCATGCGCAAGGCCGGCGCCCGCCGCGCCCGGTGGGAGACCGGCGCCGCGCGGCCGCAGCAGGGTTGGGCGGCGCTGACCGACGCCGAGGTCAAGGTGGCCGAGCTGATCAGCGACGGGCACACCAACAAGGCCGCCGCGCGCCTGCTCAACCTCTCGCCCAACACGGTCAGCACCCACCTGCGGTCGATCTTCACGAAACTGGACGTGCAGTCGCGGGTGCAGCTCACCAACGCGGTGCACGCCCTGCGCCCGGAAAGCTGAAAGGGCCGCCTCCGCGGGACGGCCCTTTCGCAACGACTGGCTCAGGAGCCGACGTTCTTGTTCCAGACGCTCCAGGTGACCGCGATGCCAGGCTTGGCGAAGTCGCCGTCGGGCCAGTTGGAGGCCGGGTTCGACACCGAGGCGCCGGAGATCTCACCCGGGTGCTGCACCGCGACGAACACGCTCTTGTTGTCGTCGGTGATCCACGGGCCGCAGGTCTCGGCGCCGTAGGGGACGCTCAGGAACTGCTTGAGGTGCCCCGCCTCGGGACCCTCCAGCGGCACCGCGAACAGGCCGTCGTTGCTGCCGAGCGCGTTGCCGTCGGTGGAGATCCAGAGGTTGCCGGCGCCGTCGAACGCGACGTTGTCGGGGCAGGAGATCGGCGAGACCTTGGTCTTGTCGTACCCCATGAAGTACGTCGACGGGTCGGTCGGGTCGCCGCAGACCATCGGGATCCGCCAGGTGAACGTCGTGCCGGTGTGGTCGTCGTCGTCCTCGGTGATCTCGAGGATGTGCCCGTGCTTGTTGGCGTTGCGCGGGTTGGCCTCGTCGGCGGCCGGGTTGGTGCCGACGCCCCGGTTGGTGTTGTTGGTCAGCGCGACGTAGATCTTGCGGTTGACCGGGTTCGGCTCGACGTCCTCCGGCCGGTCCATCTTGGTCGCGCCCACCTTGTCACCGGCCAGCCGGGTGAAGACCAGCACCTCGTCGACGGTCATCCCCTCGACCTGCGACTTCCCGTCCTTGACCAGCGGGATCCAGGTGCCGGTGCCGTTGAAGGCGCCGTCGGTCGGCAGCTTGCCGGTGCCGTCGATCTCGGTGGCCGAGGTGTAGCCGAGCTTGGCCACGTAGAGCGTGCCCGACTCCAGGACGGTCAGGTTGTGCTTGCGGGCCTCGGGCGTGTTGCGGCCGTCGACCTTCTTGTCCGAGACGAACTTGTAGAGGTAGTCGAACCGCTCGTCGTCGCCCATGTAGGCGACGGCCTTCGCGTCCCTGGACTTGATGATGTTGGCGCCCTCGTGCTTGACCCGGCCCATCGCGGTGTGCTTGCGCGGGGTCGAGCCCGGGGTGAACGGGTCGAACTCGACGATCCAGCCGAAGCGGTTGGCCTCGTTGGGGTTCTTGGTCAGGTCGAAGCGCTCGTCGGCCCGCTCCCACTTGCGGCTGCCCGACGGGTAGCGGTTGGTGGTGTCGATGCCGTACCGGTTGAACCGGGCCTTGGCGTCGCCGGTCGACGTCTCGGCGCCGACGAAGTACTGGTTGAAGTTCTCCTCGCCGGACAGGATCGTGCCCCACGGCGTGACGCCTCCGGCGCAGTTGTTGAGCGTACCGATCACGTCGGTGCCGGTCGGGTCGGCGGCGGTCTTCAGCAGGTCGCTGCCGGCGGCGGGGCCGGTCAGCTTGAAGTGTGTGGTCAGGGCGGTGACGCGCCGGTTGTAGGGGCGCTTGCCGCTGTCGACCAGCACGTACTGGCCGGTCTTGCCGACCCGCTCGATCTCCACGACCGACATGCCGTGCGCGGCCATCGCGATCTTGACCTGCTCCACGGTGAGCGCGTCCTGGCTGACGAAGTTCGGGAACATCAGGTCTTCGTTGGTGTACTCGTGGTTGCACACCAGCAGGGCGCGCGTGCCCTTCTTGTCCAATGGCAGCACGGCGACGAAGTCGTTGTTGTAGCCGAACTGCTTGAGCTGGGCGGCCAGCGTCTGGTTGCGCACGTTGAACTCGGGGGCGCCCGGGACGACCTCGTCGCCCCAGCGGATCACCACGTGGTGGTCGTAGCCGTTGGGCACCACCAGCGCGTCGACCCGGTTCGGGGCGACGGCCTTGAAGGTCAGGTTGGTGGTCTGCTCGGTCAGGATGCCGAACTCGCCGACCGGCGGCACGGCGGGCGCGGGCTCGCCGGCGGCCAGCGCCGGGCTCGCGCTCAGCACGCCGCGCCGCCGAGGCCGAGGGCGACAGCGCCGACGGCGCCGGTGCGCAGCACACCGCGGCGGGAGACCTCGCTCTTGACGAGGTCGCCGAAGTACTCGTTATCGGAACCATTCGGCACCGGGTGGTCGCACGCGTTTCCGCAGCGGTACAGGCAGGTCATGCGGTCACGACCGTGCGAAACCTTCGCCACGCCGACGATTGGCAACTGGCGGCGGATCTGGTCCGTCATTCGGGCTCTCCTCGAACCGTCGACAAATCTCTTCGTCAGGACAGCCGCACGCTAAACAGAGCAGGTAAACGCGAAAAAACCGCAATGTGAACCGCGGACGTGAAGCCGCAGGTAAGGGTGTCCTTACTAGACGGCGAGGTGGCCGGCCATGATGATCCGCGCATGCTCAAATCCACACTGCTCCATCCCGGCATCAGCTCCGCGCTCGGTCGCGCGGGACACGGGTCGACCGTCCTCATTTCAGACGGGAACTACCCCCATTCCACGGGTACGAAGGCGGGCGCCGAACTCGTATTCCTGAATCTGCGGCCGGGGCTCGTCGCGGTCGACGACATCCTCGCCACGGTGCTGACCGCTGTGCCGGTCGAGTCGGCGTTCGTGATGCGGCCGGAGGCGGGTCCGGAACCCGACATCTTCCCGGTGTTCCGGCAGCACCTCGCGCCGGTGGAGCTCACGGCGCTCGACCGGTTCGCGTTCTACGACAAGGCGCGCGAGCCGGACCTCGCCCTGGCCATCGCCAGCGGCGACACCCGGCTCTACGCCAACGTCATCCTCACCGTGGGCGTGGTGAGCTGAGAAACTCCGCGATCACGCCGATCGCGTGGTCGCCGGCGGAGAGCACACCGCAGAAGTTGAGGAAGGCGTGCGGGGTGTCCGCGTACTCCACGTAGTCGGCGTCGTCGAGGCAGCGCGCGTAGGCCAGCGCCTGCTCGCGCAGCGGATCGCGGCCCGCGGCGACCAGCAGGGTCGGCGGCAGCCCGGCCAGCCACTCCGCCCGCAGCGGCGCGGCGTAGACCGGCGGCGGTCCGGTCAGGTACTGCCGGTCCGCCCAGGACGGCAGGGCCGGCACGTCGAGCACGGGATAGCAGAGCACCTGCCGGTCGAGCCGGGGGCCGCCCTGGTCGCGGGCCCGCAGCGTGGCCCCGGCGACCAGGGCGCCGCCGGCGCTCTGCCCGCCCGCCGCGAACCGGCCGTCGCCGCCCAACACCCGGCCGTGGGCGGCCAGCCAGCACATCGCGTCGTAGGTGTCGTCGAGCGCGGCCGGGTACGGGTGCTCCGGCGCGAGCCGATACTCCAGCGAGACCACGGTGCGGCCCGACCGCCGGGCGAGCCCGGAGCAGGTGTGGTCGAGGTCGGCCACCGTACCGCCGACGAAGCCGCCGCCGTGCAGCCAGAGCAACAGCGGCCGAGGCCCGGGCTCGGCCTGGTAGACGCGCGCCAGGGTCGGCCCGCCGCCGAGCGGCAGGTGGAGGTCCGCCACGTGCACCGTCGGGTCCGGCGCGCCGGCGAGGCGCAGGTCGACCGGCTCGGCCCGGTCGGCTAGCAGGGTGGCCAGGTCGTCGAGGTCGTCGGCCGCGCCGACGACGGTGAAGCCGTCGGCCTCCGCGGCGAACCCCGGCTCGGCCACGATCCGCCGGTTCACCGCGCGCCCACCGGCACCGCGTCGAGGTGGACGGCGGCGTGCCAGAAGGCCGGTTGCCCTGGCACGGTGAAGACGTGGTGCGCCAGCGGCCCGCGCCGGTGCCACGCCGCGTCGTCGTACGTGGCCAGCTGGTCCAGGAGCGCCTCGTGGGTGCGGTTCAGCCGGTCCAGCAGCAGCGCCGCGGGCAGCTCCCGGCCCCCGGCGACGCCGGCCCGGTTGAGCGCGCCGCCCGCCTCCGGCGTCTCGAACTGGGCGTCCAGGCTCCAGTGGTCGCGGCCGTGGTCCGCCTCGGTCAGCACCGCGAGGTTGATCTCGTTCCACATGAGAACGTGGGCGAGCAGGTCGTGCAACGACGCGCAGAAGTCGCCGAGCGGCCCGTTGGTCGTGGCGTGGTCGCGGGCCAGCGCGTCGGCGTCCAGCCCGTCGACGGCGGCGAGCAGCAGGTCGTGATCGGCGCGCAGGCGGTCGACGGCCGCGCCCCGGTCGATCGGTTCGGTCATGTCGCCGACCCAACCACCGGCCTTCGCTGCCGCCGAGCGGGCTGACGGATCTCGTCAGTCAGCGGAGCAGCAGCTTGACCAGGTCGCCGCCGAGCGCCTCGACGGCGGCCGCGTCCAGCTCGTACTGGACGAACCGGCCGCGCCGGGTGGCCCGCGCGACCCCGGCCGCCGCGAGCGCGCGGAGGTGGCGGTTGACCAGCGTCGGGTCGACGTGCCAGAGCTCGGCGATCTCACGGCGGTACGCGGCTCCGTGGCGATGGCCCGGGCCATCTCCAGCCGGCCGGGGTTGGCCAGCGCCTCGAGCCGGCGCAGCAGGTCGCGGGCGGGCACGACGGGCGGGCCGGGCGTCGCGGGGTGGATCAGCACCAGTGGGCGGCCGGGGACGTCGGCGACGTACAGATGTGGGTGGATCAAGGTGCTGGGCACCACCACCAGGCCGCGGCGGGACACGTCGTGCCGGCGACTCTGGATCTTGGCGATCTGGATCCCGGCGCCGCCGGCCGTGACCGACGGGTCCAGCGTGGTCAAGGCCGCCGCCGGGCCGACGGCGGCCAGGTCGTGCGCGAACCGGCGGGCGCGGGCGGCGAGCACCGGGCGCACCAGCGGCCAGCGCGCGCCGAACCAGGTCTCCCAGCTCTCGACCAGGAACTCCAGGAACTCGGCCACCGCCGGTCCCGGCCGCTCGACCAGGGCCTCGACCCGCTCGCCGACGCCGCGGGCCCGGGCGAACCGGAGCGCGGCGGCAGGGTCGCCGGCCGGGGAGATCGGCCGGAGCAGCTGGGCCGCCAGCCGGTGCGGCGGGAGCGCCCGCAGCTGGTCCAGCTGGGCGTCGAAGGCGTCGTCGGCGCCCCAGATCGTGACGAACGGGGTCGCCCGGATCGCCCGGGTGGTGAACGCCCACGTCCGCATCGAGCGGCGCAGCGCCGCGCTCGGCGCCGGCAGGTCGACCGCGTGGTGGCCCGGGTCGCCGACCGCGTGCAGCGCGGAGCCCAGCTCGGACAACGGGGACACCGCGGCCGAGACGCTGCTCAGGCCGACAACCGCGACTGGCATGACGATCACCGATCGTAGTCCGGCGGCGCGCGCCGGCCCGGGGGTACGTTGGGTCACGGGTGCGTTACACGGGGGGACGGCGCTGAGCGAATGAGCGCGAGCAGGGTCGGTGAAACGCAGAAATCGGGGACGGTCCAAGGCTCCGGCCTGGCGGAGATCGTCGACGCGTTACGGGTCCGCCCGTTCCGCCGGTTGTTCCTGGTGCTCGGGCTCTCCGCGCTGGGCGATTGGCTGGGGCTGCTGGCCGGCGCCGCGTTCGCCTCGTCGCAGGTGTCCGGCGCGACCGCCAAGGGCGCCGCGTTCGGCTCCGTGATCGCGGTTCAACTCCTACCGGCGTTCATCCTCGGCCCGATCTCCGGCGTGATCGCCGACCGCTTCGACCGCCGCTACACGATGGTCGTATCCGACGTCGTGCGGTTCGTGCTGTTCGCCTCGATCCCGATCGTGGGCTACATCGTCGACAGCCCCGTGCGGGTCGTCACCTACACCGCCGTCGCGTTGTTCCTGGCCCAGGCCGCGTCGCAGATCTGGACCCCGGCCAAGGAGGCGGCGGTGCCCAACCTGCTGCCCCGCTCCCGGTTGGAGGCGGCCAACCAGCTCACCCTGGCCACCACGTACGGGGTCACGCCCATCCTGGCCGCCCTGATCTTCAGCGGCATGGCCCGGCTGCCGCGCCCCGGTGGCGTCGGCCCGGCCGACTACGCGCTGCTGTTCGACGCACTCACGTTCCTCGCCTCGGCGTTCGTGGTGGCGTTCTTCGCCAAGGAGATGTCGGGGCGCACCGCCCGGCCGGCCGCGGTAGCGCACCAGCCGGAGGAACATTCGGTGCCCGGGCGGCAGGCGCTGCGGGACCTGCTCGACGGTGGGCGGTTCATCGTCCGCACGCGGCTGGTCCGGGGCATCGTGATCGGGGTGCTGGGCGCGTTCGCCGGCGCCGGGGTGGTGATCGGCACCGCCAACTTCTACTCCCGGTCGCTCGGGGGCGGCGACGCCACGTTCGGCATCCTGTTCGCCGCGATCTTCGCGGGCTTTGGCGTCGGCATCGCCGGCGGGCCCGCCCTGGTCGGCACGCTCTCCCGACGGCGCTGGTTCGCGCTGTCCATCGTGCTGGCCGGGGTGGCGGTGATCGGACTGTCCGTCGCGCCCCGCCTGTCACTCGCGGTGCTCGGCTGCGTCATCACCGGCGCCGCGGCCGGAATGGCGTTCCTCTCGGGCCTCACCCTGGTCGGCGGTGACATCGCGGACGACGTACGCGGCCGGGTCGTGGCCTTCATCCAGTCGGCCGTGCGGATCGTGCTGCTGCTGTCGATCGCGCTGTCCAGCCTGATCGTCGGCCTAGGCGCGTCCCGGGACCTCGACCTCGGGCCCGTCGACATCCACCTGTCCACCACCCGGCTGCTGCTGTTCGTGATCGGCGCGGCGGGCATCGCGGTGGGCATCGTGGCGTTCCGGCAGATCGACGACCGGCCGGGCGTGCCGGTCTGGAAGGACATCTGGCGGGGTGTACGCCGCCGGCCGCTCTCCGACACCGCCAAGAAGCGTCCCTGAGCCGTGTCGGCCACCCCACCCCTGGTCACCGCGCAACGCAGATTCTCCGACTGGTTCCTGCGTGGCGCGCAGCGCCGCGTGCTGCCGCCACCCGGACCGCTGGCCCGGCCGGAGCCCCAGGAGCGCCGGCACAGCTGGTGGCGGGTGATGTGCCTGACCGGCCTCGACTACTTCTCGACGCTGGGCTACCAGCCGGGCATCGCGGCGCTGGCCGCCGGCGTGCTCGCCCCGCTGGCCACGATCGTGCTGGTGCTGGTCACGCTCTTCGGCGCGCTGCCGGTCTATCGCCGGGTGGCCCGCGAGAGCCCGCACGGCGCCGGCTCGCTGGCGATGCTGGCCAAGATGCTCTCGTTCTGGAAGGGCAAGCTGGTCGTCCTGGTGCTGCTCGGCTTCGTTGCGACCGACTTCATCATCACGATGACGCTGTCGGCGGCGGACGCCACGGCGCACATCGACGAGAACCCGTTCTGGCCGGACGCCCTGCGCGGGCACGACGTGCTGATCACATTGGTGCTGCTGGCGGTCCTCGGAGCGGTGTTCCTCAAGGGCTTCTCCGAGGCCATCGGGATCGCCGTGGTGGTGGTTGGTGTCTACCTGGCGCTCAACGTGGTGGTGATGGTCGACGGCCTGATCCGCGTGGCGACTCATCCGACGCTGACCAGCGACTGGTGGACGGCGCTGACCACGATGCACGGGAGCCCACTGGCGGTGATCGGGATGGCGGTGATCGTCTTCCCGCGGTTGGCGCTGGGCCTGTCCGGCTTCGAGACCGGTGTGGCGGTGATGCCGCACATCAAGGGCGCGCCGTCCGACACCGAACAGCGGCCGGCGGGCCGGATCCGGGGCACGCGGAAGCTGCTCACCACGGCGGCCGTGACGATGAGCGTCTTCCTCATCACGAGCAGCATCATCACCACCGTGTTGATCCCCGCCAACGCGTTCGACCCGGGCGGCGCCGCCAACGGTCGGGCCCTCGCGTTCCTGGCGCACGAGAACCTCGGCGCGACGTTCGGCACCGTCTACGACCTGTCGACGATCTTCATCCTCTGGTTCGCCGGGGCGTCCGCGATGGCAGGGCTGCTGAACCTGGTGCCGCGGTACCTGCCGCGCTTCGGGATGGCGCCGAACTGGGCGACCGCCGTACGCCCGCTGGTCGTCGTCTTCACCCTGATCGCGTTCTTCATCACCTGGCTGTTCGACGCCGACGTGACCGCGCAGGGCGGCGCGTACGCCACGGGCGTGCTGGTGTTGATCACCTCAGCGGCGATAGCCGTGACCCTGTCCAGCCGGCGTCACCGGCAACGCAAGCAGACGCTGGCGTTCGGGCTGATCTCGTTGGTGTTCGTCTACACGACCATCGACAACATCGTCGAGCGCCCGGACGGCGTCAAGATCGCGGGGAGCTTCATCGGCGCCATGATCATTACTTCGATCCTGTCGCGGCTCTATCGGGCGTTCGAATTGCGGTTCACCAGCGTGCAGTTCGACGAGGTGGGCCAGCAGCTGCTCGAGGACTGCAAGGGCACGGTGGTGCGGATCATCGCGAACCATCCGGACGCCGGCGACGCCCAGGAATATCTGGCCAAGCTGCGCCGGATCGTCGACGAGGACGTGCTGCCCGACGTGCACGACGTGATGTTCGCCGAGGTGACCGTCACCGACCCGTCGGAGTTCGAGTCGGACCTGCGGGTACGCGGCCAGATCCGGCACGGCCGCTACCGGGTGTTCGCGATGGAGAGCCCCAACGTGTCGACGGCGCTGGCCGCGCTGCTCCTGGAGATCCAGGCGACGACGGGCCAGCGGCCGCACATCTATTTCCAGTGGACGGAGGGGAACCCCGCGTCGAACTTCCTGCGCTACCTGGCCTTCGGTCAGGGGGAGGTGGCGCCGGTGACGCGGGAGATCCTCCGGGAGCACGAGCCGGACCGGATGAAGCGGCCGCACGTGCACGTCGGTTAGGCGCCTACTTTCTGCTTCGTGTACGCGAGGCAGCGCTTCGACACGTCCTTCCAGTCGCGGCCGAGGATCGTCGGGCTCTCCGCCTCGGACGGGCGGCCGTTGCGCAGCACCTGGTCGGCGAAGCGCATCAGCTTCTCGTGCCCGTACTGGTCCGCGATGCACCGCGTCGTGTAGTAGCCCACGCCGTAGGCGGCGTCGATCTGCCACTCGGGCGCGTCGTTCTCGGGGACGAGCTTCTCCAGGTTGCCGGTGAACAGGTTGGCCCGCACCAGGCGGCGGGTGGTCAGCTTCCGGTCGTACGCGCTGACCGGGCGGCCGTCCCATTCCACGTACTCCGCGATGCCCTCGGTGAGCCACCAGTTCTCGCCGTTGTAGTCGCGGTAGTCGCGGCCCGCCAGCGTCGCCACGTGGCCCATCTCGTGCTTCATGATGGACTCGGCGTAGCCGCCGTCGATCTCGGCCGCCCGCAGCACGATGTCGGAGCGCTCCGCGCTGGCCGGCACGGCGAACCCGATGGCCCAGTCCTCGGTGCCGCCGAACCACTTCTTCCAGTCGCTCGGGCCCGCCAGGTAGATGAGGTAGCGGTCGGGCTTGCGGCCGAGCACGTACCGGTCGGCGATCTTCGCGGCCCGCTCGGCGGCAGGCAGGAACGCGCGGGCGCGGCCCTGCAGGGCCTTGGGCGCGGCGACGATGGCCCGGGTCCCGACCGCGGCGGTCAGCGTGGAGACCTCCCACGGTTGCGGGCCGCGGACGTCCCGCACGAGCGAGAACTTGACGAGGCGGTAGCCGTCCTTCGAGTCCCGCCACGCGGTGTCGACGAGCATCTTGTCGGGCTCGCAGCGCGCGACGACGAAGCAATGCTTGATCGCGACGGTCACGCCCCACTCGGAGTAGCCGCCGACCAGCTTGTCGTCGAACGGTCCACTGTCGGCGGTCAACTCGAGCGCCGTGGCCTTGATGGCGCGCAGCGACCGGAATCGCCGCTCGAGCTCCGCGCGGAGTTTCTTGTCGGCGACCGGGGCGAGAAAGCCGTTGAGATCGCCGGCCCGGAACGCCTTGCTCATGTCGGCCAGCGACTCGTAGATGCGGGCCTTGGCCCAGCCGAACTTCACGTGCGGCGGATCGCCCGGTTTCGGCGAGGCCGCCGGGCCGGCGGCCTCGCGGGTGGCGGGCGTGGTGGCGGTCGGTGCGGCGGTGGCGGCGGTGGCGGGCTCGTCGCCGTCTCGGCCGCCGAACACCAGGAACGCCGGCACGGCGACCAGGACCAGCACCAGGATGATCACCAGTCCGACGAGCAGGCCACGCTTGGGCTTCGGCGCCGCCGGATCCGGCGGCAGCCCGACGCCCGGCGGCATGGCGGGTGGCGGCATGGCGGGTGGCGGCATGGCGCCGGGTGGCGGCATGGCGCCGGGTGGCGGCATGGCGCCGGGTGGTGCCGCAGCCGGTGGCTGCGCGCCCGCAGCCGGTCCTGGGCCCGCAGGCGCGGCGGCGAAGGGAGCCGGGCTCGTGTCGGGCACCGCTGGTCCCGCAAATGGCGTGGCGCCCGCGGGAGCAGCCGGCGGGCCGGCGAAGGGCGCCGGGCCTGTGCCGGGCACCGCTGGTCCCGCGAGTGGCGCGGTGGCGGGCGGTGGGCCGGCGAAGGCGGCGGGCGGCGGTGTGGGCGGCGCCGGTGGGTCCGGTGCCGCTGGGTTCGCGGGCGCGGCCGCGGCGTTGGTCGGATCGATGTCCCCGTATGCCACGCCCCGACACGCTACGGGGCGGCCGCCCGTATTTGATCATCCGTTCGGTTGGGGACCTCTTGTGCTGAGCCGGCAGGACAGAATGGTGGTGTGGATGCCGATCTCGTGCGGGTGAGCAAGCGACTCTCCCTGGTCCTGCGGCACCGGCCCGGCAGTGTCGGTGTCACGCTCGACCCGCAGGGCTGGGTCCCCGTCGACACGCTGCTCGCCGCCCTGGCCGCGCACGGCTCCCCGATCACCCGCGCCCAGCTCGACGCCGTCGTGGCCGGCAACGACAAGCAGCGCTTCGCGATTCGGGAGGACGACGGCGGACGCGCGCTCATCCGGGCCAG
This sequence comes from Asanoa sp. WMMD1127, assembly GCF_029626225.1. Classification (NCBI taxonomy): domain Bacteria; kingdom Bacillati; phylum Actinomycetota; class Actinomycetes; order Micromonosporales; family Micromonosporaceae; genus Asanoa; species Asanoa sp. WMMD1127. Next base: position 1,229,288 of record NZ_JARUBP010000001.1, read on the forward strand.
CCAGGGGCATTCCATCGGCGTGGATCTCGGGCTCGTCGACCAGTCGCCGCCCGCGGTGCTGTTCCACGGGACCTCCGCCGAGTCGGTGCCGTCGATCCTGCGCAGCGGGCTGGTGAAGGGGCGGCGGCACGCCGTGCACCTGTCGGTCGATCTGCCGACCGCGCGCCGGGTCGGTGACCGCAGGCGTGGGGCGACCGCGCTGCTGAGCGTCGACGCCGCGGCCATGGAGGCGGCCGGGCATCGCTTCCAGCGCAGCGCCAACGGCGTCTGGCTGACGGCCCACGTTCCCCCGACGTTCATCCGCCGGCTCGACGCGGAACCGCCGGGCGAGTGACAGCCCTCATTACCATCCAGGCGTGTTCCTGGTGTGGGGCGACAACACCCTGGCGCGTCGGCTCGCCAGCGAACTGATCGACACCTACGGCGTGCCCGTCACCGTCATCGTCCGGGACGCCGACGCCGACCACGCGCCCGACAGCGGCGCCCCGGACCGGCGACCGGTAGTGGTCGTGGCCGCCCGGCTCACCCCGGACGTGCTCACCCGGGCCGGCGCGTCTCATCGCCGTCCGCACGGCCCGCATCGGCCAGACACTGTGGACAATTCCTGAGCGCCGCCGGCTGGTCCGCACCGACCGCCTGATCGTCGTCGCCACCCGCGCCGGCCTCGCCGGGCTGCTCGCCCGCACCCAGCCCAACCCGGACGCGCCGCCGCTGCCCGAACCCGAGCCACTGCGCCTGCTCACCCACCGAAGCCGGCCCCGCGACAGCACGTAACCACCCTCCGTACGCTGGCCTGATGAGCACGGTCGACGCCCGGCGGCAGCAGGCGCACGCGATCACGATGGCCCTGCGCGAGCTGCGGGTGCAGTTGTCGTTGCTCAACCATCAGATCGCCGGCCAGGTCGAGCTCAAGGACATCGACGTCGACTGCTTCGAGCTGGTCAGCCGCGAGGGCCCGCTGAGCCCGACCGCGCTCGCCCGCCGGGCCGGCCTGCACCCCGCGACCATGACCGGCGTGCTCGACCGGCTCGAACGCGGCGGCTGGGTCACCCGCGAGCGCGACGCGACCGACCGGCGCGCGGTCTCCGTGCACGCCGTACGCGGTCGGGCCGCCGAACTGGTCCGCCTATACGCTGGGCTCGGCCGGGAGATCGAACAGCTCTGCGCCGGCCACGACGAGGCGGAGCTGGCGCTGGTCGCCGACCTGCTCCGCCGCACGATCCAGGCCGGCCGGCTGGCCACCGACGGTCTGGCCGCCAACCGGGCCAGTGCGACGACATGACCGACCTGCAGGACCCCCGCATCGGCCCACGGGCCACCGCCGACGAGCGCGAGATGCTCCGCACCTTCCTCGACTACCACCGGGCCACGCTGGCCTGGAAGTGCGCCGGCCTCGGCGACGACGACCTGCGCCGCCGCTCGATGCCGCCGTCCACGCTCACGCTGCTGGGGCTGGTCCGGCACATGGCCGAGGTCGAGCGCGCCTGGTTCCGGCGGGTGATCGCCGGCGAGGACATCCCGCTCGTCTGGTCGCCCGACGGTGACTTCCAGGTGGCGTACGACGCGAGCCACTCGACCCGTTCCGAGGCGTTCGCGGCCTGGGAGGCGGAGGTGGCCCGGTCCCGTGAGATCGAGCAGGCGGCGGCCTCGCTCGACGTCACCGGCTACAGCAAGAGCTGGCAGGAGGACGTCTCGCTGCGCATGGTGATGCTTCACATGATCCACGAGTACGCACGCCACAACGGCCACGCCGACTTCCTGCGCGAGGGCATCGACGGCGTCACCGGAGCGTAATTGCGATTAGCACAGGCGTTCGATAGCCTGTCGATCGTGGAACTGGTCGGACGATGGTGGAACGGCGACCGCAACACCAGCACGCGACGCGACATCTGGCTCCATCGCGATGCCGACGCGGGCTGGCTGGTGCGGGCCCGCGCCGGTGACAAGGACCGCGACGTGACCTGGCCGGCCTTCCACGAGGAGTGGGCGGCCCGGGCCTGGGTCGACCGGCTGATGGCCGCGTCGACCGGCGGCCGCGGCATCTGGAAAGACCTGACCAAGGTCGTCCGCAAGCCACCCGAGGGCGGCTGGTCCGCGCGGGTCTAGCTCGGGCCCATATGATCGCGCGGTGCGCGCGGCGGCCGAAGTCACCCAGCGCCGCCTCGCGCCCGTCGACCCGCGCGGCAGCGTCTCCTCCTGGTATGCGACGGGCTTCGTCGTGCTCGTCGCCGCCGTCCTGCGGTTGCACGGCCTGGCCCGGCCGCAGGGCAAGCTGTTCGACGAGACCTACTACGCCAAAGACGGCTGGGGCCTGCTCACCAAGGGCGTCGAGTGGAACTACCGCGACGACGCGCCGGCCTTTGTCGTGCACCCGCCGCTCGGAAAGTGGCTGATCGCGCTCGGCGAGTGGGCGTTCGGCTACTACGACATCGACGGCAACCAGCACCTGACCGGCCACCTGGTCGACGCGCCGCCCGAGTTCGGCTGGCGGTTCTCCGCCGCCGTCGCCGGCACGGTCTCGGTGCTGCTGCTGGTGCGCATCACCCGCCGGCTCTTCGGCTCGACGGTGCTGGCCTGCGCGGCTGGGCTGCTCCTCGCCCTCGACGGCTTCCACCTGGTGCTGTCCCGGCTGGCGATGCTCGACATCTTCCTGCTGCTGTTCGTGCTCGCCACGTTCGGCGCCCTGCTGGTCGACCGCGACCAGCGCCGCCGGCTACGCCTGCGCAGCCTCGACAACCCGGTCACCGGCGTGCCCTGGTGGCGCCTGGTCGCCGCGGTCCTGTTCGGCTGCGCGGTCGCCACCAAGTGGAGCGCGCTCTTCTTCCTGCCGGTGTTCGCCCTGCTCGTGCTCTGGTGGGAGGCCGGCGCGCGACGCTCGGCCGGGTTGGCCCATCCGTGGCGGGACACGCTGCGCCGCGAGACCGGTTGGCTGGTGCTCTGTGGCGGCATCATCGTCGCGGTCTACCTGGCGTCGTGGTCCGGCTGGCTGCTCACCGACGACGGCTACTTCCGGCACTGGCGGGCCGACTCCGGCCGCTCCGAGTTGCCCGTCATCGGCGCGCTGCAGAACCTGATCCACTACCACCAGCAGGCGTTCGGCTTCCACTCAACGTTGCAGGACAAGCATCCGAGCCAGTCCTGGCCGTGGCAGTGGCTGCTGCTGGGCAAGCCGACGACGGTCCATCTCGCGTACCCCGGTGGTCCCTGGGGTCAAGCGCCCGTCTCCGAGATCATGTTGCTCGGCACCCCGCTGCTCTGGTGGTCGTTCCTGCCGGCGCTGGCCGGCACGGCCTGGCTGGGGGTCGCCCGCCGCGACTGGCGCCCGGGCGCGATCCTGCTGCTCGCCGGGGCCGGCCTGCTGCCGTGGTTCTACTACGCCGTCGACGCGCACCGGGTCATGTTCAACTTCTACACCGCCCCGGCGCTGCCCTTCCTGATCCTGGCGGTCGTCTACGTGCTCGGCGCCATGATCGGCCCACCCGGTCCGGAAAACGCCGACCGCCGCCTGATCGGCGCGGTCGCGGCGGGCGCCTACGTCGTGCTGGTCGTGTTCTGCTTCGCCTACTTCTACAAGGTGTTCGTCGGCGAGTTCCTGCCGTTCACGGACTGGGCCGACCGCCTCTGGCTCGGCAACCGCTGGCACCCGTAGGGTCCGCAACCACGACGGGGGTCGACGCGTGTAGTCCCCGATCGGCCGGCCACACCGGACGGCCGCGATCGGGGAGGATGCGAGGACGGTGGTTTCCTTGCAAGACGGGGGCGATCTCGATCTGGTGCCCGGGTTCGGTCCACCAGCGCAGGTGAGCTTCGAAGAGTTCTACGCGGCACACTTCCAGTCGCTGACCATCCAGCTCTACGCGTACACCCGGGATCTGGCCGGAGCGCAGGACGTCGTGCAGGAGGCGTTCTGCCGGGCGCTGGCACGCTGGCAGCGGCTCACGGACTACGACGATCCGTCCGCCTGGGTGCGGCGGGTCGCCTGGAACCTGGCCACCAGCCGGTGGCGCCGCACCCGCACGGCGGCGCTGTTCGCCCGGCAGCAGCGGCCGGAGCACGTCGCCGAGCCCAGCCCGGATCGGGTCGCCCTGGCCCGCGCGCTGGCCACGCTGAAGCCCGACCATCGCCGCGCGGTGATCCTGCACTACCTGGCCGACCTGCCCATTGCGGAGATCGCCCGGCAGGAGAACGTCTCCGACAACACGGTGAAGTCGTGGCTGCATCGCGGTCGCGCCGCGCTCGCCGCCCAACTGCGCGAAGAGGAGCAGGACCGTGCCTGAGTTCGATGACGACGCACGCCTCTCCGGGGCCTTCGCCGAGTTCCGCGGCGAGGTGGCGCCCTACGTCTCTCCGCCCGGGGCCGCCGCGGCCCATCGCTGGGTCCGCCGGAGGCGGCGCATGGGCGCGGCCTCCATCGCGGTCGGCGCGGTGCTCTTCGTCGGCGGACCCGCCGTCGGTTTCGCCGCCGCGCACGACGACGAACGGCCGCGACCGCCGATGCCGACCGAGCTGCCCACGCCGCCCGCGCCGGCCCTGACCCCGACGCCGCCCGAGCCGACCGAGCAGCCCGCTCCGACCGAATCCAGCACGCCGCCCGAGCTACCTCCCGTCGGCGGCGACGTGTTCTACATGGATACGTGGGGGAGGGTCTACCTCAACGGTCGCCAGTACCCCGGCGGTGACCGGGCCAACGTCACGGTGTCGCCGGACGGCAAGCGGTTGATGTGGGTCGAGGACAACCATCTCATGACGTCCGACGTGGATGGCGCCAACCGCCGCCGGGTGATCGACGAAGTGGATGAGCCACTGTGTGGCAATCCCGCGTGGGGCGGTGACTCGACCCGTCTGCTGGTCATCCGCTACCCCAGTTCGGGACCCGAATTGATCATCTTGGACCGGACCGGCGCGGCCGACGATCTCGGCGAGCCGAGGGGCTGTCACTACCAATGGTCGGCGGACGGCGAGCGGATCGCCTACCTGCACGGCGACATCAGCGGTGTCACCGTGCAGGACACCTTCGGGGGCGACAAGGTGGTGTTGGACCGGGACGACGTGGACGGCCGGTTCTACGTCGGCCTAAACGCCATCTCGGCCGACGGCAGCCGCGTCTGCGTCATCCTCGCCGGTCCAGACACTCCCGGAGGGGACGCCGGGCGAGCGCTGAACTGCAACACGATCATGGACGTGGCGACGAAGAAGGTGGTCGACCTGCCGTTCGACGGCCGCCTGTCCAACGCGATCTTCCTCGCCGACGGCGGGATGCTGGCCCGCGTCAGGAGCGGAAACGGATCCGAACTCGTGCGTCTGGACGTGAACGACCGGATCGTCGCCCGCAGCGTCGAGTCGAAGGCGAACGCCAACCGCTCGCTGCTCGCCTACACGCCGTAGGGCCTAGGCTAGGGCGCGGTCACCGCCAAGGGGACCGCGCCCAGCAGGGCCCAGTCGTGGCTGATGTCGGCCGCGCACCGGAGCAGGGCGGGCAGGTGCTCCTCGGTCAGCCGCTCGACCGACGTCTCGGCCGCGTGCACCGTCACGTTGATCGCCGCCACCACCGTGCCGTCGCCGTCGCGGACCGGGGTGGCCACCGAGCGGATGCCGGGCGCCAGGTCCTGGTCGGCCAGCGCCCAGCCCTTCGCGCGTACCTCCCGCAAGGACCGGTCGAGTTCTTCCCGGCTCGGCTGCCAGCGCGGCGTGATGCCCGAGCGCGACGGCTCCGCCAGCACCGCGGACAGCGCTGCGGGCGGGAGCGCGGCCAGCAGCACCTTCCCCATCGAGGTCGGCGGGGCCGGGAAGCGGGTGCCGATGGTGACCGCGAGCGTCACGATCTTGGGTACCGCCACCCGGGCCACGTAGACGATGTCGCTGCCGTCGAGCTGGGCCATCGAGGTGGACTCGTTGGTCTGCGCGACCAGCCGCTCCATGTGCGGGCGGGCCACGTCCCACATGCTCAACGAGTTGACGTACGCCATGCCCAGCTCGAGCACCCGCGGCGTCAGCGCGTAGCCGCGGTCGGCGGCCCGCACGTAGCCCAGCTCCTCGAGCGTCAGCAGGATCCGCCGCACGGTCGGCCGGGCCAGCCCGGTCGCGCCCGCGAGGTCGCTGAGCGTGCGCACGGGCTGGCCGGCCGGGAACGAGCGGAGCACGTCGAGCCCCCGGGCCAGCGCTTCGATGAAGTCAGGTCCGGACTCGCGTGGCATCCCTCAATGCTTCCACTGTGCGGAGCCGGCGTCGTAGTCGGTGTACTGGTAGGGGTTGTCCGTCACCTTGGTCTCCGGCACGTCCGGGTTCATGCCCTTCGCCCAGGCCTCTTCACCCATGTCGCCGACCAGGTAGTCGATCGTCTCGGTGATCTTCGCCCGCGCCGTCGCCAGGTCGGCGTCGACCAGCGCGCCACCGCGCTTCACCACCCGGCCGTCGACCACGACCGTGTCGACGTCGCCGCGCTGCGCCTGGAACGCCACATGCCCGTACGGGTGCAGGATCGGGAACATCACCGGCGACCGCTCGTTCCTGATGAGCACGACGTCGGCCTTCTTGCCCGGCTCCAGGCTGCCGACCAGCGAGTCCAGCCCGAGCGCCCGGGCGCCGCCCATCGTCGCCCACTCGACGACCTGCTCGGCCCGCAGATGGCAGTGGGTGACCGTGTCCTGGCGACCGTGTGCCTCCAGGTGCTCGCGGGACCGGTCGGCACCCAACGTGGAGCGCATCGCCGAGAACAGGTCGCCGCTCCACCACACGCTGGTGTCCATCGACAGCGAGACCGGGATGTCGTGGTGTCGCAGCTGCCAGGTGGGCGGGTAGCCCTGGCCGGCGCTCTGCTCGCTCTCCGTGGAGACCGAGACCGAGCCGCCGGTCGCCGCGATCCGGTTGTACGAGTCGCGGGTGAGCGTCGCCGCGTGCACGTAGATATTCCGCGGGGTCATGAACCCGTTCTCGTGCATGAGCCGGATGCCGTCGTCGTTGGTGGCGCCCCACACGCCCGCGTGGGTGGTGACCGGCGCGCCGAGCTCGCGGGCCACCTCGAAGGCCGCCTTCTCCGGGAACTCGGGGTCGCCGGTGACGTCGAAGGCCATCTGGAAGCCGAGCATGTCGCCCTTGCCGTGCAACCGGCGGCTCACGAAGTCGCGGAACTCCGGCGCGGCCGACCAGTCCCACGGTCCCTGCTGGATGTTGCCGTAGGCGAGGACGAACCGACCGGGTACGGCTTCCAGCGCGTCGACCGCGGCCTCGGCGTGCTCGACCGTCTGCAGCCCGTGCGACCAGTCGACCGTGGTGGTCACGCCGGCGTCCAGCGCCTCCAGCGCACCGAGCAGGTTGCCGGCGTAGATGTCCTGGGGCCGGAACCGCCGGCCGGACTCGAGGTAGTACCAGACGAAGTACTGGGTCAGCGTCCAGTCGGCGCCGTAGCCGCGCATCGCGGTCTGCCACATGTGCCGGTGCGTGTCGATCATGCCTGGCATGACGATGCCGCCGCCGGCGTCGATCTCCTCGGTGCCTTCGGGCGCGGTGAGCCCGGTGCCGATCTCGGCGATCTTGTTGTCGACCACCAGCACGTCCGCATCGCGGAGCACGGTGTGGCGGTTATCCATGGTGATCACGAGGCCGTTGCGAAACAGGACGCTCATTCGCCGTCACTCCTATCGGACAGTAGTCCGCCTAGCGGCCAGCCAGGACGACGCGATTGTGAGCCGGCGCACACGTAAACGTCAAGGGTCAGAGCTGTTGCGCAAACGCCGCACCGTTGACCAGGATGGGATGAGCGGACGTTCGTCCGTTCAGCGGACAACGCGAGGGGAGCTGGCCCGTGGCGGAGCACGGCGGACCACTGCAGGGCATCCTGGTGGCCGACTTCTCCCGGATCCTGGCCGGCCCGTACGCGACGATGCTGCTCGCCGACCTCGGCGCCGACGTGATCAAGGTCGAAGGTCCGGGTGGCGACGACACCCGCACCTGGATGCCGCCGGTCCGCGACGGCATCGCGACCTACTACCTCGGCATCAACCGCAACAAGCGGTCGATCGCGCTGGACCTGCGCGACGCCGACGACCTGGCCGCGGCCCAGGAGCTGGCCCGGCGGGCCGACGTGATGATCGAGAACTTCAAGCCGGGCGGGCTGGCCCGCTTCGGCCTCGACTACGACTCGGTCGCGGCCGCCAACGCCGGCATCGTCTACGCGTCGATCAGCGGGTTCGGCTCCGGCGCCGGCGCCTCGATCCCCGGCTACGACCTGATGGTGCAGGCCATCTCCGGCCTGATGAGCCTGACCGGCGACCCGGACGGGCCGCCGTACCGGGCCGGCATCTCGGTCTTCGACGTGATGGCCGGGCTGCACGCGAACATCGGCATCCTGGCGGCGCTGCACCACCGGGCCGCGTCCGGCCGGGGCCAGCACGTCGAGGTCAACCTGCTGTCGTCGGCACTGTCGGGGCTGGTCAACCACAGCAGCGCGGTGGTCGCCGGCGACACGGTGCCGTTCCGGATGGGCAACGCGCACCCGAGCCTGTTCCCCTACGAGCCGCTGCCCACGGCCGACGGCGAGCTGATCGTGATCGCCGGCAACGACGGCCAGTTCCGCAAGCTCTGTCAGGTGCTCGGCGTGCCGGACCTGGTCGACGACCGGCGTTTCGGCCGCAACCAGGACCGCACGGCCAACCGCGACGCGCTGCGGCCGTTGCTGGTCGAGCGGCTGCGCGCCCGCACCAAGGACGAGTGGTTCCGCGACCTGATCGCCGCCGGGATCCCCTGTGCCCCGATCAACACCCTCGACCGCGGCGTCGCGTACGCGCAGGAGCTGGGCTTGAACCCGGTGGTCGAGGTCGGCGACGGCACGGCCGCGGTGCCCGGCGTGCGCAACCCGATCACCTTCTCGGCGACGCCGCCGCGCTACGACCTGCCGCCGCCCGGGCTCGACGAACACGGTGAGGAGATCCGCGCATGGCTGACGAAGAGCTGAGCTTCCCCACCGCGATCGGCACGTCCGACGCGGACCGCATCTCGCTGCTCGGCCAGGACCTGGCCGCCGACCTGATGGGTAAGGTCGGCTTCGGTGAGCTGGCGTTCTGGCTCGTCACCAGGCGCCGGCCGACGCCGGCCGAGACCCGGGTGTTCGAGACCGTGCTCGTCGCGCTGGCGGACCACGGCTTCACGCCGACGGCGATCGCGGCCCGGCTGACCTATCTGAGCGCGCCCGAGTCGATCCAGGGCGCCCTGGCCGCGGGACTGCTGGGCGGTGGCTCCCGGTTCCTCGGTGTGACCGAGGACTGTGGACGGTTCCTGGCCGAGACGCTGCGCGGCGTGGGGACGCCGACCACCGACGCGGGCTTCGACGAGCTGGCCCGGGCGGCGGTCAGCGAGGCGCGGGCGGCCAAGCGGTTCGTGCCCGGGCTCGGGCATCCGGTGCACAAGGTGGAGGATCCGCGCACCCCGGTGCTGATCGGCATCGCTCGCGAGGAAGGGCTGGAGGGACCGCACCTGCGGCTGTTCCAGGCGATCGGCCGGGTGCACCCGGAGATCCTCGGCCGCACGTTGCCGCTCAACGGCGCCGGTGTCGCCGGCGCGGCGCTGGCCGACCTCGGGTTGCCGATCGACCTGCTGCGCGGCTTCGCGCTGCTGGCCCGGGCCGCCGGCCTGCTCGGCCACCTCGCCGAGGAGCGGCGTGACCCGATCGGCATGGACGTCTACCTGACCGTCGACCGGCACGCGAGGTACGTGCCACAGGACTGAGAAAGGAGCGGCATGGCCACAGTCGTCGCGGTCATCGCCTCCACCCATCACCCGTTCTACTACCGCGCGAGCACCGCGACGGGCGATGACCGGCCACCCTTCGCCGACGAATGGACCCGCAAGATACTGGGCTTCCGGGAGACGCTGACCCGCGCCGACCCGGACGTGCTGGTGATGGTCGGCTCCGACCACTTCCACCAGCTCTGGCTCGACAACATGCCACAGTTCCTCGTGGGCAAGGCGCCTTTCTACGACGCCAACTGGCACAACGAGGAGCGCGAGTTCGGCCTGCCACGGATGCTGCTGAAAGGCCAGGAGGACCTCTCCGGCCACATCCTGCGCGAGGGCCTCGACGCCGGGTTCGACCTGGCCTTCAGCAACGAGCTGCGGATCGACCACAGCATCACCTGCCCGATCATCACGCTGCGGCCCGAGGCGGACCTGCCGATCGTGCCCATCTACACCAACATCTTCGCGCCGCCGTTGCCGCAGCCGAAGCGGTTCGTCCAATTCGGACAGACGATCCGCGAGCTGGTCGAGGCCTGGCCGAGCGACCTGCGGGTGGCGATCGTCGGCACCGGCCACCTGTCGCTTGAGCTCGGCGGTCCGCGGCAGTTCGGCCCGCACGGGCCCGACCCGGAGTTCGACGCCAAGGCGGTGGAGTGGATCGCCAACGGCGACCTCGACAGCTGCCTGGCCGAGGTGACGCTGGACAGCCTGCACGCGCCGGGCAACGCGACCCACGGCTTCATGGACTTCATGCTGATGATGGGCGTCGCCGGGGCCGGCGCGAAGGCCGACTACGTCGACTCGCTCGACCTGTTCCACACCATGGAGGCCTACTTCACCTGGTATCCGAACGGAGCGCCGGCATGAGCAAATACCTGCTGGACAAGTTCCTCTACACGGTCGACCGGGATCCGGAGCTGGTGGAGCGCTACCGGGAGGATCCGGTCGGCACCGTCACCTGGTGGGAGGCCGAGCGCGCCAACGCGTTGCTCAACTGCCACAGCGGCGAGGCGACCACGTGGCTGCGCTTCGAGGCCGCCGAGCGCGCAGCACTGTCCACCCACGACTATGTGAAGCTGTTCGAGCTGGGCGCGCACCCGTTCCTCACGCTGACGCTGTTCATCGCGATGTTCGAGCGGGACTACACCGAGCCGCTGGCCTTCCAGAAGGAGTACGCCGTCCGGCTCGCCCACTTCGACCTGCCCTACCCCGACATCGCGACATGAGCGCCATGCGGGCCGCCGTCGTCGACCCCGCGGGCCGGCCGCCGCGGGTGGTCGACCGCGCCGTGCCGCCGGCCGGCGAAGGACAGCTCCGGGTCGCGGTCACCGCGGCGCCCATCACCCCGCTCGACCTGCTCTGCGCGTCCGGCACCTCCTATTTCGGGGCGCCCGCGTGCCCGTACGTGCCGGGTGTGCAAGGTGTCGGCCGGCTCGACGACGGCACACCGGTCTGGTTCCCCACCGACGCGGGCATGAAGCCGGGCGACGGCAGCATGGCCGGGCACGCGGTCGTGCCGGCCGAGGGCGTGGCCCGGCTGCCCGACGGCGTCGACCACCGGTTGGTCGCGGCGTTGGGGCTGTCGGCGGTCGCGGCCTGGCACGCGCTGACCGAGTGCGGCGGGTTGACCGCGGGCGAGCAGGTGCTGGTGCTCGGCGCGGGCGGCGTGGTCGGCCAGGCGGCGATCCAGATCGCCAAGTTGCACGGCGCGCGCCGGGTGATCGCGGCCGCCCGCTCGACCGCCGCGCAGGAACGAGCCCACCGCGCGGGCGCCGACACGGTCATCGAGGTGCGCCCGGACGACGACGTCACCGCGCTGGCCCGGCGCCTGGGCGACGGCGCGGACGGGCCGGTCGACCTGGTGCTCGACCCGATCTTCGGTGTCCCGGGCGCGGCAGCGCTGCGCACGCTGCGGATGGGAGGCCGACTGGTCAACCTGGGCAGCGCGGCCGCCGAGACCGCGCCTCTGGACTCGGCCACGCTGCGCAGCCGCTCGCTGCGCGTGCTCGGCTACACCAACAACGAGCTCAGCCCGGCCCGCAAGGCGGCGACGATCAGCGAGATCGCCGCGCACGCCGCCGCGGGCCGGCTCACCGTCGCCTACGAGGAGGTCCCGCTCGACGCGGTCTCCGACGCCTGGGAGCGCCAGGCCGCGGGCCTCGTACCCGGCCGGATCGTCCTGACGATCTAGCCGCTCGGGCGCGGCCGGACCGATTCCCCCGTGCGGTCCGGCCGCGCCCTCCCGTTTCGGACTCCGTCCGGCGGGTAGGGCAGCACTCATGATTGATGCCGACCTGCTGGACCGCGTCTTCTTCGGCGAGGACCGGCTGTCCAGCGACGAGATCCACCGGCGGGTGCTCGCGCTGGAACCGCCCGCCGAGGTGCTGATCGCGTTCGACAACCTGCCCGAGGGCGAATACAGCGTCGACGAGGTGGCCGAGATCGTCGGCGCCGAAGAGCCGGCCTAAGCGCGGGGCTTGATGGCGAAGGGGAAGCCCGCTTCGAAGTAGTCGAGCGCGCGGTCCATCCGCTCGATCGAGAACGCGTGCTCGATGCCGTTGGCGCCCATGATGGCGCCGACGACCGCCCCGGCGAAGGCCCGCGCCTCCAGGTCGTCGGCCGGCCGGCCGGTCCGGTGGGCGACGCCCTCGGCGAGCATCTGGATGGTGCGCTGGAGCTCGTCGAGCATGGCCGCCCGCAGCTCCGGCACCGACCGGATCAGCTGCTGCCGGGCCAGCTCCCGCGCGAGCTGCTCGGGGGTCATCGACGCGAAGACCTGCTCCATGGAGCGCCGCAGGGCGGTGAGCACCGGCAGGTCGGCCGGCTGCTCCTCGAACGAGCGGATCATGATCGGGTCGTAGTCGTCGACCAGGACGAGCTGTTCCTTCGACGGGAAGTAGCGGAAGAACGTGCTGGGCGAGATGTCAGCGGCCTCGGCGATCTGCTCGACGGTCGTCTCGCCGTAGCCCTTCTCGGTGAACAGTCGCATGGCCTGCTCGCGGATGGTGGCCCGGGTCCGCAGCTTCTTGCGCTCGCGGAGCCCGAGCCCCATCTCTGCTTCAGCCGGCATGTAGCGATTCTGTCACCGGAGCCGGCCCGGTCGCCGGCAACGCCTCCGGCGGCGTCGGCGGCGGCGCGGCGGGTCGCCGGGGCAGCAGCCAGAACGCGATGACGGCGGCCAGCGCGCACAGGGCCATGCAGACCCACAGCGTCTGGTTCATCCCACCGACGAACGCGCTGCGCACGGTGTCCAGCAACGCGAGGTCGCCGCGCTGGCCGGCCACCGCCACCCCGGCCGCGACGCTGTCGGAGACCCGGTGCACCGCGGCGCGGCCGAGGCCGGACTGGTAACCGGCGCTGAGCACCGTGCCGAGCACGGCGACGCCGATGGTGCCGCCGGCCTGGCGCAGCGCCTGTATCACCGCGGAGCCCGAGCCGGCGCGCTCGACCGACAGCGCGTCCATCGCGGCGCCCATGGTGGCCGGCATCGCCAGGCCCATCCCCGCGCCGAGGAGGGCGATCCACGTGGCCGTCCACCCGTACCCCGTGTCGGCCGTGGTCTGGGCCCCGAGGCCGAGCGCGAGCGTGAGCAGCAGGAAGCCGGCGCCGATCAGCGCACCGGAGCCGAGCTTCGCGGCCACCCGACCGCCGACCCGGGTGCCGACCAGCAGGCCGCCGATCATCGGCAGCAGGCGCACGCCGGTGCCGAGCGCGCTCACCCCACCGACCGCCTGGAGGAACTGCGGCACGAGGAAGAGCAGGCCGAACATCGCGAAGTTGATCACGGTGGCCAGCCCGGACCCGAGGGTGAAGCCGCGGCTGCGGAACAGGGCCAGGTCGATCAGCGGGTACGCCGCCCGCCGCTGCCGCACGACGAACAGCGCGAGCAGGGCGAACCCCGCGGCCACCAGACCCCAGTCGAAGGCGTCCGACCAGCTGTCCTCGCCGATCCGGATGAAGCCGTAGGTGAGCCCGAGCAGGCCGGCCGAGGAGAGCACGATGCCGGGCAGGTCGATCGGGCGCTCCTGGTTGCCCCGCGACTCCGGCACGAACAGGGCGACCGCCAGCACGCCGATCAGCACCAGCGGCACGTTGATCAGGAAGATCGAGCCCCACCAGAAGTGCTCGAGCAGCCACCCGCCGAGGATCGGGCCGAGCGGCAGGCCGATCGCCGTCGAGGTGACCCAGATGGTCAGCGCCCGGCCCCGCTCGCGGCTGTCCGGGAAGAGCACCGGCAGGACCGCCATGGAGAGCGGCATCATGATCGCCGCGCCCAGGCCGAGCGCCGCCCGAGCGGCGATCAACGTCTCGGCACTCCCGGCGTACGCGCAGAGGACGGACGCGGCGCCGAACAGCACCAGCGCGCCCAGCAGGAACCGCTTGCGGCCGAACCGGTCACCGAGCGAGCCGGCCGGCAGCAGCACCGCCGCCAACACCAGCGTGTAGGCCGAGGCGAACCACTGGAGCTGGGCGTTCGACGCGTCGAGGTCGACCGCCAGGGTCGGCACCGCCACGGTGAGCACCGTGGTGTCGAGGCCGATGGTGAGCATCGCGATGGCCAGCGCCCCCAGCGCCAGCCACCTGGAACGAGACGTCGGCAAGCCGACCACCCCCGAATGTAGAAGCTAATCTCATGTGAGAGTAGCTCCTACATTCGAGGTGCTGTCAACTTCTAGTGACTCTCAGGTTCTACTCAGGCTGGCGACACCCGCGGCGTGGTCCACGCCGGCGCCTGGTCGTCGATCTCGACGATCTCGCGGCCGAGCGGCCAGAACGCGGCCGGCACCAGCTTGAAGTTGGCGATGCCGAACGGGATGCCGATGATCGTCAGGCACAGCGCGATGCCCTGCGTGATGTGCCCGAGCGCCAGCCACCAACCGGCCACGATCGCCCAGATCACGTTGCCGACGTCGCTCGCGACGCCTGAGGTCGGCCGGGTGACCAGCGTGCGCCCGAAGGGCCAGAGTGAGTAGTTGGCCAGCCGCAGCGCGGCCACACCGAACGGAATCGTGACGATCAGCACGAAACAGATCAACGCCGCCAGCCCGTAGAGCAGAGCCAGCACGATCCCGCTCCCGAAGATCAGCCAGAGGACGTTCAGAATAAAGCGGATCATCCTCTCATCATGCGCTCCTTACCGCGGCTTACGGACGTGCATCGAAATCTGAGGATCGATCGATGGAGTAGTAGGGTCCGGTCATGTCGGATGCACAACCGCCGATCAATCGCCCGACACTGACGTCCACTGTGGATGAGGCCGCCGACGTGCCGGCCTTCGACGACGAGGAGCGGCCGGCCCGGGTGCTCACCGGCCGGATCGGCTGGGGCGTCGCGGTCGTCGCCTTCGCGGTCGCCGTGCTCGTGCTGGTGCAGGTCTTCCGGCCACTGCCGCAGGGCAGCCAGTACTACCTGATCATCTTCCTGGCCGGCACGCTGCCGCTGGTCTTCCTCGCCTACCGCAGCGGGGTGCCGCTGCCGGCCCGCTGGCGCCGCCCCGACCGCGACCGGCCGACGGTCGCCGACTGGGTGCTGGCCGTGCTGGCGGTGGGTGTCTGCCTCTATCCCGTGCTCGGCGGCTACAACGCCTTCCTCGACCGGCAGGGCCTGCTCGCGCCGACCGACGTCGCGATGGGCGCGGTGCTGCTCATCCTCGTGGTCGAGGCCTGCCGCCGGACCACCGGGTGGGTGCTCCCGCTGGTCTGCATCCTCTTCCTGGCGTACGGCTACTACGGCGGCCTGCTGCCGCAGAGCTGGTCGATCGCCCACGCCGGCCTCGACTTCGACCAGATCGTCGACGCGCTCTACAACTCGGGCAGCGGGTTCTACGGCACGCCGCTCGACGTCGCCGCGTCCTACGTCGTGCTGTTCACCATCTACGGCGCCGTCCTCGACCTCTCCGGCGCCGGCCGCTTCTTCGTCGACCTGTCGGTGGCGGCGTTCCGCCGCTCGCGCAGCGCCGCCGGCCGCACCGCGGTCGCGTCCGGCTTCCTGCTCGGCACGGTATCGGGCTCGGGCACCGCGACCGCCGTCAGCGTCGGCGCGGTCACCTGGCCGATCCTGCGCCGCGCGGGCTACCCGCCGGAGCAGGCGGGCGGCATGCTCGCGGCGGCCGGCGTCGGCGCCATCCTCTCGCCACCCACCCTCGGCGCGGCCGCGTTCATCGTCGCGGAATACCTCGGCGTCTCCTACCTCGTCGTCCTCGGCTGGGCGATGATCCCGACGGTCCTCTACTACCTCGGCATCCTGCTCGCGGTCGAGATCGACGCCCGGCGGTTCCGGGTGCGCGCGGTCGACCTCGAGGTGCCGTCGGCCTGGCGGTTGCTGGCCCGGTTCGGCTACCACTTCTCCTCGCTGGTCGCGATCGTGGTGCTGCTGGCGGTCGGGGTCAGCGCCACGCGCTCCGTCGTCTACGCGACCGCGCTGGCGTTCCTGCTGTCCTTCCTGGACCGCAAGGGGTGGCTGACCCCGCGCCGGCTGTTCGAGGCGCTCTCCGTCGGCGTCCGGGGCGTGCTGCCGGTCGCGGCGGTCTGTGCGGCCGCCGGCATCATCACCGCGATCACCACCAAGACCGGCCTCGGCGCCCAGCTCGCGTCGCTGCTGGTGCGCACCGCGGAGGCGATGGCCGACAACCGCACCGCGGTGCTGGCCCTGACCGTGGTCTTCGCGGCGATCGCACTCGCGCTGCTCGGCCTGGCCGTGCCGGTCACGGCGTCGTTCATCATCGGCTGGGTCATCATCGGCCCGGCCCTGCTCGCCCTCGACGTGCCAGCCCCGGCCGCCGCGATGTTCGTCTTCTACTACTCGGTCCTGTCGGAGGTCACGCCACCGACCGCGCTCGCGGCCGTGGGCGCGTCGGCCATCACCGGCGGCCGCACCGTGCCCACGATGTGGCAGGCCCTGAAGTACGCGCTGCCCGCCTTCCTGGTGCCGATCGCCTTCGTGCTCACCGACTCCGGCGAATACCTCCTGGCCCGCGGCCCCTGGCTGGGCATCGTCTGGACCACGGCCGCGGCCTGCGCGGCCGTCGCGGCCCTGGCGGTGGCGACCGGCGGCTGGCTGCTCGGCGTCGGCCGGGCGACGGCGATCCCCCGCGTGCTGGCCGCCCTGGCCGGCCTCCTGCTCCTCTACCTGCACCCCATCACGATCGCGATCGCGGTGGCGCTGCTCCTGGTCGCGGCCGTCCTGGTCTGGTGGCGCCGCCGATCCGACCCTGCCGCCACCGTTCCGGCGGCGCGCCAAGCCCCGACGCCGGCAGCGCCCACGCCGGACGCACAGACCTCCCCACCCTCGTCCCTCGAGAAGGAGTCCACATGAGACGTTCGACCAGAGTCTGGTCCGCCGCCCTCGTCGTCGGCCTCGGTGTCGCGCTGGCCGGGTGTGGTGGGCGGCAGGACGTCGCCGGCACCGACACCGGCGGCGACGTGACCTGCGAGGTGCCCGGCGAGACCCGGATCGGCATCGCGACCGGCAACTCGACCGGCGTCTACTTCGCGCTCGGCAACGCGTACGCCGAGCAGCTGTCGGCCGCGACCAACGGCAAGGTGCAGGGCACCGCGTCGGAGACCGGCGCGTCCGTGCAGAACATCCAGCAGCTGGTGGCCGGCACCTATCAGGTGGCGTTCTCGCTGGCCGACACGGCCGCCGACGCGGTGCAGGGCAAAGGCAGCTTCACCGGCCCGCAGCCGGTGCAGGCGCTGGCCCGGATCTACACCAACTACACGCAGGTGGTCGTGCGCAAGGACGCCGGGATCACGACGGTCGCCGACATGCGTGGCAAGGCGGTCTCCACCGGCTCGCCCCGCTCGGGCACCGAGGTGATCGCCAACCGCCTGCTCCAGTCCGCCGGCCTCGACCCGACCAAGGACGTCAAGGCCCAGCGGCTCGACCTGCAGAAGACCGTCGACGGCATGAAGGACGGCTCGATCGACGCGATGTTCTGGTCCGGTGGCCTGCCGACGCCCGGCATCACCGACCTGTTCACGACGGCCAAGGACCAGGTGGCGTTCGTCGACATCACGCCGCTCCTGCCGGAAATGAACAAGATCAGCCCGGCGTACGAGGAAGGCTCGGTCCCGGCGGCCACCTACGCGCTGCCGGCCGACGCCAAGACCATCGTCGTGCCCAACCTGCTGCTGGTGAAGGACGACCTCGACGCCAACGTGGCATGCGTGCTGACCAAGGCCCTCTTCGACCGCAAGACGCAGCTGGAGCAGGCCAACGCGGCCGCCAAGGAGATCAGCCTCGACACCGCCCGCCAGACCGACCCGGTCACGCTGCACCGCGGCGCCGACAAGGCCCTGACGGACCTCGGCGCCAAGTGACAAGGAACGGTCCGTTGTTAACGCCACGCGTTAACAACGGGCCGTTCCTATGCGAAAAGCGTTAGGAACGGCCCGTTCCTTCAGGCGAGCGCGCCGGCGCGGAAGCCGAACACGCCGTCCGGGTCGTAGGCCCGGACGGCGTCGCGCAACCGGTCGGCGTTCTCGCCGAAGTACGCCCGCGCCGGGTTGTCGAGCTCCGGATCCGGGAAGTTCGGGTAGACGCCGCCGGTGCCGGCCGGGTGGGTCAGCTGCCAGGCCCGGTCGAGCCAGTCGCGGGCGGCGATCCGGTCGTCGGCGCTCGCCTCCGCGTCGACCGCCACGCCGTGCTTGAGCAGGAACCGGGCGGTGCGGTGCGGAAACGCGGTGGCGTCCCGCGGGACCCGGTTGTAAGCCCCGGCCCACGGCGTGAAGTCGAGCTCGCGCTCCTCGCCCGGGCGACGGTCGGTGCTCAACAGCGCGACGAGCCCCGCGACCATGTCGCCGTCGAGCGGCTGGGCGAAGAACTCCGACCGGCTGTGCCCGTGCGCGTCCGCCCGCCGGGGCACGCCGTGCACGTCGAGATCGGCCAGCAGCCGCTTGGTCTCGCGGTGGGACGCCCGCTGATGGGTCTGGGTCGCGGCGGGCTCGCCGACCCGGTCGACGAACTCCTCGAGCAGCGCGACGTCGGCCTCCTCGGTGCCGTGGGCCGCGCCGAAGACGCTGGTGACCGGCAGCAGCGCCGGGTCGGCCGCGGTCGACACCACCAGGCTCGCCGCCATCGTGTCGGGCGCCGCGGGCGCCCAGGACTGCCAGGCGGCCAGCACGGCCGGCAGGTGCTCGGGCTCCCAGGTGAAGTGGAACGACGTCATCGCCGGCGCCGGTACGGACGCGAAGACGAGCGAGGTGACCACGCCGATCGTGCCGTTGCCGCCGCCGCGCAACGCCCAGAACAGCTCGGGCTCGAGCTCCTCGTCGCAGTCGACGATCCGGCCGTCGGCGAGCACCACCCGGGCGGCCCGCAGGGCGTCGCAGGTGAGCCCGTGCGCCCGGCCCAGCACGCCGAGCCCGCCGCCGAGGGTGAGCCCGGCGACGCCGACGGTGGGCCCGCAGCCCGCCGGAATCGTCACGCCGGACGGCGCGAGCGCGTCGTAGATGTCGCCGAGCCGCGCCCCCGCGCCGACCCGCACGAGCGGGCCCGCGCCGTTGCCACCGCCATCCAGGAAGGACACTCCGGAGATCCGGCTGAGGTCGAGCACGATGCCCTCGGTGGACGAGGCGCCCTCGAACGAGTGGCCACCGCCGCGCACCGCGAACGGCAGGCCGACGGCCCGCGCGAACGAGAGGGCGACCGCGACGTCGGCGTCGGCCGCGCACTGCACGAGGGCCTGCGGCCGCAGGTGGTGGAAGCGGGCGACGGCCGGGCGGCGGACCGCTTCGTAACCGGGATCCGCGGGCAGCACCACCTCGCCCCGGATGCTGTTGCGCAACGCCGACCAGTCGGGCTCCACGGTCACCTCCGCGTCAACTGAGCAGGGCCAGCGCGACCTTCACGGGTAGCTTCTCGATGAGCGCATCGAACGTGGTCTCGCCACGGCACCACCGCCGGAACATACGCCAACCGGGCGGGCTCGCCAAGACCGCATGGAACGCCCAGGGGCGCTTGGTAAAAGTCGCCATCAACCGCCGTCCGGCCCGCATTTCGGCACCAAGCGCCGCGTCGATGGCGGCCGGATAGCCGTCGAGGTCGCCGCGACCGGCGTGCCGGCCGGCAATCGCGCCGGACCGGGTGGCGTAGCTGATGCCCTCGCGGGTCCACGGTTCGAGCAGACCGGCGGCGTCACCCGCGACGATCACCCGCTCGCGGCGCAACGGGGACTCGGGCGCGCGGACGCGGGTGAGGTGGCCGGAGTCCTCGACGGGCGTGATCCCGTCGAGCCCGACCCGCGCGACGAACGCCTTGAGGTAGGCCCGGGTCCGCTCGCCACTGCCGCGTGCCGCGATCACGCCGACCGTCAGCACGTCGTCCTTCGGGAACACCCAGCCGTACGAGCCCGGGATCGGGCCCCAGTCGAGCAACACCCGGCCACGCCACTGTGGACGGAGCGCGGCCGGGATCGGCACCTCCACCTCGAGGCCGAGGTCGACCTGGTCGTAGTCCACACCGACGTGCCGCGCCGTGACGCCCGAGGAGCCGTCGGCGCCGACCACGGCCGCGGCGCGCACCTCGCTGCCGTCGGCCATTCGCAGGCGTACGCCGCCGGGATCCTGCTCGATGCCCCGCACACCGACGCCCTGGCGCACCTCCGCGCCCGCGTCGGTCGCCGCGGCCCGCAGCCGGTCGTCGAACTCCGCGCGCCGCACCAGCGCGAGCACCGGCCCGTCGTCCGCCTGCCGGACGAACTCCCGCCGCCCGTCGAGGGTGACGACCATCGTGTCGGTCCGGTCCGCCGCCGGGATCACGATGCGGCCGTCGACCTGCCCGATGCTGGTGCCGATCAGGCCCCCGCCGCAGGTCTTGTAGCGCGGGTGCACCGCCTTCTCCACGACCAGTGTGCGGGCGCCCGCCCGCGCCGCCTCATAGGCGGCGGAGAGGCCGGCCGGGCCGCCGCCGACGATCGCCACGTCCCACGCCGTCATGATCGAAAAGTTTAGCCGCCCGTCGCCCGGGCGATCCGCGCGCCGACCCGACGCAGGTGGTCGACGAGTTCGGCGGGCTCGTGCACGGTGAAGTCGCAGCCGAGGGTGGCGAGCCGGAAGGCCAGCCAGTCGACGGTGTCGGCCGGGCTGGTCCACCGGCAGGAGGCGCCGTCGAGTGGCTCCAGCGTGCCCGCCGCGTCGCCGAGCCGGGCCGCCGCCTGCTCCGCGGGCACCTGTAGGGTGGCGACGGCGGCGTAGACCGGGGCCAGGTCGTGCAACTCGCTGGTCACGAACGCGGCGGCGTCGTCGAGAGGCAGCTCCCGCGGCGGCACCCGTACGCCGGTCGGTTTGGTGTTGTCGATCCGGTCGGCGCGGAAGGTCCGCCAGTCCTGGCGCTCGGTGTCGTAGCCCACCAGGTACCAGCGGCGCCCGGTCATCACGAGCCGGTGTGGCTCGACGAGCCGCTGGGTCGCGATGCCGTCCTGGTCGCGGTAGTCGAAGTAGACCCGCTCGTTGCCGGCGGTCACGATGGCGAGCGCGGTGAGCTGCTCCGGGTCGACCAGGTCGGTCTCGGTCGGCGCGGTGGCGGTGGTCAGCACACCGACCCGCTGCCGCAGCCGGGCCGGCAACACCTGCTGGAGCTTGGCCAGCGCGCGCACCGAGGCGTCGGCGATGCCCGCGATCGGCTGCCGGGCGGTGGTGCGCAGCCCGACCGCGACCGCGACGGCCTCGTCGTCGTCGAGCAGCAGCGGCGGCATGGCGGCCCCCGCGCCGAGCCGGTAGCCGCCGCCGACGCCCATCGTCGCCTCGACGGGATAGCCGAGCTCGCGCAGCCGCTCGATGTCGCGGCGCACCGTGCGCTGGCTGACGCCGAGCCGCTCGGCGAGCTCGCTCCCGGGCCACTCCCGCGGCGTCTGGAGCAGGGACAACAGGCGGAGTAGTCGACCTGGCGTGTCCGTCACGGCACTTATCATGCCCTATCAATTAGGACCGTTGGTGGCCTCGTTTGGCTGTCCACAGCGCTGCCCACTGCTCGGCGGTGAGGTCGCGGGGCAACGCGGTGGGCGACAGCCGGTTGGCGCGGAGCCACTCGCGAGCGACCGGAGCGGGTACGCCGGCCGAGCGGGTCAGGATCTCGCGCAGCCCGTAGCCCCGGCCGGTGAAGACCGCGTGCACGAAACGCTGGTAGGGCTCGCGTTCGGTGACCAGCGGCGTGTCCCGGCGGTGGGCCACCAGGAGCCCGCCGTCGACGGTCGGCATCGGCCGGAAGGCGCGTTTGGACACTCGGGAGTGGACGGTGAAGTCGAACCACGGCCACATCCGTGCGGTCAGCAGGCTGGCGCCGCCGATGCCGGCCCGCCGCCGGGCCACCTCCCACTGCACCAGCAGCACGGCCGTGCGCCAGTGCGGGGCGGCCAGCAACCAGCGCAGCGTGGCGGTGGTGATGTGGAACGGCACGTTGCCGACGACGACGCCCGGCCGGCCGGTGAGCCGGTGGAACAGGATGTCCTCGTTGACGACGGTGACGTGGGCCGGCGTCTGCTCGGCCAGCCGCTTGGCGCGGCGCGGGTCGACCTCGACCGCGGTCAGCGGGCGGCCGAGCCGGCTCAACGGCCGGGTCAGCGCGCCGTCACCGGGGCCGATCTCGAGGATCGGCCCGTCGGTCGCGGCGACGAGGCGGGTGACGTCGGTGATCACCGACCGGTCGACGAGGAAGTTCTGGCCCAGCTCGTGGCGGCCCCCGCTGGGTTGGCCCCGAAAGTGGCGAGACATGTGCGTGCTCCGCGGGTGGGATTCGGAGCCGGGCAGCACGAAGGGGCCGCACCGGCAGCGGACCGGACGCGGCGGAGCTGAGCAGAGGAAGGTCGGATCAGCTCGCCGCTAGGCGATGCGGATCCGAATCGACATTGCTCCCATGAGGCCGAACCTATCAGCGCGGGCAAGCGCTTTTCAGAGCACGCGGCGCAGCCACTCCTCGACGCCCGCGATGTGCACCGTCGCCCAGGAGCGGGCCAGCTCCGGCTGGCGGCTGGCGATCGCGTCGACGATCGCCTGGTGCTGCTCGCGGGTGCGGGCGGCGGCACCCTCCTGGGTGAGGCCACGCCAGATGCGGGCCCGCATGGTCGGCCCGGACAGCCCGTCGACCAGGGAGGCGAGCACCGCGTTGTCGGTGCCGACCGCGATCTGCCGGTGGAACTCGATGTCGTTGGCGACGAGGGCCTCGATCGTCGGCTCGTCGCCCAGGTCGTCGAGGATCAACTGGAGCTTGTCGATGTCGTCGTCGAGCATCCGGTCGGCGGCCAGCGCGGCCGCGGCGGGCTCGAGCACCCGGCGCACCTCGAGGAACTGCAGCACGGTGTCGTCCTGGTGGAAGTCGACCACGAAGCTCAGCGCGTCGAGCAGCATCTTTGGCTCGAGGCTCGTCACGTAGGTGCCGTCGCCCTGCCGCACGTCGAGCACGCGGATCATCGACAGCGCCCGGACGGCCTCGCGCAGCGAGTTGCGCGACAGCCCCAGCCGCTCGGCGAGGTCGGCCTCCTTGGGCAGCCGCGCACCCGGGCCGAGCTCCCCGGACACGATCATGCCCTTGATCTTGTCGATCGCCTCGTCGGTCAGTGCCATTCCGCCCACCCTCCGCGATGAAATCTACGCGGGCAGCCGGTAGACGTGCGTCGCCGTGTCGCCCAGAATGGCTGCCCGTTCGGTGGCGGACAGGTCGCCGAGCGCGTCGCGCATGGCTGACCGGACCGCGCCGTAGCCGCCGGCCAGCAGACACACCGGCCAGTCCGAGCCGAGCATCAGCCGGTCGGGGCCGAAGACCGAGACCGCTTCCGTGACGTACGGGCGCAGGTCGTCGACCGTCCACCGGTGCCAGTCGGCCTCGGTGACCAGGCCGGACACCTTGGCGGTGACGTTGGGGCAGGCGGCCAGCGGCGCGATCGCGGCCCGCCATTCCGCCAGGCCCTCGGCGCCGGCGCGGATCCGTGGCTTGCCCAGGTGGTCGAGCACGAAGTCGACCTCGGGCAGCGCCGCCGCGACCCGGGCGGCGGACGGCAGCTGGTCGACCCGCACGACGAGGTCGAAGACCAGCCCGGCGGCCCCGATGACGGCCAGGCCGGCGCGCACGTCGGCGCGGTCCAGGTAGTCCCGCTCCTCGCCCTGCACCTGGGCGCGGACGCCGACCAGCCGCTCGCCACCGGGCAGCGCGCGGTAGCCGGCCAGGGTGGCCGCCAGGTCGGGCGCCGCCGGATCGGCCCAGGCGACCACGCCCGCGATCGCCGGAGTGGCGGCGGCGTGGCCGAGCAGCACGGCGGCCTCGGCCGTGTCGCACCGGCCGCCCTCGACCAGCACCGACCGCTCCACCCCGGCCGCCGCGAGCTCGGCGGTGAGCATCTCCGGGGTGAACGTGCGGTTGATCGGCTCCAGCCCGGGCTCGTCGAGCCACGTGTAGCCGGTGCCGGCCGCCCACAGGTGGTGGTGGGCGTCGACGATCACGGCCGGGCCCGCGGGTCGAGCAACCCGGCGTCGACCAGCGCCGGCCACAGCGCGGCCGGCGGCGGCGTGCCGAACAGCTCGGCGTTGCGCCGCACCTGCTCCGGCGAGTCGGCGCCGACGATCACCGAGCGGACCAGCGGGTGGCTCCCGGCGAACGCCAGCGCGGCGGCCGGCAGCGTGGTGCCGTGCGCGGCGCAGACATCGGCGATGGCGGCCGCGCGGGCGACCACCTCGGCCGGCGCGGGCCCGTATTCATAAGGCAGGCCGGCGTGCGGCCGCTCGACGGCGAGCAGCCCGCTGTTGAAGACGCCGGCGTTGAGCACCGCGGTGCCCGCCGCCGCGCAGGCCGGCAGGATCGCGTCGAGCGCGCGCTGTTCGAGCAGCGTGTAGCGGCCGGCGACGATGATCTCGTCGGGCCCGCACTCGGCGACGAACCGGGCCAGGAACGCGGCGTCCTTGGAGCCGGTGCCGATCGCGCCGACCACGCCCTGGTCGCGCAGCTCCCGCAGCGCCGGGTAGCCCTCGCCGATCGCCTGGTCGGCGTGGTCCTCCGGGTCGTGCAGCAGCACGAGGTCGACCCGGTCGAGGCCGAGCCGATCGAGGCTCTCGTCGAGGCAGCGGCGCACACCGTCCCGGCTGAAGTCCCAGACCCGCCGGTGGGTCGCCGGCACCGCGAAGCCGCCGTCGTCGAGCCGGTCGCCGCCGCCCGGCACCGGCTCCAGCATCCGGCCGACCTTGGTGCTGACCTTGTAGTCCGCCCGGGGCCGACCCGCCAGAGCGGCGCCCAGCCGGCGCTCGGAGAGGCCGAGTCCGTAGTGCGGCGCGGTGTCGAAGTAGCGGATGCCCGCGTCCCACGCCGCGTCGACCGTCGCGGCCGCCCGCTCGTCGTCGATCGCGTGGTAGAGGTTGCCCAACGACGCGCAACCCAGCGCCAACGACGCGGTCATGAGGTCGGCCGCAGGCGCAGGCCGTGCAGGCCGCCGTCGACGTCGAGCGCCGTGCCGGTGGTCGCGCTGGCCAGCGGGCTGGCCAGGTAGCCGATCGCGGCGGCCACCTCCTCGGCGGAGACCAGCCGGCCGCTGGGCTGGCGGGCCTGCAGCGCGGCGAACTCGGCGTCCGGGTCGGCGGCGGCCGACAGCAAGCGGCGCACCCAGGGCGTGTCGGCCGTGCCCGGCGTGACGCAGTTGACCCGGATGCCCTCGCGGATGTGGTCGGCGGCCATCGCGAGCGTCAGCGACAGCACCGCGCCCTTGCTGGCGCTGTAGAGCGCCCTGTTGGGCAGGCCCGCGATCGCGGCGATGGAGCAGGTGTTGACGACCGCGGCGTGGGCGGAGGCGCGCAGGTGCGGCAGCGCGGCCCGGGTGACCCGCACGATGCCCAGCACGTTGACGTCGAGCACCCGGTGCCACTCGTCGTCGTCGTTGTCGGCGACCGTGCCGGCCGCGCCGATGCCGGCGTTGTTGACCAGGATGTCGATGCCGCTCAGCCGCTCGACCGCCGCCGCGATGCCGGCCCGCACCGCGGCGTCGTCGCGCACGTCGGCGACCACGCCGTGCAGGCCGGGGTCGATGCCGTCGACCTTGAGGTCGAAGCACGCCACCCGGGCGCCGCGATCGGCCAGATGTCGCGCGGTGGCCAGGCCGATCCCCGAACCGCCGCCGGTGACCACGGCCCGCAGGCCGTCGAACTCACCCATCACTGCCTCCCGCTCCACATCGGGCCATCAGGTTACGTGTTGACCAGCCGGCCGAGCCCGGGCCGGGTGGGCCGGGCCGCCGGGCCGGAGAAGCGGGCGTGGATCCCGAAGAGGCCGCCGAGGATCGCCTCCAGCTCGGCCGGGCCGGGCCGGGCGGCGCCGGCCAGGAGAGCAAGCGCGCGATCCGGTCGACCCAACCGGCACAGGGCGTACCCGAGGGCGCCCGGCGGTTCGTCGGTCAGCTCGCGGCGGGCGTATTCGACGAGTCCGGCCCGCTGGCGGAGGTCGAGGAACTCGGGCATCTCGACGGCGACGGCGTAAAACGCGGAGCGTGATTCATCGGGTGTTTCGGCGCCCTGCCACCGCCCGTCGCCGGCGTAGCGGGCCAGTACGGCGCGGGCTTGATCCGCCGCCGCGAGTTCGACCGGATCCGCGCACTCGCCGAGCCGGCGCAGCAGGGCCGCATAGGAGCGCGCCCGCCCGACCTGGATCGCCTCCGCCGACACCGGGCCGGCGGAGGCGTCGGCCATGGCCCGCAGGTGGTCGAGGACGGTGGCGCCGCCGGCCTTCTCGGCCAGCAGGTCCGCGTCACCCGTGAGCACCACGTAGGCCTCCACGGCCCGGAAGTCACCGGCCCCGCGGGCCAGGTCGACCAGCAAGCGGGCACGGGTGGGCACCGGGTCCAGCAGGGCCGCGGCGCGCGGACCGGCCGCGCCGCGAAGGGCCTGCCACGCGGCCGCGTAGTAGGCCCGAGCGAGCGCGTCAGGGGCGTCGAGCAGGGTCGGCAGGTGACCGGAGAAGACGTCGTTGCCGGGCGTGAAGGCGGCCGGCCAGCGGTCGCGCGGCCCGTCCTCCTGGCCCGCGACGAGTTCGATCGACGGCACGCCCTCCGGCACGAGGCGACGATAGTAATGGATACATCCGATGTCAACGGACTGGACAGCCGCACGCACCCGGTGTTAGCGCCTGGAAGCGGAGTGATACATCCGACAACTACCCGCTCTACGACGTCCCGTAGTATTACTACCGGCCGTAGTAAATGGGGGTTCGCATGGACGCGCTCGACGTCGCGCGGTGGCAGTTCGGGGTCACCACGGTCTACCACTTCCTCTTCGTGCCGCTGACCATCGGGCTCGGCCCGCTGGTCGCCACCTTGCAAACGCTCTGGCACCGCACCGGCAACCCGCGCTACCTGCGGCTGACCCACTTCTACGGGAAGCTGTTCCTGATCAACTTCGCGATGGGCGTGGTCACCGGGATCGTGCAGGAGTTCCAGTTCGGGATGAACTGGAGCGACTACTCGCGGTTCGTCGGCGACGTCTTCGGCGCGCCGCTGGCGATGGAGGCGCTGCTCGCGTTCTTCCTGGAGTCGACGTTCCTCGGCCTCTGGATCTTCGGCTGGGAGAAGCTGCCGAAGCGCGTCCACCTGGCCACCATCTGGACCGCCGCGCTGGGCAGCGTGCTGTCCATGTTCTTCATCCTGGCCGCGAACTCCTGGATGCAGAACCCGGTCGGCTTCCGGATGAACCCCGACACCGGCCGCCCGGAGCTCACCGACATCTGGGCCGTGCTCACCAACAAGGTCGCCCTGATCACCTTCCCGCATACGCTGGCCGCCGCGTTCCTGGTCGCCGGCGCGCTGCTGGTCGCGGTCTCGCTCTGGCACGTCACCCGGCGGCCGGAGTCCGACGCGTCCGAGCACCGGTTCGCCCTGAAGCTCGGCGCCTGGGTCACGCTGGTATCCAGCGCCGCGCTGGTCTTCACCGGCGACATCCAGGGCAAGATCATGACCGAGGTCCAGCCGATGAAGATGGCCGCGGCCGAGGCGCTCTACCAGTCCGAACAGCCCGCGTCGTTCTCCGTGCTGACCATCGGCACCCTCGACGGCAGCCGCGAGGTGTTCGCCCTCAAGCTGCCCTACCTGCTCTCGTTCCTGGCCACCGGCGACCCGAAGGGCGCGGTGGAGGGCATCAACGACCTCCAGGCCAGGTACGCCGCCGAGTACGGACCCGGCAGCTACTCGCCGATCGTCCCGGTCACCTACTGGAGCTTCCGGGTGATGATCACGCTCGGCCTGCTCGCGGCCGCCATCGCGCTGCTGGTGCTCTGGTCACAGCGCCGCGGCCGCACACCGCACAACAAGTGGCTGCTGCGGGCCGGCCTGATCCTGCCGCTGCTGCCGCTCGGCGCGAGCACTTCGGGCTGGATCTTCACCGAGATGGGGCGGCAGCCGTGGATCGTCTTCGGCGAACTGCTGACCCGCAACGGGGTGTCCCGCAGCGTCTCGCTGACCGAGGTCCTCACCTCGTTCCTCGCCTTCACGCTCATCTACGCGATCCTCGCCCTCATCGAGGGCAAACTGCTGCTCCGGTACGCCAAGGCGGGCCTGCCACCGCCGAAGGAGCAGGCGCCGGAGTCGTCCGACGCCGACGACGACGTGCCCGCGCTGGCCGCCTACTAGACGGGAGACCACAGTGGACCTGAGCACCTTCTGGTTCGGCGCGATCGCCTTCCTGTTCGTCGGTTACTTCGTGCTGGAGGGCTTCGACTTCGGCGTCGGCGTGCTGATGCGCACGTTCGCCCGCGACGACGCCGAGCGGCGCCAGCTCCTCGGCACCATCGGCCCGGTCTGGGACGGCAACGAGGTCTGGCTGATCACCGGCGCGGGCGCGATGTTCGCCGCCTTCCCGCACTGGTACGCCAGCGTGTTCTCCGGCTTCTACCTGCCGATGCTGGTGATCCTGTTGGCGCTGATCGTGCGCGGGGTGGCCTTCGAGTTCCGCGGCAAGCGCGACGACGCCCGCTGGCGGGCCCGCTGGGACGTGGCCATCCTGTGTGGATCGTTGCTGCCCGCGCTGCTCTGGGGCCTGATCTTCGCCAACATCGTGCGCGGCGTGCCGCTCGCGGCCGACCACGACTACGCGGGCGGGCTGGTCGACCTGCTCAACCCGTTCGCGCTGCTGGGCGCGGCCGCGTTCGGTGCGGTGTTCGTGCTGCACGGCGCGGTGTTCGTGGCGCTGAAGACCACCGGCGACGTGCGCGTGCGGGCCAACCGGCTGGCGTCCCGGTTCGGGCCGCTCGCGGTCGCGCTGCTGCTCGGCTTCCTGGCCTGGCTGCTGCTGCTGCGGCGGGACCCCACCGCGGTCGCGCTGGCGGGCGCCGCCGGCCTCGCCGGGGTGGCCGCGCTGGGCGCCAACCGGGCCGGGCGGGAGGGCTGGGCGTTCGCCGGCACGGCGGCCGCGATCGGGCTCACCGTGGTCGCGCTGTTCGCCTCGCTGCACCCGGCCGTGCTGCCGTCGACCGCGAACCCGGCCGGCACGCTGACGGTCGCCAACGCGGCCGCCAGCGCGTACTCCTTGAAGATCATGACCGTGGTGGCCGGGGTGTTCCTGCCGTTGGTGCTGCTCTACCAGGGCTGGACCTACTGGGTCTTCCGCCGCCGGTTGTCGCTCACGCGATCGTGACTCCGCCGTCGACGACCAGGGTGGCGCCGGTGATGTAGCCGGCGGCGGGCGACGCGAGGAAGACCACGGTGGCGGCGAACTCCGTCGGGTCGCCGGCCCGGGCGGCGGGCACCCGCGACACGACCTGCTCGTAGTAGCCGGGCGGGTACTGGTCGGTCATCTCCGAGGGGAAGAAGCCGGGCGCGATCGCGTTGACGCGGATGCCCTTGCGGGTCGTCCACTGGGCGGCGAGGTCGCGGGTGAGGCCGAGGAGGCCGGCCTTGGCGCTCGCGTACGCCGCCTGCGGCAGCCCGGCCGTGACGATGCCGAGGACGCTGGAGATGTTGACGATCGCACCGCCGTCCGTCATGTGCGCCGCGGCGGCCTGGGCCATCCAGTAGGCGCCCATCAGGTTGACGTCGAGCACCTGCCGATATTGCTCCGGCGTCTCCCGCGAGGCCGGCACCGCGGTGCCGACGCCGGCGTTGTTGACCAGGATGTCGAGCCGGCCGAACCGCTCGGTGGCCGCGGCCGCCACGGCCTTGCAGGCCTCGGGATCGGCGACGTCGGCCGGCACGGCGTGCGCCTTGCCACCGGCCTGCTCGACCAAGGCCACGGTCTGGGCCAGCCGGTCGACGCGGCGGGCGGCGACCACCACGTCGGCGCCGGCCTCGGCCAACCCGACGGCCGTGGCGAGGCCGAGCCCGGAGGACGCGCCGGTGACGATCGCGACCTTGCCGTCGAGCCGGAACTGGTCGAGGACGCCCATGTCTCTCCCTGTCGTCAGTGTGGCGTGGGCCGCACGGTGAACGCGTCGTCGCCGGCCAGCGGCTCGTCGCTCACGGTGGTGTCGTAGACGACGGCGTCGGGCGGCCCGTTGCGAGTCCATTTCACCATGCGCTCGACCGCTTCCGGCGCGCCCTCGAAGGCCGCCTCGACCGTGCCGTCGGGCAGGTTGCGGACCCAGCCGGTGACACCCGCCGCCAGCGCCTCCCGCCGGCAGCTGTCCCGGAAGAACACGCCCTGCACCCGGCCGGACACCACCACGCGACGTCTGATCATCTGCTTATTGTCGGACGCGGGAGATAGCTTTGGCGGCGATGGACGCTGACTCGTGGGACCGTCGCTACGCCGAGACCGAGCTGGTCTGGAGCGCCGAACCCAACCGATTCGTCGCCGATGAGCTCGGCGACCTCCCGCCCGGCACCGCGGTCGACCTGGCCGCCGGGGAGGGGCGCAACGCGCTCTGGCTGGCCGGCCTGGGCTGGCGGGTGACCGCCGTCGACTTCTCCGCCGTGGCGCTCGACAAGGGCCGGCGCATCGCCCGGGCCCGCGACCTCGACGTCACCTGGGTGCGGGCCGACCTGGCCGACTACCAGCCGGCGCCGGCCGACCTGGTGCTGATCGCCTACCTGCACGTGCCGCCGGCGCTCTGGCAGCGGGTGCTGCGGGCGGCGGTCGGCGCGGTCGCGCCGGGCGGCACGCTGCTGCTGGTCGGCCACGACGCGACCAACCTCACCGAGGGCACCGGCGGCCCGCAGGATCTGGAGCGGCTCTGGTCGGTCGACGACATCGTGCCGGCCCTCGACGGGCTGACGGTGGAGCGGGCCGAGTGGGTGCGCCGGCCGGTGGGCGGGCGCGACGCGATCGACACGCTCGTCCGGGCCCGGCGGCCCGCATGACCGCGACCCCGGCCTCGATCAAACGGATCTACTACGTGCTGACGGTCGGCAACACCCTCGCCGCGTCATTGATCTGGGGCATCAACACGATCTTCCTGCTCGACGCCGGGCTCAACAACCTCGAGGCGTTCGCCGCCAACGCGTTCTTCACGGCCGGCATGGTGCTCTTCGAGGTGCCGACCGGCATCGTCGCCGACCTGCGCGGCCGGCGGGCGTCGTTCCTCCTGGGCACGCTGACCCTGGCCGTCACCACGGCGCTCTACGTGCTGCTCTGGCACGTCCACGCGCCGTTCTGGCAGTGGGCGGTGGTCTCCGCGCTGCTCGGCCTCGGCTTCACCTTCTTCTCCGGCGCCACCGAGGCGTGGCTGGTCGACGCGCTGACCGCGACCGGCTACGACGGGCCGCTCGACGCCGTCTTCGGCCGGGCCCAGGTCGCGTCCGGCGCGGCGATGCTGACCGGCTCGGTCGGCGGCGGCTACCTCGCGCAGCTGACCAACCTCGGCATCCCGTTCGTGGTGCGGGCCGGGGTGCTCGCGGTAATGTTCGTGGTGGCCGCGGTGGTGATGCGCGACCTCGGTTTCACGCCCAACCGCGAGGGCCGCCCGGTGGCCGAGATCCGCCGCATCGTCCGCGACTCGGTCGACTACGGCTGGCGGGTCCCGTCGGTCCGCTACCTGATGCTGGCGGCGCCGTTCGTCGGTGGCGTCGGCGTCTACATCTTCTACGCGCTGCAGCCCTACCTGCTCGAGCTGTGGGGCGACCCGCAAGCCTACGGGGTGGCCGGCCTGGTCGCCGCGCTGCTGGCCGCCGCCCAGAGCGCCGGCGGCTTCCTCACCACCCGCATCCGGGGCCTGTTCCGCCTGCGCACGTCGGCCCTGATCGCCGCGGAGGCGCTCAGCGTGCTGGCCATCCTGCTGATCGGCCTGGTCACCGACTTCTGGGTGGTGCTGGTCCTGATCATGTTGTGGGGGCTGCTCTCCGCCGCCACCACACCGATCCGCCAGGCGCTGGTCAACGCGTTGATCCCGTCCCGCCAGCGAGCCACCATCCTGTCCTTCGACTCCCTGATGAGCTCCACCGGCGGCGTCGTCTCGCAACCCATCCTGGGCCGCGTCGCCGACGTCTGGAGCTACCCGGCGTCCTACGTGGTGAGCGGCGTCATCTCGGCCTTCGCCCTGCCGTTCCTGGTCCTCACCCGGGCCCAGCGCGCCCCGGAAGACGCCGCCGTCACCACCACCGAGCCGCCGCCCGCGCCCGAGCAGACCAAGACAGCCGTCGACGCCACCACGCCGTAGGCTGAGTCGATGACCGAGCCCGTCGTGTTGGCCGCCGCGGGCGCGGCCGTCGTCCTCGATGTCGCCGGCCCTGGCCTGCCCCGCGTCGTGCACTGGGGCGCCGATCCCGGGCCGCTCGACGACGCCGGCCTGCGTGCCCTGGTCATCGCCGCCGGCGGCGACGTGCCCTCCACGGTCGGCGGGCCGATCCAGCCGGTCGGGAGCATGCCGCTGGTGCCGACCCAGTGGGACGGCTACGCCGGGCGCCCCGGTGTCAGCGGTGAGCCCTGGCCCTACCTGCGGCTGGCCCTCGCCGGCCCGGTGCGGGTAACCGACAGCGAGGTCGTCGCGGAGGCCGTCGACGAGGCCGCCGGCGTGCGGGTGCGCGTCGCGCTCCAGCTCGACCCGCACGGGGTCGTGCACCTGCGGCACACGCTGACCAACGTCGGCACCGACGCCTGGACCCTCGCCACGCTGCGCACCGTGTTGCCGATCCCCGAGCAGGCCACCGAGGTGCTCGACTTCACCGGGCGCTGGGGTCTCGAGCGGGTGCCGCAGCGCCGCCCGCTCGGCAACGGCACCCATGCCCGGGAAAGCCGGCGCGGGCGCACCGGGCACGACGCGACGCCCCTGCTGATCGCCGGCACCCCCGGTTTCGGCTTCGCGTCCGGCCAGGTCTGGGGTGTCCACATCGGATGGAGCGGTGGCCACGAGGAATACGCCGAGCGCATCTCCGGCGCCACGGCCGTCCTCGGCGGCGGCGAGCTCGTGGAGCCCGGCGAGCTGCGGCTGGCGCCGGGCGCGAGCTACACCACGCCGACCGGCTACTTCGCCTGGTCCGGCGACGGGCTCGACGGGCTCGGCGACCGGCTGCACCGCATGATCCGCAGCCGGCCGAGCCATCCGCGCACCGATCGACCGCTCACGCTCAACGTCTGGGAAGCCGTCTACTTCGACCACGACCTCGATCGGCTCACGAAGCTCGCCGACCTGGCCGCGGGCGTCGGCGTCGAGCGGTTCGTGCTCGACGACGGCTGGTTCCCGGGCCGGCGCGACGACACCGCCGGGCTCGGCGACTGGGTGGTCGACGAAGGCGTCTGGCCCGCCGGGCTGCACCCGCTGGTCGACCTCGTCCACGGCCACGGCATGCAGTTCGGGCTCTGGTTCGAGCCGGAGATGGTCAACCCCGACTCGCGGCTCGCCCGCGAGCATCCGGAGTGGACGCTCGCGAGTCCCGGCCGACTGCCCCGCGAGCACCGCAACCAGCACGTGCTCGACGTCGGCCGGCCCGAGGTCGCCGACTACCTGTTCGAGCGGATCGACGCGCTGGTCACCGAATACCGGCTCGACTACCTCAAGTGGGACCACAACCGCGACCTGCTGGAGGCCGCCCGCGACGGCGTGGGCCGGGTGCACCGCCAGACCGCGGCCGTCTACGCGCTGCTCGACCGGCTGCGCGAGCGCCACCCCGGCCTCGAGATCGAGTCCTGTGCCTCCGGCGGCGGGCGGGTCGACCTGGGCATCCTGGCCCGCACCGACCGCGTCTGGACCTCTGACTCCAACGACGCGCTCGACCGCCAACACATCCAGCGCTGGACCGGCCTGCTGCTCCCGCCGGAGCTGATGGGCAGCCACGTCGGCCCGAGCCCGGCCCACACCACCGGCCGCAGTGCCGACCTGCCCTTCCGCACGGCGACCGCGCTCCTCGGCCATGCCGGCATCGAGTGGGACATCAGCACCTGCACCGACGACGAGCTCGACCACCTGCGCGACTGGGCCGCTCTCTACAAACGGCTCCGCCGCGTCATCCACAGTGGACGAGCGGTGCACGGCGACGTCTACGGCGTCGTCACCGACGAGGCCGGCGTCTTCGTGCACACGCAGCTCGACAACCCCGCGGAGATGCGCCCGCGCCGGGTCCGGCTGCCCGGCCTCGCCCCGGACCGCCGTTACTTGGTGACCCAGTGCTGGGGTGGTGACGCGGAACTCCCCGCCGGCGGCGTCACCCTCACCGGCCGCGCCCTCGCCACGGTCGGCATCCAGCTGCCCTGGCTCCGCCCCCAGCAGGCCGTCGTCCTCGAAGCCCGCGCGGTCTAACCGCGCAGAAAGGCCAGCACGGCCAGCACCCGCCGGTGGTCGTCGGCCGCCGGTGGCAGGTCGAGCTTGGCCAGGATGCTGGCGATGTGCTTGGCCACCGCCGCCTCCGAGACCACCAGCGCGCGGGCGATGGCGGCGTTCGAGCGGCCCTCGGCCATCAGCGCCAGCACCTCGCGCTCCCGCGGGGTCAGCCGGGTCAGCGGGTCCCGGCGCCGGCCGAGCAGCTGCGCCACCACCTCCGGGTCCACCGCGGCGCCGCCCGAGGCGACCCGGACCAGCGCGTCCATGAACTCCTCGACCCGGCCCACCCGGTGCTTCAGCAGGTAGCCCACACCCCGGCCGCCGCCGCTGTCGAGCAGCTCCGCGGCATACGTCGGTTGCACGTACTGGCTGAGCACCAGGACCGGCAGGCCGGGGTGGGCGTTCCGCAGCGCGACCGCCGCCCGCAGGCCCTCGTCGGTGAAGCCCGGCGGCATCCGCACGTCGGTGACCACCACGTCCGGCCGGTCGTGCGCCACCGCCGTGGTCAGCGCGCCGGCGTCACCGACCGAGGCGATCACCTGGTGGCCGAACCGCTCGACGATCCCGACCAGGCCCTCGCGCAGCAGCACCGCGTCTTCGGCGACGGCTATCCGGAGCACGGCAGCTCCGCCCTGACCAGCGTCGGGCCGCCCGGCGGGCTCGACAGCAGCAGCCGGCCGCCGGCCACCGCGACCCGGTCGGCGAGACCGGCCAGCCCGGTGCCACCGGCCAGATCGGCGCCGCCGACACCGTTGTCGCGTACCTCGACGAGCAGGGTGTCGACGTGCAGCCGGGCGTGCACCGCCGCCTCGGTCGCGCCGCTGTGCTTGGCCACGTTGGTCAGCGTCTCGCTGACGACGAAGTGCGCGGTCACCTCGACCGGTTGCGGCAACCGCCGAGGCAGCGCGACGTCGACCACGACCGGCACCGGCGACCGGTCGGCCAGGTCGCCGATCGACGCCGGCAGCCCGCGATCGGTCAACACCTGCGGGTGTACGCCGCGGATCAGCTCGCGGATCTCGTCGTGCGCCCGCTCGGCCTCGTCCTGGGCGGCGGTGAGGTGCTTGGCGGCCGGCGAGTCGTCGGGCACCTCGAGCCGGGCCAGGCCGATCGCCATGCTGAGCGCGACAAGCCGTTGCTGTGCGCCGTCGTGCAGGTCGCGTTCGATGCGGCGCCGTTCCACGTCGAAGGCGTCGACCAGCCGGGCCCGCGACCGGGTCACCTCGACGAGTTGGGCGCCGAGCTCCGCGTCGCGCGGCGACAGGATGGCCCGGGCGAGCGCGGCGCGGGCGCCGGCCCAGACCGTGACCGGGTAGGCCGCGAACGGCAGCAGCATGAGTCCCGCGACCGTGAAGAGGGCCTCCACGTACACCGGCTCGCCATCCTGGAAGAACGGCGTGACGATCAGCGAGATCGGGATGCCCAGCACGAGACCGAGCATCAGCGCGTCGATCCACCAGAGGGCGCCGAGCGAGACCACGGTGTAGCCGAGCTCGCGCCAGGTGGCCGGCTCCCGCAACCGCGTGCGGACCCAGGCGATCCGGCCTCGGCGCTCCGGGCGGCGGTGCGGATCGGGCAGCGGGTCCTGGTCGACCAGGCGCAGCCGCCACCGCTCGAAGCGGCCGACCGCCACCCCGGAGAGCGCGACGGCCAGGAACGCGACCAGCCCGACCAGGGCCAGGGCGAGCAGCGCGCCGGCCAGCAGCAGGCCGATCAGGGCGCCGGCGGTGAGGGCGCCCAGCAGCACACCGGAGGCCAGGTAGGCGACGGACCGCCACGGCCACGAGGACGCGAGGAAGCCCAGCGGGCGTTCACTCACGGCCTGGAAGGCGGTCCGGGCGGTCACCAGGCGACCGTACCCGGCGATCCGGCCGCCGACGGTAGCGCCAGGTATACCCCCGGTTGTCGCCTCCGCACCCATGTGCCGGCGCCCTGCCGCCGGTTGGCTTTCAGGCATGACGATGACGACAGGTGCGCGGCAGGCCGAGGCGGTCACGCTGCGGTCGGTGCGACGCACGTACGGCACCGGTGGCGCGGCGGTGACCGCGCTGGACGGTGTGTCGGTGAGCTTCCGGTCCGGCAGCTTCACCGCGGTGATGGGCCCGTCCGGCTCCGGTAAGTCGACCCTCCTGCACTGCGCCGCCGGCCTGGACCGGCCGACTGAGGGCGCCGTGGCGGTGGGCGGGGTCGACCTCGGCGAGCTGTCCGAGCACCGGCTCACCACCCTGCGCCGCGACCTGGTCGGTTTCGTCTTCCAGGAGTTCAACCTCGTCTCGGCGCTCACCGCCGCCCAGAACGTGGCGCTGCCGCTGCGGCTGGCCGGCCGCCGGCCCGCGCCGGCCGACGTCGCGGCCGCGCTCGCCTCCGTGGGCCTGGCGGACCGGGGCCGGCACCGGCCGAGCGAGCTGTCCGGCGGCCAGCAACAGCGGGTGGCGATCGCCCGCGCCCTGGTCACCCGGCCGGCGGTGGTGTTCGCCGACGAGCCCACCGGCGCCCTCGACCTGCGCTCGTCGCGGCAGGTGCTGGGCCTGCTGCGGGACGCCGTGCACGCGCACGGGCAGACGGTCGTGATGGTCACCCACGACCCATTGGCGGCGGCGTACGCGGACCGCGTCCTGTTCCTGGCCGACGGTCACCTGGTGGACGAGCTGACCGCGCCCGGTTCGCCCGGCGACCCCGGCTTCGCCGCCGAGGTGGCCGCCCGCATGGCCCGGCTGGAGGCGTGATGCTGGCGTGGTCGACCGTCCGCGAGCGGTGGACGGCTTTCGTGGGCTCGTTCGTGGCCCTCTGTCTCGGTGTCGCCGTGCTGACCGCCTCGCTGGTGGTCTTCGTCTCCGCCCAACCGGCCGTGCCCGAGCGGCTGGCCGGCGCGGCGGTGGTCGTCCAGTCGCCGGCGGGCGGCCAGGACGCCGAGTCCTACGTCGAGTACGTGCCCTGGTCCGCCTCCCGGGCCGCGGAGCTGGCGGACGCGCTGGCGGCGGTGCCCGGGGTCGCCGCCGCCGTGCCGGACCGCTCGTTCTATGCGCAGCTGGTCCGCGACGGGCGGCCACTCGGCGACCCGGAGGCCGGCGATCCGCTCGGGCACGGCTGGTCGACGGCCGCGCTGGCCCCTTATCCGCTGGTGGCTGGTGCCGCGCCGACCGGGGCGGACGAGGTGGTCCTCGACGCCGGCTACGGGTTGACCGTCGGGTCCGGGGCGACCGTGCTGACCGCCACCGGACCGCGCTCGATGCGGGTGTCGGGCGTCGTCGACGGGCCCGGGATCTACGTGTCCGACGCGTCGGCGGTCGCGCTGGCGCCCGGCGTACGCGCGATCGGGCTGGTCCTGTCCCCCGACGCTGCTCCGTCGACCGTGGCCGCCGCCGCGCGGACCGTGGTTGGCGGGGCCGGCACCGTGGTGTCCGGCGACGCGCGCACCGCGCTGGAACCCGAGGCGGTCAGCCGGATCCGCTGGCTCGGCACCCAACTGCTGACCGTGATGGTGCTGCTGGCCGCGTTCGCGACCGTGTTCGTGATGGCGTCGACCGCGGCGCTCAACGCCTACCAGCGGCGGCGGGAGCTGGCCCTGTTGCGGGCGATCGGCGCGACCCCGCGGCAGACTCGCCGCCTGCTGCTCGGTGAGGCGCTCGTGGTCGGCGTCGTGTCGGCCGCGGTCGGCGCCGTGCTGGGCGTGCTCGCGGCGCCGGTGCTCGGCGACCTGCTGGTGCGGGCCGAGCTCGAGCCGGCCGGGTTCGCGCCGCGACCGTCG
This sequence comes from Asanoa sp. WMMD1127, assembly GCF_029626225.1. Classification (NCBI taxonomy): domain Bacteria; kingdom Bacillati; phylum Actinomycetota; class Actinomycetes; order Micromonosporales; family Micromonosporaceae; genus Asanoa; species Asanoa sp. WMMD1127. Next base: position 1,267,410 of record NZ_JARUBP010000001.1, read on the forward strand.
CTGCTCGGTGTCGGACCGGCCGTGCTCACCGGTGTCGTGGTGGCCGTCGCCGGGGCGTGGGCGGCGGCCCGCCGGGCGGCTCGGGTGCGGCCGCTGGAGGCGTTGCGCGAGGCCGCGATCGACCGGCGGGCGATGACCCTGCCGCGCTGGCTGTTCGGCGGCCTGTCCGGAGTCGTCGGCATGGCGCTCGCGGTGCTCACCCCGGCGGTCGACGACGGCTCGGCGATGACCACGGCGATCTTCTCCGCGCTGGCGCTGATCGTGGCCATCACGCTGCTCGCGCCGGTGGTCATCCCGCCGGTGCTGCGGGTGCTGACGGCCCCGCTGCGCCGGTCGGCCACGGGTGAGGTGGTGCGGGAGAGCGCCGGCGCGGCCGTGCGGCGGACCGCGGCGACGGCCGGGCCCATCCTGCTCACGGTCGGGTTCGCGATGTTGATCCTCGGCATGGTCAAGACGATGTCGCCGGCGCTCGGCGGGGAGGACGCGCGAGCGCTCTCGGTGGACGCGGTGGTCACGGCCGACGGGGCGCCGGGGCTGTCCGACGCGGCGGTGGCGGGACTGCCGGGGACTGTGCTGTCTGGACTGTCCACTCAGGTCTTCGCGGACGGGTCCGAGCCGCTGGACGCGCTCGGGGTCGTGCCCGGCGCGGTGCCGGTGCCGGGTGTGCGTGGTGACGCGGTCGTGGTCGCGGACCCGCGCTGGCGGGCCGGCGACGAGCTGCGGCTGACGTTCGCCGACGGCGAGTCCGTGTCGCTGCGGGTGGACGCGTCGGTCGCCCCGTCGGCGCTGCCGTCGCCGCTGTTGCTGCCACGGGACCTGGTGCGGGCGCACGACCCGTCGGCGCTGACCTCGACCGCGTACGTCCGGGGCGCTTCGCCGGCGGCCGTGCCACCTGGGCTGGGAGTGTTGGCCCAGGACCCGCTGGCGTACTCGTCGAACGACGACGAGGACCAGCTGGTGTGGCTGTTCGTGCTGGTGATGGTGGGGATGTCGGCCGGCTACACGAGCATCGCGGTGGCCAACACGCTGGTCATGGCCACCGGCGACCGCCGCCGCGACTTCCGCGTGCTGCGGCTGTCGGGCGCGACCGACCGCCAGATCCTGCGGATGGTCGGCACCGAGACCGGGCTGGTGGTGCTGTTCGGCACGGCCGTCGGCATGCTTGTCGCGTTGCCCGCGCTGGCCGGCATCCGGGCGGCGCTGGCCGGGCAGACCGGCGCCGACGTGCGGCTGATCGTGCCGTGGGCGGAGCTCGGTGTCGTGGTCGTCGTGTGCGCCGGCCTGGCCCTCGGCGCGGCCCTCCTGGCGACCCGCCGCGCACTGCACCGCGCGCAACCGCGATGATGTCCGTGGGTGACGGTGGTCTCGGCGGGGAGACCGCGGTCCCCGCCGGAGGTGCGTATGCAGCCGTACGTGCTGACCCTCGGCCCGACGATCCGGCGCGGCGAGATCCTTGGGCTGTGCGAGCGGTTGGCCGAGCTGGGCCGCCCGGTGCGGGTGGTGGTCTGCGTGCGCGCGGTGACGAACCCCGACATGCTGACCGTCGAGGCGCTCGCCCGGATCTGCCTGACGGCCCGCCGGCACGACTGCGAGGTGAGCGTGCGGGGTCTCGACGAACGGCTCTGCCAGCTCATCATCCTCACCGGCCTGGACTGCGTGGTCCCGCTGGACTGACCGAGCGTTAGGAAGGGACCCTTCCTATGCGGAAAGCGTTAGGAAGGGTCCGTTCCACACAACGGCTAGCCGCCGTTGGCGAGGTCGCGGCGGCGGAAGCCGGCGAAGCCGGCGGCGGTCAGCACCGCCGCCAGAGCGACCAGCCACACCAACGGCGTCGCGGTCACCTCACCGCCCGGCAGCTTGGGCAGGTGGGTGAAGGGCGACAGGTCGAGCGCCCACTGACTGAGCTGCAGGACCGCGCCCAGCTGGCCCAGCAGCAGGAAGAAGGCCAGCACCGCCCAGCCGAGGCTCGTCAGCCGCGGCAGCAGGCCGAACAGCACCACGACGACCGCGACCGTGAACCAGACGGCCGGGACCTGGGCGAGGCCCGCCCCGACGACGCGGCCGATCGAGCCGGCGCTCTCCCCCGATGCCGACACGTAGCCGGTGCCGATGAACAGCCCCGCCACGGCCAGCCCGAGCGCCGGACCGACGAACGCGAACAGCATGTGCCCGGCCGCCCAGCGCCTCCGACCGACCGCGGCCGCCAGCACCGGTTCGGCGCGCAGCGCGGTCTCCTCGGCCCGGGCCCGCAACGCGGCCTGCACGCCCTGCGCCGCCGCACCGATGCCGATGATGGCCATGCCGCTGCCGATCACCATGTCGCCGATGGTCGCGCCGCCGCCGAGCCGGGCGATCGCGTCGCCGAGCTCCGGGCTGTCCTGGATCGCGTCGACCGCGGCGTCGGCGGCCGAGCCGAGGAACAGGCCGAGGACCGCGTACCCGATGAGCCAGCCGAACAGCGTCGAACGCTGCAGCCGCCACGCGAGGCCGAGCGGCGAGCCGAGGGCGCGCGAGGCCCGCGCCGGTCCGGGCCGCGGCGCGATCAGACCGGCGTCGAGGTCACGAGCGGCATTCAGCCGGTACGCGACCGCGCCGAGCACCGCGATCACCGCCAGCACGACCGCCGCGATCCACCAGCGTTCGTCCGCGTACGGGCGCAGGCGCTGCAGGAAACCGATCGGCGATGCCCACGACAGGGGCGAGTCGAGGTCACCGCCGGCGTCGCCGACCATGCGGAGCAGCAGCGAGCCGATCAGGATCGCGCCGCTTATCCACCGGGCCGTGCGGGCGCTCTGGGTGAGCTGGGCGACCAGGCCGGCGATGGTGCCGAACAGCACGCAGGCCAGGAAGTACTGCAGGCCGAGGGCGACCGAGCCGGTGGCGTCGGCGCCGGCGGCCGCGGTGCCGGCCGCGGTGCCGGCCGCGGTGAGGACCCCGACGACGGTCGCGGCGAGCAGGCCGACCAGCATCGCGGCGGCGAGCCCGGCCTGGCGACCAACCACTGTGGAGCCGAGCAGCTCGCGGCGGCCCTGCTCCTCCTCGGCGCGGCTGTGCCGGATGACCACGAACGCACTGGCCAGGGCGACGATCAGCAGCACGATGCTCGACCGCCAGGCGGTGAGGCCGCCGAGGTTGGGTGCCCAGATCGGGCCGTACACCGCGGTCAATGACGGGCTCGACATCGACGCGGCGAACTTCTGCAGCTCGGCCGGGTCGGGATAGAGGTTGGCGAAGCTGCTCGCCACCAGCGCCGGGAAGAGCCCCAGCAGGATCGTCCACAGTGGCAGGACAACCCGGTCGCGGCGCAGCGCCAGCCGGAAGAGCTGCCAGGTGCCGGTCACGCTACAGCCTCTTCTTTTTTGTAGTGGCGGAGGAACAGCTCCTCCAGCGTCGGTGGCTGGCTGGTCAGCCCGCGCACGCCGACGGCGGTCAGCGCGCGCAGCACGGTGTCGAGCTCGGCGTTGTCGACCTGGAACCGCACGCGCTCGCCCTCGACCACCACGTCGTGCACGCCGGCCAGGGCGCCGATCCCGTTGGGCGAGCCGGCCAGTTCGGCATGAATGGACGTACGCGTCAAATGGCGCAGCTCGCTCAGCGTGCCGGACTCGACCGTGCGGCCGGCGCGGATGATGCTCACCCGGTCGCACAGCGCCTCGGCCTCGGCCAGGATGTGACTGGAGAGCAGCACCGTGCGCCCGGCGCCGCGCTCCTCGTTGACGCAGGTCTGGAACACCGACTCCATCAGCGGGTCGAGGCCGGAGGTGGGCTCGTCGAGCACCAGCAGCTCGGCGTCGGAGGCGAGGGCGGCGACCAGCGCCACCTTCTGCCGGTTGCCCTTCGAGTACGTGCGGCCCTTCTTACGCGGGTCGAGCTCGAAGCGCGCGATCAGCTCGTCGCGGCGCTTGGTGTCCAGACCGCCGCGGAGCCGGCCGAGCAGGTCGATGACCTCGCCGCCGGTCAGGTTGGGCCACAGCGTGACGTCGCCGGGCACATAGGCGAGGCGGCGGTGCAACGACACCGCGTCGCGCCAGGGGTCTCCCCCGAACAGGGTGACGGTGCCACCATCGGCCTTGAGTAGGCCGAGCAGCACGCGGATCGCGGTGGACTTGCCCGCCCCGTTCGGGCCGAGGAAGCCGTGCACCTCTCCGCGGCGCACCTCGAGGTCGAGACCGTCGAGGGCGCGGGTCCGGCCGAAGCTCTTGACGAGCCCCTTGACCGAAATGACGTTCTCCATATTTTGGAAGCTACACTTGCTTCACAAAGTTGTGAAGTTTGTTTCGCGTCAAGAGCGCGTCAAGATAGATCTTTGATCAGAGGAGGTGCGCGACATGGCTGGAGAACGCGACGAGGCCGCCCTACGGCAGTACGTCGAGGACATGGCCCGGCTCTACGCCGACTGGGGCTTCCCCCGGATGGCGGCCCGCGTGCTCATGCAGCTGATGGCCTCCGACACCGGATATCTCACCGCCAAGGAGCTCAGTGACAGCCTGGAGATCAGCCCGGCCGCGGTCTCCCAGTCGGTGCGCTATCTGCAGCACCTGGGGCTGGTCGAGCGCTCGGCGGTCCCTGGCTCCCGGCGCGATCGCTACGGCCTGCCCGACGACGCCTGGTACATGGGCTCGATCATCAAGGGCAACCTCTTCTCGGCGATCGCGAAGCTGTCCGAGAACGGCACGGCGGCAGCGGGCGGTCGCGCGACACCGGCCGGCGACCGGATCGCGGGGATGGGCGACTTCTACAGCTTCATCCAGAGCGAGCTCGGCTCCCTGCTGGAGCGCTATCTGAAGCACCGCGAGGCGATCAGGCAGGAGATGCGCGAGGACTAGGCGCGGTCCGAGGATTGGACGGGTGATCGGCCGAGTCCAGCCGGCGCCCGGGCATTCGCCGCGGTGTCCAGGCGCGATCTGCGCCAGACCTCAGGTGTTCCGGCGCTACGCCCGGCAGACGCCTGGGTCAACTCATGGTGTTGGTCGCCACTCGGCCGTCCGGCGGAGCGGCGGGACCGTCGCCGGATAGCACCGACTCAGACATCGGGTAGGCCGTTGTAGAGGGCCTGTGCGCGCATCTGGTGGTCGAAGAATGGGCCCGGCTCGTCAACCGTGTTGTTGAGCTGGCCGAAAAGTTCGAAGCTGACGAAGCCGAACAGCTGGAGCCAGGTGCCCAAGGCCCGGGCCAGCGCGGGCAGCGGGACGCTCGGCGCCATCACCTCGCCGATGCGAGCCATGTCTTCCGTCAGCGTCATCGGCAACACCTCGGCTCGGTGCAGCAGGCCGAGGTGGGCGGCGTCCTCGAAGACGCCGCAGAAGACCCGGACCGCGCGGGTGGCCGCGGCGACCGTGTCCGTCGGGGCGGCGTAGCCCGGCACCGGGCTTCCGTAGATCAGGGCGTACTCGTGCGGGTTGGCCCGTGCCCAGTCCCGGACCGCGTGGCAGACGGCGAGGAAGCGGCCGATCAGGTGCCGGCGGTCCTCGGCGGCCTCGGCCGCCTCGACCGACGCGCCCAGCGCGTTGTAGGCGTCCAGGATCAGCGCGGTGAGCAGCTCGTCGCGGCTCGGGAAGTAGCGGTAGATCGCCGACGAGACCACGCCGAGGTCACGCGCCACCGCCCGCAGCGAGAGATTGGCGCCGTCGGTGGCCAGGTGCCGCCGGGCGATCGTCTTGATCTCGTCGGTCATCTCCGCCCGCAGCCGGGCGCGCATCGAGGTCGCCTTCACGAGAACAGTGTCGCATACCGAGAGCACTGCTCTTGACAGAGCGCACCACTTCCGCGACTATTGCTCTTGTCAGAGAGCAGTGCTCTCCCAACACCTCAGCTGGAGGAAGCCATGCACGTCATCGTCGGCGCCGGAGCTGTCGGCAGCGGCATCGCCCGCCAACTCGCCGAAGCGGGCGAGCAGGTGCGCCTGATCACCCGCAGCGGCAGCGGCCCGGTCGACCCGCGGATCGAGCGGGTCGCCGCCAACGCGAGCGACGCCGCCGCCCTGACCCGCCTGAGCCGGGACGCGGTCGCGATCTACAACTGCGCCAACCCGCCCTACCACACGTGGCCCACCGACTGGCCGCCGATGGCGGAGGCGCTGCTCGCGGCGGCAGAGGCCAGCGGAGCGCCGCTGGCGATCACCGGAAACCTCTACGTCTACGGCCCGGTGAACCGGCCGATGACCGAGGACATGCCGCTGGCGACCCCGACGGTCAAAGGCCGGGTCCGCATCAAGATGTGGGAGGACGCGGTCGCGGCCTACCGCTCGGGCCGGATCAGCGGTGTCACGGAGGTGCGGGGTTCCGACTACATCAGCCCGCGCTACTCGGTCATCGAGCTGGCGATGCCGGGCCTGCGGGCCGGCAAAACGATCTGGCTGCCGGGCCCGCTCGACAACCCGCACACCTTCACCTACACGGGCGACATGGCCGCGGCGCTGATCGCGCTGGCCCGTGACCCGCGCGCCTGGGGCCAGGCCTGGCACGTGCCGTCCCCGGCGCCGATGACGCTGCGCCAGGTGGTCACGAAGCTGGCCGAGGTGGGCGGCTTTCCGCTTCCGCGGCTACGCAGCTACCCGAAGACCGCCATCCGGGCCGCCGGCCTGTTCGACCGCCGGACGCGGGAGTTCGTCGAGATGAGCTACCAGTGGGACCGCCCGTTCGTCCTCGACAGCACCCGGACGGAGGCCACCTTCGGCCTGTCGGCCACCAACGTCGACGACGCCATCCGCGCCTCCATGCCAGAGCCCGACCCGATCGCCGCATGACCGCGACCCCCGGCCTTTCCGAACGGCGGCAAGGACGTCCGGCCGAGCCGGAAGGAACCGGCCGCCGGTTGAGGGACACAAGCGCGAACCCCAGCCACTTGCGAAACGGCCGCAAGGACGTCGGGCCAAGCCCGAAGGGGACCGGCCGGCGGGGTGAGGGACACAAGCACGAACCCGAGCCACTTCCCAAACGGGCGCAAGGACGTCGGGCCAAGCCCGAAGGGGACCGGCCGGCGGGGTGAGGGACACAAGCACGAACCCGAGCCACTTCCCAAACGGCCGCAAGGACGTCGGGCCAAGCCCGAAGGGGACCGGCCGCCGGCCGAGAGACACAAGCACCAACCCCAGCCACCTCCGAAACGGCCACAAAGACCTCCAGCCGAGCCGAAAAGAACCGGCCGCCGGCCGAGAGACACAAGCACCAACCCCAGCCACCTCCGAAACGGCCACAAAGACCTCCAGCCGAGCCGAAAAGAACCGGCCGCCGGCCGAGAGACACAAGCACCAACCCCAGCCACCTCCGAAACGGCCACAAAGACCTCCAGCCGAGCCGAAAAGAACCGGCCGCCGGCCGAGAGACACAAGCACCAACCCCAGCCACCTCCGAAACGGCCACAAAGACCTCCAGCCGAGCCGAAAAGAACCGGCCGCCGGTCCAGAGACACAAGCACCAACCCCAGCCACCTCCGAAACGGCCACAAAGACCTCCAGCCGAGCCGAAAAGAACCGGCCGCCGGTCCAGAGACACAAGCACCAACCCCAGCCACCTCCGAAACGGCCACAAAGACCTCCAGCCGAGCCGAAAAGAACCGGCCGCCAGCCGAGAGACACAAGCACCAACCCCAGCCACCTCCGAAACGGCCACAAAGACCTCCGGCCGAGCCGGAAGAGATCGGCTGCAAAGTGAGGGACACGAGCGCGAGACCCGGAAGGCCATCGACGTCGCCGAGCGCGACGCGGCCGATGCCTGCGTAGGGAAGCGGGATGGCCGGTCCCGGTCAGGTCCAGGGCCAGCCATCCAGAGCGGTTGCCGCCGACGGAAGGTGACGCGTCATCAATTGGCGAGTCGGGCCGGGCGGTCGGTGATCGGTCGGACGTTCGGAACATCGTCGGCCGGGACGTCTGCGGCAGGGTCGGTCGTTGCGGCAGTGGGGGCCGTGCGGCGGCGGTGGTAGGCGTAGGTCGCGAGAAGGAGCGTGACGCTCCACAGTGGCCACAGCGCCATCGGGAGGAAGGCGAGGTCGCCGCTGGTGATGTCGCGGAGGACGTTCGGGTCCGAGAGGAAGCTGGCGCTGGCGGCGGCTACCGCTACCGCGACCATCGTGGCGGGGATGGTGGCCAGGCGGATCGGGACCCGGCGGCCGGCCAGACCGATCATCCAGCGCGGGAAGCGTTCGCCCCACGGGCGCACGAGGCCGATGGTGAGCCAGGCGCCGACCAGCGCGAAACCGCCCAATCCCGTGGCGATGAGCGCGAAGTCGCCGTCCGCGATCATCTCCTTGTCGCTGCCGAACAGGTGGGCGAGCGCCCAGCCCAGGCGGCTCGCGGCGTACGCGGCGGGGGCCGCGGCCGCGGCGTAGGTGACGGCCGTGCCCCAGCGGACCGGGCCGTCCCGGTGCGCCGACGAGGTGGTGCGGCGCTGCCACACCAGCAGCGACCAGGCCAGGAGCACGCCCGTGCCGATCGCCGCCACCTCGTTGGCGGTGGTCCAGTTGAAGATGACGCCGTAGTCCAGGTCCGGAGGCCAGCCGAACGGGGCGCCGATCAGGAGGGCCGGGGTGTAGCCGGCGATCGCCAGCACGTGGGCGCCGGGCACCAGGACGACCAGCGCCGCCGCGACCGTCCAGCCCAGGCCGAGCAGGATCGCCCGCACCCCGCGCGGTGGGTGGACCGCCTGCCGGCCCGCCGTCGCCAGCGCCAGGACGCCGGCCCCGAGCAGCGCCACCGCGAAGACCGCCGCGCCGATGTCGACCGGGACCGCGCGCAGCGGATGCAGATCGTCCGACGGGTTGTTGGCGCCGAAGGGATACCCGGAGCCGGTCACCGTCCAGACCAAGGCGACCGCGCCGTACGCCAGGGCGCACGCGGCGGCCAGATAGCCGACCTTGCCAGCAGAGTTCGTCATGCCCTTCACGGTCGTCCGGACCGAGCCCCGCGGACTCCCCGCGCGGGGTGGACCACCTCCCCCACGTGGGGGAACGCTCAGCCGGTGGGGCTGACGAAGCCTGACTCGTACGCCAGGATGACGGCCTGGACCCGGTCCCGGGCGCCGAGCTTCGCGAGCACGTTGCCCACGTGGGTCTTGACCGTCTCCGCGCCCACCACCAGCCGCTCGGCAATCTCCGCATTGGACAGTCCCGTGGCCATCAAGCGCAAAACCTCCGCCTCGCGGGCGGTGAGCCGCTCCAGGCCCCCGGAGGTGCGGCCGCCCCGACCGGCCACCAGCCGCCGGATCGCCGCCGGGAACAGCAGCGAGTCGCCCCGGGCGACCAGCCGGATCGCGTCGACCACCTCGGCCGGCCGGGCCCGTTTCAGCAGGAAGCCGCTCGCCCCGGCGCGCAGCGCGTCGTAGACGTAGTCGTCGTTCTCGAACGTCGTCACCACGATCACCCGGGGCGGCGCGGCCGCCGTGGAGACCAGGTGCCGGGTCGCCTGGATGCCGTCGACGTCGGGCATCCGCACGTCCATCAGCACCACGTCGGGCCGGTGCCGGGCCACCAGCGGCGGCACCTCGGCGCCGTCGGACGCCTCGGCGACCACGGTCAGGTCGGGTTCGGCGTCGATGACCGTACGCAGACCGACCCGCACCAAGGCGTCGTCGTCGACGATCAGCACCCGCAGCGTCATGATCCTCCAATCGGCAGCCGCACCGCCACCGTGAACCGCCCGTCAGCGGTGCCCACCGTCATCCGCCCGCCCAGCACGTCGACCCGCTCCCGCATCCCGGCGAGCCCACGCCCGGAGGGGTCAGGCGCGCCGGAGCGGGTCACCGGGTTGGCGACGTCGATCCGCAACGACCGGTCGGCCACCGCGATGTGCACCGTCACCGGCACCGGTCCCGCGTGCCGCACCGCGTTGGTCAGCGCTTCCTGCACGATCCGGTAGCCCTCCCGGGACACGGCCGCCGGCACTGTCGCGAGTGGACCGTCGCGGGTGAGCGAGACGCGCAGCCCGGCTCCGGTCACGTCGGCGACGATCCGGTCGACGTCGGCGAGCGTACGCTGCGGCGGCGCCGGCCGGCGATCGGCGTGCTCGGCCGCGCGCAGCAGGCCCAGCACGTGGTCGAGGTCCTCCATCGCGGCCCGGCCGGTCTCCTCGATCGCCACCAGCGCCTGCCGGACGAACTCCGGGTCGTGCGACGCGCGCTGCGCGGCCGCGGCCTGCAACGTGGTGACCGTGAGCGCGTGCCCGACCGAGTCGTGCAGCTCGCGGGCCAGCCGGGCGCGTTCGACGAGCCGGTCCGCCCGGGCCTCCAGCGACGCGATCCGCGCGGCCGGCGACGGCCCCAGCAGCACCGGCGCGACGACGGCGGCGAGCGAGCCGAGCCCGGCCACCGCGTAGACCAGCACCACCAGCAGCACCACCCCGACGGCGGTCATCGCGGCCGGCGACGAGCCGGCGAGCGGCAGCCCGTCGATGCGACCGCCGAACGGCTGAGTCACGTAGGCCAGCGCCATCGGCAGGGCCGTGAACAGCGCGACCCCGACCACGCCGCCGAACGCCAGATGGGCGCCGAACCAGAGCGCCCCGCGCAGCGTCGTCTCCCGGTCACCGCCGCCCGGCGCCGGCTCGGGCAGGTCGACGCCGAGCAGCACGCGGGCCGCGACGATCTCGACGGCGCGCGTGCCGCCGAGGAACGCCGGGGTCACCGCGATGACCGCGCCGATCAGCAACAGCACCCAGACGGCGACCTGGGGCAGCGTGTCGTCGGTGAGCATGGTGGCGAAGACGACGCCGAGCAGCACGTAAGGCAGGAGTAGGACGCCACCGAGCAGCAGGTGGACGCCGCGCCGGTAGGTCGAGGCCCGGACCAGCGGCGCCAGGAGGCGGGTCACGCACAAGATTGTCCCGACCTCCGCAACCCCGCCGCCACCGCTGCTCTGCAGCCATATACGCAACACCCCAGCCGCGAGGTGTTGCGTATATGGCTGCAGAGCAAGGGGGCAAGGGCAAAGAGCGCTCAGCCAAGGATCGACTGCGCTTCGTCGATCGGGATCGCGAAGCCGATGCCGATCGAGCCGCCGCCCTGCGAGGTCGAGGCGTTGGCCACGTTGATCGCGATGACCTGCCCGGCCGCGTCGACCAACGGGCCGCCCGAGTTGCCCGAGTTGATCGGCGCGTCGGTCTGGATCAGGCCGAAGAGGTTGAGGTCCTGGGCATCCCGGTCGAGCGCCGAGACGATGCCGGAGGTGACGGTGCCGGAGAGGCCGAGCGGGCTGCCGAAGGCGAGCACCGTGTCGCCGACCTGCACGTTGTCGCTGTCGCCGAGCGTCGCGGGCGTCAGGCCGGAGGCGTCGGAGACCTGGATCAGCGCCAGGTCGTGACCCGGGTCGGTACGCAGGATCTGGGCGGGCAGCGTACGGCCGTCGGACAGCTGCACGGTCGCCCCGCCGGTGGCCTGCGCGACCACGTGGTTGTTGGTCAGGATCCGGCCCTGGTCGTCGACGATCACGCCGGAGCCTTCGACGGTCCCGCCCGGCACCTGCACCATGATCGTGACGACGCTGGGTGACGTGCGGGCGGCGACCGAGGCGAGCGTCGCCGACTGGGTGGACACGGTGGTCGCGTCGGTCGCGGCGGCCGTGCTGGCGACGGCGGCGGGCCGGTCGGTCTGGGCGCCGATCACGCCGCCGGCCACCCCACCTCCGAGCACGAGCACGAGCGCGCCGGCGGCGATGGCGACCCGCCGCCCGCCGCGCCGCGGGCCGCCGGAGGGGGACGGAGACGGGGACGGGCCACTGGGGACCCACGGCGGCACCGGACCGCCAGGACCGTTGGGGCCGCCAGCGGGCGGCCAGGGAGACGACGGGGTTTCGGTGCGGCTCAGCAAATCGGTCATGCGTCCACCGTGCGTCGCATATCTAGCCCGGACCTGAGGCTGGCCTGCGACTTTCCTGAACGCCCGGGCGAGCGACAGAGCTTGAGAATTAGGTGAGCCTAACTTAAGTTGTCGGTACGCATCCCCGAGGAGGCACAACATGCGGCCGACGGCGGCAGAGGTGGCGCGCACGCTGGCGAGCGGCCGTCTGGAAGGCACGGCCCACGTCCGCGGCTATCCCGGCCGGGTGAAGGTCCGGCACGCCACGCCGGCGGACGGCCACCCGCTCCTGCTCGTCTCGCAGGGCACCGAGCAAGCGACCGCGCTGACCACCGGCCCGATGGTGCTCAGCGTCGACGACATCCCGCCCGTGCCGTGCGCGCCGAGCCGCGGCCGGCTCTGGCTGACCGGCGAAGCCCACCGGCTCGACAAGGGCGAGGCCCGCACCGCCGCCGACGCGTACGCCCAGGTCAGTCCGCTCGGTGATCTGCTCGACGTCGGTCGCGGCCCGGAGCTGCTCCGCATCGTCCCGACCGAGGTCCGGCTGGCCAACGGCCGCCGCCTGGTCGAGGTCGACCCGGCCGACTTCCTGGCCGCCGCGCCCGACCCGCTCGCCACCGACGAGGGCCGCCTGCTGCACGACCTCAACGACCACCACCTGAGCCAGCTCGTCGACCTGGTCGAACGGGTCAGCGGCCGGGCCGCGCCGGCGGAGTGCCGGGCGCTGCGCCTCGACCGCTACGGACTGACGGTCGGCTCCAACGGCGGCGCCGGTCCCCGGCTGCGGCTCGGCTTCGAGCGCCCGGTCGCCTCCGTCTGCGAGCTGACCCACCTGATCCACGCGCTGCTGGCCGGCGGCGAGGTGGCCGCACGCCAGGGCCCGTCCTAGCGAGGCGGATCGTGCGCCCGGCGCGGAGATCACCCACAATGTGCTGATGGCGGGCGAGCGGACTGCGTGGCGGCGCAACCTCGTCGGCTCCCTGGCGGTCGTCGCCGGCGTCCTCGCCCTCTCGCTCGGTGTGCCCGCGATCGACGACGCCCTGCCCAACGCCACCGTCTCCAGCACGGAGCCGCTCGAGTTCGCCACCGACGCCAGCGTGGTGCCGCCGCCCGACGCCACGGTGGTCGCCGAGCAGACCTCCCCTGACCAGGGCGTGGTCACGATGGCGGTCGACGGCGTGCGCTACCGGTTGACGGCCGAGAGCTTCCCGGGCACGCTGCAGCAGCTCGCCGACCGGATCCGCGCCGAGGTGCGCAACATCGCCGGCATCCAGGCCGTCTCCGACGACCAGTCGGTCACCTCCGACAGCGGCATCCCGGGCCTGCAGGCCACCTTCGTCGCCGAGAACCGCACCGGTTGGTACACGGTCTATCTCCGCGCCGGCACCGCCGTCACCGCGGTCGTCGACGGCAACGACGCGGGCGTCACCGAACACCGCGAAGAACTGGAGACGAGCGTACGCACGGTCACCATCGAGGTGACGGCATGAGCATTCAAGCGGCCAGCCCACCACCGACCCCTGGCACCCGGCGGGTCTTCCCGTCCTGGGCCGCCGCGGCCCGCTGGCCGGCGGTCTGGTTCTTCGTCGCGCTGAGCATCGCCGGCGTCGTCATCCTCGGCATCTCGTTCGGCCCGGCGATCGCCGGGGCGCCGGCCGCGTTCGTGCTCGCGGTGATCCTTTTCGCGATACACGGCGCCGTGTTCGTGACGATCATCCGGGCGGTCGACTGGCTCGAGCCGGAGCCCCGCTGGCTGTTCGCGGCCGCGATGATCTGGGGCGGCTTCGTGGCCAGCGCCAACGCCTTGCGGGCCAACACCGCGCTCGAGTCGATCCTGGTCAAGGTGACGTCGCTGGGCTTCGTGCGCGACTGGGCCGCGGCGATCGAGGGGCCGACCGACGAGGAGATCCTCAAGACGCTCGGCATCGTGATGATCGTGCTGCTGGCCCGCCGGCAGATCAACAGCGTGCTCGACGGCGTGGTCTACGGCGCCTTCGTTGGCCTGGGTTTCCAGGAGATCGAGAACATCACCTACAGCCTCAACGCGGTCGCCGCCGCGGGCACCGACAGCCTCGGCCCGGTGCTGCAGACGTTCGTGGTGCGCGGGCTGCTGGCCGGGCTGTGGAGCCACACCGTCTACAGCGCGATCGCGGGCGCGGGTGTCGCGTACGCCGTGTTGCATCGGGAACGCTCCTGGTTCAACCGCATCGGTGTCGCGCTCGGCGCCCTCGCCCTGGCGTGGCTGATGCATTTCCTGTGGAACTCGCCGGCCGCCGCAAGCTTGACCGACAACGCCGGGACGTACGGCATCCTGCTGGTCCTCTTCATCAAGGGCCTGCTGATCCTCGGCACGTTCCTGATCCTGTTGCACTTCTTCCGCAAGGACGAGTACGAGGGCATCGCCGGCCCGCTGGAGAGCATGCGCAACCCCTGGATCGCCAGCCACAACGAGATCGCCGCGTTGCGGGGCTGGCGCAGCCGGGGCCGGGCCCGGTGGAACGCCTACGTCTACGGCGGGATGCGGGCCTACAGCCGGGTCCGGCGGCTCCAGCGCGCCCAGGCCGACCTCGCCGTCGACATGCGGGACAACGGCGAGGCGGGGTACGCCGCCCGCCTGCCCGAGCTGCAACGCGCCCGCTACGGCGTCCACCAGCTCGGGATCACCGACGCCGACGCGCTGCACCCGACCACCATCGCCGGCTGGATCTCGTTCGTCCTCGCCTTCGCCGTGCTGATCAACCCGATCTTCCTGGTCCTCCCGCTCGGCTTCCTCGTATTCGGCGTCGCCCGGGCCCGCTCCACCCGGCAACGGGCCGACCCGCGCCTGCGTACCGCCGCGATCCTGGCCCTGATCTTTGCCCTGGCCTACGTGGTGAGCGTGATCGCGCGGGCCGCCACGCTCGTGTGACCGGTCGTAGGCTTCTGGTCGTGGGCACGGAAGACCTGCTCAGAGAGCTGGCGCCGCAGGTGCTGGGCGCGCTGGTGCGCCGCTACGGCCATTTCGACACGGCCGAGGACGCGGTGCAGGAGGGGCTGCTCGCGGCGGCCACCCAATGGCCGGCCGACGGCGTGCCCGACGACCCGCGGGCCTGGCTGATCCGGGTCGCCTCGCGGCGGCTGATCGACCAGCTGCGCAGCGACGAGTCGCGCCGGCTCCGCGAGGAGAACGAGTTCGTCCGGGACCCGGCGGCCACCCGGGTCGCCCCGCCGGCCGACGAGCGGGAGAGCGGCGACGACTCGCTCGTGCTGCTGTTCCTCTGCTGCCACCCCGCGATCGCGGTGCCCGCCCAGGTGGCGCTCACGCTGCGGGCGGTCGGCGGCCTGACCACCGGCGAGATCGCCAGCGCGTTCCTGGTGCCCGAGCCGACCATGGGCCAGCGGATCAGCCGGGCCAAGCAGAAGATCAAGTCGTCGGGTGTCGGCTTCGAGATGCCGCCGCCCGAGTCCCGCGGGGCCCGCCTCGACGCCGTGCTCCAGGTGCTCTATTTGATCTTCAACGAGGGCTACACGAGCTCGTCCGGGCCGCGGTTGGCCCGCGTCGAACTGTCGGCCGAGGCCATCCGGCTCGCCCGCATGCTGCACCGGCTGCTGCCCGACGACGGCGAGGCGGCCGGCCTGCTGGCGCTGATGCTGCTCACCGACGCCCGCCGGCCGGCCCGCACGGGCGCCGACGGCGAGCTCATCCCGCTCGACGAGCAGGACCGGTCGCGCTGGGACCAGGCCGCGATCGCCGAGGGCGTCGCCCTGGTGTCCGGCGCGCTGGCCCGCACGCGGCCCGGCGCCTACCAGCTCCAGGCCGCGATCGCCGCCGTGCACGACGAGGCACCGACCGCCGCCGACACCGACTGGGCCCAGGTGCTGGCCCTCTACGAGCTGCTGGAGAAGGTCTCCGACAGCCCGATGGTGACGCTCAACAAGGCCGTGGCGGTGGCCATGGTGCAGGGGCCGCGGGCCGGGCTCGACCTGCTGGCCACGCTCGACGGCGACGACCGTGTGGCCCGCCACCACCGGCTCGCCGCGGTCCGCGCCCACCTGCTCGAACTGGCCGGCGACGCGCCGGGCGCCGCGGCCGCCTACCAGGTCGCCGCCGACCGGACGCTCAGCGAGCCCGAGCAGCGCTACCTGCGCTCGCGCGCCCACCGGCTGGCGGCCACGACGCCATGACCGGCTGGATCCTGCACGTCGACATGGACCAGTTCGTGGCCGCCGTGGAGATCCTGCGCCGGCCGGAGCTGCGCGGCCGGCCGGTGGTGGTCGGCGGCGCGGGCGACCCGACGGCCCGGCGGCAGGTGGTGTCGACGGCGTCGTACGAGGCCCGCGCCTTCGGTGTCCACTCCGGAATGCCGCTGCGCCGGGCCGCCCAGCTCTGCCCCGAGGCGGTCTTCCTGCCGACCGACCCGGCCGCCTACAGCGAGGCCTCGCAGCGGGTGATGGCCGTGCTGCGCCGGTTCCCGGTCGACGTCGAGGTCTGGGGCTGGGACGAGGCGTTCGCCGGCGGCGACATCACCGATCCGCAGGCGCTGGCCGCCGAGATGAAGGCGGCGGTGTTCGCGGAGACCGGGCTGTCCTGTGCGATCGGCATCGGCGAGAACAAGCAGCAGGCGAAGATCGCGGCCCGGTTCGCCAAGCCCGGCGGGATCCACACGCTCACGACCGCGACCTGGATGGCCGTGATGGGCGAGCGGCCGGCGGCCGACCTGTGGGGCATCGGCCCCAAGACGGCCCGCAAGCTCGACGAGCTCGGCCTGCACACGGTCGCCCAGCTGGCCGCCACGCCCGTGGACGCGCTGGTCGAGCGGTTCGGCCCGCGCCAGGCGGCCTGGCTGCCGGTGGCGGCCGCCGGCGGCGGTGACACGGCGATCAGCACGGAGCCGTGGGTGGCCCGCTCGCGGAGCAAGGAGAACACGTACGCCGAGGACCTGTCGGAGCTGGCCGAGATCTCCCGCGAGGTCGGTGCGATGGCCCGCGCGCTGACGGCCGAGGTGGTCGCCGACGGGCGCGAGATCACCCACGTGGCGGTGAAGGTGCGCTACGTCAGCTTCTTCACGCCGACCCGGGAGATGAAGCTGCGGGCCGGGCCGACCACCGACCCCGAAGTGGTCGAGCAGGCGGCCGTGAGCCTGCTGACCAAGTTCGAATGGCGGCGGCCCGTACGCCTGCTCGGGGTGCGGGTGAACCTGGCGATGCCTACGGAGTGACCACCTCGGCGAGGCGGTCGACCTGGTCGAGCGTGGCCACCGTCGGGTCGAGGTAGAGCTCGGTGACGCCCGCGGCCGCGAAGCCGTCGACGGCCTCGCGGATCGCCTCGGGCGTGCGCAGGGCGTTGGCCGCGACCCACTCGGCGTTGTCGCCCATGAAGCCGTAGTAGTCGCGCAGGTACGCCCGCGAGGGCTCCTCGGCGTCAGCGCCCAGCGAGTAGTAGGCCAGAGCCGTGATCCGGGGCTCGCCCGGCCGGCCCGCCTCCTGCCAGGCGCCGCGCACCCGGGCCGCGTACTCGGCCGCCTGGGCCGGCGGGGCCCCGCCGATCGCGCCGCCCGCGCCCCACCTCACCAGGCGGCGGAACGCGGCGTCGCTGCCGCCGCCGATGATCACCGGGATCGCGCCCCCGTTGACCGGGGCCGGCGCGTGGGCCGGGTCGCCCGACCAGATGCGGTGGATGCGGTCGAGCGTGCGGTCGAACTCGCGGCCGCGCCGGGAGAAAGGGCGCTCGACCGCCTCGAAGTCGTCCTCCCGGTTGCCCGGGGCCAGGCCCAGCGTCAGGCGACCGCCGGAGACCTGGTCGACGGTGGCCGCGGTCTTGGCCAGCAGCGCCGCCGGATAGAGCGAGCCCAGCAGGATGTTGGTGTAGAGCCCGATCCGCTCGGTCACGGCCGCCGCTGCCGCCAGCGCGGTCAGCGAGTCGTGGTTGGGATAGGCGACCCGGTCGATCGTGGCCAGCCCCGCGAAGCCCTTCTCCTCCGCCCGCCGCGCCCACGCGACGAGGGTGGCGCCGGGTGTGCCCGGCACGGTGTTGGGCAGTCCAATGCCGATCTTCACCCGGCGCTCCCCTTTCCGGTCAGGCGATCTGGTAGGTGGGCCGGATCGTCGCGCGGGCCAGCGTGTGGAACGTCAGGTTGAAGCCGACGACCGCGGGCGAGACATCCGGGGTGACGTCGAGCTGCTCGACGTCGACCGCGTGCACGGTGAACAGGTAGCGGTGCGGGTAGTCGCCCTTCGGCGGCGCCGCACCGCCGTATTCCTTGGTGCCGTAGTCGTTGCGCACCGCGAACGCGCCGGCCGGCGGCTGCGCGCCCTGGGCCAGCGAGGTCACCGAGACCGGCACGTTGACCAGCACCCAGTGCCAGAAGCCGCTGTGCGTCGGCGCGTCCGGGTCGTAGCAGGTGACCACGAAGCTATTGGTCTCGGCCGGGAAGCCGGACCACGACAGCTGCGGCGACTTCCCGCCACCGCCCACGCTGGGGTCGGCGAAGGTGTCGGCCATCTGCTCGCCGTCGGTCACGTCCTCGCTGGTCAGCGTGAACGAGGGGACGGACGGCAGGTGGTCGTAGGTGTCCGGCGGAGCGTTTCGTTCGAGACTCATGGGTTCATCCTTTCTCAGCGCTTCGGCCAGTGCCACGGCGGCTCGTCGAGCCGGTTCTGCCCGACGACCTGGGTTTCCCCGTGCTCCTTCGTCAACTCCACCGTCTGCAGGTCGGTGTCGTCGGCGTGGGTGTCCAGGGCGGACGCGAGCGCCCGCGAATGGGTGACCAGGACGATCTGCATCCGCTGCGCCGCGCCGGCGATCAACGCCGCGAGCGGGCGGATCAGGTCGGGGTGCAGGCTGTTCTCCGGCTCGTTGAGCACGAGCAGCTCCGGCGGCCGGGGCGTGAGCAGCGCCGCCACCCAGGCCAGGTAGCGCAGCGTGCCGTCGGAGAGCTCCGCGGCGTCCAGCGGGCGGAGCATGCCGGGCTGGGTCAGCGTCAGCGCGAACCGGCCCGCGTGCGCGTCGATGCCCAGCTGGCTGCCCGGGAAGGCCAGGTCGACGGCGGCTTCGAGGGCAGCGCCGTCGCCGATCTCCCGGATCGTCTCCAGCGCCGGCGCGAGGTCGGCGCCGTCGTGGCCGAGCACGGGCGTGCGGGTGCCGACCTGCGCCGCCCGCATCGGGGCGTCCGCGTCGGTGCGCACCTGGTCGTAGAAGCGCCAGGACCGGATCCGCTCGCGCAACAGCATCAGGTCGGGCGCCAGCTCCGGGTCGACGAACTCGGCGAGCATGCTGTCGTACGGGCGCAGCTTGAGCCTGGTCGCCTGCCACGAGCCGGCCGGGCCGCGTACGCCGACCGCCGAATTGGTCCGCTCGGTCAGCCGGGTGCTCGGCCGCAGCACCGGGCCCGCCCACGTGCACTCGCTCTTGATCTCCGGGTCGAGCCCGAACAGTGTCGGCCCGGCCACCTGCGGCAGCCCGAGGTCGATCGCGTAGCCGAACTCGTCGCCGGCGAAGCCCAGCCGCAGCGCGACCCGCTTCGTGCGCACGGTGCCCTGCACGGGCTGGCGGCCCACCGTCTCGGGGCCGGCCCACAGGGTCGACGGCAGCCCGCCCTCGCGGGCCAGGGCGGCGACCGCGCCGTTGCGGGACGCGGCCGCCAGCAGCCGCAGCGACCGGTAGAGGCTCGACTTGCCGCTGCCGTTGGCCCCGGTCACCACGTTGAGCCGGCGCAGCGGCAGGATCAGCCGGCGCAGCGATCGGTAGTTCTCCACCGCGAGCGTGACCAGCACCCGATCACGCTAGCTCAACAGCCGGGCCACCGAGCGCAGCGAGATCGGCAACCAGCTGGGGCGGAACCGTGCTTCGTACGCCGCCTCGTAGATGGCCTTGTCGAGCTCGAAGGCACCGAGCAGCTCCGGCCGCGACCGTGGGTCCTCGCCCGCCACGCTCGCGTAGCCGTCGAGGAAGCTCTCCCGGTTGAGGTCGGCCCACTCGCGCGCCCGGTAGACCACCTGGGCGTCGTCGGGCTGGTCGACGATCAGGTGGTGCGGCGCATATTCGAAGGAGCGCAGCATGCCGGCCACGTCGCGCAGCGGCGAGTCGGGCCGGCGGCGCTCGTCGATCGGCTGGCCCGGCTCGCCCTCGAAGTCGATCAGCAGCCAGTGCTTGGGCGTCCGCAACACCTGGCCCAGGTGGAGGTCACCGTGCACCCGGTGGACGGTCATCCGCGCGCCGCCGACCGACCGGAACGCCTCGGTCGCTCTGTCCACATAGGGCTCCAGGGCGGGCACCGTGGCGACGGCCTGGGCGAGGCGGTTCAGCATCCGGTCGACCGGGAAGTCGACCGTCTCGGTGCCCAGCTCCTGGGCCAGCGTGCGGTGCACCACCGCGACCGCCTCGCCGAGCCGGTAGGACTCGCCGGAGAAGTCGCCGCCGACCTCGTCGGCCGCCAGGTCCGCCTCGGCGAACAGGTCGCGCACGCTGGTGGTGGCCATCGCCCAGCCTTCGGCCGAGTTCTCCGCATAGGCGGTCAGCATGGCCAGCGAGACGGGCTCGCCGCGCTCGTCGGTGCTCTCCACGGCGCCGAGCAGCTGCGCCACGTTGGGGCAGCCGGCCCGGGCGAGCACCCGGTTGAGCTCGACGTCGGGGTTGACGCCCGCCACCACCCGGCGGAACACCTTGAGGATGGCCGAGCGGTCGTAGACGACGCTGGTGTTGCTCTGCTCGGTGTCGGCGACCCGGGCCGGCGCTTCGAGCGGGAGCTTGGCCTCCGGTTCGCGCCGGAACAGCAGCCGGCCGACCACCGCGTCCTGGTCGATGAACTCCAGCAGGGCCCGGGCGGCCGGCTCGTCGTAGAGCGCGTCGAAGCCGGAGCGGTCGGCCTCGTGGTCGACGCCGATCGTGGCCGCGCCGGTGAACTCGGGGCGCGGCTCGACGTCCCAGGAGACGTAGACCTGGTAGCGCTCGGTGCCGCCGTCGTCGTAGGTGACGTCGAGCAGCATGTGGTCGAGCGACTCGCGGAGGGCGGTGACCGCGACGGGCGTGACACTGTGGAGGGTCCGGCCGCGTCCGGCGTACCACCGCTGATGCGGCAGCCAGTCGGCGAACGGCAAAGTCATGACTCCTCCATGTTCTGTTCGGCAGCCCGGGCTGGGTCGTCCTCATCGGACGGTGGGGTGAGCTGGAACCAGTAGAACCCGTGCCCGGGAAGGGTCAGCAGGTAGGGTAGCTGCCCGATGCGCGGGAACAGCACGCGTCCGGTCAACTCGATCGGCGAATAGCCCGACCACGCCTGCAGGTTGAGCTCGATGGGTTGGGGGAAACGGGACAGGTTGTTGACGCAGAGCACCACGTCGTCCTCGTGGTGTCGCAGGTAGGCCAGGACCGCCGGGTTGGAGCCGCCGAGCTCCTGGAAGGTGCCGACGGCGAACGAGTCGTGGCGCCGCCGCACCGACAGCATCAGTCGCGTCCAGTTGAGCAACGATGTCGAGCTGTCGCGTTGTGCCTCGACATTCACTGATTGGTAACCGTAGATCGGATCCTGGTTGACGGGCAAGTAGATCCGGCCCGGGGTCGAGGTGGAGAAGCCGGCGTTGCGGTCGGGGGTCCACTGCATCGGCGTACGCACGCCGTCGCGGTCACCGAGCCAGATGTTGTCGCCCATGCCGATCTCGTCGCCGTAGTAGAGCACCGGCGAGCCGGGCAGCGAGAGCAGCAGCGCGGTGAACAGCTCGAGCTGGTTGCGGTCGTTCTCCAGCAAGGGCGCCAGCCGGCGGCGGATGCCGATGTTGGCCTTCATCCGCGGGTCCTTGGCGTACTCGGTGTACATGTAGTCGCGCTCTTCGTCGGTGACCATCTCGAGCGTGAGCTCGTCGTGGTTGCGCAGGAAGATGCCCCACTGGCAGTTGGCCGGGATGGCCGGCGTGTTGGCCAGGATCTCGGAGATCGGGAAGCGCGACTCGCGGCGGACGGCCATGAAGATGCGCGGCATCAGCGGGAAGTGGAACGCCATGTGGCACTCGTCGCCGCCGGACTCGGTGTCGCCGAAGTAGGCCACCACGTCGGCGGGCCACTGGTTGGCCTCGGCCAGCAGCACCCGGCCGGGGAACTCGTCGTCGATCACCTTGCGGCAGTGCCGCAGGAAGGCGTGCGTCTCCGGGAGGTTCTCGCAGTTGGTGCCCTCCGCCTCGAACAGGTAGGGCACGGCGTCCAGCCGGAAGCCGTCGATGCCCAGGTCGAGCCAGAACCGCAGCACGTCGAGCATCGCGTTCTGCACGGCCGGGTTGGCGTAGTTGAGGTCGGGCTGGTGCGAGAAGAACCGGTGCCAGTAGAACTGCCTCCGCACCGGGTCGAAGGTCCAGTTGGACTCCTCGGTGTCGACGAAGATGATCCGCGCGTCCTGGTAGCGGTCGTCGCTGTCGCTCCAGACATAGAAGTCGCCGTACGGGCCGTCGGGGTCCCGCCGCGACTCCTGGAACCAGGGGTGCTGGTCCGAGGTGTGGTTCATGACCAGGTCGGTGATCACCCGGATGCCGCGCTTGTGTGCCGCGTCGAGCAGGGCCACGAAGTCGTCGACGGTGCCGAACTCCGGCAGCACCTTGTAGAAGTCGCGGATGTCGTAGCCGCCGTCGCGCAGCGGAGAGTCGTAGAACGGCGGTAACCAGATGCAGTCGATGCCCAGCCAGGCCAGGTAGTCGAGTTGGTCGATCAGTCCACGGAGATCGCCGGAGCCGTCACTGTCGGAGTCGGCGAACGCCCGCACCAGAACCTCGTAGAACACCGCACGCTGGAACCAGGTCGCGTCGACCGGGACGTTTCGGGCGTGGTGGAAGTCGTCTGAGGTCGGGTGCTCGACAATGCCGCGCTCGACGTGACTGCCCTCGGCTGGATCCGGTGGCTGCACCGAAAGCGTTCCAGCCGTCACGTCAGTCATGGTGTCCACGCTAATGCCGAATTCGCTTCGCCACAGGGTGACGGGGCGGGTGGGGCAGGATCAGCGCAGCTGTTCGGGCACGACCGCGGGCCGGCCGCTGACCAGGGCCTTGCGCTCCCGCAACAGCTTGCGGGTGGCGTAACGGTGGTTGCGGTCACGGGCCGAGCGGGCCGCCTCGCCGAGCGTGATCGCCGCCCAGAAGGCGGTGGCGGCGGCCCGGCCGTGCCGCATCGCGTGGAGCCGGACCCGGTTGGCCATCATGATGCCCCACAGGGCGGGCACGTTGCGGGCGTCGCCGCCGTTGTGCACCGCCTCGGCGTCGGGCACGAACGCCAGCCGGAAGCCGTGGTCGGCGGCCCGCAGGGCGAACTCCGTCTCCTCGCTGTAGAGGAAGAAGGACTCGTCCCAGGGCCCCGTGGCGGTCAGGCAGGCGCGGCTGAACATGGTGACGGCGCCGGTGGCCCAGTCGGCCCGGGTGCCCCGCGCGTAGCCGGCCGGGTCGGCGATGAGCTCGCCCCGGCCGAGCCGGCTGGCCCGGTTGCCGCCCAGAACCGCCTCGGCGACCGCCCGGCCGACCGTGGGCCGGCGGCGCAGCGAGGTCTTGTAGGCCCCGTCGCGGCCGATCAGCCGGGGCACCGCGATGCCCACGCCCGGCTCGGCCAGCGCGGCCAGCAGGCGGGCGGCGCACCCCGGCCGCAGCCGGGTGGTCGGGCTGAGCACGAGCACGGCGTCGGCCGCGGGGTCGGCGGCGACGACCGCGTTGGCCGCCGCGGCGAAGCCCCGGTTGCTGTCGAGCTGGATCAGGGTCGCGTCGGGCGCCAGATCCTTGGCGACCGTCAGCGTGTCGTCGAAGGAGCCGCTGTCGACGACGACGAGCCGCCAGTCGTCGACGCCGGCCAGGCCGGCCGGCAGCGCGGCCAGCAGCGGCGGCAGGTTGGCCGCGCTGCGGTAGGTGAGCACCCCCACCGTCAGTCGCATCGCCGCCCCCTCGCTCATCTGCTCCTGAGAAGGCTGAGGCTAGCGGAGCCTGGCCAGCTTGTCCGGTCCCTTGACAAACGGCGATCTTCCTGATGGGCGGGCCGCCATGATCAGCGGTTCGCGCGCGCCCGGCTACCGCCCGTCGGCCGAGCAACCATCGCGGTCAATGGAGGTAGTCGAATTGTCACAGGGTGAACATGGCACGTTTACCCGATGGGATATTCGAGTAACTCTCGTCACAGTCATTGGTCGGGGAACCGACCTTGGGGAGGGAGACGGTGACCACCGTCGCGCTCAAAGACGTGACCAAGATCTTTCAGGATGGAACGGTCGCGGTCGACAACGTCAGTCTCGACGTCAACGATGGCGAGTTCATGGTGCTGCTCGGCCCGTCGGGCTGCGGCAAGTCCACCGTGCTCCGCATGGTCGCGGGCCTCGAGGACCCGACCACGGGCGCCATCATGCTCGACGGCGAGCTCGCCAACGACCTGCCACCACGCGAGCGCCGGATCGCGATGGTGTTCCAGGACTTCGCGCTCTACCCGCACATGTCCGTCGGCGACAACATCGGCTTCCCGTTGCGCCTCTCCGGGGTCGAGCAGATGGCGCGCGGCGAGCGGGTGGCCGACGTCGCCAGCGCGCTCGGCATCGGCGACGTGCTCGCCCGCAAGCCCAACCAGCTCTCCGGCGGCCAGCGCCAGCGGGTCGCGATGGGCCGGGCGATCGTCCGCCGGCCCGGGCTGTTCCTGATGGACGAGCCGCTGTCCAACCTCGACAGTGGCCTGCGGGCCGAGCTGCGGGCCGAGATCTCGGGTCTGGTGCGGGAGCTCGGCGTCAGCACGATCTACGTGACCCACGACCAGGCCGAGGCGCTCACCATGGCCGACCGGGTCGCCATCATGCGCCGCGGCGTGCTGCAGGACGTCGGCACACCCACCCAGGTGTACGGACGGCCGGCCACCCTCTACGTCGCCGCCTTCCTCGGCAGCCCGCGGATGAACCTGCTCGAGGCGTCGGTCTACGTCCACCTCGACCGCTACGTCACGCTCAACCTCGGCGACCAGGCGCTCTATCTGCCCTGGGACGACATCCGGGCGCGGGCGGTCGCGCACTACCACGGCGAGCGGATCGTGGTCGGCCTGCGGGCCGAGGCCCTGACACCGGTCGC
Source organism: Asanoa sp. WMMD1127 (assembly GCF_029626225.1). Lineage (NCBI taxonomy): Bacteria > Bacillati > Actinomycetota > Actinomycetes > Micromonosporales > Micromonosporaceae > Asanoa > Asanoa sp. WMMD1127. The sequence goes on from NZ_JARUBP010000001.1 coordinate 1,292,234, forward strand.
GCCCAACTCGCCGGGCGACGTGCTGCAGGGCCGCATCCGCTACCTCGAGCACCACGGCCACGAGTCGCTGGCGTTCCTCGACATCGGCGCGACGGCCGTGGTCGTCGACGAGATGGGCCAGGCGCCGGCCGAGCAGGCCCAGGAGGGTGGTCCGCTGCGCCGGTTCGGCCACGCCGTGCAGCGCCTCACCAGCCGGGCCACGAGCGCGGCGGCGGTGCCGGACGCCGGTGGGTCGCGCGGCCGCACCAGCGTGCTGACCGACCCGGGCCGGCATCACCGTCGCCCGGCCGAGCTGGCGGTGCGGCTGGCGCCGTACCCGAACGTGCAGCCGGGCACCGCCCTTTCGGTCTCCGTACGCCTCGACGCCCTGCACTTTTTCGACGATCGCGGTGACCGCATCGATGTGGGGTGGCGCTGACCACACCCGGTCGTCTAGCGTCTGTCGCCACGTGAGTCCAGAGAGGATGGCGACCGTGCCGGCAAACAGCCCCGGGCTGCTGATCATCGAGCGGATCCTGCGGGACCGCGGCAGCATCTGGCAGCAGATCGTCGAAGAGCGCGACCTCAACCGGCTCACCGTGCAGATGCTGGCGAGCTCGGCCATCGCCCTGGCCATCTACGGCGCGGTGCTGGGTTTCTTCAACGGCCCCTTGATGGCGCTCACCTCGGCGATCAAGCTGCCGCTGCTGTTCCTGGTCACCCTCGCCATCTGCCTGCCCACGCTCTACCTGTTCAACCTGGTCTTCGGCGCCCGGCTGTCGGTCAAGCAGGCGGTCTCGTTGGTGATGGTGGCCATCACGGTGACCGCGATGCTGGCCGTGGCCTTCGCCCCGATCGCGCTGTTCTTCCTGATCACCGCTGACGACTACGGCTTCTTCAAGCTGCTCAACGTCGCGATCCTGGCCCTCTCGGCGATCGTGGGCCTCCGCTTCCTCACGGGCGGCATGCAGGTCCTGCACGCGCACGGTCTGCTCACCCCGGCCAAGACGGAGCCCGAGCCGGCGCTGGTCGCCGCTCCTTCTCCCGCGGTTGAGGAGAAGGAGCCCGCGGTGGTCGGCGCTCCGGCCGCCAACGGCGACGGTGCGGCGGCCCCGGCCGCGGTGCCCGCCACGACCCCGCCGCCGCCGGTGCTGGTCGCCCGGCCGGGGCCGGACGGCCGGGTCTGGGACCCGGCCGTGGGCCGCTACGTGCTGGCCCGCCGCCCCGTCGGCGTCGCCACCGAACGCCCGGCCAGCATGACGCTGCTCTACATCTGGATCCTGCTGTTCGGCTTCGTGGGCACCCAGCTGGCCTGGACCCTCCGCCCGTTCTTCGGCAACCCGGACTCCCCGTTCGCCCTGTTCCGCGAGATCGAGGGCAACTTCTACGCGGAAATCATCCGCACGATCGCCAACCTGTAGCCGGCCGGGCCGGCGGGCGCGAAGCGGCCTCGGGCGTGCAAGACGGGCCGGTCCCCCGGGCCCGCTTCCACGGGTAGGGAGCTAAGGCAGACGAGCCACCGGCTCCGGGGCGGCAAGGCCGCTCAGCCGCGTCGGGCGGCCCACTCCCGCGGGAAGCTGGCTCAGGCGCGTGGATCGGGTTGGTCGCGGCGGGTGGCGGCGGCGCCGTATTTTGCGGCGGCGGCGTTGGCGGTTTGGCATTGGCCCGTGTCGCGGCCGCAGGCCGTGAGGTCGCAGAGGCGGCACAGCCAGGCGCCGCCTTCCTTCTCCTCGACGACGCCGGCCATCATGCGGCCGATCAGGTTGTCCAGAGTGGAGCGTTCGGTGGCGGACAGGGCGCCCAACGCCGACCGGAGTGTCGCCGCGCGCGCCGCGGACAGGCGGGTCGCGGCGGCGCGGCCCGCTGGGGTCAGGGCGACCGAACGCGAGCGACCGTCGCCGCCCGGGCCGCGGGTGACCAGGCCCGCCTCCGCCAGGCGGTCGACCAGGCGCACCGCGCCTGACGGGGTGAGGCCCAGGACCCGGCGCAGCTGGTCGATCGACGGGCGGTCGAGGAAGTGCAGCAGCGCGGACAGGGCCGCGGCCGCGGTCGGGTTGCCGGCCGCGCCGCCCTCGCCGGCGGCCGTCACCGCGGCGGCGGTGCGGTCGGCCATCGCGAGGGCGAACGCGCCCAGCAGGTTGGCCTGATGGTCGAGCGGGTCGGTCACGCCAGCTCGTAGCGGATGGTCAACGGCATGTGCGGGTAGTCGGCGTGGGTCGAGGCGCTCTCCGCCTCGCCGCTGATGCCGGCCAGGTCGCCGGTGCCGGAGCCCGGGACGATCGCCGTCACCCCGCGGGCCGTCGTGCCGTCGTAGGTGCCGGTGCCCTGCAGCACGAAGCTGCCGGACCGGCCGCCCAGCGTGCCGACGATCTCCATGATGGACACGTATTCGCTGGTGCCGTCGGCGCGGTAGTAGAGCAGCGACTCGAACGAGCCACGCTCCAGGCCGTCGCCGGTGCCGGCGAGCGTGACCTCGGCGCGGGAGAACTTGCGGCCGTCGTCGAACTCGCGGTAGGGCTTCTCGTCCCACGAGGTGATCTCGAGCTTGGTCTCCAGGATCTCGGTCATGCCCTCAACATATGTGTGACTCAATCACATGTCAAACCCTACGGGTCGCCCGGACCGGTCCCCCAAACCCTCGCCGCGGCATGGACGCCACCAGCAATAGGGAGGCAGCCTACATGTAGAGACCCAACCACCAAGGGGGACCGAAAGATGCGGCGCAGAAGCCTGCTAGCCGGAGCACTCGGCGGCGCGTTCCTGATCAGCACGAGCGGCGCGCTCTCCGCCTGCGCCACCGTCGACACCGTCGGCAAGGTCGACTTCACCCGCCCGCTGCTGATCCCGCTCCTCGCGGAGTCCCGCATCGACGACGCCGGCCGGCGGGTCTTCAACCTGCACGCCCAGCGCGGCCGGCGCGACTTCGGCGTCGAGGGGCCCACCCGGACGCTCGGCTTCAACGGCGACTACCTCGGCCCGACGCTGCGCGCCCGGCGCGGCGAGCACGTCATGGTCAACGTGGTCAACGACCTCACCGAGAAGACCAGCGTGCACTGGCACGGCATGCACCTGCCGGCCCGCATGGACGGCGGCCCGCACCAACCGGTGCGCCCGGGGGCCACCTGGTCGCCTGATTGGACGGTGGACCAGCCGGCGGCCACCCTCTGGTACCACCCGCACCCCCACGGCCACACGCGCGAGCACGTCAACCAGGGCCTGGCCGGCCTGTTCATCCTCGACGACGACGATCCCGCGCAGCGCGTGCTGCCCCACGAGTACGGCGTCGACGACATACCGGTGATCGTCCAGGACAAGTCGCTGCACAAGGACGAGATCCGCGACCACGACAGCGGAGACCTGCTGCTGGTCAACGGGACCTACGCGCCGTGCCTCGACGTCCGGACCGACCGGGTCCGCCTGCGCTTACTGAACGCGTCGGTCTCCCGCACGTACGCCTTCGGTCTCGCCGACCAGCGCCAGATCCAACTGGTCGCCACCGACGGCGGCCTGCTGCCCGCACCGGCGACCGTCACGACGATCCGCCTGTCGCCCGGCGAACGCGCCGAGGTCGTCGTCCCGATGCGCGCCACCGAGCGGACGGTGCTGCGCAGCTTCCCGCCCGCCGGCGGCCGGGGCATCGACGGCGGGAAGGACCAGTTCGACGTGCTGGAGCTGCGGGCGGCGGGGCGGCTGCGCAGCGCCGGCGCGGTGCCGGCCACACTCGGCGCGATGACCAGGCTCGACCCCGCGAACGCCACCGTCACACGCGAGTTCCGGCTCAGCGGCACCAATATCAATGGCGACAAGATGGACCTCGACCGGATCGACCTCGTGGCCGAGAAAGGCGCCACCGAGATTTGGACCGTGCGCAACACCGACGGCCAGCGACACAACTTCCACGTGCACGACGTGCAGTTCCAGGTGTTGTCGGTCGACGGCGGCCGGCCACCCGCGGATCTCGAGGGCTGGAAGGACACCGTCTTCCTGCCGCCGAAAAGCGAGATCACATTGATCCTGCGGTTCGCCGACTACGCCGACCCGACCATGCCGTACATGTATCACTGTCACCTCCTGATGCACGAAGACAAGGGGATGATGGGACAGTTCGTGGTGGTCGAACCGGGGCAGTCGGCAGGGCCGATCGGAGGGGTGGGCGGCCACGAGCACCGGTAGGTGGGTTCGACTAGATTTGACCCGTGCTGGGGCTACCCGATCACGTGACCGCCTGCCTTTTCGACATGGACGGCGTACTCACGCAGACCGCGACCGTTCACAACGCGGCGTGGACCGAGACTTTCGATGATTTTCTTCGCCGGCGCAGCGACCGGACCGGCGAGCCGTTCACGGCATTCGACCCCCGTTCCGACTATCCCAAATTCGTCGACGGCCGCACCCGGGCCGACGGCGTGCGGACGTTTCTCGCGTCCCGCGGCATAACCCTTCCCGAGGGCGAGCCGGACGACCCGCCGGAGGCGGACACCGTCAACGGCGTCGGCAACCGCAAGAACGAGGTGCTGCTGCGCCGGATCCGGGAAGACGGCGTCGCGGTCTACGACGGCTCGGTCGCGTACCTGCGCGCCGCCCGCCAAGCCGGCCTCAAGACGGCGGTCGTCTCGGCCAGCGCCAACACCCCGGACATCCTGAAGATCACTGGGCTCGGTGAGCTGCTCCAGGCCCGGGTCGACGGCAACGTCGCGCGGGCCGAGAAGCTGCCCGGCAAGCCCAAGCCGGACACCTTCCTGCGCGGCGCCGAGCTGCTGGGCGTCGACCCCGCCGACGCGGCCGTCTTCGAGGACGCACTCGCCGGGGTGGAGGCGGGCCGGGCGGGCAACTTCGGCATCGTCATCGGCGTTGACCGGGTGGGTGGCAGCCACGGCGCCGACCTGAAGACACACGGCGCCGACGTCGTCGTGCGCGACCTTTCTGAGCTGCTGGAGGGCACGGCATGATCCGCGAGCGGGCCTATCCGGTCGAGGCCTGGCACGTCCGGGAGACGAGGCTCGACCTCGACGTGCTGGCGCAGGCCGAGTCGGTCTTCGCGCTCGGCAACGGGCACATCGGGATGCGCGGCAACCTCGACGAGGGCGAGCCGCACGGCCTTCCCGGCACCTATCTCAACTCGTTCTACGAGCTGCGCCCGCTGCCCTACGCCGAGGCCGGCTACGGCTTCCCCGAGTCGGGCCAGACCGTGGTCAACGTGACCAACGGCAAGCTGATCCGGCTGCTGGTCGACGACGAGCCGTTCGACGTGCGCTACGGCGAGCTCGACGCGCACTCCCGCGTGCTCGACCTGCGAGCCGGCACGCTCGACCGGACGGTGCACTGGCGTTCGCCGGCGGGCCGGGCGGTCAAGGTGCGCAGCACCCGGCTCGTCTCGTTCACCCAGCGCTCGATCGCCGCGATCCGCTACGAGGTCGAGGCCGTCGACGAGCCGCTGCGGCTGATCGTGCAGTCGGAGCTCGTGGCCAACGAGGAGCTGCCCGGGCAGAGCCGGGACCCGCGGGTCGCCGCCGTGCTCGAACGTCCACTGCAGATCGAGGAGCGGGTCACCGACAAGACCCGCGGCCTGCTGATCCACCGCACCAAGCGGAGCGGCCTGCGGGTCGGCGCCGCGATGCAGCACGAGGTCGACGGTCCGGCCAAGACCAACATCAACACCGAGTCGCACGACGACTGGGCCCGCACCACGATCGCCTGCGTGCTCAAGCCGGGCGAGAAGCTGGTCGTGGTCAAGCTGCTGGCCTACGGCTGGTCCAGCCGGCGCTCGCTGCCCGCGATCCGCGACCAGGTCAGCGCCGCGCTGGCGGCCGCCGAGTTCTCCGGCTGGGACGGCCTGGTCCGCGAGCAGAAGGAATACCTCGACACGTTCTGGGACGCGGCCGACGTCAAGGTCGAGGGCGACTCCGAGGTGCAGCAGGCGGTCCGGTTCGGGCTGTTCCACGTGCTGCAGGCCGGCGCCCGGGCCGAGCTGCGGCCGATCGCGGCCAAGGGGCTGACCGGGCCCGGCTACGACGGCCACGTCTTCTGGGACACCGAGATGTTCGCGCTCCCCGTGCTGACGTACACCCAGCCGGTGGCGGTGGCGCACGCCCTGCGCTGGCGGCACGCGACCCTGGACATGGCCCGCGATCGGGCCAAGCAGCTGGGCCTGCGCGGCGCCGCGTTCCCGTGGCGGACGATCCGCGGCCAGGAGTGTTCGGGCTACTGGCCGGCGGGCACGGCCGGTTTCCACGTCAACGCCGGTATCGCCGACGCGGTGCGCCGCTACGTGCAGGCCACCGGCGACGCCGACTTCGAGCGCGAGATCGGCCTGGAGCTGCTGGTCGAGACCGCCCGGCTGTGGCACTCGCTCGGCCACCACGACCGGCACGGCAAGTTCCACATCGACGGCGTGACCGGTCCCGACGAATACACCGCGGTCAAGAACGACAACATCTACACCAACCTGATGGCGCGGCGGAACATGATCGAGGCCGCCGAGTGCGTCAACCGGCACAGCGAGCGGGCGTGGCGGCTGGGCGTCGACGACGAGGAGACCGCCGCCTGGCGGGACGCGGCCGCCAACATGCACATCCCGTACGACGAAGAGCTCGGTGTGCACCCGCAGGTCGAGGGCTTCACCCGCTACCAGGAGTGGGACTTCGACAACACGCCGCCGGAGAACTACCCGCTGCTGCTCAACTACCCGTACTTCGACCTCTACCGGCGCCAGGTGGTCAAGCAGTCCGACCTCGTGCTGGCGATGCACTGGTGCGGCGACGCGTTCTCCGACGAGCAGAAACTGCGCAACTTCGACTACTACGAGCGGCGTACGGTCCGCGACTCGTCGTTGTCGGCGTGCACGCAGGCCGTGGTCGCGGCCGAGGTGGGCTACCTCGAGCTGGCCCACGACTACCTCGGCGAGGCCGCGCTGATGGACCTGCACGACATCCACAACAACACCCGGGAGGGGCTGCACATCGCCGCCCTCGCCGGCGCCTGGCTCGGCCTGGTCGCCGGGTTCGGCGGCATGCGCGACCACGAGGAGCAGCTCACGTTCATGCCGCGCCTGCCGGCCCGGATCAGCCGGTTGGAGTTCGCTCTCATGTGGAAGGGCAAGCGGCTGCGGGTCGACGTGCGGCAGCACGAGGCGATCTATTCGCTGCGGGACGGCGAGCCCGACGATGCCAGCATCGACCTCAGCCACCATGGCGAGCCGATCACGGTGACCTGCGAGAAGGAGGTGCGGGTCAAGATCCCGCAGCTCGATCCGCACCGCCGGCAGCCGCGCCAGCCCGCGGGTCGGGCCCCGGCCCGCAGGCCGGTGCCCGACACCAGGCGGCGCTAGAGAAGCGACAAGTGGACGTGGTTGGTGTGGTCGCTGGACGGGTCGCCATGGGCGCCGCTGTAGGACTTCCAGGTGCCCGTCGACGGTAGCCACACCTGCCGGTACCAGATGACGTAGAGGATCCCCAGCTTGTCGGCGTTCTTCACCAGGAACGCCGCCAGGTTGTTGCCGTAGAACCGGGCGTCGCCCTGGGCGTCCCCGCTGCCGAAGTCGTTGGTCTTGAACACCGAGAAGTCGCAGGCGCGCCCCTTCGGATGCTCGAAGGGGCCGCCGTCCCGGTGACACGAGACGAACCGCTTGAAGCCCAGCCGCTGGGTCTCCTTGAGCGCGAACAGCGTGCGCGGCGTGATGCACCCGTTGGTCGTCGGGTCGTCCACACTGCACGACTGCGCCGGGAACGAGCCGTCCGAGGCACGCGGCGACTGCCGGGCGACGGGCTGGTTCACGTACGCGTTGCCGTTCACCGTCCGACCGCCGGCGAGCTTGAACGCCTTCTCCACATCGGACTTCTGCTTGGCCATCACGGCCAGCTGGGCCGACTCGCGCTTGGTCTCCAGGTCGAGCTGGGCCTTGGCCGCCGCGGCCTGGCGCTGGTTGTCGGCGAGCTCGGCCAACCGCTCGTTGTCGTACGCCGACAGCATCTCGAGGGTCTCGGCCTTGTCCAGGAACTCGTTCTCGTCCCGGCTGTTGAGCAACATGAGCGCCGGACCGATCCGGCCGTTCATGTAGTTGTGCCGGGCGATCTCGGCGGCCTGCGGCGCCAGCGCGGCCCGGCGCACTTCGAGCCGGGCCATCTCCTTGTTGAGCGCGTCCTGCTTCTTGCGGGAGTCGGTGACCGCGTTCTTCGCCTCGACAAAGGCGCGACTGGTGCGCTCGATGGCCTCGTCGATCAGTTCGTTCTTTCCGCCTTCGCGGGGCGGTGAGGGGGTGGGGTTGGGTGCGGCGACCGCTGCCGGGGCGAGGCCGATGCCCACCAGCAGCGTTACGGTGCCGACCAGGGCGGCGCGCCGGGCGAGAGCGCGCGTGCGTCCTTTGCGCGTCATTCACGTTCCTTCGGTAGGGCCGCCTACCGGGTTAGCTGACGGGTTCGGGGCGGAACAACCCCTACCGCTGTCGCGGACTCACCCCAGGAACACGGGTCCCCGGCTCGCCTCTCGGCGATTAGGCGGCAACTGCGCCGGGGTCACCGGGGGGATGATCCGGCGGAAGCCGGAGCCAGCTTAACCGATCCCGACCTATTCTTCGCAAGGATCGGATGCCTCTTCCTTTGCCCTGGAATGCGTTACGTACCAACGACTTTCGGTGACGTAAGGAGCGCTTAAGAAAGGGCACGGGAAAACGTGAAAGAAGGCGTACGCAACCGCCGGTGTCAGCCGAACGTGTGGTCAATCGGGTGTTCATTTCGAGTTGGCCGGTTCCGCTGGACAAGGAGGCTCGCGGGGCCGCTAATGGAGTCACCCCGACCGGGTTACCGGCCGGCACACCACCCCACCCCAACGGCGCCGCCGGCGACTCCTGCCGACGGCGGCAGATAACCGCACTCATCGGAGGCGCCGTGGACGACATCGCCGTCCTCACGGAGCAAGCGGCGGAGACCTATGTCGCCGCCGCGGGATTTCGGGTCGGCCCGATCGGCCGGGTCGGCGTCGAGCTGGAATATCCCGTGCGCGACCCGCGCGCGCCGCTGGCGCGCCCGTCGATCGCCCGGTTGACCGCGGCCACCGCCGGCCTGGGCTCCTTGCCCGGCGGCGGCCAGATCACCATCGAGCCAGGCGGCCAGCTGGAGATCTCGTCAGCGGTCGGCGCGTCCCTGTCCGACTGCGTGTCGGCCGCCCGCACCGACCTCGCCATCGTGCGGTCGGCGCTGTCCGCCGAGGGCCTGGTGCTGGACGGCACCGGTCTCGACGCGCACCGCCGGCCCGAGCTGGTCACGACGCACCCGCGCTACGTCGCGCTCGCCGAATACCACGCCCGGTCGGGCGGCAAAGGGCTGGCGGTCATGTGCAACTCCGCCAGCGTGCAGGTCTGCCTGGACGCCGGCGACGACTCCGACGGCTGGGCCGGCTACCGGATGCGCTGGTGGCTGGCCGACGCGATCGGCCCGGTCCTGCTGGCGGCGTTCGCCAACTCGCCCCACGCCGTACGCGGCACCCGCTGGGTCTCCTACCGCCAGGCGCTGCGCTTCGGCACGGACGCGAGCCGCACCCGCGCGCCGCGAGCGGGCGGCGAGCCCCGGTCCGACTGGGCCCGCTACGCGCTGCGCGCCAACGTCGCCATGGTCGCGGGGCCGGAACCCTGGCTGGTGCCGACCGGCCTGACGATGCGGTCCTGGCTGCGGGGGCATGGTCCGCGCCCCGCCACCCTGGAGGATCTGGAGCGCCACCTGGGCACCCTTGTGCCACCGGTACGCCCGCGCGGCTACCTCGAGTTCCGCATGATCGACCAGCAGCCCGGCGACGGCTGGGTGGTGCCGCTGGCGGTGGTGACGGCGTTGCTCGACGACCCGCTCGCCGCCGACGCGGCGGCCGCGGCCACCGAGCACCTGCGCTCACCGCTGCGCCGGCACCGCGACTGGGTGGCCGCGGCCCGCACGGGCCTGCGCGACCCCGCCCTGGCGTCGGCCGCGCTGAGCTGCTTCACGGCGGCGGCCGCCGCCCTGGACCGCCGCGGCGCGGGCCCGCGCATCCAGCAGGCGGTGGAGACGTTCATCGAACGCTACGTGGCGCGCGGCGCCTGCCCCGCCGACGACCCGGTCCCGCCGGCCACCTTCACGGAGCCCGCCCTCGGCTGACAACCCACCCTGCGCCAGCCCAGCCCTCGCTGGACCGTCGCGCCCCGCCCCACCCCGGGCTGCCGGCGTTAGCAACGGGCCGTTCCTATGCGGAAAGCGTTAGCAACGGGCCGTTCCTTCGCGTGAGGCGTCAGGGGCGGTCCTCGGGGAGGCAGAGGGTGACGGCGGCCGGGACCGCGCGGGCCTTCAGCTTCTTGGCCGCGCTGCGGGCGCCGCCGTCGATCTCGTAGGTCAGCGGCTCCGCCAGCTTCACCCGAATCTTCTGGCCCGCCGTGATCTTGATGAAGGGCGATCCTTCGGAGCGTCCCGTGGCCATCCGGCCGAGGGTGCGGGCCCATTCCAGGGCGCCCTCGGCCGTGGCGACGCCGACCTCCAGCAGGCCGTCGTGCGGGCTGGCGTCGTCGAACGCGCGGATGCCGCCGGTGATCGTGCCGACGTTGCCGAAGAGGACGCAGCTGGCCTCGCCGCTGTACCACTCGTTGCCGTCGACCGTCACGGTCATCGGGACGGCGCCGTCGCGGACGTGGCGTACGCCGGTCCAGGCGTAGGCCACCCGGCCCAGCCGGTCCTTCAGGCCACGGTCGGCGTCGCGGATCAGCTCCCCGTCGAACCCCGCGCCGGCCATCACCGCGAAGTGCTCACCATTGATCTTGCCCAGGTCGAGCGACCGCCGCCGGCCGTGCAGGCCGATCTCGAGCGCGGCCGCCAGGTCCTCCGGGATGCCCAGATTGCCGGCCAGCAGGTTGGCGGTGCCGGCCGGCAGGATGGCCAGCGGCACGTCGGCCGCGCCCGCCTGGGCCAGCGCGTCGACCGTGCGCTGCACCATGCCGTCGCCGCCCCACACGAAGATCAGTTCGGCGCCGTCCTTGAGCGCGGCCCGCACCCGCTTGGGCGCCTTGCGGCTCTTGGGCACCTCGTGCCAGATCGGGTCGGCGATGCCCGCGTCCGCCAGCCGGTGGCGCAGCTCCGGCAGCCCGCCACCGAAACTCTTCTTGCGGTGCGCGACCACCGCGACCTTGCCTGCCATGGCCGGTTCATTTACCCAAGCGACGCTACGCCCACACGATCGGTGCCGAACTCCTCGTGCCGCGGCACCCCGGGCCATTGCGCGCCGGTGTTGCGCAGGAAGTACTCGAGCCCGGGCTCCCAGGTGTGCCCGCTCGAATGACGGTGATAGATGTAGCCGAGCGGATGCGTGCGATAGATCAGCCCGCCCGATCGCCCCACGCGCTCGATCAGTCCACGGTCGATCGACCGCGGCACCGGCCGCCAGCCACCGATCTCCTCAAGGTCGCCCCGGCTGATCAGCATCGTGCCGCCGGCCACCACGCGCGCATAGTGCTCGGCCTGCCCGTTGGCCCGGCGCACCGTGGTGTCCAGCGCGTGCAGGTGCACGAACTCGGCCGCCTTGCCGACCAGCGTCGCCCCCGAGACCAGCCGCGCCAGGACCAGATCCCAGACATGTTCCGGCCCGTACGTGTCGTCGTCGTCGAACTTGGTGATCAGGCTGCCCCGGGCCCGCGCGGTGGCCCGCCCGATCGCCTCGCCGAACCCGTACCCCTGCTCCGGGCCGATGCTGACCAGCTCCACCGGCCGGCTGCAGCGCGCCACCTGCCCGAGCAGCTCCGCCGTCGGACGCGCGCCGTGCAGGCACAGCACGATCTCGAGGTCCGGATAGGTCTGCCGCTCGATCGCCGCGAGCGCCGGCGTCACGTGGTCCAGCCGCCGGGTGACCAGCAGCACGCTCACCGGCGGCGGGCTGACCAGGGCGGGAAACGTGTCACCGGCCAGCCGGGGCAGCGCGAATGCGGTGGCGTGCTGGCGCAGGGCGGCCCGGCGCTGGCGTACGGCCCGCACCTCCCACTCGAAGTCGTCCCGGGGCAGGTCGTCGACCACCAGCGGCTGCAGCTCGGGCGCGAGGTGGGCGGCCACCGGCGGGCGCAGGCCGGGCGCGTGCACGAGCACTCCGGCCGCGGCCAGCCGGACCAGCACGGCCGCCTCGCCCTGTGGGTATCCGCACGGCGCCGTCAGACACCGGACCAGCCCGATCTCGCCGAGCACGGCGACGTCGTCCGGCGTGAGCCGATGGTCGTCCAACCGCCCGCGAAGCAGCGGGCCGTCGGGGCCGTCGATCCGCCACGTGTGCTCCGTGAAGACCAGGTCGGCCACGGGCGCCCGCCGGCCGAACGGTCCGTAGCGGCCGATCCCGGCGGCGTGCTCCGCGTCGACCAGCACTGTCGCGCCGACGCCCGCGTTGCCGGCCCGGATCACGCCGCCGTACAACGCCAGTGGGTCCGCCTCGCCGGCCGGTGGGAGCGCCGTGCCGTCGGGGCTGAGCACGAGGTCGTGCGGGCGGATCTCGTCGTCGGTCGGCAGCGCGCCGTTGACCACCGCGACGTTGGCGGCTGCCCCGACCCACGGCGGCGCGACCTCCTGCGCGGTGATGTCGGCGGACACCGCGCGCGGCAGTGGCCGGACGGAGCTCAGCACGGGCAGCACCGCCGTCAGCAGGGCCCGCAGCGGGGCCGGGCGACCGACCTCGAGCGCCACGGTCGCCCGGCCCGCCCCGCTCGCGGGCAGCCGGGTGCGGGTCGCCACCAGGTGCGGGACGGGACCCAGCCGGCCCGACCAGGCGCCGTACGGGTTCTGCCAGCTCTCGACGAACACTGTCAACCGCCGCACCAGCGTGCCAGCGGCTGGGTGGTCGAGCAGGCCACGCAAGTCGGCCAGCGAGGCGGCGCCGACGCACATCGCGGCGACCCGGACCCCGGCCCGCAACGGTCCGGGCGGTGGGTCCGGCGCGTCCACGATCAGCAGTGGCGCGCGCAGCATCAGGGCGGGCCAGCGGCGGGCGCGCCGCGCGCGCGGTCCCGCCCAGATCCGCCAGCGAAAGAAGCGGTCCGCCGGCACGCGACGCTCCCGTCGGGTCAAGCCGGCCGCCCCCGCTGGCCGGCACATTTAACGTAGCGTCCAGGCGGGTGTGATGTGGCCTGGATACACTCACGTGCGTGCCGACCCCGAACGACGCAGCCGAACCGGTCCGGATCTTCCGCAACGACTGGAGCGTTCTGCAGCCGCCGGAGATCGGCAGCTGGACCCCGACGCGGACCGTTTCCGTGGTCATTCCGGCCTACAACTGCCAGGAGTCGCTCAACCTGACGCTGGCCTCGCTGGCCCACCAGACCTACCCCGAAGAGCTGCTCGAGGTCGTGATCGCCGACGACACCAGCGAGCCGCCGCTCGAGCTGCCGAAGATCCGGCCGGGCAACTGCCGGATCGTCCGCGTGGCCGACCACTCGTCGGGCTGGGGGCGGGCCAACGCGCTGCACGTCGGCGCCACCAACAGCACCGGTGAGATCATCCACTGGCTCGACGCCGACATGGTCGTGTTCCCGGAGCACGTCGAGGCGCAGGTCCGCTGGCACCACGTCAGCGACGAGGTGGTCACCCTCGGCTACAAGCGGTTCACCACCGGCTGGAGCACGCCCGAGGAGATCGCCGAGCGCTGCGCCGCCGGCACCATCGACGCGCTCTTCGCGCACAACGACACCGAGCCGCACGACTACGTCGAGAAGATCATCGACGACACCGACCAGCTCCGGGCCGGCGACCACCTCAACTTCCGCGCCCACGTCGGCGCGACCGCGGCCCTGACCCGCCGGATGTACGACGAGACCGGTGGCCTCGACACCACCCTGCGGCTCGGCGAGGACACCGAGTTCGGCTTCCGGCTGACCCAGGCCGGGGCCGCCTTCGTGCCCGAGCCCAAGGCCGGCAGCTGGCACATGGGCCCGACCAACATGATGCAGCGCGGCGAGCAGCTGCGGCGCTACAACCGCCCGTTCCTGGCCGACCTGATGCCGCAGCCCCGCTGGCTGCGCTCGGTCGGCAACCGCAGCTGGAAGGTGCCGCTGGTCACCGCCGTGGTGCGGGCCGAGGGCAACTACGAGCTGGTCAAGACCTGTGTCGACCTGCTGCTGATGAGCGACCTGACCGACCTGCGGGTGATGCTGGTCGGCGACTGGGGCGCCCTGTCCGACGAACGCATGTCGGTGCTCAAGGACCCGCACCTCGACCTGCGGCTGGTGGAGGCCACCTACCGCCACGAGCCCCGGGTGGCGCTGGTCTCGGAGGCGCCGGACGACGTCTACCCGTCGCCCTACCTGCTGCGGGTGCCGACCAGCGCCGGCGTCGACGCCAACACCGTGCGCCGCCTGGTCCGGCTGGCCGACGAGTGGCAGGTCGGCCTGGTCCGGGTGCTGCCCCCCAAGGCCGCCTCGCCCGACAACGCGCTGGCGCTGTGGCGCACCGCGGCGCTGCGCCGGGCCGCGCGCTGCAAGGGCCCCGACGAGTCCTGGGAGAAGGCGGTCCTGTCGGTGGCCGGCGAACGCTGGGTCAGCGCCCGCGACTTCGCCGTGGCCAACCTGTCGGAGTGGGCCGAGGAAGACCTGGTGTCGCCGAAGCCCCGCCTGGTGGCCCGGCCCACGCTGGGCAACAAGGTCAGCTTCTTCGGCGTCGACACCATCCCGGTCGGCGGCGCGCGGTCGCTGGCGCTGGCCGCCAGGTTCGTCGCCCTCCGCGCCGCGAGCGGCGCCCGCCGCCGCCTCAACAACAAGCTCGGCCGCCAGCCGGAGTAACGCTCAGCTCAGTTCAGCGCGGTCACGCGCAGCACGCCGCGCGGATCGGCGTCGACCACCACCGGCCCGGCCTCGGCCGGCACCACCCGCGGCCCCGCCAGCAACGGCGTGGTCCCGATCGCGGCCCGCCAGGTCGCCGGCGGCTCCCCCGGCACGCCCGGGCGCCCGATCGCGGTGACCAGATCAGCGAACGGCACCCGGACCATCCACTTCGGACCGGCGACGACCACCGGGTACGCCAGCGACGGCACGCCCGCCGCCCGCTCCAGCCGCAGCAGGGTGCCCGGCGCCAGCTCACCGAACCCGTCGACGTAGAGATCGTCGGAGTCCGCGCCGGCTTCGACGACGAAAACGTCCGGTCGGTCCACCACCAACCGCAGCACCCCGCCGCGCACCACCGGCGCCAGCAGCGTCTCCGCGTCGACCCAGCGCGACGGCAGCGAGATCGGTTCAGTGGCCCGCAACAGGGCCCGCGCGCCGTCCCGGGCGGGCGCGACGTTGACCGTCCACTCCCCCGGCCGCCAACCTTCCCGGCCCCGCAGCCGCGTCGGCCGCAACAGGCAGGCGCCGCGCGCCGCCGGTTGGGCCACCACGCGATTGCCCGGCGCCGCCTCACGCAGCCAGAGCAGGGCCAGCGGCAGCCGCTCGTCAGCCAGGTCGATCCGCAGCCGATTGCCGGCCCAGCTCACCGCCGTGGCGCGCACGGCCGGCTCGGCCGGATCCCGCCACGCCGCCATGCCACCGACACCGACACCGGCACCGGCACCGGCACCGGCACCGGCGGCAGCCCCCGCCCGCACCGCACGCACGAGCTCGACGACCCCGTCGACGTCACCGTCCCGGGTCAGCCGCCAGGCCGCGGCGAGCCGCGAACGCAACCGATCGAGCGCGGAAGCATCCACATCGGACAGGAACGCGGACGCCAGCTTGAGGAACCGCGACCGGTACGCGTCGTCGACGTCCGGCAGCACCTCCAGCACGAGTCGCAGGTCGCTCTGCAGCGCGGTCTCGGCGTACCAGTTTGCGAAGTCCGGATCCGCCAACGACCGGCGCGCGGAGACGACGGCCGCGAACCGGTCGTCGAGGTTGCGCTGCTCGGCCATCCGCTGGCTGATCGACGCGTCGCCGGCCGGCCGCTGCCGCCAGTAGTAGACCGGCAGGTCGATCACGTCGACCCGGCGCGCCCGCCCGTAGAGCGGCACGGTCACCGGGATGTCCTCGTAGAGCACGCCCTCCGGGAACCGCGTGTCGCCCCAGAACGACCGGCGCCAGACCTTGTTGCAGGCGAGCCGGTCGTAGACCAGGTATCGGTGCTCGCGCGGGTCGACGGAGAGGCGGGTCTGCCGGTGCGTGCCCCGGTGCAGCGGCGACGGGCTCAGCTCGCCGTCGGTCAGCAGCGCCACGTTGCCGCTGGCGAAGTCCGAGCCGGTCTGCTCGAGCGCGTTGACGAGCACCTCGAAGGCGTACGGCGGAAGCACGTCGTCGGCGTCCACGAACGCGAGGTAGTCGCCCGTGGCCAGCGCCGCCCCCGCGTTCCGGGCCGCACCGAGGCCGGCGTTGGCCTGGTGCACCACCCGGAACCGCGGATCCCGCGCCGCCCACGCGTCCGCGAGCGCACCGCTGCCGTCGGTCGACCCGTCGTCGACCAGCACGACGTCGAGGTCGCGATGGGTCTGCGCCGCCAGCGATTCGAGGCAAATGTCCAACCAGCGGGCAACGTTGTGCACCGGCACCACGACCGTCAGCATGATCAGCCCCGGAAGACCGTCTCGACCACGCGTGCGGCGGCGCGGCCGTCTTCGAGCGAGCAGAACTTGCGGCGGAACTCGGCCCGGGCCTTGGTCGCGGCGTCGTTGTCGAACGCACCCGAACGGAACGTGTCGAGCAAGTCGTCGAGCGTCAGCGCGACCGCGCCCGGCGGCTCGGCGACGACGTCGAAGTAGACACCGCGGATCATCCGGTACGCGTCCCAGTCCGGCGCGTAGATCACGATCGGCCGGTCGAGCACGGCGTAGTCGAACATGACCGACGAGTAGTCGGTGACCAACACGTCGGCGGCCAGGTAGAGGTCCTCCACCGACGGGTACGCCGAGACGTCCCGCACGCCGGGCAGGTCCACCGGATCCGGGGCGGCGCCGGACCGGTCGTGGAAGTAGTGGCTGCGCATCAGCAGCACGGCAGCCGACCCGGCCGCCGCCCGCACCCGCTCTGGGTCGAACGGCGGGTGGTAGCCGGGCAGGTGCTCCCGGTGCGTCGCCGCGTAGAGCACGACCCGCTGGCCCGGCTCGATGCCCAGCTTCTCGCGGACCGCCGCCACCTCGTCCGGGGTGGCCAGCGCGAGCCGGTCGTTGCGCGGGTAGCCGGTCTCCAGCGTGCGGTAGTGGCACGGGTACGCGCGCTCCCACATCTGCGTGGTGAACGCGTTGGCGGTGATGCTGTAGTCCCAGCGGTCGGCGCGGCGCATCTGGCCGGCGAAGTCCGGGTCCTGCACGCCGCCCGGGTAGTCGCGCTGGTCGAGCCCCATCACCTTGAGCGGGGTGCCGTGGTGGGTCATCACGTGCGTGGCGCCCTCGCGCTTGACCACGTAGTTGGGCCAGTTGACGTTGTTGACCAAATACGTCGCCTGGGCCAGGGCCTGGAAATAGGCGCGGGTGCCGGCGATCACGTACGGCACACCCGGCGGTAACGTGTCGACCTTGTCGCGGCGGACCACCCAGACCCCGCGTACGCCCGGCGCCAGCTCCTTGGCCTTCTCGTAGATCGCGGCGGGGTTGCAGGCGTAGCCGCGGTACCAGTAGGCCGCGAAGAGCGCCAGGTGCGGATCACGCGGCCGGCGCAGCTCGGCGTGGTAGTAGGCACGCAGCGCCGCGGCCCGACCGAGCCGGGCGGCCTTCTTGCCCCGGCGGGCGGTGCGGACCGCGACGGCGCTGGTCGCCTTGGCGTCCTGGGCGCGGCGGAAGCCGAAGCGCAGCGCCTGGAACGTCCGGTGCCGGCCGCCGGCCACCAGGCGGTGCTTGATCCCGTCCATGCCGCCGGGCACCGGGTAGCCACCGGGCGGCAGGTAGCGGTGGTAGTGGGCGGTCATCTCGGCGAAGAACCGCCCGCGCATCTCGTCGGGCAGCCGGTCGTCGTTGCCGCGGACGATCAGGAAGTGCCAGAGCATGCGGCGGAACAGCAGAGCGCGCAGTTGCTCGGCGCCGGGACGGCTGTCGTCGAACGTGTCGAAGACCTCGGCCCAGTTCGTGAAGATCGCGAAGTGCCCCTCGCCGACCGTACGGGTGGCCGCGCCGACCCGCCGCTGCCGGTAGTGCACGCCGACCTGGTCGAGCAGGGTGATCCGGTCGGCCGCCATCAGCACGCGGTAGGTGAACGGGACGTCCTCGTACCAGCCGGTCTTGAACTCGAAGCCGGTGGCCAGCAGCAACGAGCGCCGAATGATCTTGTTCCATGGGGTGTGCAGGATCTCGATCGCCTGCGGCCACTCGTGCAGCACGAACACCTCGGGCGCCGCCGCGAAGCGGTTCTGCGACCGGTCGATCGTGCCGTCCCAGTGCTCGCGCACGTGGTCGACCACGACGACGTCGGGGTCGACGTGGGCGATCCGGGCGGCCACCGCGGCCACGATGCCGTCCGACAGGTAGTCGTCGCTGTCGACGAACCAGACGTAGTCACCGGTGGCGACGGAGAGGCCCCGGTTGCGGGCCGGGCCCTGGCCGGCGTTGTGCTCCACGGTCAGCACGGTGACCCGGGGGTCGCGGGCCGCGTACTCGGCGAGGATGTCGGCGCTGCCGTCGGTCGACTTGTCGTCGATCGCGATCAACTCGATCGGGACCGACTGGTCCGCGAGGATGGAGTCGAGGCATTGCCGCAGGTAGGAACGGACGTTGAAGACCGGAACGATGAAGCTGATCAAAGGGCTGCCGCCGCCGCCCGATTCCGCCACCAGATCACACTGCCCAACACGAAGGTAAACAACAGGTAAGCAGCGATCGTAACCGTCGTGGCTGAAGCCTGCCCGAAAGCACAGCCGAGACCGAGCACCAGCACCCGGCCGTCCCAGCCCAGACCCCACCGGTGCAGCCAGCCGCCCGCCTCGCGTTTCTCCAGCTTGGCGGTGAGGTCGTAGTGCCAGAGCGCGAGCGCGAACAGCAGCAGGAACGTGCCCCAGGCCGGCACGTCGAAGCCGACGCCGACGGCGATCACGAAGAGGTATTCCGCGGCCCGCAGGGCGGCCGGGACCAGGAAGTCCAGTGGCCGGTCGTGCGGCGCGGCGGACGGCAGCGCCCCGACCAGCAGGGCGACGGCGGCGCTCAGCGTCACCGCGCGCAGGTCGGCACCGCCCAGCCCGGCGTAGGCGCCGGCCAGGAACAGCGCGCCGACCAGCACCCCGGCGGCCGCGCCGGCCAGCGGACGGGCGACGCGGGCGTGGCCCAGCAGGCGCGCGATCGGGCCGTCGTCGCGCTGCTCGGCGGCCGCGACACCGGCGAACGCCGAGACCCGCATGCCACGGGCGCGCAGGGTACGCAACGCCAACGTGTAGGCGAACGCCAGCACGATCCCGGCCAGCACGCCGATCAGCGCGATCCGCGGCCCGAACAGCGCGCCGAGCAGCGCCATGGCCGCCCACCGCTCGCCGATCGGGAACGCCGCGGTGCGCTTGAGCCAGTAGGCCGGCGAGCCCGTGTCGCCCCGGACCCGGGCCGAGACGGCGCCGAGCCGGCCGGCCACGCCACCGCCGCTCGCGGCGGCGGTCGCCACCGGCTGCCGGGCCGCCACGTCGTGCAGGGTGCCGTACCAGGTGTCGGTCATGTGCCGCACGGTCTGCAGGGCGATCGCGGCGATGGCCAGCGGCCACGCGCCGGTCAGCCCGGCGGCCTCGGCCCCGACCGCGAGGCCGGCGTAGACGAGATACTCCTTCGCGCGGTCGGCGATCGTGTCGAGCCAGCCGCCGAACACGCTGAAGTTGCGCGTGTAGCGGGCCAACTGACCGTCGACGCAGTCGAGCACGAAGCCGAGGTAGAGCAGGATGCCGCCGAGCAGCCAGGCCGGCCGCCCGCCGCCGTAGGCGAACAGCGCGGCGGCGGCCGCGACGACCACCACCGACACCGCGGTGACCTGGCTCGGCGTCAGCCGCATCCGGGCCGCCAGCCGGGTGACGTGCGGCGACCACGGGCTGACGAAATAGCTGGTGAAGAAGTCGTCCTGCTCCTTGACCGCGAGCCGCAGCTCGGCCCGGTCGGAGTCGACCGCGGCCACGGCCGCCAGCGCGGCGGGGATCTCCGCGGGGTCCGCGACGCGGCGGGCCACCAGCAGGCGCACCCGCTGCGCGCTCACCGTGGCGCCGGCCGCCAGCAGGTCGGCGATCACCGGACCCGTGGGCGCGCCGGCCAGCGCCGGCAGGTCGGCGACGCCGACCCGGACCAGCCCGCCGAAGACCCCGGTCGGCTGCCCGGGCACGAGCTGGCCGCGCTCCTCCCGGACGGGCTCCCCCGGACCGTCGGCCAGCGCCAGCGCGACCGTGCCGGCGCCCGGCGCGGTGGCCACGTGCCGGATCACCGCGTCGTGGGCGACGAGGTCACCGGAGCAGATCAACACCGGCTCCGCGAGGTCGGCCGGGAGCGTGTCCCGGACCTCGCGGGCGCCGGCGGCGCGGAGTTGCGTGGCGAGCCGATCCGTCAGCGCCGGATCGGGACCCGGCAGGAGGACGGCTACGGTCACGCGCGGACCACCGAGTTGTAGGCGTCGAGGGCGTCGTGCACGGTGCCGTCCGTGATCAGCTTGCCCTCGTTGAAGTAGAGGCCCCGGTTGCAGAACCGGGTCAGGTCGGGCTCGTTGTGCGAGACCAGCACCAGCGTGCGGCCCTCGGCGAGCAGCCGCTCGATGGTGGCGTAGCACTTCTTGCGGAACTCGGCGTCACCGACGGCCATGACCTCGTCGACCAGCAGGATCGGGTGGGTCAGCTGGGCGATCACCGAGAAGCCGAGCCGGACCTTCATGCCCGACGAGTAGTGCCGCACCGGGGTGTCGATCGCCTTGCTCACCTGGTCGCCGGCGAAGTCGACGATCTCGTCGAAGTGCTTCTTCAGGAAGTTGCCGGACAGGCCGTGCAGCGAGCCGACCAGGTGCACGTTCTCCCGGCCGGTGAGGTCGTTGGAGAAGCCCGCGGAGAGCTCGAGCAGCGGCGCGACCCGGCCCCGCACGGTGATCCGGCCCTCGTCGGGGATCAGCACGCCGGCGATCAGCCGCAGCAGCGTGCTCTTGCCCGTGCCGTTGCGGCCGATGATGCCGAGCGCGTCACCGGCGTTGACCTGGAAGTTGACATCGCGCAGGGGCCAGAACTCGCCCGGGTTGGGCTGGCGCCCGCCGCGGTGGATGAACATCTCGCGGATCCGCAGCTGCCGCCGCCGGTTGCGGACGAACCGCACGCCGAGGCCCTCGGCCTCGATGATCGGGGTGGTCATCACAGCTCCTTGAGCACGGCGGGTTCGAGGCGGCGGAACACCCACCAGCCGCCGACCAACAGGACGAGGCTGACACCGGTGGTGACGGCGAGCAGCGGGGCGCTCGGGAACATCTCCGGGTACCAGACGGCGTGGTAGAGCTCCATGATGCCGACCAGCGGGTTGAGCTCGTAGGCGTCCTTGACCCAGCCGGGCATGTCCGCGTTGCGGACCATGGCCAACGGATAGATGATCGGCGTCGCGTAGAACAGCACCCGCAGGCCGAGCCGCATCAGCTTCTCGACGTCGCGGAGCAGCACGTTGAGCGACGAGAGCAGCAGCGCCAGGCCGGTCAGGAAGACGGTCTGCATGATCACCGCGAGGGGCAGCGCGAGGAGCTGCCAGTCGAAGTGCAGCTCGCCGAAGACGATGGCCAGGATGATCAGGATCGGCAGGCCGGCGAGGAACTCGGCGAACCGGCCGAGCACCCGACCGATCGGGAAGACCTGGCGGGCCACCTTCATCGTGGTGATCAAGCGGGCCTGGCCGGTGAGCGCGCTGGTCGCCTCGCCCATCGCGGCGTTCGCCCACGACCAGGCGAAAATCCCGGTGATGAGGAACAGCGGGTACGAGTTGTTCGCGTCACCGAGATGGCGGTCGGAACCCGTGCCGTAGAGGACACCGAAGACGAACCAGTAGATCGCGGCGACGCCGAGCGGCTCGATCAGTGACCACAGGTAACCAAGGAAGGACTGCTGGTATTTCACCGCGAGATCGCGTCGGACCAGCAGCCCCAAGGCGTTGCGGTTTTCCCACAACGTCACCACGCTCGATGTCACAGCCGCCTCCACCTGCGTTTCTCACCCGATGAGCAACCCATCGGCGGTCAGCTGCGAACGTCTGCGCGGGCTGCCATAGCGACGCGCGCGTCGCGGCGGCTGCGAACGCCGACGCGGGCCGCTGACGCGCCATAGGTTAGCAGCCAGTAAAACTGTCTCAGAACCGCAGCGGTACGCCGGTGGCCAAGATCAGCATTCGATGACGTTGACCGCCAGACCGCCCCGGGCCGTTTCCTTGTATTTGACCTTCATGTCCGCGCCGGTCTCCCGCATGGTCTTGATGACCTTGTCCAGCGAGACGTGGTGCACACCGTCGCCGCGCAGCGCGAGCCGGGCCGCGGTGATCGCCTTGATGCTGGCCACGGCGTTGCGCTCGATGCACGGGATCTGCACGAGACCGCCCACCGGGTCGCAGGTCAGGCCCAGGTTGTGCTCCATGCCGATCTCGGCGGCATTCTCCACCTGCTCCGGCGTGCCGCCCAGCGCCTCGGCCAGGCCGGCGGCGGCCATCGAGCAGGCCGAGCCGACCTCGCCCTGGCAACCGACCTCGGCGCCGGAGATCGAGGCGTTCTCCTTGAAGAGCACGCCGATCGCCGCGGCGGCCAGCAGGAACCGGACCACACCGTCGGCGGTCGCCTCGGGCACGAACCGGGTGTAGTAGTGCAGAACGGCCGGGATGATGCCGGCGGCGCCGTTGGTGGGCGCGGTGACGACCCGGCCGCCGGCCGCGTTCTCCTCGTTGACGGCCAGCGCGAAAAGGGTCACCCAGTCCATCACCCGCAACGGGTCCCCGGCCAGCTCGGAGCGGAGCTTGCGGTGCAGCTCGGCGGCCCGGCGGCGGACCTTGAGCCCGCCGGGCAGCGTGCCGTCCCGCTCGCAGCCGCGCTCGACGCACTCGCGCATGACCCGCCAGATGTCCAGCAGGCCAACGCGTACCTCCTGCTCGGTGCGCCACGACAGCTCGTTGGCGAGCATCACGTCGGAGATCGAGCCACCGGCCTCGGCCGTGCGGGCCAGCAGCTCCGCGCCGGTGCTGAACGGGTAGCGGACCGGGGTCGTGTCCGGCTTGATCCGGTCGGCGCCGGCCGCCTCCTCGTCGACGACGAACCCGCCGCCGACCGAGTAGTAGGTGCGCTCGCGCAGCGTCCCACCGGCCGCGTCGAAGGCCGCGAACGTCATGCCGTTGGGGTGGTAGGGCAGGGAGCGGCGGCGGTGCAGGACCACGTCCTCCGCCGGGTCGAAGTCGACCTCGTGCCGGCCGAGCAGGGCCAGCCGCCGGCCTTCGGCGGTACGCGTGATCAGCTTGGGCACCGCGTCGGTGTCGACCTCTTCGGGCGTCTCGCCGGCCAGGCCGAGCACGACGGCCCGGTCGCTGCCGTGCCCGTGGCCGGTGGCGCCGAGCGAGCCGAACAGCTCGGCCCGGACCCGGGCGGTGTCCCGCAGCAGGTCGTCGCCGGCCAGGCCGGCCACGAACGTGCGCGCCGCCCGCATGGGGCCGACCGTGTGCGAACTCGACGGTCCGATACCGACCGAGAACAGGTCGAAAGCGCTGATCACCGGGGTGCTCCATTCTCCCTGCCGCCGCGGGCGAGCATACGCGCGCAATCGGGGTAATCCCTACGGGAAGCGGGTGGCCGGAATCCCTCCACGGACCGAGGGCGGCCTGGCTGCCTGTTTCTACCGTTGTATCAGGACCGATTGACGGGAAAGGGACTTACAGATGAGCGCCAGACTCGTTCGCCCCCGTGACGACCGATGGATCGCCGGCGTGTGCAGCGGCCTCGCCCGCCGCTTCGGGATGCGCCCCAACACGATGCGCCTGCTGTTCTTGATCTCCTGCCTGCTGCCGGGCCCGCAGGTGCTCGCGTACATCGTGCTCTGGGTCCTGATGCCCGACGAGCGCCGCTACCCCGCGCACGCCTGACCGACAACGGCGAAGGGGGCCCCGCATCGACGCGGGGCCCCCTTCGCGTCGTCACGGCGTCGTGTAGGTGATGGTGACGGTCGTGTAGCCGAGGGAGCGGAGCATGCCCTCGAGCATCGTCTTGGTGTTGGCCCGGGCCCGCTCCTGCAGGCCGCTGTCGACCGCGGCCGCCTTGATCTTCTCTTCGGCGAGCGTGTAGATCTCCTGCTGCTGGTTGGGGTCGCGCTTGATCAGGTCACCCAACCGGTTGGCCAGCCCGCGCTCCTCGGCGAAGACGTAGCTGTCCTGCGTGTTGAGGTTGACCTCGCCGAGCTGCGGCGCGGGCAGCTTGACCTCGACCGACTTGCCGTCGGGCGACTCGACGATCGCGCCCTCGGCCAGCTGGCCGAAGTCGACGTAGGCCTCGACCGTGCCCACCCCGACGAACAAGGTGCGCTCGTTGAGCAGGAACTCGGGGATGTTGTCGCGGCTCGTCTGCTTGTCGACGATGACCTGGAAGTTGCCTTCCGCCGCGACGTAGCGGCTCAGGTCCTGGATCGACTTGAGCAGTGGCGGCTGGCTGCGGTCGGTCGTCTCCTGGGCGAACGGGTTGCGCCAGTTCGGCAGCAGGTCGGCCGCCTTGAGCGCGAAGCCGCCGGCGACCAGCACGACGACGATCGCGGCCAGCCAGATGAGACCGCGCCACCGGGGTGGCCGGCTCGGCTCCTGGTCGTAGGCCGGATCGGCGGGCTGTCGCTCGTCGGTCCTGGTGTTGACCTCGGGGTACTCGCGGGTGGGCTCCGTCTCGGTCATATGTCCACCTCACCGTCCTTCTGCGAACAGTTTCCCCGATGGCCGCCACCGCTAAACGAAGGCGGACACCCCTGTCAACTTCTGGCCGACGACCAGCTGGTGCACCTCGCTCGTGCCCTCGTAGGTGAGCACGCTCTCGAGGTTGTTGGCGTGCCGCAGCACCGGGTACTCGCCGCTGATCCCGTTGGCGCCGAGGATCGTGCGGCACTGCCGGGCGATGGCGATGGCCTCGCGCACGTTGTTGAGCTTGCCGACGCTGACCTGCTCCGGCCGCAGCCGGCCGGCGTCGGCCAGCGCGCCCAGATGCAGCGCCAGCAGGTAACCCTTCTGCAGCTCCACCGCCATGTCGGCGAGCTTGGCCTGGGTGAGCTGGAAGCCGGCGATCGGGCGGCCGAACTGCTCGCGGTCGACCGCGTAGGCGATCGCCGTCTCGAGGCAGTCGCGGGCCGCGCCGAGCGCGCCCCAGACGATGCCGAAGCGCGCCTCGGTGAGGCACGACAGCGGGGCCTTGAGCCCTTCGGCGCCGGGCAGCTGGGCGTCGCCGGGCAGCCGCACGTCGTCGAGCACGATCTCGCCGGTCGACGAGGCGCGCAGCGACATCTTGTGCTTGATCTCCCGGGCCGTGACCCCGGGCGTGTCCATCGGCACCGCGAACCCGCGGATGCCCTCGTCGGTGCGGGCCCAGACCACGGCCACGTCGGCGACCGGCGCGTTGGTGATCCACATCTTGCCGCCGGTCAGCATCCAGTCGGTGCCGTCGCGGCGGGCCCGGGTGGTCATCCCGGCCGGGTCGGAGCCGTGGTCGGGCTCGGTCAGGCCGAAACAGCCGATCGCCTCGCCGGTCGCCATCGGCGGGAGCCACCGCTGCCGCTGCTCCTCGGAGCCGTAGCGGTGGATCGCGAACATGGCCAGCGAACCCTGCACGGAGACCAGCGAGCGGACGCCCGAGTCACCGGCCTCGAGCTCCAGGCAGGCCAGGCCGTACGCGGTGGCGCTGGCCCCGGCGCAGCCGTAGCCGGTCAGGTGCATGCCGAGCAGGCCGAGCTTGCCGAACTCGGCGGCCAGCTCGCGGACCGGCACGCGGCCCTCCTCGTACCAGGTGGCGACGTGCGGCCGGACGCGCTCGTCGACCACCTGACGCACGACGGCGCGCATGTCGCGGTCGTCGGCGGAAAGATTGCCGTCGAGGTCCAGCAGTTCCAGCGGGGCGACGCGGTCCATGCCGCTCACCCTATTCGGTGGGCAGCACCAGCACCCGGGCGTGGATCTGGTTGCGCTGCTGGAGCGCCGCCCGCAGCGCCCGGTGCAGGCCGTCCTCGAGATAAAGGCCGCCGTGCCACTGCACGACGTGCGGGAACAGGTCGCCGTAGAACGTCGAGTCCTCGGCCAGCAGCTTGTCGAGGGCGAGCTCGCGCTTGGTGGTGATGAGCTGGTCGAGCCGCAGCGGCCGCGGCGGGATCTCCGACCACTGCTTGAGGGTCAAGCCGTGCTCCGGGTAGGGGCGGCCGTCACGCACCGACTTGAAGATCACGCGCCGCTCCTCTCTCGGCTAGGTGGCGCTCCGCCAGCTGGCTCAGCCTATCGACCCGCGCAACGATAAGGCTCCTGGCCGATCACCAGCGTCCCCGGTGCACCACCTGATCAACAGGACGCCGGCCTCTTTTCAGTGACGGCGACCGCCGATCGGGTGCCCGGTAGCCGACCGTAACTGCCCCGATCGGAGTCATTTCCGCGGGCACGTCGAAGGCCGCGCGGTAGGTGTCGACGCATTGCCCGGGGATACCGAAGAAGCAGGCGCCGAGCCCCTCGTCAACGGCCGTGAGCAGCATCAGCAGCGCCGCCATGCCCGTGTCGATGTCCCAGTACGGCACCGGCCAGCGGCCCGGGTCGCGGTCGGTCCAGCCCTTGTCTGGCTCGGCGTAACGGTCGAGGTAGGCGGACCGGTTGGAGTGCGGCACCACGATCAGCGGCGCCCGGCGCATGCCCGCGAGCCAGCCGGTGGGCGCCCAGCCGTCCGGGGTCGTGGCGGCCCAGAACGCGTCGCGGTCGGCCGGCTCGTCGAGCACCAGGAAGCCCCAGCCCTGGGAGAAGCCCGCCGACGGCGCGCGGATCGCGTGGTCGAGCAGGCGGTCGACGACGGCGGGCGGCACCGGCCGGTCGGGGTCGTAGTTGCGCACCATCCGCCGCTTGCGCACGACGTCGCCGAACTCCATCCCAAGCCTCCCCGCTGGCTGGTTGAGCAACCTATCAGCCGGCCCGCGAGACCTGGACCCCCCAGCTCGCCGACCAGGTGTCGCCCGGCGCCAGCACGACGACGTCGTGGCCCGACCGGAACGCGTCCGGCGGGCAGGTCTGCGGCTCGATCGCCATGGCCCGCCGGTGGCGGTCGCCGTGCAGCGTGTCGGAGGTGAACACCACCCACCACTTGAACTGCTCGCCGGCCCACACCCGCAGCGTCCGGTCGCCGTCGGAGATGACCACCGCCGAGGTGCCGTCCGGGTCACGGTCGAGGTCGCCGAACGCGTTGTCGAGCACCTGGGCGCCGAGCCGCCGCGGCACGGTGAAGTCGTGGTCGCCACCGCTGACCTTGGCCGCGCCGATCGGGAGCAGGCGGGCGTCGAAGAGCACCCGGCTGCGGCCCGGCACGGTCACCATGAGGTCGTCGAGGGCGGTGCCGGGCAGCCGGAAGTACGGGTGGGCGGCCAGGCCGAACGGCGCGGCGTCGGCCCCGATGTTGGTCACCTCGTGGTCGATGCGCAGCCCGTCCGGGCCGAGGCTGTAGCGGGTGCGCAGGTTGAGCTGCCACGGGTAGCCGACCTGGGCCGGCAGGTCGCACTCGACCAGCACCGCGCTGTCGGTGTGCTCGACCAGCCGCCAGCGCTGCCAGGCGACCAGGCCGTGGATGGCGTTGTGCCGGGCGGGCTCGGTGATCGGCAGCTGCTGCGCCTCGCCGGCGAAGGTGTAGCGGCCGTCGCGGATCCGGCTCGGCCACGGCGCCAGGATCTGGCCCGAGCTGCCCGGTGGCAGCTCGTCCTCGGCGTACCCGTCGAGGTAGTCGACCCCGCCGGCGCGATAGGCGCGCAGCCCACCGCCGACCTCCACCACGACGGCCTCCTGGCCGTCGGCGGCGATCGTCCACTGTGTTCCGGACTTGGGCGGGGCGGTGCGGTTGGTCATGGGCCGGACGATATCGGTTCCGGCGCGGCGGCGGGCCGCGGGTCCGGCTCGGGGTCCGGGCTGCGATAGCGGGTGAGCGCCGGGAAGACCAGCGCGAGCGCGATCGCGAGGCCCGCCGCGACGAACCCGCCACCGCTGAACGCGACCCCGGCGCCCCAGATCGCGGCGGTGCCGCCGGCCCGCAGGTCGCCCAGCCGCGGCCCGCCGGCGACCACGACGGTCATCACGCCCTGCAGCCGGCCGCGCAGGTGGTCGGGCGCGTAGACCAGCAGGATCGAGTGCCGGAAGACGGCGCTGACCAGGTCGGCCGCGCCGGCCAGGGCCAGCACCACCACCATCAGCCACAGGCTGTGCGCGAAGCCGGCCAGGCCGACCAGCGCGCCCCAGGCGACGACCGCGCCGACCAGCGCCAGGCCTTGCCGCCGGACCCGGCCGATCCAGCCGGAGGTGAGCCCGCCGAGCACCGAGCCGATCGCGATCGCGCTGAACAGCCAGCCGACCGCCGCCCCACCACCGAACCGCTCGGCCGAGATCTCGGGGAAAAGCGCCCGCGGCATGGCGATCGTCATCGCGATGATGTCGATGGCGAAGGAGAGCAGGAGCACCGGCGCACCGGCCAGGTAGCGGAAGCCCTCGACCACGCTGCGCAGCCCGGCCGTGACCGCCTGGCCGGCCGCGGGCGGGATCGGCGGCAGCCGCAGGGTCGACCACAGGCCGACGGTGAACAGCAGCGCGTCGACGCCGTACGCGATGGGCAGCGCGGTGTGCAGGTCCCAGCTCGCGAGGATCACGCCGACGCTGAGCGGGCCGAGCACCACGGCGGCCTCGCCGGTCGTGAACGAGAGCGTGTTCGCGGAGGGCACGAGGTTGGCCGGCACCAGCCGCGGGATGATCGCGTTGCGCGTCGGGTTGGTCACCGCGAACGCGCACGACTGCACGGCGGTGAAGACCAGCAGCAGCCACGGGTTGTCCCACTGCGCCAGCGACTGCACCAGGAAGCCGAGGGTGCCCAGCCACATCACCAGGGAGCCCGCGATCAGCAGCCGGCGGCGGTCCATCGCGTCGGCCAGCGCGCCACCCCAGAGCCCGAAGACCAGCAGGGGTACGAGCGCCGCGATGCCGAGCAGGCCCACCCAGAGCGACTTCTCGGTCAGCGCGTACATCTCGACGGGCACGGCCACGGCGGTGAACTGGTAGCCGTAGTTGGAGAAGGCGGTGCCGAGCCACATCCGGCGGTAGCTGGGCGTGGCGAGCGGTCGGAGGTCGATGGCCCAGCGGCGGCGCGGCTTGTCAGGGGCGTCGGTCACGGTGCCAGGCGTTCGATGATCCACTCTCCTTGGTCGGTCCGACGGTAACGCAGCCGGTCGTGCAGCCGGCCTCCTCGCCCCTGCCAGAACTCGACCGTCTCGGGCACCACCCGCAGGCCGCCCCAGTGCGGCGGCGCCGGGATGGCCGACTCCTCGGGGAACCGGCGCTCGGTGGCCGCGTACCGCTCGTCGAGCGCTTCGCGGTCCGGCAGCACCCGGGACTGTGGGCTCGCCCACGCCGCGATCTGCGAGGGGCGCGGCCGGCTCGCGAAGTAGGTCTCCGTCTCCACCCGGTCGACCTCGACGACCTCGCCCCGCACGGCGACCTGCCGCATGATCGGGTGCCAGGGGAAGAGCAGCGCGGCGTACGGGTTGGCCCGCAGCTCACCGCCCTTGCGCGACTCGTAGTTGGTGTAGAACACGAAGCCGCGCGCATCGACGCCCTTGAGCAGCACGGTCCGCGAGCTCGGCCGCCCGCTCGTGTCGGCGGTCGAGAGCACCATCGCGTTGGGCTCGGGCAGCTGCGCCGTCATGGCGTCGGCGAACCACCGGTCGAACTGCTCCGGCCAGCCCGGCGCGAGGTCGGCGACGTCCAGCCCTTGGGTGGCGTAGTCCCGGCGCATGCGCGCCAGGTCGGGTGTGTCTCCGGTCACGTCCTCATCCTCGTGCACGCGTTAAGCGGTGATATGCGGTGTTCGGCGGCGCTCCGAGTTGCGGGCTGTGCTCGCGCACGCGGAGACCCAGCAGGCAAGATGACACGAATACGAAACCTGAGTGGTAGCTAAGGCGCCGAAATGTTGCGGGGCGCATAGGCGGGAGGGCGAAATGTCCGACTTCAAGCCGGGGTTGGAGGGCGTCGTCGCCTTCGAGACCACGATCGCCGAGCCCGACAAGGAAGGTGGCGCGCTGCGCTACCGCGGTGTCGACATCGAAGATCTCATCGGCCAGGTCAGCTTCGGCAACGTGTGGGCGTTGCTCGTCGACGGCCGGTTCGGGCCCGGGCTGCCGCCGGCCGAGCCGTTCCCGGTGCCGGTGCACTCGGGCGACATCCGGGTCGACGTGCAGTCGGCGGTGGCGATGCTCGCGCCGTACTGGGGGCTGTCGCAGCTGCTCGACATCAACGACGCCCAGGCCCGCGAGGACCTGGCCCGGGTGTCGGTGACCGCGCTGTCCTTCGTCGCGCAGTCGGCCCGCGGGCTGGGCCTGCCGGCCGTGCCGCAGAAGGAGATCGACAAGGCGGCCACGATCGTCGAGCGGTTCATGAAGCGCTGGCGCGGCGACCCGGACCCGCGGCACGTCAAGGCCGTCGACGCCTACTTCATCTCGGCCGCCGAGCACGGCATGAACGCCTCCACCTTCACCTGCCGGGTGGTCGCCTCGACCGGCGCCGACGCCGCGGCCTGCATCTCCTCCGGCATCGGGGCGCTGTCCGGCCCGCTGCACGGCGGCGCGCCGTCGCGCGTACTCGGGATGATCGAGGCCGTCGAGCGCAGCGGCGACGCGGAGGGCTACGTCAAGGGCGTACTCGACCGCGGCGAGCGGCTGATGGGCTTCGGGCACCGCGTCTACCGGGCCGAGGACCCGCGCGCCCGCGTGCTGCGGCGCACCGCCAAGGAGCTCGGCGCGCCGCGCTTCGAGGTGGCCGAGGCGCTGGAGAAGGCCGCCCTCGAAGAGCTGCAGGCCCGCCGGCCCGACCGGGTGCTGGCCACCAACGTCGAGTTCTGGTCGGCCGTGGTGCTGGACTTCGCCGAGGTGCCGCCGCACATGTTCACCTCGATGTTCACCTGCGCCCGCACCGCCGGCTGGAGCGCGCACATCATGGAGCAGAAGGCGCTGCAGCGGCTGGTCCGCCCGTCGGCCAACTACGTCGGCCCGGGCCCGCGCAAGCCCACCGAGGTCGAAGGCTGGGACCAGATACCGCACGAGTGACCGGTGTGGGTGGGCTCACGCCCTGGGTCATGAGACTGCGGGGCGTGGGCGGTCGTTGGGATGAAAGTATGAAAGTTCGGCAGCGCCGCCGGCTTTCCATCCCGTGCGCGACCAAAGGATCTATTCGTGGCTGACGTGACCAGCATCCGGATTCCTGACGAGATCAAGCCCGCCGACGGACGGTTCGGCTGCGGCCCGTCCAAGGTTCGGCCGGAGGCGGTCTCCGCCCTCAGCCAGGTCGCCACGAGTTACCTCGGCACGTCCCACCGGCAGAAGACGGTCCGCGACCAGGTCAAGCGCCTCCGCGAAGGCATCGCCCAGTTCTTCGCGCTGCCCGAGGGCTACGAGGTGATCATCTCGAACGGCGGCACGACCGCCTTCTGGGAGGTCGCGACGTTCGGCCTCATCCAGGACAAGGCCCAGTTTGCCAGCTTCGGCGAGTTCGGCGCCAAGTTCGCCGCCTCGGCCAAGGCCGCGCCGTTCCTCTCGGACCCGACCGTGCGCAAGGCCGAGCCGGGCAGCGCGCCGGGCCTGGTCGCCGAGGCCGGTGTCGACGTCTACGGCACGCCCCACAACGAGACCTCGACCGGCGTCGCCGTGCCGATCAGGCGGGTCCCCGGCGCCGACCCGGGCGCGCTCCTGCTGGTCGACGCCACCTCCGGCGCCGGCGGGCTTGAGGTCGACCCGCGCGAGGCCGACGTCTACTACTTCGCGCCGCAGAAGGCGTTCGCCTCCGACGGCGGCCTGTGGATCGCCCTCATGTCGCCGGCCGCGCTGGCCCGGGCGCAGGAGGTCAAGCAGTCGGGCCGCTACATCCCGGCGTTCCTCGACCTGGTGACGGCGATCGACAACTCGCGCCTCGAGCAGACCTACAACACGCCGGCCCTGGCCACGATCTTCCTGGCCGCCGAGCAGACCGACTGGATGAACGCGCACGGCGGCCTCTCCTGGGCGGCCAAGCGCACCGCGGAGAGCGCCGGCGTGATCTACGGCTGGGCCGAGCGCTCGTCGGTGGCCACCCCGTTCGTGTCGGACCCCGGCCTGCGCTCCAACGTGGTCGCCACGATCGACTTCGTGGACGAGGTCGACGCCGGCGCCATCGCCAAGGCGCTGCGGGCCAGCGGCATCGTCGACACGGAGCCCTACCGCAAGCTCGGCCGCAACCAGCTGCGGGTGGCGCTCTTCCCGGCCATCGAGCCCTCCGACGTCGAGGCCCTGACCGCCTCGATCGACTACGTTCTCGAGCGGCTCTAACGTTTCTTCGCCCGACACCCCGGCGTGCCTAGCGGTGCGCCGGGGTGGTAGTGGGCTACCGTGTGGCGAAGCGTCTCGACTGTGGTCGGGATCGTCGGCCAGCTCAGCGGGACGGAGGCAACGCGATGCGGCCTGTACGCTTCGTCGCCCTCTCCGAGGACGGCCAGGCAATGGTGCTCGCCGACGAGGTGGGCCGCCTCCTGGCGCTCCCACTCGACGAGCGGATCAACGGTGTGCTGCACGGCGACACCGCGTCCGCGGCGGTCAGCGGAGCCGGCCACTTCGGTGACCAGGCGCCGTCCCTTTCTCCACGCGACATCCAGGCCCGCATCCGCAGCGGCGACTCGGCCGACGAGGTCGCCCGCATCGCCGGTGTGCCGGTCGACCGCGTGCTGCGCTACGCCGGCCCGGTGCTCCAGGAGCGGGCGATGCTCGCCCAGCACGCCCGACGCACCCGCCTGAAGACGTCCGAGAAGGGCGCGCCCCTGGCCGAGGTGGTCGACGCCCGGCTGGGCCAGCACGGCATCGACGCCGAGAAGATCTCCTGGGACGCCTACCGCCGCGACGACGGCACGTGGCGCATCGTCGCCACCTGGCCGTCCGGCAAGGCCACCGCCCAGGCCATGTGGGACCTCGACCGGGCCCGCCAGGTCGTCACCCCACACGACGACATGGCGCAATACCTGTGCACCGAGCGCCCGCAGCCGCTGCTCGGCCAGGAGCCGGTGACGCCCGAACGCGGCGGCCACGCGCTGCCCGGCCCGTCCCGCACGGAGCCGGCCCGCGGCGGCCACGGCCTGCCGTCCGCTCCGACCGAGCCCCGAGCCCCACGCGACGCGATCCGCGCCGGCCGCGACGCCCTGCTCGCCTCGCTCGACCGCCCGCTCACCCCGCCCGGCCGCGGCCTCGACGCGGGCCCGTCCGAGCCGCGCCGCGGTGGCGCGGCCGCGCTGCTCGGTGGCGGCGCCGGTTCGGCGTTCGACGACGACGCCGACCTCCCCAAGGAGGTCCCGGCCGTGCCGTCGCTCGCGGTGCTCCGCCCGCGGCGCACCGCCGGCAACGGCGGCACCGAGCAGAACGACCCGGCGGGCAAGCCGCGCAAGCGCCTGCCGAGTTGGGACGACGTGCTCTTCGGCAGCGCGCCGCAGCGCGAGTCCTCCTGAGTTTCGCCCGCCGCCCACCGGTGGCAGGGTGGGCTTCATGGAATACACGAACCTGGGCCGCACGGGCCTGAAGGTGAGCCGGCTCTGCCTGGGCACGATGAACTTCGGCCCGGAGACCAACGAGGCCGACAGCTTCGCCATCATGGACCGCGCGCTCGACCTCGGCGTCAACTTCTTCGACACCGCCAACGTCTACGGCTGGAAGCTGGGCGAAGGCGTCACCGAGCAGATCATCGGCCGCTGGCTGGCCCAGGGCGGCGGCCGCCGCGACAAGGTCGTGCTCGCCACCAAGGTCTACGGCCGCATGGGCGAATGGCCCAACGAGCAGGGCCTGTCGGCCCGGCACATCGTGCGGGCCTGCGAGGACTCGCTGCGCCGCCTGCAGACCGACACGATCGACCTCTACCAGATGCACCACGTCTCCCGCACGACGCCGTGGGAGGAGATCTGGCAGGCGATGGAGACCTTGGTCGCCCAGGGCAAGGTCGTCTACGTCGGATCGTCCAACTTCGCCGGCTGGCACCTGGCCCAGGCCCAGGAGTCGGCAGCGCGCCGCAACTTCTTCGGCCTGGTCTCGGAACAATGCCTCTACAACCTGGTGGCGCGCGGGCCAGAGCTCGAGCTCATACCCGCGGCGCAGCACTACGGCATCGGCATCATCCCCTGGTCGCCGCTGCACGGCGGCCTGCTCAGCGGCGTGCTCCGCAAGATGGCCGCGGGCCAGGCCAGCCGCGGGAAGGAAGGGCGCGCGGCGGAAGACCTGGAAAACTACCGCGAGTCGATCGAGGCCTACGAGAAACTCTGCGCCGACCTGGGCCACGACCCAAGCGAAGTCGCCCTGGCGTGGTTGCTCTCACGCCCGGGCGTCACGGCCCCGATCATCGGGCCACGGACGATGCAACAACTCGACTCAGCAGCGGCAGCAGTCGAGGTCGAACTGGACAAGAAGACCCTGGCGAAGCTGGACGAGCTCTTCCCAGCCCAGGGCAAGGGTGGTCCAGCTCCAGAAGCCTGGGCTTGGTAAAGGGCGGGTCCCCTTGCCGGGCGTAGCCCGGTGATCAAGGTTTCCGGCCGGTGACAAGGTGGAGCGCCCAACGGACGAACGACCTTGTCGCCGGCCGGAAACCTTGATTGCTTTTCGCGAAGGCCGGCAAGGGGACCCGCCCGCCCTTCCCTACGTGGGTCTCTGCAGTCCGGGTCGGGGGGTTGGGGGCAGCGCCCCCAACGTTCTCGGGGCTCTGCCCCGAACCCCGGTCCTCCTCAGGAATCTCCTCGTCGGACACAGTCAAGGGCACCAAGGTCCGCCTTAGAGCAGCCAGTTTGTCAGGCGTTCATAGGTCGGGTTCGGACCCAGATGGCTGCGCATCAGGAAGAGTTCGCGGACCGGCCAGGTCGGGCCTTTGTAGGCGTTGAGGGCG